>NZ_JBFUEV010000001.1:0-1066962 GCF_056403775.1 Cellulomonas sp. P2_F12 | reverse complement strand
GTCGAGGACTTCGCCGAGCACGGGTCGCTCCTAGTGGGCACCGCCGAGCAGGTCACCGAGAAGCTGCTGCGGTTCCGCGAGCTGTTCGGCAACGAGGTCCTGGGCATCGGCGTCGACAGCTTCCTGCTCAGCGACCCGGCCGCCGCACGGGGCCACCTGGAGCACTTCTTCGCCGAGGTCGCGCCCGTGCTGCGGGCCGAGGTGCCGTCCCGTCCGTGGGGCGCACTGGAGGCCGTGCCGGTCTGACCTGCGGCGGAGACGACGAAGGGGGCGGCCCGCGTGATGCGGACCGCCCCCTTCGTCGTGCCGTCAGCTGCCGAGCCAGGCCTGCGTCAGCTGGTCGAGGCGGGAGTCCGCCCCGAGCTCGACCGCGTGCACCTCGGTGCCCAGACCGAGGAACGTGGTGAGCTCGTGCACCGGGATGACGTGGTGCTGGGTGACCAGGCGCTCCTGGGCGTCCGCGAGGACGGCGTCGCGCTCGGTCGGGTCGCTGATGGTCAGCTGCTTCTGCAGCAGCGCCTCCAGGTCGGGGTCGGCCAGCTTGTAGAAGTTGGTCGCCGCCGTGGAGTACTGCGTCCGCAGCACGTCACCGTCGGCCCGGCTCAGGTTGCCCCAGACCAGGTCGAACGAGCCCTCCTTGAGCTTCGCCTGGAAGTCCGGCACGGCGCCGCTCCACAGCGTGGCGTCGATGCCGTTGGCCTTGAGCTCCTGCTGGATGAGCTCGACCGACGTCTGGTTGGGGGAGAAGTTGGTGATCCACACCAGCACGGGGGCCAGGCGCGTGCCGCCCTTGGCGTAGATGCCGTCGGACCCCTTGGCCCAGCCGTCGTCCTCGAGCACGCTCGCGGCCTTCTTCGGGTCGGTGACCAGGTCCTTGCTCAGGTCCGCGACACCGGGGGTGGTGCTGGCCAGCGGGCCCTCGGCGACGGCGAACCCGTCGTTGAGCGCCGTGTCGCGGACCTCGGTCGGGTTCACGGTCAGGGCGATCGCCTCACGGACGACCGGGTCGGACCCCAGGGCGCCGGCTTCGTTGAACGTCAGGCCGAAGGTGATGCCGGGGTTGGCCCGGTGCACGACGCCGAAGCCCGACGACTCGAGCGTCTCGATGTCGGTCGGCTGGACGCCGCCGATCACGTCGACCTGCTCCGAGGTCAGCGCGCCGGTGCGCACGCCCGCCTCGGGGATCACCTGGAACGTCACGCTGTTCAGGTGCGCCTTGCCCGTGTTCTCGCGGCCGTCCGGTCCCCACGCGTAGTCGTCGCGGGCCGTGAGCACCGTCTCGGTGTCCTTGGTGTAGTGGTCCAGCGTGAAGGGGCCGGTGCCGACGATGCCCGTGCCGCTCGCGCGGTCGTCGAACGGGATGGCGAGCGTCGAGTCGGCGAGGAAGCCGAGCGCGACGGTCGTGGTGGCCTGCGGGAACGCCGAGTTCGGGGCCTTGAAGGCGACGGTGACGTGGGTCGGGTCGACGACGGTCGTCCCGACGTAGCCGAGGAAGCTGGCCGCGGCGGAGCTCTTGGCGCCGGCGGCGACCGTGTCGTCGAAGTTCTTCTTCACCGAGTCGGCGTCGAAGGGCGTCCCGTCGGAGAACGTGACGTCGTCGCGCAGCGTGAACGTGAACTGTGTCGAGTCGGCGTTGGCCTCCCACGCCGTGGCGAGCCACGGCTTCAGCGAGCCGTCGGCCGGGTCCTGCCAGAGCAGCGAGTCGACCAGCTGGCGCGTGACGTACAGCGTGTCGTTGCCCGAGCCGATGCCGGCGGGGTTGATCGAGATGGGGTCGTTGCCGATGGCGAACGTCAGGTCGCCGCCGTCGACTGCCTCGGCGGTCGCGGTCGTCGAGGCGTCGGCACCGGGCTGGTCCGAGCCCGAGGAGCAGGCGGCGAGCAGGAGGGCGGTGGTGGCGAGGCCGGCGAGGAAGCCGGCATGACGGCGCGAAGGTCGTCGGACAGACATGGGTGATGCTCCTTGCTGAGGGGTGGGGGTGACGGGGTGCGGGCTCAGTCACGTCGACACGAGGTCACGACGCACCCCCTTCGCCCGTGCGCACACGCGCACCGGGGATCGCGGAGAGCAGCTCGGCCGTGTACGGGTCCTGTGGCCGGGCGAACACGGCCTCGACCTCGCCCTGCTCGACCACGCGGCCGTGCTGCAGGACGGCGACCTCGTGGGCCACCTGCCGCACCACCGCGAGGTCGTGCGAGATGAACAGGTAGCTGAGGTCGAGCTCGGTCTGCAGGTCCGCGAGCAGGTCGAGGATCTGCGCCTGGACGGAGACGTCGAGCGCGGAGACGGGTTCGTCGAGCACCACGAGCTCGGGGTGCAGGGCCAGTGCGCGCGCGATGGCGACGCGCTGGCGCTGGCCGCCGGACAGCTCCGCGGGTCGACGCTGCAGCACCGTCCGGGGCAGCGCGACGAGGTCGAGCAGCTCCGCGGACCGGGCGGCCCGCTCCGCGCGGGACCCGACCCCGAAGGCCTGCAGGGGTTCCGTGATGATCCGCTGGACCGAGTACCGCGGGTCGAGCGACGCATACGGGTTCTGGTAGACCACCTGCATCCGGCGGCGCAGGAGCCGCAGGGCCGCGCCGCGGGTGTGCGTGACGTCCGCGCCGTCCACCAGGACCGAGCCGGAGGTCGGGTCGGCCAGGCGCAGCGCGAGCCGGGCGGTCGTGGACTTGCCCGAGCCGGACTCGCCGACCAGGGCGAGGGTGCGGCCGCGGGGCAGCACGAACGAGACATCGTCGACGGCCCGCAGCGTCCCGCCGCCCGCGGACCGCGGCAGCGCGAAGTCCTTGGACAGGTGCCGGACCTCGAGCGCGGGGACTGCGGTCGGCGGGACGGGCGCGGCGATCGTGCGGGCGCCCCGCAGGCTGGGGGCCGCGGCGAGCAGGGCGCGCGTGTACGGGTCCGACGGCGAGCCGAGCACCTGGTCGGGCGTGCCTTGCTCGACCACCCGCCCCTGCGACATCACGACGATCCGGTCGGCGCGGTCGGCGGCCACCCCGAGGTCGTGCGTGATGAGCAGCACGCCCGTCCCGGTACCCGTCGTCAGCTGCTCGAGGTGGTCCAGGATCTGGCGCTGCACCGTCACGTCGAGCGCGCTCGTCGGCTCGTCGGCCACCAGCAGGCGCGGCTGCGCCGCGAGCGCGATGGCGATGAGCACGCGCTGCCGCATGCCGCCGGACAGCTCGTGCGGGTACTGGCGGGCCCGGACCTCCGGGTTGCTCAGCCCGGCGCGGTCCAGCGCCTCGACCGCCTCGATCATCGCGTTCTTGCGGTCCGCCAGGCCGTGGATGCGCAGCACCTCGGCCACCTGCTCGCCCACGCGGGTCACGGGGTTGAGCGAGACGGTCGGGTCCTGAGGGACCAGGCCTACGAGCAGGCCGCGCACGGAGCGGAGCTCGCGCTGCGTGGCGCGGGCCATGTCGTGGCCCAGCAGGTCGATGCTGCCGTGGTCGATGACGGCGGCGGGGGCGAGCAGCCGGACGACGGCCGCGGCGGTGGTCGACTTGCCCGAGCCGGACTCGCCCACGACTGCGACGGTCTCGCCGGCGTCGACGTGCAGCGAGACGTCCCGGACGGCGCGGACCGTGCCGCGGCGGGCCTTGTAGGCGACGGCGAGGTCGGTGACGGTGAGCAGGCGCTCGCTCATGCGGCACCCCCGTCGGGACGGTCGAGGGACCGCGAGATGCGGCCGGCGGCCAGCACGCTCACGGCGATGGTCAGGCCGGGCAGCGTGGTCAGCCACCAGGACGTCCGCAGGTAGTCGCGGCCGCCGGACACGAGCGCGCCCCACTCGGGCGCCGGGGGCGGCGCGCCGTAGCCGAGGAAGCTCAGCGCGGAGACCGCCAGGATCGCGGCGCCCAGCTGCAGGGCCGCCAGGACGACCACCGGGCCGGCGGCGTTGGGCAGCACGTGGCGGAACAGGACGGACCACCAGCGGCTGCCGCCGGCGTGCGCGGCCTCGACGTACACGGACGAGCGGACGCGCAGGACCTCGGAGCGCATGATCCGCGCCACCGTGGCGACGCTGGCCAGGCCGACGGCGATCGCGACCTTGACCGTGCCGAAGCCGAGCGCCGTGATGAGGGCGAGCGAGAGGAGCAGCGCCGGGATGGACAGGAGCACGTCCACCGCGCGCATGACGACGTCGTCGAACACCCCGCCGACGAAGCCCGCCAGCAGCCCGACGAGGGCCCCGACCAGCAGGCCGACGCCGACGGCGACGAGGGCCGCCTCCAGGGTCAGGTGCGTGCCGTGAACCACGCGCGTGTAGAGGTCGCGACCGAGCTGGTCGGTGCCGAACCAGTGCGCACCCGACGGGGGTTGCAGCTTGTCCGCCGGCACGCCGGTCAGCGGGTCACCCGGCGCGAGCAGCTGGGGGACGAACGCGGCGAGCAGGACCAGGGCGATCCAGACGAGGGCGAGCAGCAGGCCGGGCCGGCGGGCGAGCTCGCCCACCCAGGCGAGCGGGCCGGGGGTCGCGGCGTCCTGCCGGTCGCGGATCGCGTCGGCCAGGCGGTCCGGGGCGGTGGCGGCGAAGTCGTCGACCGCGACCTTCTCGTTCAGGAGGTCCGTCATGTCACACCCCCGCCGTGACGGGCCGACGGACCTGCGCCGCCTCGGTCGACACCGGCGCCTTGACGGGCCGGCTGCGCCGGACGATCCGTGGGTCGAGCAGCGGGTACAGCAGGTCGACCGCGAGGTTGACCAGCACGAACACGGCGGCGGCGAAGAGCACGATGCCCTGCACCACGGGGATGTCCTGCGCGCTGACCGAGGTGGCCGTCAGCCGGCCGATGCCGGCGCGCGAGAACACGGTCTCGGTGACCACCGCGCCGGCGAGCAGCTCGCCGATCACCAGGCCGATGACCGTGAGGGCGGGCAGCGAGGCGTTGCGCAGCGCGTGCCGGAAGTGGACGCGTGCCGGACTCGCGCCCTTGGCGCGCGCGGTGTCGACGTAGGGCTGGGCGAGGCTGTGCCGCAGCGAGCGCGAGAGCATCTGGGCGATGAGCGCAGCGGTGGGCACCGCGAGCGTCACGGCCGGCAGCACGATCGACGCGAACCCCTTGTTCCCCACAGCCGGGAAGATCGGGTTCGCGAACGAGAACCACTGCACGAGCATGAGGCCGAACCAGAACGACGGGATGGCCACGCCGAGCGGGGGCAGGCCCAGCAGCGCGTTGGACAGACCCCGGCCGCGTGCCAGCGTCGCGACGACGGCCAGCCCGCCGCCCAGCAGCAGCGCCAGCACGAACGCCGCGCCCGCGATGGCGGCTGTGGGCGGGATCGCCTCGGCGATCAGGCCGAGCACCGGACGGTGCAGGACGACGGACGTGCCGAGGTTGCCGCGCAGCAGGGCGCCCAGCTGCGTCACGTACTGCACGGGCAAGGGCTGGTCGAGCCCGTACTGGGCCCGCAGCGCGTCGAGCTGCTCCGGCGTCACGTCGTTGGACTCGCTGCCGTACATGAGCGAGACCGGGTCGCCCGGCAGCGCGTAGAGCACGACGAACGTGACCGTGTAGGCGGCCCAGAGCACCAGGACTGCCTGGCCGAGGCGGGTGCCGATGTAGCGGGACATGTGAGCGGTCGTCCTCGATCTGCCGGACGGGTCCGGCGGGTCTGTGCTTGCACGGCGGGTGCCGTGCCGGGTCGTCACCTGGAGCACCCCGTCACACCTGAAGGGTTGCTGCCCGACCAACCAGGGTTTGTCGTCGGGGCTCGAGACCGGCGCGAAGGTAGGCACGCGGTCGGCGGTCGTCAACGATCCGCCGGGCCTTCTCATCAGGTGGACAGACGTCTCACGCACGGTTCGAGCGGCCCCTGCCGCGAGCCGTACCGGGATGTGAGAACCCCGTCCCGATCGTTGACATCGCCGGGTGCGCGGTCGACCCTCCGGCGCAGGTCACGAGCTCCGCCGTCTGGCTCGGCAGGCGGAGCAGCAACCCTCGGTGACGTGGGGTGCTCCCGAGCAAGACCCGGCCCGCCGGATCGCGGAGGGCAAACGTCCGACACCCCAGGGAACCGTCTTGTCCGTCGATCTCCTCCCGTCCTCCGTCGCTGCGCGCTACGGCGGCGCCGCGCCCACCGACCTCGCGACCTCCGACGTCATCGAGCTCCAGCTGGCCCACCGGTCTGTGCGCCGCTACCTGCCGGACGACGTCACGGATGCCGAGCTCGCCGCCGTCGTCGCCGCGGCGCAGTCCGCCGCCACCAGCTCGAACCTGCAGCTGTGGAGCGTGGTCGCAGTCCGCGACGACGCGCGCCGCGCCGCCCTGTCCGCGCTCGCGGGCGACCAGGCCCACATCGCGCAGGCCCCGCTGCTTCTCGTCTGGCTGGTCGACCTCGGGCGCGCGCACGCCATCGCGGCCGCGCACGAGGCGCCGACCGAGGGCGCGGCCTACCTCGAGACCGCGGTCGTCGGGTTCGTCGACGCCGCGCTGGCCGCGCAGAACGCGGTGCTCGCCGCGGAGTCGCTGGGCCTGGGCACCGTGTACATCGGTGCGCTGCGCAACCGTCCGGAGCAGGTCGCCGAGTTGCTTCACCTACCGCAGCACGTGTTTGCCGCGTTCGGGCTCGTGGTCGGGCGGCCGGACCTCAGTGAGAACACCCGCGTCAAGCCCCGCCTGCCGCAGTCGGCCGTGCTGCACCACGAGACGTACGACGACGCCGAGCACGCCGACGCGGTCGCCGCCTACGAGGGCCTGATCGGCGACTTCTACGCCGAGGAGGGACTGTCCCACTCGTGGGTCGAGAGGGTGCTCGCCCGGCTCTCCGGTCCGGCCGCGCTCAACGGCCGCGACCAGCTGCGGTCGGCCCTCGAGGCGCAGGGGTTCGGGCTGCGATGACCACCACCACCTCCACCGGGGAGGTCACGCTGGCCGTCGTCCCGTGGACGCACCCGCACGCCGGTCGCCTGCGCGACCAGATGGACGCCGAGCTGGCTCCGCGCTACGCCGACCTCCTCGCGCAGCGCGGTCCGCGCGTGCCCGTCGATCCCGCCTCGATCCTGGTGACCTACGTGGCCTACGACGGGGACCGTCCCGTCGGCACCGCCTCCCTACGCCTGGTCGACGGCGAGCACGAGGTCAAGCGTGTCTTCGTCGCCGCCACCCACCGCCGGCTCGGCCTGGCCGCCCGGCTCCTCGACGCGGTCGGGCGCTTCGCGGCCGACGCGGGCGTGCGCACGATCGTCCTGCAGACGGGGGTCCGGCAGCCGGACGCGGTCGCGCTGTACCTGCGCGAGGGCTGGCGCGCTGTCGAGCCCTTCGGCGACTACGTGGGCGACCGGCTGAGCCTGTGCTTCGCCAAGGACCTGCTCGAGGCCTGACCCGAACCCCCTCACGAAGGAGAGCACCATGACCGACACCACCACCCGCCCCGGCGCCCCGGCGGAGCACCTGAGCCTCGAGGAGGCCGCGGCCCTCGCGCCCGCGGTCAGCCCGACCGAGGCCGCCGAGCGCGTGGCCGAGGGCGCGTTCCTGCTCGACGTGCGCAGCGAGGCCGGCCGGTCCCGCACGGGCTCGATCCCGGGGGCCACGATCGGCGACCGGTACGCGATCGACCAGGAGTTCGACCTGACCGCGGCCACCCGCCACGCGCCGATCGTGTCGCTGGACACGCCGATCGTCGTCGTCTGCGGCTCGGTGCGCGGGTCGGGGCCGGTCGCGGCCGAGCTGCGGGCCAAGGGTTTCACCAACGTCGTGCACGTCGAGGGCGGCTTCCCCGCGTGGAAGGACGCCGGGCTGCCGGCCGGGGCGCCCGTCGGATGACCAGCCCGTCCACCGCCTTCCTCGACGAGCTCCGGGCGCTGACCGAGCGTCGTCGGGCGTCGTTCGTGCCGCTGACGTCGCCGTTCGCGGGTGCCGACGAGCCCTCGCGTGCCTTGGTCCGGGCGGCGGCCAAGGCGGGCGAGACCGACGTGCTCGACGTCGCGCACGCGATCCACTCCCACCCGGAGGAGGCGTTCCGCGAGGTCCGCTCGGTCGCGGCGGTCGCGGACCTGCTCGCCCGGCACGGCGTGCCCGCCACGATGGGGTCGCACGGGCTGTCGACGTCGCTACGCGCCGGCCTGACCGGCCACGGCCCCGACGACGGCGCCCCGCGCGAGGACGCCGGCCCGACGGTCGCGATCCTCGCCGAGTACGACGCCCTGCCGGGCGTCGGCCACGCGTGCGGCCACCACCTCATCGCGGGGGCCGCGACGGGGGCGTTCCTGGCGCTGCGGCAGGCCGTCGCGGACGGGCTCGAGCTGCCCGGCCGGGTGCTCCTGCTGGGTACGCCGGCGGAGGAGGGCAGCTCGGGCAAGGAGATCCTGGCGCGCAACGGGTTCTTCGCCGGCGTCGACGCGGCGATCATGGTCCACCCGTTCGGGTTCGACGTGGTCGACCACCCGTTCCTCGGTCGTCGGCAGCTGCGCGTGACCTATCACGGGGTCGCGGCCCACGCGTCGGCCAGCCCGTTCATGGGTCGCAACGCGCTGGACGCCGTCGCGCTGAACTATCAGGCCGTGGCGATGCTGCGCCAGCACATCCCGCCGAGCGACCGCGTGCACGGCGTGGTGCTGGAGGGCGGGACCCGGCCGAGCGTCGTGCCCGAGCGGGCGACCGTGGAGTACTACGTGCGGTCGGCCAGCCCGGCCACGCTCAAGGACCTCTCCGAGCGCCTCGCCGGCATCGCCCAGGGGGCCGCGTTGGCCACCGGCACGACGGCCGAGCTGGTGTGGGACGCCGCCCCGTTCACGCTGCCCGTGCGCACCAACTCGCCGCTGGCGGAGCGTTGGGCCGTGCACCAGGCGGGTCAGGGCCGCACGGTCCTGGCCGGCGGTGTGGTGCCCGAGATCCTCGCGGCGTCCACCGACTTCGGGAACGTGAGCGTCCGCCTGCCGGGCATCCACCCGATGATCGCGGTCAGCGACCCGGACATCGCCCTGCACACCCGCGAGTTCGCCGAGGTGGCCGGCGGCCCGCGCGGCGACGCGGCCGCGATCGACGGTGCCGTCGGGCTCGCGCTCACGGCGCTGGACTACCTGGCCGACCCGGCGCTGCGCGCAGCGGTCCGGCAGGACTTCGACGACGCCGGAGGCGTCCTGGACGTGGAGGGGTACTTCTCGTGAGCATCGAGGTGCGGATCCGCCTCGTGCGGCCCGACGAGTACGAGCGCGTCGCGCAGCTGTCCGTCGACGCGTACGGCCACGACTACGACCTGCCCGACGACTACCGCGCCTCCCTGGCCGACGTGGCCACCCGCGCGCGCGAGCACGAGGTGTGGGTGGCCGAGGACCTGGCGACGGGGGAGCTGCTCGGCACGGTCGCCACCCCGCGGCCCGGCGAGCACATCTCGGAGCTGGGACGCGACGGCGAGCTCGACTTCCGCCTGCTCGCGGTCGACCCCGCGGCCCGCCGACGGGGGATCGGGGTGCTGCTCACCGAGCACGTCATCGCGCTCGCCCGGCAGCGGGACCTCGACCGCGTCGTCATGAACTCCGGGCCGCAGATGCTCGGGGCGCACGCCCTGTACTACCGGCTCGGCTTCGTCCGCCTCACCGAGCGGGAGACCCGCGTGGTGCACGGCGGCACCCTGCTGGCCTTCGGCTACGACACGTCCGCACTGACACAAGGAGCACGCTCGTGAAGTTCCAGGTCCTCGACATCGTCCCCCACGGCCCGCACCCTGTGACCGGCGAGCTGCTCGACCCGTCCACCCGGCTGGAGCGCGTCGTCGAGACCGCCGTCCTGGCCGAGGAGCTCGGGCTCGACGCGTTCGCCGTGGGGGAGCGGCACGCGGGCGACTTCCTGTCCTCGTCGCCGACCGTGCTGCTGGGCGCGCTCGCGCAGGCCACCGACCGGATCCTGCTGAGCACCGGCGTGACCGTGCTGAGCCTGCTGGACCCGGTCCGGGTGGCCGAGGACTACGCGACGATCGACCTGCTCTCGCGCGGCCGGCTCGAGATCGTCATCGGCAAGGGCAACGAGGACAAGCACTTCCCGCTCTTCGGCCTCGACCTGGCGCACCAGTACGACTACCTCGAGGAGAACTACGAGCTCCTGCGGCTGCTGCTGAGCCAGGAGGACGTCGACTGGGAGGGCCGGTTCCACGCGCCGCTCACGGACGTCACCACGTTGCCCCGGCCGTACGACGGCCCGTTCCGGATCTGGCACGGCTCGGCGACCAGCACTATCTCGGTGGACCTCGCGGCGAAGCACGGCGACCCGATCGTCTCGGCCAATGCGCTGCAGCCGCGCGAGAACTACAAGGTGCTGATCGACCGCTACCGCGAGCAGCTCGACGTGAACGGGTTCGACCCCTCGGTCGGCTACGTGGGATCCGGCTCGGGCGGGCTGTTCCTCGCCGACACCACCGAGCAGGCCACCGAGGAGTACCGCGCGGTCTACGAGGGCTTCGCCGCCCGGATGGCCGCCAAGCACGTCGGCGAGACGCGGCCCGGCAAGGTGTCGTCGTTCACGCACATCGAGGACGCGGTCGAGCGCGGCCCGGCCCTCGTCGGCTCCCCGGAGCGCGTCGCGGAGAAGATCCTCGACTACCACCGCTCCTACGGCCACGACCTGCAGTCCGTCTCGCTCAACCCGGTGCTGCCGTACGAGCAGCAGCAGGACGTGCTGCGCCGGTTCGCCGAGGAGGTCGTCCCGCTGGTCCGGGCCGAGGTGTCGACCACGCTGTGGGGACCGCAGGACGCCGGCCGGGCGCGTGGCCTCGACCGGCTCGTGGCGGTCTGACGTGCCGGTCGAGTTCCTCGGTGCCGGGTACGGCAACCCGTCGACCGAGACCACGCCGCTCGTCGGCCCCGTCTGGGACCCCGGCTACACGCGGGAGATCGTGCAGGCCCACGAGCAGCACGGCTGGGACCACGTGCTGTTCCCGTACGCCTCCGACGGGCCGGACCCGGCGCAGGCGGCGGCCTGGGCCGCGGCGCACACGGACCGGATCCGGCTGCGGGTCGCGCACCGCCCGAACGTCTCGGCGCCCACGTTCGCCGCCAAGTCGTTCGCGACGCTCGACAGGGCATCCGGCGGTCGCGTCACGGTGCATCTGATCGCCGGCGGCCTGACCAGCGACCAGCGGGCCGAGGGCGACGACCTCGACAAGGACGCCCGCTACGACCGCCTCGGGGAGTACGCGGACGTGCTGCTGCGCTCGTGGACCTCGGCCGAGCCGTTCAGCCACGTCGGTCCGTACTACCGGACGGAGGAGTTCCTCCTGCGTGCACGCTCGGCGCGGCGCCCGGGCCTGAGCGCCGGCGGCGCGTCGCGACGGGCGCTCGAGGTGGGTGCCCGGGTGGCCGACGTGTTCGCGTTCTTCGGCGAACCGCTCGCGGCGACGGCCGACCAGGTGGCCCTGCTGGGCGCGCTCGCGGCCGAGGTCGGGCGGCCGACCCCGCGGCTGCAGATCGCGTTCCGCCCGATCGTCGCGGCCACCGACGACGAGGCCTGGGCCAAGGCGCACGCGATCCGCGCCCGCATCGACGAGCTCGCGGCACCGCGGCCCGTCCGGACGCTGACGGAGGCGGCGCGGGAGCCGGGCAGGCTCCCCGAGAACACCGCGAACCTGCGGCTGGCCGAGCTGGCGGCGTCGGGGGAGCGGCACGACCGCGCGCTCTGGACGCCCACCGTCGCGGGAGCTGGTGGGCTGCCGACGAGCGCGACCGCGCTGGTCGGCTCGTACGAGACCGTGGCCGCCGCGCTGCTGGACTACGTCGACCTCGGGTTCGAGATCTTCGGGCTGCGCGGCTACGACCTCGTCGCCGACGCGATCGAGTTCGGCGACCACGTGATCCCGCTCGTCCGCCAAGGCGTCGCGCAGCGTGAGCGTGCGAGGTCCGGGACTACCCTGGTCCGATGACCACCTCGCTCGACCAGCCGGTGCAGGACGCGCTCGAGGCGCCGGACGTCGTCGCGCAGGTCCGCGCGGTCGCGGAGCGCGCCAAGGTCGCGTCCCGCACGCTCGCGACGGCCACCCGCGCCACCAAGGACGCGGCGCTGCGCGCCATGGCCGACGCCCTCGTCGCGGCCACCCCCGAGATCGTCGCGGCCAACGCGGTGGACCTCGCGCGCGGCCGTGCGAACGGCACGTCGGCCGGCCTGCTGGACCGCCTCGCGCTGACGCCGGACCGCATCGTGGCCATCGCCGACGCCCTGCGCGAGCTGGCCGCCCTGCCCGACCCGGTCGGGGAGGTCGTCCGCGGGTCCACGCTGCCCAACGGCCTGCGCATGCGCCAGGTGCGGGTGCCGATGGGCGTCGTCGGCATGATCTACGAGGCACGCCCGAACGTGACCGTCGACGCCGCCGGGCTCGCGCTCAAGAGCGGCAACGCCGTCATCCTGCGCGGCGGCTCGGCGGCCGCATCGAGCAATGAAGTCATCGTCGAGGTCCTGTCGCAGGCGCTCGTCTCGCAGCGGCTGCCCGGCGCCCTGGTCCAGTCGATCGACGCGTGGGGACGCGAGGGTGCCGTGGCGCTCATGCACGCCCGTGGCCTGGTCGACGTGCTGGTGCCCCGCGGGGGAGCGGACCTCATCCGCACGGTGGTGCGCGAGTCGACGGTGCCGGTGGTCGAGACCGGCGTCGGAAACGTGCACATCTACGTCGACGAGACCGCGGACCTGGCCGTCGCCATCCCGATCCTGCTGAACTCCAAGACCCAGCGGGTCGGGGTCTGCAACGCCGCCGAGACGCTGCTGGTGCACCAGGCGGTCGCCGACGAGTTCCTGCCGGTCGCCATCGCGATGCTGGCCGACGAGGGCGTGACGGTGCACGGCGACGAGACCACGCTCGCGCTCGCCCCGGAGGAGGCCGACTGCGTGCCGGCCACCGACGTGGACTGGGCCACCGAGTACCTCTCGCTCGACATCGCCGTCCGCGTGGTCGACTCCCTGGACGAGGCGCTCGACCACATCCGCGAGTGGAGCTCGGGTCACACCGAGGCGATCATCACGCGGGACCTGGCGTCGTCGGAGCGGTTCGTCGCCGAGGTCGACTCCGCTGCGGTCATGGTGAACGCCTCGACGCGGTTCACCGACGGCGGCCAGCTGGGCCTCGGCGCCGAGATCGGCATCTCCACGCAGAAGCTGCACGCCCGCGGCCCGATGGGGCTGGGCGAGCTGACGACGACGAAGTGGATCGTGCACGGAGACGGGCACGTCCGACCCTGATGGCACAGCCCACCGTGCGACACTGGTCGCTCCCGCCCACCCCTGGAGGAATGACGTGCACGCTGCCCTGATCGCCGCCGCTGCCGAGGGCGCCGAGCACGCCCGCGAGCTGCCGTTCCCGCCGATCGTGTTCGGTGTCGGCGCGTTCGTCGGACTCACGGCGATGCTGCTCATCACCTACGCGTTCCGCAGCGTGGGGACGCGCCACTGACCGAGGCAGCGGGAGGGACCGGGCCGATGACGGAGCCGCGCAGACTTCGGCTCGGCGTGATGGGTGGGACGTTCGACCCCGTCCACCACGGTCACCTGGTCGCCGCCAGCGAGGTCGCCGCACGGTTCGACCTCGACGAGGTCGTCTTCGTCCCGACGGGTCAGCCGACGTTCAAGCTGGACCAGGACGTCACGCTCGCCGAGCACCGCTATCTGATGACCGTCATCGCGACGGCGTCGAACCCGCGGTTCACGGTGAGCCGCGTGGATGTGGACCGATCCGGTGTGACGTACACCGTGGATACCCTCCGCGACCTCAAGACGGCCCGTCCGGACGCCGAACTGTTCTTCATCACAGGCGCGGACGCCATCACGCAGATCCTGACGTGGAAGGATGCGGACGAGCTCTTCTCGATGGCGCAGTTCGTGGCGGTCACCCGCCCCGGGCACACGCTGTCGGTCGACGGGCTCCCGGGCGATCGTGTCCACGTCCTGGAGGTCCCCGCCCTGGCGATCTCCTCGACCGACGTCCGCGCGCGGGAACGTGCCGGACAGCCGGTGTGGTACCTCGTCCCTGACGGGGTCGTCCAGTACATCGCCAAGCACAGGTTGTATCGAGGTCAGTCATGAGTGAACCGGGAGAGCGGCGCCGTCGCCGCGAGCTCCATCGCAATCCCGAGACGGGTGACGTCGCGGGTGCCGTACCCGACGCCGCGCCCGCGGCTGCGCCGGCGACCCCGGTCCCCGCCTCGACGCCCTCTCCCGGTCCCTCGGGGACCGGCGCTCCCGTCTCCCGCCGGGCCATGCGCGGTCAGGGCGGTGCCGACGAGACGCCGGCCCACGGCACCGTCGCGAGCCCGTCGCCCACGCCGGTCCAGCCGGCGACCCCGACCAGTGCCTCGGCCGACGCCGCGAGCCGGTCGCGCCGCTCGATCCGTGACACGTCGCTCGACCCCACCAGCGCCCGCCCCGCGCCCTCCGGCGCGCCGGCCGCGGGCACGCCGATCTGGTCGGCACCGGCCCCGGCGCCCGTGCGCCAGCCGTCGGCCCCCACGGCACCCGCTGCGCCCCCGCCGGTGCCCCCGGCGACGTCCCGCCCCGCAGCGACCGCACCCGCGACGTCGCGCCCGTCGCCGACGCCCCAGCCGGCCTCGGCAGCCCCCGCCCAGTGGGGCCAGCGCGGCGCCGCACCCGAGACGTCCCCGGCCGCCGGCTCCGGCTGGGCGCCGACCCCCGCCGCGGGTCGTCCCACCGCCGGACCGCAGACGGGGTCGCCGACCCCGGCACCGCAGCCCACGGCAGCGCCGCAGCCCGGCGCACCCGCCCCCCGCCGCGACGGACCCAGCTGGGCGTCGTCCGGCCCTGCCGCCGCCGGTGCCGCGGCAGCGACGTGGGGATCGCAGCCGAGCGCCGCGCCGCCCGCACCCCGGCCGCAGCCCGGCTCGCCCGCTCCGGCGGCCCAGCCCGGGTCCTGGCAGCAGGGGACCCCGCCGACCCCCACCGGTCAACCCGCGCCGTGGCAGCCGACGCCCGCCGCGGCGCCCGCTCCGGCGGCGCAGCCCGGCGCCTGGCAGCCCACGCCGGCCACCTCGCGGTCCTCCAGCGCGCCGGCGACCAGCCGCCCGGCCCAGCCGACCGGTCAGCCGGGCTGGTCCGTGGCACCCGCAGCACCCGCGGCGTCCTCGCCGGACGCGGCACCCGCAGCGTGGTCGCCCACCGGGCTGTCCGCCGGCACCGTCCCCGCCCCGCGGGCTGGCGGCGCGCCCGCCGCTGCAGCCTTCACGCCTCCGCCCGGCGGGTTCCCGGACCCGATCCCGGCCGGCGCCGCGCACGACGAGGACGACGACTTCGACGACGATGACGACGACGAGCGCCCTCGTCACCCGTACACGTGGCTGCACCTCATCGTGCTCGCGCTCGTCGCGTTCGTGCTCGGCTTCCTCATCGTCCTGCTGCTCAGTCGAGGGCAGGACACCCCGGGGACCAGCGCCGCGGCGTCCGTCGCCGCCTCCACCGTGCACGTCCCGACCGGCCTCCGGGCCGGACCTGCCTGACCCCGAACCGAGGAGAACCGTGGCTGCGACCGAACGAGCGATCGAGCTGGCCGTGGCGGCCGCCCGCGCCGCTTCCGACATCAAGGCCGAGGAGATCATCGCCCTCGACGTCAGCGAGCAGCTCGTCCTGACCGACGTCTTCCTCATCGCCTCCGGCAGCAACGAGCGCCAGGTCGGCGCCATCGTCGACGCCGTCGAGGAGGCCCTGTTCAAGCTCGGTGCCAAGCCGATCCGTCGCGAGGGCAAGGGCGCGGGCCGCTGGGTGCTGGTCGACTTCGGCGACGTCGTCGTGCACGTCCAGCACGCGGAGGACCGCGTGTACTACGCCCTCGAGCGGCTGTGGAAGGACTGCCCTGTGATCGATCTCCCCGCCGACGCGCGGGGGACCGACCAGGGCGCGGACGCGTGACGGCGGGGCGTCTGCTCCTCGTCCGGCACGGCCGGACGGCCTACAACTCGCAGGCGCGCCTGCAGGGCCAGGTCGACATCCCCCTCGACGACGTCGGCCGCTGGCAGGCCCGCACGGCCGCCGCGCGCCTGCTGACGCGCCACGAGCCGACCGTCATCGTCACCTCCGACCTGAGCCGCGCGCACGAGACCGCGAGCTTCCTCGGGCGTGCCGCCGGGCTCGACCTCGTCGTCGACGCCCGCCTGCGTGAGCGCGCGTTCGGTCTCTGGGAGGGGCTCACGGGCGACGACCTGCGGCGCGACTGGCCCCAGGAGTTCGCCGTGTGGCGCGCGGGTGGCCAGCCCGAGGGTGTCGGCGCCGAGACGCGTGCGCAGGTAGCGGCGCGTGTCCGGGAGGGGATCCTGGAGCACGCCGCGGCACTCGGGCAGGACGACACGCTCGTGGTCGTCTCGCACGGCTCCGCCATCAGCTGCGCCGTCGGCGACCTGCTCGGCATGCCCACCGACTGGCACGGCTTCGCCGGCATGCTCAACGTCCACTGGACCGAGCTCGTCGCCACCCGCGGCGACTTCGCCCCCGCCTGGCGGATGGTCGGCTACAACCTCGGGCCCACCGACGCGTCGAGCGACTGGAACGCCGGACCGGACACGACCCACGACTCGGACGCCGACTCCGAGACGCGGGACCCCGATTAGCGTTTGGGGCCGCGTTCGTTCTAAACTCTCCGAGCGCCTACGGGCGTGAGTGGTCCCCCTCGGGGGGCTGCGGGGCTGTGGCGCAGCTGGTAGCGCACCTGCATGGCATGCAGGGGGTCAGGGGTTCGAATCCCCTCAGCTCCACCGAAAGTGCTGGTCAGAGGCCACGCCGGGATCCTGAACACGGGAGCCTGACGTGGCCACTGGCCACTTAAGAGACACTTATCGGTCGCGGCTCGGCCCGTCACACGGGTCTCTCGGACCTCCTGCCGCGTCTTGGGACCGTCCCCGCATACCTGGTGGCATGGACACCAACCTTGCGGTGTCGGCCACCGAGCCGGCGATGACCCTGTCCGAGCTCGCCGCCTACCTGTCGGTGAGCAACCAGGCGCTCTACGACCTGCGCTCCCAGGGGCGGGGACCGCGCGGCTTCCGAGTCGGACGCCAGCTGCGGTTCCGGATGAAATCGGCACCGGCCGCGTCGAGTGGTTCCTGCGGCGTGAGGCCGACATCTGCGAGGTCCTACTCGGCACGTCGATGCGCCCCGGCGAAGTGCTCGCACTACGACCGTGCGACATCACCGACACGCCTCAGGGGATGGTCGCCCATCTGCGGGGCACGGTCGTGCGGCGGCAGGGGACGCGTGACTTCCGGCAGGACCAGGCCAAGACTGACGCCTCACACCGCAGCATCGCCGTACCGGACTTCGCTGCCCAAGTACTCCGGCGTCGGAACGCGGAGATGGCCGGTGATCTGGTCCGCGACGGTCGCTCCCGGGGGCCCGACCACCCGCGAGCTCGCCGATCGGTGGCAATCCGCGCACGACACCGTCCTGGAGGCGCTCCCGAGCGATGTGTGGAACGGCAAGGAGCTCGTCGCGGTCGGGGCATTGCCGGGACGACCGAGCACCGCATCCAGCCTGCTCAACCTCCTGCCAATCGTTCTCGGCCAGCGGTTGCCCGCCGACGTCCGCGACGCGCTGGCCTCCCGCCTCGAGGGTCACCTGTCAGAGTTCGGCTCGGTGACCGAAGGGGTCGACTCTCCGCACGACGAGGACGATGGCTACCGGCGCGGCCCGATCTGGGCGCCGTCGACGGCGCTCATCGACAGTGGCCTGCGCGCCTCGGGGTATTCCGAACTCCCGGATTCGGTCTGCGCTCGCTTCCGCGCTCTGTGCATGCGTCGGGATTCGCAGAGCTTCGACGCACGCACCGGGGCGGGCCTCCGAGATCGCGCGTACACGTGAGCCGCCTCGGTCTACCTGACTCCTGCCGCGGACGCCGCGGACGCCTCGGGCGTTGAGCGTGGGTGCCGCGCCAACGTCGTCGCCCGGCGAACCGTGTCGTAACCCTGGCCACCCGAGATCCCGGATCCATCTCCGTCGACGTGATCCCCGAGGCGCTTACATGCGACGCGACTTGGTGCCCGAGTGGTCAGGCAGGCGGCGGCGTTGCCAGGCGTCGATGATGTGCGAGTACATCGCGTGCTCAGCGGCCTCGGTGGTGCGGGCCTCGATCGTCGCGAACACGGCTTCGTGCTCGCGCAGCGTCCGCTCGTGGAACGACGGCGGTGTCATGCCGTGGTACCGCGCGCTGTCGCGCGCGCGCTCGAACAGGGACCGGGCGATGCTCTCGGCGAGGCGGTTGCCGGAGATCTCCATGACGATGTCGTGGAAGCGCACGTCGGACGCGCCGAACGCGCTGGGGTCGTCGAGCGACGCGCGCATGGACTCCAGGGCCTGTCGCAGCGTCTCGAGCTCCTCCGACGAGCGGACGCGGGCGGTGTCGGCGGCCATGGCGGCCTCGAGGCGGGCGCGGACGTCGCTGAGCTCGTCGAGGACTCCGAGCGTCTCGTCGTGCGCGATGAGAGCCGTCAGGACGACGCGATCCATCATGTTCCACGACCGGGTCGGCTGCACCGTGGTCCCGCGACCCTGACCGACCGACACCAGCCCCTTCTCCTCCAGTCGCTTGACCGACTCGCGCAGCACCGTCCGGCTGACCCCGAACTGCTTGGCGAGCGGGACCTCCGGCGGCAGCGTGTCGCCGGGCGCGAGCTGCCCCGTGACGATCACGTTGACCAGCGCCTCCACGACCGCCACGCCCAGGCGTTGCGCAGGCATCCGATCCTGGATGGACGGGATGCGCGGGCCCTCTGCGGTCGGGTCAGGAACGGTCATGGCGGGAGTATATGCGGATGTACCTACTGTGCAGACGTGTGATGTATGTTCTTTTCGTGGCGGCACTGCGGCCGACCGCGCCCCGAAGAGGACATGTGAGCGAATGAGAATCACCGCGTACCGGACTGTGACGACACTCCAGGACTGGGGGCGCCCCGTCGGCGATGTCAACGGCTTCTTCCGGGACGGCATCACCGAGGTGCCAATCGTCGTCCTCGAGACGGACGAGGGCCTCGAGGGGATCGGCGTCGGGTCGCACGCGGACATCGACCGCGTCTTTCCTGCGATCGAGGGCGAGGACCCGCGCGCGGTCGTCGCGCTGTACGACCGCATGCTGGCCCGTGTCTTCAAGGGCGGACACGTCGGGGCGACGTTCGGCGGCATCGGCGCACTGGACATGGCGCTCTGGGACTTGAAGGCGAAGATCGCCGACGAGCCCCTATGGCGCACTCTCGGGGCACGCGACCGGTTCGTGCCCGCGTATGCCTCGGCGCTGGAGATCGCGATCCCCGACGACGAGCTCGACGACCTGTACGGCGAGTGGGTGGCGCGCGGGTTCACGAGCGTCAAGGTGAAGGGCGGCCTGAACCTGGACAGCGACCTTGTCAGGTTGGCGCGCGTGCGTGACATCTTCTCGGCCAACACGCCCCGACCGGGCATCATGCTGGATGCCAACGAGTCCTGGAACCGCAAGCAGGCGATCCGATACATCCACGCCGTCGAGGAGAAGGTCGACCTGTCCTGGGTCGAGGAGCCGTTGCGGCGGTGGGACGCCGACGGCATGGCAGTGGTCAGTCGCGCTGTACGCGCGGGGGTCGCCACCGGCGAAAACCTCACCGGTCTGGAGCAGTTCAAGCCGCTTCTGGACGCTGGGGCCGTCGACATCGTCCAGGTCGGCAGCATGTGGGGGATCACGCACTTCCTGCGCGTCGCGGCAGTCGCGCACAGCCGCGACCTGCCCATCAGTCCTGTCGGGTCGACGGCGAACCCCGTCTTCCATGCCGCCGCGGCCGTTCCGAACCACCTCTCGGCAGAGTTGCAGGACCTTGGAGCCCCGCTCGGCATGACGGTGGACTATGAGATCGCCGATGGTGGCATCGTGCTCGGGGACAAGCCCGGTCACGGCACGACGATCGATGAGACGCGGATCGCCCGGGCTGTGCCGCTGGACGGGTGGGCCCAGACGGACGGGCCGCACGTCCGCCCCGACCGCGCCGGCCTGCGACTCGTGCCAGAGTCGCGATCGGACGACCCTCGTCAGAGCGGTCGATAGGCGTCGTTGGCTCTCTCACGGCCACTGGCTCGTCCCGTTCGTCGTCGCGGACGACGAACGGTGTGCGACCCGTCTGGCCGAGGCGCTCGTGACGGGCGGCCTTCCGGTCGCCGAGTTGACACGTCGCGCACCGGCCGCGCTCGCCCTCCCGCGGACCGTGTCCCGGCACGGCGGCCTCCTCATCGGTGCCGGAACCGTGCTGGACGCCGCCCAGGTCGATGAGCCGGCCGATTCTCGGTGTCGCATGGGCCGGACCTGGCCTGGTTTCCGCACACCGGCCCGATGACCGTCAAGCAGCGTGAGGGGTTGGACATCCTCGACCGGGTGGGAGGCGGTGACTCGTTCGCGACCGGGTAGGTGGCGGAAAGCTGCCTAGGTGTGCTCCGCCCTGGACATGGGAGATTGTCGCGAGCCGAGATCGTGCGGCGCCGCCGATGACGCTCCTGCTCAGCGCACCGACGATGCGAGGAGCCCGAGGCTCTGCAGATCGGCCCACAGCGCCGCCGGTACGTCCTCCACGTAGCGGTCCAGGTTCGGGTCGACCTGCGCGACGGTACGCATCCCCAGAACGACCCCCGCGACCGCAGGGTGCTGCAGAGGGAAGGCGATCGCGGCAGCCGGGAGGGTCGTGCCATGGTCCTCGCAGACCCGCCAGTGCGGCGTCGAGCGCAGTCGGCCGTGGGTTCGGACGGATGAGACGACCGACCTTGGTGGACACGACGAACTCGTCTCGCGGGAGTCCCTGCAACGCCGCTCCCAAGCGGCGCTCGGACAGGCCCAGGCCATAGTGCGGCGCGGTGTCGAAGTACCGCCCCCCCCGCTCCCACGCACGCTCGACTGCGCGATGTGCAGACCGGTGCCGCCGAGCGGGCGGGCGGGATGGGTCGTCATCACAGCCCGTAGACGCGGGTCGCGTTGACACCGTCGATCGCATCGCGCTCGGTCTGCGACAGGTCGTCCGTGAGCTCGAGGTACGCCCTGAGCCAACGGCCGTACCCGCCGGCGAGCTCGACGACCGGCCAGTCGGAGCCGAAGAGCAGCCGCTGCGACCCGAAGGTCGCGAGCGCATGCTCGAACACCGGGCGCAACCGCGGGGTCGACCAGCCGTGCCAGTCGTCCTCGGTGACTATTCCGGAGACCTTCGTGGCCACGTTCGGGCAGCCCGCGAGCTCGGCGAGGTCCCGGGCCCACGTCGCCAGCTCGGTACTGCGCATCGGGACCTTGCCCCCGTGGTCGAGGACGAAGGTCGTCCCAGGGAGGCGGCGGGCGACGTCGGCCGCCAGGGGGAGCTGGTGATGGGCGATCAGTACGTCGAACACCAAGCCGGCGTCGCCGAGATCCGACAGCCCCCGCCGGACGTCGTCCCGGGCGAGCCAGTGTGGGTCCTCTTCGACAAAGGTGACGTGCCGAACGCCGACCAGCCGGTCGCCGCCCGGCAACCGGCGAAGCGTCCGGAGCTGCTCCGGTACGTCCCCCGTGAGATCCAGCCAACCCACCACACCGCGGATCTCCGGCGTGGCGTGAGCCACCGCCAGGAGGTCGACCGTCTCCGAGAGGTCGTTGACGGCCTGCACCACCACGCAGCCGTCGACGCTGTGGAGTGCCAGCTCCGCGACGGCGGCGCCTGGTGGAAAGTCACGATCGATCGCCGACATCGGCTGTGCGTCGAGCCAGGGTTGCGGGTGCTTGGCCCGCTCCCACATGTGCAGGTGGGAATCGAGGAGGTGCCTCACGGAAGGTGCCAGAGCTCCTCGAGCCGGCGCCATCCGTCCGTCGGTGCGGCGAGACGTCCGAACGGTGTCTGGCAGGGGCCGGTGAGCGCGAGCCACTCCCGGGTGACGGGATCGGCGTCCACGACCGCCAGGTCCGCGTCGTGGTCTTCGCCGATGTACTCGTAGTACCCGAACAGCGTGTCCTCGATCAGAAGGATCGAGTAGTTGGTCACGTGGTGCGCCGAGAGCAGGGCCTCGACGCCCGGCCAGACGTCGGCGTGCAGCCGGACGTACTCGTCGCGCTTCTCGGGGACTACGTCGACGACGAACGCAAATCGCTGCATGTTCACTCCTTCGTCTTGAGCCGAGCGACGCCAGAGTAGATCATACATGTGACGTTTACTCAATCCTCCGGTACAGTCCGAAACCGGATCGTGACCAACGAGGGTCGCCGGCCGACACCGAAGGAGATGCGCTGTGCGCAGTGCTGCATATACAGGGAACGGGACGGTCGAGGTCCTCGCGTCCGAGCCTGTGCCCCCGCCCAGCGGTCACGTGCAGGTCCGCGTGGCCTTCGTCGGTTTGTGCGGTACGGACCTGCACGTCGTCCACGGGGCCATGGACGCCCGCGTCACCACGCCGCTGATCTTCGGTCACGAGATGAGCGGGACGATCGAGAGGGTGGGCGAGGGCGTCGCCGGCTGGTCGACGGGTGATGCCGTGACGGTCATGCCGCTCGCCTGGGACGGGACCTGCCCGGCGTGCCTGGCCGGTCATCAGCACATCTGCCAGAACCTGGAGTTCATCGGGATCGACTCCCCGGGTGCGCTGCAGACGCTGTGGAACGTGAGGGCCCACACTCTCGTCGCACTCCCCGCAGGCCTGGCCTTGGACGTCGCGGCTCTCGTCGAGCCCACCGCCGTCGCCGTCCACGACGTACGCCGCGGTGAGGTTGCGCCCGGCGACCATGTGGTCGTGCTCGGGGGCGGGCCGATCGGGGTACTGATCGCGACCGTCGCGCGGCACGTCGGCGCGATCGTCGCGATCGTCGAGCCCGATCCCCACCGTCGCGCGCAGATCGAACAGCTCGGTCACGTGGCCGTCGACCCCGGCTCGACCGATCAGGCCGCCTGGGTCGCCGCATGGACCGACGGTGCAGGTGCCGATGTGGTCTTCGAGGTCTCCGGCGCTGCGGCTGCGGTCGCTGCCGCCACCGGGCTGGCCAAGGTTCGAGGGACGATCGTCGTCGTCGCGATCCACGGAGCCCGCAGGGAGGTCGATCTCATGCAGATCTTCTGGCGCGAGCTCCGGGTCCTGGGTGCCCGCGTCTACGAGCGGTCCGACTTCGAGACGGCGAGCTCCTTGCTGGCCGACGGTGTCGTGCCCAGCGAGCTGCTCATCTCACAGGTCGTGCCCCTCACCGCTGTGCGAGCCGCTTTCGACGACCTCGAGCGGGGACTCGCCATGAAGATCCTGGTCGATGTCGCCGCTACGGAGAGTGCGAAGTGAACCCGTTCGACCTGACCGGGCGGCTCGCCGTCGTCACCGGCGCCAAGCGCGGCATCGGCTTCGCCCTCGCCGAGGCGCTCGCCGCCGCGGGTGCCGACGTGATCGGCGTGAGCGCCACGCTCGAACGCGAAGGCAGTGCCGTGGCGCGGGTCGTCGAGTCGCACGGGCGCTCGTTCCAGAGCTACGCGGTGGACTTCGGCGATCGTCAGGCGGTCACCACTCTCGGTGGAGAGCTCGCCGAGCGAGCGCCGGACATCCTCGTCAACAACGCCGGCACGATCGCCCGGATGCCGGCAGCGCAGCATCCTCTCGACTGGTGGGACCGCGTCCTGGAGGTCAACCTCACAAGTCACTTCGTGCTGACTCAGCTCGTCGCGCGGCCGATGCTGGAGCGCGGCTCAGGGAAGATCGTCTTCACCGCGAGCCTGCTGAGCTACCAGGGCGGGATCAACGTCCCCGGGTACACCGCATCGAAGTCCGCCGTCGCCGGGCTCACCAAGGCCCTCGCGAACGAGTGGGCATCGCATGGGGTCAACGTCAACGCGATCGCACCCGGCTACATCGCGACCGACAACACCCGGGCCCTGCAGGACGACCCCGAGCGCTCCCGGGCGATCCTCGAGCGGATCCCCGCCGGCCGGTGGG
This sequence comes from Cellulomonas sp. P2_F12, assembly GCF_056403775.1. NCBI lineage: Bacteria > Bacillati > Actinomycetota > Actinomycetes > Micrococcales > Cellulomonadaceae > Cellulomonas > Cellulomonas sp. P2_F12. Next base: position 1,043,116 of record NZ_JBFUEV010000001.1, on the reverse strand, counting down.
GCAGAGCCACCGACCTGTGCGGGGCGGTCGTCTTTCTCGCGTCGTCCGCCTCGGACTACGTGGACGGGATCACCATCCCGGTCGACGGTGGCTGGCTCGGACGATGAGCTAGCGACCTCCGACGTGGTGCCGGCTCCAGACGTGACTGGCCAGAGCCGCCTGCCGCATCAGCTCGGATCCGCGGCGAGCGGGCCGAGCACCGTCGCGCGGCTTCGAAAATTCCGCGGCACACCCTGGAGCAGATGCAGACGTCCCTCGGCCACATCCCGCACGTCCAGGCGGCCGACGTCGCCTTCCACGAGACCGTGCTGGCACTGTCGCACAAGCGCATCGCGGAGAGCATCGCACGGTCGCTGTTCGAGCGGGCACGGGAGGGCAGCCGGTACTCCCTCGACGTGCCCGGCCGCGTTCCACGAGCAGACCCCCTCTGAGCACGACCAGATCCTTGCCGCCATCGCGGCCGGGGTCGGCTGACGAGGCGGCGCCGGTCACGCTCGGGCACTGCGTCGATCGGGGCAAAGCGGCCCCGATCAACATCACGTTGGGGTGAGCGTCAGGTCGGTCAGCGCCAGGCTGGTCGCGGCCCGTGGCAGGTCCGCCACGGGAGAGGTCCCGCCAACCAGCGGCGCTCATTGCGCATACGTCACATGTATGATCGAATGGCAAAAGCATCGCCAAAGTGGGTGGTGAAGTCGTCAACGACGTCGACCAGAAGAGGACGCGACAATGTCAGCACAGCAACGCCGCTCCACCCGATTCCCCCGTCTGTTGGTGCTGACCGCAGCAGCCGCGAGCCTCGCGCTGATGGCGGCCGGTTGCTCCAGCGGAGGTAGTGGTTCCGACTCCAGCGGAGGTAGTGGTTCCGACTCCAGCTTCGGATTCCCCGCCCCCGAGCAGATCAAGGACAGCCCGATCACCATCTGGGTGGACGCTGACCGCTCGGCCATCGCCGAGGCATTCCAGACGGACAACCCCGACATCAAGGTGAATATCGAGACGTACGACGGCAACTCCGGCGGTACCAACTCGTTCCAGACCAAGGTCGCGCTCGCCGACGCAGCCGGTGAAGGCTGGCCCGACGTCGTGTGGTCGGGGCAGGTGAACGACGCCAGCTGGGCCGCGAAGGAGCAGAACGGCGTTCAGGCTTTCGCCGCGGCGCTCGACACGGGCGTCACCGAGGACGGCTGGCTTGACGGCTACACCGCGCACGCGCTGGACCCGGTCACGGTCGACGGCCACATCTACGGTGCCCGCGACAACCTCGCGCCCGTGGTGTTCTGGTACAACAAGGCCCTGTTCGACGAGTTTGGCTACGACGTCCCCGAGACCTGGGAGGACTACCAGGCGCTCAGCGACAAGCTTGCAGCCGACCACCCTGGATACATCCTCGGCTCGATCGGTGACCCGTTCACCGCGGTGCTGACGGACATGTGGGCCGCTCAGGCGCCGATCTACACGGTCGACAGTGACAACAACTTCACGGCCGACTTCTCGGATGACCACACGACCCGCATGATCGCCCTCCTGGACCACATGTTCGCGAACGGCACTCTGACGCTCGATGGACTGTTCACACCCGACTGGGTGGCGAACCACAAGGACACGACGCTCGGCATCCCCGGACCGACCTGGTTCATTGGAGCGGTCATCCAGAACCCTGACAGCCTCGCCGCAGAGCCGGGCACGTGGGCTGCTGGCGCTCCGTTGCACTGGGCTGGCGAAGACGTCAATACCGGCAACGTGGGCGGTGGCTTCTGGTACGGCTCGAGCCACTCGACAAACCTCGAGGCAGTGGGCAAGTTCCTGCAGTACGCGACGAGCGGTCCTCAGTCTGTCAAGTTGATCACCGGCCTGCCGGCGTACGAGTCAACCGCGAGCGAGTGGTTGGACGGACAGGTCGACAGCGGATACTGGGCCGACTCGGACACGTTCAAGGACGTCGTCACTGGCGCAGCCAGCCACATCTGGGCCGGATGGGGTGCGACGCTCTCCTTCAGCTCCGAGCCCGCTTGGGCCGAGATCGTGGCTCCGGCTCTGGCCGCCGGCAAAACCATCGACTCGGTCGCAGACGAGTGGAAGACGCGATACGAGAACGACGCCAGAGTCAACGGCTACACGGTCAAGTAAAGAATGACAAGAACCATCTCGAGCACCGAGATAGCGCCTCTCGCCGCCTCCCCTCCACAGGGGCGGCGGCGGGGGGCAGCCCGGCGCCCGCAGAGCCGAACCGGCTCCCAGGCCTACATTGGCTACATATTCTCGAGTGGCTACGTGCTGCTGCTTCTGGCCTTCGGTATCGTGCCGATGTTGTACGCGCTGTACCTCGCTTTTACCAAGCGCGGACAGTTCGTCGCATTCGACAACTTTGTCAAAGTGTTCGGCGATTTCCGATTCTTCCCGGCCGTGGAGCACGTTGCGCTCTTCGTCGCCATCTGGCTGGTGAGCCTCCTTTTGTTCGTCGTCGTGCTGGCGCTCATCGTCCACGCCGCGCGCGTCAGGTGGGTGTCCGCGTCGACTCGATTCATGTTCTACATCCCCGGAGCGTTGGCAGGGTCGGCGAGCGTCCTGCTCTGGCTCTTCCTGCTCGACCCGAGCGTGAGCCCTATTGCTGTTTTGCTGCAGCAATTCGGATTCGATAGCTTCACCACAACGGTCGCCCAAAGCAACCTTCCGGTGATCTTCACGATCATCGCGTTCTGGGTCGGTGCCGGTGGATGGATCATCATCATGTACGGCGCGCTCAACACGATCTCAACCGATGTGATGGAGGCCGCACGCATCGACGGTGCCGGCCCCCTGAAGACGGCGTGGTATATCCAGATTCCGCTCATGCGAAAATGGATCGTCTACATGGCCATCATCTCGATCGCGGTCGGAAGCCAGTTGTTCGTCGAGCCCAGGGTCCTCAGCCAGGCGAGTCGGGGAGTTGTCCCGAAGGACTATTCGATCAATCAGCTTGCCTACCAATTCGCTTTCGGTACCCAATCGGACTACAACGGGTCGGCGGCGATTTCGATCCTCCTACTGTTCGTCGCGGCGGGCCTTGCAGCCATCTTCGTCTTCAAAGGAGGACTCTTTGACCGCGACTAGTCTCCGCGTCGTTCCCTCAGCGCTGGCTCCGACGCGTTGGCTTCGGCGCGTTCTCGTCATTGCCGTCCTCGTGTTCTTCAGCGTGTTCTTCGTGCTGCCCTTGGCGTGGCTGTTGCTTGCGCCGACGAAGTCCCAGGCTCAACTCAATGGTGCCAACGGTGAACTTCCGTTCAGTTTCGGGTCCTTCGATCAACTCGCTGAGAACTGGAACAATCTGGTCACCTTCCAGCACGGCATCATCTGGACGTGGCTCGGCAATTCGGTGCTGTACTGCGGGGTCGCCCTGGTGCTCACGATTATCGTGTCGATTCCCGCGGGCTATGCCCTCGCGATGACCACCTTCAAGCTTCGTCGGCTCGTGCTCATCACGACTCTCATGGTGATGCTCATCCCAAACACGGCACTTGCGTTGCCGATCTTCCTCGAACTCACCCGTGTTCAACTGGTTGGTACGCCGCTCGCCGTGATCCTCCCGTTCGCCTTCTTCCCGTTCGGGGTCTATTTGACGTACATTTATTTTTCCACGACTATGTCGCGCGATCTGCTCGATGCCGCCCGCATCGATGGCGCGGGCGAGTTCCGGGTCTTCACGAAGATCGCCGTGCCCCTGGCGACCCCCGTGATCGCGCTCGTCGGCTTCTTCAACTTTGTCAGCAACTGGAACAACTATTTCCTCCCGTTCGTCACGCAGCCCGGGTCGCGAAAGATGCCCATACAGGTGGGCCTGACGGAGCTGATCTCGAACACGCCCGTGTTCAACCCGACCAATGTCGCCTCGTTGACGATCAGCCTTCCCCAGTTGGCGCTCGCGACGCTCATCTCCGTGGCCCCGGTTCTGGTGGTCTTCTTGTTCTCACAGCGCTTCCTCGTGACCGGGCTGACAGCGGGTGCCACGAAGGAATGACCCGCCGGTTCAAGATGGCGTGCCGGAGGTGACCCGAGCGGTGTGAGGAGCACCTCGCGGGCTCTGACGCCTCCGGCGCAAGGTCCGATCGTGGAGATCGAGCCAGGGAACGGGCCAATGACCAGCGGCGTCCCGCTGTGTCCGCCAGTGTCTATCGGGTCCCTCCGTACGCCAACTGGAGACCTGGTTGGCGTAAGCAGTTGGCATACGCGCGACTGAGGGCCGTTTCCGATGATTCAGAAACGGCCCTCTGACCTGCGGTAATGCCGGTAGGCGATACTGGGATCGAACCTGATTCATCATCTACCCGGCGACACTGGCTGACCGCACGCCCAGCTGCGCAGGCTGACGCCACCCGGCGCGCGCACTCATCGAGGTAGACGAGGTCGGCATTGAACCTGCCGCGAGCGTTACGTCGCGGTCAGCACCAGAGCTCCGAGATCAATCTCGAGACCGGGCACGGGTCGCGGCGACGTCCGAGAGCGGAGCGACACTCACTGTCTCCCGGTGCCGACGGTCGAGGGCGGTGAGCGCTGTGGCGAGCGCGCTTCGGTCCTGAACCGATGCTCCATGCCGTGGCGTTAGCCGATCGGGTGAGTTGCCTCGGGTGAGCCGATCTGCAGCCGGTCGATGGGTGATGATATGAACCGATTCAAGATCGCCGGCACGTCGTCCCTGGCGTGAGTCGCGTGACGTGATCCGATGTCGGCAAAGGAGCCATCGTTGTCTCACCAGACCGCTACCCCCTTCCTCAGCAGTGCGAGCGACCTCCTCTCCGGCGCCGCCATGATCTCCGGCGATGCGAGCCGTACGGCTGCCGTCACGTTCGGCATCACCGTGCCGCTCGATCGTGAACCGTCGACGATTCGGTCGGCGAGGCTCGTCGCGACCGCGCACGGGGTGTACGAGGCGTACGTGAACGGCGGTCCGGTGACCACGTCGGTGCTCAACCCGGGCTGGACCGCGTACGAGTGGCGGCTCCAGTACCAGGAGTACGACGTCACGCGCCTCGTCGCCGCCGGACCTCGCGAGGTGGAGATCGAGGTCGAGCTGGGCAACGGGTGGTACCGGGGCGACCTGGGCTTCAGCGGTGCCAACGCCAACTACGGAGAGCGCATCGGTTTCTGCGCCGTCCTGGAGATCGCCTTCGACGACGGCTCCTCACAGACCGTCGCGACGTCCCCGAGCTGGACGGCCCGTACCTCGGCAACCACCGAGAACTCGCTCTACGGCGGGCAACGCATCGATGCTCGGCTCCGAGGCGGCGGCCAGGCTGTGGCAGTGCACGAGGTGCCGTTCGACCGCGCGACGCTCGTCGCACAGGTCGCTCCGCTGATCACCCGGCACGAGGTGCTGCGCCCGCAGCGGATCTGGCAGTCACCGTCCGGTCGCACGCTCGTCGACTTCGGGCAGAACCTCGTCGGCTGGCTCCGTGTCACGGCCAGCGGCCCGGAAGGCTCCGAGGTCGTCGTCCGGCACGCCGAGGTCGTGGAAGACGGAGAGCTCGGTACCCGGCCGCTGCGCGACGCCCGCGCCACCGACACCTTCCTGCTCTCCGGTGGCGTCGACACCTTCGAGCCGACCTTCACGTTCCACGGGTTCCGCTACGTCGAGGTGACGGGCTGGCCCGGCGAGCTCACCGCGGACGACCTCGAGGCGGTCGTCGTGCACTCCGACATGCGGCCCACGAGCGAGTTCAGCTGTTCCGACCCGCTCGTGGACCAGCTGGTGCAGAACTCCGTGTGGGGCCAGAAGGGCAACTTTCTGGACGTGCCCACCGATTGCCCGCAGCGTGACGAGCGGCTCGGGTGGACGGGGGACATCGCGGCCTACGCGGCGTCGGCGTCGTTCCAGTTCGACACCGCCGACTTCCTGCACAAGTGGCTCCTCGACCTCGCCGAGGAGACCGCGCACGCACCGGGACAGATCGTCCCGTTCGTCGTTCCCGACATCATGAAGCTCGGTGACCTGTCCCGGCTCGACATCGAGTTCGGTGGGACTCCGACCGCCGTCTGGGGCGATGCCGCCGTCTGGGTCCCGCAGGCTCTGTGGAACGCCTTCGGCGACGTCGACCGGCTCCGCGCGCACTACCCCGGTATGGCGATGCACCTGGAGTCCGTCGAGGCGAGGCTGTCCCCGACCGGACTGTGGGACAGCGGGTTCCAGTTCGGCGACTGGCTCGACCCCGACGCACCCCCGGACGCACCGGCCGACGCCAAGGCCGACACGGGGGTCGTGGCGACCGCGTGCCTGTTCCGCAGCGCGTCGTTCACTGCAGAGGCTGCGGCGATCCTCGGCCACGCCGACGAGGCGGCCCGATGGGGCGAGCTCGCGGCCCGGACACGGACCGCGTTCAACGCCCACTACGTCCGCGACGGTCGGGTCGTCTCGGACTGCGCGACTGTCTACGCACTGGCGATCACGTTCGGTCTCCTAGACGAGCCCCACCGGAGCGCTGCGGCTGCTCGGCTGGCAGAGATCGTCCGCGCGACCGGGTACCGCATCACGACCGGGTTCGCCGGCACTCCGTTCGTGTCGTGGGCGTTGTCCGAGACTGGTCACGTCGACGACGCGTACCGCCTGCTTCTCGAGAAGGAGTGCCCGTCGTGGCTCTATCCGGTGACCATGGGAGCGACCACGATCTGGGAACGGTGGGACTCGATGCTCCCGGACGGCAGCATCAACGCTGGTGAGATGACCAGCTTCAACCACTACGCGCTCGGGGCGGTGGCCGACTGGATCTATCAGGCGGTCGCCGGCATCCGACCGGCCGCTCCCGGCTACCGGGCAATCCGCATCCACCCGGTCCCGGGCCCGGGAATCGACTACGTGACCGCTGCCTATGACTCACCCGTCGGCCGCATCGCCGTGCACTGGACGCAGACTGCGACACAGTTCGACCTCGACGTCACCGTGCCCGAGGGCATCCCGACCGAGGTCGTGCTCCCCGACGGCCGGGTGGAGCGGGTCGACGGGGGGACGCATCATTTCGTCGCGTAGCTGCACGTGCGTGTCCCAGGACCATCGACCCGATCACCCGTCGTCAGGAGGAACCGCGACATGGACTCGCTCCTCGAAGGGAACGGTGTCGCGATCAACGACCTCACGGGCGATGGCCCGCACGAGGTCGTCCCCCGTACGCACCGATGCCCCCGGCGCTCCAGCGCGGGTCGGGCCCGTGTGGATACCCGGCTCGCGGACGTGCGGGCGCACCTCGTGCACAACTGGTCCTGGGAGGCCACCGTGGCAACTGTTCTGACTGACTTCGACGTTCTCGCGGCTCCGCACGGGTTCACGTCGGCCCCGGTTCGGGTCGCCGCGGGCGACTCCGTCACGCTCGGCGCGTGGGACGTGCTCGTGGCGGTGACCCGGTGAGCCCGCGCTGGACCGGCCCGTGGCCCACCGAGGGCATCGCGTTCGGAGCGGACTACAACCCGGAGCAGTGGCCGGAGGAGGTCTGGGCCGACGACGTCGCGCTCATGCGGGAGGCGGGTGTGACGCTGGTGAGCGTCGGCATCTTCTCGTGGGGCGAGCTCGAGCCCGAGGAAGGACGGTTCGAGTTCGGCTGGCTCGACCGGATCCTGGACCTGCTGCACGAGGCCGGGATCGGGGTGGACCTGGCGACACCCAGCGCCGCGCCGCCCGTGTGGCTGCACCTCGCGCACCCGGAGATGCTGCCCGTCGGTGCCGACGGCCTGCGGTTCACGCACGGCAGCCGCGAGTCGTGGTGCGTCTCGTCCCCGGTGATCCGCGCGCACGCCACCCGGATCGCGCGCGTGATCGCCGAGCGGTACGGCCACCACCCCGCGGTGAAGATGTGGCACGTCTCGAACGAGTTGGGCGGCCACAACGGCCGCTGCTACTGCGACGTGTCCGCAGCAGCGTTCCGCGAGTGGTTGCGAGCCCGGTACGCAGACGTCGACGCGCTCAACCTGGCGTGGGGCACCGAGTTCTGGGGTCAGCGGTACTCGTCCTTCGAGCAGATCCTGCCGCCGCGGCGCACCACCGCGTTCCCCAACCCGGGGCAGCGTCTCGCGTTCGAGCGGTTCTCCTCCGATGCGTTCGTCGCGCACCTCGAGGCCGAGGCGGCGGTGCTGCGCGAGGTGACGCCCCACCTGCCGGTGACGACGAACTACATGGTCATCAGCGGGTTCCAGAAGATCGACTACACGACCACGACACCGCTCCTCGACATCGTCTCGAACGACCACTACCTCTGGGGCGAGGACCCGCGCGGGTGGGCCGATCTCGCGTTCAGCGCCGACCGGACGCGCGGTCTGGCCGGCGGCCACCCGTGGATCCTCATGGAGCACTCCACGAGTGCGGTCAACTGGCAGCCGCGCAACATCGCCAAGGAGCCCGGGCAGATGCTGCGCAACTCGCTGCAGCACGTCGCCCGCGGCGCCGACGGGGTGCTCTTCTTCCAGTGGCGGCAGTCGCGCGCCGGTGCGGAGAAGTACCACTCCGGGATGGTTCCGCACGCCGGGCGCGACTCGCAGCTGTTCCGGGACGTCGTCGAGCTGGGGGCTACCCTGGGCCGGCTCGCCGAGGTGCAGGGGAGCGAGGTCGAGCAGGCACGCGTGGCCCTGCTGTGGGACACCCAGGCGTGGTGGGCGGCCGAGCTGGAGGCTCGCCCCACCGTCGACCTGCGCTACCTCGACCTCGCCCAGCGCATGCACGGCGCGCTCCTCGACGCGGGCGTCGCGGTCGACGTGGTGCCCGCGACGTCGTCGCTCGACGGCTACGACGTTGTCCTGGTGCCGACGCTCTACCTCGCGCCTGCGGACCTGTCCGACCGGCTGTCGGCCGTCGTGGCTCGCGGCGGCCAGGTGCTCGTCACGTACTTCTCCGGCATCGTCGACGAGCAGGACCGCGTGCTGCTGGGCGGCTACCCCGGGGCGTTCCGGGACCTGCTCGGCATCCGCGTGGAGGAGTTCGCGCCGCTGGCTGCCCATGGCACGACGACGCTGAGCGACGGGAGCACCGGGGAAGTCTGGACCGAGCGGATGACGCTGGCAGGCGCCGAGGCAGTGTCGACCTACCTCGACGGACCGTCGGCGGGCGGCCCTGCGGTCACGCGCCGAGTGACGCGGGCGGGCGGTGCCGCGTGGTACCTGTCGACCCGCCTCGACGACCCGTCCCTCGGCGACCTGCTCGGACGTGTGCTCGCGGCGTCCGGCGTGTCGTCCCTCGTCCCGTCGCCAGGCGGCTTGGAAGTTGTCCGTCGGACGAGCGCGACCGGTAGCTGGCTGTTCGCGGTCAACCACACCAGCACGGACGTGCCCCTGCACGTCTCCGGGCATGACCTGGTGGCCGACCGACGTCACGAGGCGGGGGCGGACGTCCCCGCACTCGGCGTCGTCGTCGTCCGAGAAGACTGAACCGGTCGGCCATGCGTGGCGCGGGAGAGGTCAGCTGGACAGAGCCGTGCCCAGGTACCGTGCGTAGCCGCCTGGCGTGCGTCCCGTCGTGCGGCCGGAGGTGAGCACGTCGCCCTCGTCGCAGGCGACGAGGACCGCGGACCCGGTCGACGCGATCCGCTGCACGAGATGGACGTCCTCGTGCTCCGGCTCGTGGTCGAACCCACCGGCGCGGACGTAGGCGTCCGCCCGGACGCCCAGGTTCGCCCCGTGCACGTGACCGTTCGGCCGGCCAGGCCTGCGTGTAGCGGCCCACCTGGCGAGCTGCTGCTCGTCCAGATCGAGAGGATCAGGGCGGACGGTGCCGACGACCACGTGGGCGCCCAGGCCGGCGTGGGCGAGCTGCCGGGTCAACCAGTGGGTCGGCACCTGCGAGTCGGCGTCCGTGCTGGCGATCCACGTCCGGGCCAGGTCCGAACGCGCAACCGACAGCCCGTGGGACACGCCGTACGCACGTGCGGCACCGACCGACCGCACGGCGATCGTGTGGACATCCACGGGGAACCGCGCGGCGATCAGCGCGGTCGCGTCGTCGCAGTCGTCGAGCACGACGACGACGTGCACGCTGGGACCGACGGTCGCCGCGGCGGCGAGGCACACCGAGTGCAGGCAGCGGGCAATGAGGTCCTCCTCGTTGCGCGCAGGCACGACGACGATCACGTGCTCGATCGGCGCCGTCATGCCAGCCCTGCCCGGTTCGCCACCGAGCGTGGATCGCGGCTCCACACCTCGAGGACGAAGTCGTCCTCGACATGCATCAGGAGCCGCCGGGCACCGATCGAGCTGCGCAGCACATGGTGCACGGCGTCCCCGCCCAGCGGGTACTCCGCCACCGGGTGTCTCCAGTGGCACGCCACCAGGCTGCCCGTCTCGGTGAGCGCGTCCGTCAGCTCGCGAGCCAGTCGCCGCAGGTGCGGCGCGGTCAGGTAGTAGCCGACCTCGGAGAGGACGATCAGGTCGTAGGGACCACCCGGCACACCCTCCGCCATGTCGTGCTGGAGCAGGTCGACGTTCGCCAGGTGGCCGGTCCGTTCCTTCGCCTGCGACAGTGCTGCCGCCGAGACGTCGGTCGCCACGAGCCGGCGGCAGCGCCGGGCGAGCTCGACGGTGAGCGTGCCGATGGAGCACCCGATCTCGAGGACGCTCCCGACCTCGTCCTCGGGGATCGCGGCCAGCGTGGCGGCCCGCTTCCGGCGCTCGTACCACCGCGTGGCCAGGTACCACGGGTCGCCGCGGCGGGCGTAGCTCTCGTCGAAGAACGCCGCGGACAGGTCGCCCGACGACTTCCCGGCGGTGACGAAGACCTCGACGTCCCGGTCGAACGCACGAAGGAACTCCGGGTGCAGCGGGGCCGCGTCCGCCACTGCCGGCGACGCCGCGCGGACCTGCGTGACGTGCGCGCCGACCGCGCGGTTCTTGAGCACGATCGAGCGGTCCGACAGCCGCAGCGCCCGCATGTGCGACCACGGCACGTCCGGGTCCGCCGGCGTCGCCCAGTGCCAGAGCCAGATCGGGTACTCGAGCAGCTGGGCTCCGGTCTGGACCGCCCGCTCGGCGCAGATCTCGCCCAGCACCCGGTGGTCGCGGTGACCGTCGCCCCGCCACGGCGCCACCAGCGTCACGGCGGAGGCATCCGGGCCGCAGATCTCGGCCAGCTCGCGGGCGATGGAGTCGCGCTCCTCCTGGACGCGGCCGTCCTGATGGCCGAGATGCGTCACCGGTGAGTCGGGCGACAGGAGTGCGACGGCGCGCCGGACCTCGTCCGCCCGGAGCGCGGCGAGCCGCTCCGGCGGCAGGGTCACCGAACCCGGGTGAGAGGCGGCCCCGTCGGTCACGACGACGACCTCCGGGGGGCGCCCTGCCGCGGCGAGCTCGGCGATCAGGCCACCAGCGCCCAGGGTCTCGTCGTCCGGGTGCGCCGCGACGACGACCACGCGTCCGCGTCCGGGCAGGCCGATCGGGTCGAGGTCCGCGAGCCGGGGGTCCGCCGACCAGTCGTCCGCGGACGTGCCGGGCGCGCGGCCGTCGAACCTCACCACGGCTCGTCCGACGACGCCGCCAACGTGACGCCCAGCGACGCGTCGTCACGCTCGGCGTGGTGTTGCCGGACGTAGACCTGGAGGTCCACCACGCGCTTGGCGTGGTTCTCCTCCTGCGTCAGCGGTCCCGGGCCCAGGGCGTGGGCCGAGCTCTGCAGGACGTCCTCGCAGGCTCGCGCGACGACCGCGCGCACGCGCCGGGCCAGCAGCCGGCCGGCGGCCCGCTCGATGTCGGAGGCCATCACCCGGCCGCCGTCGGTGGCCCGTCCGGAGACGTCGACGGCGCTCGCAGCATGGGCGAGGGCATAGCGCGCCGCCGCGAGCCGCTCGTCGATCTGGCCGACGTGCATGGCGAGCAAGCGGTCGTCGGGCCGTCGGTGCGCCTCGCTCAGCACCCGTCGGGCGATGCCGACCGCGCCGCCGTACCAGCACGCGGCGACGCCGATCCCGCCCCACCAGAATCCCGGACGCCGCACATACCAGTCGCTGTCGCGGACGAACTCGGCACGGACGTCGGAGAACTGGACGGCCGTGCTCGGGATCTCGCGCAGACCGCGCGACACCCACGCGTCGCTCATGACCGTGAGGCCCGGTTCGTGCAGGTCGACGACGAACAGACCGTGGTCGTCGGCCTCGCCCGGCAGCTGCGCGGTGACGAGGGCGCCATCCAACCGATCCGCGAGCGAGCACCAGGGCTTGACCCCGTGCAGCCGCCACGGTTCGCCAGGCGCGCGCGTCGCGCGCAACCGCTGGGCCGGGGTCTGCGCGGCGAAGACGCCCCACGTCCCCAACGGACCGCTGGTGATGTCGGCCGGCTGGGCCTGGTCGAGGATCGCTCGCGCGTCGAGGTGCGGTTCGACGGCGCGGGCCACGGCAAGGTCCGAGGCGGCGAGCGACGCCAGCAGCTCCCACAGGCCCAGCGTGTCGCCCCGCCCGGGCAGCAGGTCGTCGGGCCAGTCGGGAACGTCCCGCAGGGCCTCGTCCACGGAGCCCGGGAGTGCCGGGAGGGGACGCGCCGGGCCGGGGCCGATGCGGACTCCCGCCCAGTCGACTGTCGGATCCGCTCGCCGCGTGGTCGTGCTCACCGGGACCGCCAGATGTGGACGCGGTCGGCCGTGCTCCTGGCCCTCGCACCTGGATGTCGCTGTGGCATGGGCTGGCCTCTCGTGCCCCGGCAACGCGAGTTCGCCGGTCTCGACAGCCGCTCCTCGACCTGGCACGAGCGTAGGTACTTCGCCGCGCGATCGCGCGGCGTCCGTCGACCCGAGGTCTCGTGCTCGCGCCGAGACCTGTCGTGTCGGCGGGTTCGCCCACTGCGAACGCCCACCGATCCCCCCTGGCACTCCCGATGCCCGAGTGCTAATTCTTCTGCTGTAGCCGTTCCGGCCGAGGCCGGAAAGCATCCGGGCGCCGGACCGTCCGACGCCCACCGAGAGGGAGGTGAGGATCATGGCTACGCGATTCGACCCGCTCCAGGAGCTCGACCGGATCTTCGGCCAGCTGGTCACGGCCGAACGATCCTCGGCGACGATGCCGATGGACCTGTACCGAGCCGGTGACCACTACGTGCTCCACATGGATCTTCCGGGCGCCGACCCCGGGACCATCGACGTGAACGTCGAGGACCGCACCCTGACGATCAGGGCGCAGCGCACCGGCAGGCCGGACGAGGGCGTGCAGTGGCTGGCCAAGGAGCGGCCGGTCGGAACCTACGCGAGGCAGCTGACGGTCGGCCGGGGTCTGGCTCTGGACGACATCTCGGCCACGTACACCGACGGGGTCCTGACGCTCAGCATCCCGGTCGCGGAGGAAGCCAAGCCGCGCCGCATCACGGTCCAGCACGGGAGTGACGCGGCTGAGATCACCGCGCAGGCCGACACCACCGCATAAGACCAGGCGGTAGGGGCACGACGCGGACTGCGAGAGCGCCGCCGACGAGGCGAGGGACGTCCTGTGCGGACGAGCCGGACCTCCGCGCCCCTGCCGCGCGCTTCCCGGGTTCGCTCGCGCGCCGCAGCACGGCCACGCATCATGGGTCGATGATCCACGTCGAGGTGCCCACGCTGAGCTTGCCGGGCGGGGCGATACCCATGGTCGGTCTGGGCACCTGGCAGGCGGGAGGTGGCGCGGCCGAGCGAGCCGTCAGCACGGCGCTGCAGCTCGGCTACCGCCACATCGACACCGCCACCATGTACCGCAACGAGGCGGAGGTCGGACGCGCGCTCGCCACGGTCGGCATCGACCGCGACGACGTCTTCGTCACCACCAAGCTCCCGCCCGAACGCGTCGGGCGTGAACGACAGACGCTCACCGAGTCACTGGCCGCGCTGCATCTCGACCACCTGGACCTCTGGCTCATCCACTGGCCGCCCGGCGGTGCTCCGGCACCGCGGACGTGGGACGCGTTCCGTGCGGCCCGGGACGAGGGACTGGTCCGCTCGATCGGCGTCTCGAACTACTCGATCGCGCAGATCGACGAGCTGATCGACGCGACCGGCGAAACGCCGGCCGTGAACCAGATCCCGTACAGCCCGGCGGACCACGACCCGGAGCTGCTCGCCGCGCACCGCGAGCGCGGGATCGTCGTCGAGGGCTACAGCCCGTTGAAGCGCTCCGACCTACGCGCCCCGGCCCTGGCCGACGCGGCCGCGGCACACGACGTCACGGCCGCACAGGTGGTGATCCGCTGGCACGTGCAGCACGAGGTGGTCGTGATACCCAAGTCGACGGACCGGGACCGGATCGCCGCCAACCTCGACGTGCTGGGGTTCGAGCTCACGGCCGAGGAGATGGCCCGGATCGACGCGCTCGCCTGACGTTCCAGGACCGAACCGCCCGGTGGCGCTGGGTGCGGCCGGCACCGGCCCGAGTCGCGGTCCCGGACGCGGGAGCGCACGATGCGTGTCAGGTGCAGAGACGTCGCCGGACTGACGACCGGGAGGACCGACGTGCGAGCACTCACCTGGCAAGGACGCGAGGACGTCCGGGTCGAGACCGTCCCGGACCCCCGTATCGAGGAGCCGAACGACGCGATCGTGCGAGTCACGTCGACCGCGATCTGCGGATCTGACCTGCACCTGTACAGCGTGCTGGGGATGTACCTCGACAAGGGGGACATCCTCGGGCACGAGACGATGGGTGTCGTCGAGGAGGTCGGGTCGCAGGCGACGCGGCTCAAGCCCGGCGACCGGGTCGTCGTGCCGTTCGGGATCGCGTGCGGGACCTGCTGGATGTGCACGCACGGTCTCACCTCGCAGTGCGAGACCACGCAGGTCCGCGACCAGGACAAGGGCGCGGCCCTCTTCGGGTACACCAAGCTGTACGGCCAGGTCCCAGGCGGGCAGGCGCAGTACCTGCGCGTGCCGCAGGCACAGTTCGGGCCGGTCATCGTGCCGGACGACGGGAGCCCCGACGAGCGGTACCTCTACCTCTCGGACGTCCTGCCGACCGCGTGGCAGGCCGTCGAGTACGCGCAGGTTCCGCCGGGCGGCTCGGTGGTCGTCGTCGGGTTGGGCCCGATCGGGCAGATGGCGGCGCGCATCGCTGCGCACCGTGGAGCCGGGCTGGTGATCGGCCTGGACCTCGTGCCGGAACGTCTGGCCATGGCCCGCCGGCACGGCGTCGACGTGCTCGACGTGACGGAGGTCGACGACCTCGAGTCCGCGGTGCGGGACCTCACGGACGGCCGGGGCGCCGACGCCACCATCGACGCCGTGGGCATGGAGGCGCACGGGTCGCCCGCAGCGACGGGGGCGCAGAAGCTCGCCGGCCTTCTGCCCGACGCTCTTGCGCGGCCTGTGATGGAGAAGGCCGGGATCGATCGCCTGGCGGCGCTGCAGACGGCCATCCGGCTGGCGCGGCGCGGCGGAACCGTGTCGATCTCCGGCGTCTACGGCGGTGCGGTGGACCCGTTGCCCATGATGGATCTGTTCGACCGCCAGCTGACCTTGCGGATGGGGCAGGCGAACGTCCGCCGATGGGTTAACGACCTGCTTCCGCTGGTCGCAGCGGACGACGACCCGCTCGGCGTGCTCGACCTGCGCACGCACCGGCTCCCGCTGGAGCAGGCTCCGGAGGCTTACGCGATGTTCCAGGCCAAGGAGGACGGCTGCATCAAGGTCGTCCTGGACCCGGCGGAGCCGGCGCGCTGATGGCCACCGTCACCAGGGCGATGGGGTGTTCGCCGCAGGCCGTCCTGGACGTGCTGGCCGACGGCTGGACCTACGCCATGTGGGTGGTCGGGACCTCGCGGCCGCTCCACCCGCCGGTGCCCTGACAGGTCTGGGCCGGCATGCGCCGCACCTGGGACCCCCTACTCGGGCGTCGGTTCGAGGGCATCCTGACCGTTGGAGGTCCACTGGATCAGCAGGATGGTCGCGTCGTCCTGGAGGATGCCGTTCTGGTGCTCCAGGATCCGACGCCCGACCCGGCGGACGATCTCGGGCAGGGGAACGCCGTCCGAGGCCTCGCGTTCGACGAAGTCCACCAGTCGGTCGAGGCCGAAGAACTGGCGCTCGGCGTCACGGGCCTCGGTGATCCCGTCGGTGTACAGGACGAGGACGTCGTCGGGTTCGAGCCACTCGACGGCCACGTTCGCGGCCGCCATGTCGAGACCCAGCAGCGGGCGGCGGCCGGAGTCCAGGACCTTGACCACGTGGCCACGCCGCAGCACGAGGGGCGGCGGGTGGCCGGCCGCGATGTAGCGCAGCTCGCCGGTGTCGAGATCGAGCGTCCCCAGGACGCCCGTCGCGAACATGCGACCCGCGAACTCGTCGCCGACCGCGCGGTGGACCGCCTCGGTCTGCTCGAACAGTCCGTGACCCTCACGGCGTGAGTTGCGGTAGGCAGCGAGCGCGGTCGCGGCCGCGAGGCCGGAGTGCAGGTCGTGGCCGGTGGCGTCGAAGATCGCGAACTGCGCCCGGCTGTCGGACAGCGCGTAGTCGAACACGTCGCCGCCGACCTCGGAGGACGGTTCCAGGCGGCCGCTGACGACGACCTTGCTGGTGCCCGACGTCAGCGGTGGGAGCAGCTGCCAGATGAGCTCGGCGGAGACGGTCCGCGGCGTCTGGCGGCGCACCGCATCGACGGCGTCGCCGTACTCGTCGAGGATCGAGACGAGGTGGCCGAGGAGGTGCGCGAACGACCACACGTCGTGCAGGAACACGTCGTCCTCGAGCCGGCCCGCATCCGTCACGCTGACCTGCAGGACACCGAGGCGTTCGACCCCGTCGATGACGGGCATCCAGATCAGTCCCACGCCGTCGGAGACACTGGTCTGCACGGTGAGCAGCCGGTACGCACGCCCCGCGAGGGTCGCGTCGACGGCCAGCAGGTCGGGGCGAGCTCGGTCGGCGCCCACCATGGGCACGAGCACGGTGTCGCTGTAGTCCGCGAGGAACAGCACGCCGCTCGCGTCGAGGTGGGAGATCGCTGTGTCGACCGCGTCGGGAATCAGGTCCGGCGGTGCGAGGTGCGTGCCTTCCAGCAGCGACATCAGCGCGTGCAGAGTCGAGCCCCCTCGTGGGTCGTCTGGCCCCGCGGTCATGTCACTCCACCCAGATCGTCGACGATGCCAGCCTTCTCTCACCCTAGTCAGGCGGCAACTGCCCCAAGGCGCAGCAGCGGCCGACGATGCGCCGCTGGCTGCGGGTGATTCTGACCGTGGACGAGTCCCGGCGGTCATGGCTGCGTCCGCTCGCGCGGTGCCCGCCTCGGTGGGACGCTCGGTCCAGGGGTACAGAGACGTCGCCCCAGGCCCGGGCGGGTTGCTTCACGCTCCAGGCCGAGTCCCGAAGAGGAGATGCTCCCATGGCACTCTGGCTGATCTTGATCGTCGTTGGTGTCGTGATGATCGTTCTCGGCGTCGCTGTCACAGCGGCGAAGGTATTGCTGTGGATCGGCATCGCACTGCTCGTCATCAGCCTCATCGGCTGGCTTGTGGGGCGCGGCAGGTCTCGCGCCTGACTGCCACGGACGTCAGCACACGTCGTGCTCCCAGGCTGACGGCGTGGGCGCCGAGGCGGTCTGCCAACTGTCGGCCGTTCGGGTTGGGGATAGATCCAGCACTGGCTCTCAGTCGTCAGTCGTTCTCATCGGCGCCGGACTCGCGCGACTCCCGCAAGGCGCGGCCGAGCCGTACGTCCTCCTGCTGCTTGGCCTGCTTCTACTCGCTCGCGATCAGCGTGATCCTCACGGCCGACACCCCGTGTGGGCCGAGGATCATCAGTCGTTCGTCTCCGTTGAGGATGCGGCCCTCGACCCAGGCGCCGTCGTGAAGACGAAGCTCCCGCAGGCTGTCGATCTCGAGCACGGATCCCTCCCGACTGAAGTCGATCATCGCCTGCCGTCCCAGTGCGATGTATTCGAGATCTCCGGTGTGCAGGACGATTCCGAACGGACGGGAGTCTCCGGGGGAGGGCGCGTGGGCGGTCGGCAGAGTCTCGTCGGGAAGCGGGGCCGGCTCCGGCAGCCGGACACCCGCATCCAGCAGCATGTCAGCGAGGAGCTTCGGCGCACTTCGCACTGTGACTGTCGTCGACCCGAGCCGTGCGGTGGCAGCGTCCGTCCCCGGATCCAGCGCGAATCCCATCACCCGACCGTCCCGCTGGGCTTCGAGGATCTGCGGGGCGAGTGCGAGGAGTTTCCGGAAGGCGTCGTAGAGCTGGCTGTCTTCACGGACGTCGTCGATTCCGAAGACGTGATAGCCCATGGCGTTGAAGGCGCCGAACGCGCGGAAGGCGTCACCGGTCAGTACACGCGCCTCGGGGATGAAGAGCGGGTTGATGTCCGACGTGTAGTCGCGCATGACCGACTCGCTGTCGGAGACGTAGATGTCGGGGGACACGAAATCGAGCGCCGGTCCGGCGACGCGCCACACCCCGCTCATCCGTGCGGTCGGACCGCCGCTGGGATACTGGCCCGGCGTGTCCTGACCTGGCTGGGGGCCCAGCCAGGCGTTCGCGTACGCAGGTAGGGCCTTGATCTGCTTGCCCTTCGCCGCCAGGGCGCCGACATAGCTGGCGAACCCCCACGCCATGAAGACCTCGTCGGCCAGCGGATCGTCGTCGCCGAATCGCTGCTGCCACGATGCCCCGTCCGGGCGCGAGCGACCGAACAGATCGACGACGTCGTCGTCGAAGGCCGCGGGTTCGGTCGCCACCGCCTCGACGAGGGCCTCAGGCACGGGCGACAGCCAGGCGAGCTGGGCGGCGGAGGAGCGGTCGCGGCTCGACCCCAAGAGCCCTACCTCGTTCTCCACCTGCATCATGATGACGGTGTGATCCTCGTCCACCTGGGCGATGTGCGTCATCAGAGCTCCATAGGCTGCCTGGTCCGCTTCTTGCAGAGGCCTGGAGAACACGGACAGCGTGGGGCGAGGCATCGATCCCTCGTAGCTGAAAGGAGCCCGCACAGGAGAGGGTCCCCGGTCGGCTCGCTCGAATCGGTCGGAGTCCTGGCGAACCCACGTCGGTGCATAGGTGGACAAGGCGTTCTTGTACGCACCGAACCAGATGAGGACGAGGCGGACGCCCGCCGAGCGCGCACCTGAGAGCAGCTCGTCGACGACGCGGAAGTCGAACTCACCCTCGGACGGCTCCACCTGGTCCCACCCCACGGGAGCGATGATCGAGTTCACTCCGGACCTCCCGATCGCGCGCCAGAGGGGTGCCATGTGCACGGGATCCGAGGCGCTGGAGTTACGCAGCTCGCCGCCCAGGCAGAGGAACGGTGAGCCGTCCACGATCAGCCGCGTGTGGCTGCCGGCTCGCTCCAGGCGGGGAAGTTCGGTCATGAGGTCTCCTTCGGGCGCGCTCGATGACGAGCGTCCCATTCAAGGCCCTTCGACCTTGTGGCGGGGTTGGCGGCTCGCCGGTGAGCCGAGTGCCGGGGTCATGTCGTCGAGGTCCTCAAGGATCAGGAGCGACCAAGCAACCTGTTCTGCCCGAGGACCTCGGCGTTGTCCAACGCGACGGCGACACTGAGCGCCAGGAGTGCCTTGCGCGATCGTGGACTTCCGCGACGAGTCCGCTACCTCGCTGACTCGATCGTCTCGGCGCCACGGGTACGCGTCTGGTGCAGACGCGAGGTTGCGGAGCTGCGAGGCGACCCCGGAGCCTCGAGGAGGTCGTCGTCCGTGACCTGATGAACGAGGAGCGCGGCGATCTGAAGCCGACGGCCCTCGTCGTGCTGATCGGGGCCGAGCCCCACACGCGATGGGCCGTTCTGCGTCAGGCGTGTGCCGCGGGCAGGATCCGGTCGAGCCAGCGCGGCAGCCACCAGTTGTAGCGGCCCAGGAGTGTCATCGCGGACGGCAGCAGCACGGCCCGCACCACGGTCGCGTCGATGATGACGGCGGCCGCCAGGCCGATCCCGAGCTGCATGAACTCGACGAGCGACAGCGACGCGAAGATCGCGAACACCGCGACCATGACGATCGCTGCGCTCGTCACGACGCCCGCCGACGCGGTGACCCCGCGCGAGACCGCGACGCGCGTGGTGACGCCGGGCACGTGCTCCTCGCGGATCCGGCTGACGACGAACACGTGGTAGTCCATCGAGAGCCCGAACAGGATCACGAACAGGAACAGCGGGAGCCAGTCGACGACGAAGCCGGTGTCCGTGACGCCGAGCAGGTCGGCACCCGCGCCGTGCTGGAACACCAGCACGAGCAGTCCGTACGCGGCACCGACCGACAGCGCGTTGAGGACGATCGCGGTCGCCGCGACGACGAGCGACCGGAACGCGATCAGCAGCACGACGAAGCTCGTGGCGACGACGAAGAGGATGACGAGCGGCAGGTGGGAGGAGAGGGTGCTGCCGAAGTCGACCGTCCGGGCGGCGTCGCCGGTCACCGCGACCGACGTCCCGGGCAGCTCGGAGTGCAGCGCCGGCACCAGGTCGTCGCGGAGCAGGGCGAGAGATGCGGCGGCCGGGGCGCCGCTCGGGTCACCGGCGACGGGCAGGTCCAGGCGCGCAGTCCGGCCGTCGGGGGAGACGTCCAACGAGACGCCGGACAGGTCGGCGAACCGCCCGCTGGACAACGCGTCGGCGACGAGGCCGTCGGTCGCAGCCTTCGTGGCCGACAGGTCGAGCGGGGCGTCGTCGGTCGACCAGACGGCGATCGTGTGGGCAGACCCCTCCTGCGGGAACGCCTCCGTGAGAGCGACGTACGGGGCGATCGCCGGGACGGACTCGCCCATCGTCTCCATGCTCGCCTCGCCGGTCTTCATGCCCAGCGCGGGCAGGGCGAGGGCGACGAGCGCGACGGTCGCCAGCACCAGCGAGACGGCGGGCCTGGCGAGGATCACGCGCATGGCGGCCGGCCAGAACCGGGGCTTGCCGGGACGGCTCAGGCGGTGCAGCAGCGGGATGCGGGGCCGGTCGATGGCGCCGCCGAGCAGCGACAGCATCGCGGGCAGCGCCGTGAGCGAGCCGAGCACCGCGACGGCGACGACGAGCATCGTCCCGACCGCCATCGACGTGAACACCGACGCGCCGGCGAAGAACAGTCCTGCCATCGACACGATGACCGCCAGGCCCGACGTGACGACGGCGCGCCCGCTCGTCGCAGCGGCGATGTCGATCGCCGAGCGACGGTCCGCGCCGCGGGCCATCTCCTCGCGCATGCGGCGCACGTAGAACAGGGAGTAGTCGACGCCGACGGCCATGCCGACGAGCAGGATGACGCTGCTGAGCGTGTCGGTCGCGGGAATCAGGTGCGACACGAGCGCAGCCAGCCCGATCGCCGACCCCACGGACGAGAGCGCGAGCAGCACGGGCACCCCGGCCGCGAGGATCGCGCCGAACGCGAGCAGCAGGATCGCGAAGGTCACGGGCAGGCTGAGCTTCTCGGCGCTCGCGAAGTCGCTGCTCACCTGGTCGTCGATCGCGACGTCGAGGGACGCGCTGCCGACCTCGTGGATCGCCAGGTCGGGGTGGACGGCGGCCACCTGGTTCGTCGCCGCGATGACCGGGACGACGGCCTCGCTCGCCGCCGCGTCGGCCGCCGCACCGGTCGCGGATCCGACCCCGAGCGTCAGCGGCACGAGGGCGGAGCGTCCGTCGGTCGATCGCACGGGATCGCCGGTCGTGGCGACCTCGGGCAGGTCGGCCCAGGCGTCGTGCAGGTCGGTCGTGACCGCGGCGAGGGCAGCATCGCTGAGGGCAGTGCCGACGGGCGCCTGCACCAGCACCCGCTCGGAGGTGTCCGGCGGGAAGCCGGCGCGCTCGAGCGCCAAGTCGGCCCGCCCGGACTCGCCCGTCCCCTGCTCGGCTGCCGTCTGCGAGCGTGTGCCGGCGGCGAGCCCGCCGACGAGCGTGCCCGCGACGAGCAGGACCCACAGACCGAGCGCCGCCCATCGGTGCGTCGCGCTCCACCGGGCGATGCGCTGCGCAGTGGGGACGTGGGGCGGGGCTGGCGCGGTGCGCGGGCGCGTCGGGGTGCTGACCGTGGACATGACGGCTCCTTGCGGGGGGTGGCGGGGGTGTCCTGACTGACTCCCATGCTCCCGAACCCCGCCATCCCGGTCAGGGGCGCAGCCCCACCAAACCGGGGTAGGGCTCTCCCACCGGCCCGGTGCGCGAGCACCTACGCGCACGCGGTGGTACCCGGAGCAGAAGGACTCGGCCGCCCCCCGCGAACGCCGGGGGCTCGGCTGGCGGGCGACCCCGCTCGCTGGACGCCGAGACCTACAAGCGGCGCAACGTCGTTCAACGATCTTTCGCCCTGACCAAGCATGGGCGCGGCCTGGCCACCCGCTACGTCACGGCGACCGTTGCTCTCGAGGCGTCGTCACCCCTGCGACCCGCATCGCGTCGCTGACCGACTTCACGCCACCGTGGGCAGTCATGCCGCCGTCGACCGGGATCTCGGCACCCGTGATGAACGAAGCCTCGTCGCTCATGTCCATCGAGCCACGATCGACGAAGCGGAACGCACGGGGAAGGCCTCTGTGCTGATGCGGCTCGTCACCAGCCCCGACACCGATCATGGACCGCCGTCGGCGCCGTGCGCCACCTCTCCGCGTCAGTGCGTCCGCAGCGACGTCGACTGGCGCACGACGAGCTCGGGAGCGAGGACCACCGAGCGGTGCTGATGATCCCGCGCACGCGTCCGGGCTTCCTCCTGCGCCAGCTCGGCGCCGATGCGGCCGACCTCTTCGCCCGGCTGGCTCACGGTCGTGATGGGGATCGGGCTGTCCCACGCGGCCTGGTTGTTGTCGAAGCCGACGATGGCGACATCCTCAGGGACCGAGATGCCCGGCGCGCCGGCGAGCGCCTGGACGATCCCTGCCGCGAGCAGGTCGGACGACGCGAAGATCCCATCGACCTCGCCGCGGGAGATCGCGCCCGCGAGCTCCAAGCCGATCTCCCATCCGTCGGCACGGTTGATTCGCTCAGGCATCAGCTCCTGACTGCCGGTCATCCCGCGCTCGCGCAGAGCACGTCGGAATCCGCGCCCACGCTCCTGGACCGGCTTGAGCTCGTCCGGGCCGCCGACGAAGACCAGGCGCCGTCGGCCGAGCTCGAGGAGGTGCTGCGCGGCGAGGTAGCCGCCGAGCTCGTTGTCGACCGAAGCGCTGCAGAACCGTGACTCAGGAGCGTCGAAGTTGAGCATGACGAGCGGAGTCCTTCCGGTCGCCATCGCAGCGATGGCGGCGAAGTGGTGCTCGTCGTTGAGGGTCATGAGGATCCCTGCGAAGCGCGACTCGGCGAACAGGGTCAGGTAGCGCTCCTCGCGGTCGAGCCGACCGTCGCTGTTGGCCAGCATGAGGTTCACGCCGGCGAGGTCCGCAGCCCGTTCCGCACCACGGGAGATGTCGATGAAGAGGGAGTTGCTGAGGTCCGTCACGACGAGCCCGAGGGTCGTGCTCGTTCCCGCTGCGAGCGATCGTGCCAGTCCGTTGGGTACGTAGTTCAACATCTCGATGGCCCGCACGACCCGGCCCCGCGTTTCCTGCGCCACGCGGTCCGGGTGGTTCAGGACGTTCGAGACCGTGCCTTGGGAGACGCCCGCAAGCGATGCGACATCGGAGATGTCCGCGCGGGCCTCTGTGCCTCCCAGACGGATGTTGCGTTGCACCAGATCTCCCTTGATTGGTCTCGGTCGGGTAACGATAACGCGCTTTTGAAGCGCTCGAAACACGTCCGCATCAGGACGACAAATGTCCATTATTTGATCTTGTTCTACCGCGGTTTCGTGGCTTGATCCGGCGATATCGCGAAGTTACTGTCTCGCCCTGAAGCGCTTCAATGCGCCCCACCAAAACATTTCAAGGAGGAAGTGTGATGTTGACGCGTGCACGGAAGCGAACCCAGATCACCTCGATGCTGGGTATCGCTACGGCCGGAGCACTGCTGCTCTCGGCATGCTCAGGCTCGAGCGGTGGTTCGGCATCGGAGACGAGCGGCCCCAGCAAGGACTTCACCTACCTGTCGTTCGCGGAGAACACGTCGATCCAGGACACGCTGACTGCCCTCTCCACAGGTGCGTGCAGCGACGCGAATGCGGCGGCGAAGCTCAAGATCGACACCACTCCCCAGGCGAGCTACGACCAGTCGCTCCAGCTGCGCGCCGGGCAGAGCGACCTGCCGTCGCTCTTGGCGAGCGGCAACTCGCCGCAGGTCGCCAAGGACATCCAGTCGTCGGGTGCCCTGGTCGACATCGGTGCGGAGCTCACGGCCGCCGGGCTGGACGACGCGATCATCCCCGCCGCAAAGTCGACCATCGAGTCGCTCTACGACGGCAAGGTGTACGTCCTGCCGACCGAGTTCAACGTCGAGGGCTTCTGGTACAACAAGAAGCTCTTCGCCGACAACGGCATCGAGGTGCCGGCCACCTGGGACGACCTCGTCGCTGCGGCAGACAAGCTCAACGCGGCCGGTGTCCAGCCGTTCTCCGCCGACGGCCAGGACGGCTGGCCGCTGACCCGCCTCGTCGGCAACTACATCTACCGCAGCCTCGGCTCGGACGCCCTGTCCAAGGTCGCCGATGGAAGCGCGAAGCTCACCGACTCCACCTATGTCGAGGCGGCCAGCCAGGTCGCAGACCTCGGCGCGAAGGGCTACTTCGGCCCGTCCGTCGGTTCGATCGACTACATGACCGCGGTCAACGAGTTCCTCTCGGGCAAGGCGGCCATGTTCTACATGGGCAGCTGGGTCCTCGGGAACTTCAACGACCCGACCGCGAACCAGATCGGCAACGACAACATCGGCTTCATGCCGTTCCCCGCGGTCACGGGCGGCAAGGGATCGGCCGACGAGCTCGCCGCGAACGTCGGTGTGCCGCTTGCGATGTCGAAGCTCCGCTACGACGACGGGAGCAAGCAGTGGCTCAACTGCATCGCGAAGAACTTCGGTACTCAGTCCCTCAAGGACCAGGGCGTCATCACCGGGTTCAAGGTCGACGGTGACGTCGGCGAGGTCCCCGCACTGACCCAGTCGGTCCAGGACCAGATCGCGAAGACCAGCAAGACCGTCCTGTGGTTCGAGGCGCTGTTCCCGCCGAAGGCTTCCACGACGAGCCAGACGAACGCCTCGCTCCTGGTCACCGGCGGCATCAGCCCCGAGGACTTCATGAGCAAGGTCCAGACGGACCTGGACGAGGGCTGAGCTAGCGCCGGGCGCGCTCCGAACGGGGCGCGCCCGGCGGCAACCATGCAACAAGAAGTGTGAGAGATCTCCCGATGAAGCAAGTTCTTGGCGACCGCCGCACCATCACGCTGCTCCTGGCGCCCGCGCTGACGATCTACACGCTGGTCATCCTCGTCCCCGTGTTCTGGTCGTTCGGCTACACGTTCTTCGAAGGCAACGCCATCACGGGCTTTGACTTCGTCGGCCTGCACAACTTCCAGCAGCTCTTCACCGACGGTGACGTGCGCGAGGCCCTGTCGTTCACGGTCCGATTCGCGATCGTGCTCACGATCGTCCAGGTCGCGCTCGGGTACGGACTGGCCTTGCTCTACGTGTTCGTCCTGCGGCGAGCCTCGAACCTCGTGCGAACACTGGCGTTCTTCCCCATCGTCCTGCCCACAGTTGCCGTGGGGCTCCTCTTCCAGCAGCTGTTCGAGTCCGCCCCGCGCGTCGGCCCCGTCAACTTGCTGCTGAATCTGTTCGGCATCCCGAGCGTGGACTGGTTCGGCTCGAGCACGTCCGCCTTCTGGGTCCTGATCGTCATGGAGTCCTGGAGGTCGATGGGCTTCTACGCGATCCTTCTGTACGCCGGCCTGGTGGACATCCCCGAAGACACGCTCGAGGCTGCGCGACTTGACGGCGCGACCGGCATCGGGCTCGTTCGGCACATCGTGATCCCGCTGTCGTGGCCGGTCCTGCTGTCGGCGATCATCTTCAGCATCAACGGCACGTTGAAGATCTTCGACTCCGTGCTCGCCCTGACCAACGGGGGGCCTGGCAGCAGCACGACGCCCTTGACGATGTACATGTTCCAGACGTCGTTCGCCTACGGAAAGTACGGCTACGGCAGCTCGATCGCGTTCCTTCTCACGGTGGTGTGCCTGTCCGTCACCCTGTTCATCTTCCGTTCGGCACGCCGAGATCTGACGAAGGCCTGATCCATGTCCCTCGCTCCCGCACCCACCACCTCGCAGCCCCTCGCGCCGCCGCGCATCGAGCAGCGCCATCGCGTTCCGAAGAAGCGGCGCATGCGATCCGTCGGCGTCGGCATCGTGTCCGCGATCCTCATCGTCGTCGTCGTGTTCCCGCTCGTGTGGCTCGTCCTGGGCTCGCTCAAGACGCAGTCCGAGTTCCTGAACAATGCCGCCTTCGCACTGCCGGAGAACTGGCTGAACTTCGACAACTACACACGCGCGATCACCGAAGGAAATCTCGGCACGTACGCCAAGAACAGCGTCATTGCCGTCGTGCCGTCATTGTTTCTGACCATCGCGCTCGGGGTCGCAGCAGGCTTCGCCCTCGAGGTGATGGTCTGGAAGGGGCGCGGCACGGTGTTGCTGCTCTTCTTGGCCGGCATCATGGTCCCGGGTCAGATGATCCTGCTGCCCCTGTTCACCATCTACTTCAAGCTCGGCCTGACGGGCTCGCTCTGGCCGCTGGTGATCACCTACACGGCGATCGGCCTGCCGCTCACGGTCTTCATGATGGCGACCTACTTCCGCGCCGTGCCGCGCGAGGTGTTCGAAGCCGCGACGCTCGACGGGGCGAGCATGCTGCGCTCGTTCTTCACGGTCGGAGTTCCCCTCGTCAGGAACGCGGTCTTCACGGTCGCTCTGGTGCAGTTCTTCTTCATCTGGAACGACCTGCTCATCGCCCTGACGTTCACCAACCGGGACGACCTGCGCACCATCCAGGTCGGGCTGCTGAGCTTCCAGGGCCAGTTCGGCCAGGTCGAGTACGGCCCCACCATGGCCGCAATCTGCCTGAACGTCTTCGGCACCCTGCTGATCTATCTCTTCCTCAACCAGCGCATGATGACGGGCCTCACCGCTGGGTCGGTGAAGGGGTGACCACCACCGTGGCCGCCGTCACGATCGAGCACCTCGATCGAGCGATCGGCATCTCTGAGGCCGAGCCGCGTCTCAGCTGGAGGCTCAGCGGGGGGCGGGGAGCCGACCCGATCGCCTACGAGGTGGAGATCGCCCGGGACAGCGACGCGACGAGGCGCACGCGCATCGACGGAGCCGAGTCGGTACTCGTCGGCTGGCCCGGACCGCCGCTGCGGCCGCGCGAACGCGCATCCGTCCGCGTGCGAGCAGTCTTCGACGACGACGCGTCGAGCTCATGGTCGGAGCCGACGCTCGTCGAGCGCGGACTGGACGCTGCCGACTGGGACGTCGACTTCGTGTCGCCGTCGGTCGCTGCGGCACGGACGGGGGCGCGGCCGGCCCACCTCCTGCGGGCCGAGTTCGACGTTCCTTCGACCGTGCGACGAGTGCGTGCGTACGTCGCCGCCCACGGCGTCTACGACCTCGAGGTGAACGGCTCACCGGCCGACGACGCGATCCTGTCGCCGGGCTGGACCAGCTTTCGGCACCGACTTCGCGCGCAGACATTCGACCTGGACGACCTGGTCAGCGCCGGCCGCAACGCCCTCGGGATCTGGCTCGCGGACGGTTGGTACCGCGGACGACTCGGCTTCAACGGCGGTCTCTGGAACGTGTACGGCGATGACGTCGCGGTCATGGTCCAGCTCGAGCTCCTCCACGAGGACGGGCGCCTCGAGCGGACCCCCTTGGACTGGCGCACGGCCTTGTCGGCGATCACGGCCACGGGGTTGTACGAGGGCGAGTCTCACGATGCTCGGCTCCACCGGGATGGCTGGAGTCGAGTCGGTTTCGACCAGAGCGGTTGGGCGCCGACAACACTCTTGTCGCGTGGCAGCTTCTCAGCGGAGATCGAGGGTCCGGCGGGTCCTCCGATCCGGGCTGTCGACGAGCTGGCGCCGGTGGCAGTGGAGCGGCGCCCGGACGGCCGCGTCCGTCTCGACTTCGGTCAGAACATCTCCGGTCGCGTACGCCTGACGGCGACCGCCCCTCGCCATCACGAGCTCACCGTTCGCCACGCCGAGGTGCTCGAGAACGACGAGCTGTGCGTGCGACCGCTGCGGACCGCGACCTCGATCGACCGCTACACGTTCCGCGGCGACGGCCCGGAGACCTGGGAACCGCGCTTCACGTTGCACGGCTTTCGCTACGCAGAGATCGACGGGTGGCCCGAGGGCCAGGCGATCGATGTTGTGGCCCGGGTCATCCACTCCGACATGCGGCGTGCTGGTTGGTTCAGCAGCTCGAACGCCCTGCTCGACCAGTTCCACGAGAACGTGGTCTGGAGCATGCGCGACAACTTCGTCGATCTCCCCACGGACTGCCCGCAACGAGACGAACGGCTGGGCTGGACCGGCGACATCCAGGCCTTCGCGCCCGCGGCGACCTTTCTGTACGAGAGCACGGGCGTGCTCCGGAACTGGCTGCGCGATCTCGCGGCCGAGCAGCGGGACTTCGGCTCGGTCCGGAACTTCCACCCGTGGCTGGACTGCGGGTTCCCGGCCGATCCGGCTGCGGGATGGGGCGATGCGGCGGTCCTCGTCCCGTGGACGCTCTACCAGCGGACCGGTGACCTCGGCCTCCTCGAGGAGCAGCTGCCGAGCATGACCGCCTGGGTCGACCAGGTTGAGCGGCTCACCGGCGGCACCGGCCTGTGGGCCGGTGGGTTCCAGCTGGGCGACTGGCTCGACCCGCAGGCGCCGCCGGACCGGCCCGGGGACTCGGCGACAGATCCTTACCTCGTCGCCACCGCCTACCACGCGCACACGGCCGGCCTCACCGCACGTGCATGCGACGTCCTCGACCGGACGTCGCTCGCGCGGCGCTACGAAGCCGTCGCCGAGCGCGCGCGCCGTGCCTTCCTGGACGAGTACGTCACGCCGTCGGGCCGCGTCGTGAGCGACACCGTCACAGCGCTCTCCCTGGCGATCTGCTTCGACCTCCTGCCGACGGATGAGCAGCGGGCGGCAGCCGGCAAGCGCCTCGCAGACCTCGTCCGCGAGGGTGACCATCTCATCCGGACCGGGTTCATCGGTACGCCGCTCGTCTGCGACGCACTGGTGGCAACCGGGTCGGTCGACACCGCGTACCACCTGCTCCTGCAGACGAAGAGCCCGTCGTGGTTGTTCCCCGTGACGATGGGGGCGACGACGGTCTGGGAGCGCTGGGACAGCATGCTCCCGGACGGGTCCGTCAACCCGGGCGAGATGACGTCGTTCAACCACTACGCGCTGGGCGCTGTCGTCGACTTCCTGCACCGGACGGTCGCTGGGCTCGCGCCCGCCGCGCCGGGATATCGGCGCGTCAAGATCGCTCCGGTTCCCGGCGGGGGGCTGACGCATGCGTCCGCCTCCCACCTCTCGCCCTACGGGATGGTCACGTGCGCGTGGCGGAGGAACGGGGCCAACCTCGTCGTCGAGGTCGACCTGCCGTTCGGGGTCGAGGCGGACGTCGACCTGCCGGGCGCCCTGCGCACGGTCCGCGTCGGCCGGGGGACGCACACGTTCCAGACCCATTACCGCGCCGCTACCGACGATCCGACGATGCCGCGGTTGTGGAACATCCACAGTCCGGAGGATCGCCTCGAGATGGCCGAGCAGGGAGCAACCGCGTGACCGAGTCGACTCCGACCGAGGCCGAGCTCGTTCGGCACGCAGCGCTGCTCAGCGGCGCCGACATGTCGCACACGCGACCGGACGACGACGCGCGTGCGCTCACCCTGAGCGACGGCCCGAACGGGCTCGCGATGAACCTGCCTGACTGGTCCGGGAAGGTTCCTGCGACCTGCTTCCCGGCTCCGGTCGCGCTGGCCGCGACGTGGGACGTCGACCTGGTTGCGCGGGTGGCCGCGGCGATCGGACGCGAGGCCCGGGCGGCAGGCGCCGACGTCCTCCTTGGTCCCAGCATCAACATCAAGCGGTCGCCGCTCGGCGGGCGAGGCTTCGAGTACTACTCGGAGGACCCGTTCCTCTCCGGCCGTATCGGGGCCGGGTTCGTCACCGGGGTCCAGTCCGCGGGGGTCGGCGCGTGCGTGAAGCACTTCGCGGTCAACAGCCAGGAGACCGACCGCATGCGGGTCAGCGCCGAGGTCGGTGAACGGGCACTGCGGGAGATCTATCTGTCGGCGTTCGAGCACGTCGTCGCGAGCGCAAGCCCGGCGATGGTGATGGCGTCGTACAACCGCGTCAACGGAACGTACGTGACGCAGGACCGTCGTCTGCTCACGGAGATCCTCCGCGACGAGTGGGGCTTCGAGGGTGCGATCGTGTCCGACTGGGGTGCGGTCGACGACCGGGTCGAGGCGCTCCGTGCAGGCCTGGACCTCGCGATGCCCGGACCTGCGGACGCGTCCCGCCGGCAGATTCTCGCCGCCGTCGCCGGCGGCGACCTCGAGGCCTCGGTCGTCGTCGACTCAGCCGAACGGCTCCGTCGCCTGGCCCGAACCTGGGGGGCCCCGGCAGGGAGACCGGCCGATCTCGAGGAGCACCACGAGCTCGCGGTGACGGCCTCCGCTGCATCGATCGTCCTGCTGAAGAACGACGACCTCCTCCCGCTGCGAACGACCGGCGGCCCGGTGGCCGTGATCGGTGAGCTCGCGCGAACCCCGCACATCCAGGGAGGCGGAAGCGCCAGCGCGTCGGCCACACGGCTGGACACGCCACTGGCCGCCCTCCGTGCAGCGCTCGACCGCTCGGTGGAGTTCTCGGCCGGGTACTCCTGCGAGCCGACAGAACGCGAGGCCCTCGCTGACGAGGCCGTCCGGATCGCGGGGGAGTCCGACGTCGCCGTCGTCTTCCTGGGTCCCGGCGAGGGGTCGGAGTCCGAGGGATACGACCGTGCCTCCCTCGAGCTTCCGCTCGATCAGCTCACGTTGCTCGCGAGGGTGCTGGCGGTCAATCCGCGAACGGCGGTCGTCCTGGACAACGGGGGCATCGTCCTGACCTCGCCCTGGTCCGCCGACGTCGGCGCACTCGTGGAGGCGTGGCTTCCCGGACAGGGCGGCGGTACGGCCATCGCTCAGGTGCTGACCGGAGTGGTCAACCCGTCCGGGCGCCTCACCGAGACGATCCCGCTCCGCCTGGCGGACACACCCGCGTTCCCGTCGTTCCCGGGCGACGGCGGACGCGTGTTCCACGGCGAAGGGGTGTTCGTCGGCTACCGCGGGTATGACCACGCCGAGCGCGACGTCGCCTTCCCGTTCGGTCACGGGCTCAGCTACACCCGGTTCGCCTACGACGACGTCGAGGTGGTCGACGACGGGGAGCGTTCGGGTGACGTCGTTGTCGAGTTCACGGTCCGGAACGTCGGTGCCGTGGCGGGCGCCGAGGTCTGGCAGGTCTATCTGAAGCCCGAGCGGCGAGAGGGCGGCGACCGGCCGGTCCGGACGCTCGCCGGCTTCGGCAAGGTGGAGCTCGACGCCGGAAGCGCTGCGCGAGTCCGAGCGACGGTCCTGCCTCGTGAGTTCGCTCGCTGGGACGACCGCCGTGACGGCTGGGTCGTCGATGCCGGCACGTACACGATCGAGGTCGGCGCTTCCTCACGTGACATCCGCCTGCAGGCCGAGGTCAGCAGAGTGGCATCCGGCCCGGCGACGACGCTGAACGCTCGCTCGACCCTGCGAGAGTGGCTCACGGATCCCGCCGTCGGACCGGCGTTGCTCCGGTCGGCCGCCGCGTTCGATCCGGGAGGTTCGACGAGGGGCTTCCTCTCCAACCCGGTCATCCTGACGATGATCGGCGACCTTCCGATCGAGCGACTGTTCGATGACCCGTCGACGGCGCTCGGCCCGGAGCTGCTGGCCACGGCGGTCGAGGAGGCGCGGCGCCAGGGCGGCGCGGGCTGACCGACCCGCTCAGCCCGCGACCACGAGCCGTCCACCGTGTCCGCGCGCGAGGTCCGTCTCGATGTCCTGCCGCGTGGCTCGCGCCTGGACCACCAGCTCGTCGCGGCGGTGGGTGCTGAAGCGGCTCTGTGGCATGGAGATGCTGAACGCGGCGACGCCCGCGCCACTGTCGTCGTGCAGCGCCAGCCCGATCGCACTGACCTGTGGCTCTGTGTAGGCGAGGTTCAGGGCGTAGCCGTGGCGCCGCACCCGCGCGATCTCGCGCTCGACGGTCGGCCACCACGGACCGGGTGACGACGCGCGGAGCGCCTCGAGCTCTGCCGGTGGCGCCTCGGCGAGCAAGGCCAAGCCGCCGGACGCCTCGAGGCTCGACATCACCGCACCTTGCCGGTCGGCCGTGCGGAGCGTCGCGCTGCCCTCGACGGTCTGGATGAAGCGCACCACGGGACCCGTCCGGATCATGAGGTTCACCGACTCGCCGCACCGGCGCGCGAGGAGCTCCAGATGGGGTCGGCACGTCGATCGCAGCTGCGCCACGAGCTCCGCCTGCGCAGTCCCGGAGAGGATCCCTGGTCCGGGCGCGTAGGACTTGTCCGCCTGCTGCACCGCAAAGCCGCGGTACACGAGCATCGCCAGGAGGCGATGCGTCGTCGAGCGCGAGACCTCGATGCGGTCGGCCGCATCGGTCAGCCGGACCGGACCCTCGTCGCGCAGCATCTGCAGCAGGCGCAGGGCCTTGTCGACCGACTCGATCACGTACGCGGGTGTCTCCTGCAACGGCGTGTTCTGCACAGCAGAACACTATTGCATCTGGCAGACGCCCGCCCCGACTGTATGCGCACCGGTTCAACGAAGAACGGACTGTCAGATGGACATCACACGTCACGCACTCGTCGTCGGCGGCGGCATCGCCGGCCTGGGCGCGGGCCTCGCCCTCGCCCGCGCGGGCGCGAAGGTCACGGTCGTCGAGCAGGCGCCCGAGCTCGCCGAGGTCGGTGCCGGGCTGCAGCTCGGCCCGAACGCGACTCGACTGCTCGACTCCTGGGGTCTGCTGGAGCGCGTCCGGGTCAATGCGGTCGCTCCCAAGGCCCTCGTGATCCGGGATGTCGCCACCGATGCGGTGCTCGGGCGGCAGGACCTCGGCGGGCGGTTCCTCCGGCGATACGGCGCGCCGTACCTGGTCACACACCGCACCGACCTGCACACGGTGCTTCTCGACGCTGCGAGGGACGCGGGTGTCGAGCTCCTGCCCGGCACCTGCGTCGACGAGGTGATCCAGGCCGACGACCGCGTGGTGGGCGTCACGAGCGACGGCCGTCGGTTCGCGGCAGGCGCACTCATCGCGGCGGACGGGTTGAGCTCCAGGCAGCGTGCCCGACTCGTCGGCGACCAGCCCCTGCCGTCGGGCTACGTCGCCTACCGCGGGACCGTGCCGATCGACGAGGTCCCCGGTGCGCACGGCCTCGAGGACGTCGTGTGCTGGGTCGGACCGGGCTGCCACATCGTGCGCTACCCCTTGCGCGGCGGTGAGCTGCTCAACCAGGTCGCGGTGTTCAGGACGCGCCGACCGACGTCCGACCGCACCCTGCCGGGCGACCCGAAGGAGCTGGCAGACGCGTTCGCGATGGCCCACCCGGACGTCCTCGCGGGACTGGAGTTCGTCGGCACCGAACGGTGCTGGTCGCTCGCCGATCGCCTGCCGACGTCGCAGTGGGTCGACGGACGCCTGCTCCTGCTCGGAGACGCGGCTCACCCGATGTTCCAGTACCTCGCCCAGGGGGCGTGCCAGGCGCTCGAGGACGCAGCGGTGCTCGGCGGCATCGTCGCAGCGTCGCAACCCTGGCGCGACGACTCGTGGCACCGCGTGCTGCGCGACGTCGCCACGCAGCGTGAACCTCGGACATCGCGCGTGCAGTCGTCGGCCCGGGCGTTCGGCGAGATCTGCCACGTCGACGGCATCGGTGCGGTCCTGCGCGATGCCTACCTGAAGGGCCGGCGGGGCGAGTTCTTCGACGAGCTCGACTGGCTCTATCTCGACCAGGACGAGAGGACCCGCACCACGACCGACCGAGAGCTCGCGCACGTCGACGCGGCTTCCAGCGAGAGGTGAGAGATGCACATCGCACGATTGACCGGAGACAGGATCGCCGTCCGTGGAGACGGTGGATGGTGGGACGTCACCGATCAGCTGGGGCTCGCGGGGCACGGTGATCCCGTCCGTGCCGTGATCGAGAGCGGAATCGACCTGCGGCAGCTGGACCTGCTGCCGTCCCCGTTCGTCGCTGATGCCGATGCGGCGCTCCTCGCACCCGTCGCGCGGCCCTCGAAGATCGTGGGTGCGCCGGTGAACTACCGCGACCACCAGGTCGAGATGCGGGAGCAGAAGTCGATCGCCGACTACGGGGTCTTCCTCAAGGCGCCGTCGTCGATCATCGGACCGGGCCAGGACATCTGCCTGCCCTACTCCGACCAGCGCACCGACCAGGAAGGTGAGCTCGGCGTCGTCATCGGCCGTCGAGCGCGGCACGTCTCTCGTGCCGACGCCCTGGAGCACGTGTTCGGCTACGTGCCGATCCTCGACATCACCGTCCGTTCCGGCGAGGACCGGTCGACCCGCAAGTCCTTCGACACGTTCACGCCGGTCGGCCCCTACATCACGACGCGGGAGGACGTGCCCGACCCTGCGGGCCTCACGCTGCAGTGTTGGGTCGATGGCGAGCTGCGTCAGTCCGTCGGGACCCGGGAACTGATCTTCGACGTCCCCACGCTCATCAGCTACGCCAGCCACG
This sequence comes from Cellulomonas sp. P2_F12, assembly GCF_056403775.1. Classification (NCBI taxonomy): domain Bacteria; kingdom Bacillati; phylum Actinomycetota; class Actinomycetes; order Micrococcales; family Cellulomonadaceae; genus Cellulomonas; species Cellulomonas sp. P2_F12. The sequence continues at coordinate 1,008,513 of NZ_JBFUEV010000001.1, read as the reverse complement.
TGATGACGCTCGAGCCGGGCGACATCATCGCCACCGGGACACCGGCAGGCGTGGGCTCCCTGACGGATGGCGGTTCGGTCGTCCTCGAGATCTCCGGGCTCGGCCGACTCGAGGTGGGCGTGACGGCGCGCGACAGCATCCCGTACACGAGCCGACCGGGTCCGGCCGATGCTCGGGGAGCGGACCCGGACCGGGCCCCCGCGCAGGCGAGCGGGCGGGGGCACTGGGCGATGCACATGGCGGGCCTCTGGTACATGGGCGACTACTCGTGAGCGCCTCGTCCTGCTCCCGGACGTCAGTCGCAGCCATGGACAGGGCGCACCGATGGACAAGGTGATCGCAGACCCGGCGGCAGCCGTGAGTGCGATAGCGCACGGCGCGAGCATCGCCGTCGGGGGATTCGGGCTGTGCGGCATCCCCAGCGTCCTCATCCAGGCGCTGCTCGACCAGGGTGCGACCGACCTGAGCATCGTCTCGAACAACTGCGGGATCGACGGAGCCGGACTGGGCCTGCTGCTCGAAGCGGGCCGCATCGCTCGCATCACGGCGTCCTACGTCGGCGAGAACAAGGAGTTCGCGCGGCAGTACCTCGCCGGCGAGCTCGAGGTCGAACTCACCCCACAAGGCACCCTTGCCGAGCGGCTGCGCGCCGGTGGGGCCGGCATCGGAGCGTTCTACACGCCAACCGGGGTCGGAACCCAGATCGCCGAGGGCGGACTTCCCTGGAGATTCGGCGCCGACGGCTCCGTCGCCACGGCCTCGCCGGCGAAGGAGGTTCGCCTGTTCGGAGGGCGCGAGATGGTGCTCGAGGAAGCAATCACCACCGACATCGCCCTGGTGCGCGCTGCCCGCGCAGACCGCCACGGGAACGCGGTCTTTCACGCGGCCGCGCGCAACTTCAACCCCCTGGCCGCGCAGGCGGGGCGCGTCACGATCCTCGAGGCCGAGGAGCTTGTCGACGTGGGTGACCTCGATCCCGACGAGGTCCACCTCCCGGGCATCTACGTCCAGCACGTCGTGCCGCTCGACGAGGCCCGAGCGGCGGCCAAGGGCATCGAACGGGTCACCGTGCGGCGGGAGGTGGACCGTGGCGCTCACGCGCGACGAGCTTGCGGCACGTGCGGCGGCTGAGCTGCACGACGGTCAGTACGTCAACCTGGGGATCGGCCTGCCGACCCTCATCCCGGACCATCTGCCGATCGGCGCCGATGTCGTCCTGCAGTCCGAGAACGGCATCCTCGGCGTGGGGCCCTACCCGGCGTCGGCGCACGTCGATCCCGACCTCATCAACGCCGGCAAGGAGACGGTCACGGTTCGCGACGGCGCCTCGTTCTTCGACTCCGCCGCGAGCTTCGGGATGATCCGCGGCGGCCATGTCGACGTCGCCGTGCTCGGCGCGATGCAGGTCAGTCCCGCCGGCGACCTCGCCAACTGGATGGTTCCGGGAAAGCTGGTCAAGGGCATGGGTGGGGCCATGGATCTCGTCCACGGCGCGCGCCGCATCATCGTGGTGATGGAGCACCTGACCCGCGACGGCGCACCGAAGCTGCTGCGTGCGTGCACGCTCCCGCTGACCGGGCGTGGGGTCGTCGACCGGGTCGTCACGGACCTCGCCGTCCTCGACGTCGCCGGAGACCACTTCGCCGTGGTCGAGCTCGCACCCGGAACCTCCTGGGCGGAGGTCGTCGACGCCACGGACGCGCCAGTGCGCGACGTCCGAGCGGGGCGTTCCGGCGCGCGCGCTGTCCGAGCCCAGGCATAGGCGGGAGCGATGCCGGGCATCGCCGATCTCGTCTTCTCGACCGGCCGCATGAGAAGGCATCGTCTTCTCGTCGCACATCGCCGTGCCACCCAGCACTGGGATCGGTCCCGAGGAGAACCCGGACCGATCCGAGAAAGGACCTGCCGTGTTCCAGCTCCTCTCGCACCTCGCTCACCTCGAGGTCACCTCGCCGGACGTCGAGGCGTCTGCGGCGTTCTACGTCAACGGGTTCGGCCTGCGGATCGTCGACCGGGACGCGGACGGCTCGGTCTACCTGCGGTGCTGGGGCGACCACTACGCGTACAGCCTGATCGTGTCGCCCGGTGACCAGCCGTCGGTCAAGAACATGGCGTGGCGGACGGCGAGCCCGGAGGCTCTGGAGGAGGCAGCACGCCGGATCGAGGCGGCCGGCGTGACCGGGCGGTGGAGCGAGGGCCGCCAGGGGCACGGTCGGTCGTACCAGTTCACCGGACCGTACGGGCACACGATGGAGCTGTTCTGGGAGATCGAGAAGTACCACGCGACCGACGAGAACGCGTCGATCTTCCCGGACCGGCCGGAGAAGCGGTCCAGCCACGCGGCCGCGCCGCGCTTCCTCGACCATGTGACGGTCGCGGCCTCCGACGTCCGGGGCTTCTGCGACTGGTACAACGAGGTCCTGGACTTCCGGATCATGGCGTACACGGTTCTCGACCACGTGCCGGTCACCGTGTTTGGGGTCCTCACGACCAACGAGAAGTCGCACGACCTCGGGGTCGTCCTGGACTCGTCGAGCATCCCGGGCCGCGTCAACCACATCGCGTTCTGGACCGACTCGGACACCGAGCTGGTCCGCACGGCGGACGTGCTGATGGAGAACGGCGTCGAGATCGAGTACGGACCGTCGATCCACGGGATCGGCGAGCAGACCTACCTCTACTTCCGGGAGCCGTCGCGCCTGCGGGTGGAGCTGAACTCGGGCGGCTACCGCAACTACGTGCCCGACTGGACGCCGAACGACTGGACGCCGTCGACCGGCTCCAACAGCATCTACCGGAACTCCGCGATGCCGATGTCGATGACGGAGTCCTTCCCTCACGACCCCGGCCACCCGACGGCAACCGAGGAGGGCGTCCTGCCCGGTACGGAGGACGCGCTGCTGAACCCCTACGCGGTCCAGGGCCGAGGCTGATGAAGCTCGCCTCGTACCGGCACGGAGGGGAGCAGCACGCAGGGATCGTTCTCGGCGATGCCGGGGACGAGGTGGTCCGGGCGCTCGCGCCGGGTGCCACCGTCCTCGGCGTCGCGACCCTCGATCGCCATGCGGCGGCCGCGGCGGCATCCTGGGCGATGGCGAGCTCCCCGGCCGTTCCGGTCGTGGAGGTCCGGCTCCTCCCACCTGTGCGGCCCACCTCGATCCGCGACTTCGTCGCCTTCGAGGAGCACGTCGAGGGGGTCGTGCGCAGCGTCTCCGGCGGTGCCGGCGTTCCGGCGGAGTGGTACCAGGCTCCGGCGTTCTACTTCGGCAACCCGCACAGCGTTGTCGGAGCTCGGGACGACGTGGAGATCCCGCCGGGCTGCGAGGTGTTCGACTTCGAGCTCGAGATCGCCGCGGTGATCGGTGAGCACGGCCGGGACCTCGATCCCGTTCGCGCACGCGAGCACATCGTCGGCTACACGATCCTGAACGACTGGTCGGCGCGCGACCTGCAAGCCGTCGAGATGAAGGTCGGCCTCGGACCCGCCAAGGGCAAGGACTCGGCGAACACCCTGGGCCCGTGGCTGGTGACGGCCGACGAGCTCGAGGAGTTCCGCGACGCGGACGGGTACCTCGCCCTGGACATGCGCGCATGGGTCAACGGCCAGGCCGTGGGTCAGGACCTCTCGTCGAACGCATCGTGGACGTTCGAGGAGATGCTCGCGCACGCCTCTCGCGGATCGTGGGTGGGGGCCGGCGACGTGCTGGGGTCGGGCACGTGCGGCAACGGCGGATGCCTCGCAGAGCTCTGGGGGAGGTCCGGCGCCCGACAACCGCGACCGCTCACTGCCGGGGACGTGGTTCGGCTCGAGGTCGAGGGGCTCGGTGTGGTCGAGAACCGCGTGGTGAACCGCCCGGCCGGGGCACCGGGCCGGGCCGTGGGGGCGGCTCGCGTCCGCGACCGGGTCAGGACGCGGTCCGGGTCGAACGCGGTGGTGGTGTGAGTCCCGACGACTGGTCGGGGTCGGACGCCTCGGACGGATCGACGCCCTGTGCCGCCTCGAGGATGACTGATCTCAACCATGCGTGACCTGGTTCGAGCTGCTGGGAGGGATGCCACCACAGCGCCTCGACGAGGGGAATCACCTCGAAGGGGCACGGCAGCGTGCGCAGTCGGTGTCCGCGCATCAGGTGCGGAACGAGCCGCTCCTGGACCAGCGCGATGCGGTCGGTGCCCACGAGGAACTGGGGGATGGCCAAGAAGCTCTCGACGACGATCTGGACGTGGACGTCGACCCCGAGGTTCTCGAGCTGGCGCATCGGGGGAGTGAATGCTGATGACGAGCGGTAGCTGACGACCCAAGGGATGCGCGCGAGGTCGGCCAACGTGACCTCGTCGCCGATCGTCGGATGGTCGGCGTCGACGATGCAGACCCACGTGTCGGTGAACAGGTCGAGGTGAGGCAGGCCCGACAGGAAGCCCCGGGGCAAGATCATCGCGTCGGCCTCGCGGAGCACCTCCTCCGCCTTTTCGATCAGCTGAGGGGTGTGCGGGTGGAACTCGACACGAATCCCGGGCGCGCGCTCCGCGACGATCTGGCTGACCGCCGTGCCGATCACGCTGAGTGAGTAGTCGGCGACGAGCACGCTGAACACCCGGTCGGACCGTGAGGGCTGGAAGGTGGGCGAGACGGAGAAGACGCGCTGCACCGACGCCATGGCCGCGCCAGTCCGCTCCCGCAGCTGCTCAGCGAACGGCGTGAGCTCGTAGGCGTTTCCGACCCGGACGAGCAGCGGGTCGTTGAAGTGCCGGCGCAGGCGCGCCAGTGAGGCGCTGAGTGCCGGCTGGCTCAGCCCGAGCTTCGCCGCGGCGTTGGTGACACTGCGCTCGCGCAGCAGGGCGTCCAGCGCGGTGAGGAGATTCAGGTTCAGGTTGGCGATGTTCATCGTCGGCCTTCCGGCGAACGGGCGCCACAGGACGTCGTTGTCGGTGGGCGCGCCATGGTTCATCGTAGGAGCACGCCCGGCACTCGGCGCCCTGCTCGGTGCACCGGGCGTGGGCGGCTCGAGGAGATGCGCGTTCGAGGTGGTCACGACCGCAGGCCGGCGCGGAGTCCGAGCCGATGGGCGTTGCCGCGTTGGATGGCATTGACCTCGTAGGCCGTCAGCCCCGACGCGTGCAGCTCGGCCACGGGGTCGTCCGAGCCCATGTCGAACGGGTGGTCAGTTCCCATGCAGACGTGTTCCACGCCGACCGAGTCCACGAGGGTCCGCAACGATCGTCGGTCGTGGACGACGGAGTCGAACCACATCGTGCGCAGGTAGGAGCTCGGTGCCTTCGCGCAGGTCCGCGCTTCGGCGCGCACGTGCCACGCCCGGTCGTTGCGACCCAGGTAGGTCGGCAGGTAGCCGCCTCCGTGAGCGCCCAGGATCTGCAGGCCCGGGTGCCGGTCGAGGACTCCGGCGAAGATCAGGTGGGACAGCGCGACAGTCGTCTCGACGGGCTGTCCGACGGAGTTCGACAGGTACCAGGTGTCGAGGCGCTCGTCGAGCGTGCAGCCGAACGGATGGACGAACACCACGACTCCGAGCGCGGCCGCCTCAGCCCAGAGCTCCTCGAGTCGCGGGTCCGAGAGCTCGACGATCCCGCCCGCAGGATCCGGCGCGTGCGACGAGATCTCGACGCCGCGCAGCCCCTTCGCGACGGCATCACGGAGCGCTGCTGCCGCCAGGTGCGGGTGCTGGAGCGGCACGAGCCCGAGGCCGGTGAGCCGGGTGGGGGCGGCCTGGACGGCTTGCGCGACGCCGTCGTTCACGCGCCGCGCCAGGTCGAGCGCCAGAGGCTCGTCGGCCCAGTAGTGATACTGGGCCGGCGACGGGGACAGCACCTGGACGTCGACACCCTGGCGATCCATCAGCTCGAGGCGCTCGTCGGTCCGGACGAGGAGCGAGCCGCGTTCCCGGATCATCGTGGCGGACACGGCCGTCGACTCCGCGCCGTTCCGGCGCAGGTCGAGGTCGCGTTGCGAGGCGAGTCCGGGGTGGTCGGCGACGAGCCGCTCGACATCGGGGACGAGGACGTGTGCATGCACGTCGACGGACGGGAGTCGTCCGAACGTGTCGCTGCTCATGCGGGTTCCGTCACGAGCGCGGAGATGCGGCCCATGAGGCCGGGGACGTCGCCTCGCTCGCCATCGATGAGCCACTGGCCGAGCTGGACCGACGCCTCGACGACTGCGCGCGCCCGGTCGTAGCGACGCTCCGTGAACGACTGCCAGAGGACGTCGTCCACCGTGTCGCTCGAGAGGAGCAGCTCCGCCAGGACGGCTGCGTCCTCGAGAGCCTGCGCCGCTCCCTGAGCAAGAGTCGGCGGGCATGCGTGGGCGGCATCCCCGATCAGCACCACGCGCCCCCGGTTCCACGGCTCGTCGAGGACGTGGGTCTCGAACCACGTGTAGCTCACCCGGGTCGCGTCTGTCAGGGTCGGACGGATCTCGTCCCACGGGCCCCCGTAGCCCTCCGAGAGACGCACCATCTCGCTCAGCTGCTCGTCGGGCGTGAGCGCGCTGCGGTCCTGGGCCTCCTCGACGATGTAGGCGTACAGGGAGTCGGGTCCCGTCGGGCAGTAGCCGGCGATGTACTGCGGACCCCCGTAGAACAGGTCGGTGCGGGTGACGCTGTCCGGGCGGGTGGTGAACGCCCGCCAGATGCCCATCCCCGTCGACCGCGTCTCGAGTGGTACGCCGATCATCCGACGCGTCCACGACCGGATCCCGTCCGCGCCCACGACCAGGTCGTACCGGCCGCGCGACCCGTCCGAGAGCTCGACGTCGACGCCGGACTCGTCCTGGTCGATGCCGGTGCACGTCGTGGCGAGCTTGATCTTCACGCCGACCTCGGCAGCGCGCGCGTGGAGCACCCGAGCGAGGTCCTGGCGCGGCATCCCGAGGGCCGCTGGAAGGTCCCGGCCGCCGGTCCGGGCGTCGGGCAGGACCGCGAGGAGCGTTCCGGCAGGATCGGGCGCGCGCAGGCCGAGCGTGTCGAACCCGTAGCCGGCCTTCTCCACCTCGCTCCAGACGCCCAGGTCCCGAAGTACCCGCAGGGCGTTGCCCTGGAGCGTGATGCCGGATCCCAACGCGACGATGTCGGGCTTGATCTCGACGAGGTCGACCTCGATGCCGCCCTCGGCGAGCAGGATGGCCGTGGCGACGCCGGCCGCACCTCCGCCGACGACCAGGACGTTACTGACTGCTGGCATGTTCGCTCCTTCGAGAACGATGCGAGTTACTTCACCGCGAGGGGGTTCACCGGGGCGCCGACCGCACCGGTGAAAGGGATGGGGGCAGCCGTGAGCCAGAAGTCGTAGACACCGTCCTGGGCACAGTCCGCGGCGAGGGCGTCCAGGTCCCACATCTCGCCGACGAACAGGCCCATGTTGGGGATCACGACCTGGTGCAGAGGCTGGAACGCGTCGTCGAACTCGTTTGGTCGGACCTCGAAGCCCCACGTGTCGGTGGCGATCGCGGCGACATCCGTCCGTCGCAACCATCCGGCGGTAGTGATCGAGAGCCCGGGCGCGGGACCGCCTGCGTACTGGCCCCAGCCCTCCCGTTTGGCTCGCGCCAGGCGGCCCGTGCGCACCAGGACGATGTCACCGGGCCCGATCGTCGAGGTCGGGCCCTGGGCGCTGATGCACGCGCGGAGGTGGTCGGTCGTGATCGCGAACCCGTCGGCGAGCTCTCCGCCGGCACCGCCGGCGTCCTCGCCGAGCAGGCGGCCGACATCCAGCAGCACGCCACGCCCGGCGATCTGCGCGGCGGCGGTCTCGATCCCGGTGACCTGGTCGCCGGCACTCGTCACGACGTCGCCGGCCCTGCGACCGTTGTAGGCCCGGCCGTGGTCGAAGATGTGGCCCAGGCCGTCCCACTGCGTCGAGCACTGCAGCGGCATGGCCACCACGTCGTCTGCTCCGCCCAGCCCGTGCGGAAAGCCCTGGATCCCACGCTCGGCGTCCACGCCCGTGTCGAGCATCGTGTGCACCGGGTTCGTGCGACGACGCCAACCGTTCTGCGGACCATTCATGTCGAACGGCAGCGACAGCGAGAACGTGCGGCCACGGCGGACGAGCGCAGCCGCAGCCGCACGCTTCGCGTCGTCGATGAGGTTGAGCGTGCCGAGCACGTCGTCCTCACCCCACCGCCCGGTGTTCGAGCAGGCGGTGGCCAGGACGCCGATGAGACCTTCCGGGTCGGACCGGTCGAGGGTCGACGGGTCCAGGTCGACGATGTCGTCCAGCGAGGTCATGCGACGTCAACGGTCGTGGGGTCGACGAACGTCGTCCGCTGGGCACCGAGTCCGGAGATCGTGGCGTCGATGACGTCGCCCGCGTGAAGGAACCGTCGCCAGTGCATGCCGTTGCCTGCGGGGCTGCCCGTGAGGACGAGGTCGCCGGGGGACAACGCGACGAAGTGGGACGCGTGCGAGACGAGCGAGGCGACGTCGAAGAGCATGTCCTTGGCGGACTCGTCCTGCATGACCTCGCCGTTGAGGCTCAGGGTCAGGCGCAGGTCGGCGGGGTCACCGACGAGTCCGGACGGCACGAGGTACGGGCCGAGGGGCAGGAATCCAGGTGCGTTCTTCGCCCGCAGCCAGTCAGTCCCGATCTCGGGCATGTCCTTCCGGAAGATCAGGTCCCGCGTGGTCAGGTCGTTGGCGATCGTGTAGCCGGCCACGCAGGCGAGCGCGTCGTCGCGGCCGACCTGGTAGGCGGGGCGGCCGATCACGGCGACCAGCTCGAGCTCCCAGTCGTGCTGCTCGCTGTAGCCCGGCAGCTCGACGTCGTCGTACGGGCCCGTGATTGCCGACGATGCCCCGCTGAACAGGTACGGGATGCCGGTGCGCGCACGCTCGTCCATCATGGCCGCCGCTTCCACCCGGACCTGGTCTTCCGTGCGGCCGGCCGAGAGCTCGGTGTGCTTCACCGCGAGGTCGAGGACGTGGGTGCGGTAGTTCGCCCCGGCCTGCAGGATCTGGCGGGGCGCGACGGGCGGCAGGACCGACAGCTCGCCGACCGGCAGCCAGCGCCCCGGCCGCAGCTCAGCGAGGCCGGCGAGCAGGGGAGCGACGGCGTCCCACTGCTGGAGCAGCTCGTCCGTCGAGCGCACCGGTGCGAGGTGCTCGGGGATCGACGCGAGGTCGAGCACCTCGGACCCGACGATCAGGCCGGCGAAGGGGCCGGAGCCGGCGTCGAAGGTCCCGACGGCGTACGCCGTCGTCGGCGGCAGGGGGGTGGCGGTGCTCACGAGTTCGTCCGTCCTTCTTTGCACGGTGCGCCGTTGTCGGCGGCTAAAGGATCGGTCGGCGCAACCGCACCGTGAAGCCGCTGATCAGTGATCCCGCGCATCATGAGTTCTGATGCCAGGACGCGCCCGATCGCCTTGTCGACGTCGGAACCGGTGGGATAGCAACGACTCGTCTCCGACGAGAGGGCTGCAATGAAGCAGATGGACGGCACCGCCGACACACCCGAGCTGGCGCGCCTGTACGAGGATTTCGCCGCGATCAGCACGAGCCCGCTCTGGACTCAACGCGACGACCTGATGCCGATGGCACCGACGCCCAGAGCGGTGCCGCACGTCTGGCGGTGGAAGCAGCTGTTCGACATCGCCGAGCGCAGCGGGGCGCTGGTTCCGGTCGGCCGCGGCGGTGAGCGCCGTGCGATCGGCCTGGCCAATCCCGGTCTGCCGGGGACGGCCTACGCGACCCCGACGCTCTGGTGCGCCATCCAGTACCTCGGCGGCCACGAGACCGCGCCCGAGCATCGCCACGCGCAAAACGCGTTCCGGTTCGTGATCGAGGGTGAGGGCGTGTGGACCGTCGTGAACGGCGACCCGGTCGCCATGCGCCGCGGGGACCTGCTCCTGACGCCCGGGTGGAACTTCCACGGTCACCACAACGACACGGACCAACCGATGGCGTGGATCGACGGTCTTGACGTGCCCCTGTCGCACTACACGGACGTCGGCTTCTTCGAGTTCGGCGCCGAGCGCGTCACAGACGAGGCATCGCCCCCCATCTCACGCAACGAGAGGCTCTGGGCGCACCCGGGCCTCCGCCCCCTCAGCGAGCTGGGGTCACGCGTCAGCTCGCCGCTCATGGCGTACCGGTGGGAGCACACAGACCGGGCCCTCACGGAGCAGCTGGCGCTCGAGGACGAGGGCCAGCCTGCGACTGTCGAGCAGGGCCACGCGGCGATCCGCTACATCAACCCGACGACCGGCGGCGACGTGATGCCCACGCTGCGCGCCGAGTTCCACCGCCTGCGGGCCGGCACGGTCACGCCTGTCCGGCACGAGGTCGGCTCGTCCGTGTGGCAGGTGTTCGAGGGGACGGGGACCGCCATCCTCGGCGGAGTCGAGCACGCGGTGGACAAGGGGGACCTGTTCGCCGTGCCGAGCTGGACGTCGTGGTCGCTCGCCGCGGGCAGCGAGCTCGATCTGTTCCGCTTCAACGACGGTCCGGTGATCGAGGCGCTCGGCTTCGCGCGCACGTACCTGCCCGGTCGAGGCTGAAGGGTGCCGGCTCGCACAGACCGCACCGACGACGCGTCGATCCTCGCCGACCTGCTGGTGGCGCGTCGTGCTCAGGCCTACTACGCGAGGCAGCTTCGCGGCCTGGCCGACGAGCAGCTCGACGAACCGTCCGACGTCAACGGATGGTCGCGACGTCGGCTGGTGGCACACGTCGCCTTGGACGCGCGCGCGCTGACGCGAAGCACGGAGTGGGTCGAGACCCGGGTGTACGAACCGATGTGGTCGTCACCCACCGAGCGCGACGAGGTCGAGGCGTTCACCGCGACCCTGCCGTCCCAGGCGCTGCGCAACCTCGCGCAGCACACCGCGATCCACCTGGACGTCGAGTGGCGCGACCTGCGACCGGCGGCATGGGACGAACGCGTTCCCAGCCTCGACGTTCAGGCCATCGAGCTCAGAGCGACCGTCCCTGCCCGATCGAGGACGCTGTGGTGGGCGGCGGTAGGCCTCGGCAACGGAGGTCGGATCGAGGATGCGCCGGACGTGATCCGCCGCGCGCTGCGGGGCGCCTGATCCCGGCAGCCGCACGGCATCGCCCCGAGCCATCGAGCCCGATGATGCGCGACATCAGCAGATGGGCCGTTGCCGGGCTACCTCCGATGGCCCTCGAATAGGCCCCGCAGCCGCAGTGTCGCGGCGGCGCTGTGCGCGAGCAGGCACCCACCTGGAGGTTCAATGACGAACAGCCCGACCGCCACCTTGCCGATCACGCGCCGAGCCGGCGTCTGGCAGGCCGTCCTGCTTCTGGCGGGCAGCTGCATGCCGGTCCTCGGAGCAGTCCTGATCACCCCGATCCTTCCTCAGCTCTCCGAGGAGTTCGGATCCGTTCCCGGCTCCGAGATCCTCGTCCCGATGATCGTGGCCATCCCCGCGCTGATCATCGCGCTGTTCGCGCCGTTCGCCGGGCAGATCGTCGACCGGCTCGGGCGCAAGCCACTGCTGATCGTCGCGATGTTCGCGTACGCCCTCGCGGGAACTGCGCCGGTCTGGCTCGACGACCTGCACGCGATCCTCGCCAGCAGAGTCCTGGTCGGCGCGTGCGAGGCCGCGATCATGACCGTCTGCACCACGCTGATCATCGACTACTTCCACGAGCCCAAGCGACGTAACCGCTATCTCGGGCTGCAGACCGTCGTGACGACACTGGCCGCAACCCTCTTCATCGCGATCGGCGGCGCCCTGGGGGTCAGCGGATGGCACACGCCGTTCTGGGTCTACGCGATCAGCATCGTCATCGCCGTTCCCATGATCTTCTCGCTGTGGGAGCCGACTGGTGACGAGGAGCGTGCGATGCAGGCGGTGGCCGCTCCGAAGTCGCGGATCCCGTGGGGACAGCTCGGTCTGCCGCTGGTCGTGACGCTCTTCGGCGGCTTCACGTTCTACGTCCTGGTCATCGAGGTCAGCTACCTCGTCGTCGACACCGGTGTCGCCGACACGGACACCAAGACCATCGGGGCGGTGGCCGCGATCGCGTCGCTGGCCACTGCCGCAGGCGCCCTGACGTTCGCTCGGGTGTCGACCACGGCTAAGCCCGTCCTGCTCGCCGTCGGGTTCGGGTTGCAGGCGGTCGGCATGGGCGTGATCGCGTTCGTCCCCGGCATGCCAGGTGTCGTGGTCGGCGCCGTCGTCGCCTCGGCCGGCTCCGGTCTGCTGCTGCCGTCCCTGGTGACCTGGGCGCTCTCGACCGTCCGCTTCGAGGAGCGCGGCCGCTCGACCGGGTTGTGGCAGTCCGCGTTCTTCGGAGGGCAGTTCCTGACCCCGCTGATCATGGGTGGCCTGACCGCTGCGGTCGGCGGACTGGCGCCGGCGGTCGGGGTGGTCGGCGTCCTCGCCGCGATCGTGTGCGTCCTGATGCTGCGAGCGGCGCGGGGGTACGCGGCCGCGTGACCGTCGTGTCGGGTCGTTGCGGGTCGGGGGTTCGAATTCCCTCAGACCCACCGAAGTAGCAGGTCAGAGGCCGTTTCTCCCGTCGGAGAGGCGGCCTTTCGACTGAGGAGGGCCATCGGTCGCCTGCGGGCCGGCGTTCCACCGCCCGTCGGCACGGGCTGCGCCCACAAATCCGCTTCGGCTCCGCGCCACCCGGCCCTACGCTGCCAGGCGCGTCCGAGGCGGGCGCGCCATGCGATCCCGGAGACGACGGTGCTGATCCGACCCGAACGCCCAGACGACGACGCCGACGCGATCGATCGGCTGACCGTGGCCGCCTTCGAGCCGCAGTGGTTCAGCGACGGCTCCGAGGCGCCGATCATCCGACGACTGCGGGCGTCCGGTGACCTGACGCTCTCGCTGGTGGCGGAGGACGACGGCGACGTCGTGGGGCACGTCGCGTTCTCGCCCGTGACGATCGACGGGCTGCACGACGGCTGGTTCGGGCTCGGGCCGATCTCCGTCCGGCTCGACCGGCAGCGGCGGGGGATCGGTCGGGCGCTGGTGGCCGAGGGTCTGCGGCGGCTGCGGGAGCGCGGGGCTCGCGGCTGCGCGCTGATCGGTGACCCGGCGATCTACGGCCGGATGGGCTTCACGGGCGACGGGCCGCTGTCGCACGGTGACCTGGACCGCGCCATCGTCCAGTACGTCACCTTCACGGGACCCTCGCCGCGTGGCGAGCTGCGGTTCGCGCCCGCGTTCGACACCGCCGAGCACTGAGCGACGCCGCGAGCCCGGCGTCCTTGCGTGCCCGATGTCGGACCCCGGTTCTAGCGTGTGTGGCATGGACTTTGAGGATCGGCGGGGCACCGAGCTGGAGAACGTCGACCTGACGGGCTCCCGCTTCACCAGGGTGGACTTCACGGGCTCGACGTTCCGCGCCGTGGCGCTGCAGAACGTGGTGATGCGCGACGTCGAGGTCTCGGGCACCACGATCGACGGCGAGATCGAGAGCCTCGTGGTCAACGGGATCGACGTGGTGCCGCTGGTCGAGGCCGAGCTGGACCGCCGCCACCCCGAGCGCAGCGCGTTCAGACCCACCACGGCGGACGGGTTCCGGGCCGCGTGGGACGTGAACGAGCAGGTGTGGGCGGACACCGTCGAGAGGGCGCGTCGGCTGCCCGAGGAGCGGCTGCACGAATCGGTCGGCGAGGAGTGGTCGTTCATCCAGACCCTCCGTCATCTCGCGTTCGCGTCCGAGTCGTGGGTGGGTCGCGGCGTGCTCGCCGATCCGCGCCCCTGGCACCCGCTGTCCCTGCCGTGGGACCAGATGGAACCCCGGGAGGGCGTGCCGCACGACCGGGACGCCCGGCCGACGCTGGACGAGGCCCTCGCGCTGCGCCTTCGGGCGATGGCGCTCGTCCGGGGCGTCGTCGACGGCCTGACCGACGAGCAGCTCGACGCGCCCGGCGAACCGTTGGTCGGTCCGGGATGGCCCGACGAGGGCGAGGTACTGACTCCGCGGCAGTGCCTCCGCGTCGTCCTCAACGAGGAGTGGTGGCACCGCCGGTACGCGGAGCGCGACCTGACGGTGCTCGAAGAACGCAGGTGACAGCCTCGAGGAGCGCGCGGCGTGGCCGGGCTCGACGACAGCACGCACAGCAGCTCAGCCCTACTCTGGGCTCGCGTCGCCGCGCGTCCGCTTGACCCCCTTCTCTCGCGCGGCGCTACCCGTGCGTTGACCCCGAACGACCCGGAGGACCTGATGTCGGTCATCACCCTGGCGGACGGGTGGCGTTGCCGCCGGCCGCTCGGTCCGTTCGAGGCGTTCGAGGGGACCGGGGCGCAGGTCACCGCGGTGCGGCTGCCGCACGACGCGCTGCGGGACGCCGAGCGCTCGGCCGACGTGCCGGCGCGCGGCAGCGCCGCGTACTACCCGGCCGGGGCCTTCACGTACCTGCGGACCGTGGACGTTCCGGCGGGATGGGCGGGGCGGTCGGTGCGGCTGGAGGTGCAGGGCGCGTTCCGCCGCGCCCAGGTCTTCGTCAACGACGAGTTGGCGGGCAACCGGGCCGATGGATATGCGCGGTTCTTCGTGGATCTGACGCCCTACCTGCGGTTCGGCGCCGCGAACGAGGTGCGGATCGAGGTGCGCTCGGGCCAGGACTCGCGCTGGTACTCCGGTGCCGGCCTGCACCGACCCGTCCTGCTGCACGTCGACGACGCGGTCGCGGTCGTGCCCGACGGGGTGCGGGTGACCACCGTGCGGGTCGAGGACGACCAGGCGGTCGTGGAGATCGCCACCACGCTCGCGAACGCGGGCATGACCACGGCGGCCGTCGTGGTGCGGACCGACGTCGCTGACCTCGACGCGGCGGTGGTCGACGCCGACACCGCGCCGGTGACGCTCGCCCCGGGCGAGACGGTGCTGGTGCGCCAGCGGATGCTCGTGCCGGACCCGGCGCTGTGGAGCGTGGATCACCCGGCCCTGTACACCGCGACCGTGCGGGTGGAGGTACCGGACGCGACCGAGGCGACGGATCCGCGCACGGTGTCGTTCGGCATCCGGACGATCAGCGTGGACGCGCGCAAGGGTCTGCGGATCAACGGTGAACCCGTCCTGCTGCGCGGCGCGTGCCTGCACCACGACAACGGCCCGCTCGGTGCGGCGGCGTTCGGCCGGGCGGAGGAGCGCCGGATCGAGCTGCTCAAGGCGGCCGGGTTCAACGCGATCCGCGGGGCGCACAACCCCGTCTCCGTGGCGATGCTCGATGCGTGCGACCGGCTCGGGATGCTCGTGATGGACGAGGCCTTCGACAGCTGGACCCGGGCCAAGACGACCTACGACTACGCGTTCGAGTTCCCCCAGTGGTGGCGCGAGGACCTCGCCGCGATGGTCGCGAAGGACCTGAACCACCCGAGCGTCATCATGTACTCGCTGGGCAACGAGATCGCCGAGGTCGGCACCCCGCACGGCTCACGGCTGGCCAGGCAGATGGCCGAGCATGTGCGCCTCCTCGACCCGACGCGCCTGATCACCAACGGGGTCAACTCGGTCCTGGCGGTGATGGACGAGCTGCCCGCAGTGATCGAGTCCCAGGGACTCAACGAGGCGATGGCCCAGGACATCGGCGGGACCATGTCTGCGCTCGCCGCGTCCGAGGCGGTGACCCGCCGGACCGCCGAGTCGCATTCGGTGCTCGACGTGGTCGGGCTGAACTACGGCGAGAGCCGCTACGCGCTGGACGCGAACCTGTTCCCGCACCGGGTGCTCGTCGGCTCGGAGACGTTCTCCACCCAGATCGGCAGGCTCTGGCCGATGGTCCAGGAGCACCCGCACGTGATCGGCGACTTCACCTGGACCGGGTGGGACTATCTCGGAGAGGTCGGCATCGGTTCGACCGCCTACGCCGAGGATCCCGAGGCGGTGCCGGGGCTGGAACGCGAGTACCCGTACCTCACGGCCTGGTGCGGCGACCTCGACCTGACCGGCTGGCGGCGCCCGGCGTCGTTCTACCGCGAGATCGTCTTCGGCCTGCGCACCGAGCCGTACATCGCGGTCCGGCGCCCCGAGCACCACGAGCACCGCGTCACCATCCAGTCGCCCTGGGCGTGGAGCGACAGCGTCTCGTCCTGGACGTGGCCCGGCTACGAAGGCCGACCGGTCACCGTCGAGGTCTACGCCGACGCCGACCACGTCGAGCTGCAGCTGGACGGCGCACCGGTCGCGCGCGCCGAGGTCGGTGTCGAACGCCCGCAGACCGCCGTGCTCGAGACGCGGTACGCGCCCGGCGAGCTCGTGGCGGTCGCCCTCCGGGATGGCGCCGAGGTCGGACGCACCGCGCTGCGCACGGCCGGGCCGGTCACGCTCACAGCCTCGGCCGACCGGGTGGTGCTGCGCGACGACGCCGACGACCTCGCCTACGTGGCGATCGAGCTTCGCGACGCCGCCGGGGTGCTGGTGACCGGCGCAGACCGCCCGGTCACCGTGCGGGTCTCCGGTGCCGGCGAGCTCGCCGGGATGTGCTCCGCCAACCCCCGCACGACCGAACGGTTCGCCGACAGCACCTGGCGGACCTTCGACGGCCGGGCGTTGGCCGTCATCCGCCCCACGAGGCAGGGGGAGATCGCCGTGGTCGTCAGTGCCGAGGGCCTCGGCGAGCAGGCGCTCACCTTGTCGGTCCGACCAACCTGATCAGCGATCACAAGGGCGTGCTCAGGCGATGCGCGCGAGGTCCTCGACGTGCAGGGCGCGTGCGAGCGGTCTGCCGTCGACGAGACGCTCCAGCTCGTCCAGGGCTCCGTCCGTCATGGCCAACGTCTCCGAGCCCAGTGATCCCGCGACGTGCGGCGTGAGCATGACGTTGGGCAGGTCGTAGAGCGGGCTCGACGCGGGCAGCGGCTCGGGGTCGGTGACGTCGAGGATCGCGTGCAGACGTCCGGCGACGCACTCGGCCTCGAGGGCGGCCGTGTCGACGAGGGACCCCCGCGCCGTGTTGATGAGCGTCGCGCCGTCCGGCAGGGCCGCCAGCTCGGGAGCGCCGATCAGGTGGTAGGTCTCGGGCAGCTGCGGGGCGTGGATCGACAGGACGTCCAGGCGGGGGAGTGCCTCGGCGAGACCGACCAGCCGCGCGCCGGCCCGTGCGACCTCGTCCGGGTCGGCGTACGGGTCGACCACCAGGCACGTCACGTCGGGGAGCCGGTTCACGGCCAGCCGCACGACCCGACGACCGATCCGGGAGAAGCCGACGACGCCGACGGTCCGGCCGGTGTTGCTCAGCGGTCCGCGGCCCGCCCTGTACGACCAGTCATCCCGGTACCGCCGGGCGTCGGCGGCGAGGAACGGTGCCTTCTTGCCCGCCATCACCATCGCCGCGAGGGTGAACTCGGCGACGGGGTCGGCGTTCAGGTCGGCGCTGCTGGAGACCACGACGCCGCGGTCCCACGCGGCCGGGGCGACGATCCCGCGCACGGTTCCCGCGCAGTGGAGCACAGCGCGCAGGGAGGGCAGGCGGGACAGCTCGGTGTCGCCGACCAGCGGGGTGCCCCAGCCGGTCAGCAGGACCTCGACCTCGGCCAGACGGTCGGCGACGGCGGGGTCGTCGAGCGAGTCGACCCACGTCACCAGCCCGTCGCGGGACAGCCGGCCAAGTCGCGCAAGGCGGCGGTCGTCGAACTGCAGCTCCCAGGCGTCACGCGACATCACGACGAGCGTCCTCGGCAGCTCGCGTGTCACCGCGACCACGGCCGCAGGTCGGCGAGGTCGAGCGCCGGCTCGGGCCGGTGCACGCCTCGCGGGCGGTAGCCCAGCTGGTCGGAGACACCGACGAGGTCGGCGAGCAGCCAGATGATCGCGAGCCACATCTCCGTGCCCTGCAGTCCGGGTGCCGTCGCGGTGGTGCCGACGGTCGTCGGGTGCGGGGCCTGGAAGCCGAACCCCGCGTCGGTGGTCCAGTACCGCAGCGCGTCCCGGAGCAGCTGCTCGGCCCGACGGACGACCTCGTCGGTGCGGTGGCCGGACCCTCGCGTGAGCCAGAGCGGGTGCGCGACGTCGAGGACGTTGCAGGCGGTCTGTCGTTCCGGCCTGAACCAGCGCACGTCCCGCAGGTGCGTCAGCACGGTGTCGATCACGGCCTCGGGGTGGGGGACGGGAACCCCGAGCTGCGCGAACGTCCCGCGGCTGGTGCGGTAGTAGCCGTTGACCATCTGGAGCAGGCCCTCGGTCGCGGTCGGGCGCCCCCACATCCCGGTCTGCGGGTCGGCGTGCAGCAGGAGCCAGCCCATGACGGCGTCGACCGCGCCGGGCTGCGAGGCCGCCTCGCGCCGAAGGTTCCACAGCTGCGCGGTGCCGAGCACGTCCACCCAGTGCCCCGCGGCCCACGCCTGGTCGCGCCACGGCAGGCCGTCGAGCTCGGTGACCAGCTCCGCCGCCGTCGCCTCAGCCACGACCTGGACCGGGTGGTCGAACCGTTCGCCCAGCACGTCCAGCGCGTAACCGACGCACAGCACGTGGTAGCTCGCGGTGTCGTCGAACCGCTCGTGCCGCACCGGTGCCACCCCGCCCCCGGCCAGCAGCTCGCCGACCATGCCGGTCGCGGGGTCCTGCCAGGACCGCAGCCGCCTCGCCTGCTCGTCCGGGGTGAGCTGCGGAGGTGCGGCGCCCAGGAGCAGGTCCGCGATCTCGATGGCGTCGCACTGGGCGCGGACGGTCGCGGTGCCGCCCGGCTTGTCGGAGAACAGCTGCCGTCGCTCGTCCCAGGAGCGGGCGAGGACTGCCGAAGCCTGCTCGCGTGCCTGGTCGGCGAAGCTCGCGACGGCATCCGCGAGGCTGGAGGTCGTCGCCGACGCCCCGCGCCACCGGAGCACGCGGGCGGGATTTCCGCCGACGGCCGCGCCGGCGGGGACGTCCTTGGTGACGACCGCACCGGCGGCGAGCACGGCCCGGTCGCCGACGTGCACGCCGTCGAGCACGACGACGTGGGAGCCGATCCAGACGTCGTCGCCGATCGAGATGCCTCGGGAGAAGACCGGCTGCCGGAAGACCTCGACGTCGGGGTCGTCCATCGTGTGGTTGAAGCCCAGCACCGAGGAGTGCGCGCCGATGCGCACGGCGTCACCCAGCACGACCTCGCCGCGCACGACCGCGTACGGGTTGACGGTGCAGTCACGTCCGGCCCGGAGCGAGCCGCTCAGGTAGGCGCCGGCGGCCACGTAGGTACGGTCGCCCAGCTCGAGGGTGTCGTTGGTGACGGAGGCCAGCTCCGAGACGAAGACCCGCTCGGCGAACCGGTAGCCGCGCTCGCGCGACAACCGCCGCTGCACCTCGAGCTGCCGCCGCTGGGCCTCGGGGTCGGCGTTGTCCCAGAAGGCCCAGGGCGTGTAGTCGAGCGCCGTCCGGTCGAAGGCCAGGGGCGCCGGTGCTGTCGTCGCGTCGCTCATCGGTCGATCTCGCTCTCGTCGTTCGTACACCCAGTAGAGGGTGGGCGATCGCACAGCGATAGGTTCGTGAACACAGTCGAACACGACGATGGGCGGGAGGGCCGGTGCCGACGACCATCGCTGGATCGCTGGCGCGCACACGGCAGGAGCAGATCCTGCGCGAGCTGCGGACCGCGGGCGCCGTCACCGTCGACGCCCTGGCGGAGGCGCTCGACGTCTCGCGCATGACGGTGCGCAGGGACCTCAACTCCCTCGCCGCGCGTGGCCTGCTCACGCGCGTCCACGGCGGTGCGACGCTCCCGGACCGTGAGGGCGCCGGCACCGCCCCCGCCGGCGGGCCGTCCCGGTTCACCGTGGGGATGCTCGTCCCCCAGCTCGACTACTACTGGCCGACGATCATCGCCGGCGCCCGGGCAGCGGCCGCGACCGCCCGGGTCAGGCTGATCCTGCGGACCACCTCCTACGACCCGCAGGAGGACTGGAGGCAGTCGCGCCGGTTCGCGGAGACGGCCGGGGTGGACGGGCTGATCGTCGCGCCCGAGGTGGGCGCTCCGCGGGGCGGCGACCTGCTGCGCTGGCTCGACTCGTTGCCGTTGCCGGTCGTGCTCGCAGAGCGGCGCCCGCCGGACATCAGCCCTGTTCAGCGTCTGGAATGGGTCGCGTCCGACCATGCGTCCGGCGCGGCCGCGGCGGTCTGGCACCTGCACCAGCAGGGGCACCGCCGCATCGGGCTGCTCGTGCTGGGGAGCAGCGCCATCGCGCCGCACCTGCGTCGCGGGTGGAAGGACGCGCTGCTGGCGGTGGGTCTGGACCCGTCCGAGCAGCTCGTCGGGACCAGCGACGGCGCCGTCGCACCCGGGCGCAGCGAACGCTTGTCCGCGGTCCTGGCCGAGTGCGCCCGCACGCGGACGACCGCCCTGGTGGTCCACTCGGACCCTTTCGCGGTGAGCCTCGCGCAGCACGCCACGGACAGCGGGCTGGCGATCCCCGACGATCTGGCACTGGTCGCCTACGACGACGAGGTCGCCGAGCTCGGGGAGCCACCACTCAGCGCTGTGCGCCCGCCCAAGCACGAGGTGGGTCGTCTCGCGGTCGAGCTCATGGTGGCCCGGTTGACCGAGGGGGACAGCCGGCCGCCGCACCGCGTCATGATCGCGCCCCACCTGGTCGTGAGGGAGTCGAGCGTCTCCCGGAAGGCCTCTCCCGCCGTCACCTGAGTCCGGGGATCGTGCACTGCGGGACACGTCCCTCTGCTCGCGCCGCACCATGCAGCGAACGCCTTCCCTTGTGGGCACGGGCATCAGTTGCGATGCAGCGCGCTGCGGGGTCAAGATCGCACGACGGCTGCAGCCGTCCCCATGAAGGAGGGCGCAGATGGCCACGACGGAGACCGCGATCCTTGCCGGGGGGTGCTTCTGGGGTGCGCAGCAGCTGCTGCGCCGCCGCCCGGGAGTGATCTCCACCCGCGTCGGGTACTCGGGCGGCGACACCCCGAACGCCACCTACCGCAACCACGGCGACCACGCCGAGGCCGTGGAGATCGTCTTCGATCCCGAGCAGATCTCGTACCGGGACCTGCTGGAGTTCTTCTTCCAGATCCACGACCCGTCGACGAAGAACCAGCAAGGCAACGACATCGGCCGCAGCTACCGGTCGGCCGTCTTCTACACCTCCGACGAGCAGCGCCGGGTCGCGCTCGACACGATCGCGGACGTCGACGCGTCCGGGCTCTGGCCCGGCAAGGTCGTCACCGAGGTCGAGCCCGCCGGTGACTTCTGGGAGGCCGAGGAGGAGCACCAGGACTACCTGGAGAAGATCCCGCACGGCTACACGTGCCACTACGTGCGCCCGGGCTGGCGGCTCCCGCACCGCGACGAACAGCGGGTCGGGTAGCACCCGAGTCCCTCGCCTGGCCCGCCACCACCCGAGGTGGTGGCACCCCCTAGCAATCGGCGGTAGGCACTCTTTTGCCACGCGCCTTCGACGATGCTCGCGTGGACGACGATGTCAGTCCGCGACTCGACCGAGCCTGCTCGGACGCCTGTCCGGAACGAGGACCGGGCATGAGCTCTCCGCTTCCCGGGCCGGACGCCCATGTGGAGCACCCGCGCCCTCGGGGCCGGCGCCGCCGCGGGATCCCCGAGCTACGGTCGCAAGCTGCTCCGGCGGCCGACTCAACGTTTAGATGCGGCGGTTCGTCTGCATAGGTAACGGCCTCACGTCCGAAAGGGGGCCGCGATGAACCGACGGAGCCGGTCCGCACGGACCTGGTGTGGAGCCGAGGCGGTACGCGGATCGCCGGCACGCCCCGCTGTCGAGCGCCCCCACCCGTGCGGCAGGGCCGAGACCGATCCCGGCTCGCGTGGGCGACCGGTGCAGTGCGGGAGCGCGCATACGGCCAGCGTCGACGTAAGCAGCGTCTCCAAGATCATTCACGGGCCCCGAGAACGACGTCTGTCAACGACGGACAACCGGAACGCCTCGACACAGGCACAGAGTCGTGGCCGTCCTGTCCCAACGACGCCCATCCGTCGCTGATCCGAGCAGGAAAGCGCACGTCGCGACATCCGCTAGATCAACCTCGAAAGGAACAAGGGAAATGAGTAGTCCGCTGCCCAGAACGACCACCGGGCTGATCAGCAACCCGGAAGAACGATCGACGTCTGACGGACGAAGGAAGCGAGCCGTCCGCTGGACGATGTGGAGCGTGGCAATTGCAGCCGTGGCCACGGCGGTGACCGTCGCGTCTGCAGCGGCCACGCCGCCCTCAGGGCTGTCGAACGTCCCCCTGGCGCGCGGCACCAACACGTCGCACGGGACCATTCCGCTCCAGTTCGGCACCGACATCGTGATGGCGCAGATCACGGTCGAGCCGGGTGGGTCCTCTGGCTGGCACTCGCATCCGGGAGGCGCGATCATCGTCGTCAAGCAGGGCTCGCTCACCGTCTACTCACCGGTCGGCAAGGACTGCGAGACCACGACGTACAGCGCGGGGCAGGCGTTCGTCGAGCGGCCTGGCGAAGTTGATCAAGTCATCAACAACGGCACGATCCCCTACATCCTCTACGTCACGTTCCCGCGTGTGCCTCTGGGCGAGTCCTCGAGAACCGACCAGCCAGACCCTGGCGTGTGCGCCGGGGTCTGACGACCTCATCGAGGCGACCTCCCACGCGGCACGCACGTACCCCGTGGGAGGTCGCGATCGACGAGGCTGTCACCCCGCGCGCGCGGTCAGTCGGACCGTGCCGACGCGGACGACGTCGACTGATGCGACGTGCAGCCCGTCGGGGATATCCCGCACCGTCGGGTCGACCCAGACACCGGTGCTGCGCTGCCAGGGCAGGAGCTCGAACCGCACACCGTGTCGAGCGATCGCGGATGCCCACGGCGTGAGGTCGACGTCCCAGTCGCGACCGTGCCAGAAGTGGTCGCTGATCAGCTGGTCGCCCACGTAGGCGCGACCGACGTCGCCGGTCCATCGCACCCGGAGCAGCGTGCGATCGGCATCGCCGAACAGGTGGGCGGGGACCTCGACGTGGACGACGGCTGCACCGGAGAAGTCCGTGGGCGCACTGAGGCGGTTCAGGGGACCGCCTCGCTCCGGACGCGGGGCCGCTGCCGCTTCCGGGCGGAGGCCGGAGACGAGCGTGTGGCGACCGACATGGTGCGCGTTGGCGTGCCACGAGCGCCAGGGGCCGTCGTCGAACGGTGCGCTGAGGTCGACGCCGCCCTCGGCCCGGAGCGTCTCAGGGGCCGGGAGGACCGAGACGGTGAAGTCCGGGCTCTCCGTCTGCACGACGAGCGCGCCGTCGACGGCGTACAGCGGCGCCGAGGACAGGACCAGTCGTTCCCGGCCGTCCACCTCGAGGAGGTAGAGCCGGTCGATGCTCTCCCGGTCCAGGACGACGATCCGCGCACTCTCCAGCTCGACGACGCAGGTCGGGCCGGCTGGCGCCGTGAGCGAGACGATCGTCGCGCCGTCCGTGTGGACGGCGACGCCCGCTCCACCCACCTCGTGGTGCCCGTCGAGCACGAGCTCGACGGGGATGTCGTCGTAGGCGCCCACCACGACGACCTCGCGCTCGTCGACCGAGACGCGAGTGAGGACCCGCGCGGTGGCACTCCGAAGAACGACGCCCGCAGCGAGCGGGTACCGCAGGGGCCACACCAACGAGACACCGGCCGGGATCGTGACCGGCTGTGTGGGCACCGTGACGTCCCCGCCGTCCAGTGTCACGGTGAGCTGCACGTCGTTCTGTGCCGGCAGCGCTGCCTTCGCGGGCTGGTACGTCGAGGCGAACAGGTAGCCGCTGCGACCGTCGGATCGCACGGCCCACCGAAGGATCTCCGGGTCGGCGCTGCCGCCTCCGACCGTCGTGGCCATCGGGGCGATGCGGTGCCCGTCGTGCTGGAGCCACAGGTGCTGGGCCCGCAGGTAGTGGTGGTGGGGGCGGATCTGGCCGTGCTCACCGATCGGGGCGGCGAAGTCGTAGGTCACGCGTGGAACGTCGTTGGGGTAGCCGGTCGCGTGAGACTCCTGCTCGGAGCCGTGGGCACCCGTGCGCTGCGTCCCGCCGGCGTACATGTAGTAGCCCTGCCAGATCGAGCCGCTGCCGACCTTGGCGAGCGCGAGTGCGGCGACGTCGGCGGGGGCCACGATCGGCCTGCGGTGGTACGCGACGTGCATCCCGCCGCCCAGCTCGCACGTCACGAACGGCACGGCGTCGTCGTCCTTCAACGGCACCGCGTCGGGGTCGAGGCTGATCCCGTCGAGAGCCTCGCGCAGGTCCGCCCCGACGGACAGGTCGTCGCGAACGGGGCTGTAGCGGAAGTGGAACGCCGAGAACTCGGGCCACTCCGTCTGCTCGTCGTCCCAGAAGCCGTCGGAGTAGGCGCTGTACACGGGCAGCAGCGTGTCGGGGACCTGCGCACCGCCCCAGCCGGTCGCCGTCCAGATCGGGACCCGGAGCCCGAGCTCCTCGGCCAGCTCGCGCAGCCGTGCGAGGTGCTGCGGCTGGTCGTACAGCTCGTTGTCGACCTGTGCGCCGACGATAGGCCCGCCGTCGGCGTGCGCCAGACCGCGGAGCTGCGCGATGGCCTGTGCGTAGAAGGCGTGCACGAGGTCGAGGTACGCGGGGTCGTTGGTGCGGGTGGCGAGCTCCCGCTCGACGAGCCAGTCGGGGAAGCCGCCGTACCGGGCCTCGCCGTGGGCCCAGGGGCCGAGCCGGACGACGACGTCGAGGCCGTGCGCCCTGGCCTCCTCGATGAACGCGCGCAGGTCGAGCTGGCCGTCCCAGCGGAAGACGCCGGGCTCCGGCTCGTGGGCCTGCCAGAGCACGTAGGTCGCCACGGAGGTCAGCCCGCCCGCCCGGGCGTGGCCCAGGACGTCACGCCAGCGGTTGCGGGGGACCCGCGAGTAGTGGATCTCGCCGGTGATGGGGAACCACGGGACGCCACCCCGCTCGACCCACCTGCTGGTCACCTCGATCCGGTCGTCGCCCGCAGGCGGCTCGCCGACGCTCAGGTGGCCGCGGCGCGGTGCCGTCGGGGCGACGACGGTGAGGTGGTGCGGCGCCACGAGGGTGCCCGGGCGAACGGCGCTGGTCATGTCTCTCCTTGGAGCAAGCCTGGATTCGTCGCTGAGTATGCCGTCGCTCAGCCCTTGTCGTGCGAGCGGTACTCGGTCGGGCTCATCCCGTGGATCCGGTGGAACTGGCGGGAGAAGTAGAGGGGGTCGCTGAACCCGACCTGGGTGGCCACGGACGCGATGGGCCGGTCGGTGGTGTCGAGGAGCTCGCGGGCCGTGCCCATGCGCAGACGGGTCTGGTACTCCAGCGCGCCGTAGCCCGTGGCCTGCCGGAACAGGGCGGAGTAGTGCGAGACGCTCAGCCCGGCCATCCCCGCGAGGTCGGCCAGCGAGATGCGGGTGGAGAGGTTGGCGCGAAGGTGCTCGATCGTCGCTGCGACCGGGTCCGACTGCTGACGGCCGATCGTTCGACGGTCGGCCGCCAGGAGCGCCATCGCGTGCCACGCGGCACCGGCGGACGCCAGCAGGCTCGCCGTCGTCTCGTCGCGTTCCATCCGCCGGATGATCGTGTCGACGAGGGAGATGACGCGGGCCGGGTCGCCGAGGCCGAAGACCGGCTGGTCGGGCGTCGCGCCGATCGCCGCCAGCAGGTCGGGCACCTGCTGACCGACGAGGTGCATCCACCAGATCGTCCAGGGCTCGTCCGCGTCGGCCTCGTACCGGTGGGCCAGGCCGGCAGGGATGGCGAGCGCCTGGCCCGCCCTCACCTGGTGCGTGCCCGACGGCAGCGTGCAGGACCCCCGGCCGGCTGCGCACACGATCACGATGTGCTGCGCGGCCCCGTTCGTGCGCACGCGCCCGTGGGTCGACGCGCGCGGGAAGTATCCGACGTCGGTGACGAGCAGCTGCGACAGAGGTGCTGTTCGGAGGGCCTGCGCCACGAGCGGGCGCGGGAGCACGCGCATGCGCTGGCCGGGGAAGCCTTCCCGCCGGCGGGGTGGCGCGTCCAGCGTCTCGATCATCGATTCGTCCATGTGGCTCGGGAGAACGCCCATTCTGCAGCATGCGGACGGGACGTAGCGTCGTGCCCATGCTCGACGACGAGTCCCGCCTGGACCTCCCTGCCGTGCCCGCTCACCTCGCGGGTCGGGCCGTCGCCGCGTGGCGCCAGCCGGTCACGATCGACACGTACCTGCCGGACCCGGCGGACCGCTACCCGGCGTTCCTCGAGAACCGCGTCTACCAGGGCTCGTCGGGCCGGGTGTACCCGCTGCCGTTCCACGAGCGCATCAGCCCCACCAAGGCGCCCCACGACTGGGACGCGATCCACCTCGAGAACCCGTGGATCCGGCTGATGATCCTGCCGGAGCTCGGCGGCCGCATCCACGTCGGGATGGACACCTCCAACGGGTACGACTTCTTCTACCGCAACAACGTCATCAAGCCCGCACTCGTCGGGCTCGCGGGGCCCTGGCTCTCGGGCGGCGTCGAGTTCAACTGGCCCCAGCACCACCGCCCCGCGACGTTCCTCCCGGTCGAGGCCTCGATCGAGCACGAGGCCGACGGCGCCGTCACGGTGTGGTGCTCGGACCACGACCCGTTCGCCCGGATGAAGGGCATGCACGGTGTCCGCCTGCGCCCGGACTCCTCGGTGATCGAGCTGCGCGCCAGGCTGTTCAACCGCACCGACGAGGTGCAGACGTTCCTCTGGTGGGCGAACGTCGCGGCTGCCGTGAACGACGACTACCAGTCGTTCTTCCCGACCGACGTGCACGCCGTCGCCGACCACGCCAAGCGCGCCGTGACCGCGTTCCCCGCGGCCGACCGCCCGTACTACGGGATCGACTACCGGGCCCGTCTGGACGGCGAGCACCCCGACGGCGACCGGATCGACTGGTACCGCAACATCCCGGTGCCGACGTCGTACATGGCGCTCGGGACGCAGGACGACTTCTTCGGCGGCTACGACCACGGCCGCCGGGCAGGCTTCGTGCACTGGGCCGACCACCAGGTGGCTCCCGGCAAGAAGCAGTGGACCTGGGGCACCGGCGCATTCGGCAGGGCGTGGGACGCGAACCTCACCGACACCGACGGGCCTTACGTCGAGCTGATGGCCGGCGTCTTCACGGACAACCAGCCGGACTTCACGTTCCTGGCACCGGGTGAGACGAAGACGTTCAGCCAGTACTGGTACCCGATCCAGGAGACCGGTCCCGTCCACCAGGCCAACCTCGAGGCGGCCGTCCGTCTGGACGTCACGCAGGGCACCGCAGGCACCGCGGGCACCGTCGCGCGGGTCGCGGTCGCGATGACGCAGGTCCGCGTCGGCGTCGCCGTGCGCCTGACCAGACCCGATGGCGCGACACTGTGGCAGGTCGCGGCGGACTCGGGTCCGGATCGTCCGATCGTGCATGACGTGAACCTCGACGCTGTGTGGGCTCCGGAGGACCTCACGCTCGTCGTCGAGCACGGCGGGGCCGAGGTGATCGCGTGGCGACCCCGTGCGGCGCACAGCGACCTCGAGATGCCCGAGCCTGCGCAGGAGCCGGGTGCACCCGCCGACGTCCCGTCCGTCGACGAGCTCTACCTCATCGGCGTGCACCTCGACCAGTACCGGCACGCGACACGGTCGCCCGAGCCGTACTGGCTCGAGGCCGTGCGTCGCGACGAGGGCGACTACCGCTCGAACCTCGCGCTGGCCGGACGGCGCTACCGGGCCGGGCAGTACGCGCAGGCCGAGCAGCACCTGCGCGCGGCGCTGGCACGCCAGACCCGTCTGAACACGAACCCGGCCGACGGTGAGGCGATGTTCCGCCTCGGCCTGGTGCTGGCGCGCACCGGTCGTGCGGATGAGGCCTACGAGGCGTGGGGCAAGGCGCGGTGGAACCAGGCGTGGCGCGTCGCGGCGCTCCTCGCGATGGCTCGGCTCGACGCCGCGCGGGGACTCGACGCCGCAGCACTGGACCATGCCCGTGCCGCCGCCGACGCCGACCCGGACCAGCTGCAGGCCCACGCCGTGCTGGCCGCCCTGCTGCGGCGCGCCGGCCGCGACGGTGAGGCCGACAGAGTCCTGGCGCGTTCGCTCGAGCGAGACCCGCTCGACGTCTGGACCCGCGACCTGGCGGGCATGGACGTCTCTGCCGACGCCCCGACGCTCCTCGATGTCGCCCTGGAGTACGACTCGCTCGGCGCGTGGCGCGATGCGGTTCGGCTGCTCGAGGCCGCGGCGGCGACCGAGCCCGCCCTGGGTCAGGTCGAGGTCCGGCCGCTGGTGCACCTGCACGCAGCGCGGATCCTCGAGGCCGCCGGCGACCACCCGGCCGCCGAACGGCAGCGCGAGCTGGCGCGGACGGCGCCCGCCGTGCACTGCCTCGCCTCACGCCTCGACGACGTGGACATGCTGCAGGCGCACGTCGAGGGCCACCCCGACGACGCCCGGGCCTGGGCGATCCTCGGCCACTGGCTGTACTCCCAGCGTCGTCACCACGACGCGATCGCTGCGTGGTGCACGTCGACGGAGCTGGACCCGAGCGACCCCGTCGTGTGGCGCAACCGTGCGGTCGCGGCGTTCAACGTCCTGGCCGACCTGGACGGCGCGCGGCAGCACTACGAGAGCGCACTCGCGGTCGCCCCCGGCGACCCCCGCCTCGTCTACGAGCGCGACCAGCTGGCCAAGCGGTCCGGCAGCACGCCCGTGCAGCGCCTCGCGGTGCTCGCGGGCGAGCGGTCGGCGGTCGACGCCCGCGACGACCTCACCGTCGAGCTCGCCCAGCTGCACACCGCCACCGGCAGGCCCGAGGTCGCGCTCGAGCTCCTCCGTGCCCGCCGGTTCCAGCCGTGGGAGGGCGGCGAGGGACAGGTCCTCTCGGCATGGGACGAGGCGCACCTCGCCCTTGCCCGCCGAGCGCTCGACGACGGCGACGGGCGGCTCGCGCTCGAGCGCGTCGGCGCGGCGCTCGAGCCCGTGGCGAGCCTCGGCGAGGCCCGGCACCCGCTGGCCAACACCGCCCAGCTGCACCTCATGCTCGGTGACGCGCTCGCGGCGACGGGCGACGACGGCGCCGCCCGCATCGCCTGGTCGCATGCCGCACGCTCGACGGGCGACTTCCAGAGCATGGCCCCGGTCGCATTCTCCGAGATGACCTACTACGCGGTGCTGGGTTCACGTCGCCTCGGCGACGACCTCCGCGCCGACGCCCTGGTCGACGGGCTCGCCGCCCACGCGGTGATGCTCCGCTCGAGGTCCGCGACGGTCGACTACTTCGCGACCTCCCTGCCGACCCTGTTGCTCTTCCAGGACGACCTGCAGGCCGCGCAGACGACGACGGCGATGCTTCTGGAGGCACAGGTCGCCGCCCTGCAGGGCGACGTCGACGCGGCGGCGGCGGGCCTCGACGACGTCCTCGCCCGCGAGCCCAGCCGGCTGCGGGCCCTCGACCTGCGGCGGGAGCTCTCTGCCGGCTCGGGGCGGTAGCCCGGTCGCACGGTCCGACGCGACGAAGGGGCCCGGCGCCGCGCGTACCAGGAGCGCACCGAAGCCTTGGCCGGCATGGTCACAGTCCGGTAACGGACCGGTTTGCGGGCTTTCGCGCCGTCGACGTCGATGCATAACCTGTGCACGGTCACAGTCTGGCTCGTGCACAGTCGCACGGCCCGGCGCGACGGAGAGTCATGGACCCAGCCGGCCCACGGGTGACGCGATCTCGTGCGGTCGTCCTGGCGTCGCACGACAGCCGCGCGCTCGCGAGGGCGATCCGCGGACGGGTCTGTGACCAGCTCGATCTGTCCGGCATCGCGCAGGTTCTCGACACGCAGCACCAGCTCGACCACGGTCGACGACGACGTACGACCGATGACGTTCGACACGAAGGGACAACGCTGTGTCCTCATTGCCTCGTCGACTCAGGGCCGCCGCCTACCTGGCCTCCGCGTCGCTCATCCTCGCGGCGGTCCCGGGAGCCGTGCTCCCTGCCGCCGCCGCCGACCAGGGCCCGGTCGACGCCGGGATCGTCGTGCAGAAGGTCGAGGGGATGCCCGAGGGCTTCATGCGAGGCGTCGACGTCTCCACCGCCCTCTCCCTGGAGGAGAGCGGCGTGACGTTCCGGGACACCCACGGCCAGGTCGCGGACCTGTTCGACGTGCTGGCGGACTCCGGCGTCACCGACGTGCGCGTGCGCGTGTGGAACGACCCGTGGGACGCGGAGGGCCACGGCTACGGCGCCGGGAACGTCGACGTCGCGCGGGCCGTGGAGATCGGCGAGCGGGCGACCGCCGCGGGCCTGGGCGTGCTGGTGGACTTCCACTACTCCGACTTCTGGGCGGACCCGAGCAAGCAGATGGCCCCCAAGGCGTGGGCCGGCCTGCCGGTCGCCGAGAAGGCCGCCGCCGTCGAGACCTACACGGCGGAGAGCCTCCAGGCGTTCGAGGACGCCGGGGTCGACGTGACGATGGTGCAGGTGGGCAACGAGACGAACAACGGCATCGCGGGCGTGACGGGCTGGGACGACATGGCGCAGATCTTCTCCGCCGGCAGCGCCGCCGTCCGGGAGGTGCTGCCCGATGCGCTCGTCGCACTCCACTTCACCAACCCCGAGTCGGCGGGCAGGTACGCGGGGTACGCGGCAGAGCTCGCCGCGCGGAACGTGGACTACGACGTCTTCGCCTCGTCGTACTACCCGTTCTGGCACGGCACGCTGAGCAACCTGACATCGGTGCTCAGCGACGTCGCGACGACGTACGGCAAGAAGGTCATGGTCGCGGAGACCTCGTGGGCGCGGACCCTCGAGGACGGCGACGGACAGGTCAACGTGATCCGCGAGGGCTCGGTCACCGACCCGGCCTACCCGTACTCGGTGCAGGGCCAGGCGAACGAGGTCCGTGATGTGATGCAGGCGGTCGCGGACGTGCCGGGCGACGCCGGGATCGGCGTCTTCTACTGGGAGCCCGCGTGGCTGCCCGTCGGCCCCCCGAGCGCGCTCGAGGCCAACAAGGTGCTGTGGGAGCGGGACGGTTCCGGCTGGGCGACGAGCTACGCCGCGGAGTACGACCCCGCCGACGCCGGCGCCCGCTACGGCGGCTCCGAGTGGGACAACCAGGCGCTGTTCGACTTCGCGGGGAACCCGCTCGAGTCCCTGCAGGTGTTCCGGTACGTGCTGACCGGTGCGGTAGCGCCGCGAGCGGTCTACTCGATCGAGTCGCCCAGCGTGACGGTCACCGACGGCGAGGCCGTGGTGCTTCCGAGCACGGTCGCGGTCACCTTCAACGACCAGACCGTCGTGGACACCGCCGTGACCTGGAGCGACTCCGCCTCGTGGATCCGCGGGCCGGGCACATACACGATCAGCGGGGTGACGGCCGACGGCGACGCGGCCCGCGCGACCGTGACCGTCCTGGCGGCCAACGTCGTGCCCAACGGCAGCTTCGAGAACTGGGGCGCCGGCTGGTCGCTCGACTGGAACGTCGCGAACGTCAAGGAGGAGGCGGCGAACGTGCACAGCGGCGCGATGGCCGTGAACTTCTGGAGCGCCACCGACGCCACGTTCTCCGTGAGCCGCCAGGTCACGGGCGTCGCGCCCGGTGCCTACACGCTCTCCGTGTGGAACCACGGCGCGCCGGAGGTCGGTGGCGTCAGCCTCTCGGCCGTGACGTCGGCGGGCTCCTGGTCCGTGCCGATGCCGCAGACCGGCTGGGCGCTCTGGGCGAACCCGACCGTCGACGACGTGGTCGTCGGTGCCGACGGTGTCGTGACCGTCGCGGTCGGGGGAGCCGTCCCC
Source organism: Cellulomonas sp. P2_F12 (assembly GCF_056403775.1). NCBI lineage: Bacteria > Bacillati > Actinomycetota > Actinomycetes > Micrococcales > Cellulomonadaceae > Cellulomonas > Cellulomonas sp. P2_F12. The sequence continues at coordinate 976,877 of NZ_JBFUEV010000001.1, read as the reverse complement.
GCGAACGGCTGGGGCTGGTTCGACGACGTCGTGCTGACCCCGAGCACCGGCACCGTCGCACCCGACACCTCCGCGCTCGACGCCGCGCTCGCGGCTGCCGGTGCCGTCCACCGGGCCTGGTACACGGAGGCCTCGCTCGCGGCGCTCGACCACGCGGTGGAGGTCGGGCACGTCGTGCTCGCCGGGAGCTTCGCCACCGCCGACGACGTCGCGGCGGCGACTGCGCTGGTGAACGGCGCCGTCGCCGGCCTCGAGGTCAGCGCTCTGGCGGCCCCGACCGTGACGGCCACGTTGGCAGCGACCACCGTGAACACCGTGACGGCTGCGTCGGTCCAGGTGACGGTGGGCGCGGGCGCGTCGGCCGCACCGACCGGCCAGGTCACCGTGCACTACGGCCCGCAGTCCGTCGTGGCGATCCTCACGGCGGCGGACGCGGGTCACGTCACCGTGCCGCTGCCCGTCCTCCCCGCCGGGACGTATCCCGTCTCGGTGGACTACGCCGGTGACGCGGCTGTCGCGCCCGGGAGCGCGTCTGCCGGCACGCTCACGGTGGTCACGCTGGCGTCGAAGGTCACCGCGCACGTGCGCAGCATCGTGGTCACGACGAGCACCACCGCTGTCGTCGACGTGACGGTCGGCTCGGTGCCGGCCGGAACGGTCCCGACCGGGACGGTCACGGTCACCTACGGCACCGCGACCAAGGAAGTCGCGCTGACGCAGGCGGACGGGGGTCGGCTCGCGGTCGAGCTGCCTCGACTGGCGATCGGCCTCTACGCGGTCAAGGTGACCTACTCCGGCGACGCGGTCGTGGCGGGGTCCTCGGCCGCGGCGGGTCTCGTCGCGGTCGTCCGGACACCCGCGGTCGTGACGGCGCAGCTCGCGAGCGCGAGCGTCACCCCGTCGCAGGCTGCCAAGGTCGCCGTCACCGTGCGGGCGGCGGACTTCGCGTCGCCGACCGGCACGGTCTGGGTCACCTACGGCTCGAGGTCGACGTCCGTGCCCCTGCGGGCGAGCGACAACGGGAGCGTGACGGTCACGCTCGCGAAGCTGCCCAAGGGCACCTACACCGTGCAGGTCGTCTACGTGAGCGACGACAGCAGGGTCGGCAGTGGCATCGCGGCACCTCTGCGGCTGACCGTGCGCTGACCAGCACGGTCGCGGTCGGCGCCCGGCCCTCTCCGACGGTGCCGACATGCACCCGGCAACCCCGCCTGGACCTCTCCCGGGCGGGGTTGCCGGCACGTCCGGGCCTGCCGTCGGTCCGCCCGTGCCAGCATCAGGCGTGCTGAGCGTGAGCGTCATCGTCACCGCGTTCGACCAGGGCGAGCTGGTCGCCGAGGCGGTCGGGTCGGCCCTGCGCCAGACCCGCGTCCCGGAGGCCGTCATCGTGGTCGACGACGGCTCGACCAACGACGAGTCGGTCGACGTCATCGAGCGGCTCCAGCGGGACGTTCGGGTCCGCGTGCTGCGTCAGTCCAACCGTGGGGTCGCCGCGGCCCGGAACGCAGGGATCGCCGCTGCCGAGACCGACCTCGTGGCCGTGCTGGACGGCGACGACCGCCTCGCGCCGACATTCCTCGAGCGGACGACCGCCGTCCTGGAGGGCGACCCCGGCGCGCTCGCCGCATCGTCATGGCTGCGCGCGCACGGCGTGATCGACGCGGTCGTGCGGCCCGGCGGAGGGTCGGCGGTCGACTTCCTGCACCGCAACGCGTGCCCCGCGACCGCGGTGATCCGACGCGACGCCTGGCGTGCGTGCGGCGGCTACGACGAGGACATGCGCAGCGGGTTCGAGGACTGGGACTTCTTCCTGTCACTCGTCGGCGAGGGCGGGCACATCACGGTCGTGCCGGAGCCGCTCATCGAGTACCGGACGGCGCCGGCCTCCGCGAACGTCCGGTCCATGGACTCCCGGCTCGAGCTCTACGGCCGCCTCGTCGACAAGCACCGCGCCGTCTTCGAGCGGCACCTGCGGGCGGTGCTGCTGGCGCTCGAGGCCCGCGCCATGGACGCCGCCGGGCGGTGGGAGGACCTCGTGGCCGCGGACCGGGCGCTGCCGGTCGGGGAGGTCACGTACGGCGACGGCGGCATGGCCGCAGCCGTCCGGATCGCGGTCCGCCGGGGCTGACCCGCACCTCCCGACGGCGGGTCGGCCCACCGGCCCTCACTGCACGAGCGGCAGGTCGGCCGTGGTCGTCGTCGATCTCGCCCTTCCAGCCCGGGAGGCGGAGCCGTCGAGGCGCCACAGGACCAGGAGCGCGATGGCCGCGGACACGACCTCGCCCGCGGCCAGGCCGGTCCAGGTGCCGGTGGGGCCGGTGCGACCGAGGGCGAGCACGAGCGGGACCTTGACGAGCAGGAGGGTCCCGACGGAGATGACGTAGGACGGTCGCGGCCGCCCGAGTGCCTGGAAGTACGCGGAGACCAGCGGGGGGACGCCTGCTGCGGCGAAGCCGATCGCGAGGATGCGCAGGGCCTCGACGGACTCCGCGTGGACGGTCGGGTCGTCGATGAAGGCGGCGGTGATGGGGTCGGCGAGCAGCGCGACCGAGCCGGCGGCGACGGTGCTGTAGACGAGGGTCGCGCGCAACGACAGGGTCCGGGCGCGCCGGACGCGTGCGGTGAGCCTGCGGCCGGCGTTGTACCCGACGATGGGCTGCATTCCCTGGCTGATGCCGAGCTGGGGCATCGCGACGAACGTCTGGATGCGGGAGCAGATCGCGAACGCGGCGAGCGCAGCGGTGGTGGCGGCGGCCCGGGACAGCCCGGTGTTGACGACGACGACGAGCAGGGTGGCGCCGAAGCCGGCGAGGAACGAGGGTGCACCGATGCCCACGAGGGTCCGGACCGTCGGCAGGTGGGGGCGCAGGTCGGGCCTGTGGATGCGGTAGGGGCGGTGCTTCTGGGCGAAGAAGAACCACATGCTCATGGCGGCGGAGACGGCCTGGCCGCCGACTGTTCCCAGGGCCGCTCCACGGACGCCGAGGTGCAGCCCGAAGATCAGGAGCGGATCGAGGGTGATCTGGACGGCGACGGGGATGACCCAGAGCATCGTGGCGAACCGCATCCGACCCTCGGCGCGCACGAGGCTGGAGAACCCGGTCGAGACGATCGCGCCGGCCAGGATCACCACGGCGTAGTCGCGGGCGTAGCCGAGAGTCTCGTCGTGGGCGCCGAGCAGCCGCAGGAGCGGCTCGAGACCGCTCAGCCCGACCACGGTGGTCGTGACGGCGGCGGTCCAGAACACGATGAACGCGTTCCCGGCCGCGCGCGCGGCCGTACGGGTGTCGCGGGCACCCAGGTGCCGGGAGACGACCGAGGCTGCTCCGACGCCGAGCGCGGTCGAGACCGCGCCCAGCGCCAGCAGCAACGGGGCGACGAGGTTGACCGCCGCCATCGCCGTCGCCCCGACGCCGCGGGCGACGAACCAGGCGTTGGTCAGCGCATAGATCCCGTAGACCCCGACCGCGATGGTGGTCTGGGTGCAGGCGTGCCACAGCAGCCGCCCGACGGGCCGCTCGCCCAGGGCGGCGGTGTCGAGCGTGCGGGTGCTCACGGCTCGGTGAGCAGGCGCATCATCCTGTCGATCTGCCCTCGTGCCCAGTCGTACTGGGTCGGTGTGGTGTGTCCGCGGTAGACGGTCTCGATCGCCATGATCACGACCAGGTGCAGGGTGTAGAGGCGCCGGCGCGTCTGCTCCCTCGGTGTGAGGTCCGCCTGACCGTAGCCGCGCATGAACGCTGTGGGGTCGCCGAAGTCGGGCAGGTCGATGGCGGCGAAGCCGGCCTCCATCAGCGGGTCCCCGTACAGGGCGCGCTCGTGGTCGATGATCGTGACGATCCTGCCGTCGCGGACCATGACGTTGGAGTCCCAGAGGTCCCACTCGACGAACCTCGGCTCGACGACGTCGTCGAAGACGTCCGCGTGCAGCGCGACGACCTTGCGGATCTCGTCGTAGTCCCGGCCGATGTCGACGTTGCGGGCCTCCCCGTCGGCGAGGTTGGCCTCCACGATGCCGGTGAACGCGGTTCGCCATGACGAGTGACCCGGGCCGGCGAGCGGTCCGAACCAGCTCCCACGGATCGAGTTCAGCTCGCGGTTGGCCGCGCCGAGCGCCTCGTTGTACGCGTCGCGCTGCTCGGTGCTGAGGCTCTTCGTGATGATGCCGAAGTTGTCGGCGTCGATGAACGGCATGAAGAAGTAGTCGGCGTCGACGAGCTCGTGGCTCAGGTCGGCGTGGTCGACGTGCGGGACCGGGACGTCGGTGCGTTCCGCGATCAGCGCCAGCGAGGCGAGCTCGATGCGCATCGCGCCGCGCTCGGCGGTCATCACCGGCACGTCACGCGGCGGCGCGATCTTCAGGGCCACGGCCCGGCCGTCGCGCAGCACGATCCGGTACGCGACGTTGAACCAGCCGTGCCCGAGCTCCTCGAGCCAGGTGTCCGGCTCGCCCGTGGGCACCTGCTCGGCGCCGTAGGCACGCTCCACCATCGCGAGGAGCGTCGCGGGCGTCTGGCGGTTCTTCGTGATGCTCTCCATTGAGTCCTCATCGTCGTGCGGCGGGCCGTGCGGCCCGGGGTTGGCGAACGCGTCAGGAAATCTCGGTCGACGGACGTCAGGCGTTCCGGGCGACGTCGAGGTCGAGGTTCAGCGTGGAGGCGGTCCGGTGCTCGCCCGGACGATGAGCTCCGTGGGCACGACCGTCAGGGCCGGCGGTGGGACGGTCCTCGACCGGAGCTGACCGACCACGAGGGTGATGAGCGCACGGCCGATGGCGTGGAAGTCCTGCCGGACGGTCGTCAGGGGCGGTGAGGTCCAGCCGGCGACGGAGATGTCGTCGAAGCCCACCACGGACACGTCCTCGGGCACGCGGCGGCCGGCCTCGTGCAGCGCCCGGACGAGGCCGAGCGCCATCTCGTCGTTGGCGCAGAACACCGCGGTGACGTCGGGGTTCGCCGCGAGCCGCAGCCCCGCCTCGTAGCCGTCGTGCGCGCTCCAGTCTCCGTACACGGGCTCGGGCGGACGGATCCCGGCCTCCAGGAGGCAGCGGCGCCACGTGCCGATGCGCACCAGGGCGTGCTCCGAGTCCCGCGGCCCGGCGAGGTGGTGCACGGTGCGGTGTCCCAGGCCGAGCAGGTGGCGCATCGCGTCCTCGCTGCCCTGGACCTGGTCGGCGGAGACGGTGGGGTAGTGGCCCGCGAACTTGGAGAACGACACCGCGACCGGCATGCCCGCGGGGAGCACCAGGGTCGTGGGCGACGCCTGCTCGGCCCGCATGATGACGAGGCCGTCGATGGCCTGGTGCGAGATGCGGTGTGCCGCGTTCTCCCAGCTCTCGGGGGCGAGGTTGCGGACGTGGAGCAGCGTGACCGAGTAGTCCTCGAGCGCGGCGGCCTCGACCAGGGCCTCGGCGGTGAGGGCCTCACCGGTGCGCTGGAAGCCGGTCGAGAGCACTCCGATGGCGCCGAACGTGCCGTTCCGCAGCGCCTGGGCCGCCCGGTTCGGCGAGTAGCCGAGCTGGTCCATCGCCTGCACGACGCGTGCGCGGGTGGTCGGTCGGACCGAGTCGGCGCCGGTCGAGACGCGCGACACCGTCTGCGGCGACACGCCGGCGAGGCGGGCGACGTCGCCGATCGAGGGGCCCGAGCGGCGGCGGCCGGGCGCTGGCGCGGTTGTCATGGCCAGATGCTAGTGGTAGGGCGCAATGGTGACGTCACCAAAGGATCCTATCGAGTCAGAAATGCTGGTCTTTCCGTTACCAAACCGTCGCCGAACGGATGTCTACCCGCTGCTATGGTGACGTCACCAAACGCCAGAGAAGGTCGAGCGACGCCCGTTTTGCTCGTGGTCGGAGTGGACCAGACCCCTTGGCATGGAGCAGGTAACCGCCTCACCACAGCACGGCGCACGACCTCACAACAGCACTGTCGACCTATCCCGCTCGACCGCCGCGACGTTGCGGCGGACGAGTCGGAGCCGGCGACGCGGCGAGAGCCGGCACCGGTCAAGGACGACCAACAGCCCGAAGGGATCACCCGATGAAGAAGACACGCACGCTCGGCGCGCTGGGCGCCGCCTTGACGCTGACACTCGCCCTCGCCGCGTGCAGCGGCGGAGATTCCGGCTCGAGCGGGGACGAGACGACCGGCGCGAGCGGTGGTACCGGCAACAACACCCTGACGGTCTGGGCGTGGGACCCGGCGTTCAACATCTACGCCCTCCAGGAGGCCGAGAAGGTCTACCAGGCCGATCACCCGGACTTCAAGCTCAACATCGTCGAGACGCCGTGGGACGACCTGCAGACCAAGCTGACCACGCTGGCCCAGTCGGGCGAGACGGACCAGCTGCCTGACATCTTCCTCATGCAGAACAACGCGTTCCAGAAGAACGTGATCAACTACCCGGACATCTTCGCCAACTTCACCGACTCCAAGGTGGACTTCAGCGAGTTCCCCGAGTCCGTCGTGGCGTACTCCACGGTCGACGACGTCAACTACGGCGTGCCGTTCGACAACGGGGCCGCGATCGGCGCGTACCGGACGGACCTCCTCGAGCAGGCCGGCTACACGATCGACGACTTCACCGACATCACGTGGGACCAGTTCCTCACGATGGGCAAGGTCGTGCTGGAGAAGACGGGCAAGCCGCTGCTCACCGGCCAGGCCAACTCGGCCGACACGATCATGATGATGCTGCAGAGCGCCGGCGCGAGCCTGTTCGACGACCAGGGCAAGCCGACCATCACCGACAACGACGCGCTGCTGGCCGCCATCGACATGTACGGCCAGCTGGTCAAGGCCGGCGTCTTCGTCGAGGTCAACTCGTGGGACGAGTACATCAACACGATCGTGAACTCGAACACGGCCGGCGTCGTCAACGGCGTGTGGATCTCCGGCTCCATCCAGTCGGCCGCGGACCAGTCCGGCAAGTGGGCCGTCACCAACGTCCCGAAGCTCGACGGCGTCGACGGCGCGACGAACTACACCGCCAACGGTGGCTCGTCCTGGGCGATCACCCCGAACGGCAACGAGGCGCTCGCCAGCGACTTCCTCGACGCGACGTTCGCGGGCTCGACCGAGTTCTACGACACGATCCTCCCGAAGTCCGGCGCGCTGGCCAACTGGCTCCCGGCGGGTGACTCGGACGTCTACAACGAGCCGCAGGCATTCTTCGGCGGTCAGCCGATCTACGCCGACGTGCTGAAGTTCGCCGCGAAGGTGCCCAGCAACAACACGGGTGCCTACTACTACGAGGGTCGGGACGCCGTGAGCGTCGCCATCACCAACATCCTCAACGGCGCGGACCCGAAGGCCGAGCTCGACCAGGCGCAGCAGACCGTCGAGTTCGCCATGGGGTGACCTGAGGGCGGGCGGCGGAGACCAGTCCACGGCTCCGCCGCCCGCTTTCCTGTCCTGTCCGTCACCGCGAAGAAGAGGTGAGCCGCTCGTGTCTGCTCCCACCGCTCCCACCGAGGACCGCGCACCGAGCGCGCCCCCTCCTGGGACGAAGTCGTCCCGAGGGCGTCAGCCCAAATCGGCACCCCTGTCAGCGATCGCGCGCCGCCGCAGCCTGACCGGGTGGACGTTCATCATCCCCGCCGCAGCCATCATCGTGCTGGTCAACTTCTGGCCGATGATCCAGGCGCTCTTCCTGTCGCTGAAGACGGGACGCGGGACCAAGCTGACCTGGGCAGAACCGCTGTGGTTGAACTACCAGCGGCTGTTCCAGGACGACCAGTTCCGGCTGACGCTGAGCACGACGTTCATCTACCTGATCATCCAGGTCCCGATCATGCTCCTGCTGGCGATGCTGCTGGCGAACCTGCTCAACGCGCCGTGGCTGCGGTGGAAGGGCTTCTTCCGAACGGCGATCTTCCTGCCGTGCGCGGTGGGGCTCGTGTCGTACTCGCTGGTGTTCCGGCAGATCTTCGCGACGGACGGCCTCGCCAACGACCTGCTCACGCAGTTCGGGATACTCGACGCTCCCGTCAACTGGCTCGGCCAGACGGGGACGGCCCGGATGGTGATCATCCTCGGCCTGCTGTGGCGGTGGACCGGCTACAACATGATCTTCTTCCTGGCCGCACTGCAGAACATCGACCGCTCGACCCTCGAAGCTGCTCGCGTCGATGGTGCCGGGGGGTTCAAGACCTTCTGGTACGTGACGATGCCGCAGCTCAAGCCCATCATCCTGCTCTGCGCGATCCTGTCGACCAACGGAACGTTGCAGATGTTCGACGAGTCGTTCAACCTCACCGCCGGTGGCCCGGGCAACACGACGATGTCGGTCTCGCACTACCTGTACAACGTGTCGTTCCGCAACAGCCCGAACTTCGGGTACGCGGCCGCCATCTCCTACGCGATCCTCATCATCGTGGCCATCCTGGCCGCCATCCAGCTGAAGGTGGGCGACAAGCGTGACTAGAACAACACTTCGCCGGATTCCCGCATACGTGTTCCTGTCGTTCGCCGTCGTCCTGTCGGTCTTCCCGCTCTACTTCATGACCGTCTCGGCGACGAACACGAGCAACGAGGTCCTGGCGTCCAAGCTGCTGCCGGGTAGCCACCTCCTCGACAACTTCAAGGCGCTCGTCGACGCCCAGCCCCTGGGTACGGCGTTCTACCACTCGGCGATCAACGCCATCGCGACGACCCTGCTCGCCCTGGTCCTGTGCTCGATCGCCGGGTATGCGTTCGAGATCTACCACTCGCGGGCGAAGGACGCCGTCATGGGCCTCCTGCTCCTGGCGATCATGATCCCGTTCGCGGCGACGATGATCCCGTTGTTCCGCCTCTTCGCGCAGCTGGGACTGGTGAACTCGACGGTCGCGGTCATCCTGCCCCTGATCGCGACGCCGTTCCTGATCCTGCTGTTCCGGCAGGCCTCGCGGACGTTCCCGCACGAAATCATCGAGGCGGCGCGCCTCGACGGGCTGGGCGAGGTGAGCATCTTCGCGCGCATCTACCTGCCGACGATGAAGCCCACCCTCGCTGCCGCGGGTGTCATCACCTTCCTGTTCTCGTGGAACAACTTCCTGTGGCCGAAGGTGATCCTCGTCGACAACGCGTACCAGACCTTGCCGATGCTGCTGTCGAACATGCGCGCCGGGTACGTCACCGACTACGGGAGCCTCATGCTCGCCGTGTTCATCGTCTCGGTGCCGACGGTGGTCGTCTTCCTCCTGCTGCAGCGCAGCTTTGCCGAGGGCGTCACGGGGGCCATCAAGTGACTTTCGACCTCGACCGGATCACCGACCCCGAGTTCGTCAAGGAGAACCGGCTCGACGCTCACTCCGACCACCGGTGGTTCGCCTCCCCCCAGGAGTCGGCGACCGGGACGAGCTCCTTCGAGCAGTCGCTCAACGGGTTGTGGAAGCTGCACTACGCGAAGAGCCCCGCGCTCGTCGTCCCCGGCTTCGAGCGGGTGGACGTCGACGACTCCGGCTGGGACGACGTGCCGGTACCGGCCCACGTCCAGCTGCTCGGCTACGACCGCCCGCAGTACACCAACGTGCAGTACCCGTGGGACGGCTACGAGCAGCTGGAGCCGGGGCAGGTTCCCCAGCGGTACAACCCGGTGGCGACCTACCGTCGGACGTTCACCCTCGAGCACCCGCTCGGGCCCGGCGAGCGGCTGAGCGTGAGCTTCCACGGTGCGGAGAGCGCCGTCGCCGTCTGGCTGAACGGCGCCTACGTCGGCTACGGGACGGACTCCTTCACCCCGTCGGAGTTCGACCTCACCGACGCCCTGGTCGACGGCGAGAACGTCATCGTGGCGCAGGTGGTCCGGTGGAGCGCCGGGTCGTGGGTCGAGGACCAGGACTTCTTCAGGTTCTCCGGCCTGTTCCGGGACGTCGTCCTGTACCGCCGGCCGACCGTGCACGTCGAGGACGCCCGGGTGGTGACCGACGTCGCCGACGACCTCTCCGAGGCGACGGTGCGCGTGCGCGTCGTGCTGGCCGGCGACGGCAGGGTGGACGCCCGGATCGCCGGTGCCGGCCAGCTCGTCGGCGACGACGAGCTCGTGGTCCGCATCGAGGGTCCGCGGCTGTGGAGCGCGGAAGATCCTCACCGGTACGACCTCACGCTCGACGTGTACGACGCGTCGGGCCGGCTGACCGAGCACGTCCCCGTCCAGGTGGGTGTGCGCCGGTTCGGCATCGAGGACGGCCTGCTCAAGGTCAACGGGTCCCGCGTGGTCTTCAACGGGGTCAACCGCCACGAGTTCGGCCTCCAGGGTCGTGTGATGACCCGCGAGCAGACCGAGGCCGACATCCAGCTCATGAAGCGGCTGAACATCAATGCCGTGCGGACCAGCCACTACCCGAACAACTCGTTCTTCTACGAGCTGTGCGACGAGTACGGGCTCTATGTCATCGACGAGATGAATCTCGAGTCGCACGCCATGTGGGACCTGGTCAGGTTCGCCGGGGCCGAGATCGACGTGGCGTTGCCCGGGGACCGTCCCGAGTGGCTGCCCACCCTGCTCGACCGCGCCGAGAGCATGCTGGAGCGGGACAAGAACCACCCCAGCGTCGTCATGTGGTCGTGCGGCAACGAGTCGTTCGGCGGCAGGGACATCCTCGAGGTCGCGGAGTACTTCCGTCGCGCGGACTCCCGGCCGGTGCACTACGAGGGCGTCCACTGGGACACCCGGTACCCGCAGACCACCGACGTCGTGTCGCGGATGTACGCGCCGGCCGCCGAGGTCGAGGAGTTCCTCGCGACGCACCGGGACAAGCCCTACCTGATGTGCGAGTACGCCCACTCGATGGGCAACTCGTTCGGGGCGGTCCACAAGTACATCGACCTCGCCTACCGTGAGCCGCTGTTCCAGGGCGGCTTCATCTGGGACTTCGCGGACCAGGCGCTGCGGCTCACCGATCCCACCGGACGCGAGTACTTCGGCTACGGCGGCGACTTCGGGGACGCGCCGCACGACTCCGACTTCAGCGGCAACGGCATCGTCTTCGCCGATCGCACCCTGAAGCCCCTCACGCAGGAGGTGCGCTACCTCTACCAGGGCTACCGGCTCTCGGTGGGCAGCGACAAGGTCACGGTCGAGAACCGTCACCTCGCCACCCCGTCGTCGGTCCACGAGTGCGTCGTGACCCTCGCCCGGGAGGGCCGGGTGCTGCAGGAGGAGGTGCTCGAGACTGCCGTGGCCCCTGGGGGCTCGCAGATCTACGCGCTCCCCGTCACGGTGCCGGCCGCACCCGGGGAGTACACGGTCGACGTGTCCTTCCGGCTGCGTCGCACCACGCGCTGGGCGTCGGCCGGGCACGAGGTGGCCCACGAGCAGGCGGTCGTGGTCGTCCCGGCCTCGGCCTCGGCTCCGACCCGCCGGGTCGTCGCGCCGGAGGTCGTCCATGGCATCCACAACGTGGGCGTGCGGGGCCGGCACTTCACGGCCCTGTTCTCGCGGCTGCACGGGGGGCTGGTCTCGTACCGCTACGGGCTGACGCCGGACGGCGGCCGCGAGCTGCTGCGCTCGGTGCCCCAGCCGAGCTTCTGGCACGCGCCCACCTCCAACGAGCGCGGGTGGGGCGGCCCTGCACAGGACGCCGCCTGGCTGCTCGCCAGCCGGTACGCGACGGCTGTCCGGGGTCCCGAGCAGCCCGCGGTCGAGCAGACCGACGCCGGCGTTCTCGTGCACTTCCGGTACGAGCTGCCCGCACAGGGGGGGGAGTGCGAGCTCTCGTACCTCGTGGACGGTGACGGTCGCGTCGAGGTGACCCTCACCGTGACACCGGGCGCGGGGTTGCCGGACATGCCGGAGCTCGGGCTCCTCCTGACGACCGACCCCGCGTTCCGCAACCTGCGCTGGTACGGAGAGGGCCCCGAGGAGTCCTACGTCGACCGTCGGGCCGGCGCGCGGGTGGGTGTGTGGGAGGCCGACGTCCGCACCTCGCTCACGCCGTACCTGCGTCCGCAGGAGGCGGGCAGCCGGACCGGCGTGCGCTGGGCGACCGTGACCGACGAGCGCGGTGCGGGCCTGCGGTTGGAGTCGGACCAGGGCATGGAGCTGTCGGCCCTGCCGTGGACGCCGTTCGAGATCGAGAACGCCGCGCACCACACCGAGCTGCCGCCGATCTACCAGACGGTCCTGCGTCCGGCGCTCCAGCGGCGTGGGGTCGGTGGCGACGACTCCTGGGGTGCTCAGACCCATCCCGAGTACCGCCTGCCGACGGACACCGAGCTGACGTTCCGGTTCGCTTTCCGGGGCCTCCTCTAGGCCCGACCCGGAGTGGCCGACGGGAGTGCCTGCACTCCCGTCGGCCACCGGTTCACGGCGGCCGAGGTCGGTCGCCCGCTGCACCCGCAGCTTCCACCACCACGGAGAGACGACCATGGCTGTGCAGCACGACCGAGTGCGATTCGGCGCGGCGTACTACTACGAGTACGCGGGCCCGGGGCAGGACCCGAAGCCCGCGACGCTGGAGCGCGACCTCGACCTCATGCAGGCCGCGGCGTTCTCGGTGATCCGGGTGGGGGAGTCGGTCTGGTCCACGTGGGAGCCCGACGAGGGCCGGTTCGAGCTGGACTGGCTCGAGCCCGTCCTCGACGGGGCCCTGGCCCGGGGGATCGACGTGGTGATCGGCACGCCGACCTACGCGCTGCCCCTGTGGATGGTCCGGCGCTACCCCGAGGTCGCCGGTGAGGACCGCACGGGCAGCCCGATGGGCTGGGGAGCCCGGCAGGAGGCCGACTTCACGCACCCCGTGTTCCGGTTCCACGCCGACCGGATCCTGCGCAAGATCGTCGAGCGCTACCGCGACCACCCGGCCGTGATCGGGTTCCAGGTGGACAACGAGCCCGGGCTGCACCTCCTGCACAACCACGGGGTGTTCCAGCGGTTCGTCGACCACCTTCGGCACACGTACGGCGACGTGGAGACCCTGAACCGGGAGTGGGGGCTGGTCTACTGGTCGCACCGGCTGTCGTCGTGGGCGGACCTGTGGACCCCGGACGGCAATGCCCAGCCGCAGTACGACCTCGCCTGGCGCGAGTTCCAGGCGGGCCTGACGACCGAGATGATCGACTGGCAGGCCCGAGCGGTCCGTGAGCTCGCCCGGTCCGACCAGTTCGTCACCACCTGCATCTCCTACGAGCGCCCGGCCCTCGAGGACGCCGATCTCGCCGCCGTCCTGGACGTCACGAGCGGGAACCCCTACTACCGCATGCAGGACGGGCTCGCGCACCCCAGCGCGGCCGTCGTGCCGCAGTACTGGACGACCACCGGCACGTGGACGGTGTTCCAGTCGGGCGACGCGATGTTCTCCAGTCGGGGCGAGCCGTTCCTGGTGACCGAGACGGACGCCCAGGCGATCGGCGGGCCGAGCACCAACTACCCGGCCTACCCGGGTCAGTGGCGTCAGGCGGCCTGGGCGCTGGTCGCGCGGGGTGCGCGGATGGTCGAGTACTGGCACTGGCACACGCTGCACTACGGGACCGAGACGTACTGGGGCGGCGTCCTGCCGCACAGCGGGCGGCCGGGCCGGGCCTACGGCGAGATCGCCCGGCTCGGTGCTGAGCTCTCCCGGGCGGGCGGCGCGATCGCCGATGCGACGCCCGACGCCGACATCGCGATCCTGTCCTCGACGAAGGCGCGGTTCGCGCTGGCCGCCCAGCCGCCGCTGCAGCTCGCCGACGGCACGGGGGACCGCAACAGCTACCCCCGGATCGTCGCGTCCTTCTACCGGGGCGCGTTCGATGCCGGGCTCCAGGTGCGCCTGGTGCGCCCCCGCTACCTGTTCGACGACGCGCCGGCGGAGGCCGCCCGCACGCACCCGGTCCTCGTGGCAGCGGGCTACTACCCGGCCTCCGACCGCGACCTCGACTGGCTGCGCCGGTACGCCGAGGCCGGCGGGCACCTGGTCGTCGGACCCCGGACCGGGTACGCGGACGACGAGGCGCGCGCACGGGCCGAGACCCAGCCTGCGCGCCTGTCCGGGCCTGCCGGAGCCTGGTACGACGAGTTCGCGAACCTCGACGAGCCGGTCCCGGTGCGCGGGTCCGACGCGTTCCCGCTCGAGGAGGGCGCCGCGGCGACGGCCTGGGCCGAGTGCCTCGTCGCCGACGGCGCCGACGTCCTCGCCACCTACGACCACCCGCACCTGGGAGCCTGGGCGGCCGTCACCACGCGGGCGTTCGGCGCCGGTCGGGTGACGGTCGTCGGCACCGTCCCGGACCTGACGCTCGCCCGCAGCCTCGCGCACTGGTTGGTACCGACACCGCTCGCCGGATGGTCCGACCTGCCACCGAGCGTCACCGTCCACAGCTCGACCCGACCCGACGGCGCGCGTGTGCACGTCGTTCACAACTGGTCCTGGGAGGCCACCGTGGTAACCGTTCCTGCTGACCTCGACGTCATCGCGGCGCCGCACGGGTCCTCGCCGACCCCGGTGCGGTTCGCCGCGGGCGACACCGTCACGCTCGGCGCGTGGGACGTGCTCGTGGCGGTGACCCGGTGAGCGCGCGCTGGACGGGCCCGTGGCCCTCCGACGGCATCGCGTTCGGAGCGGACTACAACCCGGAGCAGTGGCCGGAGGAGGTCTGGGCCGACGACATCGCGCTCATGCGGGAGGCCGGCGTCACGCTGGTGAGCGTCGGGATCTTCTCCTGGGGTCAGCTCGAGCCGGAGGAGGGCGTCTTCGACTTCGGCTGGCTGGACCGGATCCTCGACCTGCTGCACGAGGCCGGCATCGGGGTGGACCTGGCGACGCCGAGCGCCGCGCCGCCGGTGTGGCTGCACCTGAAACACCCGGAGATGCTGCCGGTCGACGCCGACGGCATGCGGTTCACGCACGGCAGCCGCGAGTCGTGGTGCGTGAGCTCGCCGGTCATCCGGCACCACGCCAAGCGGATCGCCCGGGTCGTCGCCGAGCGGTACGGCCACCACCCCGCAGTCAAGATGTGGCACGTCTCCAACGAGCTGGCCTGCCACAACGGCCGCTGCTACTGCGACGTGTCCGCGGCGGCGTTCCGCGACTGGCTGGGCAAGGAGTACGCGGACGTCGACGCGCTCAACCTGGCGTGGGGGACCGCGTTCTGGGGGCAGCGCTACGCGAGCTTCGAGCAGATCCTGCCCCCGCGACGTTCCACCACGATCCCGAACCCGGGGCAGCGGCTCGCGTTCGAGCGGTTCTCCTCCGATGCGTTCGTCGCGCACCTCGAGGCCGAGGCGGCGGTGCTGCGCGAGGTGACGCCGCACCTGCCGGTGACCACCAACTACATGGTCATGGGCGACTTCCACCAGATCGACTACACGCAGACGACGCCGCTGGTCGACATCGTCTCCAACGACCACTACCTGTGGTCGGAGAATCCCCGCGGCTGGGCGGAGCTCGCGTTCAGCGCCGACCGGACGCGCGGGCTGGCCGGCGGCGACCCGTGGATCCTGATGGAGCACTCCACGAGTGCGGTGAACTGGCAGCCGCGCAACATCGCCAAGGAGCCCGGGCAGATGCTGCGCAACTCGCTGCAGCACGTGGCCCGAGGCTCCGACGGCGTGCTGTTCTTCCAGTGGCGCCAGTCGCGCGCCGGTGCGGAGAAGTACCACTCGGGGATGGTCCCGCACGCCGGGCGCGACTCTCAGCTGTTCCGGGACGTCGCCGAGCTGGGGGCGACCCTGGGTCGGCTGGCCGAGGTGCGGGGGAGCACCGTCGAGCAGGCACGCGTGGCCCTGCTGTGGGACACCCAGGCGTGGTGGGCGGCCGAGCTCGAAGCCCGCCCCACCGTCGACCTGCGCTACCTGGATCTCGCCCAGCGCATGCACAGTGCGCTGCTCGACGCCGGCGTCACGGTCGACGTCCTGCCCGCCGCCGCGTCGCTGGACGGGTACGACGTCGTCCTCGTGCCCACGCTCTACCTGGCACCCGAGGGCCTGTCCGACCGCCTGACCGCGGTCGTCGCCAGGGGTGGGCACGTGCTCGTCTCCTACTTCTCGGGAATCGTCGACGATCAGGACCGAGTCCTCCTGGGCGGCTACCCCGGGGCGTTCCGGGACCTGCTGGGGGTGCGCGTGGAGGAGTTCGCGCCCTTGCCGGCTGAGGGGACCACGACGCTGAGCGACGGGAGCACGGGGGAGGTCTGGACCGAGCGGATGACGTCGACCGGCGCTGAGGTCCTGGCGACGTACGTCGACGGACCGTCGGCGGGCGGTCCCGCGGTCACGCGGCGAACCACCCGGGCGGGCGGCGCCGCGTGGTACCTGTCGACCCGCCTCGACCACTCGTCCCTCACCGGTCTGCTCGGTCGCGTGCTCGCGGCGGCCGGCGTGTCGTCCCTCGTCCCGTCGCCCGGTGGCCTGGAGGTCGTCCGTCGGACGACGACGACCGGGAGCTGGCTGTTCGCGCTCAACCACACCGGCACGGACCTGCCTCTGCACGTCTCCGGGCACGACCTCGTGGCCGACCGACGTCACGAGGCGGGGGCGGACGTCCCGGCATGGGGCGTCGTGGTCGTCCGCGAGGACTGAGCCGATCGGTGCGCTCGTTCCCCTAGAGTCACCTGCGATGGGACCGACGACCGCGCCGCGCAGACGCCCGACGATCCGTGACGTCGCGGCTGCGGCCGGCGTGTCCCGGGGCACGGTCTCGCGCGTCATCAACGGTGGGCACTGGGTGTCCCCGGACTCGCTCGCGGCCGTCGAGGAGGCGATCCGGACCACCGGCTACTCCGCCAACCCGCACGCGCGCAGCCTGGTCACCGGACGGTCGAACTCGGTGGCGTTCCTGCTCACCGAACCCCAGCACCTGCTCTTCGAAGACCCGAACTTCTCGATCCTCCTGCGGGGAGCCGCCGAGGCGCTGGCCGTACGCCGGATGCCGCTCCTGCTCATGGTCGCGGGCACCCCCGACGAGCAGAAGCAGGTCTCGTCCTACGTCGGCGCCGGGCACGTCGACGGTGTCCTCGCGATCTCGTCGCACAGCGGCAACGCCCTGCTCGACGCGCTGGTGCGGCAGGGCATCCCGATGATCTCCTGCGGCATCCCGCTCGGCTTCGAGGGCAGCGTCGGCTACGTCGCCGCCGACGACCTCGGTGGCGGGCGGCGGATGACGCGGCACCTGCTCGAGATCGGCCGCACCAGGATCGCGACGATCACGGGACCCCTGGACACCCCCGGGGGCAGGCTCCGGCTCGAGGGTTACCGCGACGAGCTCGGGTCGCTCTACGACGAGTCGCTCGTGGCGCACGCCGACTACTCGCGCGACGGTGGCGCGGTGGGGATGCGGACGCTCCTCGAGCGCCGACCCGACCTCGACGCGGTCTTCGTGGGCTCCGACCTGATGGCTGCGGGCGCCCTGCAGGTGCTGCGCGAGGCCGGCAGACGCGTCCCGCAGGACGTCGCGGTCGGCGGCTTCGACGACTCCGGGCTCGCCGCGACGCTCGACCCGCCGCTCACCACCATCCGGCAGCCGCTCGACCAGATCGCCGGCGAGATGGTGCGCCTGCTGATCGAGCTGGTCGAGGGCGGGGAGCCGGCGGCCGTCACCCTGCCGACCTCGCTCGTCGTGCGCGCCAGCACCGGAGCGGTTCCGCAGACCCCGTCCTGACGGGGCGTCCGGGGCCTAGGAGAGTCTGGATGGCGGCTGGGTCGCCTTGAGGTCACGCCACTCCCGGGGTGTGACGCCGTAGGCCTCGCGGAAGACTCTGCTGAAGTGCGTCGCGTCCGGGAACCCCCACTGGCGCGCGACGGAGGCGATGGTGCGCGCCCGGGCGTTCGAGTGTGCGAGCTCGCGGCGGCACGCCTCCAACCTCTGCGTACGGACCCAGTCCCCGAAGCTCACTCCCGCGCGGCCCAGGACCGTGTAGAGGTGCCGGACGGAGATGTTGTGCGCTGCCGCGACCCTTCCCGGAGTGAGATCGTCGTCGGCGAGGTGCGATCGCAGGTACTCCAGGAGTCGCATCTCCAGGGTGGTCTGAAGGGACTCCTTGCCGAGGGCCGGGTCGCCGAGGCTGGAGACGAGGGCGGCGCGAACCAGGTCGATCGTCGGCTGGGCCAGGTTGTCGGCGACCGCCCGGGTTCGCAGTCCAGGGCTGATGGCGAGCTGGCCCAGATAGGTGGAGGCCAGCGCTGCCACCGGGTCGTTGCTGCCCAGTGCACGCGACGACACCTCCCGGATCGCCGAGTCGGGCAGGGCAAGCTCGGCGATAGGGATGCGGAAGAAGTGCGCGTCCAGGCCACCGTCGAACATCAGCGTGTACGGGCTGGTCGTCGTGTAGACGGCGAACTGGCCGGTGCGCAGCTGGGTGTGCCGGCCGTGCTGCGCCATCGCCGAACCGCCGGCGCCCTGCAGCGTGAGGAACAGCTGCGGCTCGGACCCGTCGTGAGCGAGTCGTGGGCTCCGCGTCACCGTGGTCGCCATCGACCGCACCGTGAGCACCTGCACCGGGCCCGCAACGGAGAGGGCGAGCTCGACGTCGATGTGGCGAGGATCCTCCGGGAGGTCGATGTCGACGCGTACGACGTTGCTGCCGACCGCCTCCCGGACTGCGGCAGCGCGATCGACTCCTGGCGCCTCGGCAGCACTCCAGACGGTCGTCATGCCCTCGCTCCATGCCTGCACGTGAGCTTCGTCGTCGCGGCCGGGCGGCCACGTCCGTCCAGCATGGTCACGGTCCCGTCGGCGCACAACCCCGTCGGGACGGCACGCAGGAACGGCAACGAACCGTGCACGGTCAGCACATATCTGGTCGGCCAGGTCGTCCCGGGCGCGGCGCTTGCTGGCCGACCGCGCCAGGTCGGCCGTCGACGCGTGCACGCACGGCACAGATTCGCGCAGCCTGGACCAACGCACCGGTGGCGCCCCGACCTAACGTCTCCAGACATCCACCGCACGATCGACAGGAAGGCGATGACGTCATGAGCGACTCCCCGCGACAGACCCTGACGGAGCGCGAGCTCGCCGAGCTGCGGATCGCGAACGACTCGGGCCGTCAACCGGTCCTGTTCGTTCACGGGCTGTGGCTGCTGTCCAGCAGCTGGGACCGTTGGCGTGCCCTGTTCGAGGAGGCCGGCTACGCAACCGTGGCTCCGGGATGGCCCGACGACCCGGACACGGTGGCCGAGGCGCGGGCGAATCCTGAGGCGTTCGCGCACAAGATGGTGCAGGCCGTGACCGACCACTACCTCGAGGCGGTCCGCGAGCTGACCAGGAAGCCCGCCATCGTCGGTCACTCCTTCGGCGGCCTGATCGTCCAGAAGATGGCGGGCGAGGAGGTCGCCGCGGCGACCGTGACGATCGACCCTGCTCCGGGTCGAGGTGTCCTCCCGCTGCCCGCTTCTGCGCTCAAGGCCGGCTCACCTGTGCTCGGTAACCCGGCGAACTCCCGCCGCGCGGTGACCCTGACGTTCGACGAGTTCCTGTACGGCTGGGCCAACAACCTCGACGAGGACGAGGCCAAGCAGCTGTACGAGGAGTTCCACGTGGCCGCGTCGGGCGTGCCGATCTTCCAGGCTGCCGCGGCCAACCTCAACCCCTTCAGCGAGGCGAGGGTGGCCTACAAGGCACCGCAGAGGGGACCCCTGCTGGTCGTGTCCGGCGAGAAGGACCACACGGTGCCGCACGCGATCTCCTACGCCGCCTACAAGAAGCACAGCAAGAACCCCGCCGTCACGGAGTTCGTCGAGATGGAAGGCCGTGGCCACTCCCTGACCATCGATCACGGGTGGCAGGACGTCGCGCAGACCGCGCTCGAGTTCATCCAGCGCTGTGCCCCGCCGGCAACGGCGTGACGCATGACCGGTCGAGTCGCGGGCGGAATCCAACGTCGGCCCGGGCGTCCTGTGGCGCGGCATCCGACCTGTGAGTCACGTCACATCGCTGACGATTACTTGTAGCGTCAACTATTCGCGAGTACGGTGATTACTTGTAGGTACAAGTAATCCCATCAGCGAGGAGCAGCACCGTGGCGAACTTCAGCATCATCGGCACCGGCAGCATGGCGAACGCGATCGGCGGCGTGCTGGCCGACGGCGGCAACGACGTCGCGTACGTGACGCGCGAGGACGTCGGTACGGCGCCCCTGAACGACACGGTGATCCTCGCCGTGCCGTACGCCGCGGTGGACGGCATCGTGGAGAGCTACGGCGACCAGCTCGCCGGCAAGACCGTCGTCGACATCACCAACCCCCTGGACTTCGCGACGTTCGACTCCCTCGTGGTGCCGGCCGGAAGCTCGGCCGCGGCGCAGATCGCCGCGAAGCTCCCGTCCTCGACGGTGCTCAAGGCGTTCAACACGACGTTCGCCGCGACGTTGTCGTCCAAGCAGGTCGGGGGAGTGCCGACGTCCGTCCTGGTGGCGGGCGACGACGCCGACGCCAAGGCGGCGCTGATCTCGGCCGTCGAGGCCGGCGGGGTCAAGGGGCTCGACGCCGGGTCGCTCGCGCGTGCCCACGAGCTCGAGGCCATCGGCTTCCAGCAGCTCGTCCTGGCCGTCGGCGAGAAGATCGCGTGGACCGGCGGCTTCGGGATCGTCTGACGCGCACGCTCTGCGTCGAGCAGGTCGTCGCTGACCTCAGAGTGCGCGGCAGGACGCCCGCTCGACCAGCTCCGTCGGCAGCCGCACGTGCACGTCCCGCTCGACGCCGTCGATGAGATCCACCAGCAGATTCAGGGCCTCGGAGCCGAGGCGCTGGATCGGCTGGTTGATCGTGGTCAGCGGGGGAGAGGTGAGCGCGGACTCGGGCACGTTGTCGAAGCCGATGACCGACAGGTCGTCGGGCACCCGGAGGTCCAGGCTGCGCGCGACCTCCAGCGTGGCGATGGCCGAGAGGTCGTTCGCAGCGAAGATCGCGGTCGGACGGGGGTCCTGCGTCAGGAGCTGGCGCGCCGGCTCCCTCGCCGTCTCCGTCTTGTATCCGCCGACACGCACGGAGTCGTCGTCCACGGTGACCCCCGCGTCGGCCATCGCCTGCCGGAACCCGGCCTCGCGCAGCCGGGCGGACTCGAGGTCGCCACGGCCGCCGAGGAATCCGATCCGTCGGTGCCCGAGGGACAGCAGGTAGGTGGTGGCGAGCACCGCGCCGGCGAAGTTGTCCGAGTCGACCGTCGGCAGCTCCGACGGCCCGGTGTGCGGGTCGACGGCGACGACGTGGACCCCGTGGTTGGTCACGCCGACGGTCGGGGTGACGATGATCGCGCCGTCGATGAGCGTGCCCGAGAGCCGCGACAGGTAGCGTCGTTCCCATCCGACGTCGCCACCGCGGCCGCCGCCGGAGTAGGCCAGCAGCTCGTAGCCCGTCGAGGCGACTGCGGCGGACGCGCCCTTGAGCAGCTCCGTCGAGAAGGGCTCGAACTCAGCGACGAGGATGCCGAGCACGTTGGTGCGATGGCTGCGCAGGCTCTGCGCCCCGAGGCTCGCGGAGTAACCGAGCCGCTCGATGACCTCCTGGACGTGGTCGACGGTGCTCTGGGCTACCCCGTACCGCCCGTTCACCACCTTCGACACGGTCGCGACCGAGACGCCCGCGTCGCGGGCGACGTCGGCCATCTTCACGCGAGGCAGGAACTCCACGGAGCGATCATAGACGGAGCCCGATCGTGTCGAAACCGTTATCGATAACGATTGACGAGACCGTGACACTCGTCGCAGAATCTCCATCGCCAGGCTTCGACCTACCCGTCAACGACGACAGAGGAGTTCCCTTCATGGCAAGGAAGATGCGAGGTGCGGCCCTGGTCGCACTGGGTGCGGGCATCGCGCTCGCGGTCGCCGGATGTTCCAGCTCCGACAACGGCAGCGGTGACGACAGCACCGCGGACGCCTCCAACCCGGTCGAGATGACGCTCTGGACCAACGCCACGACCGGACCGGGCGGCCAGTTCTTCAAGGACACGGTCGCGAGCTTCGAGACCGCGAACCCCGGCGTCACGATCAAGATCCAGACGGTCCAGAACGAGGACCTCGACGGCAAGCTGCAGACGGCGCTGAACTCGGGCGACGCGCCGGACATCTTCCTGCAGCGCGGTGGCGGCAAGATGGCCGCGATGGTCGACGCCGGCCAGCTCATGGACATCACGGACTCGATCACGGACGAGACCAAGGCCGGCGTGGGCGAGGGCGCCTTCAAGGCCGAGTCGATCGACGGAAAGACGTACGCCATGCCCGTCGCGACCCTGCCGGGCGGCTTCTTCTACAGCCAGGACCTCTACACGGCTGCCGGCATCACGACCCCGCCCAAGACGCTCGACGACCTGGTCGCCGCGAACAAGGCCCTCAAGGCGTCCGGCGTCTCGCCGATCGCGCTCGGTGGCAAGGACGCCTGGCCTGCCGCGCACTGGTACTACTGGTTCGCGCTGCGCGAGTGCAGCGAGGACGTCCTGAACGAGACCGCGAAGTCGCTGCAGTTCGAGGACGACTGCTGGACCAAGGCCGGCGAGGACCTGGACGCGTTCGCCAAGGGTGGCAACTTCAACGAGGGCTTCCTCTCGACGTCGGCGCAGCAGGGTGCCGGCTCGTCCGCCGGTCTCATCGCCAACCACAAGGCCGGCGCCGAGCTCATGGGCGCCTGGGACCCGGGCGTGATCGGGTCGCTCACGCCCGACGCGAAGCCGCTGCCTGACCTGGGCTTCTACCCCTTCGTCTCCGTCCCCGGCGGCAAGGGTGACCCCAAGGCGATCATGGGTGGCGTCGACGGCTACTCCTGCTCGGCCAAGGCCCCGAAGAAGGCCTGCACCGACTTCCTGAACTACCTCACGTCGAAGGACGTCCAGGAGGCCTACTACAAGGCGTTCAACGCCCCCCCGGTGAACAAGGACGCGCAGGCTGTCGTCACCGAGCCGTACCTGAAGGACGTCATCGCCGCGTTCAACGACGCGCCCTACGCGTCGCAGTGGCTCGACACCCTGTACGGCCAGAACGTCGGCAACGCGCTGAACGGCGCGGTGGTGAACCTCCTCGCCGGCCAGGGCTCGGTCGAGGACATCATCAACGCGGTCAACACCTCGTCGGCCAAGGGATAGCTAGGACGTCATGAGCGATTCACCGGTCAACCCGTTGGCCGTGAAGAACTCGCAGATCGACCGCTCGGCGGTCGGGGTCGGCAGCTCGCCGGCCCCGGCCGCCGCCCGGCCGCGCCGACGTGGTGTGGGCTGGCGTCAGCGCTTCGAGATCGCGATTCTTTCCGGGCCAGCCGTCCTCGTGTTCGTCGGCTTCGTCATCCTGCCGGTGTGCCTCGCCGCGTACTACGGCTTCTTCCGCTGGAAGGGCTACGGCAAGCCGACCGACTTCGTGGGGCTGAACAACTACAAGATCATCCTGACGGACCCCGAGTTCCATGCGGCGCTGTCGCACAACCTGTTCATCGTCGTTGCGTCCCTGCTGATCCAGGGCCCGATCGCCATCGGGCTGGCGCTGCTGCTGAACCGGCCGATGCGCGCCCGCTCGCTCATCCGGGTGCTGATCTTCGTCCCGTACGTGGTCTCCGAGGTCATCGTCGGGACGGGCTGGAGCCTCATGCTCCAGAGCGACGGCGCGCTCAACGGCCTGCTCAACAAGGTCGGGCTCGGCGCGCTGGCGAGTGAGTGGCTGTCGAACCCGGACATCGCGATCTGGACCTTGATGGTCATCATCTCGTGGAAGTACATCGGGTTCGCGGTGATCCTGTTCATGGCCGCGCTGCAGAACATCCCGCAGGAGCTCTTCGAGGCGGCCTCCATCGACGGCGCCAGCTACTGGCAGATCCAGCGCAGCATCACGCTGCCGCTCCTCGGCCCGACCCTGCGCATCTGGGCGTTCCTGTCGATCATCGGGTCGCTCCAGCTCTTCGACCTCGTGTACATCATCTGGGGTCAGTACGTGGCGGGCACCGCAGGCGTCTCGACGATGGCGACCTACATGGTCCAGTACGGCCGGACTGCCGGGAACTTCGGGTACGGCAGTGCCGTCGCCGTGGTCCTCTTCGTCATCTCCCTGATCATCGCGCTCGTCTACCAGCGCTTCGTGCTGCGCCGCGACACGGCCGGCGCCCTCACGGACAAGGCCACACGATGACTGCCTCGACCATCCAGCTGCCGGCACCGAAGCCGCCCGCCCGGCGGCCCGGCGTGAACTCCCGGAGCCGGGGTGGTGCAGGCCCCGCGACGTACTTCATCGCGCTGCTGCTCGTCTCGGTGATGCTCGTGCCGATCCTCTACATCATCATCGGCGGCTTCCGGACGAACGCGCAGATCACCACCGACCCCGCGGGCTTTCCGTCGCCGTGGAAGCTGACGAACTACGTCGACGTCCTGACCAACTCGACGTTCTGGCGCGAGGTGGGCAACTCGACGATCGTCGCCTTGTTCACCGCTGCTGCGGTCGTCGCTCTCGGGCTCATGTGCAGCTACGTCCTGGCGCGGTACCAGTTCAGGGGCCGGGGCGCGCTCTACGCGTTGTTCGCCGCCGGCCTGATGTTCCCGATCACCGTCGCCATCACGCCGCTGTACATCCTGGTCCGCAACTTCGGGCTCATCAACAACCTCGGCGGCGTGATCCTGCCGCAGATCGGCTTCGGGCTCCCGACGACGATCATCATCCTGGTCCCGTTCCTGCGGGCGATCCCGGACGAGATCGAGGAGGCCGCCTCGATCGACGGCGCCAGCAAGCTCGGGTTCTTCTTCCGGATGGTGCTCCCGCTGTCGCTGCCGGGCGTCATCACGACCGGCATCCTCGCGTTCGTCGGCAGCTGGAACGCCTACCTGCTGCCCTTGTTCATCCTCAACGACCAAGGAACGTTCACGTTGCCCCTCGGTGTGCAGGCTTTCTCGTCGCAGTACTCAGTGGACACCGCCAAGGTGCTCGCGTTCACGTCGTTGTCCATGATTCCGGCCCTGGTGTTCTTCTCGCTGTTCGAGCGGCGGATCGTGGGCGGACTCCAGGGCGCGGTCAAGGGCTGAGGGGAACCCGCCATGACGGAGATTCGTACGTTCGCGCCCACGGGCGCTTCCTCCGACGCCGCGCGAGCGGTCGACGAGGTGCGCCTGCTCGACCTGCTCGGTCGGATGACGCTCGAGGAGAAGCTCGCCCAGGTGGTGGGCTTCTGGGAGAAGGCCGACGGAGAGTCGGTCGCGCCCCTGCAGGGCGAGTTCGCCGCGCCGGCAGTGCTCGATGAGTTCGCGCGCCATGGGCTCGGACACCTGACCCGCCCCTACGGCACCCGTCCGGTGGAGGCCGCCGAGCGCGCGGCGTGGCTGTGGGAGTTCCAGCGCGGACTCGTGAACGGCACGCGCCTCGGCATCCCGGCGATCGTGCACGAGGAGGTCCTCACCGGCCTCTCGGCGTGGGGGGCCACGACGTACCCGACGCCGTTGGCGTGGGGCGCAGCGTTCGACCCGGAGCTGGTCGAGGAGATGGGCGCCGCCATCGGCGACTCCATGCGGGTCCTCGGCGTGCACCAGGGCCTCGCGCCCGTGCTCGACGTCGTGCGGGACCCGCGGTGGGGGCGTGTCGAGGAGTGCATCGGCGAGGACCCCTACCTGGTCGGCACGCTCGGCACGTCCTACGTCCGGGGCCTGCAGTCGCGCGGGGTGCACGCGACCCTCAAGCACTTCGTCGGCTATTCCGGCTCCCAGTCGGGCCGCAACTTCGCCCCGGTGCACGCAGGTCCGCGGGAGATCGCCGACGTCCTGCTCCTCCCGTTCGAGATGGCTGTCCTCGACGGCAACGCGCGCTCGGTCATGCACGCCTACACGGAGATCGACGGCGTGCCGGTCGCGTCCGACCCGGCGATCCTCACGGGGATCCTGCGGGACCAGTGGGGGTTCGACGGCACGGTCGTGGCCGACTACTTCGGCATCGCTTTCCTGCACCTCCTGCACCACGTCGCCCGTGACCTGGGCGACGCCGCCGGGCAGGCGCTCGAGGCGGGCGTCGACATCGAGCTGCCGACCGGTGACGCCTACGGACGGCCGCTGGCGGACCGGATCCGGTCCGGCGAGGTCGACGAGGCCCTCGTCGACCGAGCGGTGCTGCGCGTGCTGCGGCAGAAGGACGAGCTCGGGCTGCTCGACGCCACGTTCGACGACGCGCCGCCGACGGACATCGACCTCGACCCCGCGGAGCACCGAGAGCTCGCGCGGCGCCTCGCCGAGGAGTCGGTGGTGCTCGTCTCGAACGACGGCACGCTGCCCGTGCGTGGTGTCTCGCGGCTCGCGGTCATCGGCCCGAACGCGGACCGGACCGACGCTCTGTACGGCTGCTACTCGTTCGTCAACCATGTCCTCGCTCAGCACCCCGGCTTCGACGCCGAGCTCGACGCGCTGACCATCGTCGAGGCGATCCGCGCCGACCTTCCCGGTGCCGCCGTTCGGTCCGTGGCCGGCTGCGCCGTGGACGACGACGACCGCTCCGGATTCGACGCCGCGGTCGCCGCGGCCACGGAGGCCGACCTCGCCGTCCTGGTGGTCGGCGACCACGCCGGCCTGTTCGGTCGCGGGACGTCCGGCGAGGGCTGCGACCGGGACGACCTCGAGCTGCCCGGCGTCCAGCGCCAGCTCGTCGAGGCTGTCCTGGCGACCGGGACGCCCGTGGTGCTGGTGCTCGTCACGGGCCGGCCGTACGCGATCGACTGGGCGATCGAACGGTGCGCGGCCGTGGTCCAGGCCTTCTTCCCCGGGGAGGAGGGGGCCGGCGCGATCGCCGGCGTGCTGTCCGGGCGGGTCAACCCGTCGGGCAAGCTCCCGGTGAGCCTCCCGCGCTCCGCCGGGGCGCAGCCCTACTCCTACCTGCACCCGCCGCTGGGCGAGGGGCGTGAGGTCACCAACCTGGCCTCGACCCCGGCCGCGCCGTTCGGGCACGGACTGTCGTACGCGACGTTCGCGCACGAGGACCTCACGGTTCCTGCCGAGGTGGCGACGGACGGCTCGATCGTTGCCGAGGTCCGGGTGACGAACACCGGGACCGTGGCGGGTGACGACGTCGTCCAGCTGTACGGGCGTGACCTCATCGGATCGGTCACGCGCCCCGTCGCGCAGCTGGTCGGGTACCGACGCGTGCGTCTCGAGCCGGGAGAGTCCGTGACCGTGACGTTCGCGGTCCCGACGACGCGCCTCGCGTTCGCCGACCGGACCATGCGCCGGGTCGTCGAGCCGGGCGACGTCGACCTGTGGGTCGGGACGAGCCAGCACCGCGACACCGTCGCCCGCACGACGTTCGTCGGTGACGTGCACCTGGTGTCGTCGGCGTCGGCCCGGTGGACCGTGACCGAGATCGGCTAGCCGCCGGTCGGCGCCGCCCGCTGGTCGGCGCCGACCGTCTCTCGCTGGTACCGCTTCTCGCCGCCCGACCCGCGAAGGAAGCCCATGAGCAACGCCCACGTCGTCATCGACCCCCGGTTCACGGTCGGGCCGGTCAACCGCCGTCTCTTCGGATCGTTCGTCGAGCATCTCGGACGCTGCGTCTACGAGGGTCTGTACGAGCCGACGCACCCGCTCGCCGACGACGACGGATTCCGCGCCGACGTGCTCGCTCTCGTCCAGGAGCTGGGCGTGACGACCGTGCGCTACCCCGGCGGGAACTTCGTCTCGGGCTACCGCTGGGAGGACGGTGTGGGCCCCCGCAGCGCGCGGCCCCGCCGGCTCGACCTCGCGTGGCACTCGCTGGAGACCAACGAGGTCGGGCTGGACGAGTTCGCGCGCTGGTGCCGCACGGCGGACGTGGAGCTCATGTACGCGGTCAACCTCGGTACGCGCGGCATCGAGGAGGCGCTCGACGTCCTGGAGTACGCGAACATCCCGTCCGGCACCACTCTCTCGGACCGCCGGGTCGCGAACGGGTCGCGCGAGCCGCACGACGTGCGCATGTGGTGCCTGGGCAACGAGATGGACGGCGACTGGCAGCTCGGCTACCGCACCGCCGACGACTACGGTTCGTTGGCCGCCCGGACCGCCAAGGGGATGCGGCAGCTCGACCCGGACCTGGAGCTCGTCGTCTGCGGCTCGTCGGGCTCGGCCATGCCGACCTTCGGGTCCTGGGAGCGCACGGTGCTGCGGCACACGTACGACGACGTCTCGCACATCTCGTGCCACGCCTACTACCAGCTGCACGGCGACGACCTGGGCTCCTTCCTCGCGTCCGCGGTCGACATGGATTTCTTCATCGAGTCCGTCGTCGCCACCGCGGACGCCGTGAAGGCCGAGCTCAAGAGCGACAAGACGATCCAGATCTCGTTCGACGAGTGGAACATCTGGTACTTCGAGGAGCACCAGGCGGCCGAGAAGGAGCGGACCGGACGCTGGCAGGTCGCCCCTCGGCTCCTCGAGGACCGGTACACGGTGGCCGACGCGGTGGTGCTCGGGAGCCTGCTGATCTCCCTGCTCAAGCACGCCGACCGGGTCACGGCGGCGAGCCTGGCCCAGCTGGTCAACGTGATCGCCCCGATCATGACGGAGCCGGGTGGCCCGTCGTGGCGCCAGACGACGTTCTTCCCGTTCGCGCTGACCTCGCGCCTCGCCCACGGGGTCACGCTCGCCACCACGATCGACGTCAGCTCCTACCCGACGGCCCGGCACGGAAGTGCTCCGCTGCTCGACGCGACCGCGACCTACGACGAGGCCACGGGGCGCGTCTCGGTCTTCCTCGTCAACCGCGCACAGGACGCGCCGACGACCGTGACCATCGACGTCTCGGGCTTCGGGGACCTCCGGGTCGACGAGTGCCACGGTGTGCACGACGCCGACGTGCGTGCGGTCAACGATCTGCAGGACCCGACCCGCGTCGGGCCGACCGTGAATCCGACGCCGCGCATCGAGGGCGGCATCGTGACGCTCGAGCTGCCGCCCGTCAGCTGGACCGTGCTCACGCTCGAGCGCTGGCCGGGAGGAACCGCATGACAGAGACCGTGATCGTTCCCGCGTCACCGCTCGGGCCCATGCCCGACGCCTGGCGTCGCTGCATCGGCACCGGACGGATGAACCTCGCCCTCCGAGCCGACTACCAGGCCTCGCTCGCGCGGGTGCAACGGGAGATCGGGTTCACCCACATCCGCGGGCACGGGCTGCTCAGCGACGACATGGGACTCCTACGGACGGACGACGTCGGCGGTCGCTCTCACCGCCGATACTCGTTCACCTACGTCGACCAGGTCCACGACTACTTCCTGTCGCTCGGGATCAAGCCGTTCCTCGAGCTCGGGTTCATGCCCTCGGCTCTCGCCTCCGGGCCGGAGACCGTCTTCTGGTGGAAGGGCAACATCACACCGCCTGCCGACGTGCACGCGTGGACCGACCTCGTGCAGGCCCTGCTCCGCCACCTGATCGACCGCTACGGCATCGACGAGGTCCGGACCTGGCCCATCGAGGTGTGGAACGAGCCCAACCTCGACATCTTCTGGAAGGACGCCGACCAGGACGCCTACTTCCGGCTCTACGCGGCGACCGCCCGGGCGGTCAAGGACGTCGACGCGTCGCTGCAGATAGGCGGGCCGGCCCTGGCGCCGGGTTGCGACGCGTGGTGGTCGCCGTTCGCCGCGTTCGTCGAACGCCACGACGTGCCGGTCGACTTCGTGAGCAGGCACGCCTATTCCTCGTACGAGCCTGCGGAGATCCCCTTCGGCACCTACCAGAGGCTCATGCCACCCTCGGCTCTGCTGGATCAGTTCGCCGAGCCCCGCGTGCACCTCGCCGGAACCCGCCTCGCGGACCTGCCCGTGCACATCACGGAGTTCAACACCTCGTACCGGCCCGACAACCCGATCCACGACACCGCCTACAACGCGGCCTACCTGGCGCCCGTCCTGGCCGCGGGAGGGGATCTCGTCGACTCCTTCTCCTACTGGACCTTCAGTGACGTCTTCGAAGAGCTGAACATCCCGACCTCGTTCTTCCACGGCGGCTTCGGCCTGCTCACGCACCGTCAGATCGCCAAGCCGACCTTCCACCTCTACGCCTTCATGGCTCGTCTGGCCTCCCAGGTGCTCGCGCGCGGCGAGGACCACCTGGTGTGCACGGATCCGGACGGTCGACTGACGGTCCTGGCCTGGCAACCCGTCGGCGCCGGCGACGGACCAGCGGCCGACAGCCACGAGCTGACCCTGTCGGTCCCGTGCAGGTCCTCAGGGTCTCCGCTGCCCGACGGGTCCGGCATGTTCGTCCGGCGCGAGAGGGTCAACGAGACGGCCGGCAACGCGTTCACCGCATGGCGCGAGCTCGGCCGACCGGCGTCACCCACCGTCCGGCAGCTCGACGACCTGCAGTCGTGCGCGACCCCCGCCCTGGAACACACCCGGCTGACTGTGGACGACGGACGCGTCACCCTGCGCCTGTCGCTGTCGCAGCACGAGGTGACCCTCGTCGAGCTGACCCCGGTCGTGGACA
This sequence comes from Cellulomonas sp. P2_F12, assembly GCF_056403775.1. Taxonomy (NCBI): domain Bacteria; kingdom Bacillati; phylum Actinomycetota; class Actinomycetes; order Micrococcales; family Cellulomonadaceae; genus Cellulomonas; species Cellulomonas sp. P2_F12. Next base: position 946,579 of record NZ_JBFUEV010000001.1, on the reverse strand, counting down.
CGATCTACGACGGCCTGGACGACCGGCGACTGCTAGGCGGTGTCGACGACCGCTTCGTGCTCGAGCACGAGCGCTGAGACTCGGGCTCGTCGGCGCTAGGGTCGGCCGATGGCCCTGATCCATCGCGCCTCCATCCGTCCGACCAAGGCCGAGCTGCTCGCCGACTGGGTTCCGACTCAGCCCTGGGGTGAGCGGGAGCTCACGCTCGTCGGTGCGTACCGGTTCGACGACCCGGACGGCGAGGTCGGCATCGAGACGCACGTCCTGTCGACCGCCGACGGGCACCTGCTCCAGGCCCCGCTGACCTATCGCGGCGCGCCGCTGGACGGAGCGGACCAGTTTCTCGTCTGCACCATGGAGCACTCGGTGCTCGGGCGACGGTGGATCTACGACGCGCCCGGGGACCCCGTCTACGCGCGAGTGCTCGCGTCGGTGCTGCTGGGGGGCGCCCGTCAGGCCGAGGAGCTCGTCGAGGGCGCCGACGCACCCCGCGAGCCGAGCGTGCGCGTGACCGCGAGCGGCTCTGGCTCGCGTGCCGTCCCGCCTGTCGACGACGTGATCGCGTCCTCGGACGGCTCGACGACCGTGCTGGAGTTGGCGGGAGGCCTGCGCCTCGTCGTCTGCCGTCGCCTCGACCGGCAGGCCACTCCCGCCGATCACGAGTCCACCCTCACGGGCACGTGGTCGGGGGTCGACGCGCCCGTCGTGCTCGCCTACGTCGCCTGACGCGCTGCTCGCACCGGGGAAGCCGGAGCTCCGCACCATGCGGTCCGGCCATCAGCCGTCCCCGGCGTGCGTGCACATCGCGCGACGTCGCTACCGTACGTGCACTCGTTCCGGCGTGCGCTGCCCGGCGGGGCGCCGCACGATGGACCGGGCGTCCTGCAGTGTGCGCCGAGCTCTGATCCGCCAGGTGCGGCTCGGGTGGAGGTCACCGTGTGGGCATTCTTCTTCCGGCGGGTCCGGCTGTTCCTCGTCATCGCGATCGTCCTGCCGGTCGCGGCGTCGGTCGCGCGTCGGCTGGCGGAGCGGATCGAGCGCCGGACCGAGGGCTCGACGTTCGGGTCGCGCTTGTTGCGCACGATCGAGCGGACGGCGGGCCGCGCGCGTTCGATGCTCCGGTGAGACGCCTCGGCCGGTGCGTCGCTCCAGACCATGGTGGTGGCGCCCGACCGCGACGAGTATGGAGTGGTCGGTACCGGGCTACGAGAGGGCCATGACCATGAGCGTGTATCGCGTGATCGACGTCATCGGGACGAGCACGTCGTCCTGGGAGGAGGCGGCCAAGGAGGCGATCAGCACGGCGGGCGGGTCGCTGCACGACCTTCGCGTGGCCGAGGTGACCAAGCAGGACGTCGTCGTCGGCGACGCCGGGGACCTCCTGTTCCGCACCCGCATCCAGCTGTCGTTCAAGTACAAGCCCGAGTAGGCCGCTATCGCGCGCCGCGCCGGCTCCAGCGCACCGAGCGGATGCTCTGCGAACGCCACAGGGCGGCGATCGCGTGGGCGAGACGCGAGATGGTCGGGCTGTGTCCGGGCATCGCTGACCTCCTCGCTCAGCCGCCCGGACGGGCGGCGCCGTGCTGACAGGACCCGGACGGGGCATCGCCCCGCCCGGGTCGAGGCCTAACGAAGGTCGCCGGGCTCGTCGCGATCGGGCACGCGGTCGTCGTCGCCGACCAGGGGGATGCCGAAGCCGATGCGCTCGTCGTCGTCGGGAACGCGGTCGTCGCGCTGGTCGTCGTCCGAACGGAACGGGTCGTCGTGACCCGAGACGGGGTCCGGTGTGGTCTCGCTCATCGTGCTCTCCAGGGGGTGCTGGCTGTGGACCGCGCTGCTCGAGCCCTGGTGGCGCGGGCGCGACGTCGCGCTCCGCCAGATCTGATCATGCGCCGCTCGCCGCCGACCCGCGACCGGGTTCAGCGGTGGGCGGCGAGTGGCGACCGCGCCGCCGAGGCGGGCTCGCGGCCGCCGGCAGTCCCGCCGCCCGGACCTCCGACGATCGTGACGCAGACGTGCTGTTCTGCAGCACGTCGAAGTGTCGCCACGATGACCTCGGCGGCAGCGGGGCCGATGCGGTGGGCGCCACGCAGGTCGACGACGACGCGGTCGCCACGGCCGCGTCGCAGGAGCATCGCGATGGCTGCAGCCAGCTCGTCGCGGTTCGACAGGTCGACGGCTCCGGTGACGCGGAGCGTCGGGGTGTCACCCCGGTCGTCCAGGTGGATCCCGAGCGGTGTTCCGCCGGACGGACACGGGAGCGGGCCCGCGGTGCCGGAGAGCGCGGCGCACACCGACTCGTCGATGAGCTCGCGGGAACGGCCGTCGAGCCCGGCCCCGACGGACGCGACGATGCGGGTGGCGAGCGTGCGAAGTCGCACGTTGCGTTGCTGCGAGCTGGATCGGAGCATGTCGAACGCGGCGGCGTCGTCGACGCCGTAGGCGACCATGAGCACGCCCTTGGCCTGGTCGATCGCGGCGCGGGACTCCAGGGCGATGGCGAGCTGCTCGTTGACGAGGGCTGCCACCGCGCTCTCGCGGCCGGGTGAGCCGTCGACGACGAAGCCGGACGTCCCGATGATGCCCGCCGGCCCCTCGTTGGCGAGGACCAGCGACACGCGGTGCTCGCAACCCAGGGTGTCGACGAGCCGGTACTCGCAGCTGCGCGCCTCGAGATCGCCGTCCGTCTCGACGGCGTCGGTCACGACCGCTCTGTCCTCCGGATGGACGTGGGACAAGAACACCCCGGTCGTCGGCACGACGTCACCCGGCCGCATGCCGTGGATGCGGAACATCTCGTCGGACCACCACCAGCGGTCCGCGGTCGGTGTGAACCGGAAACGACCCGCCCGCGTCGTCGACGCGCTCATCGAACTCACCTCGAACCCGCCGGTGACCGGGACTCCTGCGCCCCGGGGCTGGTCCTGAACCCGGGAGAAGTTCCGACAGATCACCGTCGATTGTCACCAAAGAGCCTAGATCCAATCTGCCCCCGTGACGGCGTTGTCCGGGACCTCCTCGAGTCACCGGCGGCAAGCCCGTGCTCCGAGGTCTCGACCGGCCGGATCGGCCGGTCGGACGTACGGTCGAGAGCGAGAGGACGGCGACCGTCCGCGCTGACGAAGGAGACAGCAACGCATGAACACCGACACCCCCCAGGTCCCCGACGACGAGACCCGGGCGCACGCCACGGAACCGGCGGAAGGTGACGTCGCCGGCGCACCGGTGGACGACGTCGACGACCGCCGGCACGCCAGCGAACCCGCCGAGGGCGAGGACGTTCCCGGCTCCTGATCGCGACGTGGCCGGGTACCAGCGGCCGTGGCGTGACCTCTACGCCATCGGCGCGGTGGTCTCGTGGTCTGGACGAACTTCGTCGGCCGCGGCCAGGAGTGTGCGCTCTGCTGACCACCATGTGCGGAGCCTGAGATTCGCGCTCGGCGGTGCCGGGAGCGCTCGAACAGGTGACACGTGCAGGTCAGACGTCCAGGGCGTCACGCCGCCGATCGAGGCTCGGAGGACGCCGTGCACCATGCACCGAGCAGCGGCGCCCTCGTACGCTGGACGCGGCCCGTGACGTGGGCACGTCCTCCGCCGGGTCGCCTGGTGGAGCCGATCTGCGCCCTGGAGGTGCCATGAACGGAACGAGCAGTCCGCGCGACATCGCGCTCGTCGCGCACGACAACAAGAAGGTCGAGCTCCTGCGCTGGGCCGAGTACAACCGCGGGACGCTCGCGCAGCACCGGCTCTACGCCACCGGAACCACCGGCACGATGCTCGAGTACGAGCTGGGCCTCCCGGTGCACCGCTTCCTGTCCGGTCCGGTGGGCGGCGACCAGCAGATCGGCGCACGGATCGCCGAGGGCACCATCAGCATGCTGATCTTCTTCTGGGACCCGCTCGAGCCGCAGCCGCACGACCCGGACGTCAAGGCTCTGCTGCGCATCGCGACGGTCTGGAACGTGCCCATGGCATGCAACGTCTCCACGGCGGACATGATCATCTCGTCGCCGCTCCTGTCCGGCGACTACGAGAACACCCGCCCGGACCTGGGCCCGCGCTCGTGGGAGGGCACGCCCGAGGAGACCTGATGCCGCCGAGATGCGCCGACATCCAGGGGAGCCGAGCCGCGACCAGCCGACCGTCGGCAGGGCCGTGATCCAGCGGCCCGCCGCACGGGAGCGGGAGGTGGCGCGGCACTACTCAGCTGTCGAGCGTGAGGTGGATCGAGCTGAGCGCCCGGGCCGGCGTCGCCTGCAGCTGGAAGAGGCGGCGCTGCACGGTCGGAGGCAGATGTGCCACCACGCGAATGAGCTCCGGCAGGAGCCGGACCTGGATGCGGGTACGGGGGATCAGGGTCGACATGATCGTCGGGCCGATGGCGCGTGACCTCTCGGCGAGCTCGCGCATGCGTTCCTCGTAGGCGCGCAGACCTGCCTCGTGGTGGTGGCGCGCCTGCGCCAGCTCCTGCGCGAGGACGTAGGCGCCGACCAGGGCGACGCTGGTGCCCCCGCCCACGGCTGGGCCTGGCGAGTAGCCGGCGTCACCGACGAGGGCGACCCGTCCGTTCGTCCAGGTGTCCATCACGATCTGGGAGATCGAGTCGAAGTAGAAGTCCTCGGCGGTATCCATCTCGGCAAGCAGCCGAGGGACCTCCCAGCTGTCGTGGGCATAGATCTGGTGCAGCGCCCGCCGCTGTCCTTCGGCGTCGCGGTGATCGAGCTCGAGCTCGGCGTCGCGCCGGAACAGGAAGCCGCCTCTGGCCGACGTCGTCCCGTGGACGGGGTAGACCGCGGCGACCCGGCCAGGTGCGTTCCAGACCAGCATGCGTCCGTCCAGGTCGAGGTAGTTGGGGATCGCCGCGAAGGCGAGGTAGCCCCCGAGGAATCGACGGAACTGTCCCTCGGGCCCGAACACCAGTCCGCGGACGATCGAGTGGAGCCCGTCGGCTCCTATCACGAGGTCGAACCGGGCGGTGGGCCCGTGCTCGAACGTCACGTCGACGCCGTCGGGCTCGTCGTGGATCGATCGGATCGAGTCCTCGAACACGTAGTCCACGTCGTCTCGCGTCGCCTGGTAGAGGATGCTGGCCAGCTCGCCGCGCATGATCTCGACGTGCCGCCCGGAGATCCCTGCGACGAGGTGGCTCATCGGGATGTCGATCTCGCGCCGGCCGTGACGCTGGAACGACACGACATCGGTCCGGGTGCGTGCCTCGTCGATCGCGGGAAGCGCGCCCGTCCACGCGGCGACATCGATCGCCGGCCCGAACAGGTCCACGGCGTGGCCGCTCGTCCTCACTCGGGCCAATGGCATCCGCTCGACGACGGTCACGTCGAAGCCGCGCTGGTTGAGCCAGTACGCGGCCATCGGGCCCGCGACGCTGGCGCCCGAGATCAGGATGCGCCGGGCGGGCCGAGGCATGTCGTCCACGGTAGCGCGCGGTGTCCCGGCGGTGTCCGAGCCGAGGACCTTCCGACCTGAACACGGATCAGTGCGTCGACCACCCGGTCACGTCAGGATGTTCACCGCCCGCGCCAGCACGACGGCGAACGTGGCGAGCGCGACGGTCGACTCCCACGCCATCAGCATCTTCGCCGTCCTGCTCAGCGGCATCGTGTCCGTCGGCGAGAACGCCACGAGGTTGGTGATCGCGACGTAGAGGTAGTCGAGGAACCGCGGCTGCCAGCTGTCGAACTGGTCGGAGTACTCGCGGATCGCGTCCTGCGTGAACCAGAACGACATCCGCTCGACGTCCGGCTGCGCGCGGCCGTTGGGGCCGCCCCGGTCGAGCTGCCAGAACAGCAGCGCGAACCCGACCGTCATGACGACGAGGATCTGGGCGCCCTCGGCGAGCAGCTGCTGGACGCTGACGGGCCGGACCGAGATCACGTCCGTGATGAGCAGTGCCGCCGAGGAGGTCCCCGAGACGCAGAGCACGAGCGCGAGCGCGTAGCGCAGAGGGTCCACCCGCCTGCGCGCCTGCAGGACGCCGTCGGCGACGATGATCGCGACCGCGAGGGCGACCTCGATGATCGGCACCAGGAGCAGGGGGCCGAGCACGATGCGGTCGCGCATCAGCACCTGGGCGAGAACGGCCACGGCGACCGCGCTCAAGGGGGCGAGGCGGGCGCTGAGCGGTGCGTACGCGGACTCGCTCACGGACGCCTACGAGCTCGTGCCGTCCAGCAGCTCCCACTGGGCGACCGCCTCGCTGCGGGAGGAGACGCCGAGCTTGCGGTAGCTCGAGATCGCCTGCGTCTTGACGGTGTTGCGGGAGACGCCGAGGCGCTCGGCGATGCGGGGGAACGTGAGGTGCGTAGCCAGGAGCGGCATGAGGCGCACCTCGGCGGGAGTCAGGGCGTCGGGGCGACCGCTCGAGGCGGCGTCGCGCACCTGGGCGTCGAGCGTGGCCGCACGTTCGGGTAGGTCGCCCAGCCCGGGTCGTCGGTGCAGGATCTCCTGCGCCTGCCGCACGACCGCCGACGCCTCGTGGAGATCGCCGACGCCCAGCAGCGCCTGCCCCATGGTCAGCAGCGCCTGCGTCGAGACGACAGGCAGGGCATACGTCAGCAGGGGTCGCAGGGCGACGGCATCGCGCAGGTGAACGACGGCGTCCTGTCGCAGCCCGAGGTGGACCGCGGTGCGCGCCGCCCAGGCGTGCACGAGCGCGCTGGTCCAGTAGGAGCCGTACCGTCCGGCGGCCACGATGGCGGAGGCCCGACGGACGTCGGGCACCGCCGACGTCCAGTCGCCGCGCTCGACGGCCACGGTCGCCCGTTCGCAGAGCACCATCGCGACGACGGGATGGATCCCGGCGAGCTCGGCGGCCTCGAGGGCGTCGAGGAACTGGTCGTCGGCCCGGTCGGGGTCGCCCTCGAGCAGAGCCGCGAGCCCCTCGGTGTGCCGCATGGTGGCCCGGAAGGGGCTCGAGGGCGACAGTCCGTCCCATGCCTCCCGTGCGTCGAGCTGCATCTGGGCCGTCCCCCTGCGCGCCTCGATCGCGCGCAGGTACGCGAGCGTGCCCGCGACCGTCGAGCCGTCCGAGAGCGTGCCCGTCCGGGACGTCGCCGTCGCCATCGCGGACCACTGCTCTGCGCGCGCCGGCTGTCCGAGCAGCGCGAACGTGAGCGCGGCGTGCGCCGCGATCGCCGGGAAGGTGCGCACGTCCCGGGCTTCCTCGAGCCACGACATCCAGCGCTCGACCGACTCGATCCGACCGCTCGCCCACGTCGCCTGGGCCCGGTCGAGCACCAGGCGTGCCAGCTCGGGGACGTCCCCGCCCGCGTGCGCGTGCTCGATGGCCAGGTCGGGCTCACCGTTGCCCGCGAGCCAGCGGGACGCGCGCTGGTGCAGCTCGGGGACCAGCGTGGGCTCCTTGCGGTGCAGATCGCCGCTCAGGAGCTGGTGGAGCAGCGGGTGGCACCGGTAGAGCTCGCCGTCCCGGTCCACCGCCTCGATGACCCCGTGCGCCTCGAGGTGCTCGAGCGCTGTGCCGGAGGACCGGGTCTGCAGGACCGCGTCGCAGACCGGGCCCGAGAGCTCGTCGAGGATGGAGCAGCGGACCAGCAGGGCCCTCTCGCGCGCCCCGACCCCCGCCAGCACCTCGCTGCGCAGGTAGTCGCGCATGAACTTGTCGTTGCCCGTGAACGAGAGAGGCACGCCGTGGTCGTGGATCGCCATGCCGGCGAGCATCACGGCGACGGGCCAGCCCAGGGTGTTCTCATGGAGCGACGCCGCCTCCTCGGCGGTGAGCCGCACCCCGGAGCGTGCCAGGACCTCGACCTCCTCGTCGGGCAGCAGCGCGAGCTCGGTCGGACCGACCTCGAGCAGGTCGCCGGAGGCGCGCAGCCGGGCGAGCGGCAACCGTGGCGTCGCGCGCGAGGCCAGCCCGACGCGCCACGTTCCCGGCAGGCGGTCGATCACGTCGGTGAGCACGTTCAGGCTTCCCGCGCGCGTGATCGTCTGGACGTCGTCGAGCAGGAGCGTCCGCGACGGGCTCCCGCCGACAGCAGCGACGAGGCCGGCGACGCTGTCGACCACGGCTCCGGCGCCCGCGGCCCGGCCGAGGGCGGCGAGAAGCATCGCGGGATCGTTGTCGTCGCCCGTGCAGGTGTGCCACGCGGCGGCGTCGCCGACCCGGTCGGCCCACTGGCCGAGCAGCGCCGACTTGCCGTACCCCGGCCCGGCGACGATCGCGACGACCCCGGCGGTCGAGCTGGTGAGGGAGTCGACGAGCGTGCTGCGGAGGATCAGCCCGACTCCCGCACGCCGACGGCTGAGGGACTCCGCCGCACGCCGGGGGGTCGATGACTTCCCCACGGCGGACAAACCGGTCCGAACGTGACGTTCCCCCACGCAAGGCACGTTACAGCCCCGCCCCGCGGGCGCCGCAACCCCTCCGGTCGGACTGGCGAAGGCCGTCACTCCGGACGGGGACCGTCGAGGTCGATGTGCGGGACGTCGTCGCTGTCGTCGCCCCAGGCGATTCGTCGGGGGGCGTCGTGCGACTCGACGGTCGCGGCGTGGTCGCGGTCGAAGTAGTCCCACGCCCAGCTCAGGAACGCGTCGGTACGGCTGTGCACGCCGCTCAGCAGCATCGCGTGCACCCCGAGCCAGGCGGCGAAGGCGAGGGGCCCGTCCACCTCGTGCCGGTGCGCGCCCACCTCGGCGACGGCGGCGTTGCGGCCGATCATCGCCATGATGCCCTTGTCCTTGTAGTGGAACGGCGCGAGCCGGTCGCCCTGTTCGGAGCGCAGGATGTTCTGCGCCGCCCACCGGCCGGACTGCTGGGCGACCGAGCCGAGCTGGGGGAGCGTCGGCGCCCCGTGCTTGGGACCCGACGGGATGTTCGCGACGTCGCCGACGGCCCACACGCCGGGGAAGCCCTCGACGCCGAGGTCCGGCCGGACGTCGATCCGCCCCCCGCGGCCCGTGCTCTCGCCCGCGTCCTGGGCGATGACCGAGGCGGACTCGCCGCCCGCCCAGATGACCGTCGCCGTGGGCAGGGTGGTCCCGTCGTCGAGCTCGACACGGTCGGCGTGGACGGCCGCGACCCCCGTGCCCAGCCGGAGCTCGACCCCGCCCTTGGTGAGGTGGTGGTGCGCGTACTTCTGCGCGTGCTCGGAGAACTGACCGAGCACGGCCTGCCCGCGGTCGACCAGGTGCACGCGGACGTCGTCGGGCACCCGGCCCTGCGTCTTGAGCGCGGCGACCAGCTCGGCGAGGGCCCCGGAGACCTCGACCCCCGTCGGCCCACCGCCGACCACGACGACGTCGCGCGCGTGCGGCCCGCTGGCGTGGACGCTCTCCTCGACCATCAGCGCGCGGTGGTGGCGGCGCAGGCGCTCGGCGTCCGCGACCGAGTAGAGCGGGAAGGCGTGCTCCCGCGCGCCGGGGACGCCGAAGAAGTTCGGTCGCCCGCCGGCGGCGATCACGAGGTGGTCCGCGGACAGCGACCGGCCGTCGTCGAGGACGAGGGTGACGTCCGCGAGCGAGGCCTGCGCGACGCCCTGGACGACCACGTCGACCGACGGGACCTCGGCGAAGATGGTCCGCAGAGGCCGCGCGATGTCCTCGGCCGGCAGCTGCGACGTGGCCACCTGGTAGAGGAGCGGCTGGAACTGGTGGTAGTCGGCGCGGTCGACCAACGTCACGTGGACGCCCGCCTCGCCCAGGGTCTGGGCGGCGGCGACACCCGCCAGCCCACCCCCGAGCACGATCACGTCCGTCACAGCGACATCTCCTGGACGCGCTCGGCGAGGATGATCCGGGCGGCGGCCTCGATGAGCGCGAGGTGCGAGAACGCCTGCGGGATGTTGCCCAGGTGGCGTGCGGCGTCGACCTCGAACTCCTCGGCGTACAGGCCGAACGGGGAGGCGATCCGCAGCAGCCGCTCCATGAGGTCGAGGGCCCGCTGCTTCTCGCCCACGACCATGAGGGCGGAGACCAGCCAGAACGAGCAGATGACGAACGTGCCCTCCTTGCCGGACATGCCGTCGTCGGTCTCGTCCGTCTTGTACCGGAGTACGAAGCCGTTCTCGGAGAGCTCGTCGGCGATGGCCAGGACGCTCGCGTGCAGCCTCTTGTCGGTCCCGGGCAGCAGCCCGAAGTGCGCCGCGAGCAGGTTGGAGGCGTCCAGCGCGTCCGTGTCGTAGTGCTGCCGCAGCACGCCCCGGTCGCTGACACCGTGCTCGAGGATGTCGGCCTTGATCTCCGCCGCGGTCGCGGCCCAGCTCGACTGCAGGTCGGGCTCGCCGCGGATGCCGGCGAGCTGGGCGGCACGGTCCATGGCGACCCAGCACATGATCTTCGACGAGACGTAGTGCTGCGGCTTGCCGCGGGCCTCCCAGATGCCCTGGTCGGGCTGCTGCCAGACGGCCGCCGCGCACTCGGCCTGGGCCTTGACGATGGGCCAGAGCCGCGCGGGCAGGCGTTCGCTGCGCCGCGTGTGCAGCAGGATCGAGTCCAGCACCGAGCCGTAGACGTCGTTCTGCTTCTGGTCGAAGGCACCGTTCCCGAGGCGGACCGGCCGCGCCCCTTGGTATCCGGTCAGCTCGTCGCGGGTGCTCTCGGTGAGATCGCGCCGGCCGTCGATGCCGTACATGATCTGCAGCGCGCCGTCCTGGTCGGGCTCGATGTCGGCGACGAACTGCATGAACTCGTCGGCCTCCCAGTCGAGCCGCAGGTAGTGCAGCGCCTGCAGCGTGAACGTCGAGTCGCGCATCCAGGTGTACCGGTAGTCCCAGTTGCGCTCGCCGCCGGGGGTCTCGGGCAGTGAGGTCGTCAGCGCCGCGACCGTGGCGCCGGTCGGCATGTAGGTCAGACCCTTGATCACCAGGGCGGAGCGCTCGACGTAGGGCCGCAGGCGGTGGTCGGGCATCAGGGCCCGGCTCAGCCAGCGGCGCCAGAAGTCCCGCGTCGCCGCGATGCGCGCCACCGCGTCCTGCGCATCGGTCGGGCCGTCCAACGAGGCGGCCCACGACAGCGAGCAGAACACGGTCTCGCCCGCCGAGAGCTCGTGCCGGCCGCGCAACGAGTCGCCCTCGACGCCGAGCGCCAGGTCCGAGTGCAGCCGCATCGTCACGCCGCCCCCGGTGATGTCCGCGGTGTGGCCGTCCGCCGCATCCAGGGACCACGGTTCCCGGCTCCGGCCGTAGTCGAACGCCGGGTCGCAGACGAGCTCGATCCGCACCGAGCCCTCGAGGCACGTGGCGGTCCGCACCAGCACGTGCTCGGCGTCGTCGTCGGCCGGCGGGCGCGTGTGCGGGGTCGTCTCGTCGGGCCCCTCGCGCCGGCCCATCGTGAGCGCATCGCGGATCTCGACCCAGCCCGACGGCGTGTGCCACGTGGTGACGAGCACGTTGGTCCCGGGGTCGTAGGCGCGCGACGTCGGCACGTTGATCCCGTACGGCGCGAACCTGAAGTAGCCGGCGCCGCGGTCGAGCAGGCTGCCGAACACGCTCTGGCTGTCGAACCTGGGCACGCACAGCCAGTCGATCGACCCGTCTGGCGCCACGAGCGCCCCGGTGTGGCAGTCGGAGAGGAAGGCGTACTGCGCGATCGGAGGGAAGGGCGAGTCGGGGCTGTTCGAGTCCATGGGGGTCTCCTCGGGTGGGTCTCAGCCGAGCCGGGCGAGCAGGTGGTCGCCGACGCGCAGCGCGTTCGCCATGGCGGTGAGCGCCGGGTTCACGGCACCGATGCTGGGGAAGAAGCTGGTGTCGACCACGTAGAGGTTGTCCACCTCGTGCGTGCGGCAGTCGCGGTCGAGCACCGACGTCGCGGGGTCGGCGCCGAACCGGACGGTGCCGGCCTGGTGGGCGCAGCCCGCGACCGGGATGTCGTTCTTCATGTACATGTCGCGCGGGACCAGGTGGTGCGGGTGCATGCCGAGGTGCCCGAGGTTGCCCTTCACGCGGCTGTAGAGCTCCTCGAGCGGCTGCCGGTTGTTCGGGGTGTAGGTCAGCACGATGTCGCCGTGGTTGCCCAGCGTCACGCGGTTGTCGGGGTCGGGCAGGTCCTCGGCCGACAGCCAGAAGTCGACCGCGTGCTCCGCCACCTCGCCGAGCGCGAACAGCGGCGCGAGCTTCGCGATGGGCTTCTCGCCGCGGTACATGGGGGCCGACGACTTGCCGACCATCTGCACGTTGCCCATCGGGAACGCGAAGTGCTCGTCGCCGAAGTAGTAGTCGTTGACGCCGAGGGTCTTCTGGAACCGGGTGTCGTTGCGCTCGATCGAGACCGCCAGGAACGCTCGGCTGTTGTGGAACATGTAGTGCCGGCCGACATGGTCGGACCCGTTCGCGAGCCCGTTGGGGTGCCGGTCGTTGGCGCTGGCGAGCAGCAGCTTCGCCGAGTTGGCGGCGCCCGCGGAGACCACGACGACGTCGCCGGAGAACCGCTGCTCGACACCGTCGACGTCCGCGACGACCGAGGTGACGGCGTGCCCGGAGTCGTCGGTCTCCAGGCGGCGCACCTCGGCGTTGCGGACCAGCGTGACGTTGGCGTGCTCCACGGCGGGCCGCACCGCGATGACCTCGGCGTCGGACTTGGCGTGCAGCAGGCACGCGAACCCGTCGCACGTGGCGGTGCGGATGCACGGGCTGTAGGCGGGGTTGGCCTCGTTGAGCATGATCCCCGAGGGGGAGTGGAACGGGTGCAGACCGATCGCGCCCATGTCGTCGAAGAGCTGCTGGATGCGGGGCTCGTGGGAGACGGGCGGGTAGGGGTAGGGGCCGCTCGCCGGAGGCTCGGTGGGATCCTCGCCGCGCGCGCCGTGCACCTGGTACAGCTCCTCGGCCTGGGTGTAGTACGGCTCGAACTCGTCGTACCCGACCGGCCATGCGGGGGAGATGCCGCCGTGGTGCTGCAGCTCGCCGAAGTCCTTCTCGCGCAGCCGGTAGAGCGCGGCGCCGTAGAACTTGGTCGCGCCGCCCACGTTGTAGTGCACCTGCGGCTGGAACGACCTGCCCTCGTGGTCGTACCAGGTGTCCTTGGAGATGTACCGGTTCTTGACGAACACCTCCGTCGCGTCCCAGTTCTCCAGCTCGCGCGGGAGCCAGTCGCCGCGCTCGAGGATCAGGATCTTCTTGCCCGACGGGGCCAGGCGGTGCGCGAGGGTCCCGCCGCCCGCGCCCGACCCGATGATGACGACGTCGTAGTGCTCGGTCATCTCGTCCGCCTCACAGACCAGGGCTGCTGTGCATGATGCCGCCGTCGGCGAAGACCGTCGTGGCGGTGAGGTAGCTGGCGCCGTCGCCGGCGAGGAAGGCGACGAGGCTGGCGATCTCCTCCGGCTGCGCCATCCGGCCCAGCGGGATCGCGGCGTCGAGCGTCTTCATCTTCTCGGGGTCGTTCATGGTCGCCGTGTTGATCGGCGTCGCCACCGCGCCGGGTCCGACCCCGACCACCTGCACGCCGTACGGGCCGAGCTCGACGCCCGCCGTCCGGGTGAGCATCCGCATGCCGCCCTTGGACAGGCAGTACGCGGTGTTCCCCGGCATCGGCCAGTCCTCGTGCACCGAGGTCATGTTGATGATCCGGCCGCCCGTGCCCTGCTTGATCATCTGCTTGGCGGCGATCTGGGTGCCGAAGAACGCGCTCTTGAGGTTGATGTCCATGACGCGCTCGTACTGCGCCTCGGTGGTGTCCAGCACGGACGTGCGCGTCTCGATCCCGGCGTTGTTGACCATGATGTCGAGGTGCCCGAACGCCTCGACGGTGCGGGCCACCAGCATCTCGAGGTCCGCGACCTTGCTGACGTCGGCGTCGACCCCGATCGCCTGGTCGCCCAGGGCGTGCACCTGCTTCTCCAGCTCCTCCGTCGCCTCGGGGTGCGCGACGAAGTCGATGACGATGTTCGCGCCGGCCTCGGCCAGGGCGAGCACCACGGCCTTCCCGATGCCGCTGTTGCCTCCGGTGACGACCGCTACTTTCCCGTGCAGGCTCATGTGAGTGCTCCTTCGTCGAGGGGTGCGGACGGGCCCGTCGACGGGTCCGGTGGTGCGGACGTCGGCGGGCCGATGACCCGCCGACGGAAGACGACGTACGTCCAGCCCTGGTAGAGCAGGACGACGGGCACGAGGACCAGCGCGACGACGCTCATCACCTGCAGCGCGTACGTTCCCGACGCGGTGCCGGTCACGGTGAGGCTGTCGGTCGCCGACGTGCTCGACACCAGGACGTTCGGGTAGAGGTTGGCGAACAGGGTCACGACCGTCAGCGCGATACCGAGCGCCGTGGAGGTGAACGCCCAGCCCTCACGGCGCGCCCGCGAGAGGGCGCCGGCCACCAGCACGGCGACGACCGCGAGCACCGGCGGCAGGACACCGCGGACCGCGGGTGCGTCGGACACCGACGGCGTCCACACCGCCAGCCCGAGCAGCAGCAGGACGGCCGGCACGTGGGTGACGGCGACCGCGCGGTGGGCGCGACGACGCACGTCGCCGTCGGTGCGCAGGGCCAGGAACGTGGCGCCGTGCAGCAGGCACAGCGCGACGAGCGTGATGCCGACCAGCAGGCCGTACCCGGTGATCGAGTCGACGACGGAGCCGGTGAACTCCTCGGAGGAGTCCACGGGCATCCCGGCCAGGAGGTTGCCGAGCGCGACGCCCAGCAGCAGCGGGCACAGCGCGCTGCCGATCGTCAGGCTCCACGACCACGTCTGGCGCCACCGGGTCGCCTCCATGCGCCCACGGAACTCGAACGAGACGCCGCGGGCGATGAGCGCGACGAGCAGCACCACCAGCGGCAGGTACATCGCGGAGAACCACGTGGCGTACCAGCTGGGGAAGGCGGCGAAGATCGCGGCCGCGCCGACGATCAGCCAGACCTCGTTCCCGTCCCAGAACGGGCCGATCGTGTTGATCGCGACGCGCTGCTCGGTGTCGGTGCGTCCCACGACCTTGTGCAGCATGCCGACGCCGAAGTCGAACCCCTCGAGCACGAAGAAGCCGGTCCAGAGGAACGCGACGACGAGGAACCACAGGTCGGGCAACGTCATCGTGACTCCTCCTTCAGAAGGTCAGGGCCGGGACGCGCGGCTGCCCTCTGTCACCGGTGTGCTCGGGCTCGTCCGGCTCCTCGAGCTCCAGCCCGCGGCGGGCGAACCGCATCATCAGGTACACGTTGACCGCGCCGAGGAGCAGGAAGACGCCGTAGAAGACGACGAGGCTGATCACCAGCTCCGTCGTGCCGACCGACGGCGAGACCCCGTCGGACGTCTTCATCAGGCCCTGGACGATCCACGGCTGGCGGCCGTTCTCCGTGAGCATCCAGCCGGCCGTGTTCATGAGGAACGGAGCCGCCACGGCCCATGTCGCGACGAACAGGAACACGCGCGCCGTCGGTAGTCGTCGTCGCCAGATCAGCCACAGCCCCCACAGCGCGACGAGCGCGGCGAGGGAGCCCAGGTACGCCATGACCCGCATCGACCAGTACTGCACGAAGACGTTCGGCACGTAGTTCCCCGGGCCGTACTGCTCCTGGTACTGCGCGTTGAGCTCGTTGAGACCCTGCACCTCGCCGTCCCACGTCCCGGTCGCGAGGATCGACAGCAGGTGGGGGATCTCGATGATCTTGGTGGGGTCCTGGTCGTTGTTGCCGCCGCCGATCTGGAACGCGGAGAACGAGCAGGGCTGGCACGTGTCCCACTGCGCCTCCGCCGCGGAGATCTTCATCGGCTGGTACGTCGCCTCGATGACTCCGAGGTGGCTGCCGACCCCGAGCGCCAGCAGGATCGACGGCAGCAGGACGGCGATCGACACCTTCGCCGAGCGCAGGAACACCTCCTCGTGGTGCTTGCGACGCAGGTACCAGGCGGAGACGCCGAGCATGAGCACTGACCCGGTGACCAGGGACGCGGTGAGCACGTGCGCGTACCCCCACAGGAAGACCGGGTTGGTCATCACCGCCCCGATGTCCGAGAGCTCGGGCCGGCCCGTCGACTGGTCGACCGTGTACCCGACCGGGTTCTGCATCCACGAGTTCGCGGCCATGATGAACGCCGCCGAGCCCGCCGCCCCCAGCGCCACGAGCCACACGGTCAGCAGGTGGATCCCGCGGGGGAGCACGTTCCAGCCGAAGACCCACAGCCCGATGAACGTCGACTCGAGGAAGAAGGCGGCTAGCCCCTCCATCGCGAGCGGCGCCCCGAACACGTCGCCGACGTACCGGGAGTAGGCCGACCAGTTCATGCCGAACTCGAACTCCTGGATCAGGCCGGTCACCACACCGACCGCCACGTTGATCAGCAGGAGCGTGCCGAAGAACTTGGTCAGCCGCTTGTGGTCGGGGTTGCCGGACCGGAACCACATCGTGTGGAGGACCGCGACCAGGAACCCCAGCCCGATCGTGATGGGCACGAAGAGGAAGTGGTAGATGCTCGTCGACGCGAACTGCAGACGGGCCAGGTCCAGGTCAGACACCCGACCTCCCCCCATCGCTCGAGAGACACGCGCGGACGCCTACCGACCGGTCGAGCGTCGCACCCGGCTCAGCGGCCGAGCATCATCCCGTCGGGATGAAAGGGGAGGTGGCCTGACGGCGGTGATCGGTGGCATCGTCGGGGTCGTCCATGGGCTCGACGCTGAGGGGAACACTCGTGGAGGACATCAGAGAGCCGCAGGACGTGACGTCATGAGCGCCGCCCCGCCCTCGGGGCGGCAGTACGTCATCATGGCGGGCGACCACGAGGCGGTCGTCACGCAGGTCGGCGCGACGCTCCGGGAGTGCGTGCTCGACGCCCGGGCGGTGCTCGACGGCTTCGGCGTCGACGAGCGGGCGCCCGACGGACGTGGCCAGGTGCTCGCGCCCTTCCCCAACCGGTTGGCCGGCGGCCGCTACACCTTCGGTGGACGCACGTGCCAGGTCGCGATGGACGAGCCGGAGAAGGGCAACGCGATCCACGGCATGGTCCGCTGGCTGGACTGGTCGGAGGTCTCGTTCACGGAGCACGACGTCGTGCTCGCGTGCGTCCTGCGCCCGCAGCCCGGCTACGCGTGGGAGCTCAGCCTGCAGGTGGGCTACCACCTCTCCGTCGACGGGCTCACCGTTGTCGCGTCGGCACGGAACTCCGGTGGCGAGCCGGCCCCGTTCGCGATGGGGTTCCATCCGTACCTGGGCCTCGGCGCCGCGCTCGAGGGCCTGGAGCTGCTCGTGCCCGCGGAGAGCCACTCCCCGGTGCCGGCCGACCGCGACGAGCGGCCGACCCCGGTCGACGTGACCGGGTCGCACCTCGACTTCCGGGCGCCGCGGGCCGTCGGACCGGAGGTGCTGGACACCGTCTTCGGTGACCTGGTGCGCGGCCAGGACGGTCGGGCCGTCGCCCAGCTGATCGACCCCGCCGACGGGCGGAGCGTCCGGCTCTGGGTCGACGAGGCGTTCCCATACCTCATGGTCTACTCGGCCGACGGCGTGCTCCCGGCGGAGCGGCGCCGCCGTGCGATGGCCGTCGAGCCGATGACCTGCCCGCCGCACGCGTTCCGGTCCGGGGCGGACCTGCTCACGCTGGCACCGGGGGAGTCCTGGAGCGGGTCGTGGGGGCTCTCGGTGGGATGAGGACCGTCGACGCCGCCCCCCGCGCGCGATCGGTCCTCGTCTACGGCGCAGGGCTGGTCCAGGGGCTGGCGCTCGTCTCGTTCCCCGCCGCGAGCTCGATCCTCATCAGCCCCACCGGCTACGACCTGAGCACCACCCAGTACGGGCTGATGTTCGTCCCGCAGGTCGTCCTGGCGATCACCGGGGCGGCGACCTCCCCGCTCCTGGCGGCGCGCTGGTCGTTGCAGCGCGTCCTGCAGGTCGGCCTGGTCTCGAACCTGCTCGCGATGCTGCTGCTGGTCCTCAGCCAGGCGGTGTCGACGTCGCCCGCCGCGTACCCGGTGCTGCTCTGCGCCACCGGAGCGCTGGGGTTCGGGTTCGGTACCACCGTCCCGGCGCTGAACACGTTGGCCGCCCGGCTGGCCCCGTCGAACCAGGACCGCTCGATCCTCACCCTGAACGCCCTGCTCGGCACGGGCACCGCGCTGGCGCCGCTGCTCATCGCCCTGTTCCTCGCGCTCGGCGCCTGGTGGCTCCTGCCGGTGCTCGCCGCCGTGGGGCTGGGGGTCTTCCTCGTCCTCGCCGTGCGGACCACCCTGGACGCCGGCCCGAAGCCGGAGCGCACGGGCGCCCGGCAGAAGCTGCCCGGCCGGTTCTGGTGGTACGCCGCTGCTGCCGTGCTCTACGGCGTGTGCGAGACGCTCTTCGGCAACTGGTCGAGCGTGTACCTCACGGGCGAGCGCGCGCTCTCGGCGCAGGTCGCGTCACTCGCGCTGGCCGCGTTCTGGGCGTGCGTGACCCTCGGCCGCGTGATCGTCGCCGCGCTCACCACGCGCGTCCCGCCGACCGTGGTCTTCGTCGTGCTGCCGGTGCTGATCGCCGCCACGAACCTCGCCGTGTCCTCGGCGCACAGCGCGGTGGTCGCGGTCCTCGCGTTCGCCGCCGCCGGGTTCGCCTGCTCCGCGATGCTCCCGCTCAACCTGAGCCTGGCCGGCGAGGAGTTCCCGCGGCTGGGCGCCACGTCGTCGGGTGAGCTCATCGCGGCCTACCAGGTGGGCTACGGCGTCGCGGCGTTCGGCGTCGCACCCCTCGAGAGCCTGACCGGGATCGGCCTGGCCGGCGTCTACCTCGTCGGCGCCGGCGTGGCGGTCGGCCTCGCCGTGACCGCACGCGTGATCACGGCCGGCAGGCCGCGGGTCGCTGCGGCCTCCGCGGCCTGACGGCGCTCGGTCAGCGGCCGCGCAGCAGCGCGGCGCGGAGCCGGGCGAGCCGGTCGAGCAGCGCGGGCGGGACCCGGTCGCCGAACAGCGCGAAGAACTCCTCGGTCAGGTCGGCCTCCCGTGTCCACGAGTCGGCGTCGACGGCGAACAGCTGCGCGAGCGCGTCGTCGTCGATGTCGAGGCCGTCCAGGTTCAGCGCGCCCGGCGAGGGCAGCAGACCGACGGGGCTGGGCACGGCGCCGTGGTCGGTGCGCAGGCCGCGGGCGCGGTCCACCTGGTCGACCATCCACGCGAGCACCCGGGAGTTCTCGCCGAACCCGGGCCACAGGAAGTCGCCCTGGTCGTCCTTGCGGAACCAGTTCACCTGGAACACGAGCGGCCGCTGCGCGCGGTCGAGGGCCGCGCCGATCCGCAGCCAGTGCGCCCAGTGGTCGGCCATGTCGTAGCCGCAGAACGGCATCATCGCGAACGGGTCGCGGCGCAGCTCGCCCACCAGGCCCTCGGCGGCGGCGGTGCGCTCGGAGGAGATCGTGGCGCCCATGAACACGCCGTGCTCCCAGCTCTCCGCCTGCGCCACCAGCGGCACGTTGGTCGCGCGGCGCCCGCCGAAGACGATCGCGTCCAGCCGCACGCCCTCGGGGTCGTCCCAGCCGTCGGCGATCGTCGGGCACTGGGCGGCCGCGACGGTGAACCGGGAGTTCGGGTGCGCGGCGGGGCGACCGGACTGCGGCGTCCAGTCCTGCCCGGTCCAGTCGACCAGGTGCGCGGGCGGCTCGGGGGTCAGGCCCTCCCACCAGACGTCACCGTCGTCGGTGAGCGCGACGTTGGTGAAGATCGTGTCGCGGCTCAGCGTCTCGATGGCCGCCGGGTTGGTCGTCGGGCCCGTGCCCGGCGCGACCCCGAAGAAGCCGGCCTCCGGGTTGATGGCCCGCAGCGAGCCGTCGGCCGCCGGCCGCAGCCACGCGATGTCGTCGCCGATCGTCTCCACCCGCCAGCCCGGCAGCGTGGGGCGCAGCATGGCGAGGTTCGTCTTGCCGCACGCCGAGGGGAACGCGGCGGCGACGTGGTACCGGCGACCGTGCGGCGACGTGAGCCGGATGAGCAGCATGTGCTCGGCCAGCCACCCCTCGTCTCGGCCGATCACCGAGGCGATGCGCAGGGCGAAGCACTTCTTGCCGAGGAGCGCGTTGCCGCCGTAGCCCGAGCCGAACGACCAGATCTCGCGGGTCTCGGGGAAGTGGACGACGTACTTCGACGCGTTGCAGGGCCACGGCACGTCCGCGGTGCCGGGCTCGAGCGGCGCACCGACCGAGTGCACCGCGGGGACGAACGGGGTGCCGGCCTCGACCAGGTCGAGCACGTCGCGGCCCACCCGGGTCATCACGCGCATGCTGACGACGACGTAGGGCGAGTCGGTGACCTGCACACCCACGTGCGACAGCGGTCCGCCGACGGGTCCCATCGAGAACGGCACCACGTACATGGTCCGCCCGCGCATGCTGCCCGCGAACACCCCGTCGAGCTCGGCGCGCATTGCCGTGGGCTCGCGCCAGTTGTTGGTCGGCCCGGCGTCCGACTCCTCGACCGGGCAGACGAACGTGCGCGACTCGATGCGGGCGACGTCGTCGGGGTCCGACCGTGCGAGGTAGCTGCCGGGGCGCAGCTCGGGGTCCAGGGGGAGGAGCGTGCCGGTGCGCACCATCTGGGCGACCAGTGCGTCGCGCTCCTCGTCCGAACCGTCGCACCAGACCACCGCGTCGGGCTCGGTGAGCCCGGCGACGGCGTCGACCCACGCGTGGACGTCGCCGAGCACCGCGGCCGACGTGACGTCGGGGACCGTCGTGGTGCCGGTCTGGAGGGTGACGGGCTGTTCGGCCAGCATGGTCATCGTCTTCGGTCTCCTTCGGCGGGCCCTCGTCGGCCCGTTCGCTTCGTTCTGTCCATCGTGTCGTCAAGCCGCAGAGGTCTCCGGGCAGGTAGAGACGTCAAGTTCGCCACTTCTTGACATAGAGTCACGTTGTGGCCGCACAGGACAGTGACGTGGACAACATCGACGCGACGGGTGCACCCGACGCCCTCACGCTCGGCCGCCGGCTAAGGCACTTGCGCAAGGCACGCGGGATGACCCTCGACGACCTCGGCCGGCAGGTCGGGGTGACGTCCAGCCTGCTCTCCCTCTTCGAGAACGGTCGGCGCGAGCCCCGGCTCGTGCTGCTGCGCAGCCTGGCGACCGCGCTCGACGTGACGGTCGCCGACCTGCTCGACGCGGAGCCGCCGTCGCGACGGGCCG
Source organism: Cellulomonas sp. P2_F12 (assembly GCF_056403775.1). Taxonomy (NCBI): domain Bacteria; kingdom Bacillati; phylum Actinomycetota; class Actinomycetes; order Micrococcales; family Cellulomonadaceae; genus Cellulomonas; species Cellulomonas sp. P2_F12. The sequence goes on along the minus strand of NZ_JBFUEV010000001.1, from coordinate 925,534 downwards.
CGCTCGAGATCGCGCTGGACCGCGCGCAGCGGTCGGCGGGCTTCGAGCGACTCTCGCTGCCCGCCGTGCGCCCGGGCCGGTCCTTGCCCTTGCCCGTGCTCGAGCAGATCGTCGGCCTGCACGCCGAGCTGGCCCGGCGCGACCTCGAGGCGGTCGCGACCCCCGAGGAGGCCCGCCGTGCCAACACGCAGATCCGACTCGAGCGCCAGCAGCGCGACAACTACCTGCCCGAGATCGAGCGGCTCGCCGAGACCATGGCGCGCAAGGCCGGGTACACGTCGGGCGCGCTCACGCACCGGGCGGTGTCCCGGATGGCGGAGCAGCTCGGCTTCGCGATCATCCACGTCGACGACCTGCCCAGCTCCACCCGGACAGTCACCGACCTCGAGCACGGCCGGGTCTACCTGCCGCCCGCGTCGACCCCCGGCGGCCACGGGCTCAGGTCGCTCGCGCTGCAGGCCATCGCGCACCGCGTGCTCGGGCACCGCCGCCCGACGTCGTACGACGACTTCCTGCGCCAGCGCATGGAGACCACCTACTTCGCGTCCTGCTGCCTCATGCCCGAGACCGCCACCGTCCAGCACCTCCAGCAGGCCAAGAAGGAGAAGGACCTGGCGATCGAGGACCTGCGCGACGCGTTCGGCGTGACGCACGAGGCGGCGGCGCAGCGGTTCACCAGCCTGGCGACCCACCACCTCGGCATCCCCGTGCACTTCGTACGGCTGGGCGGCGACGGCGCGATCTACCGCGCCTACGCGAACGACGGGCTGCCGCTGCCGACCGACGTGACGGGTGCGATCGAGGGGCAGCTCGTGTGCCGGAGCTGGGGGGTGCGCCGCGCGTTGACCCGGCGCGACCGCACGTCCGAGTCCTACCAGTACACCGACACCCCGGCGGGCACGTTCTGGTGCTCCACGCAGACGGGCTCGGGCGCGACGGGCCAGCTGGCGCTCACGGTCGGGGTGCCCTTCTCGTCGGCCACGTGGTTCCGGGGCCGCGACACCAAGGTCCGCCACCAGTCCACCTGCCCCGACGAGGCGTGCTGCCGCCGCCCGCCGGAGAGCGCCGCCGCCCGCTGGCAGGACGCGTCGTGGCCCAGCGCCCGGATCCACCAGCAGGTGTTCACGGCGCTGCCCACCGGGGCCTTCCCGGGCGTCGACGCCCGCGAGGTGTACGCGTTCCTCGACCGCCACGCCCCGCAGGTGGGTGGCTAGATCCTCGTCTTGCCCACCTGCATGTGGATGTGTTCCTGGTGGTGGGAGCGGAGCGTCCCGCCGGGACCGTCGATGTAGTCGGGGTGGATCACGTAGCCGCCCAGGTCGCCGATCCGCGTGCGGGGCCACTTGTTGGCCGGGCCGATCCCGTTGCACTCGCACTCGAACGTGGCGAAGCACAGGGCCGTCCGGAACAGCAGGTTGGCCAGCGCGTCCACGGCGGGATCGAGCCGCTCGGCCGACCCGGCGACGACGGGCCGGTTGCCCCAGTCCGCCAGCACCCGCTTGTCGAACGCGACGCCGTCGAGCGTGCCCTGGACCCCCGCGAAGTCGAGCGCCCGGCCCTGGTTGTGGCAGTCGTTCGGCGTCCCGCTGCCGTGGCCGATGCCCATGTGCAGGATCGCGGAGACGTCCGGGGGCGACGAGTTCAGCCACCGGGTCAGCCGGTACAGCGCGACGAGCATCCGCTGGTCGACGTTGTCGATGAGCGTCTGCGCGCCGCCCACGTACTGGTAGGCGATCCCTCCGATGGTCGTCGGCTGGACGACCACGTGCGTGGCCGGCTGGGGCGTGGCGATCCCCGTCTGCCAGTCCCCGGAGTACGGCGTGCTGGCCGCCCTCAGCGCGACCTTGCCGGCCTGGATGAGGTAGCCCATGACGGTGTTGGCCTCGGGCAGGGTCAGGTCGCGCGCCGCCGTCAGCGTTGCCGCCGGGACGGGCTCGAGCTGCAGGGTGCCGATGGAGCCCTGGCCGTCCACGGCGTCGGTGTCCACGTTGTAGCGGCGGTACTCCGACCCCTTGAAGAAGTACGCGTACGTCCCGCCCTGGTAGAGCGCCGCGTCGACGCCGTCGTCCCACAGGCCCTGCCACGCGCCGGCGATCGGCCGCGGGTAGTTGTCGTCGACCCGGTCGAGCGTGATGTCGTAGCGCAGGTAGTCGGGGCCGCAGAAGAAGTAGAGCTTGCCGGTGCCCCAGTTCAGGACCGCGTCGATCTGCGCGGCATCGACGCCCGGCCAGTACTGCGAGGTGGTGAACGGGGTGTGGGGGGGCAGGTAGTCGGCCTCGACACCCTCCGGGCCGTTGCTGCCGGTCTCGTACCGGACGTACTCGTCGCCGTAGAAGAAGTACGCCTTCCCGAACCCGTAGTAGACGGCGGCATCGGCCACCTCGGGCCGGAGCCCCGGCCAGTTCGTCATGGGCAGGTCGTTCTGCTCGGGCAGGCCGCTGAGGAAGTCGAGGCGGGTGTAGGTGCCGTCCTGGAACAGGTACGCCTTGCCGTTCGGGAGCGCGATGGCGCACATGCCGCGACTCATGGATCCGCCCCCTCGGCTCGTCTCTTTGCAGTCTGTTCCTGCCCACGACAGGTGTCCAGGGTGATCGAGTCCCTCACCGTCCGAGCGCGCGACTCCCGGCGGAGGACATCGTGCGGTCCGAGACGGCGATGTCCGCACGCGCGCCGGCCGCGGCGCCGGCGGCCCATCCACGGCCGGAGAGGCGACGCGTCGTGCGGCGCACGTGGGGGAACGCGTCCGCCACGGCGGCGTCGACGTCGCGGTCCCGCGCAGCCAGTACCAGCTCGCTCGAGGTGCCTTCGGTCTCGGCCTCCGTGAGCACCTCGGCGTAGAACCGGCGCAGGCGGCCCGCGACGATCGCGGCGAAGCCGGCCGCGAACGCACGCTTGTCGCTCGCGGTGCCGCCGTGGGCGTACATCTCGGCCAACATCTGCGGCTCGAGCGACGCCGCCAGGACCGCCGCCATCGACATGTCCGCCGCGAACCCGAACGCGACGAACTCGGTGCCGTTGCCGCGACGCACCCGCAGGGGCCGGCAGCCGAACGCACCGTAGACGGCGTTGCGCAGCTCGATCCGGTCCGCCACCCACGAGCCCGTGACCGGGACGTCCTCCCGGACCGGCTCCCGCGCCCGCTCGCTCGTCATCCGGACGGCTGCCTCGTCGATGCTGTGGCGCAGCATCAGCTTCTCGGCGCGGGTCCGGGCGAGCTCGCGCTCGGGCTCGTGCGGTGAGCCGCCGTCGGCGATCGCCAGCAGCGTGCGGATCAGCGCGAGCGTCTCGTCGGCGGACTTCGGCATCGGGGCTCCCGGGTGTGCGGTGGAGCCGTCACCGTAGGGGAGGGCGCCGACAGGGGGCTCACGATATGCACAGCACAGGGGCCGCAGCCGGCACCCGAAGGTCCGCACTGCCAACCGGACAGGCTCGGTGCGTGACGCACGCGTCGCCGCGCTGGCGGACCTCCCTCGTCTCGAGGGTCCCGTCCGCTGCTACGGGCGAGGGTCGATGATGCGGCGCACCGTAGTCGCCTCGGTCGCCTCACGCGGGAACAGCGTCACGTGCTGGCGCGCAGGCTTCGGCGGGGTCAGGCCCTCGGAGACGGTGCAGACAACCTCGCCTGTGGTGGCGTCAACCTGGCACGAGCCGGTGAGCAGCACGAAGGTGACGCTCGCGTTGTCGCCCTCACCGTGGACGTGCCCGGACGAGAAACCGTCTGTGCTGCCGTACTGCGCCTGCGGGACCGGGGTGCTGGCGTACGAGTTGGAACCGACGTAGGGGTTGTCCCAGGACAGTGACAGGCTGCCCAGCACGTCTCCGTCGACGGTCTCGATCTGGTACGTCGCGTGCCCTTCGGTGCCGGTGAACAGCCCGCTCGACTCGGACTCCCACAGCCCGTAGTCACCGATGATCGTGGGCGGTTCGGTGACCCAGATCCCGTGGCTGAGACCCGCGGTCACGAGCTGAAGGTTGAACGGGTGGCCTGTGCGGTTCTCCAGGCGGACTCGCGTCGATCGGGCAGCCATGACTCTCCCTCTGGATACTCGTCGGGATGACGCCGGTCGCCCCCCGTCGTAGGAGAGGACCCCCGGGGCCGCCCCCTGATACCTCGGGTGGTCGCCCGCCGAGCGGGGCGCTCGGTCGGCCCAGCCGCTCACGGCACCCAGAGGCGCTGGCTCGACGCGGGCCAGCTGAGGTCGTTCCCGCGGCGGCTCGTGCCCGTGCCGGGACCGTGGGTCTGCGCCCACGCCCGGGCTCGGGCCGCCGCCGCGTCGTCGGCGGCGCGCATGGCGACCTCGGCCGACGACGAGCCCGGGGTCGGCACGGCGCACCGCAGGTGCGGTTCCCCGGGGCGTGTCGGGGTGGCGGCGGTGAGGACGCAGGACGTCCCGCCAGGCGTCCGGCTCGCCTCGAGGGTGTGCGCCGTCGCGGGGGGCGTGGTCGTCGCGGGTGACGACGCGATGCCCGCGGCCATGACCCCGGCGACGAGGACACCGATGACGGCGCCCGAGATCCCGAGCAGGCGGCGGACGCGCAGCGCTCGCGCGCCCAGGTCGTGCGAGGGAAGGTCGACCGGGTGGGGCTCCATCTCGAACTCGATGACCGTCTCGAGGTGGGCTCGGCGGCGTGCGGTCGCGGTGGGCATGACGCGGTCCTTCGGGCTGTGCGGGGTCGTGCTGGTGGAGCTATAGGAGTGGAGCCACTCGGTGCGGTTCTGATACGTCCAACCTCCTGCGACCCGCCCGTCGCGGAATCAGGGCACCCCCCTAGTTCGTGCCGGGGACCCGGGCATGCACAGGCCAGGGATCGACCGGCGCCGGGTGTCGGCCGGCGCTGGCAGGCTGGGCGCGTGACCCCACCCACCCGTGATGCTGCCCTCGCCGTGCTCCACCGCCTGGTCGGCAACGACGCGGCCGACTTCCACGAGGGTCAGTACGAGGCGATCGCGACGCTCGTCGACGAGCACCGGCGTGCGCTCGTCGTGCAGCGCACGGGCTGGGGCAAGTCGGCCGTGTACTTCGTCGCCACGATGCTGCTGCGCGAGCGCGGCGCCGGTCCGACGGTGCTGGTCTCGCCGCTGCTGGCGCTGATGCGCGACCAGGTCGCCGCCGCCGAGCGCGCGGGGGTCCGGGCGGTCGCCATCAACTCCACCAACGCCCACGAGTGGGACGAGCTGCTGGCCCGGCTCGCCGCCGACGAGGTGGACGTGCTGCTGGTCTCGCCGGAGCGGCTCAACAACCCGTCGTTCCGCGAGAACCAGCTGCCGGCACTGGTGCGCCGGCTCGGGATGCTGGTGGTCGACGAGGCGCACTGCATCAGCGACTGGGGTCACGACTTCCGCCCCGACTACCGGCGGCTGCGCGACCTCATCGCGACGATGCCGCCCGGCGTCCCGGTGCTGGCGACGACGGCGACCGCGAACAGCCGGGTGGTCTCGGACGTCGCCGAGCAGCTGGGCAACGACGGCGCCGTCGACGTGCTCACCATCCGCGGACCGCTGGCCCGTGCGTCCCTGCGGCTCGGGGTGCTCCGCCTGCCCGACGCGCGGACGCGGCTCGGCTGGCTGCTCAGCCACCTGGGCGACCTGCCGGGGTCGGGGATCATCTACACGCTGACGGTGGCCGCCGCCCAGGACACGGCTCGGCTGCTGCGCGAGGCGGGCCACGACGTGCGCGCCTACACCGGCCAGACGGACCCGGCCGACCGGGAGGACGCCGAGGCCGCGCTCAAGGCCAACACCGTCAAGGCGCTGGTCGCCACGAGCGCGCTCGGCATGGGGTTCGACAAGCCGGACCTCGGCTGGGTGCTGCACCTCGGGGCGCCGTCGTCCCCGGTCGCCTACTACCAGCAGGTCGGACGCGCGGGCCGAGCGACGGCGAGCGCCGACGTCCTGCTGCTGCCCGGCACGGAGGACCCGGACATCTGGCGGTACTTCGCCACGGCATCGATGCCGAGCCAGGACCGGGCGGAACGGGTGATCGCGGAGCTGTCGGACCGGCCCCTGTCGACCCCGGCGCTCGAGGCGCTGGTGGACATCCGCCGCACGCCGCTCGAGCTGCTGCTCAAGGTGCTCGACGTGGACGGCGCGGTCCGCCGCGTGCAGGGCGGCTGGGTGTCCACCGGGCGACCGTGGACGTACGACACCGAGCGCTACGAGCGCATCGCCGCGGCACGCCAGGCGGAGCAGCAGCACATGCTCGACTACGAGCGCACCGACGGCTGCCGGATGGAGTTCCTGCAGCGCACCCTGGACGACGAGACGGCCGCGCCGTGCGGGCGCTGCGACAGCTGCGCGGGCGCCTGGTACCCGCGGGACGTGGTGGCGGGTGCGGCCGCGTCGGCGGACCGGTCGCTCGACCGCGTCGGCGTGCCGATCGAGCCGCGGGTGCAGTGGCCGGTCGGTGCGGACCGCCTGGGCCTGCCGGTGCGCGGTCGCATCGCGGAGCAGGAGCGGGCTCTCGAGGGGCGCGCGCTCGCGCGGCTCACCGACCTCGGCTGGGGGACCGCGCTGCGTGAGGTGTTCGCGGCCGGCGCCGGGGACGCGCCGGTCACCCGCGCGATGCTCGACGGCTGCGTCCGCGTGCTCGCGCAGTGGGGCTGGGACGAGCGGCCGGTGGCGGTCGTCGCCCTGCCATCCCGCCGGCGCCCCCAGCTCGTCGACTCCCTCGCGCGGGGGCTCGCCGAGATCGGCCGGCTGCCGTACGCGGGCGCTCTCGCGCTGCGCGACGACGGCCCGCGCGGCGAGCCCGGGGGCAACAGCGCGTTCCGGCTGGCGAGCGTCTGGGAACAGTTCGACGCGAGCGCGCTCGCGCTCCCGGCGGGTCCTGTCCTCCTGGTCGACGACCTCGTCGACAGCCGCTGGACGATGACCGTGGCCGCGCGCGAGCTGCGTCGGGCCGGGGCGTCCGCCGTCCTGCCGTTCGCGCTCGCGGTGCGCGGGTGAGGCAAACGCGCAGCCGTTCTGCGCACCTCTTGCGCCACCGCAGGAGGCGTGCGCTACAACGTTCTCGACCGTGGTTGCTGGCCGGCGGGGACGCCGAGCCACGTCCGGGACGCCGAGGGGCGCCGGCCGAGTGACGAACAGCGCCGCGACTCCCTGGAGGTCTCCGATGAGCACCCCTGTGCGGCGCCTCGCCGTCGCCATCCTGTCCGGCGCGGCCCTCCTGGTCGGCGCGTGCGCGTCGGCCGGCTCGGCCGCGTCCGTCCCGTTGCCGCCGGCCAACGGGCAGTTCGACTACCAGATCGGCGGCGCCTACACGCCGTCGTCGACCGTGAGGATCGTCGACCGCGACCGACTCGACGCGCCCGCGTCCGGCTCGTACAACGTCTGCTACGTGAACGCGTTCCAGACGCAGCCCGACGACGCGACCTGGTGGAAGACCCACCACGACGACCTGCTGCTGAAGAAGGCGAACGGGTCGTACGTGATCGACAGCGCCTGGGACGAGATGCTGCTGGACACGTCGACGGCGGCGAAGCGGACGAAGCTGCTGGCGGTCGTCGGCGGCTGGATCGACGGCTGCAAGGCCGACGGGTTCAACGCGGTCGAGCCTGACAACCTCGACAGCTACAGCCGCAGCGGCAAGCGGCTGACGCAGCAGAACAACATCGACTTCGCCCGGCTGCTGGCCACGAGGGCGCACGCGGACGGCCTGGCCATCGCGCAGAAGAACGACTCGTCGTTGGCGTCGAAGGGCAAGGCCATCGGGTTCGACTTCGCCGTCGTCGAGGAGTGCCAGGTCTACGACGAGTGCGACGACTTCACGTCGGTGTACGGCACGCAGGTGTACGAGATCGAGTACACCGACAACGGCGGCACCGCGAACTTCACCAGGGCCTGCGCCGCGCGCGGGGCGTCGACGAGCGTCATCTACCGCGACCGCGACGTCGTGCCGAAGGGCACCAGCGGGTACGTGTACACATTCTGCTGACGGCTCCGGGGCGGGCGGGTCAGGACGACCTGCCCGCCTCCGGCCGCGGCATCACGCCGGCCTGGAGGGGCGTCGAGTGCCGACGCCAGACCTGCCAGCCGTCGGACGTGCGCAGCCAGGTATCGGTGAGGACGAAGATCCCGCTGCGGTCGACGCCGTCCACGGACGCGACCATGTCCACCTTCTGCAGATGCACGGCGACGTCGTCGCGGACGTCCCACGCCGACTCGAGGGTGTCCCACCCGGTCACGACGTAGACCGGCAGCGTGGCCAGCCACTCGGCGCGGGCGACGCGCGCGGGGGCGGGGTGCACGAGCACGAGGGCGTACTCGGGATGCAAGAGCGCGGCGGCCCGTTCCACGTCCCGGGCCGACCAGGCGGCATGCCATGCGGCGTCGGTCTCCTGCGGCGTCTTTGCCATGGCCCGACCGTACCCGCCGCGGCGGGGTCGACTACGTCACACTGCCCATCGCCTGGACGCACGGGACCAGATCCGGCTGCGTGCCCTAGTTTTGGCCCGTGACCGCACCTCTTCCCCCGAGCGACGCCACGCAGACCACTGCGCAGAGCCTCGCGAGCCACGAGGTTCCCGAGCCGCTCCGCAACGACGTCCGTGTCCTGGGCGAGTTCCTCGGCCGCGTGCTGCGCGAGGCGGGCGGCGACGACCTGCTGGCCGACGTCGAGGCGCTGCGCGAGCTCGCCATCCGGGCGCACAACGGTCCCGACGCGGAGGCGCTGGCCCAGGCCGAGGCGCTCGTCGCCGGCTTCACGATGTCCCGGGCCGAAGAGGTCGCGCGGGCCTTCACGTGCTACTTCCACCTGGCCAACACGGCGGAGGAGTACCACCGCGTCCGCGTCCTGCGGGAGCGCGAGGCCAGCCTGCTGCCGCACCACCTGGCGCCCGACGACTCGCTGCCCGCCGCCGTGGCCCAGCTGGCCGACGAGGTGGGCGAGGACGTGGCCCGGCAGCGCCTGGCGGAGCTCGAGTTCCGCCCGGTGTTCACCGCGCACCCCACCGAGGCCCGCCGCCGCGCGGTCTCCGGTGCGATCCGCCGGATCGCGGAGCTCGTCGCCGAGCGCGACCTGCGCTACATCGGCGGCATGTCGCTCGCGGAGAACGACCGGCGCCTGCTGGGGGAGATCGACACGCTCTGGCGGACCGCGCCGCTGCGCGAGGCCAAGCCGTCGGTGCTGGACGAGGTCCGGACCGTGATCAACGTGTTCGAGTCGACGCTCGCCGACGTGCTGCCCGCGGTGTACCGCCGGCTCGACGACTGGCTGCTGGCCGACGCCGCGGGCACTACCGCGCCGGCCGTGCGGTCGTTCGCCCGCCTGGGCACGTGGATCGGCGGCGACCGCGACGGCAACCCCAACGTCACGGCGCAGATCACCGAGGAAGCCGCGGCTATGGCGTCCGAGCACGCGCTGATCGAGCTCGAGTCGTCGGCGCGCAAGACCGCCCACGGACTCACGCTCGCCGCGTCCGGCACCCCGGCGTCGCCCGAGCTCAGCGCGCTGTGGCAGAAGCAGCGCGGCCTGTCGGCGTCGCTGGCCGCCCGCATCGCCGGCGACGCGCCCAACGAGCCGCACCGCCGGGTCGTCTACTTCCTGGCCGAGCGCATCGCCGCCACGCGGACCCGCAACGCCGACCTCGGCTACGGCTCCGCGAGCGAGCTCGAGGCCGACCTCGACGTCGTCCAGCGCTCGCTGGCCGCCGCGGGCGCGCCCCGGTCGGCGTACGGCGACCTGCAGCGGCTGATCTGGCAGGTGCAGACCTTCGGGTTCCACCTGGCCGAGCTCGAGGTGCGTCAGCACTCGCAGGTGCACGCCGGCGCGCTGGCGGACCTCGCGAAGAACGGCGCTGACGGCACGCTCGAGCCCCGCACGGTCGAGGTCCTGGACACGTTCCGCGCCATCGGGACGGTGCAGCGCCGGTTCGGCATCAAGGCCGCGCGGCGCTACATCGTGTCGTTCACGCAGTCCGCCGAGCACCTCGCGGCCGTCTACGAGCTGGCCGAGATCGCGTTCGCCGGCGTCGACGCGCCGGTCATCGACGCGATCCCGCTGTTCGAGACGTTCGCGGACCTCGAGGCGTCGGTGGACATCCTCGAGGGCGCCCTTGCGCTCCCGCAGGTGCAGCGCCGGCTCGCCGAGAACGGCCGCCGCGTCGAGGTCATGCTCGGCTACTCCGACTCCTCGAAGGACGTCGGACCCGTCTCCGCGACGCTGACCCTGGACACGGCCCAGCGCCGTATCACCGACTGGGCCGAGCGGCACGACATCGTGCTGACCCTGTTCCACGGCCGCGGCGGCGCGCTCGGCCGCGGCGGCGGCCCGGCCAACCGCGCGCTCCTCGCGCAGCCCCCGGGCTCGGTCGACGGCCGGTTCAAGCTCACCGAGCAGGGCGAGGTCATCTTCGCCCGGTACGGCGACCCGGTGATCGCCGCGCGGCACATCGAGCAGGTCGCGGCGGCCACGCTGCTGGCCGGTGCGCCGTCCGTCGAGCGGCACAACGCGGCGGCGACGGAGCGGTTCGCCCCGCTGTTCGCGCAGCTCGACGAGGCGTCGCGGGTCCGGTTCCACGAGCTGGTGAAGGCTCCGGGGTTCCCGCAGTGGTTCGCCGAGGTCACGCCGCTCGAGGAGGTCGGCATGCTGCCGATCGGCTCGCGGCCCGCCCGACGCGGCCTCTCGGTCGAGTCCCTGGACGACCTGCGCGCGATCCCGTGGGTGTTCTCCTGGTCGCAGGCCCGCATCAACCTGGCCGGCTGGTACGGCCTGGGCACCGCGCTTGCGGCCGTCGACGACCTGACCGAGCTGCGCGAGGCCTACGCCCAGTGGCCGCTGTTCGCCACGATGATCGACAACGTCGAGATGTCGTTGGCCAAGACGGACGAGCGCATCGCGGAGCGCTACCTCGCCCTCGGCGACCGCGACGACCTCGCGAACCTGGTGCTCGAGGAGATGGCCCTGACCCGCGAGTGGGTGCTGGCCATCACCGAGAGCGACGCGATCCTGTCCCGCCGCCGGATCCTGGGCCGGGCCGTCCAGCTGCGCAGCCCGTACGTCGACGCCCTGTCGCTGCTCCAGCTGCGCGCGCTGCGTGGCCTGCGCACGGGCGACGCCCCGGAGCAGGCCGACGAGCTCCGCCGGCTGCTGCTGCTCACCGTCAACGGCGTCGCGGCGGGGCTCCAGAACACCGGCTGACGAACCCCGCGGGGCCTACGGCCCTGTCGGACCGAACCGCTCGGTCCGGATGCGCTCGGGGTCGTGGCCGAGGTCGACGAGGGTGTCCGCCACCAGCTCGACGAACGGCGTCGGCCCGCAGACGAACACGTGCGCGCGCTCGTCCGGAGGGAAGCAGGCCGTCGTCAGCAGCTCGGGGTCGACCCGCCCGAGCCGGCCCGTCCAGCCCGGCGGTCCCTCCCGGGTCCACACCCGGGTGATCTCGACGTCCGCGCCGAGCGCCTCGAGCTCGTCGGCGTAGATGGCGTCGCGCGGCGACCGTACGGAGACGACCAGCCGGAACGGCGCGACACTGCCCGCGAGGCGCCGGGTGCGGAGCATCGACATGAGCGGGACCAGCCCGGACCCGCCCGCGACCAGCTGCACGGGGTGCGGGTCGGTGGGCTGCCACACGAACCAGTTCCCGACCGGTCCGCGGAGCTCGACCTCGTCGCCGACCTGCAGGTCCTCGGTCAGGTAGGGGGAGACCTCGCCGTCGTCGACCACCTGGACCGTGAGCGCGATGCGCGGGTCGTGCGCCGTCGGGTCCGGGGGCATCCCGGGCAGCCCCATGGTGCCGGCCGACGCCAGCGAGTAGGACCGCTGGGTCGAGTACCCGTCCTCGGCGGTGAGCCGGACGTCGACGTGCTGACCGGCCAGGGCACCGCGCCAGCCGGGGACGTCGAGCTCGAGGGTCATCGCGGTGGGGGTTTCGGCGGTGCGGGCGACCAGGGTGGCGACCATCCAGGGGAGTGCGTAGAGGGTCTCAGTCACCCCAGTACCGCTGTTCCTTCCACGGGTCCCCGTACGCGTGGTACCCGAGCCGCTCCCAGAAGCCCCAGGTGTCCTCGGTCATGAGGTCGAGGCTGCGCACCCACTTCGCGGACTTCCAGAAGTACAGGTGCGGGATCAGCAGCCGGGCCGGTCCGCCGTGCTCGGGCGGCAGGGGAGCGCCGTCGTACTGGTAGGCGATCCAGGCCTTCCCGTCGCGCAGGTCCACCAGCGGCACGTTCGTCGTGTATCCGCCGTCGCAGTGCGCCATCGCGTACTGCTCGGCCGGGTCGATCTCGACGCCCTCGAGCAGGGTGTCCAGCGAGATGCCGCGCCACGCCGAGTCGAGCTTGGTCCACTTGGTGACGCAGTGGATGTCCTTGACGATGTCGTCGTGCGGCAGGTGAGTGAGCTCCGACCACGTCCAGGTCTTGCGGGTCGCTCCGCCGGAGGTGATCGAGAACGTCCAGGTGGACAGGTCGGCGCGGGGCGTCGGGCCTGCCGACAGGACCGGGAAGCCGCGCTCGAGGTACTGGCCGGGCGGGATGCGAGGGTCCGCCTCGCGCTTGCCGCGGAACCCGCGGGAGATGATCGCCATCAGGCGGCCGAACGGTCGGGCATGGTCACTCCCGGGGGGTCGGAGACGCTCCGCCCATCATGGTGCCACGGTCCCGGGATACGCCAGAGGCCGGCTCGACGGGTGTCGAACCGGCCTCTGATCTGCGGGGACGTCAGCCGCGCGAGTAGACGACGCGGGGGCCGCCCGAGCTCGACGCGCCGGCGCCGCCGCCGCTGCTGCCGCGGCCGCTGCCGCCACGACGGCGACGCTGGCCGGAGGCCGACGTGGGCGCGCCGGCTGCGGCGGGGGCCGCGCCGCGACCGCGACCACGGCCGCGACCACCACCGCCGCCACCGTTGCCGCCGCCGTTGGAGGCGGTCACGGGCGGCGCGACGTACTTCACGGGTGCGGCGACCTCGCCGACGAGGCGCGTGAGCGTCGCGTCGCCGGGGAAGACGGGCTTCGGCGTCGCGGTGATCTTGGCCGCACGCGTGAGCTGGCGGACGTCGCCGCGCTGCTCGGGCAGGACGATCGTGACGACGTCGCCGCCGGACCCGGCGCGCGCGGTGCGGCCCGAGCGGTGCAGGTACGCCTTGTGCTCGGCCGGCGGGTCGACGTGCACGACTAGCTCGATGTCGTCCACGTGGATGCCGCGGGCGGCGATGTCGGTGGCGACGAGCACGCGGACGGCGCCGGACGAGAACGCCTCGAGGTTGCGCTCGCGGGCGCCCTGGGCGAGGTTGCCGTGCAGGTCCACGGCGGGGATGCCGTCCATGGTCAGCTGCTTGGCCAGCTTCTTGGCCTGGTGCTTGGTGCGCATGAACAGCACGCGGCGGCCGGTGCCGGAGGCCAGGTGGTGGACGACCAGCTTCTTGGCGTCGGCGTCGCGCACCTCGAACAGGTGGTGCGTCATGGCGGCGACGGGGGACTCGGCGCTGTCGACGGAGTGCTCGACGGGCGAGGTCAGGTACCGCTTGACCAGCTGGTCGACGCCGTTGTCCAGGGTGGCCGAGAAGAGCAGACGCTGGCCGACCTTCGGGGTCTTGTCCATGATCCGCTTGACGCCCGGCAGGAAGCCGAGGTCGGCCATGTGGTCGGCCTCGTCCAGCACGGTGATCTCCACGCCGTCGAGCGTGAGCGCCTTCTGGTTGAGCAGGTCCTCGAGGCGGCCCGGGCAGGCGATGACGATGTCGATGCCGCCGTTGAGCGCGGAGACCTGCTTGCCCTGCGAGACGCCGCCGAAGATGACGGTCGTGTTCAGGCCCATCACCTTGGCCAGCGGGGCGATGGTGGCGTCGATCTGCGACGCGAGCTCGCGGGTCGGGGCCAGCACGAGGGCGCGGGGCCGACGGGGGGCCTTGCCCTTGCCCGCCGTGGCGGCGAGCCGCACGACCAGCGGGAGGGCGAACGCGAGGGTCTTGCCGGAGCCGGTGCGGCCACGGCCGAGCACGTCACGGCCGGCCAGCGAGTCGGGCAGCGTCGCGGTCTGGATGGGGAAGGGGGAGGTGATGCCCTGGGCCGTCAGTGCGGCGGACAGGGCAGAGGGCACGCCAAGGTCGGCGAAGGAAGTCACAGATAGAGCCTCTCGGGCTTGGTCGGGGTCCGCCGCCAGAGCAACCAGAGCTGGTGCTCCGGGGGACCTCCACGACGCGGGGCGCGCAGGTTCGCGCAGCCCTTGGTGTCCCTACCCTCTCACACCGGACCCCGCGAGAGGGCTCGCGGTGGTGAGCGTCACAGGGGACGATCGGACGCAACCGACGCCGTTACCTGGAGGAACACCCCCGATGACCATCCCCGCGACCGTCGGTGCGATCGCCTCCGCCCGCGACCTGGTCAAGGTCTACGGCGCCGGCACGACGAGCGTGCGGGCCCTCGACGGGGTCGACGTCGACCTGGTCCGCGGCGAGCTCACGGCGATCATGGGGCCGTCGGGCTCGGGCAAGTCGACGTTGATGCACTGCCTCGCGGGCCTGGACCGGCCGACGTCGGGCACCGTCGTGGTGGACGGCGTGACGGTCAGCAGCCTGTCCGAGCGGCGGCTGACGGCCCTGCGGCGGACTCGGGTCGGGTTCGTGTTCCAGGCCTACAACCTGGTGCCGACGCTGACCGCGCTGGAGAACATCACCCTGCCGCTCGACATCGCGCGCCGGAGCGTCGACCGGGCGCACCTCGACCTGGTCGTGGAGACGCTCGGGCTGACGGACCGGCTGAACCACAAGCCGAGCGAGCTCTCCGGCGGGCAGCAGCAGCGGGTGGCCTGCGCCCGGGCCCTCGTCGCGCGACCGGCGGTGGTCTTCGCGGACGAGCCCACCGGCAACCTCGACAGTTCCTCGGCCGCCGAGGTGCTCGGGTTCCTGCGGCGCAGCGTCGACGACCTCGGCCAGTCCGTCGTCATGGTCACGCACGACGCGACGTCGGCCGGGTACGCGCACCGGGTGCTGTTCCTCGCCGACGGCCGGCTGGTGGGCGAGCTGCGGGACCCGACGGCCGAGACGGTGCTCGCGGCGCTGACGGCGCTCACCTCGAGACGCTCGTCCTGATGGTCCGCGTCGCCCTGCGCGGGGTCCGGGCGCACCTCGTACGGTTCTGCCTCTCGGTGCTGGCGGTCGCGCTCGGGGTCGCCTTCGTGGCGGGCACCTTCGCGCTGCGCACGATGCTCGGGTCCACGTTCACGGACATCATCGCGACGACGACGCTGGGCGACGCCTACGTCCGTGGCGCCGAGCCCGCCGGCGGCACGGGAGGGCCCGACCGGATCAGCCCCGTGACCCGCAACCCGGTCCCGCTGACCCTCGTCGACCAGCTCGAGGCGGTCGACGGCGTCGCGGCGGCGCTGCCGGACGTGCAGGGCCCGCTCGTGCTCGTCGGCGCGGACGGCACCGCCGTGCAGAGCACCCAGGCGCCCAGCTTCGGGTTCGCCTACGACCCGCGGGACCGGGCCGCGCACGTCGTCGCGGGGCGTGCGCCGCATGGGCCGGGGGAGATCGCCGTCGAGTCCGCGACCCTGCGCGCGTCCGGGCTGTCGATCGGCGACGCGACCAGCGTGGTGATCGGCGGTGAGGTCCGGCCCGTGACGGTGGTCGGCGAGATGGGGCTGGGCGCCGCGCTGGCGGGCGCGACCGTGGTCTTCGTCGACCCCGCGACGGCGGTCGCGGCCTACGCGCCCGACGGCACGGTCGCCACCATCTCCGTGCAGGCGGGGGACGGGCTCACCGAGCAGCAGCTGGTCGACCGGATCCGGCCCGTCGCCGCGGCGTCGTCGACCCCCGCCGAGGCCGTGACCGGCGACGAGGTGCGCAAGGAGGCCACCGCGAACATCCTCACGGTGCTCGGGTTCATCACGACGTTCCTGCTGGTGTTCGCCGGGATCTCGCTGTTCGTCGGCGGCTTCATCATCGCCAACACGTTCTCCATGTGGGTGCGGCAGCGGACCAGGGAGCTTGCGCTGCTGCGGGCCGTCGGTGCGTCGCCTCTGCAGGTGTTCTCCTCGATCGTGCTGCAGGCCGCCATCGTCGGCGTCGTCGGGTCCGTGCTCGGCGTGGCGGGCGGCCTCGGGCTGGTCGTCCTCCTGCGCTCCGTGCTCGGCCGCGTCGGGATGCAGCTGACCGGCCGGGTGCCGCTGGACGGGTTCACGCTGGTGGTGTCGGTGCTGGTCGGCACGCTGGTGAGCGTGCTGGCGGCCGCCCTGCCGGCACGTCGTGCCGCGCTGGTGCCCCCGGTCGAGGCTCTGCGCGACGAGGTGTCCGTGCCGGAGCGACCGCTGCGCCGGCGGGCCGTCGTCGGCTGCGTCCTCGTGCTGGTGGGCGGCGCCGCCATCGCCGTCGCGATGGTCGACCCGACCGCCGACCACGCCGGCGCGCTGCTGGGCCTCGGTGCGGCCGGGGTGGTCCTCGGCGTGCTCGCCGCGTCCGCGGTGCTCGCGCGCGGCATGCTCCGGGTGCTCTCGGTGCCGGTCGTCCGGTGGCGGCCGGTCGGCCCGCTGGCGCGCGGCAACGTCACCCGCAACCCGCGCCGGACCGCCAACACGGCGGGGGCGCTGATGATCGGGATGGCGCTGGTCGGCGCCGCCGCGGTCATCGCCGCCACGACGCAGGCGTCCACCAGCGCGATCGTCTCGCGCGAGGCCACCACCGACTACATCCTGCGCGGCGCGGCCCAGGGGACCGTCCCGGCGCAGGCGGTCGAGGACGTCCGGGCGCTGCCCGACGTCCGCGCGGCGGACACGTTCGCCACCGGCTCGGTCCTCGTGCACGGCGACCCGTTCGTGGTCACGGGCATCGATCCGACGGCCGTCGGTCGCAGCATCCGCACGCGGGTGGTCGAGGGCTCGTTCGCCGACGCCCTCGCGGCGGGCGAGCTCGCGGTGCAGCGGACCACGATGGACGACGAGGACTGGGTGCTCGGCCAGACGCTGACGCTGGTCGGCTCGACCGGCGCGCAGACGCTCCCGATCGGGGCGGTCATCGACTCGCCCGCGTTCGGCGTGCCGTTCGTCGTGTCCCAGGCGGTGCTCGACCAGCTGCTGCCGCCCGACGAGCAGCGCGTGACCACGGTGTTCGTCACCGCGGCCGCCGGAGCCGACGTCGCGGCGCTGCGGGGCGAGCTCACGCAGGTCGTCCGCCCGTACGTCGTCGTCTCCGTCATGGACAGCGAGGAGTTCGTCTCGGACCTCGCCGCGCAGGTCGACCGCGTCCTCGTCATCCTCTACGCGCTGCTCGGGCTGTCGATCGTCATCGCGGTGCTCGGCATCATCAACACCCTCGCGCTGTCGGTGATCGAGCGGACGCGGGAGATCGGGCTGCTGCGCGCCGTCGGGCTGGGTCGGCTGCAGCTGGGCACGACGATCACCCTCGAGTCGGTGCTGACCGCGGTGTTCGGCACCTCGGTCGGGCTGGTGCTGGGGGTCGCGCTCGCGGCCACGCTGCCCACCGTCTTCGCCGACGTCGGGCTGCGCACGCTCGCGATCCCCTGGTCGAGCCTGGCGCTCATGCTCGCCCTCGCGGTGGTCGTCGGCGTCGTGGCCGCCCTGTGGCCCGCGGTGCGCGCGGCGCGTCTGCCCGTGCTCGAGGCCGTGACCACCGACTGACCGATAACCTCGGAGCGTGAGCGACACGGGGTACGGCGACTTCGAGTTCGAGCGTCGCTTCTGGGCGCGGGACGTACCCGCCGACCTGCTGGACGCCTCCCCGGCGCTCATCGTGCAGAGCTACGTGCTGGCCGACGGCGGCTTCGCCATCCGCGTGCGGGTGCAGGCCACCGTCGCGGGGCTCGTGCTCGAGCCGGGGCTGGACGAGCTCGAGATCCTCGAGCGGTACGCGGACCAGATGGAGTTCTGCGCGATCACGGTCAAGGGGCCGATGAACGAGGGCACCCGCTACGAGGCCGAGCGCGAGCTGGACGTCTCCGTGGGCCTCGAGCTGGTCCGCCGCGGGGGCTCGCGCGTGGCCAAGACGCGGCACTCGGTGTGGCTGGGCGACGACGGCTGGGTGGTCGACACCTTCGCCGGCGCGAACGCACCCCTGGTGGTCGCCGAGGTCGAGCGCGGCGGCCCCGTGACCGACCTGACCATCCCGGAGTTCTGCGTCACCGAGCTGACGTCGGACCCGCGGTTCTCCAACGACGCGCTGGCGGGCTCGCCGTACGGCACCTGGTCCGCGGCGTACGAGGCCGAGCTGGCGCGCACCGGCCCCAAGTTCCTGCAGAGCCTGGGCCACAACCACCGCCCGGGCGACGCCGGACCGGCCTAGTCCATCCAGCGGCGGTGCCGGCGCGCGGTCGCCCGGTCCACCGACATCCCGGCCGCCAGCTCTGCCTCGTCGGTGGCCACCTGCTCGAGGGCGTGCAGCCGGCCGTAGGTGAACGTGCTCTCGCCGTCGAGCTCCGCCTGCAGGGCGAGCCGGCGCAGCGTCTCCCGCCGGACCACCCCGTCATGCTGGGCGCCGAGCCGGTCCTGCAGGTCGCGTGCGCGCCGGGCGCTGCGCCGCGCGGGCTTGCCGACGTACTCCTGCGCGATCTCGGCGGCGTACCTGGCCCGGCGTGCCGCCTTGCGGACCTCGTGCAGGGCGTCGTCGCGCTCGTCGCCGGCCGGTGCGGCCTCGGCTGCGGCGACCGCGCGGTCGAGGCCGGCCCAGGCCTGGCGCGCACGCCGGCGGACGAGCCGGGCGCCGGGCTCGTCCGCGCGGGGCCCGGTGGCCAGCTCGCCGCCGAGACCCTCGATCAGCGCACCGAACCGCTCCGACGCCAGCCACGTCTCGAGCTCGTCGAAGGCGAGCTGTCGCGCCGCGGCGCGGTCCTCGTCCACGCGCTGGAGGACGGGCCCGAGCACCAGACCCGGGTCCTCGCGCAGGATCCGGCGCAGGAGGACCTGCTGGACGACGTGTGCGTCCCGGGCCGCGCCGAGCACGTGCCCGAGGTCCGCCAGCTCGACCCGCAGCGGGTCGGTGACGGTCCGGTCCAGCGCCGGTCGGTAGACGGACAGAGCCGCGCGGAGCCGGCGGGTGGACACCCGGGCGGCGTGCACCGCTTCGTCGTCCTCGTCACGGAGCCCGGGCACGGCGGCCAGGAGGTGCTCGACCTGCACGGAGACGTACGCCTGCACGACCTGACCTGCGGTCTCGCCGGATGCCATGGGTCGAGGTTGGCACGCTCCGGCCGTGCCCGCCCACGTCTGCCGCGCGGCGCGCCGCCCGTACGGCCACCCACCGGTATCTCCGGCGACGTGCGCCGCTCCTGAGATGAGTCCAGGTGGCGTCGTCGCCGCCCGGACGGGTCGATCCGCAGGGGGTGCTCGGATGGTCCTCGACGCGCAGGACGTCGTTCGGACGGCGTCGGATGCCCGGCACGCGGACGTGCGCGCGCTCCTCGCCGAGTACGCGCGGGTGGTGCGGGCGGCCGAGGAGCTGCACGGGCTGGTCTGGGTCCGGACCCGTCCACCGGGATCGGCACCGTGCGCGAGCTGGTGGCGGCTCCCGCGGCCGACCCTCGGGCTGCGCATCCTGGTGGTCCGGCACGTGACCCGGTCGGTGGACGCGCTGTCCCGGACGTACGCGCGCCAGGCCGCGCTGGGTGAGCTCGACGAGCAGGGGCTGCGGACCCGCCAGATGATCGCCGACTACCGGGCCGCGCTCCAGCCGATCCCCTGGAAGTCGGTCCTCGTCCTGTCCGCGATCGCCGGGCTGCTGGTCACGCGGGTCCTGGTCGGGGCGAGCGCCGACGTCGTCGCGTACATCCTCAACGTCAACGCGCTCGAGGGGGAGCAGCAGCAGGCGCTCACGCGGATGGTCGACCGGCTGCTCTCCTTCTCGACGACGCTGTCTCCCGCCGGCCTGGTCGACCAGGTGACCGCGGCGCGGGACGTCGGCCTCTCGGGGCTGCTCGTGCTCGCCATGCTGATGCTCCTCGCGGCGTACGTCGTGCTGAGGCCGATGTCGACGGTGTTCCGGGTCAAGCGGATGCTCTTCAACCTCTGCGACGCGCCCGACCTGAGGCGGACCACGTCCACCTGGCACGTCCCGCGGGCGACCGGCATCTACGCCCGCGAGCGGGTGGTGTTCCGCGACGCCGGGTGCGCGGAGCCCACCGAGACCGCGCTGGACCTGGCGCTGAGCATGCTCGGGGTCCTGCTCGTCTGCGCGTTCTTCCTGCGGCTCTGGGCCTTCGACCCCTACACGGGCCGGCTGCTGCTGTCCGGCGGGGCGCTGCCCAGCGACTACGGCTTCATCGCGCTGACCGTGCTGCTCGCGGCCGCCCGTGCGGCGTGGCTGGTCCGGGCGATGCGATCGCGGCGGGCGGGCAGCCCACACGGCGCGCTGCCGACCGTGCGGGTGCTCCCGGCGACCGCCCGGCTGGTCGACCAGCGCTCGCCCCTCGAGACGTTCGGGTGGCTGGTGGCCACGTCGTTCGTCATGGTCGGGTGGCTGGTGATCCCGGTCGTCTTCTACCGGTTGTGGTCGCAGATCACCGACGCGGAGGCGGAGGGCGAGACCCGGGCGCTCGCGGCAAGGCACCACCCGTACCGGTCCTTCACGTTCGCCGGCGTGGCGGTCGCGGCCGGGATCGCGACCCCCGTCGTCGTCGCGGTGCTCACGTGCCGAGCCGTCCGCGCGCACGCCGGCCGTGCCCGGGTCGGCATCGCAAGGATCGTCGTCGCCGTGCTGGGCGTCGTCGCGTGGACCATCGCGCTGACCGTCTGGTGGGTCTCCGACGACGACGACACGATCCTCGTGTCGTCCACCGCCCTCGCCCTGGCCGTCGGGATCTCCGGTGCCCTGGCGCAGAAGATCGCGAACGAGCGGGTCGGGCTGTACGGGGAGTCGTGGGAGCGCGGGGAGCTCCCGGAGCACGTGGCGACGGAGTTCTGCGTGCCGCCCACCTGGCCCGCGCCGCCGCCCGGGTGGCAGCCGACGCCCCGGTTCCGGCCGGACCCGTCCTGGGACGTCGTCCCTGCGGGCTGGAGGTTCTGGCACGTGGTGCCGGTGCAGGAGAGCGGCGGAACCGGCGGCTGAGGGTCAGGCCCCGGCGGCCGGGCGCTGCACCAGGAACGACCGGCCGTTCGCGTCGACGACGCGCTCGAACCCCTGCTGCAGCTCGGCGTCACGGGCGCGCTCGTCGTCCGTGAGGGCCTTGCGCGGCCCGCGGATGTTGCCCACCTGCGCGGGGCCGAGGTAGGTGACCAACCACTCGGTCACGTCGCGGCGACGCTTCTTCGGCACTCGTGTCTCCTTGGTAGTTCGTGCCCTAACTATATGCACACGATCTACCATGCGGGCATGGACGATCCCCTCGCCGTCGAGGCCCAGGTGTGCCTGACGGTCTCCGCGGCGGCCCGCAGCCTCGTCGCGTTCTACCGGCCCCTGCTCGAGCCGCTCGGGCTGACGCACCCGCAGTACCTCGCGATGCTCGCGCTCTGGCAGTACGGGCGGCTCTCGCTCAAGGAGCTCGCCGCGCTGCTGCACCTGGAGCCGGCGACCGCGTCGCCGCTGGTCAAGCGGCTGGAGGCGATGGGCCTGGTCCGCCGGGAGCGGTCCGCCGACGACGAGCGCGCGCTCGACATCGTCGTCACCGACGCCGGCCGCGCGATGCGGCAGGACGCCGTCGGCATCCCGGCCGCGATGGTCGACGGGCTCGGCCTGACCCTCGAGCAGATCGAGCAGGTCCGCGCCGCGGCGGGGCTGCTCATCGCCGCGACGGCGGACGCGCGCTGATCAGGAGGTACGGATCATCTGCTGCACGGCCCAGCGGTTGCCGTCGGGGTCCGTGAAGAACGTGAACCGTCCCCACGGGAACTCCACGACCGGCTCGGCCTCGACGCCGCGAGCGACCAGGAGGTCGTGGACGGCGTCGGCGTCGTCGACCACCACCTGCAGCCCCTGCTGCGCGCCGGGCGGCATCGACGTCATGGTCACGTCGAGCACGATCGAGCAGGCGGAGCCCGGCGGAGTCAGCTGCACGAACCGGAGCGTCTCGTCGACGGTGACGTCGTGGTCGGCGACGAACCCGACCTGGTCGACGTAGAACGCCTTCGCGCGGTCGATGTCGCTGACGGGGACGGAGACGAGCTCGAGCTTCATGTCCATGGGGACCTCCTTGTATCGGCGTGAACACCAGCATCCCTGCGGAACAGGTCAGTTCCTGACCGCTTCTCGCACGGCCCGATCCCGGACCCGTCCGTAGGCTCGACACCATGACGCACCCCTTCCGCATCGGAGTCCAGCTCCAGCCCCAGCACGCCGAGTACACCCAGATCCGCGACGCGGTCCGCCGCGCGGAGGACCTCGGGGTCGACATCATCTTCAACTGGGACCACTTCTTCCCGCTCTCGGGGGACCCGGACGGCAAGCACTTCGAGTGCTGGACCATGCTCGGCGCCTGGGCTGAGCAGACGAGCACCGTGCAGATCGGCGCGCTGGTCACGTGCAACTCGTACCGCAACCCCGAGCTGCTGGCGGACATGGCCCGGACCGTCGACCACATCAGCGGCGGCCGGCTGATCCTCGGGATCGGCGCCGGCTGGTTCGAGAAGGACTACGACCAGTTCGGCTACGAGTTCGGTACCGCGGGCGCGCGGATCGCGGACATGGCGCAGGCGCTCCCGCGGATCAAGGCGCGCTGGGCGGCGTCCAACCCGACCCCGACGCGGGAGATCCCGGTGCTCATCGGCGGCGGCGGCGAGCGCAAGACCCTGCGTGTCGTCGCGGAGCACGCGGACGTGTGGCACTCGTTCGGGGACGTCGGCACGCTGACCCGCAAGAGCGCGATCCTCGACGAGCACGGCGCCGAGGTCGGCCGCGACACGGGCTCGCTGGTCGAGCGGTCGGTCGGGGTCGGGGTCTCGCCCGAGAAGGTGGCCGACGCCCTCGTCGCCGCCGGGGCGACGCTGTTCACGATCGGCGCCAGCGGTCCGGACTACGACCTCTCGCTGGCCGCCGAGTGGGTGGCCTGGCGCGACGCTCAGTCCTGATCCGGCCCGCCCCGCATAGGCTCGGGGGCGATGAGCCACCCGAGCGGCCTGGAACCGGGCGTCGAGCGTCGATGGTGGCCGCGCGCCCTCCTCGCGGTCGGTGCCGTGCTCGTCGCCCTCGTCTTCGGGATCACGACCGCGTCGGTCGAGGGCAGCCTCGGGCCGCACGAGGCGCGGTACGACGTCACGACGGACGACACGGTGACCGTCGACCTCGGGCCGCTCGGGACGCTGCAGATCGACTCGCCGCTCCCGCTCACGCTCGGGGTGCGCGTCACGGTGCAGGAGATCCCGGCCGCCGTCACCGAGCTCGACCAGGCGCGGACCCTCCAGGCGCTCAGCGGTGACCTGCAGAGCTACCTGCAGTTCTTCTCAGGGCCGCAGGCGACCGTGCAGGACGTCGCCCGGGCGCTGGTCACCGACGCGCTGGAGCGGACCGCGCTGGCGCTCGTGGTCCTGCTCGGCGCCTGGTTCCTCGCGCGCGGGCTCCTCGGCGCGGTCCGGCGCGAGGAGCTCCGGGTCCGCCTGCACCCGTACGCGCGGCCCGTGGCCGTCGGGGTGGTGGCCGTCGTGCTCGTCGGGACCGTCACGACGTCGAGCCTCGGGCAGCGCGACCAGCCGACCGACTCGGCACCGGCGTCGGCGGTGTTCGACGGCACCCCGCTCGAGGGCGCGCGCGTCACGGGCCGGCTGGGCGGCGTGATCGACACCTACGGCGGGCAGGTCGTCGCCGAGCTGCGCAAGAACCAGAAGTTCTACGACGAGGCGAACGCATCGCTGAAGGTGGCGTGGGACGACCGGCAGGAGACCCTCGACGCGTGGGCGGACGCGCAGCCGACCGCGACCCCGGACCCGAGCCCGAGCGGGAGCGAGAGCGGGAGTCCGACCCCGACCCCCACCGCCGTCGACGAGTCCGACCTGGTCACGGTCGTCCTGGTCTCCGACCTGCACTGCAACGTCGGCATGGCCCCCCTCATCCGTACCCTCGCGCTCCGGTCGAAGGCGGACCTGGTGCTCGACGCCGGCGACACCACCCTCAACGGCACGTCCGTCGAGCAGTACTGCGTCACCACGTTCGCCCGGGCGATCCCGGACGGCGTCGAGCTGGTGACGTCGCCGGGCAACCACGACTCGCAGCAAACCTCGACCAACTATGCGAAGGCGGGCGCGACCGTCCTGGGCGGCAAGGTGGTCGAGGTCGACGGCCTGCGCATCCTCGGCGACCGCGACCCCAACGAGACGCGGGTCGGGGCGGGCGGCACGGCGCTGGCCGGCAAGGAGTCGGCCGACGACGAGGCCGACCGGCTGGCCGAGGTCGCGTGCGACGACTCCGACGGCGTGGACCTCCTGCTCATCCACACGCCGGCGGTGGGCCAGCCCGCCCTCGAGAGCGGCTGCGTCCCCGCGCAGATCTCGGGCCACCTGCACAAGCGGTACGGACCCGAGCGCGAGGGGCTCGGTGTGCGCTACATCAGCTCCAGCACGGCGGGCGCGACGCTCGGCCAGCCCACGGTCGGGCCGCTGAACGGCATCGCGGAGATGACCGTGCTGCGCTGGGACCCCGCCTCGCGCCGGTTCGTCGACTACCAGCTCGTGCAGGTCCGCCCCGACACCACCGCGAGCGTCAGCGGTCGGCTGAGCTGGCCGCCCACGCCCGTCGAGCCCCCGACCTCCGGCGCCACGCCTTCACCCGTGTGATCCCGGTCATACCGGCCTAAAGTGGACGTGCGCGCGGACCGGGGCCGTCGTCGGCCCCGCCCGCGCCCATGAAGGAGTGGGCAGGGTGTCCCGACGTGGCTCTGCGGTCGGCCCGGCACGAGGTGTGCACGCGCACCTCGCGCTCCGCGTCGCGCTGACCAGCGCCTTCGTCTTCGCCGGCACCGTCCTGGTCGCCCCCGGCGCGAGCGCGGCCGCCGGGGAGGGCGAGCTGCGCCCGGGCGAGGTGCTCGCGGTCGGGCAGGCGCTCGTCTCGCCGGACGGCTCGCAGACGCTCGTGGTCCAGGCCGATGGCGGCCTCGCGCTGTTCGGCGACGACCCCGACCCACGATGGGTCGCCGGTCCGGCGCTCCCCGGGTCGCAGCTGGTGGTGGGCGTCGACGGCGACATCACCCTGACGTCTCGGGACGGCACGGTCGGCTGGCGTCCGGACCTGACCGCGACCCCCGGGTCCCGACTCGTCCTGCAGGACGACGGCGACGTCGTCGTGCTCGACCCCGCCGGGACGCAGCTGTGGGACTCGGGCACCGCCGTGCGGCCGTCCATCCTCGCCGCCGGCTCGAGCCTGGCGCCGGGCGAGGCGCTCTCGTCGCCGGACGGACGCCAGATCCTCGTCGTGCTCGACGACGGGGACGTCGCCCTGCTCGGTCCCGACGCCGCGACGCGCTGGTCCACCGGCACGGACCGGCCGGGCTCCACGCTCACGCTGCGCGAGGACGGCAACCTCGTGGTCACCGACGCCGACGGCAACCGGACCTGGCGCAGCCGCACGGCCGGTCACCCCGGTGCGTCGCTGGTCCTGCAGGACGACGGCGATCTCGTGCTCTACGACCCCACGGGCGCGGTCGTGTGGTCGACGGGGACGGTCATCGGCCCGTCGTCGCTGGTCGTCGGCGTTCCGCTCGCGGTGGGCCAGCAGCTCGGCTCGCCCGACGGGCACCTCCGGCTGGCGCTCGGCGCGGACGGCCTCACGCTCGCCTACGACGGCACCGCCGTGTGGAGCGCGCCGGTCGCGGGTGCCGCCGCCCTCGCCGTCCGGGACGACGGCGACGTGGTGCTCACCGCGGCGGACGGCTCGGTCCTGTGGGACAGCGCCACGCCCGGCAACCACGGCGCGAGCCTGCAGCTCGAGGAGGGTGCGCTGCTGCTGCGGGCCCCCACGGGCCAGGAGCTCTGGCGTGTCGACGTCCCGGCGGAGCTGATGACCAGCGGGCGCGTGGCCACCGACTGCGCGGACGTGGACGCGCCGGTGCCCGAGGCGGACACGGTCGTCACGGCGTTCGGCGTCCGCGTCCACCCCTGCCTGGCCGACTCGCTCGACGCCCTCATGACCGCGGCGCTCGGAGACGGCATCGAGCTGCACGCCTGGGGCTGGCGCAGCGCGAGCCAGCAGATCGCGCTGCGGGCGGCTAACTGCAGCCCGACCGAGCCTGACCCGACCGTGGTCACGTGCCGGCCGCAGACGGCGCCGCCGGGGACGTCCCGTCACGAGCGGGGCCTCGCGCTCGACTTCACGGTCGGCGGCGCGGTGCTGCGGGCCGGGTCGCCGGCGTTCGCCTGGCTCACCGAGCACGCCGCCGACTACGGCCTGCAGAACCTGCCGAGCGAGCCCTGGCACTGGAGCGTCGACGGCTGGTGAGCGGGCGCGCCCTAGTCTGGACGGCGTGAGCACGCCGACGACACCCGAGCTGAGCGCCGTCACGCAGGACTACCTCAAGGTCGTGTGGTCCGCCCGCGAGTGGTCGGAGCAGCCCGTCACCACCAAGATGCTGGCCACGCGCCTGGGCGTCGGCGCGTCGACGGTCTCGGAGACGGTCCGCCGCCTCGCCGACGCCGGTCTGGTGACCCATCAGCCCTACGGCGCGATCGAGCTCACGGCGGACGGCGAGCGGCACGCGCTCGCGGTCGTCCGGCGGCACCGCCTCATCGAGACCTTCCTGGTCGAGGTGCTGGGCTACGGGTGGGACGAGGTCCACGACGAGGCCGAGGTGCTGGAGCACGCCGTCTCGGACCTGTTCGTCGAGCGCGTCTCCGCCCAGCTGGGCCACCCGCGCCGGGACCCGCACGGCGACCCGATCCCGGGTGCGGACGGCTCGCTCGACGTCCCCGCGGCGAGCGTGCTCTGGGACGTGGAGCCGGGGGAGTGGGCCGTCGCCCGCATCTCCGACGCCGACCCGGGCCTGCTGCGCTACCTGGAGTCGGTCGACCTGCTCCTCGACGCCGCCGTCACCGTCGTCGAGCGCCGCACCGTCGCGGGCGTCATCTCGGTGCGCGTCGGCCCGCGGACCGTGGACCTCGGCGAGGTCGCGGCGCGGGCGATCTGGCTGGTCCCCGCCGCCTGACGTACGCTGAGCGCCATCCACCGGAGCTGACGACGACGTACTCCGCACCGAGATCGAATCGATTCGTCCGGAGGGCACGTCGTTGGTCACGCTCACGCCCGCGCGTTCGCGCGCCGCGCTGTTCGCCCTCGCCCTCGGCGGGTTCGGCATCGGCACCACCGAGTTCGCCACGATGGGGCTGCTGCCCGAGATCGCGTCGGGCTTCGACGTCTCCATCCCGACGGCCGGCAACGCGATCACGGCCTACGCCCTCGGCGTCGTCGTGGGCGCTCCGACCCTGGCCGCCCTCGGCGCCCGGCTCGACCGGCGGCGGCTGCTCCTGCTGCTCATGGTCGCCTTCACCATCGGCAACGTGCTGTCCGCGTTCGCGCCGAGCATGGGCTGGCTGGTGCTGGCCCGGTTCCTCGCCGGCCTGCCGCACGGCGCGTTCTTCGGCGTCGGCGCGGTGATGGGCACCGCGGTCGTGGGTCCGGAGCGGCGCGGTCGCGCGGTCGCCTCGATGATGGCCGGTCTGACCATCGCGTGCGCCGTCGGGGTGCCGCTCACCGCGATCGTCGGGCACGCGGTCGGCTGGCGCTGGTCCTTCGTCGGCGTCGGGGCGCTCGGGCTGGTGACGCTCGCGGCGCTGTCCGCGTGGACGCCGTCCCTGCCGTCGGCGCCCGGCACGACCGTCCGCACCGAGCTGGCGGCCCTGCGCAACCGGCGGCTGTGGATCGCGTTCGGCGCGGGCGCGGTCGGGTTCGGCGGGATGTTCGCCGTCTACTCCTACGTCAAGCCGCTGCTCACGGAGGTGACCGGCCTCGGCGTCGCGCTCGTGCCGCTGGTGCTCGCGCTGTACGGGATCGGCATGACGATCGGCACGGTGGTCGGCGGCCGGCTGGCCGACCGGTCGGTGATGGGCACGGTCATCGGGTCCATGATCGCCACGATCGTGGTCCTGGTCTCCATCGCGCTCGTGGGCTCCTACCCGGTGCCCGCCGTGCTCGCGCTCGTCCTGCTCGGGGTCACCTCCCAGGTGCTCGGGCTGTCGCTGCAGACGCGCCTGATGGACGTCTCGCCCGCGGCGCCCTCGCTCGGCGCGGCCCTGTGCCACTCCGCGCTCAACCTGGGCAACGCGACCGGCGCGTTCGTCGGCGGGCTGGTCATCGCCGGTGGCTTCGGCTACCTCGCGCCCGCCTGGGTGGGCGCCGGGCTCACCGCGGTCGGGCTGGTCGTCGTGCTGGTGGTCGGGCGTGGACCGGTGCCCGTGCTGCCGGTCCCCTCAGCGGCGGCGGGTGCCGAAGATCGAGCGCGTGATCTCACGCCCCAGCTGAGTACCCGCTGACCGCAGCAGGCTGTCCAGCGGGCTCGTCCTGCTGGTCGACCGGCGCGGAGCGGCCTGCCGGGCCTCCTTCGCCCTGCGCTCCGCCTCGCCGGCGGCCTGCTCCGCCTCGTCGGCGCGCCGGGCGGCCTCCTGGGCCTTCTCGGCCCGGACTGCGAGCAGCTCGTACGCCGACTCGCGGTCCACGGCCGCGCCGTAGCGGACCGACAGCGGCGATGCCGCGACCGCCGCGGCCAGGTCCGCCGCGGGCATCGGGTCCATCGACGACTGCGGCGCGCGCAGGCGCGTCCACGCCACCGGCGTCGGCGTGCCGCGCTCCGACTGCCCGGTGACCACGGCCTCGCCGGTCCCCAGGGACTGGAGCAGCTGCTCGAGGTCGTAGGGCGAGGTCGGGAACGTGCGCGCCGCGGCCCGCAGCGCCTTCGCGTCGTCGGGGGTGAACGCTCGCAGCGCGTGCTGGACGCGGTTGCCCAGCTGGCCCAGCACGTCGGCGGGCACGTCCTTGGGGCTCTGCGTGACGAAGAAGACGCCGACGCCCTTCGACCGGATCAGCCGGACCGTCTGCGTGACCTGCGTGAGGAAGTCCGCCGACGCCCCCGTGAACAGCAGGTGCGCCTCGTCGAAGAAGAACACGAGCCGCGGCTTGTCGGGGTCGCCCACCTCGGGCAGCTCCTGGAACAGCTCCGCCAGCAGCCACATGAGGAACGTGGAGAACAGCGCGGGACGGTCCTGCACCGCGGGCAGCTCGAGCGCGCTGATCACGCCGCGTCCGTCGGGGGCGGTCCGCAGCAGCTCGGACACGGCGAAGGCGGGCTCGCCGAAGAAGGCGTCGGCCCCCTGTGCCTGCAGCGCGACGATCTCCCGCAGGATCACCCCCGCGGTCGCCGCCGACAGCCCGCCGATGCCCTTGAGCTGCGGCTTGCCCTCGTCGCTGACCAGGTACGCGATGGTGGCCTGGAGGTCCTTGAGGTCCAGCAGCGCGAGCCCCTGGGTGTCGGCCCAGTGCATCAGCAGGCCCAGGCTCGACTCCTGCGTGGCGTTGAGGCCGAGCACCTTGCCCAGCAGCAGCGGGCCGAAGTCGGTGACGGTGGTGCGCACCGGCGTGCCCTCGCCCAGCCCGCCGAGGCTGAGGAACTCGACCGTCGACGACGTCGCGACCCACTCCTGCCCGAGGCTCGCCGTGCGGGCCAGCAGCTTCTCGTTCGGCGCGCCCGCCACGGCCAGCCCCGAGAGGTCACCCTTGATGTCCGCGACGAACACCGGCACGCCCGCGGCGGACAGGCCCTCGGCGAGCACCTGCAGCGTCTTGGTCTTGCCCGTGCCGGTCGCACCGGCCACGAGGCCGTGCCGGTTCATCATGCCGAGCGGGATCCCGACGACCGCGCCGGGCACCGGGACGTCGGCCTCGACCAGGGCGCCGAGCGGCAGCACCGGACCGCTGAACGTGTAGCCGGCGATGATCTCGGCCGCGTGGTCCGAGGGGGTGGAGGCCGCGGCCGGCGGCGGCGCGGTGGGGGTCGCGGCGACGGCCTCCGCGGCGGCGAGCGCGGCGGCCGCGGCCTGGGCCTTCGCCTCGGCGGCCTCGGCCGCCGCCTGCGCGGCGGCCGCGCGGAGGGCGGCGAGGTCGGCGGCGGACGAGCCGGCTGCCGACGGTGGCGTGCTGTCCGACATGTCCGGAGCATACGGCGGCGGGTCCGACCGCACCCGGCCGGGTGCGGGGGGAGCACCACCGGTCGGTAAACTCGCCGGGTGACCTCGCAGGACGCTTCCCCCACGCCCACCGCCACCGACGACGTGCCGTTCCGCTACACCGCGGAGCTCGCGCGGGAGATCGAGCTGCGCTGGCAGGACGAGTGGGCTGACCGCGGCACATTCTTCGCCGCCAACCCGACGGGCGGGCTCACCGACGGCGACGGGAAGCACGCGGACCCCGCGCAGCCCGCGTTCTTCGTCATGGACATGTTCCCGTACCCCTCGGGCGCCGGCCTGCACATCGGCCACCCGCTGGGCTACATCGCCACCGACGTCGTCGGCCGCTTCCGCCGGATGCAGGGCGACAACGTGCTGCACGCGCTGGCGTTCGACGCGTTCGGCCTGCCCGCGGAGCAGTACGCCGTGCAGACCGGGCAGCACCCGCGCACCACCACCGAGGCGAACATCGTCATCATGCAGCGCCAGCTGCGTCGGCTCGGCCTGGCCCACGACCCGCGTCGCACGTTCGCGACGATCGACCCGGGCTACGTGCGCTGGACGCAGTGGATCTTCCTGCAGATCTTCGACTCCTGGTACGACGAGACCGCGCCGCGGCCGGACGGCGGCGTCGGCCGGGCCCGTCCCATCGCGGAGCTGGTCGCCGAGTACGACGCCGGACTGCGCGGAGCCGAGTGGGCCGGGCTGGACGAGGTCGCTCGTCGTCGCGTCCTGGACACGCACCGCCTCGCCTACGTCTCCGAGACGCCGGTGAACTGGTGCCCCGGACTGGGCACGGTGCTGGCCAACGAGGAGGTCACCTCCGACGGCCGCTCCGAGCGCGGCAACTTCCCGGTGTTCCAGCGCAGCCTGCGCCAGTGGAACATGCGGATCACGGCCTACGCGGACCGCCTGATCGACGACCTCGAGCACATCGACTGGCCCGACAAGGTCAAGGCGATGCAGCGCAACTGGATCGGCCGCTCGTCGGGCGCCCGGGTCCGCTTCGCCGTGCAGGGCGGCGACCAGGTCGAGGTGTTCACCACCCGCCCCGACACGTTGTTCGGCGCCACGTTCGTCGTCGTCGCCCCGGAGCACCCGCTGCTGGACCAGGTGCCCACGGCGTGGCCCGACGGCACCAAGGACATCTGGACGGGCGGCCACCGCACCCCGGTCGACGCCGTCGCGTCCTACCGCGCGGAGACGGCCGCCAAGACCGCGGTCGAGCGGCAGGCGGACGCGGGCCGCAAGACCGGCGTGTTCACCGGCCACCTGGCGCAGAACCCGGTCAACGGCGACCTGCTGCCGGTGTTCACCGCCGACTACGTCCTCATGGGCTACGGCACGGGCGCGATCATGGCCGTGCCGGGCGGCGACGAGCGCGACTTCGCGTTCGCCGAGGCCTTCGACCTGCCGGTCGTCTACACGATCGACGCCCCGGAGGGCACCGAGCCCGGTGCGCGCACCGGCGACGGCGTGGCCATCAACTCGTCGAACGACGAGGTCAGCCTGGACGGGCTGTCGGTCGCCGACGCCAAGGCGACGATCACCGACTGGCTCACCGCCAAGGGCGTCGGCGAGGGCACCATCACGTACCGCCTGCGCGACTGGCTGTTCAGCCGCCAGCGCTACTGGGGAGAGCCGTTCCCCATCGTCTACGACGAGCACGACCTGCCGCTGGCGGTCCCGCAGTCGGCGCTGCCGGTGAACCTGCCGGACGTGCCGGACTACTCGCCGCGCACGTTCGACGCCGACGACGCGCACTCCACGCCGGAGCCTCCGCTGGGCCGCAACGAGGACTGGGTCGCTGTCACGCTCGACCTGGGCGACGGCCCCAAGCAGTACCGCCGCGACACCAACACGATGCCCAACTGGGCCGGCTCCTGCTGGTACTACCTGCGCTACCTGGACCCGACCAACGAGACGGTGCTGGTGGACCCCGCGCTGGAGCAGTACTGGATGGGACCCGGCCACGGGGAGCAGCAGCCCGGCTCGATCGGCGGCGTCGACCTGTACGTCGGCGGCGTCGAGCACGCGGTGCTGCACCTGCTGTACGCCCGGTTCTGGCACAAGGTCCTGCACGACCTCGGGCACGTCTCCAGCGGGGAGCCGTTCCACAAGCTGTTCAACCAGGGCTACATCCAGGCGTACGCCTACACCGACGAGCGCGGCGTGCACGTGCCCGCCGAGGAGGTCGTGGAGGACACGGCGTCGGCGACGGGCTTCAGCTGGCAGGGCCGGCCCGTCAACCGCGAGTACGGGAAGATGGGCAAGTCGCTGAAGAACATGGTGACGCCCGACGACATGTACGCGGAGTACGGCGCCGACACCCTGCGCGTGTACGAGATGTCGATGGGCCCGCTGGACCTGTCCCGGCCGTGGGAGACCCGCGCGGTCGTCGGCTCGCAGCGGTTCCTGCAGCGGCTGTGGCGCAACGTGGTCGACGAGGGAACCGGGGCGACCGTCGTGTCCGACGACGCCCCGTCCGACGAGACCCTGCGCGTGCTGCACCGGGCGATCGCGGACACGACCGCGGACATGGCGGCCATGCGGGTCAACACGGCGATCTCGCGGCTGATCGTGCTGAACAACCACCTCACCACCTTGCCGACGACGCCCCGCGCCGCTGTCGAGGCCCTCGTGCTGATGACGGCCCCGGTCGCCCCGCACGTCGCGGAGGAGCTGTGGTCCCGCCTGGGCCACGAGCGCTCGCTCGCGCACGAGCCGTTCCCGGTGGCGGACCCGGCGTACCTGGTCGAGGACACGGTGACGTGCATCTTCCAGGTGCAGGGCAAGGTGCGCGGTCGCGCCGAGGTCTCGCCCGAGATCTCCGACGACGACCTGCGCGAGCTGGCCCTGGCCGACGTCGGTGTGCAGCGCGCCCTCGACGGCCGCGGCATCCGGACCGTCGTCGTCAGGGCGCCCAAGCTCGTCAACGTCGTCCCGGCCTGATCGCCGTGCCCGGCCGTCGCCGGCCCGAGCAGCCGTCGGTCGCGATCGTCACCGACTCGACGGCCTCGCTGCCCGAGGGCGCGGCCGAGCGCTGGGGCATCGGCGTCGTCCCGCTGGACGTGGTCGTCGACGGCGAGCGCCACGTGGAGGGCGTCGACCTGTCCCCGAGCGCCCTGCTCGGCGCGCTGACCAAGGGCGTCACGGTCACGACGTCGCAGCCCCCGCCCGCCGCGTTCGCGTCCGCGTACGAGCGGGCGGCGGCGTCGGGTGCCCGGGAGATCGTGTCGATCCACCTCTCGGGCGACCTGTCGGGCACCGTCCGCGCCGCGCAGCTCGCAGCGGAGACGTCGCCCGTCCCCGTGCACGTCGTCGACTCGGGGGCGGTCGCGATGGCCCTCGGGTTCGCGGTCGTCGACGCGGCACGCTTCTCGATCGGCCCCGAGACGCCAGCGACCGAGCCCGCGCCAGCTGGACCGCTCGGGGCGGCCCGCGCCTGGTGGCACGCCCGATCGCACACCGACGCGCGACTGCCCGACGGCCAGGAGGTCGCCGACCACGCGCGCGCGGTCGCCGCGTCCACCCGGGTCTGGTTCCTGGTCGACTCGCTGGACCACCTGCGCCGCGGCGGACGGCTGAGCGTCCCGGCGACGGCGATCGGCATCGTGCTGGGTCTGCGCCCGATCCTCACGCTGCACGACGGCGGCATCGACGTGCTCGAGAAGGTGCGCACGCGACGAGCCGCCCGCGAACGCCTGGTGGCGCTCGCCCTCGAGGACGTCCTGCGCCGCCCGGCCGCCCGGGTCGCGGTCCATCACCTCGGCCAGCCGGACGTCGCCGCGGCGCTCGCGGCCGAGCTGGCGGAGGCCGCCGCCGACCGGCTCGTCGAGACGGCGGTCTGCGAGTCGAGCGCGGTGCTGGCGGCTCACGCGGGACCGGGCCTGCTCGCGATCGTCGTCGCCGACGCCTGACCGAGCCGCCCACAGCCCCGGGCATCGACGATCGTCACCCAGCGATCGCCGACGTCCGTCGATCCCGCCGCCGCCTCGACCGTAGGTTCACCGGGTGCCACGCCGTGACCGCGACCTCTCCCGGACCGCCCGGCTCACCGCGCTCACGACCCCCCGCCGCTCGCCCTCACGCCACTCCGCGCGCACCTTCGACCCCATCCCGAGCACGGACCCCCACGCCGGTCCTCCTGCCTCGTTCGCGCGGTTCTTCGAGCCAGCGGCTCCTCCGGGCGCGGGCTGGACGCCGGACCGAGCGCCAGCGGGTCCGGACGTTCCGATCCCGGAGGCGGGCCCGGCGGCAGTGCCCGCGCCAGTGCGCATGGACAGTCCGGACCGGCAGCGCGGCGTGACACCCGCGCCTGAACCTGCGGGCCCCACGGTCCAGGTGCCGGAGCCCAGCCCCGACCCCGCGAGCACGCCGACGCGCACCGGCACGGCGCTCCAGAGCGCCGCTGCGGGCTACACCGCCGCGCACGGTGCCTCGGTCGCGCCCGTGCCGGGTCCCCGCCGCCGCTGGCGGTGGGCGGTCTCGTCGCGTCTCGCCGCGGGCGCCGGCGCGGTGCTGCTGCTGGTCGGGGGCGGTGTCGCTCTGCGCGCCGCGTCGCTCTCGCCGGGGCCGGCGGTGGAGCTGCCCGTCCCGGCGCAGAGCGTCACCCCCGCACAGGCCGGGGGATCGACAGCACCACCGACTGCCCAGGTCGTCGTCGACGTGGTGGGGGCGGTCGCGGCCCCGGGCGTCGTCCGGCTCGCGGAGGGCTCCCGCGTCGTCGACGCCATCGCGGCTGCCGGGAGCGCCACCGCGGACGCACAGCTGGGAGCACTGAATCTCGCGCGGCTGCTGGTCGACGGTGAGCAGGTCGTGGTCCCGGCCGCGGGGGACGCGGCGGCCGTGGCCGGTCCGTCGTCGGCGGCGGGCGGCGACGAGCGAGTCGACCTCAACGCCGCGGACGCGGCCGCCCTCGACGCCCTGCCCGGCATCGGCCCGGTCTTGGCCGGCCGGATCGTCGCGCACCGCGAGGACCACCCGTACGCGAGCGTCGACGAGCTGGCGGACGTCCCGGGGATCGGCCCGACCTTGCTCGAACGCCTCCGCGACCTCTTCCGCGTATGACCGCTCGCATGCCGATCCCGCCGATCGATCACCGGCGCGTATCCCGCGAACCGCCCGCGGCCCGCGCCCTGCCTCCTGTCGAACGCATCCCGCCGGGCACTGGCCCGATCCCGCCGGCTGACGACAGCGACCCGCCGACGACCGTCGACGTCCGGCTCCTCCCGGCCGCGGCGGCCGCGTGGCTCGCCGCGCTGGCCGTGGTCAGGATGCCGGCACTCGTCGCGCTGACCTGCGCCATCGCCGCCCTGGCGGTCGCGGCCGTCGGGCTCCGGCTCTGCGCGGGCGCCCCCGAGCACGTGCCCGGCGCACCGGTCCGCGCGGCCGTCGTCCCGGTGCTGTGCCTCGCCCTCGTCGTGGTGGCCGGCGTGCTCGCGGCGGGAGCGAGCCAGACGGCCGCGCGCGGTCGGGGCCTGCTTCCCGAGCTCGCGCGCGACGAGGTGGTCGGCCGGGTCGAGGGCGTGGTCGTCGTGGAGCCGACCCTGGTCCCACCGGCCTGGCCGGGCGCGCCGGAGCGGGTGCGGATCGTGCTGGCGGCGGACCGCGCGGCGGCCGGCGGGCGGACCTCCGGCGCGACGGGTCGGGTCCTGGTGCTCGGTCCGTCGAGCTGGATGACGGTTCCCTTCGGAGCCCGGGTCGGTGCGGTCGGTGGAGTCCGCGCCGGGCAGGCCGGGAGCCGGGTCGTCGCGGTGCTGCTGACCGGGGCCGCGCCGGACGTGCTCGGGCCGCCGCCGCCCTGGGACGCCTCGGCCTCCGCCTTCCGCGACGGGGTGCGCGGCCTGGCGGCGGAGCTCCCCGGTGATGCGGGCGCGCTGCTCGCCGGGGTGAGCGTGGGCGACACCCGCGCGGTCCCCGACGACCTCACGGCGGCGATGCGCACCGCCGGTCTGACGCACGTGACCGCGGTGTCCGGCGCCCACTTCTCGCTCGTCGCCGCCCTCGTCCTCGCGCTGGCGTCCGCGGTCCGCCTGCCCCGCGCCGCCCGGGTGGCCCTGACCGCGCTGGCGATGGCCGCGATGGTGCTGCTCGTCCACCCGTCGCCGAGCGTCCTGCGCGCAGCGGCGATGGGCCTCGTGGCCGTGCTCGGGGTGCTGCTCGGTCGCCCGCACCGGGCGCCTGCGGCGCTCGCGGGGACTGTCGTGCTGCTCCTGATCGCCGACCCGTGGCTGGCCGGGGAGCTCGGGTTCGTGCTCTCGGTGCTCGCCACGGGCGGACTCGTCCTCGTCGGCGGACCGCTCGCCGAGCGCTGGTCCGCGCGATGCGGACGTCCGATCGCGACCGCGCTGGCCCTGCCGGTGGCGGCGCAGCTGGTCTGCGCGCCCGCGATCCTGGTCGCGACGCCCACCGTCGCCCTCTACGCCGTGCCGGCGAACCTGCTGGTCGCCCCGGCGCTCGCGCCCGCCACGGTGCTCGGCATCGCAGCCGGCGGGGTCGCCCCGTGGTGGCCGGCGGCGGCGCACCTGCTCGCCCTCGGCTCGGGGGCCGCGTGCTGGTGGATCGGGGCCGTCGCGCGCACGGCGGCCGCGGCACCGGGCGCGCAGGTGGCGTGGCTGCCCGGCTGGGCGGGCGTCGCGGTGCTCACCGTGGCCGGTGCGTGCGTGATCCGGCTGGCCGTGGTCCGAGGGACCGCGCGAGAGCGTCGGTGACGTCTGGCAGGCTGTGCCCGTGCCTCCCGCAGCCCGCCGTCCAGCCACCCGCACCGCGGGCGTCTCGTGGGAGGCAGTCGAGCTCGCCCCCGTGCTGCTGGTCAGCGGCACCGAGGGCCTGCTCGCCGATCGCGCGGTCGACCGGGTCGTGTCGCTGGCACGTGCCGCCGACGCCGGGGTCGAGGTGACCCGGCTCGACGCCGCCGAGTACACGGTGGGCACGCTTGGCGTGGTCACCAGCCCCAGCCTGTTCGCCGAGGACAAGGTCGTGGTCGTCGACGGACTCGAGCGCGCGAGCGACGACCTGCTGAACGACGTGACCGAGTACATCGCCGCGCCGCCGGGCGACGTGGTGCTCGTGCTCCGGCACGGCGGCGGGCAGCGCGGCAAGAAGCTCCTGGACACCCTGCGCTCGACGGGTGTGCCCACGGTGGCGTGCGACGCGATCAAGTCGGACGGCGACAAGAGTGCCTTCGTCACGGCCGAGCTGCGCCGGGCGGGGCGCCGCGCCGATGCCCAGGCCGTGCGCGCGCTGGTCGACGCCGTGGGTAGCGACCTGCGTGAGCTCGCCGCGTCGTGCGGCCAGCTCGTCGCGGACACCACCGGCCTGATCGGCCCCGAGGTGGTCGAGCGGTACTACGGCGGCCGGATCGAGGCGACGGGGTTCCGCGTGGCCGACGCCGCGGTCGCCGGTCAGTCGGGCCAGGCGGTGGCGCTCCTGCGGCACGCGCTCGCGACCGGTGTCGACCCCGTGCCGGTGGTCGCCGCCCTGGCGGCCAAGCTGCGGGTGCTGGCCAAGGTCGCGGCGGTGCGCGGACGCGGGGCGGGCGCGCTCCGGGACCTCGGCCTCGCGCCGTGGCAGACCGACCGGGCGATGGCGGACCTGCGCCGGTGGACGCCCGAGGGCCTGGCGAGCGCGATCGCCGCGGTGGCGCAGGCAGACGCCGAGGTCAAGGGCGAGGGCCGCGACCCCCAGTTCGCGGTGGAGCGGGCCGTCCTGCGCGTCGCGGGCGCCGTCGGCTCCTGACGGCTACGCGCCGAGCGTCACGGCCGGGCCGAGGACGTCGCCCTGGAGCAGCTCGAACCCGAGGGTGCGGCACTCCTCGACCAGCTCGGTGTCGGAGACGCGCTCGGCGACGAGCGTCGCCCCGTACGTGCGGGCCAGCCGGACCAGACCGTCACCGAGCCGGTGCACGTCGCGACAGTCGATCTTCACGAAGTCGGCGTACGGCATCATCGCCAGCTGGTCGGGCTCGGCCGCGAAGTCGTCGATCGCGATGCGGTACCCGCGGGACCGCAGCCGCTCGAGCCCCGCGAGCACCGAGTCGTCCGCCGCGACGGACTCGACGACCTCGAGCACGAGCCGACCGGCGTGCGCCGGGAGCGGACGGTCGTCGACCAGGAACGAGCGGGTCACGTTGACGAAGGCGAGCGTGCTGCTGGTGGGCGGTCCGTCGCCGAAGAGGACGTCGAGGACCGAGGCCGTCGCGACGTCCTGGCGGTCGGAGCCCCAGCGGTCGACCTGTGCCGGCAGGCCGTCGCGGGACCGGTAGAGGAACTCGTTGCCGTAGAGCTGACCGCCCGCGGTCCAGATGGGCTGGCGCGCGATGGGCAGCCGAGCAGGTACGGCGGGGGAGATGGCGGGCACGGTCACACCGGATGAGAGGGGCGTGGTGGCGGTCTATGACGCCGTTCACCCGACCGGACCAACGGGTTGTGACCGGACACGTCGGACAGCACAGGAGGGCCGAGCCCGTGGCGACTGCGCCCTACAGGCTGACGCGCCGCGCGCCCGCGCGGTCGAGCACGCCGGCGCGCTCGAGCAGGTTGCCCTGGAACAGCGTGAACCCCAGGTCGCGCGCGTGGCGCAGGGTGTCCGGGCTCTCGACGTACTCGGCGACGAGCAGGGCGCCGTACGACCGTGCCAGGTGCACGACGGGCGGGCCCTCGACGTCGAGATCGCGGACGTCGATCTTCACGAAGTCCGCGTGGGGGAGCAGGCGGCGCTGGTTCGGGTTGCTGACGAACGCCGGGACCGCGATGCGGAAACCCTCTTCCCGCAGCCGCCGGACGCCGGCCAGGACGGCGGCGTCGATGGTGACGGCGTCATTGATCTCGATGACGAGCCGGTCCGGGCGGCGAGGGATGGGCAGGTCACCGACCAGGTAGGCGCGCGGGCAGCGGACGAACAGCAGCCGACCGTGGGCGACGTGCTCGAGGTCCGCGCGGCCGAACGTGGCGCCCAGGACGTGGGCGGTCGCGCGCTCGTGCTGGTGAGAGCTCCAGGACAACGCGGTCGCGGTGTGCTGGTCCGGCGACCGGAAGGAGAGCTGGTAGGCGAACGGACGGCCGTGCTCCGAGAAGATGCCTTGCCGCGCGACGAGCACCGGCTCGTGGGAGATCCGCTGCGCCCACTCCTGCCGGAGGGCGTTCGGGATGGCGTCCTCCACTGCGGCTGCGAGATACGCGAGCCGCCCGTCGGCGTCGTCCGGTGTCATGGCATCTATGACACCACATCTTCGGCGCTGTGAACCGCCGACTTGCGGGTGGAATTCTGTGACGGCGATGCTGACCCTGCTCGGGGCGGGATCCTGGCCGGAACATTCACCCGATCAGGGGCGGACCGGTAGGAAGTGGGAGACGTGACGCGCCGGGCACGTCATCATGGGGCACCACCCGGATCGCTGGATGACCGCAGAAGGAGCACTCACATGTCCAGACCGTTCAAGTCGGCCCTCGTCGTCCTCGCCGTGCTCGGTTCCCTGGCCCTCTCGCCGGGCAACGCGCTCGCCGACGGTCCGATCGACAGCACCAACACCGGCGGCGCCAGCGGGTGCTGCCGGACGATCCTCGACTGACGGGCGGCTCCGGGTGAACAGCGGGGGTCCGGACACGCCGCCTCTGCGGGGGGTGGTGCATCCGGGGGACGTCACACATACAATGACTGACCATGACCACGATTGCTGACCGGGTACGCGACGCCCGGCTCGCGGCTGGGCTCTCCCAGACAGCGCTTGCCGGATCCGCCTTCTCACCCAGCTACATCTCTTTGATCGAGGCGGGTCATCGTGAACCGACCGACTCCGCGCTCGCCGTGCTGGCCACCCGCCTGGGCACGACCCTCGAATATCTGAAGCACGGCGAAGACGGTCCCAACGAGGCGCGCACGCGGCTCGAGATCGACTACGCCAAGCTGGACATGACGCAGGGCGACGCCGCCGGCGCTCGTCGGCGGCTCGAGGCGCTCGACCTCGAGATCGTGTCGCCGAACGTCCGGGTGGAAGCCCTGACCACCCTCGCGCACGCGTTCGAGGTGCTGGGCGACCTCGAGTCCTCGGTGGCGATCCTCGAACCGCTGCTGGCCGACTCCCGGGCGCGCGCCCACCACGTCGAGTCCGCCAAGCTGGCCAACGCGCTCGTCGCGTCCTACCTCGAGGCCGGCGACCTGCACCGCAGCGTCGAGGTCGGCGAGCGGACGCTCGGGGAGCTCGAGGCGGCGGACCTCACGGGGACGGACGAGCACCTGCGTCTGGCGTCGACGGTCCTGTGGGCCTACGTCGAGCGCGGCGATCTGCTGTACGCCACCCACCGGGCCGCGGAGCTGGTCCGCCTGGCGGAGTCGCTGGGCACGCCGCGGGGTCGGGGGAGCGTCTACTGGAACGCCGCCCTGGTCGCCGAGCAGCGCCGCGACTACGAGCTGGCGCAGCGCTACACCGAGCGCGCCCTTGCCCTGCTGTCCGAGGGCGAGGCCGACCGCGACCTGCCGCGGCTGCGGCTCAACTACGCGTGGCTGCTGCTGCGCTCCGACCCGGTCGACCCGCGGGCGGCACTCGACCAGATCGAGCGTGCGGCCCCGGACATGGCGGTCCTCGGCTCGGAGCTCGACCTCGCCCGCGTCGACGTCGAGAGCTCGCGTGCCTACCTCCTGCTCGGGGACATCGACGCGGCCGAGAGGTTCGCGTCGGCGGCCCTCGAGCGGCTCGGCGACCCGCCGCGGCTCGAGACGGCGTTCGCGCAGGTGTCCCGCGGGGACGCGCTGCACGCGCGCGGCGACACGGCCGGTGCGGCACGGGCGTACGAGTCCGCGGCCGACCTGCTCGGCATGATGTCGGCGTCGCGGCAGTCCGCGTCGGCCTGGCGCGACCTGGGCGACCGGTACGCCATGCACGGCGACAGCGCGGCGGCGGCGCAGGCGTACGACCGTGCGCTGCGCGAGGCAGGCTTCCGTCCCACGATCCCGCTCAGCACCTGGGAGACCTGGTCGCTGACCTGATCGATCGTGGCCGGAGAACACTGAAGGCGTCACCCCGCAGGGGGGGTGACGCCTTCAGTGTCGTGCGGAGTCCGACCTGAGGTGCACCAACGGCGCGAGGTACACGAAAGGCGCCACCCCGGGTGGGGTGACGCCTTTCACGTGGGGGCCTGGCCGGCCTCCTGGCGGTCACGGCATGGCCGGGACCAGCTCAGGGGTGGCTCAGAGCGCGCCGACCGACTTCGCCAGCGCCGACTTCTTGTTGGCGGCCTGGTTCTCGTGGATGACACCCTTGGAGACGGCCTTGTCGAGCTTGCGCGACGCCTCGACGAGGGCGACCGACGCGGCGTCCTTGTCGCCACCGGCGACGGCCTCGCGGACGCGACGGATGTGCGTCTTGAGCTCGGACTTCACCGACTTGTTGCGCAGACGCGCCTTCTCGTTGGTGGTGATGCGCTTGATCTGGGACTTGATGTTGGCCACGTGTGGACTCTCTTGTGCGTTCGCCGAAGCGATCTGACAGGTCTAGAGGGCGCGCACAGCTCCGGGACATGGGCGTGGGGATACCCGCGGAGAGGAACTGGGCTTGTGCCCGCCGACCCGGGCGGACACGCGAATCCCTATGTTAGCAGGCGGGAGGCCTGAAGCCGAACCCCGTGACGGGGCTCACCACCCGTGGGCGCGACGCGTCGCGGTCGCCACCTGCTCGAAGAGCGCCCGGTCCACCACGGCCCCCTCGCGACGGACGGCGGACGGGGGCAGGCGGAGCACCCGGTCCAGGCGGACCTCGCTCGGGCGGCGCTGCGAGTCCCACGGCCCGGTGCCGATGTCCATCCAGACGC
This sequence comes from Cellulomonas sp. P2_F12, assembly GCF_056403775.1. Classification (NCBI taxonomy): domain Bacteria; kingdom Bacillati; phylum Actinomycetota; class Actinomycetes; order Micrococcales; family Cellulomonadaceae; genus Cellulomonas; species Cellulomonas sp. P2_F12. Next base: position 883,714 of record NZ_JBFUEV010000001.1, on the reverse strand, counting down.
GCCCGCGCCTCGCCTCGAGTGCGGCGTCGCGACTGTGGTCCTTGCTGGTGAGCATGAGCCCGAGGACGTTGGCGCCGTCGCGCGCGATCACGAGGACGGGCCGGTCCTTGCCCTGGCTCGGGTCGTCCTCGAAGGGGACCCAGGCCCAGACGATCTCCCCGGGGTCGGCGTCGCCGTCGAGCCGGGGGCTGTACTCGATGCGGACCCGGCCGCGGTGGTCCGGGAGGGTCTCGCGGGTGGGCGTCGGGGCGCGGGAACCGGACAGTCGCGCGAAGGCGGCGCGGACCGTGGAACTCAGGCGGGCCCAGGCCGAGGTGGTCACGCGCAGACCGTACCCGGGAGCGCCCCCGGGCACCGGTCCGCAGGTCGAGGGCCGGACGGCTGATCAGCGCCGCGGAGCCGCTCCACGTAACGCGGCGTTATCACCGGGCAGATACTGTCCGGATCATGGCGGACCTGTTCGACGACTACCCGACCGGACCGGCGTGGGACGAGATGATCGATCCCGACGGTGGCGGCTCGCGCGCGGCCTACAAGGGCCTGCACCGTGCTCTCGCCCAGCTGAGCGCCGGTGAGCTGAGGGCCCGGGCGGAGACGCTCGCCCGGTCGTACCTCGCCCAGGGGGTGACGTTCGACTTCGCCGGCGAGGAGCGGCCCTTCCCGCTCGACGTGGTGCCGCGCGTGCTGGCCGGGGACGAGTGGGAGCAGGTCGCGCCGGGCGTCGCCCAGCGGGTGCGGGCCCTCGAGGCCTTCCTGGCGGACATCTACGGTCCGCAGCGCGCCATTGCCGACGGCGTGATCCCGCGCAGCGTCGTGCTGTCGTCGACGAACTTCCTGCGCGCCGCGCGGGGCATCAACCCGCCCAACGGCGTCCGCGTGCACGTGTCGGGCATCGACCTGATCCGCGACGACCTCGACGGCTGGCGCGTGCTCGAGGACAACGTGCGCGTGCCCAGCGGCGTGAGCTACGTGCTGTCGAACCGGCGGGCGATGGCGCAGACGTTCCCGGAGCTGTTCGCGGCGCTGCGGATCCGGCCCGTGGCCGACTACCCGCGCCGCCTGCTCGCCGCGCTCACGGCCGCGGCCCCGTCCGGGGTCGACGAGCCGACGGTGGTCGTGCTCACGCCGGGCGTCTTCAACAGCGCCTACTACGAGCACTCGCTGCTGGCCCGGATGATGGGCGTCGAGCTGGTCGAGGGGCGCGACCTGTTCTGCTCGGGCGGCCGGGTGTGGATGCGCACGACGCAGGGCCGGCGCCGGGTCGACGTCATCTACCGCCGCGTGGACGACGACTACCTGGACCCGGTGGTGTTCCGCAACGACTCCTACCTCGGCAGCCCGGGGCTCATGACCTGCGCGCGCAACGGCACCGTGACGATCGCGAACGCGGTGGGCAACGGCGTCGCCGACGACAAGCTCGTCTACACCTACGTGCCCGACCTCATCCGGTACTACCTGAGCGAGCAGCCGATCCTGCGCAACGTCGACACGTGGCGGCTCGAGGAGCCCGAGGCGCTCGAGGAGGTGCTGGACCGGCTCGACGAGCTCGTCGTGAAGCCGGTCGACGGCTCGGGCGGCAAGGGGCTCGTCGTCGGGCCGAAGGCGTCCACGGCCGAGCTCGCGCAGCTCAAGGTGCGGCTGCGCGACGACCCCCGCGGCTGGATCGCGCAGCCGGTGGTGCAGCTGTCCACCATCCCGACGCTCATCGACGACTCGCTGCGGCCCCGGCACACCGACCTGCGACCGTTCGCGGTGAACGACGGCGAGTCGGTGTTCGTGCTCCCGGGCGGCCTGACCCGGGTCGCGCTCCCCGAGGGCGAGCTCGTCGTCAACTCGTCGCAGGGCGGCGGGTCGAAGGACACGTGGGTGCTGGGCGGTGCGGTGCCGCGCCGGGCCGTGCGGCACGAGTCCGACAGCCCGCAGGCCGTCCCGCAGGACTCGGCGGTGCCGATCGAGTCCAACCCCAACGACGTCCGCGCCCAGGTGATGCAGCAACAGCAGCAACAGGGTCGCTCGATCCCCGCCGGAGGTGCCCCGTGCTGAGCCGGATCGCCGAGTCGCTGTTCTGGATCGGTCGCTATGTCGAGCGCGCCGACGACACCGCCCGCCTGCTCGACGTGCACGTGCAGATCCTGCTCGAGGACCCCTGGGCCGAGGAGGACCTGGCCTGCCGGTCCCTGCTGTCGGTGATGGACCGCGCGGCCCCGCCGGTGCACGTGGAGGTCGGCCGGGAGTACGTGCTGGACATGCTCGCGTACGACCGGTTCGCGCCGTCGTCCATCGCCGGGTCCCTGGTGTCGGCCCGGGAGAACGCCCGCCGCGCGCGCGAGACCATCTCCACCGAGCTGTGGGAGAGCCTCAACGCGACCTGGAACCAGCTGCCGTCGCACATGCGTCCCGCGCGGCCGCACGACTACTTCACGTGGGTGCGCGAGCGGGCCGCGGTGGTGTCGGGCATCACCGACTCCGCGACGTCCCGCGACGACACGTGGAACTTCATGGTGCTCGGCCGGTCGATCGAGCGCGCCGACATGACCGCGCGGCTGCTGACCACGCGGGCGCTCGCCGGCTCGGCGGGCCCCAGCTGGACCACCCTGCTGCGCTCCTGCGGCGCGCACGAGGCGTTCCTGCGGATGTACCGCGGGGCCGCGTCCGACGAGCGGGCCGCCGGGTTCCTGCTCACGGACCAGCTGTTCCCCCGGTCGATCGTGTTCGCGCTGAACCAGGCCGAGCGCTGCCTGGCCGCCCTCGAGGGCACGTCGGACCGCTCGGCCGTCGACGACGCGCGCCGTCACATCGGCTTCGTCCGCACCAACCTCGAGTACCGCCCGCTGATCGAGGTGCTCGACAAGCTCCCCAAGGAGATGGAACGGGTGCAGCGCGCGTGCTCGGCGGCCTCGGACGCGATCCGGGGTCGGTACTTCCCGAGCTCGTCGTCGACGAACTGGGTAGGAGAGGCACTGTGAGCAGGCTGCGAGTGGTCCACACGTCGACGTTCCGGTACGGGAGCGCGGTGCTGGCGTCGTACAACGAGGCGCGCATGACGCCGGTCTCGCAGCACGGGCAGACGGTGCTCGAGACCAAGGTCGACGTGCAGCCGCACACCGGCTGGCACGAGTACCGCGACTACTGGGGTACGGCGGTCACCGCGTTCGAGGTGCTGACGCCGCACGAGTCGATGGTGATCACGGCGGAGCACCTGGTCGAGGTGGCGCAGCGCGCGCCGCTGCGGTCGCCGGCCGGCTGGGACACGCTGCGGGGCGCCGAGCTGCGCGACCGGCTGGCGGAGTTCCTCGCCGACACGCCGACGACGGCGCCCCCCGAGGACGTGGTCGAGCTGACCAGGCGGGTCGCCGCCGACCTGGAGCCGGCCGATGCGGCGCTCGCCGTGGCGAACGCGCTCCGCGACGAGATGGAGTACATCCCCGGTGTCACCACGGTGCACACCCCGGCCTCCGAGGCGTGGACGGCCCGGGCCGGTGTCTGCCAGGACATCGCGCACCTGGTGACCGGCGCGCTGCGGTCCATCGGGATCCCGGCGCGGTACGTCTCCGGCTACCTGCACCCCGACTCGGAGGCCGAGCTCGGTACGACCGTGCTGGGCGACTCGCACGCGTGGGTCGAGTGGTGGGTGGGCGAGTGGTTCGCCTACGACGCGACCAACCGGGTCATCGCGGGCGACCACCACGTGGTCCTGGCCAGGGGCCGGTCCTACGACGACGTCCCCCCGCTGCGCGGCATCTACGCCGGCGCCGGGACGCAGGACGCCGAGGTGCAGGTGCGGATCACGCGCGAGGCCTGACCGTCACGGGGTGAGCCGGCGGCCCAGCGCGTCGACGAGGGCCGCGGCGTCGCCGGTCACGGTGAGGCGCGCGTCCTCCGGCGTGGTCCGGCCCCACAGGAGCAGGGCGAGGGCGTCGGCGGCCCCGGTGACCGTGACGGACGGGTCGGGGACGGTCGGGGCGCCGAGCAGCCACGAGCGGCCGGCGTCGTCGGCCACGAGCGCGACCGGTGCCGCGAGCGGCTCCATCCGACCCATCCGCTCCTGCCGCGGCTGCATCACCGTGACCACCTCGTCGACCGTGTCCGCCCACAGCGCGGGCTCGGCGTCGAGCCCGAGGCCACCGGCGGTGCGCAGGTCCCACAGGTGCACGAGGGTCTCGTGCGTCTGGCGGCGGTGCCAGAACGACGCCGGTCCGTCGCCCACCAGCGTCCACGCGCGGGCGTCCGGTCCGAGGGCCGCCAACGTCTCGCGCAGCTCCGCCGCGCAGGCCGCATAGAGCTCCTCGAGCACGAACGGGCCGCGCCCGAGCGGCGTCTCCTGCTTGCGGCCGGCCTGGCCGGCGGCCCAGTGGTGGATCCGGGACAGGTGGACGACGAGGTCCCGCACGCGCCAGCGGCCGCACCAGGGCACGGGGGTGGTCGGGTCGACCTGCGGGATCGTCGCGAGGAACTGGTCCTGCAGGGCGCCGAGGGTGTCGAGGAGGCTCGGGGCGTCGGCACGGTCCGTCGTCATGGGACCATGGTGGGACCGACCACTGACAGCCGACAGGCTGACAGCCGTCACCGTCCGTCGGGATGGCGCCACCCCGCGCCGTCCGACTCCAGCGCCAGGAGCAGTCCGCTTGTCCCCGATCCCGAGTGCAGCCCTCGCGTCGCGCATCCACCCCGCGGCGACGGCGCCCGAGCTGCTGCGCAACTTCTGCATCATCGCGCACATCGACCACGGCAAGTCCACGCTGGCCGACCGCATGCTGCAGCTCACCGGCGTCGTCGACTCGCGGGCCATGCGCGCGCAGTACCTCGACCGGATGGACATCGAGCGCGAGCGTGGCATCACCATCAAGTCGCAGGCCGTGCGCATGCCGTGGGGCGTGGACGACAAGGCGTTCGCGCTGAACATGATCGACACGCCCGGGCACGTCGACTTCACGTACGAGGTGTCGCGGTCGCTGGCCGCCTGCGAGGGCGCCGTGCTGCTGGTCGACGCCGCGCAGGGCATCGAGGCCCAGACGCTGGCCAACCTGTACCTGGCGCTCGAGAACGACCTCACCATCATCCCGGTGCTCAACAAGATCGACCTGCCCGCCGCGCAGCCCGAGAAGTACGCCGAGGAGCTGGCCAAGCTCATCGGCGGCGAACCCGAGGACTGCCTGCGGGTGTCCGGCAAGACCGGCGCGGGCGTCGTCGAGCTGCTGGACCGCATCGTCGAGCTGGTGCCGCCGCCCACCGGCGACGCGGACGCGCCCGCCCGCGCGATGATCTTCGACTCGGTCTACGACACCTACCGCGGCGTCGTCACCTACGTCCGCGTCATCGACGGCAACCTGAACCCACGCGAGAAGATCGTCATGATGTCGACGCGCGCGACGCACGAGCTGCTCGAGATCGGCGTCATCTCCCCGGAGCCCGTGCCCACGAAGGGCCTCGGCGTCGGCGAGGTCGGCTACCTGATCACGGGCGTGAAGGACGTGCGCCAGTCCAAGGTCGGCGACACGGTCACCAACGCGAGCAAGCCCGCCGCGCAGGCCCTGGGCGGGTACTCCGACCCCAAGCCGATGGTGTTCTCGGGCCTGTACCCGATCGACGGCACCGACTACCCGATCCTGCGCGACGCCCTGGACAAGCTGAAGCTCAACGACGCCGCGCTCAACTACGAGCCCGAGACGTCGGTGGCGCTCGGCTTCGGGTTCCGGGTCGGCTTCCTCGGCCTGCTGCACCTCGAGATCGTCCGCGAGCGGCTCGAGCGCGAGTTCGACCTGGACCTGATCTCGACCGCCCCCAACGTCGTCTACGAGGTCACGCTCGAGGACAAGACGGTGGTCACGGTCACCAACCCGAGCGAGTTCCCCGCCGGCAAGATCGGCGACGTCAACGAGCCGATGGTCAAGGCGACGATCCTGTCCCCGAGCGAGTTCATCGGCGCGATCATGGAGCTCTGCCAGACCAAGCGCGGCGAGCTGCAGGGCATGGACTACCTGTCCGAGGACCGCGTCGAGCTCCGGTACGTGCTCCCGATGGCCGAGATCGTCTTCGACTTCTTCGACCAGCTGAAGTCCAAGACCCGTGGCTACGCGAGCCTCGACTACGAGCGCATCGGCGACCAGGTCGCCGACCTGGTCAAGGTCGACATCCTGCTGCAGGGCGAGACCGTCGACGCGTTCAGCGCGATCGTGCACAAGGACAAGGCCTACGCGTACGGCGTCATGATGACCGCCAAGCTCAAGGACCTCATCCCCCGCCAGCAGTTCGAGGTCCCCATCCAGGCCGCCATCGGCGCCCGGATCATCGCGCGCGAGACCATCCGGGCCATCCGCAAGGACGTCCTGGCCAAGTGCTACGGCGGCGACATCACCCGCAAGCGCAAGCTCCTCGAGAAGCAGAAGGAGGGCAAGAAGCGCATGAAGACGATCGGTCGGGTCGACGTGCCGCAGGAGGCCTTCATCGCCGCGCTCTCGAGCGAGCCCGCCGGGTCGGCCGGCGGCAAGGACGCGAAGAAGAAGTGAGTCCGGCGCTCCCGGAGGGAGACGTCGCGCCCGACGACGGCCGCCTGCCGGAGTCGGCGCTCATCGGCGCCGACGACCGCGCGTTCGGCCTCTACCTGCACGTGCCGTTCTGCACGGTCCGCTGCGGGTACTGCGACTTCAACACCTACACCGCGACCGAGCTGGGCGGCGGCGCGAGCCAGAGCGCCTACGCGGACACGGCTCTGCGCGAGATCGAGCTGGCCTCCCGGGTGCTCGAGGACCTGCCCGCCCGCCCGGTGAGCACCGTGTTCGTCGGCGGCGGCACTCCCACGGTCCTGTCGGTGCCGGACCTCGCGCGGATGCTCGGCGGGGTGCGGGACGCCTGGGGGCTCGCCGACGACGTCGAGGTCACCACGGAGGCGAACCCCGACTCCGTGACGCCCGGGTCGCTGGCCGCGCTGGCGGACGCCGGGTTCACGCGCGTGTCGTTCGGCATGCAGTCGGCGGTGCCGCACGTGCTGGCAACGCTGGACCGCACGCACGACCCGCGTCGGATCCCGGACGTCGTGCGTTGGGCGCAGGAGGCCGGCCTGGCCGTGTCGCTCGACCTCATCTACGGGACGCCGGGGGAGTCGCTCGACGACTGGCGGACCAGCGTCGAGGCGGCGCTGGCCACGGGTGTCGACCACGTCTCCGCGTACGCGCTGGTGGTCGAGCCCGGCACGCGGATGGCGGTCCAGGTGCGGCGCGGCGAGCTCGAGCTGCCCGACGGCGACGACCAGGCCGCGAAGTACGAGCTGGCGGACGACCTGTTCGAGGCCGCCGGGCTCGGCTGGTACGAGGTGAGCAACTGGGCGCGGACGCCCGCCGACGCCTGCCGGCACAACCTCAGCTACTGGCGCGGCGACGACTGGTGGGGGATCGGTCCCGGGGCGCACAGCCACGTCGGCGGGGTGCGCTGGTGGAACGTCAAGCACCCGCGCGCGTACGCGGACCGGCTGGACCGCGGTCTGAGCCCCGCGGCGGGGCGGGAGACCGTCACGGGCGACGGGGCCGTGCTGGAACGGCTCATGCTCGGCGTCCGGCTGGCCTCGGGGCTCGCCCTGGACGACCTGCCGACCGAGGCGCGCCCGTCGGTGGCGGGCCTCGTGGCCGACGGCTTGGTCGACGGCCGCGCCGCGGTCGCGGGCCGGCGGATCGTGCTCACGCGCCGCGGTCGGCTGCTGGCGGACGCCGTGGTCCGCACCCTCGTCGGCTGAGGCCTCAGCGCACCAGCTCGAGGCTGAACGGGTACCGGTACGAGCCGCCGCGCTGCACGGCGACGGCGGCGAGGATGCTCAGGACCAGGCTGATGATGCCGAGCGCGACGGAGCCGATCCAGCCGATGAAGCCGAGCACGGGGATCGCCCGGACGATCGCGCACGCCACCAGGCCGATGAGCACGGTCAGCTGGAAGTTGAGCGCCACGCGAGCCTCGTCGGCGGTGCCCTTCTCGCGGTTGACCAGCCAGATCACCAGCGCAGGGACCCAGCCGACGTAGAGGTAGGCCAGGATCCCGCCGAGGTGGGCGAGCATGCCCAGGTTCCTCGTCTGGTCCGCGCTGCTCGGCGGCGGGCTCTGCGGGTGCTCGTACGACATCGGGCTCGCTCCTCGTCCGGGGGCCGTCGACCTGACGGCACGCGCAGCCTACCGACGGTGCCGGCGTCGCGTCGGGCGGTCCGACATGCCCGGTAGACCCGATTCCTTGACACGTGCCCCCGGCTTCGGTTCGCTCAGGCCTGGGCGACGAACGCCCTGTGACCAGGGAGGCCACGCATGAGCGAGAACCCCGGCGGTACCCCGCCGCGTGACGACGATCCCGCGCAGGCACCTGAGCCTGTCGTGCCCGAGACACCCCCTGTCGTGCCCGACCCCGTCGAGGAGCCCGCCGCCGAGGCGGCACCGCCGGCGCCGCCCGCACCCGAGCCCGCTCCGCCCGTCGCGCCCCCGGCCCCGCCCGTCGCGCCCCCGGTCGCTCCGCCCGCTCCGCCGGCCCCGCCCGCTCCGCCGGCGCCCGGTGCGGGATACCCGCCGCCTCCGCCCCCGCCGCCGGCCCCGGACTACGGGCAGCCGCAGTACGGCCAGCCCGCGCCCGGCAGCTACCCGCCCCCGGCCGGCTACGCCTCGGCAGCTCCCGGTGCATACCCGCCGCCCGCGGGCGGCTACGGCGCTCCGGTGCCGGCATCACCCATCGGCGAGGCCTACTCCTACGGGTGGAAGGGCTTCACGCGGTCGGGTGGGCTCTTCATCCTGGCGACGCTGATCTGGCTCATCGTCGGTGCCGCCGTGGCGGCGATCCTCTGGGGGATCCTCATCGGGGGCGCGAGCCTCACCGACCCCAACCGCAACGGCGGCGGCCTCATGGGCGTCGGGTTCTCGTTCGTGACCGTGATCCTCTACGCGGCGCTCGCCCTGGTGGGGTACCTGATCGAGGCGGCGTTCATCCGCGCGGCGCTCGGCATCACGGACGGGCGCGAGGTCAAGCTCGGCACGTTCTTCACGTTCACCGATGTCGGCCCGATCCTGCTGACCGCCCTGCTGCTCGCCGGCATCAACCTGGTGGTCGGGTTCGTCTCTTGGATCCCCGTCATCGGCTGGCTGATCTCGATCGCGGTGAACTTCCTGCTGTTCTTCACGCTCTGGTTCGTCATCGACAAGCACATCAACCCCATCGACGCGCTGCGCTCGAGCGTGCAGCTCATCACCGCGAACCTGTCGACGACGATCCTGTTCTACCTGCTCAGCCTCGTCATCATCTTCGCCGGCGCCCTGCTGTGCGGCCTCGGCCTCTTCGTCGCCATCCCCGTGGTGCTCATCGCCACGGCCTTCCTGTTCCGTCGGCTGCTGGGCGACCCCATCGCGCCGCCCACGCTCTGACGCACGACGCTCGGTGCCCCGGTCCGCCCTCCGGCGGGCCGGGGCTCGTCACGTCGTGACGAAGTCGATGAGCTCCTCCACGCGGCCCAGGAGGCTGGGCTCGAGGTCGGCGTAGCTGCGCACCGAGCGCAGGATGCGCTGCCACGCGCGGGCGACGTCGGCCTGCTCGTCGGCCGGCCACCCCAGCTCGCGCAGGATGCCGTGCTTCCACTCGGTGCCGCGCTCGATCGTGGGCCAGGCGGCGAGCCCGATGCGCTCGGGGCGGACGGCCTGCCACACGTCGACGTACGGGTGGCCCAGCACGAGGACCGAGCCGGCGGGGTGGCCGCGGACGGCGTCGGCGGCGATCCGGCTCTCCTTGGACCCGGCGACGAGGTGGTCGACGAGCACGCCGACGCGCCGGCCCGGTTCGGGGCGGAAGTCGCGCAGGGCCTCGGCCAGGTTGTCGACGCCGTCGAGCAGCTCGACCACGACGCCCTCGAGCCGCAGGTCGTCGCCCCAGACCTTCTCCACCAGCTCGGCGTCGTGCTTGCCCTCGACCCAGATCCGGCTGCCGCGGGCGATGCGGGCGCGGGCGTCGTGGACGGCGACCGAGCCCGAGGCGGTCCGGGTGGGCTTCGCGGGTGCCGGGGCGCGCACGGGGGCGGTCAGGGCCACGGGCTCGCCGTCGAGCCAGAAGCCCCGTCCGAGCGGGAACGTGCGCGTCCGGCCACGGCGGTCCTCGAGGACGACCACGTGCTGGCCGCCCGACTTCTCGACCCGCACGACGGCGCCGACCCACCCGGTGGTGACCTCCTCGACGACGAGGCCGGTCTCGGCGGCCTGCGGGCGGCTGGTGCGGGTGGGCCGGTGGTGCGTCGAGCCGGAGCCCCCGAGCACGTCCGAGCCGTAGCGGTCGTCGTTCACCCGGGCAGCGTAGAGGCGCATCTCCGCGACGGGCCGCAGCCGCCCCGTGGGTGTCGCGTCCGCGGCGTAGCATTGGCACTCCCGTGCGGGGAGTGCTACCCGGTGCGCGTACGCGGACGACCAGACGGAGGAGGCGACATGAGCGAGGACCGACGGCTGGACGTGCTGCGGGCGATCGTCGAGGACTACGTCGCCACCAAGGAGCCCGTGGGCTCCCGCGCGCTGGTGGAGCGCCACTCGCTCGGCGTGTCACCCGCGACCATCCGCAACGACATGGCCGCGCTCGAGGAGGGCGGGTACATCGCCCAGCCGCACACCTCGGCCGGTCGCGTGCCGACCGACAAGGGCTACCGGCTCTTCGTCGACCGGCTCTCCACCGTCAAGCCCCTGTCGAGCCCCGAGCGCCGCGCCATCGGCGCCTTCCTGGAGAGCGCGCAGGACCTCGACGACGTGGTGGACCGCGCCGTGCGCCTCATCGCGCAGCTGACGCACCAGGTCGCCGTCGTGCAGTACCCGTCGCTGCGGCGCTCCGCGCTGCGGCACGTGGAGCTGGTGCCCGTGGGCGCCCGCCACCTGCTGGTCGTCCTCATCACGGACACCGGGCGTGTCGAGCAGCGGACGCTCGAGCTGGGCTCGGACTTCGACGAGGCGGTCGTCGCACGGCTGCGCTCGCGCCTCAACGTCAGCGCCGCCGGCCGGCGCCTCTCCGAGCTGCCGGTGGCGCTGGGCGAGCTGAGCGACGGGTTCGCGCCCGGCGACCAGGGGCTCGTCGGCGCGGTGGTCGGGGTCGTCGAGGAGACGCTCGCGCAGGAGAGCGAGGAGCGCGTCGTGCTCGCCGGCACCGCGAACCTCGCGCGCGTCGGGGGCACCGACGTCCGGTCGATCGGCCCCGTGCTCGAGGCGCTCGAGGAGCAGGTCGTGCTGCTGCGGCTGCTCTCGGAGATGGCCGAGGACTCGGCGACAGTGTCGGTGCGCATCGGTCGCGAGAACCAGCACGACGGGCTGTTCGAGACGAGTTTCGTGACCACCGGCTACGGCGACGAGGGCGGAGGTTCGGTGGCCCGCGTGGGCTCGATCGGCCCGCTCCGGATGGACTACCCCGGCACCATGTCCGCGGTCCGCGCGGTCGCCCGCTACCTGACGCGCATCCTCGCCCAATGACCCGCCACGAGACCCCCTCCGTGACCCTGTCAACGACAGCTGGAAGTGAGCACCCCCTCCCGTGACCGACTACTACGAGGTCCTCGGCGTCCCGCGGGACGCCAGCCCCGAGCAGATCAAGAAGGCCTACCGCAAGCTCGCGCGCGAGCACCACCCGGACGTCGCGGGCACGGACGCGGGCTCCGAGGACCGGTTCAAGGACGTCTCGCGCGCGTACGACGTGCTGGGCAACCCCGAGAAGCGGCGCGCGTACGACCTGGGCGGCGACCCGTCGTCGCCCGGCGGCGGGATGGGCGGCGGCTTCGGCTTCCAGGACATCTTCGAGACGTTCTTCGGCGCCGCGACCGGCGCCGCGGCGCAGCGGGGACCGATCCCGCGCGCCCGCCGCGGGCAGGACGCGCTCGTCCGCCTCGACCTGGACCTCGCCGACGTCACGTTCGGGATCCACAAGGACGTGCCGGTCGACACGGCCGTCGTCTGCCCGACGTGCAGCGGCTCGTGCTGCCGGCCCGGCACGTCGCCCCGCACCTGCGAGGTCTGCGGCGGTCGGGGCTCGGTCCAGCGGGTCGCCCGCTCGTTCCTCGGCCAGGTCATGACGACCCAGCCGTGCGCCGCGTGCCACGGGTTCGGCACCGTCATCCCCGAGCCGTGCACCGAGTGCTCGGGCGAGGGCCGCGTCCGCTCGCGCCGCACGCTGAGCGTCGACGTCCCGGCGGGCGTCGACACCGGCACCCGGATCAAGCTCACGGGCCAGGGCGAGGTCGGTCCGGCCGGTGGCCCCGCGGGCGACGTGTACCTGGAGGTCCGCGAGCGCAAGCACGACACGTTCGTGCGGCGCGGCGACGACCTGCACGCGACCCTCGAGGTGCCCATGACGGCGGCGGCGCTCGGCACCGTCCTCACCCTGGACACCCTCGACGGTGCGCGCGAGGTCGATCTGCGCCCCGGCACGCAGCCGGCGCAGGTCGTCACGATCAAGGGCCTCGGCGTCGGTCACCTCCACGCCTCCGGCCGCGGTGACCTGCACGTCCACGTCGAGGTGCACGTGCCGACGGCGATGGACGACGAGCAGGCCGAGCTGCTGCGGCGGCTGGCCACCCTGCGCGGCGAGGAGCGTCCGGAGGCCCGGCTCGCGGCGTCGAACACCGGCGTGTTCGCGAAGCTCCGCGACAAGCTCTCGGGCCGCTGAGCATGACGGCGCCGGCCGCGTCATGAGCGCGCCCGTCTTCCTGGCCGAGCCCGGCTCGCTCGACGCGGTCGTCGACGGCGGCACCTACCTGCTCGCCGGCACCGAGGGGCGCCATGCGGGCGTCGTGCAGCGCCGCGGGCCGGGGGAGCGCGTGGACGTCGTCGACGGCGCGGGCGTGCGGCTCGTCGGCCTGGTCGGCACGGTGACCGGCGACGGCGTGCTGGTGCAGGTGCAGCAGCGCGTCGTCGAGCCCGCACCCGCCGTCACCCTGGTGCTGGTGCAGGCCCTCGCCAAGGGCGACCGCGACGAGATGGCGATCGAGGCGGCCACCGAGGTGGGAGTCGACGCGGTGGTGCCGTGGCAGGCGGACCGCTCGATCGTCGTGTGGCGCGGTGACCGGGCCGCGAAGAGCCGCGCCCGCTGGGTGGGCACGGTCCGGGCGGCCGCCAAGCAGTCGCGGCGCGCTCGCGTGCCCGACGTCGAGGTCGCGCTGGACGCGAAGGGCCTGGTCGAGCGCGTCCGCGGCGTGGTCGGCGCCGGTGGGGTCGCCCTGGTGCTGCACGAGGACGCGACCGACGCCATCGCCGCCACGGCGCTGCCCGACGCCGGCGAGTGCCTCGTCCTGGTCGGGCCCGAGGGCGGGATCGGCGACGTCGAGCTCGGGCGGCTGCTCGACGCGGGCGCGCGCGCCGTCCGGCTGGGACCGCACGTGCTGCGGACGTCGACGGCCGGACCGGTCGCGCTCGCGCTGCTCGCCGAGCGGCTCGGTCGCTGGGGCTGAGATTGCTGTGGGCGCGGACTCGTAGACTGACCGCGTACCGGAACACCCGCACCTGACCTAAGGAGCGCACGGCGCACGCCGAGCACATGGCCGAGTCCACATCCGCAGCGCGTCCCACCGGCGCACCCGCGCGCGTCGAGCACAGGATCAGCGTCCCGTCCGAGGTCTCGATGGTCGAGCTGCTCGGCCTGCGCGACGAGGTGCTGCGGACCATCGAGTCGGGGTTCACCACCGTCGACATCCACGTGCGCGGCAACGAGGTGCGGCTCGCCGGCCCGGTCGGCGACGTGGCCCTGGTGTCCCGGCTGGTCGACGAGCTGGTCGAGATGGCGGCAGGCGGCACCCCGCTGACCCCCGACGTCGTCACCCGGTCCGTCGCGATGCTCACGGCGGCGTCGACCGCCCGCCCCGCCGACGTCCTCTCGTTCAACATCCTCACCGGCCGCGGCCGCACCATCCGCGCCAAGACGGCCGGCCAGAAGGACTACGTCGACGCGATCGACCGGCACACGGTGACGTTCGGCATCGGTCCGGCCGGCACCGGCAAGACGTACCTGGCGATGGCCAAGGCCGTGCAGGCGCTGCAGGACCGCCAGGTGCACCGCATCGTGCTGACGCGTCCCGCGGTCGAGGCGGGCGAGCGGCTCGGGTTCCTGCCCGGCAGCCTGTCGGACAAGATCGACCCGTACCTGCGGCCCCTCTACGACGCGCTGCACGACATGGTGGACGCCGAGTCGATCCCGCGGCTGATGGAGGCCGGGACCATCGAGGTGGCGCCGCTGGCCTACATGCGCGGCCGCACCCTCAACGACGCGTTCATCATCCTCGACGAGGCGCAGAACACCTCCGTCGAGCAGATGAAGATGTTCCTGACCCGCCTCGGCTTCGGCTCCAAGGTCGTCGTGACCGGGGACGTCACGCAGGTGGACCTGCCGTCGTCGCAGACCTCGGGCCTGCGCGTGGTCGAGCAGATCCTGGCGGGTGTCGACGACGTCGCGTTCTGCCGCCTGACGTCGTCGGACGTGGTCCGGCACCGCCTGGTCAGCGAGATCATCGACGCGTACGCGCGCTGGGACAGGAGCTGAGGCGGCCATGAGCGTCGAGGTCAACAACGAGTCGGGCTACGACGTCGACGAGGCGGAGTTCGCCGCGCTCGCGCGCTACGTGCTGGACGAGATGCACGTGCACCCGCAGACGGACGTGTCGATCCTGCTGGTGGGCACCGACGTCATGACGGACCTGCACGTGAAGTGGATGGACGAGCCCGGCCCCACCGACGTGCTGTCGTTCCCCATGGACGAGCTGCGACCGGGCCGCGAGGGTGACCCGACGCCGGCCGGTCTGCTCGGCGACGTCGTGCTCTGCCCCGAGGTCGCAGCCCAGCAGGCCCGGACCGCCGGTCACTCGACGGCGGAGGAGCTGCTGCTCCTGACCACGCACGGGATCCTGCACCTGCTCGGCTACGACCACGCGGAGCCGGAGGAGGAGAAGGAGATGTTCGCGCTCCAGCGTCGGCTGCTGCTGACGTTCCTGGCGTCGCGATGACCGACATCCCCGCCGCGCTGCTCATCGTCGTCGCCGTCCTCGGCATCGCCACGGCCGCAGCGCTGTCCGCCGGCGAGGTGGCGGTGGTGCGGATCTCGCGCGCGTCGGTGGCCGAGCTGCTGGCCGAGCGGCACCCCGCGGCCGGTCGCGTGCGCGCCCTGACCGAGCACCCCACGCGGGTGGCCTCGGCCGCGGCGTTCGTGCGGCTGCTGGCCGAGATGACGGCGACCGTCTGCATCACGATCACCGTCGGCTCGACCGGGCTGGTGTGGTGGGCGGTGCTCCTGGTGGCGCTCGCGGTCTGCGGCCTCGTGGCGTTCCTGCTGGTCCGGGTCAGCCCGCGCACGATCGGTCGGCAGCACCCGGTCGCCACCGTGACGCGGCTGTCCCGGGCGCTGGTCGCCGTGACCGCGGTCGCCGGGGGTCTGGGCGCCGTCGGGCGGCCGGGGGCCGGGTCGGCCGCCGAGGACGAGGACGAGCTGCGGGACATGGTCCAGCGGGTGAGCGAGTCGGAGGCGATCGAGCACGAGGAGCGGGAGATGTTCCGGTCCGTGCTCGAGCTGGGCGACACCCTCACGCGCGAGGTGATGGTCCCGCGCACGGACATGGTCACCGCGCCCGAGGACACCCCGCTGCGCAAGGCGCTCGCCCTGCTCCTGCGGTCCGGGTTCTCCCGGGTGCCGCTGACCGGTGAGTCCGTCGACGACCTGCGCGGGGTGCTCTACCTCAAGGACGTGGTCGGTCGGCTGCCGATCGCGCCGGCCGGCCGCTCGGACCGGCAGAAGCAGGAGGCGATGCTCGACGCACCGGCCTCCTCCCTGGCCCGGCCCGCGGTGTTCGTGCCGGAGTCGAAGCCCGTCGACGAGCTCCTGCGCGAGCTGCAGGACGGCGCGTCGCACATCGCCATGGTGGTCGACGAGTACGGCGGCATCGCCGGGTTGGTCACCATCGAGGACGCGCTCGAGGAGATCGTCGGCGAGCTGACCGACGAGCACGACCCCACCGCACCCGTCGTCGAGGACCTCGGGGACGGCGTGTTCCGCGTGCCCGCCCGGCTGGGCCGCGACGAGCTGGGCGAGCTGTTCGACCTCGAGGTGGACGACGAGGACGTCGACACCGCAGGCGGGCTGCTGGCCAAGGCGCTCGGCAAGGTCCCGCTGCCCGGGTCCGTCGGAGACATCCACGGGCTCCACCTGGTCGCCGACCGGGTCGAGGGCCGGCGCCGCCGGCTCGCCACCGTCCTGGTCAGCGTGGTCGACGCCGACACCCCCGTACCGACCGATACCCACGGAGCCACCCGATGACCGCCTTCCACACCTTCCACTCGGGGTTTGCCTGCTTCGTCGGGCGGCCGAACGCCGGCAAGTCGACGCTGACCAACGCGCTCGTCGGTCAGAAGGTGGCCATCACGTCCGGGCGCCCGCAGACCACCCGGCACACCGTGCGCGGCATCGTGCACCGGCCCGACGCGCAGCTGATCCTCGTCGACACCCCTGGGCTGCACCGGCCGCGCACCCTGCTGGGCGAGCGGCTCAACGCCCTGGTCAAGGACACCCTCACCGAGGTCGACGTGGTCGGCTTCTGCCTGCCGGCGGACCAGCGCGTGGGCCCCGGCGACCGGTTCATCGCGGAGCAGATGACGGAGCTGGCGCGCGACGGTCGCGGCACCCCCGTGGTCGCCGTCGTGACGAAGGCGGACCTCGTGGGCAAGGGGAAGCTCGCCGAGCACCTCATGGCCGTGCAGGCGCTGGGGGAGTGGGCGGACATCGTCCCCGTCTCCGCGACGTCGGGGTACAACGTGGACGTGCTGGAGAACGTGCTGATCGGGCACCTGCCGGAGGGCACGCCGCTGTACGCCGAGGGCGAGCTCACCGACGAGCCGGAGTCCGTCATGGTCGCCGAGCTGGTCCGCGAGGCCGCGCTCGAGGGCGTGCGCGACGAGCTCCCGCACTCGCTCGCCGTGGTCGTCGACGAGATCGTGGAGCGCGACGAGCCGGCCGCGAACGGCGTGCCGATGCTCGACGTGCGCGTGCACCTGTTCGTCGAACGGGACAGCCAGAAGGCGATCATCATCGGCAAGGGCGGCGCGCGGCTGCGCGACGTCGGCAGCCAGGCGCGCCGTGGCATCGAGGCGCTGCTGGGCGCGCGCGTCTACCTCGACCTGCACGTCAAGGTCGCGAAGGACTGGCAGCGCGACCCCAAGCAGCTCGGAAAGCTGGGCTTCTGAGGATGCTGAGGTCGGACGAGCGCACCCCCGTGCGCGCCAGCACACCGGACGTCGAGCGGCACGTCGGCCGGTGGTACCGCGTCGTCGCCAGCACGGCCGTCGGCGTCCTCCTGCTCGCGATCCTCGGGGCGGTCATGGGCCCGCAGTGGGACCCCGTCCCTCTGTCCGACCCGCTGACGGTCGAGACGACGTCCACGGCGATCGGGAACGCGCCGGCGGTGCCCACCTACGAGGTGCGCACGTCGATCGTCACGGTGCAGCTGGACGGCACGACGGTCGATGCGCAGATCAGCGAGCCGATCGGGGCCGAGGGACCGCTGCCCGGGGTCGTGTTCGTGCACGGCGCGGGGACGGGCCGGTACGACACCGCGTTCCTCGCGCAGGCGCACGCGCTGGCGGCGTCGGGGATCGTCGCGATGGTGCCCAACAAGCGGCTGGACACCTACACCACGCGGCACCGGGACTACCCGCTCATGGCCGCCGACTACGACGCCTCGGTCCGGCTCCTGCAGTCCCGCGCCGGTGTCGACCCCGACCGGGTCGGCATCTACGCCGAGAGCGAGGGCGGCTGGATCGCCCCGATCATGGGCGCGCAGGACCCGTCGATCGCCTTCGTGGTGCTGGTCTCCTCGCCGGTGGTCCCGCCGCGCGAGCAGGCCGCCTTCGCGGTGGACTCCTACCTGCGCAACACCGGCGTCCCGCACGGGGTGTTCCGGGCGATCCCGCGGGCCGTCGGCATGTCGCTGCCCGGCGGTGGGTTCGAGTACGCCGACTTCGACGTGACCCCGTACCAGCGGCAGATGCGCCAGCCGGTGTTCGTCGTGTACGGGACCGGCGACGCCTCGATGCCCACCATCCAGGGCGCCGAGCAGGTCCTGCGGGACACAGCGATCGCCGGGAACGGCGACGTGACGGTGCGGTACTACGAGGGCGCCAACCACGGCATCCGCGTGGACGGCGAGGTGGACCCCGACTTCCTGACGGACCTGTCCGGCTGGGTGCTCGGCATGCACGCGACCGCCGACGCGGCGCCCCGGATCGCCGGCGCGCAGCCCGTGCAGACGTACGTGGCAGCGCCCGTGCCCGAGCCCCGGTGGTTCGGGAACGGCGACATGGTCGTCGCGCTCGCCGTGGCCGCGGTGGCGCTCATCGTGCTCGGGCCGCTCGCGCTGCTCGTGGCGCGCGGCGTCGAGGCGGGGACCGGCGAGGTCCGACGTCGACGCGGGGCCGCCGTCACGGTCCCCGGGCCCCGGTTCGCCCGCGGCGTCCTGCCCATGCTCGTCGCCCTCGGGTTCGGGGCGATCCTCACGGTCGTCGGGCTCGTCTGGTACATCGTGTCGGTCGCCCGCCTCGCACTCGACTACCAGCGCAACGACCTCGTGGTGCAGGGCGGCTGGCTCGCCGTGCGCGTGCTCGGCATCGCGGTGGTCGTCGTCGGCGTCCTCCTGCTGCGCCGGTGCCGCCGGGTCCGGCACGACGGCGGGCACCCCGCGCCGGGCGTCGTGCGGGCCGCGGTCCTGTGGGCCGGTGTCGTCGGCTCGGTGGTGCTCCTCGTCGTGCTCGCGTACTGGGGGGTCTTCCAGCTCGGGATCTGATCACGGAACGGGCGCGTTGTGTACGAAGCACTCACGTGCGGCACGATGTGCGCCGATGATGGAGTGAGGCACCCTCCGGGGCCTGGCCGAGGACGAGGGGGTCGCGTGCGCACGTCGTGGGGGTCGGCGACCGATCGCGGCCTGGTCCGCGAGGTCAACGAGGACGCCCTGCTGGCGTATCCGCCCGTGTTCCTCGTGGCGGACGGCATGGGCGGCCACGACGCGGGTGACCTGGCCAGCAGGATCGCCGTCGAGGAGTTCGCGCAGCTGGCCGGGCAGGCCGCGGCCACCGCGGACGACGTGCACGCGTGCTTCGACCGCACCGCGGCCCGGATCCGGACCGAGTTCACCGGCGGGCGCCAGGGTGGCACCACCGTCGCCGGTGTCGCCGTCACCGAGCACGACGGCGGCTCCTACTGGCTGGTGTTCAACGTCGGCGACTCGCGCGTGTACCTGTGGACCGGCGACGAGCTCGAGCAGGTGAGCGTGGACCACTCGGTGGTCCAGGAGCTGCTGGACCTGGGCGAGATCGACCTGGCCGAGGCGGCGACGCACCCCGACCGGCACGTCCTGACCCGCGCGCTCGGCACCGGCGACCCGCCCGAGCCCGAGTACTGGCTCCTGCCCGCCGGGCTGCACGACCGCCTGCTGATCTGCACGGACGGACTGACACGGGAGCTGGACGACGACGTCCTCGCCCGGGTCCTGGCCGGCGTCGGCGATCCGCAGGACGCCGCCGCGGACCTGGTCCGGCTCGCGCTCGAGCACGGCGCGCGCGACAACGTGAGCGCGGTCGTCGTCGACGTCGCCACGGCGGCCGGCGCCCACGACGACGTGCACATCACCGTCCCGCGCACCGGCGCCGAGCTCGGCCAGCACGTGTGGGACGAGATGCTCGACGGCGCCACGGTCCCGCGCCGCTCGGTGCCCACGACCGACCCCGGCGCGCGCGGCGCGAGGACACCGAACGAGGAGAAGCCGTCATGAGCGTGCCCGAGTACTCCGCCGGCGGCTGGACCGCCGTGGTCCGGCCCGGCTTCGTGGCGCTGCTCGGCCCAACCACGGCCGCCTCGACCGTGCGTGCCCTGTGGCACGAGACCGGCGAGGGTGTCTTCTCCGCGCTCGCCCTGCTGGCCCGCGACGGGTTCGGCGGCCTGCCGCCGTTCGCCGTCGTGTCGGTCGACGGGCAGCGCGTCCACGCCGCCCTGCGCGGCGACGTGGAGGTCGTCGTCGAGGTCGGCGGCCGGCGCGACGTCTGGCGTTCCGGCGAGGTCAGCACCTGGACCGAGCGTGTGCTCGACGGGGTCTCCGACGTCGTCGTGCAGGTGGACGGCCCGGCCGTCGACGCCGGGAGCCTGCCGCTGGCCGACGGGGTCGTGCTGGCGTCGCGGGTGCACGTCGGGCTGACCACGCGCGACGACGTCGTCGAGACCGCGGTCGCGCCGGCTTCCGAGCCTGCCGTCGAGACCGAGCCGGTCGAGCCCGTCGCCGTCGAGCCCGACGTGCCCGTCGAGCCGGTCGAGGTCGATCTCGAGCCGGTCGATCTCGAGCCGGTCGCTCTCGAGCCGGTCGCCGAGGCCGCCGACGCGGAGCAGCCCGTCGAGCCTGAGGTGGCGGACGCGGACGCGACGCCCCAGCCGGTCGACGACGCGGTGTGGGACGAGCCGACGACCGTGGAGCTGGTGCCCCTCGAGGGCCAGGCCCAGTCCGACGTCGAGGCCGAGCAGGACGAGCACGCCGACCCGTCGGGCGTCGTCGCCGCGGCCGAGTCCTTCCTCTCGTGGCCGGCGTTCGGGGCCACCGCGGCGGAGACCGTCGAGGCTCCGTCGGCGCCCGTCCCGGTCGGCGGCGCCTCGCTGGACGACCACGACGGCCTGACGATCCTGTCGACGGACCTGGCCGAGATCCGCGAGCAGCTCCCGTCGTGGGCGTCGGACGAGGTCCCCGGCCCGTTCCGGGTGCCCGCGGCGGTGCAGACGGCGGCGCGGCTGGTGCTGTCGACCGGCCTCGTCGTTCCCCTGGACCGCGCGGTGCTGCTCGGCCGCGCGCCGCAGGTGGCCCGCGTGACCAACCGCGAGCTGCCGCGCCTCATCACCGTGCCGAGCCCGCAGCAGGACATCTCGCGGACGCACGCCGAGGTGCGGGTCGAGGGCGACCACGTCGTGGTCACCGACCTCGACTCGACCAACGGCGTCCACGTCGCGCGGCCCGGCGAGGGCGCTCGCCGGCTGCACCCGGGCGAGCCCAGCGTCGTCGGCGTCGACGAGGTCGTCGACCTCGGCGACGGCGTGACGTTCTCGGTGGAGCGGGGTTCGTGACCGCACGCCGCGAAGCATCGACCCCGCCCCGCCTGCCGGGCTACGAGTACCTGCGGGTCCTCGGCCTCGGCGGCTTCGCGGACGTCTTCCTGTACCAGCAGGAGCTCCCGCGGCGTGAGGTGGCAGTCAAGGTCTTGCTGGCGGGGAGCCTCGACGACGAGGTGCGCGCGCGGTTCCAGCAGGAGGCCAACCTCATGGCCCAGCTGTCGCACCACCCCTCGATCGTCACGATCTACCACGCGGCCATCGCGGCCGACGGCCGGCCCTTCCTCGTCATGGAGTACTGCTCGCGCCCCGGGCTGGCCGAGCGGTACCGGCACGAGCGGATCTCCGTCGCCGAGGCCCTGCGCATCGGCGTGCGGCTGGCGTCGGCGGTCGAGACCGCGCACCGGGCCGGCATCCTGCACCGCGACATCAAGCCCGCCAACGTGCTCACCACCGACTTCGGCTGGCCGGCGCTGACCGACTTCGGCATCGCCGCGACCACGGGCCACGGCGCCGGCGCGACCGTCGGGATGTCGATCCCGTGGTCGCCGCCCGAGCTGCTGGGGGAGCACCCGACGGGCGACGAGCGCTCCGACGTCTACTCGCTGGCCGCGACGATCTACTCCCTGCTCGCCGGGCGCACCCCGTTCGAGGTGCCGGGCGGCGAGAACACCGCGCAGCAGCTGGTCTCCCGGATCGAGCGGTCGCCGCTGCCCCCGACCGGTCGCGACGACGTCCCCTGGGGACTGCAGGACCTCCTCGAGCGCGCGATGGCGAAGCACCCCGCACGCCGGTTCGAGTCCGCTGCCGCGGTGGCCCGCGCGCTGCAGCAGGTCGAGGCCGACCTGCGCCTGCCGATCACGCCGCTGGACCTGACGGACGAGCCCGACGCGGGCGAGTCCCGCGACGCGCCGGCCGCCTCGCCCGACGGCGGCCGGGAGGACGCGACGCGCCTGCGCTCGATCGTCTCGGTCGCCCCTGCCGCTCCGGGCGAGCAGGCCGGCCCGGCCGACCCGGTCCCACCGGGCGCCGACGAGCCCACCCGCCACCGCGGCGTGACGGCGGTCGCGCCCGACGCGCCCCCCAGTCGGTCCGGGCCGGTGTTCGTCGCGCCCCCGGAGCCGGTCGCGCCCGAGGCCGCCGAGACGGCGGGTCGCAGCCGCGCGCGGCTGGTGGCCGGGATCGTCTCGGGCGTCGTCGTGCTCGCCGCCGTCGTGGCGATCGGCGCGGCGGCCCTGCGGAGCGGGGACACACCCGGCGGCGGGCCGTCGTCGACAGACTTCACGCAGGACGCGGACCCGACCGGGATCGCCGAACCGGTGCCCGCGCCGCACTCGCTGCAGGGCACCCGTCAGCCCGACGGCTCGGTCGTGTTCACGTGGGAGAACCCCGACCCGCAGGACGGCGACCACTACCTGTGGGGCGTGCTGCAGGCGACGGGTGAGCCGCAGCTCGCGCTGGTCGACGTGGCGACCGTGACGGTGCCGGCGGACCAGGCTGCCGCGGCCCAGGTCTGCGTCGAGGTCGCGATCGTCCGTGCCGACCGCCGCGTCTCCGACGACCCGGCCCAGGGCTGCACGCCATGAGCCGAGGGTCGCTCCGCGCACGCGCGACGACCGCCGCCGCCGTCGTGACGGTGCCGGTGCTCGTCCTCGTGCTCGCGCTGCTCGACCACGGCTTCCCGCTGGCGCGTCTCGACCTCAACGACGGTGGCGTGTGGCTGACGGCCACGAGCACGCTCCAGCTCGGTCGCTACAACGCGCAGGTCGAGGAGCTCAACGGCGGCCTGGCGGCCTCCGGCAGCACGTTCGACGTCCTCCAGGACGCCGGCGACGTGCTGCTGGTCGAGCCCGGCACGGTCTCGGTGGTGGACCCGGCGACGGTCACGGCCTCCGCGACGGTCGCCGTGCCCGGGGCCACGGCGTCGATGGCGGCCGGCGTGGTCTCGCTGGTCGACGGCGACGGCAACGTCTGGGTGCGGACGCTCGGCGGGCTGGAGTCGCTGCACATCTCGACGGACCCGCCCGACCTCGAGCTCGGCGACGGCGGGGCCGCGGTCGTCACCCGCAGCGGTGCGGTGCTCGGGGTGGCGCCGAAGGACGGTGCCGTGACTCGGATCGACCTGGTCGACGGGGCCCCGCGCACGACGTCGCTCGGCAGCCTCGGAGCCGGGCCGGTCGACACGCTCTCGGCCGTCGGTGACCAGCCGGTGGTCCTCTCGGGGTCGACGGTCCGCACCCTGGGCGGGTCGACGGACGTCGACGGCGACGACCTCGTGCTGCAGGAGCCGGGTCCGGAGTCCTCCCGCGCTCTCGTCGCCAGCCGCACGGCGCTCCTGGAGGTCCCCCTCGGCGGCGGCTCGGTCACGGAGCACGTCACCCAGGGGTCGGGCCGCCCCGCCGCGCCGGTGCAGGTGGGTCGGTGCGCGCACGGCGCGTGGGCGTCGGCCGTCGGCTCCTACCTGCAGCTCTGCGACGGCGCGGACGCCCAGGTCAGCAACCTCGAGGACATGTCGAGCTCCGACGTGCTCGCGTTCCGGGTCAACCGGCAGGTCGTCGTGCTCAACGACACCCTGCGCGGACGCCTCTGGATGCCCCTGCAGGACACGGACCTGCGGGTGCCCGACTGGACGCAGGTCGAGCCGGAGGAGCAGCCCGACCAGCAGGAGGACCAGACCGAGACGTCGGACACCACGCAGGACCTGGTCACGGAGTGCACGGGCGACTCCGCACCGCCCACGGCCGCGGACGACGAGTTCGGCGTGCGCCCGGGGCGGACCACGATCCTGCCGGTGATCGACAACGACTCCTCGTCGGACTGCGGGATCCTGGTCATCTCGGAGTTCGACCCGATCCCCGAGCAGTTCGGCCGGGTCGAGGCGATCTACGGGGGACGCGCGCTGCAGGTCGCCGTGGCCGACGGCGCGAGCGGGTCGGCCACGCTGACGTACACGATCTCGGACGGCCGGGGGACCAGCGCGACGTCGACCGCGTCGGTCCGGCTCTCGGTGCACGACGGAGCGGTCGACGCGGCACCGGTCCAGGTCCGGACGGGGTCGCTGCAGGTGGAGCAGGGTGGCCAGGCGGACCACCTGGTGCTCGCCGACTTCATGGACCCCGACGGTGACGACCTGCTGCTGGTCGGCGCGGTGGCGGACCCGGCGGCCGGCTCCGTGCGCTTCCGGCAGGACGGCTCGCTCACGTTCCGGGCCGACGGTGCGTCCCTCGGGCGCACGCAGGTGACGCTGCAGGTCTCCGACGGGACGTCGACGACGGAGGGCGTCCTCGACGTGGACGTCCGCCCCGCGGGATCGCTCGCGCCGCAGATCGACCCCGTGCACGCCGTGACGTACGTGGGCCAGCCCGTGACGCTGCACCCGCTGGACGCGGTCCGCAGCGCGTCCACCGAGCCGCCGCGCCTGGCCGGGGTGGACGACGTGGTCGGCGCCACGATCACCAGCGACCTGCAGGGCGGCACCTTCACGTTCAGCGCCGCGCGCGCCGGCACGTACTACGTGACGTTCCTCATCACGGCCGCCCCGCAGCAGGTCACGGGCCTGGCCCGCGTCGACGTGCGTGAGTGGCCGGAGACCGCCGAGCCACCCGTCGCGGTGCGGGACCAGGCCTTCCTCCCCGCCGGTGGCGAGGTCACCGTCGACCCGCTGGAGAACGACAGCGACCCGGCCGGCCGGGTGCTCGTGCTGCAGTCGGTGGAGGCCGTCGAGGGGTCGGGCCTCAGCGTCGCCGTCCTCGAGCACCACCTGGTGCAGATCCAGTCCGACCGCACGCTCACGGCGCCCGCGGTGCTGAGGTACACGGTGACCAACGGGGCCCTCAGCGCCGTCGGCGAGATCGTCGTGCACCCGGTGCCCCCGTCCGCGACGTCGCAGCCGCCGGTCGTCCCCAACGCGGAGGCGAGCGTCCGCACGGGCGGCGTGGTGACGATCCCCGTCCTCGACGGCGCCTATGACCCCGACGGCGACCGGATCACGCTGGTGCCCCAGCTGGTCGAGCCGCTGGGGGAGGGCGAGGGGCTGCTCTTCGTGTCCGGCGACGTGCTCCGGTACCAGGCGCCGGCCACGGCGATGACCGCGCACGCGACGTTCGAGGTGCAGGACGCCACCGGCAACCGCACCGCGGCGACCGTCACCGTGCACGTGCACGCGTCGGATGCCGGCGCGAAGGCACCGCCCCGCCCCGTCGACATCGTGGCCCGCGTGTTCGAGGGCGACACGGTGCGCATCGACGTCCCGCTGGTCGGGATCGACCCCGACGGCGACGGCGTGACCCTGCTCGGGATCGCGTCGGGTCCGGCGCACGGCATCGCCAAGGCGGGTGGGCCCGACTGGATCCAGTTCGAGGCCGTGCCGGGCGACCTGGGCACCGTCGAGTTCACGTACGCGGTCGAGGACTGGGTCGGGCAGCGCGCGGTGGCGACGATCCGGGTCGGGATCGTGCCGCGGCCGACGGGCTCGGCGCCCGTGGTGGCGCGCGACGACCAGGTGACCGTGAACCCCGGCCAGCGGGTCGAGGTGCGCGTGCTGGCCAACGACGTGGACTCCAGCGGCGGCGAGCTCACCCTCGACCCCGAGCTCGTCCTGCAGCCCGCCGAGACGGACGCGACCGTCTCGGGCCGCCGGATCGTCGTGCGCGCGCCGGACACCCCCGGGGTGCTGCAGATCGCCTACACGGTCTCCAACGACCGCGGCGGGCACGACACGGCCGTGCTGACCGTGACCGTGGTGGCCAACGCCCCGGTGCTGCCGCCGATCGCGCGGGACGTCGTCGTCCCCGCCCTGGACACGCTGGGCCGGACCGAGGTCTCGGTCGACGTGCTCGCGGTCGCGCAGAACCCGAGCGGCCCCCTGAGCGACCTCGCGGTGTCCGTCCCGGGCTCGCAGTCGGACGTCGCGCGGGTGACCGAGCGGGGCGACGTCGTCGTGACGCTGGTCGACCACGCGCAGACGCTCCCGTACCTGCTCACCAACACGACCGTCCCCGCCGGGACCGCGGCCTCGTACGCGTTCATCACCGTGCCGGCGCTCGGCTTCTTCCCGCCGACCCCGAGGCCGAAGGCGCCCGAGCTGCGGGTGGCGTCCGGCGAGCAGCTCGTCATCCCGCTCGACGAGCAGGTCCAGGTGGCACCGGGCCGCGTCGCGACGATCGCCGACCCGCTCGGCGTGACCGCGACGAAGTCCGACCAGACGGACCCGGTGCGCAGCCCGACGACCCTGCAGTTCACGTCGGCGCCCGGGTACGCCGGCCCGGCCTCGATCACCGTGCCCGTCACCGACGCGTCCGGCCCGGGGGACACGTCCGCGCGCACCTCCGTGATCACGCTGCAGATCACCGTCTACGCGGTCGACGACCACCCGCCGACGTTCACCCCGTCGGTCATCGACGTGTCACCCGGCGAGGACCCGCTCACCGTGGACCTGCGGGCGTTCACCACGGGCCCGGAGGGCGCGACGCCGACGGACGACCGCTACTCCTACCAGCTGATCTCGGCGATCCCCGCGGGCTTCACGGGCGGCATCGACAAGGGCATCCTCAGCATCGCGGCCGACGAGACGACCCCCAAGGGCCGCACCGAGAAGCTCGGGGTCCGGATCGGCTACGGCCGGACGGGGTCGTTCGACCAGACCATCGACGTCCGCGTGGTGGCGAGCACGCGGCCCAAGATCCGGCTGGTGGACCGCACGATCGAGAACGGCGTGGAGGGGCGGCAGGTGACCGTCGACGTGCTCGCCGGCGCGTTCAACCCGTTCCCCGACTCCCCGATGACGGTCATCGGTGCCACCGTGGAGACCCCGGGCGCGGGCACGGCGGGTGCGTCGGCGGACTCCGTCAGCGTGCGGCCGGCCGAGGGCTTCATCGGCCAGATGGTCACCCGGTACCGGGTCCGGGACGTCACGGGCGACCCGGACCGCGAGGTCGAGGGCCGTATCACCGTCGTGGTGCGCGGCCGGCCGGCCACCCCGAGCGCGCCGCGGGTCGGCGAAGTCCGGGACCGCACGGTGGTGCTGTCCTGGGACGCCCCCGACAACCGCGGGGCGCAGATCACGGGCTACCGCGTCGTCGCGAACCCCGGGAACATCGTCCGGCAGTGCGCGAGCACGACGTGCACGATCGACAACCTCACCAACGACGTGGAGTACACGTTCACGGTCGCGGCGCAGAACGACGTCGACTGGTCGGACCCGAGCCTGCCGTCCGCCACGGCCCGGCCCGACGCCGTCCCGGACGCACCCGCGGCGCCGACGCTCGACTTCGGCGACGGCTCCGTCAAGGCCACCTGGGCCGCGCCGGCCTCGACCGGGTCGCCGGTCACCGGCTACACGCTGGAGATCTCGCCCGCGCCGCTGACCGGTCCGGCCTCGGTGACCTCCGCGACCACCAGCTACACGTTCACCGGCCTGCGCAACGGCACCGCCTACTCGGTGCGGGTGCGGGCGCACAACAAGGCCCCGGACCCCAGCGGATGGTCCCCGTCGTCGCAGCCGATGGTCCCCGCGCGAGTTCCTGACGCGCCGGACGTGACGGCGACGCCCACCGACTCGACCCTCGGCCGGGTCATCGCGATCGCGTGGACGGCGCCCAAGGACAACGGCGACGCGGTCGCGCAGTACGAGGTCGTCGTGGACGGGCCGAACGGTGCCACGTTCCCGGTCGCGGCCGGGACGCAGACGCTGACGTTCGACCAGGCGCAGACCAAGTACCCGTACCGGGTGTCGGTTCGGGCCAAGAACAAGGCGGGCTGGGGCGACCCGGGGACCGTCACCGCGTCGACGTTCGGCCTGCCGAGCGCGCCGACCACCCTGACGGCGAACGCGCCCGCGGGCGACGGCAGCATCGACCTGCGGTGGTCCGCGGCGGACGACAACGGCTCGCCCGTCCGCGCCTACGTGATCCGCATGCCCGACGGGTCGGAGTCCGACGTGGGCAACCGTCTGTCGTACACGGTCCAGGGCCTGACCGGCGGCGTCGGCTACACGTTCCAGGTCCGGGCGGTGAACGCGGCCGGGTCGAGCGGGTGGGGCCCCGCGGCGAGCGCGACCGCGACCACGCCGCCGACGCAGCCGCAGATCACCACGCTCGCGGTGTCGTCCACCACCGGTCCGTGGGGCGAGCCCGCGACCGCGGCGATCGGCTGGGCCGCGTCCACGGACGGCGGCGGCGGCACGGTCACGTACTCGTACCGGCTGAGCGCCCCGGGCCACAACGTCCAGGGCACGACGACGGGCCTGAGCGCGGACGTGGACGTGAACGGCTGGATCTCCCCGGGCGGCACGACGGTGACCCTCACGGTCACGGCGACCACCACGGGCACGGGCCGCACCCTGTCCAGCGGGGCCGACAGCCAGTCGGCCGTCTGGGGCTGGGGAGCGGCGCCGGGCGCGGTGGCGAACCCGTCGCTGACGGCCGACGACGCCGCGGCACCGACCACCCTCACGGCCGCCTGGGACCCGCCCACCGACGACGGCGGCCAGAACATCTCGGGGTACCGCGTCTGCTGGGCGGCCGGCTCGGACCCCGCCGACTGCGGCTCGGACCTCAACAACAAGGCCCGCAGCGCCGACAGAACCCTGGTGAGCATGCCCGGTGCGGTCTCGGGGGCCACCGTGACGGTGACGGTCGCCGCCATCAACGGCAAGGGTGTGGGCGCGACGACCACGCTGACCTACACCGTGCCCTAGCACCGCCCGCCACCGACCAGGCCACCGACCGTGCCATCGACCTCGCAGCACCGAGACGGAGAGACCCACACAATGACCCCCGAGCAGAGCATCTGGTTCGCCGAGACGTTCGACGCACTCGTGTCCAACGTCGGTCTGGCGCTGCTCGGCAAGGAGCACACGGTGCGGCTCGCGCTCACCGCCATGGTCGCCGAGGGGCACCTGCTGCTCGAGGATGCACCGGGCACGGGCAAGACGTCGCTGGCCAAGGCCCTCGCGGCGACCGTGCAGGGCAGCCACCACCGCATCCAGTTCACGCCGGACCTGCTGCCGTCGGACGTGACGGGCGTGACGATCTACGACCAGAGCACCCACCGGTTCGAGTTCCACCCCGGTCCGATCTTCGCGTCCGTGGTGCTGGCCGACGAGATCAACCGCGCCTCGCCCAAGACGCAGGCCGCGCTCCTCGAGGTCATGGAGGAGGGCAACATCACCGTCGACGGCGTCACGCACCCGGTGGGTCGGCCGTTCATGGTCATCGCGACGCAGAACCCGATCGAGCAGGCCGGCACGTACCGGCTGCCGGAGGCGCAGCTGGACCGCTTCCTCATCAAGACGTCGCTCGGCTACCCGGACCGCGCGTCGACCATCGAGATCCTCGCCGGCGCCAAGGACCGCACGACGAACCTGACCCCACGGATCACCACGCAGGCGGTCGGCACGATGGCGGACATGGCGCAGACGGTGCACATCGACGAGGTCGTCCTCGACTACGTCGCGCGGCTCACCGAGGCGACGCGCGACGACTCCCAGACCGCGATCGGCGCCAGCGTGCGCGGCGGTCTGGCGCTCGTGCGCACCGCGAAGGTGTGGGCCGCAGCTGCGGGCCGCGAGTACGTCATCCCCGACGACGTGAAGGACCTCGCCCAGCCCGTGCTCGCGCACCGCCTGCTGCTGGACACCGAGGCCGAGTTCGCCGGCGTCACCGCGACCGAGATCCTCGCCCGGATCCTCGAGACCACGGCACCGCCGGCCCTGCGGGTGGGCTGATCGTGGGTCTGCGGGTCTCGCCGATCGGGTGGGGGGTCGCCGCGCTGGCGGCCCTCGGCCTCGTGCTGGGCCGGTGGACCGGGTGGCTGGAGCTCGCGGCGGTCGGCGCCGCGCTGACGGCGGTGCTGGTGGTGTCGCTGCTGATGACGGCGGGTCGGGCCCGGTACGCGATCACGCTCGACATGGCCGACCGCCGGGTCAAGGTGGGGGAGCGCGCCCTGGGCCGCCTCGAGGTGCGCAACGTGGCCCGTCGCCGGTCGCTGCCGTCGCGCGTCGAGCTGCCGGTCGGTGCCGCGGTGGCCGAGTTCGGGGTGCCCGCGCTGAGCCCGGACGCCACGCACGACGACCTGTTCGCCATCCCGACCGCCCGCCGCGCGGTGATCGTCGTAGGCCCGGTGCGGTCGGTCCGCGGCGACCCGTTCGGTCTCGCGCGACGCAGCGTGCGCTGGACGCGACCGGTCGAGCTGTTCGTGCACCCGCTGCTGGTCTCGCTGGCGGGCGCGAGCGCGGGCCTGCTGCGCGACCTCGAGGGGCAGGCGACGCGCGACCTGTCCGACTCCGACCTGTCCTTCCACGCTCTGCGCGACTACGTGGCGGGCGACGACCGCCGGTACATCCACTGGCGGACGACGGCCCGCCGCGGCAGCCTCATGGTCAAGCAGTTCGAGGACACGCGGCGCACCACGACCGCCCTGGCGCTGGCCACCGACCCC
The DNA here is from genome assembly GCF_056403775.1 of Cellulomonas sp. P2_F12. Lineage (NCBI taxonomy): Bacteria > Bacillati > Actinomycetota > Actinomycetes > Micrococcales > Cellulomonadaceae > Cellulomonas > Cellulomonas sp. P2_F12. Next base: position 853,186 of record NZ_JBFUEV010000001.1, on the reverse strand, counting down.
CGGGACTACGCCTCGGACGACGAGCTCGAGCTCGCGGTGTCGGTGCTCGCGTCCGTCGGCGTGCAGACCATCCGCGAGGAGCGTGACCTCGTGGTGCTGGCCGGCCCGGGCCGGCTGCGGGTCGAGACCCCGCCCCTCCTGCTGGACGACTGCTCGGGGATCGCGCTGGCGGCGTCCGGGGCGGGTGCGACGCTCCTCGGTCGGCGCGTGGTCCGGGAGGCGCCGGAGGCGTCCGTCGCCATGCTCATCACGGGCTCCGTGCCCAGCGACACCGACCTACGCCTCGGCGCCCGGCACGTGCCCGTCGGCACGCGGACGGTCGTCGTGCGGTGCACGCCCGGCGCCGACGTCGCCGTCCGCACGCAGGGCTCGCTGAGCCTCGCGACGATCGGCCGCCTCGACGACCTGCCCCGGCTCCTGCGGCGCGTGACGGCATGACCCGGTCGCCCGGTCGCGCGGCCGTCGACGTCGCCTGCCTCGTCGGCACCCTGGCCGTGGCCCTGACGCCGCTGCTCGAGGTGTACGGCGGCACGACCGCCCTGCCGGCGCTCGTGGGCGGGCTCCTGCTGGGCGCCACGGTCTCGGCGCTCGGCGCAGCCCGCCGCTGGTCCGCGATCACCGTCGTCGCGGTGCTCGTGGTCGTCTACGTGCTGGCCGGCGGTGCGCTGGCCGCGCCGAGCACGACGATCGCGGGGATCGTGCCGACGCCGCAGACCGCGCTCGAGCTCGCCCGGGGTGCGGCGTCGACGTGGAAGCAGGTGCTCACGCTGCAGCCACCCGTCGGCTCCGGCGGCACGCTGCTGGTCGCGATGTACTTCCTCGCCCTGGTCGGGTCGGCGCTCGCCGTCTCGCTGGCGCTCCGGCTCCGCAACGGCGCGACGGCCGCGTCGGCGGCTCTGGTGCCCGTGGCCGTGACGATCGCGGTGATCGTGCTGGGCACCCGTCGCCCGACCGTCCCGCCCGTGCTCACCGGCCTGGTCCTCGTCGTCGTGCTGCTGCCCTGGGCGTCCTGGCGCGCCGGCCTGCTGCGTGCCCGGCGCGTCATCGCCACGGGCCTGCTCGCCGTGGTCGCGGTGGGCGCCGGCGTGCTCGGCGCGCCGGTGGTCGCCGGCGGCACCGACCGCCTCGTGGTGCGCGACGAGATCGTCCCGCCGTTCGACCCGCGGGACTACCCGAGCCCGCTGTCCGCCTTCCGCGAGTTCGTGAAGCAGGAGGCCGACACGACCCTCTTCACGGTGTCCGGGCTGCCCCAGGGAGCCCGCGTGCGGCTGGCCACGATGGACCGGTACGACGGGGTCGTCTGGAACGTGGCCGGCGACGGGTCCGCGGAGGCGTCGGGCGAGTTCCGCCGCGTCGGCGACCAGATCGACACGACGGTCCGGGGCGACCAGGCGCACGTCGAGTTCACCATCGACGCCCTGAGCGGGGTGTGGCTGCCGACGGTCGGCCAGGCCACGTCGTTCGACGTCCCCGACCCGGACGCGGCCAGTGCCCTGCGCTACAACGACGCGACCGGTGCGGCCGTGCTGACCGGCGGCGTGCGGCACGGCCTGCAGTACGGCGTCGACGTCGTGGTGCCGCGGGACCCCGACGACGCCGAGATCGGCCGGGCACCCGCGTCCGACATGGCCCAGCCGGCGCTGACCGGCGCGCCGGACATCGCCGCGGTGACCGCCGCGGACGTCGCCCGGGACGCCGGCAGCCCCGTGCAGATCAGCCGGGCGCTGGCCACCTGGCTCTCGGAGGAGGGCTTCTTCAGCCACGGCATGGAGGTGTCGGGCACGGAGTCGCTGTCCGGGCACGGCGCCGCGCGGATCACCACCCTGCTGGGCGGGGACCTCATGGTGGGCGACGGTGAGCAGTACGCCGCTGCGATGGCCCTCATGGTGCGCGGGATGGGCCTGCCGGCCCGGGTGGTCCTGGGGTTCGTGCCCGAGGCCGGCACGGGGGAGAGCGCCGGCGACGGTCCCGTCGCGGTGACCGGCAAGGACATCCAGGCGTGGGTCGAGGTCGCGTTCCAGGGCTACGGCTGGGTGCCGTTCGACCCGACGCCGCCGCCGGAGCAGACGCCGCAGCAGGAGGACCAGCACAAGCCCTCCGAGCCGAACCCGCAGGTCGTCCAGCCGCCCCCGCCCCCGCCCGCCGCGGTCACGCCCCCGGACGAGGACACCGAGCAGCCGCAGACGGACGACCCCGACACGGGCGACGACGCCAACGCCCTGTGGTGGCGGATCGCCCGCGTGGCGGGGGTCGTCAGCATCCCGCTGGTGCTGCTGGCCGCCCCGCTGGTGCTCATCGTCGCGCTCAAGGCCGGCCGTCGTCGTCGCCGCCGCCGCAGCGCCGATCCCGTGGTCCGCGTGGCCGGCGGCTGGGACGAGGTCCTCGACGCCGCGCGGGACCTGCGCCGCCCGGCCGGCCGGCTGGCGACGCGCAACGAGTCCGCTCGCACGCTGGCCGCGTCGTTCGCCGATGCCCCCGACGGAGCCGTGGTCGCCGCCCGGGTGGGTGCGCTGGCGCGCTCCGCCGATCAGGCGGTGTTCAGCCCCGGCGCTCCGAGCGCCGCGCAGGCCACCGCATACTGGGCGGACGTCCAGGTGACGGTGGACGCCATGGCGCACAGCGTCGGCTGGCGTCGCCGGGTGCGGGCCCGCGTGTCGACCGCGTCGCTGCGAGACCGTCGCCGACGACGTCCGAAGGGAACCTGATGAGAAGCCAGGGAGGCCGGGTGCCCGAGCTCGACGTCGCCGACGGCCACGAGGCTCCGCCCGCGACCCTGGGCCGGCGGTTCGCCGCCGGCCTGATCGACGGTGTGCTGCTGGTCGCGGTCCTGACGCTCGGCCTGCTCGCCGACGAGCGGCTGCTCGTGGTCGCCGCGGCCGCGCTCGCGCTGGTCGTCGTCGTGGTCCAGTGGGTGCTCCACGGCCGGCTGGGGTGGACCGTCGGGCGGCGAGCGACCGGGATCCGGACGCTCGACGTGGAGACCCGTCGTCCGATCGGCATGGCGCGGGTGCTGCTGCGCGGGCTCGTGGTCGCCGCGGGTCTGCTGGCGCTGGGCGTGGGCGTGCTGCTCGTGCTGGTCTCGCCGACGTTCGACCGCACGGGCCGTCGGCGAGGGTGGCACGACCTGGCTGCCGGGGACGAGGTCCTCGACGTCCGGTCGGCGCCCCTCGAGCCGGTGGCCGAGCTCCCGCGCGCCGAGCGCGCCCCCGTTCCCGTCCCGGCTGCCCCGCCGCGTCGCGTGACGGCCGTGCCGGGGTGGGCCGTCGCCGCACCGCCGGCCGACGCCGGGACCGCGTTGCTCGACGTCCTCCTGGAGGAGGGCCGGCCCGCGGGGCTCGTCCTCGCACCTGTCTCGCCGCAGCGCAGCGGGCCCGACCTCGACACCCGGGCCACGCCGGTCGTCCGGCAGGTCGGCCTCAGCTACGGCCTCGCGCCCGAGCTCGAGATGACCCGTCCGGCGGGCCCTCGGGACGACCTGCTCGCGCTGCCCGTGGACTCGGTCGCGGTCGACCGGGCGGTGGCGGAGGTCGAGCTCCTGGACGGTCGCCGGATCATCATCGAGCGCACCGCGCTGGTCGGGCGCAACCCGGCGTCGGACGCGGACGTCCAGCTGGTCCGCGTGGTGGACCCGGGGCGGTCCGTCTCCAAGACCCACCTGCAGATCGGGGTCGAGCCCGGCGGCGTCTGGGTCGCGGACCGCGGCTCGACCAACGGCACGGTCGTCACGCTGCCGGACGGCGGCCAGGTGGTGTGCCGCGTCGACCAGCAGGTGCGCCTGCGGGTCGGCTCCACGGTCACGTTCGGCGACTGCGCGCTGCGCCTCGTCCGGGCTCCGGGGACGCAGCCGGTGTCCTAGAGTCGGGGGCATGGCGGACCGGCGCCTGGCTGCACGGATGCAGCTCGTCGAGATCGAGGACGCCTCGACCACGACGCCTCGGCCGCGCCATCCCGACGACGAGCCGCCGCCAGGCCTCCCGCCCGCCGGTGAGCACCCTCTGCGGCGCTGGTGGCCCGTCGCCGTGCTCGCTGTGCTGTGCCTGGTCGCGGCGGCCATGGTCGCGTCCGCGCGGGACCGTGCCTTCGTCGCCCGCATCGCCGCCGTGCCGGGGATGGTGCGGCCGCTGGACTCGGCGCCCACGCGGCTCTGGGACGTCGAGGGTCGCACGATCAACGGCACCGTGCTGGCCGCCGACGGGTCGCTCGTCGTCCTCGCGGAGGGCGAGGACTCGTGGGACGTCACGGCGCACGACCCGACGACGGGGGCGACCCGGTGGAGCGTGCCGGTGGCGCCGGCCCCCCGCTCGGGCTTCGAGAGCGCGGCCGTCCTCTGTCCCGCGCAGAGCTCCGATGCCGGCTCGCTCGTGCTCTGCCTCGTGCGCGAGCCGCAGGTCGTGTACTCCGCCGACGCCTCGATCCAGGAGGCGCCGCACATCACGGTCCTCCCGCTGTCCGCACGGGACGGCACGCGGACGGGCGGGTGGGAGATCCGCGGGGCGGTCGTGGGGGTCGAGCGGGTGGACGACGACCTGGTGATCGGCGAGCTGCAGGACGACGGGCACCTCAAGGTGGAGCGTCGCAACGGTCGCTCGGGCGCGGTGGTGTGGTCCTACGTCTCGCCCGGGGTGATGGCCCAGCTGCTGTCCGCGTCCGTGACGGTCACCCCGCCGTTCGTCGTGCTCGACGGCGAGTCCACGATCGTGCTCGACGCCGCGGGCGGACGCACGGTGTTCGAGGGCGCCAGGTTCAGCAGCTTCGAGATCGGCAGCGTCGGCGACCGGTTCGCGACGTGGGCGCCCGTGGGTGGCGGGCTGATGCACGGCGCCGACGGGGCCGCGCTCTACCCGGTGGCGGGCCTGCCGGTCCAGCTGGCCGCGAACGACGGCTCGGAGCCCACCCTGGCGGTCGTGGACGAGGGACCGCAGGTGGCGGCCGTGGACCTGTCGTCGGGGGCCGACGTCTGGCGCACACCGACGATCCTGGACCCGAACGTGCTGGTGCGGCACCGGCTCGTGGCGTCCGGCGCGGGCAGCTACGGGGTGCTGGATGCGGGCGACGGCAGGATGCTGTGGTCCGTGGACACCGGTGATCTGCTTGTCTGGTCGCCGCTCTCGGACGGCACGCTGGTCATCGGCCCGGGGAGCTCTCCGGACGGGCGGCCGGAGCTGTGGGGGCTGGCGCTCGACGACGGCGTGCGCAGCTGGGCCGTCCCGCTGCCCGAGCACGTGCAGCACGTCGACGCGGTCGGCGGCCACGTGGTCGTGCGGACCGCGAACGACCTGATCGTGTACGGCTGACCGCGGTGGCGACGAGCGGGCTCAAGACCCCGATGCAGCGGGTGCGTCTCGACGAGGACGAGGCCGCGGTCGTCGAGCCGCTGCCCTCGGGCGCGCAGCGACTGCGGGGCTGGGTGGGTCGTCGGCCCGGACGGGCTGTCGCGGTGGCCGTCGCCGTGGTCGTCGTGCTGGCGACGGCGCTCGTCGGGGTCCCGCGCTGGTCCGCCGGACGAGAGCGTGCCGAGGTCCTGGGCGAGGCTGCGTTCCCGGGTGCCGTCCGCGCGCTCGAGGACGCGCCGCGCGCACGCTGGTCGACGGCGGTCGACGGCTCCGTCACGCCGGTGCTCGTCGGCGACGTCATCGTGGCCACCGCCGGGGCGCAGGGAGAGGACCGCCGGCTCGTCGGCCTGGACGTCGTGGCCGGCCAGCCGCTGTGGTCCCTGGCCCTGCCCGCGACGCCCGTCCCGGAGAACGTCCTGTGCCGACCGCTCGACGGCCTGCTCGCGTGCGTGGTCGGTCCGGCGCCCCCCACCGACCAGCAGCTCCTCGAGCCGCCGGACGCCACCGGTGAGGAGGGCGCGGCCGCGGTCCTGGTCGTCGACCCGAGCGACGGGACCGTGCTGTCCCGCAGCACGACGCCCGGGTGGATCGTCGCCACGGCCCAGGCCGGGACCGACCTCGTGGTCGCCACCTACGCGTGGGGGATGCTCACGGTCCGCCGGATCGACCCGGCGACCGGGGAGGCCCGGTGGGTGACCCAGCGCTGGTCCACCTTCCAGTCGGCGTCGAACGGGCGGGTCTCGATGACGGCCGCCGCGGGGCTCGTCTTCGCCGCGGGGAACGACGTGACCCTGGTGCTCGACGCGGTCACGGGCAAGCGGCTCCCTCGGCCGGCGGGGGCGACGGTCGCGGACCAGACCCGGCTGCTCGAGGACGGGACGCTCGTACGGACCCGCTACCGGCTTCGCGACGCCGGCGTGGACGCCGTCTCGGAGCTGTCGACCGGGAAGGGCGCCACGTGGGCCACGGTGCAGGGGGTGCTCGCGGCGCCGGCCGCCAGCGACGGCACGTCGGGCCTGGTGTTCGGCGCGGGCGGGTTGGCGGCGCAGACGGAGGGAGGTCGGGTCCGCGCGTACGACCGGGCGACCGGGGAGGCCGTCTGGCTCGCGGACGCACCGGCCTCCGAGGTCGCCGTGGACGCCGCCGACCGGGTGGTGCTGCGCGGCGGCAGCCACCTCGTCGGCCTCGAGGCGGCGACCGGGTCGCAGGTCTGGGCGCTGTCGTTCGGCCCGTCGGTGCGGCGGACGTTCACCGACGGGCGGCGCGTCGTCGTCGAGCACGAGACGGCCGACGGCACCCCGGTCCTGACCGCCGTCTCGCTCGACCGGGGGACCGACGAGTGGGACATGGTGTTCCCGATCGGGACCTCGCGCGCCGTCCGGCTGGGCTCCCACCTGTACGCGCTGGGCGACGACACGCTGGTGGCGCTGCGGTGAGACCGGCTTGCACCGGGCCCCGCGTGTGGGGGTACGGTGACTTCGTGCTCGCAGTCACCCTCCTTCTTCGCTGCCGCGACGAGGCCCTCTAGGCCGCATCCTCGTCGCGGTGTCGTGTGTGCCGGCTGACTCCCCGCCGAACCGCCCGAAGGACGAGAAGACCATGACCTACCTGGAGACGAGCGCACAGCAGCCGTCGTCGATGCCGGTGCACAAGTACCGCCCCTTCCACGAGCAGATCCGTGTCGAGCTGCCCGACCGCCGCTGGCCCGACAAGCGCGTCACGCAGGCACCTCGCTGGTGCGCCGTGGACCTGCGCGACGGGAACCAGGCGCTGATCGAGCCGATGAACCCCGCCCGCAAGCTCGAGATGTTCGAGCTGCTGGTGCAGATGGGCTTCAAGGAGATCGAGGTGGGCTTCCCGTCCGCCTCGCAGACCGACTTCGACTTCGTGCGGATGCTCATCGAGGAGAACCGCATCCCCGACGACGTCGTCATCCAGGTGCTGACACAGGCGCGCGAGCACCTCATCGAGCGCACGTACGAGGCGATCGCGGGCGCCAAGCAGGCGATCGTGCACCTGTACAACTCGACGTCCACCCTGCAGCGCGAGGTCGTGTTCCGCTCGGACGAGGACGGCATCGTCGACATCGCCGTCTCCGGCGCCCGGTTCTGCAAGAAGTACGAGGAGCTCGTCCCGGACACGGACGTGTACTACGAGTACTCGCCCGAGTCGTACACCGGCACCGAGCTGGAGTACGCGCTGCGCATCTGCAACGCCGTGCTCGAGGTCCTGGAGCCGACGCCGGACCGCAAGGTGATCATCAACCTGCCGGCCACGGTCGAGATGGCGACCCCCAACGTCTACGCGGACTCGATCGAGTGGATGAGCCGCAACCTGCGCTACCGCGAGAGCGTCGTGCTGTCGCTGCACCCGCACAACGACCGCGGCACCGCCGTCGCCGCCGCCGAGCTGGGCTACCTGGCCGGGGCCGACCGCATCGAGGGCTGCCTGTTCGGCAACGGCGAGCGCACCGGCAACGTCTGCCTGGTGACCCTGGGCATGAACCTGTTCAGCCAGGGCGTGGACCCGCAGCTGGACTTCTCGGACATCGACCACATCCGGCGGACCGTCGAGCGTTGCAACCAGCTGCCCGTCAACGAGCGGCACCCGTACGGCGGGGACCTGGTGTTCACCGCGTTCTCCGGGTCGCACCAGGACGCGATCAAGAAGGGTCTGACGGCCCTCGAGGAGTCCGCGGAGCGCCAGGGCAAGACGGTCGACGACGTCGTGTGGGCCGTGCCGTACCTGCCGATCGACCCGAAGGACGTCGGCCGGTCGTACGAGGCGATCATCCGCGTGAACTCGCAGTCCGGTAAGGGCGGCATCTCCTACCTGATGAAGTCCGAGAAGGACCTGGACCTGCCGCGCCGGCTGCAGATCGAGTTCTCGCAGGTCGTGCAGAAGCACACCGACCAGCACGGCACCGAGGTCACGGCCGACGAGCTGTGGCACATCTTCAACGACGAGTACCTCCCGGTCGAGCCGGGCAGCCCGTTCGCGCCGTGGGGCCGGTTCTCGCTGCGCGGCACGCGGGGGACCAGCGTCGAGGACGGTCCCGACACCCTCGAGGTCGACCTCGTCGACCGCGGCGTCCGGCGCACGCTCGAGGGCTCCGGCAACGGTCCGGTCGCCGCGTTCGTCGCGGCCGTGAAGACCCTCGGGGTCGACGTGGCCGTGCTGGACTACGCCGAGCACGCCCTCTCGTCGGGCGGCGACGCCACGGCCGCCGCCTACGTCGAGTGCGCGATCGGCGACGAGATCCTCTGGGGCGTCGGCATCGACCCCTCGATCACGACAGCGTCGCTGAAGGCGATCATCTCGGCCGTCAACCGGCACGAGCGCTGACCTCGCAGCACTGACCTCCTGGCCCTGCCCCGCGGCCGCGACACCGCCTGCCGCCCCGGGGCGCGCCCGGCCGTCCGTCGGCGACCCCGACGACGGCCGCGCGACCGCTCGCGCCGCCGACCCTCGCCCGCTGGCCCGTCACCACCCTCGACGGATGCGGGGCGACGAGGTGTCGGCGGCGCGGCCGGGTCGGGCCTCCGGTCTCGCCGGTCCGGTCTACGGTGGCTGCCGTGCGCTTCCAGGTCGTCCCCGCCGCCTACGTCGTCCTCCGTCGCGACGACCAGGTCCTGCTCCAGCTGCGGCGCGGGACCGGCTACATGGACGGGCACTGGGCGTGTGCGGCCGCCGGGCACGTCGAGCGCGACGAGTCTGTGGTCGCCGCCGCGGTCCGCGAGGCGCGCGAGGAGCTCGGCATCGACGTCGATCCCGCCGACCTCGTCGGGCTGACAGGCATGCATCGGTCGAACGGGACCGGCGACCCGATCGACGAGCGCGTGGACTGGTTCTTCGAGTGCCGCCGATGGACGGGCGCCCCTGCTCTGCAGGAGCCCGACAAGGCCGCTGACCTGCGGTGGTTCGCCCTCGACGCGCTGCCCGACCCCGTCGTGCCGCACGAGCGGGCGGTGCTGGACGCGCTCGCGCACGGCGGCGTGCCGGTGGTCATGACCTTCGGGTTCTGATCTCGGCTTTCGTTGCGCGGCTCGGTTTCAGGCTGTGGACAGCTCCGACGAATCGAACGCATGTTCGATACGATCGTCGTGTGACAACCACTCCGGCCGAGACGACGCGCGCGGCCATCGCGTCGGTCGGCGGTGCGTGCGCGTGTGCAGCGACGGCGCGCCACACCACGGCGCTCGGCGCGAGTGTCGCTACCGGGTTCGGTGTCGACGTGGCGGCGTTCGCGGTTTCCTCTTCCGCCGCGGCCACCCCGGATGCCGCAGGTCGCCCCGCACCCGTCGACGCGATCGAGGTAGGGCGATGGCGTCGCGAGCTCATGCGAGGGCTCGACGGCATCGAGGAGGGCATCGACCTCCCGGAGGGCGGCAGCGACGTGGGCGGTGGTGCCGCGGAGCCGAGCGCGGCGCTGGTGGACCTGATTGCCGGGCTGGAGCGCCTCAAGGCGGCGGCGTGCGCGCTCCAGGCGGAGGCGGCGGCCGCGCTCGACCGTGCGGAGCGAGAGCGACAGGCGCTCGCCGGCGTGCCGACGAGGCGGCGGGGACTGGGAATCGCCGCGCAGGTGGGCCTGGCGCGGCGCGAGTCGCCCCACCGCGGCGCGGCTCTGCTCGGAGCCGCGAAGGCGTGGCTCTCGGAGATGCCGCACACGTTCGGAGCACTGCGCGCGGGCTGCCTCTCGGAGCACGCCGCGATGCTGCTGGTCCAGGAGACCGCCTGCTTGGAGGTCGAGGATCGCCGCGAGGTCGATGCGCTGCTCTGCGCCGATCCCTCGGCTCTGGTGGGTGTCGGGACCCGGCAGCTCGTGGCCTCGGCGCGGGGGCACGCGGCGCGTCTCGATCCGTCCGCCGTCGTGCGGCGAGCCCGGCGCGCGGCGTCGGAGCGCTGCGTGACGTTGCGGCCGGCCCCGGACACGATGACGTACCTCACGGCGCTGCTTCCTGTGGCGCAAGGTGTGGCGGTCTACGCGGCACTCTGTCGCGCGGCCGACGCGGCGGTTGCCGCCGGCGTCCCGGAGGACCCACCGGACGCGGGGAACCAGGTCGGGCGGGCGGCAGCGCGCCGGGGTCGCGGGCAGATCATGGCGGACACCCTGGTGGAGCTGGTCACGGGTCAGTCGAGCGCGTCGGCCGTGCCCATCACGGTGAACCTCGTGCTCAGTGACTCGGCGTTGCTCGGCACCGGGCACGAGTCCGCGCACCTGCCCGGTGGTGGCCCGGTGCCCGCGCAGGTGGCCAGGGAGCTCGTGGCCGCCGGGATCGACGCCGACGCGGCCTGGCTGCGACGGTTGTACGCCGATCCCGGTGGTGACCTGGTCGCGATGACCTCCCGCTCGCGGTTCCATCCTGACGGCTTGGCCGAGTTCCTACGGATCCGCGACCAGGGGATCTGCCGAACGCCCTACTGCGGTGCACCCGGCCGGCAGATCGACCACATCGTCCCGGCCGCCTCCGGTGGGGCGACCACTGCCGACAATGGCGAAGGCCTCTGTGTCGCCTGCAACCTGGCGAAGGAGGCGCCGGGGTGGTCGCGCCGGCCGGTCCAGCGGGCCGGACCTGGCCACACGGTGCTGACGACGACGCCCACCGGTCACCAGTACCTCAGTCGAGCCCCGAGCCCGCCGCTTCCGAGCCGGTCGAGCTCCGGCGCCGGCGTGCGAGTGCCACCCCGCCGTCGGTCGGTCGAGGGTACGAGCGGGGCTTCGGCGATCGCCGCGGACGTCCGCGGGCGAGACGGGCGATCCGCGAACGTTGCACGCGAAAGGCGCCCGGCGATCGGTACGGCCGCACGCGAGCGCGACGGGCGCTCGGTGATCGACGCGTGCTTCTCGGCGCTCACCGCCGAGTACGCGGACTTCGCCGCCTGATCGGCGCCGCTCGCACCCGCGCGCCGACGTGGTCTGTCGGTGGTGCGGGGGACAATGGCGCAGTGAGCCTCTACCGCGACGAGGCGATCGTGCTGCGCACCCACAAGCTGGGGGAGGCCGACCGCATCGTCACCCTCCTGACCCGGTCGCACGGCAAGGTCCGTGCGGTCGGCAAGGGTGTACGCCGCACCAGCTCCAAGTTCGGGTCGCGCCTCGAGCCGTTCATGTACGTCGACCTGCAGCTGAGCACGGGCCGCAACCTCGACATCGTCACGCAGGCCGAGACGCTGGGGCCGTTCGGGCGGCGGATCTGCGAGGACTACACGCTCTACACCGCCGGCACGGTGATGCTCGAGACGGCGGACCGCCTGGTCGAGGCCGAGCACGAGCCGTCGCTGCAGCAGTACTGGCTGCTGGTCGGCGCGGTGAAGGCGCTGGCCTATCGCGACCACGCCCCGGGTCTGGTGCTCGACTCGTACCTGCTGCGGGCGCTCGCCATGGCCGGGTGGGCGCCCAGCTTCACGGACTGCGCGCGCTGCGGCGAGCCCGGTCCGCACACCGCCTTCGCGGTCGCGTCGGGCGGGGCCGTGTGCCGCGCGTGCCGGCCCCCGGGCGCGGCGGCGCCGGCGCCGGAGACGTTCGAGCTGCTCGCGGCGCTGCTCGGGGGAGACTGGGCCGTCGCCGACGCCAGCGCCGAGCGGCATCGTGGCGAGGGCAACGGTCTGGTCGCCGCGTTCTGCCAGTTCCACCTCGAGCGCCAGCTGCGCTCGCTGCCGATGGTCGAGAGGGTCTGAATGCCGGTCCCACCCCCGCCGCACCCGAGCGGCGAGCGCGCTCCCTCGATCCCGAAGGAGTTCGTGCCGCGGCACGTCGCCGTCGTCATGGACGGCAACGGCCGCTGGGCCAACGCCCGCGGGCTGCCGCGGACCGCCGGGCACGCCGCCGGGGAGGCCTCGCTGCTCGACGTCGTCGCGGGAGCGATCGAGGTCGGCGTCGAGTACGTGTCGGCGTACGCGTTCTCCACGGAGAACTGGTCGCGGTCGCCCGACGAGGTCCGCTTCCTCATGGGCTTCAACCGGGACGTGCTGCGGCGGCGGCGGGACCTGATGAACTCGTGGGGCGTGCGGGTGCGCTGGGCGGGTCGGCGGCCGAGGCTGTGGCGCTCGGTGATCAACGAGCTCGAGACCGCAGAGGAGCTGACGAAGAACAACTCGACCGTCACGCTCACCATGTGCGTGAACTACGGCGGACGGGCCGAGATCGCCGACGCCGCGCAGGCCATCGCGAGGGACGTCGCGGCCGGCCGCGTGAGGCCGGACAAGGTCAACGAGAAGCTGTTCGCGCGCTACCTCGACGAGCCCGACCTGCCCGACGTCGACCTGTTCCTGCGCTCGTCGGGTGAGCAGCGGACGTCGAACTTCATGATCTGGCAGGCGGCCTACGCCGAGCTGGTCTTCCTGGACGAGCCGTGGCCCGACGTCGACCGGCGGCACCTGTGGCGGGCGGTCGAGACGTACGCGCGCCGCGACCGGCGGTACGGCGGGGCGGTCGACAAGCCGGGTCAGACCTCGGCCTGAGCGGGCTCCTGGGTCTGCGCCAGGCGCGCCCGGCGCAGCAGTCGGCGGCGCACGAACCACACGATCGCGGCGACGAGCAGGACGGCCGCCCCGAGCAGGGCCCAGGGCGACTGCGCGAACAGCGCCAGCGCGCCCCACACGGCACCGAACCCGACGGTCGCCCACACCACCGCCCAGACCAGCGCGCCGGGGATCGAGGCGAGCGAGAAGCGCAGGTAGGGCATCTTGATGAGCCCGGCCGACGCGAAGATCGCCGTCTGGAGCCCGACGGTGACGTAGGCGAGGGTGACGGCGATGGCACCCCACCGACGCACCAGGTCGAGGCCGCGCTGCGCCGTGCGGGTGTCGGTCCAGGCCTCGAGCCGCAGCATCGTGGCGTGCCACCACCCGGGGGCGGCCTCGGTCTCGTGCACGGCCTGCGCGCCCCGGACCACGCCGCGGCCGGCCCAGTAGGTGGCGTGCGAGCGCGCGAGGACGATGGCGAAGAGCACGACCACGGCGATGCCGAGGGAGACGCCTCCCAGGCCATAGGCGTCGCGCACGTGGGTCACAGGGCGATCCTACGGTGCAGGTGAGGTAGGCCTAACATCGTGCACGTCGTCGACCAGCAGCACGTCGTCCACCATGTCGGGGTGCGGGTCGCGCGGGGGCTGCGGGCGCGAGAGGACGGGCTTCAGGCTCGCGGCGACGGCGTAGACCAGGATCGCGAGCACGACGATGGTGGCGCCCGGCGGGATGTCCTGCCAGTACGTGAGCACCAGCCCGGCGACGCTGACGACGACGCCGACGATGCTGGCCAGCGTCATGGTGCTGCTGAACGACCGCGCGAACAGCTGCGCGATCGCGACGGGCACGATCATCAGCGCGCTGACCAGCAGCAGGCCGACGACGCGCATCGCGATGGTCACCGTGAGGGCGGCGATGACGGCGACGATCATCGACAGGAAGCGCACCGGCAACCCGCTGGCTCGCGCGAACTCCTCGTCGTGGCTGACCGCGAACAGGGCGGTCCGCAGGCCGATGCCCACGCTCAGCACCAGGGCGGCGAGCCCGACGGTCCACCACAGGTCCGTGGTCGAGACGGTCGAGATGGAGCCGAACAGGTAGCTGATGAGGTTGGCGTTGGTGCCGCCCGCGACCTTGATGAGCAGCACGCCGCCCGCGATGCCGCCGTAGAACATGAGCGCGAGCGCCAGGTCCCCGCTGGTCCGGCCACGCTCGCGCACGAGCTCGATGACGACGGAGCCGACGATGGCGGCGATGACGGCGCCGGGCACGGCGAGCGCGTCCTGCGGCACCAGCCCGGCCCAGCTGCCGACGAGCCAGCCGAGCGCCACGCCGGTGAGCGCGACGTGCCCGATGCCGTCGCCCATGAGGGCCATGCGGCGCTGCACGAGGAACGTCCCGACGACGGGCGCGCAGGCCCCGACGAGGATCGCCGCGATCAGCGCCCGCTGCATCAGGGGCGACGTCAGCAGCTCGACCACCTGGTCCCACGCGGTCACGGGTTCACCTCCACGGACAGGGACGGACCGCTGGGCGGCACCTCGGGGTCGGAGTGCGCGTGTGTGTGGTCGTGCCACTCGCCGGCGTGCTCGCCGCGGGCGCGGGGCGGTGCGCCGTCGTGCGCGACGCGGCCGTGCCGGAGCACGATCGCCCGGTCGATGAGCGGCGCGAACGGGCCGAGCTCGTGCAGGATCACGACCACCGTGGTGCCGGCGTCGTGCAGGCGGCTGACGGTGTCGACGAACGTGGCTTGCGTGGGGATGTCGATCCCCGACGTGGGCTCGTCCAGCACGAGCAGGTCGGGGTCGCGGACCAGGGCGCGCGCAATGAGCACGCGCTGCTGCTGCCCGCCGGACATCTCCTGCACGCGCTGGTGGGTGCGGTCTCCGAGGCCGACGTCGGCGAGCGCGTCGAGGGCCCGGCGCCGGTGCCCCCGCGGCGGGCGCAGCGACCGGCCGTGCAGCAGCCCGGAGGTCACCACCTCGTACGCGGTGGCCGGGACGCCCGCGGCGGCCGGGAGGCGCTGCGGCACGTAGCCGACACGGTCCCACGGGGCGGTCGGCCCGAGGTCCGTGCCGAACAGCTTCACGGTCCCGGCGGTGCGCGGGATCACGCCGAGCAGGGTGCGCACGAGCGTCGACTTGCCGGACCCGTTGGCGCCGAGCAGGGCCAGGACCTCACCGGCGGGGACCGTGAGGTCGATGCCGTCGAGGATCGGCTGCCCGCCCAGGGTCACGCCCAGGCCGGAGGCCTCGATCACGGGTGCGCTCACGAGCAGGACAATGCCACGCGGAGGGCGTCGAGGTTGCGCTCGGCGATCGAGAAGTAGTCGTCGGCGGGATCCGCGAGCCCCTCGACGGGGTCGAGCACCGCGCTGTCGATGCCGAGGTCGTCGGCGAGCGTCTCGGACACCTTCGGGCTCACCAGGCTCTCGAAGAAGATCGTGCTCACGTGCTGGTCGCGGACGAGCTTCTCCACCGCCGCGAGCCGGGCGGGGGACGGCTCGGCCTCGGGGTCGATCCCGGAGATCCCCACCTGGGACAGGCCGTACCGGTCCGCGAGGTACCCGAACGCGTCGTGCGAGGTGACGAACGTGCGGGTCTCGCACGCGGCCAGCCCGCTGGAGTACGCGGCGTCGAGGTCGGCGAGCTTCTGGTTCAGCTCCGCGGCGTTCGCCTCGTACTCGGACGCGCCCTCGGGGTCGATCGCGGTGAGCTGCTCCGCGACGTCGTCGACGACCGACGGCAGCCGGCTGGGGTCGAGCCAGAAGTGCGGGTCGAGGGTGCCGTGCTCGTGCCCCTCGTCGGCCCCGTCCTCGTGCCCGTGCTCCTGCTCGGGCGTCATCAGGGTCGTGTCGTCCGCCGCGTCCACGACGTGGGCGGGCGAGGTCTGCGCGACGGCGTCGTCGACGGCGGCCTGGAAGCCGGACAGGGTCACCACCAGGTCGGCGCGGTCGATCCGGGAGACCTGGGCGGGCGAGAGCTCGACGTCGTGCGGCTCGGCCCCGGGGGGTGTGAGCGAGCGGACAGTCACCCGGTCGCCGCCCACCTGCTGCGCCACGAACTGCAGCGGGTAGAAGGACGCCATCACGTCGACCGTGCCCTCGGCGACGCCGGAATCGCTCGCGCACCCCGCCAGCAGCAGCGGGACGAGGGCGACCGGGGCGAGCAACCGGGCTCGTCGGGACACGATGGACATGACGATCATTCTCAGTTGGACGAGAACCATTGTCAAAACGACCCCGCCGGATGACCGGTAGCCTGGGCTGCGCTCGACTCTTGCTCAACCGCGGCGACGCCGCTGCGGTCCATCCGCCCGCGACACCCAGCCGCGGGCGCCACCACCCTGGAGTGATCGATCGTGGCTGCACCCTCCCGCCTGGACTCCGTCGTCTCCCTCGCCAAGCGGCGCGGGTTCGTCTTCCCGAGCGGCGAGATCTACGGCGGTACCCGCTCGGCGTGGGACTACGGACCGCTGGGCGTCGAGCTCAAGGAGAACATCAAGCGCCAGTGGTGGCGCACGATGGTGACCAGCCGCGACGACATCGTCGGCCTCGACTCCTCGGTGATCCTGCCCCGCCAGGTCTGGGTCGCCTCCGGCCACGTCGGCGTCTTCACGGACCCGCTGACGGAGTGCCTGAACTGCCACAAGCGGTTCCGCGAGGACCACATGCTGGAGGAGTTCGAGGAGAAGAAGGGCCGCGCCCCCGAGCACGGCCTGGCGGACATCGCGTGCCCCAACTGCGGCACGCGCGGTCAGTGGACCGAGCCGCGCGACTTCAACATGATGCTCAAGACCTACCTCGGCCCCGTCGAGGACGAGTCCGGCCTGCACTACCTGCGGCCCGAGACCGCGCAGGGCATCTTCGTGAACTTCGCCAACGTGTCGACGACGAGCCGCAAGAAGCCACCGTTCGGCATCGGCCAGATCGGCAAGTCGTTCCGCAACGAGATCACGCCGGGCAACTTCATCTTCCGCACGCGCGAGTTCGAGCAGATGGAGATGGAGTTCTTCGTCGAGCCCGGCACCGACGAGACCTGGCACCAGTACTGGATCGATCAGCGCACCGACTGGTACGTGGACCTCGGCATCAGCCGCGACAACCTGCGGCTCTACGAGCACCCGGCCGAGAAGCTGTCCCACTACTCGAAGCGCACCGTCGACATCGAGTACCGCTTCGGCTTCCAGGGCAGCGAGTGGGGCGAGCTCGAGGGCATCGCCAACCGCACGGACTTCGACCTCAAGACGCACACCGAGCACTCGGGCCAGGACCTTTCGTACTTCGACCAGGCGACCGGCACCCGCTACGTGCCGTACGTCATCGAGCCCGCCGCCGGCCTGACGCGGAGCCTCATGGCGTTCCTCGTCGAGTCCTACACCGAGGACGAGGCGCCCAACACCAAGGGCGGGGTCGACGTGCGCACGGTGCTCAAGCTCGACCCGCGCCTGGCCCCGGTCAAGGCCGCGGTCCTGCCGCTGTCCCGCAACGAGTCGCTGTCGCCCAAGGCCCGCGACCTGTCCGCCGAGCTCCGCAAGAACTGGAACGTCGAGTTCGACGACGCCGGCGCGATCGGCCGCCGGTACCGCCGCCAGGACGAGATCGGCACGCCGTTCTGCATCACGGTCGACTTCGAGACCCTCGACGACCAGGCCGTCACCATCCGGCACCGCGACGACATGACACAGGAGCGCGTGGCCCTGGACAAGGTCACCGGCTACCTGGCGCAGCACCTCGTCGGCGCCTGACGCGTCCGACCACACCGACGACGCCCGTCCCGCTCGCGCGGGGCGGGCGTCGTCGTATCCGCATGACATCCGTCATGCCCGGCTCGTGACGGTCGGCGGGGGAGCGGCCCGCGCCCGTCGGCCAGGATCGAGCCATGACCTTCACCGACACCCTTCCCACACCGGCCCCGGCCGGCTCGGGACCGCTGGCGATCGAGCTGCGCGGTCTGCACAAGTCCTTCGGCACCGTGCGTGCCGTCGACGGGATCGACCTGGCGATCACGCCGGGTGAGGTCGTCGCGTTCCTCGGCCCCAACGGCGCCGGCAAGACGACCACGATCGACATGCTCCTCGGCCTGGCCCAGCCCGACGCGGGTTCGGTGTCGGTGCTCGGGCTCGACCCCAGCCGCGCGATCGCCGAGGGCCGGGTCTCGGCCGTCATGCAGACGGGCGGCCTGCTCAAGGACCTCACGGTGGGGGAGACGGTCGAGCTGACCGCGTCCTTCTTCCGGTCGTCCCGGACCGCGCAGGAGGTGCTCGGCCGCGCGGGGATCGCCGACATCGCCGACCGCCGGGTGGGCAAGTGCTCCGGAGGGCAGCAGCAGCGGCTCCGGTTCGCGCTCGCGCTCCTGCCGGACCCGGACGTCCTGGTGCTCGACGAGCCGACCACCGGCATGGACGTCGAGGGGCGCCGCGACTTCTGGACGGCCCTGCGGGCGGACGCCTCCCGCGGCCGGACGATCCTGTTCGCGACGCACTACCTCGAGGAGGCCGACGCGTACGCCGACCGGATCGTGCTGGTCAGCCACGGGCGGATCGTCGCCGACGGGTCGGCCGCGCAGGTCAAGAACATGGCCTCGGGCCGCCTGGTCACCGCGACCCTGCCGGACCTCAGCCCCGCCGAGAGTGCCGCCCTGCACGCGATCCCCGGCGTGCAGTCCGTCGAGCTGCGCCGCGACCGCGTCCTCGTGCACACGTCGGACTCCGACGGCGTCGCACGCCACCTGCTCACCGCCACCGCGGCGAGCGACGTCGAGATCACCGCCCGCGGGCTCGAGGACGCGTTCCTCGCCCTGACCGGCGACAACCACACCCCTGGGAGTGCAGCATGAGCGCCGCAGCCACGACCGTCGCCACCGCCCGCGCGACGGACCGTGCGCCCCGCACGGGACTGATCAACGGACCGTTCGTGTCCATCGAGCTGCGCCGCCTGCTGCGCAACCGCCGCACGGTCATCTTCACGCTGATCATGCCGCCGGCGTTCTTCCTCATCTTCGGCACGGCCGACGCGTACACGACCCAGTCGGTGGGCAACGCCAACGTCACGGCGTTCATCATGGTGTCGATGGCGCTCTACGGCGCGATGCTGGCCACCACCAGCGGAGGCGCCAGCGTCTCGGTCGAGCGCTCGCAGGGGTGGACCCGTCAGCTGCGGCTCACGCCGCTGCGGCCGGCCACGTACGTGTTCACCAAAGTGGCGGTCGCCATGGTGATGGGGCTCGCGGCGGTCGTCGTCGTGGCCGCCGTCGGGCTGCTGAGCGGCGCGACGGGGGACACCAGCGCGCTCGTCGCCTCCCTCGGGCTGGCCTGGGTCGGCTCGGTCGTCTTCGCCGCCTTCGGGCTGTTCATGGGGTACCTGCTGCCGGCGGAGAACGTCATGCAGATCCTCGGCCCGGTGCTCGCTCTCCTCGCGTTCGCGGGCGGCCTGTTCGTCCCGCTCGGCGACGGGCTGTTCGCCGACATCGCCAAGGTGGTCCCCACCTACGGCCTGGCCGAGATCGTGCGGGCGCCGCTCACGGGTGAGACGCCGAGCATCTGGGCCGTCGTCAACGTGGTCGGCTGGGCGGCGGTCTTCGTCGGCGGAGCGGCCTGGCGGTTCCGCCGCGACACGGCGCGGGTGTGACCCGCACGGCGACGGATCCCGGTGACCGTCACCCGGCTAGCGTGGGCGCCGTGAGGCGTCGCGCGGAGCCGGGTGACGGCATCTCCGTGCCCAAGGACGAGTGGCCCAGCTGGGGCGGCCGGCTCGCGTACGCCTCGGAGGCGGACGGCATCGCCCGGCCGCGCACCCGCAAGGTGATGCGCGTCGTCGGCCCGGCCATGGGCATCGTCTGGGCGGTGTTCCTGCTGCAGCCGTGGCAGGCCGCGTGGGCGGCGTCGCCCGGGATCGAGCGCACCCTGTCGCTCGTGGCGATCGCGGGCCTGGCGGCGAGCTTCGCCTGGGTGGTGCTCACCCGGGCCGGGCCGCACGGCAGCCGGCTGCCGCACCCGCACACCGGCGTGGTGCTGGTCGGCCAGGTCGTGCTCGTGGGCGTCTCGACCCTGGCCGCGGAGGAGCAGGGGCTGGTCGGCCTCGTCTTCGTCTGCGTCTCCGCGATCTTCCTCCTGCGCGACCCGCGGGCCCTGCTGGTCGCCGTGTTCTCGTGCGTGCTCATCCTCGTGGTCCCGCGCCTGGTGCCGGGCTGGGACACCATCGACGACCTCGTGATCTCGGTGATCCTCGCCTCCGTCGCGGTGTACGGGTTCACGCAGCTGGTCCAGCGCAACCGCCAGCTCGCGCTCGCGCAGGACGAGGTCGCGGTGCTGGCCGTGGAGCGGGAACGCGAGCGCATCGCGCGCGACATGCACGACATCCTCGGTCACTCGTTGACCGTGATCGCGGTGAAGGCGGAGCTGGCCGGGAAGCTGTTCGACGTCGACGCCGACCGCTCACGGGCCGAGATCGCCGAGGTGCAGGCGCTGGCCCGGTCCGCGCTCGCGGACGTGCGCGGCATGGTCTCGGCCACGCGCGCGGTGACGCTCGCGGGCGAGCTGGCCGGCGCGCGGCAGGCGTTCGACTCCGCGGGGGTCGAGGCGGACGTGCCCGGCACGGTCGACCAGGTCCCCGAGGCGCTGCGCGAGCTCTTCGCCTGGGCGCTGCGGGAGGGCACGACGAACGTCATCCGGCACTCGGCGGCGTCGCGGGTGCGCGTCACGATGACCGCGGACACGCTCGTCGTCGAGGACGACGGCTTCGGGCCGGCCACCACCGAGGTGGTGCCCGGCAACGGGCTGCGCGGGCTGACGGAGCGCGCGCGAGAGGTCGGCGCGCACGTCGAGGTGTCCGCGAGCCCGCTGGGCGGCTACCAGCTGCTGGTGACGACGAAGAACGGTGCTCGGTGATCAGACTGCTGCTGGCCGACGACCAGGCCCTGGTCCGCGGAGCCCTGGCCGCCCTGCTCGACCTCGAGTCGGACCTCACGGTGGTCGCGCAGGTGGGCCGTGGCGACGAGGTGGTGCACGCCGCCCGCGAGAACGCCGCCGACGTCGCCCTGCTCGACGTCGAGATGCCGGGCATGGACGGCATCACGGCCGCCGCCGAGCTCAAGGCCCGGTTCCCCACGTGCCGCTCGCTCATCGTCACCACGTTCGGCCGCCCCGGGTACGTCCGGCGCGCGCTCGACGCCGGGGCCAGCGGGTTCGTGGTCAAGGACACCCCGGCGGAGCAGCTGGCGGACGCCGTGCGGCGCGTGCACCGGGGCCTGCGGGTGGTCGACCCGGACCTGGCCGTCGAGTCGCTGGCGGTCGGCACGAGCCCGCTGACCGACCGCGAGCGGGACGTGCTCGTCGCCGCGGCGAACGGCGGGACGGTCGCGGACATCGCCCGCGAGACGTTCCTGTCGGAGGGCACGGTGCGCAACTACCTGTCGGCCGCGATGGGCAAGACCGGCGCCCGGACGCGTGCCGAGGCGGTCCGGCTGGCGCAGGAATATGGCTGGTTGCTCGGCTGAGGGACACTAGGGGCATGACCCTGACGACTCCTGCGGTTCCGGCGCGCCCCGGCGCCGTCCTGCCGCCGTTGCGCATCGGTCCGCTGACGATCGACACGCCGGTCGTCCTGGCGCCTATGGCCGGTGTCACCAACGCCGCGTTCCGGCGCCTGTGCCGCGAGTCCGGTGCCGGTCTGTACGTCGCCGAGATGGTGACGTCCCGCGCCCTGGTCGAGCGCGGCGAGGAGTCGATGCGGATCATCTCGCACGAGCCCGACGAGCGTCCGCGCTCGGTCCAGGTGTACGGCGTCGACCCCGCGACGGTGGGCGCCGCGGTCCGGCTCATCGCCTCCGAGGACCGCGCCGACCACGTCGACCTGAACTTCGGCTGCCCGGTGCCCAAGGTCACGCGCCGCGGCGGGGGAGCGGTGCTGCCCTGGAAGCGGGACCTGTTCCGGAACATCGTCACGGCCGCGGTCGACGCGGCGAGCCCGTACGGCGTGCCCGTCACCGTGAAGATGCGCAAGGGCATCGACGACGACCACCTGACCTACCTCGAGGCCGGCCTGGTCGCGCAGGAGGTCGGTGTCGCGGCTGTCGCTCTGCACGCCCGCACCGCCGCCGACTACTACTCGGGCACGGCCGACTGGGACGCGATCGCGCAGCTCAAGCAGGCCGTCACCGAGATCCCGGTGCTGGGCAACGGCGACATCTGGTCGGCCGAGGACGCGCTCGAGATGGTCGCGCAGACCGGCTGCGACGGGGTCGTCGTCGGCCGCGGCTGCCAGGGCCGCCCGTGGCTCTTCGCCGACCTCGCGGCCGCGTTCGCGGGGTCCGACGAGCGGATCAAGCCCGGCCTGGGCTATGTCGCGACGATCGTCCGCCGCCACGCCGAGCTGATGGTCGAGCACTTCGGCGACGAGGGCAAGGCGCTGCGCGAGATGCGCAAGCACATGGCCTGGTACTTCAAGGGCTACGTCGTGGGCGGCGAGACGCGCGCCGCGCTCGGGCTCGTGTCGACCATGGCCGAGCTCGACGAGCGCCTGGGCCGGCTCGACCTCGAGCAGGGCTACCCGGGCGCCGGTGCCGAGGGCCAGCGCGGCCGCGCCGGCTCGCCCAAGCGACCGCTCCTGCCGTACGGCTGGCTCGACTCGCGCGAGCTGTCGGAGGAGTTCGCCAAGGCGCTCCACGAGGCCGAGCTGAGCGTCTCGGGCGGCTGACGCCTCACACGCGCCGGACCTGCACCGCGACCCGGTCGAGGGCCTCGCGGTCGGCGGACGGCGCCCCGAGGTCCCGGGTCGTGACGGCCAGGGCCCCGGTCGCCGAGGCGCGCGCGAGGCACGCCTCCACCGGCAGCCCGTCGAGGACCCCGCTGAGCAGGCCGGCGAGGAACGCGTCGCCCGCGCCGTTGGTGTCCACGACCTCGTCCACCGGCGCGGCCGGCACCTCGATCCACCCGTCGGCGTCGAGCGCGAGCGCGCCCGCGCCGCCGTCGGTGCACACCGCGAGCCGGCACCCGCGGGCGACTGCGTCGCGCACGTAGGCCCGCGGGTCGGTCAGCCGGGCTGCGCTCACCAGGAGCACGTCCGCGGCGGCCACGAAGTCGCGGGGGTAGTCGGCAATGCCGTCGTCGTCGTGCACGTCGCACCACACCGGCACGCCGGCCGCCCGGGCGGCGGGCAGGAGCGGGCGGCTGTGGTCGGCCAGGTCGAGGACGGCGACGTCGATCCCGTCGAACGACGGCACCGGCCCGGGCGCCGGCGCGGGCAGCTCGAGGTAGATCGAGACGCGCGACCCGTCCTCGGCCATGAGGTTGACGTGCCGCTCGGTCGTCTCGACGGGCTGGGCGACGACGGCGATCCGCGGGTGCGCGAGCGCCGCGCGGACGAGCCCACCCTCCCGGTCGTCGCCGAGGACCGTGCGGAGCGTGACGTCGACGCCCAGCGCCGCCAGCGTCAGCGCCTTGCCGGCCGACGTCCCGCCGAGGCCGTCGTGGTGACCGCTCGCGAAGAGGGTCTGCGACCGTGGTTCGGGGAGGGCGGGGAGCCGGACGAGGGTGTTCCAGGACGCGGGACCGTTGACCAGGACGCGAGGCACGGACCCCACCCTAGGAGCGGCGTGGTGGTGCCGAGCGCGACGGCACAGCAGGGATCATGAGGCCCGTGAACGTGACGACGAGGTCCCGTGGCCTCTCCCTGCTGAGCCTTCTGGTCCTCGTCGCGCTGACCGTGATCAGCCTCTGGACCGTCTGGCCACCGGCGCCCGCCCCGTCGGACGCCCCCGCCGACGAGTTCAGCGCGCGGCGCGCCTTCGAGCACGTGCAGGCGATCGGCCAGGAGGTCCACCCGGCCGGCAGCGACGCGGCCGGCGACGTCCGCGCCCACATCGTCGACACGCTCACCGACCTCGGCCTGGACCCGGAGGTCGTGGACGGTGTCGGCGCGACCGGCGCCCTGGGCAGCGGGTACGGGCTCGCCGCCGTGAAGAACGTGGTCGTCGTGCTGCCCGGGACGGACTCGACCGGCCGGCTGTTCATGGTGGCCCACTACGACTCGGTGCAGGTGTCCTACGGCGCCAACGACGACGGCGCCGGCACCGCGACCCTGCTCGAGACGGTCCGCGCCCTGCGCGAGGGGCCGGCGCTGAAGAACGACGTCGTGCTCGTGTTCACGGACGCCGAGGAGGCGTGCCTGTGCGGCGCCGAGGCGTTCGTGCACGACGACCCGCTCGGCGCCGACGGTGGCGTGGTGCTCAACTTCGAGGCCCGCGGCGCGTCGGGCCCGGCGATCATGTTCGAGACGTCCCGCGGCAACGCCGCCCTGGTCGACGTCTACTCGACCGTGCCGCACCCGGTCGGCAGCAGCATGGCGGTCGAGGTCTACCGGATCCTGCCCAACGACACGGACTTCACGCCGTTCCGCGAGCAGGACCGGTTCACCGGCCTCAACTCGGCCTACATCGACGGCTCGGCCGTCTACCACTCGCCGGAGGACCGGCCGGAGTACCTGGACCTCGCGAGCCTCCAGCACCACGGCTCGAACGCGCTCGCGCTGGCCCGGCACCTGGGGAACGACGACCTCGCCGCACTGAGCGTCCCGTCCGCGGACGACGCCACGTACTTCCTGGTGCTCGGGGAGCTCGCGCGGTACCCCGGCTGGCTCGTGTGGCCGGTCGCGATCCTCGCGGCGCTCGCCGTGGCCGCCCTCGGCTGGCTCTCGGTCCGTGCCGGTCTGCTGCGCGGACGTCGGCTGGCTGCCGGGTTCGCCTGGGCGCTGGGGCCGATCGTGGCGGCCGCCGTCGTCGCGCAGCTGTTCTGGATGCTGCTGGTCGCGCTGCGGCCCGGGTACGGCGAGATGCTCGACCCCTGGCGGCCCTGGTGGTTCCGCGCGGCGCTGATGGCCCTCGTCGCGACCGTGCTGCTGCTCTGGTTCGGCGCGCTGCGCGGGCGACTCGGTGCCCCGGCGCTGGTGATCGGTGCGCTCGGGTGGCTCGCGGTGCTCGGGCTGGTGCTGGCCGCGGTCACGCCCGGGGGCTCGTACCTCGCGGCCCTGCCTGCCCTCGCTGGCGGCGTCGGCGGGATCGTCGCGCTGCGCCTCGGCGACACGGGCCGGGTCGTGACGGCCACCGTCGTCGGCGCGGTCGCCGTCGTGGTGCTGGCGCCCATCGTGCTGCTCTTCCTGCCCGCGCTGGGGCTGGCGACGGGTGCGGCGCCCGCCCTGTTCGCCGTGCTGCTGGGGCTGGCGCTGCTGCCCGTCGTGGACCGGCTGGTGCCGAGCGGCCGCCGCACTCTGCTCCCCGCGCTCGTCGCCGGTGCGCTCGCGATCGTCTGCGTCGGCGCGGGCCTGGTCGTCGACACCTTCGACGCGAAGCACCCGCTGCCCACCCAGCTGATGTACGCGCTCGACGCCGACTCCGGGCAGGCCTGGTGGGTCAGCTCCGAGGTCAGCCCGAGCGACTGGACCAGCCAGTTCGTCTCGGAGCACCAGGACGTCCACACGACGTTCCCGCTGCTCGGCACGGGCGTCTGGACCGGGGCAGCCGAGGCCGCGGACCTGCCGGCGCCCGAGGTCACGACGGACTCCGACACCACCGCGGACGGGGTCCGGACGCTCGAGCTGACCGTGGTGCCGCAGCGGCAGGTCCGCCTGGTGGGGATGCACATGGCCGACGCGGGGGTGCGGACGGCCGAGGTCGAGGGCCGTGACGTGCCGGTCTCCGACGGCACGTTCGACGTGGTGTTCAACGCGCCGCCTCAGGACGGTGTGCACGTCACGCTCACCCTGGACGCCGACAAGGACGCCGAGCTGCGGGTCGCCGACGGCAGCGACGGGCTCGAGGACCTGCCCGGATTCCGGCCGCGACCGTCCGGCGTCGGCATCGAGGGGTCGCACACGTCCGAGCTGGTGCTGGTGGGAACGACCGTCACGTTCTAGGGTGTGGCGTCCTGCAAGTTGCTGCAATGCTTTGCAGCCCGCCCCGGATGGTGACGATGACGCACCTGACCGCTCGAGCGACCGCCCTGGTCGGCGCTCTGCTCCTCGTCGCGGCGTGCAGCGGGACACCCGAGCCGTCGGCGTCCCCGCCCGACGGCGGCGGTCACGACGTCGGCGTCGAGATGTTCCAGTGGACGTGGGACTCGATCGCGACGGAGTGCACGGACCACCTCGGGCCGGCGGGGTACGCGTGGGTGCTCACCAGCCCGCCGCAGGAGCACATCCTCGGGGATCAGTGGTGGACCGCGTACCAGCCCGTCAGCTACCAGGTGGAGTCGCGGCTCGGCACGCGTGAGCAGTACGCGGCCATGGTGCAGACGTGTCACGACGCCGGTGTGGACGTGTGGGCCGACGCGGTGATCAACCACATGACCGGCCAGGACTCCCCGGGCACGGGCTGGGCGGGCTCGTCGTACTCGCACTACGACTACCCCGGGATCTACACCGACGCCGACTTCCACCACTGCGGGCTGACGGCGAACGACGACATCGTCGACTACAAGAACGCCGCCCAGGTGCAGACGTGCGAGCTGGTGAACCTCGCCGACCTGGCCACCGAGACGGACCACGTGCGGTCCACGATCGTCGCCTACCTGCAGGACCTGGTCTCGCTCGGCGTCGACGGCTTCCGCATCGACGCCGCCAAGCACATGCCGCCCGCCGACATCGCCGCGATCGTCGCGCAGCTGCCGGAGGGCACCGGCATTGCGCAGGAGGTCATCCGTGGCGGCGGCGAGCCGATCACCCCGGAGCAGTACACGGGCAACGGGAAGGTCTACGAGTTCGCCTGGGGCAAGGACGTCCAGGGGGTCCTCGCCGGGTCGCCCCGGCTCGCGCTCGACCTCGGCACGACGGGGGCCTACCTCCCGTCCGACGACGCGATCGTCTTCGTCGACAACCACGACACCGAGCGCAACGGCTCGACGCTCAGCTACGCCGACGGCGCGCAGTACGCGCTGGCGAACGTGCTCATGCTCGCGAGCAGCTACGGGACGCCCGCGGTCTACACGGGCTACGCCTTCTCCGACCGCGACGCCGGCGCGCCCCAGGACGCGGACGGCCGCGTGCTCGACGCCGCGTGCGGCGACGCCTCCGGTCCGGACGCCGACCTGTCGGACGGCGACTGGGTCTGCCAGCACCGCTGGCCGCAGATCGAGGGCATGGTCGGCTGGCGCAACGTGGTCGGCGACGCGCCCACGGTCGACGAGTGGTCCGACGGCGACGCCGTCGCGCTCGGCCGCGGGGAGCGTGGCTTCGTCGTCGTCAACGCGGGCGACGCGGAGCTGCGCACGGAGCTGGCGACCAGCCTGCCGGACGGCGACTACTGCGACGTGCTGTCGACGCAGGAGTGCGCGTCGTCGACGGTGAAGAACGGAAAGCTCACCGTCGTCGTCCCGGCCCGCGCGGCCCAGGCGTGGGACGTCGTGCACCGACCCTGAGCGGAACGGCCCCGCCGCAGCGGGGCCGTTCCTGCAGGTCAGGCCGTGAAGCGGGCCCAGACGGTCGCGTCGGAGGGCACCAGCACGGACCCGTCCGCCTCGACGGCGGGGTCGATCGACGCCAGCAGCACCTCGGCGCCCGCGGGCAGCGCGACCGGCTGGGCACCCAGGTTGGCGACGACCAGCACGTCCCGGTTGACGAACGCCATGACATCGTCGCCCAGCCCATGCAGCCACTCCATCCCGCCGGACCCCATGTCCGCCTCCCGGCGCAGCCGGAGCGCCGCACGGTAGGTCTCGTACGTGGAGCCGGCGACGCCGCGCTGGGCGTCGAGGGCGTAGGACGCCCAGGCCTCGGGCTGCGGGAGCCAGGTCACGCCGGTGGGGGAGAACCCGAACCCGGCCTCGTCGGACGACCACGGCAGCGGCACGCGGCAGCCGTCGCGACCGCGCTCGGCGCCGCCCGTCCGGAAAAAGGCCGGGTCCTGGCGCAGGTCGTCGTCGAGCGCGGTGTGGTCGGGCAGCCCGAGCTCCTCGCCCTGGTACAGGTACGCCGAGCCGGGAAGCCCGAGCATGAGCAGCGAGGCGCAGCGGGCGCGGCGCAGGCCCAGGGCCTCGTCGGGCTGCTCGTCGCCGTGCCCGATGCCGTTGGGCCGCGTGCCGGGCTCGGCCAGGCCAAGGCGGGACGGGTGCCGGACGACGTCGTGGTTGGACAGCACCCACGTGGTCGGGGCGCCGACGACGTCCGCGGCGCGGTAGGAGGCCTCGACGACCGTGCGCAGTGCCGGGGCGTCCCAGTGCGTGGCCAGGAACGCGAAGTTGAAGGCCTGCTGCATCTCGTCGGGCCGGATGTAGCGGGTCAGCCGGGACAGGGGCTCCACCCAGGCCTCGGCGACCAGCGCGCGGTCGCCGTCGTACTCGGCCAGCACCCGGTTCCAGGCGCGGTAGATGTCGTGCACGCCGTCCTGGTCGAACATGGGCCCCTGGTTGCCGGCGCCCGAGACGGTGTCGGTCGGCTCCACGTCGTCCGACCCCTCGATCATCGAGACGTGCCCCTCCCAGTCCGGCAGGCCGGGTGCCTTGACCATGCCGTGCGCGACGTCGATGCGGAAGCCGTCGACCCCGCGGTCGAGCCAGAAGCGCAGGACGTCCTCGAACTCGGCGCGGACCTCGGGGTGCTCCCAGTTGAGGTCGGGCTGCCGGGAGTCGAACAGGTGCAGGTACCACTCGCCCGGCGTGCCGTCGTCGTTCGTGGTCCGGGTCCAGGCCGGCCCGCCGAAGATCGACTGCCAGTTGTTGGGCGGCTCGGTGCCGTCGACGCCGCGGCCCTCGCGGAACAGGTACCGCGCGCGCTCGGGCGACCCGGGCCCGGCGGCCATCGCCGCCTGGAACCACTCGTGCTCGTCGGAGGTGTGGTTGGGCACCAGGTCGACGATCACGCGCAGGCCGAGGCCGTGCGCGCGCTCGAGCATCGCATCGAAGTCGGCGAGCGTCCCGAACAGGGGGTCGACGTCGCGGTAGTCGGCCACGTCGTAGCCGGCGTCGGCCTGCGGGGACCGGTAGAACGGCGAGAGCCAGACGGCGTCGACGCCGAGCTCGGCCAGGTGGTCCAGGCGCGAGGTCACGCCGGGCAGGTCGCCGATCCCGTCGCCGGACGCGTCCGCGAACGAGCGGGGGTAGACCTGGTAGATCACGGCATCCCGCCACCACTCGCCGTCCGGGGATCCGGCGGCATGCACCACGGTGCGCAGGGGTCGGGTGTCGGTCGTCGTCATGCGGGCATGCCTCACTTCGGGGGGTCGCACTAGGGGGGAGGCGCCGTTGCCGGGCAGCGAGCGTCGAGCGCTCGAAGTCCGGTCAGAGTACGGCGGGAGCCTGAGAGGTCACAGCGGCCGAGGTCAGCGCGGGTGCGGCCCCCGTCGAACCACGCACGATGAGCTCCGGGTGGAACTTCAGCTCGGTGCGGGACGCGGGTGCCCCGTTGATCTCCGAGACCAGCGCCGAGACGGCGGCGTGGCCCATCGACAGGACGGGCTGGCGCACCGTGGTCAGCGGCGGGTCGGTGAACGCGATCAGCGGGGAGTCGTCGAACCCGACCACCGACAGGTCGCCCGGCACGGACAGCCCTCGCGAGCGGGCCGCTCGGATGGCGCCGAGCGCCATGAGGTCCGAGCCGCAGATGATCGCGGTGTGGCCGGAGTCGATGAGCTCGAGAGCGGCGGCCTGGCCACCTTCGACCGTGAACAGCGTGGTGACCACGTGGCCGTCGGGCTCGGTGACGCCCAGGTGGCGTTGCAGGTTGACCGCGAACTCCACCCGTTTGCGGGCGGCGGGCACGAAGCGCTCGGGCCCGATGGCTAGGCCGATCGAGCGATGCCCGAGCGAGACCAGGTGGCGGAAGGCGAGGTCCAGCGCCGCCGAGTCGTCCGTGGAGACCGACGGGGCGTCGACGCCCTCGGCGAACCCGTTCACCAGCACGATCGGCATCCCACGGCTGCGCAGGCGGTGGTAGCGCTCCTTGCTCGCCGTCGTGTCGGCGTGCAGCCCGGACACGAAGACGATGCCGTCGACCGCGTGCTCGAGCAGCATCTCGACGTACTGGTCCTCGGTGGTGCCGCCCGGAGACTGCGTGCAGAGCAGCGGCGTGTACCCGCGCTCGGTCAGCATCGTCTCGATGACCTGCGCGAACGCCGGGAACACGGGGTTCGACAGCTCGGGGACCACCAGGCCCACCAGGCCGGCCGAGCGGGTGCGCAGCTTCTCTGGCCGCTCGTAACCGAGCACGTCGAGGGCCGCCAGCACGGCTTGACGCGCTTGGGCCGACACGCCGTGCTTGCCGTTGAGAACCCGAGACACCGTTGCCGTGCTGACGCCGGCCTGCTCGGCCAGATCCGTCAGACGGGTGCGCACAGGCGGCAGCGTAGGGGACACCGGACCTCCTCGTCCGTAGTCGTTCATGAAGGTCCCCCCGGGGCGTGTCGAGCACCCGCTGGAACCGTTGCCTGAAAGTTACCGTAACGACTTGCAAGCGCCGCCGCAACGACGCTAACTTCGGCGATATCAGGCCAGCGTCGGTGGGATCCCGCCGCACGCCGGCACACCCCACAGACCCTCCTTGGAGATGACGATGCGACGGAGCATCCCTGTCCTTGCCGCGGTCGCCGGCCTCGCCCTCACGCTCACGGCGTGCTCGGGCTCGGGCGGCGGCAGCGACGAACCGACCTCGGGCGGCGAGACCTCGGCCGCAGCCTCGGGCACCATGACGATGTGGGTCGACGAGACCCGCATCGACTCGTTCAAGCCGATCGTCAAGGAGTTCGAGGCCGAGACGGGCGTCACCGTCGACCTCGTGCAGAAGATCTCCGCCGACATCAAGAACGACTTCATCTCGCAGGTGCCGACCGGCACCGGCCCCGACGTCGTCATCGGCGCCAACGACTGGCTCGGTGGCTTCGTCACCAACGGCGTGGTCGCCCCGGTCGAGCTCGGCGACAAGACGGACGGCTTCGCCCCGTCGGCCATCCAGGCGTTCGCCTACGACGGCCAGCAGTACGGCGTCCCGTACGCGATCGAGAACATCGCGCTGGTCCGCAACAACAAGCTGCAGCCGGAGACCACGGCCACGACGTTCGACGACCTCATCACCGAGGCCAAGACCGCCGGCACCCAGTACCCGATCCTCATCCAGCAGGGTCCGGACACGGGCGACGCCTACCACCTGTACCCGCTGCAGATGTCGTTCAACGCCCCCATCTTCAAGCAGTCGTCGGACGGCTCGTACACCGCCGAGCTCGGCCTGGGCGGCCCCGAGGGTCAGGCGTTCGCGACCTACCTGGCCAAGCTCGGCCAGGAGAAGGTGCTCGACCCGCAGATCACGGCCGACATCGCCAAGCAGGCGTTCCTCGACGGCAAGTCGCCGTACATCGTGACCGGCCCCTGGTACACCACGGACTTCACCAAGGCCGGCATGGACATCTCCGTCATCCCGATCCCGAGCGCCGGTGGCTCCGAGGCCAAGCCGTTCGTCGGTGTCCAGGGCGCCTACATCTCCGCGAAGTCGAAGAACCAGGTCCTGGCGAACGAGTTCGTGACGAACTTCCTCACGACCGAGGCGGTGCAGACCGAGCTCTACAAGTCCGGCGGCCGCAACCCGGCCCTGACGGCCGCGGCCGACAAGGTCGAGGACCCGATCCTCAAGGGCTTCAACGAGGTCGGCTCCACCGGCGTCTCGCTGCCGACGATCCCCGAGATGGACGCGATGTGGGAGTTCTGGGGCTCGACCGAGGTCCAGATCATCAGCGGCGCAGCCGCCGACCCGGTGGCCGCGTGGAACACGATGGTCGCCAACATGCAGAGCAAGATCGGCTGAGTGCGGGAGCACCCCGCCGCCGGCCCACGTGTCGGCGGCGGGGTGCTCTCCGCAGTTCCCGGCAGCACCCGCAGAGCGTTGTCGTGCGGTGCGCCCCCCGCAGTGCCACATTGCTGACAAGACGGGCGCACCGTGGCGCCCGCCGCCCAGGAGGTCGCCGCCATGACGCAGCAGATTGTCGACTCCGACGTCGAGGCGGGGGAGCCGCCCGCACCACCACCGGGCCGCGGCAAGGGGTCGCCCGACCACTCGCCCGCCCGCTCGATCCGGCCGGGGTTCTTCGTCAAGCTGATCCTCGTCGCAGCGGTCGACGCGCTCGGCGTCTTCGGCATCGTCGCCGCAGCGACCCAGCGGTCGTGGGTCATCGTCGGCTTCCTGGCGCTGGCGCTCCTCGCGATCAACTGGGCGTACTTCTCGCGGCGGGCGCTGCCGGCCAAGTACCTCGTGCCCGGCATGATCCTACTCTTCGCCTATGTCGTGTCGGCGGCTCTCTACACGGCGTTCATCGCCTTCACCAACTACGGCGACGGTCACAACTCCGACAAGGCCGACGCGATCAGCGCGATCCTCGCGCAGAACGAGAAGCGGGTCGAGGGCTCGGCCGCCTACCCGCTGACCGTCGTGCAGCGGGCGAACACTCTCGGCTTCGCGATCGTCAACGCGGACGGCGACGCCGAGCTCGGCTGGGCCGAGCAGCCCATGGAGCCGGCCCCCGACGCCACCATCGAGAACGGCAAGGTCACGGCCGTGCGCGGCTGGGACGTGCTGAACTTCGCGGCGATCGCGCAGAACCAGGAAGCGATCACCACGCTGCGCGTCGCGGTGAGCGACGACCCGAACGACGGGTCGATCCGCACGCAGGACGGCTCGACCGGGTACGTGTTCACGTCGTCGCTCGTCTACGACGAGGCGGCCGACACGATGACCGACCCGTCGACGGGCACCGTCTACACCCCGAACGACCGCGGCAACTTCGTCGCCGAGGACGGCACGGTCCTGCAGCCCGGGTGGCGCGTGACCGTCGGCTTCGAGAACTTCACGAAGGCATTCACCAACTCCGAGATCCGCGGGCCGTTCCTCCAGGTGCTCTGGTGGACGTTCGCGTTCGCGTTCCTGTCCGTGGCGACCTGTTTCGTCGTCGGGTACTTCCTCGCGGTCGTGTTCAACGACCCCCGGGTCCGCGGCCGCAAGATCTACCGGTCGCTGCTGATCCTCCCGTACGCGTTCCCCGCGTTCCTGGCCGCTCTGGTCTGGCGCGGGATGATGAACCAGACGTTCGGCTTCATCAACCAGACGCTGCTGGGCGGGGCGTCGATCCCGTGGCTGGACGACCCGACGCTGGCCAAGGTGTCGATCCTCATCGTCAACCTCTGGCTCGGCTTCCCGTACATGTTCCTCATCTGCACGGGTGCCCTGCAGTCGATCCCCGGTGACGTCCTCGAGTCGGCCCGGATGGACGGCGCGAGCCCGTTCCGGATCCAGCGCGCGATCGTCATCCCGCTGCTGATGGTGTCGGTGGCGCCGCTGCTCATCGCGTCGTTCGCGTTCAACTTCAACAACTTCGTGCTGATCTACAACCTCACCGGCGGCGGTCCGAACTTCCCCGGCGCGCCCATACCCGTCGGGCACACCGACATCCTCATCTCGCTGGTGTACTCCGTCGCGTTCGAGGGCGGTCAGCGGCAGTACGGCTTCGCCAGCGCGCTCACCATCCTCATCTTCATCATCGTCGGCGCCATCTCCTGGTGGGGCTTCCGGCGGACCCGTTCCCTCGAGGAGATCTGATGGCCGCCACCTCGCTCGAGCAGCACACAGCCGTCACCGGCGCCCGGTGGTGGCGAGAGGTCGGCTGGCGGCACATCGTCGGCGTCGTCGTCATCGTCGTCATCAGCGTCCCCCTGCTGTACGTGCTGTCCGCGTCGCTCAACCCGGGCGGCACCCTCACCGGGTCGAACGAGCTGTTCCGCACCATCAGCTTCGAGAACTACGCCGACCTCAGCAGCCGGCCGTACTGGAGCTGGTTCCGCAACTCGCTGGTCGTCTCGGCGGTCACCGCCGTGGGCACCGTCCTGCTCGGCGCCGCGGCGGCCTACTCGTTCTCACGGTTCCGGTTCCGGGGCCGGCGCGGGACGCTCACCGGGCTGCTGCTGGCGCAGATGTTCCCGCAGACGCTCGCGTTCGTCGCGATCTTCCTCATCCTGCTCACGCTCGGGAAGGTGTTCCCCCCGCTCGGGCTCAACAGCCTGCTCGGCCTGATCATGGTGTACCTGGGCGGCGCGCTCGGGGTGAACACGTTCCTCATGTACGGCTTCTTCAACACGGTCCCGCGCGAGCTCGACGAGGCCGCCAAGATCGACGGCGCTTCGCACGCCCAGATCTTCTGGACGATCATCCTGCGCCTGGTCATGCCGATCCTCGCGGTGGTCGGGCTGCTGTCGTTCATCAGCGCGTTCGGCGACTTCCTGCTGGCCAAGGTCGTGCTGCAGCGGCAGGAGCAGTACACCGTCGCGCTGGGCCTGTACTCGTGGGCTGCCGACGAGCGGACGGCGCCGTGGGGCCTGTTCTCCGCCGGTGCCGTCGTCGCGGCTGTCCCCGTGGTCGTCCTGTTCCTGCTGTTGCAGAGGTACATCGTCGGCGGGCTGACCGCGGGGTCCGTCAAGGGATGAGCCGGGTGCGCCACCTGCTCGACCAGCCGCACCACGACGGGTCGGAGCTGTACGTCCGGCGTGCCACGCCGCGGCTCGGCGACGTCGTCCCGGTGCGCATCCGGGTGCCGGTCTCGGGCACGGAGCGGGCCGTGTGGCTGCGCACGGTCCGCGACGCCGAGCCGCGCATGGTGCCGACGCGCCTCGAGCGGACCGACGACGACGCCCGCTGGTACGTCGGCGAGGTGCCCGTGCACAACCCCGTGGCGGGCTACCGCGTGCTGCTCGACGAGCCCGGCGGCTACCGCTGGCTCAACGGGCGCGGCCTGCACGCGCGGGACGTGCCCGACGCGGGCGACTTCCGGCTCACCGTGCACGACCCGGCACCGGCCTGGATGGACACGTCCGTCGTCTACCAGGTGTTCCCCGACCGGTTCGCCCGGTCCGGGAACGACCACGGGCCCCTGCCCGACTGGGCCCTGCCGGCTCAGTGGGACGACGAGCCGATCGGCGCCGGCCGCGGGGTGGCACAGCAGTACTTCGGCGGGGACCTGGCGGGGATCGAGCAGCGGCTCGACCACCTCCAGCGTCTCGGCGTCGACACCCTGTACCTGACGCCCGTGTTCCCCGGCCGGTCCAACCACCGGTACGACGCGAGCACGTTCGACCGGGTGGACCCCCTGCTCGGCGGTGACGAGGCTTTCGCCTCCCTGAGCCGCGCGGTGCACGGCCGCGGGATGCGGATCCTGGGCGACCTGACGACCAACCACACCGGCGCCGGGCACGAGTGGTTCGCGCGGGCGCGGGCGGACCGGGCCGGCGAGGAGGCGTCCTTCTACTACTGGACCGACACCGACCCGGGGTACGTCGGCTGGCTGGAGCACGCGTCGCTGCCGAAGCTCAACTACAACGCCCCGGCCCTGGCCGGCCGCATGGTCGACGGGCCCGACTCCGTCATCGGGCGCTGGCTGGTCGAGCCGTACTCGCTGGACGGCTGGCGCATCGACGTCGCCAACATGACCGGCCGCTACGCCGACGACGACCTGACGCTGCAGGTCGCCCGCACGATCCGGGCCACGATGCACGCCCTCAACCCCGAGGCCGTCCTGGTCTCGGAGCACTTCCACGACGCCGGCACGGACCTGGCGGCGGGCGGCTGGCACGCGAACATGAACTACTCGGCGTTCACGCGGCCGGTGTGGACGTGGCTGGTGGACCCGGAGCTCGACCTCGGGTTCCTCGGCATGCCGGTGCCGATCCCGCGCCGCGACGGCGTCTCGATGGTCGACACCATGCGCGACTTCGACTCGACGGTCCCGTGGGCGGTGACGACCCACCAGTGGAACATGCTCGGCTCGCACGACACGGCCCGCCTGCGCACGGTCGTCGGCACGCGCGAGCGCGTGGAGCTGGCCGCCGGCCTGCTGTTCACCTACCCGGGCACGCCGGCGATGTTCGCGGGCGACGAGGGCGGCCTGACGGGCACCAACGGCGAGCACTCCCGGGTCGCGATGCCGTGGGACGACATCGACGCCGGCGGGGGAGCGCGCTGGGACGCCGCGACGTTCGAGGTCTACCGGTCGCTCATCGCGGTCCGGCGCGGCTCCCGTGCCCTGCGCGAGGGCGGCATGCGCTGGGCGGTCGTGAGCCCCGACGCGGTCGCGTACCTGCGGGAGACGGTCGACGAGCGGGTGCTGGTGCTGGTCGCGCGCGCGCCGTGGGAGGGCGCCGACCTGCCCCGCCGCCTGCTGGCTCCCGGCGCGGACCCGTCGAACCTCTACGGCGGAGGCGACCTCGAGGTGCACCCGGACCGCCTGGTGCTGCCCGGCGACGGACCAGGGGTGCAGGTCTGGCGACTCGCGTGATCGTTACGCTGGCCCCGTGACCGCACTGGACCAGTCCCTCGACCTCGACGGGTACGTCGACGCCGACCGGGAGCGCTGGGTCACGGAAGCGCCGAAGTCGCGCGAGCGGACCGCCTTCGAGCGGGACCGGGCGCGCCTGGTGCACTCCTCGGCGCTGCGGCGGCTGGGCGCCAAGACGCAGGTGCTCGGGCCGTCGTCGGACGACTTCGTGCGGACCCGGCTGACGCACACGCTCGAGGTCGCACAGGTGGGCCGCGAGATCGGCAAGGCGCTGGGCTGCGACCCCGACATCGTCGACACGGCCTGCCTCGCGCACGACCTGGGGCACCCGCCGTTCGGCCACAACGGCGAGCGCGCGCTGGCGGAGCTGGCCAAGGGCATCGGCGGGTTCGAGGGCAACGCGCAGACGCTGCGGCTCCTCACGCGGCTGGAGCCCAAGGTCGTCGCCCCCGACGGTCGGGCCGTCGGGCTCAACCTCACGCGGGCCAGCCTGGACGCGTCGGTCAAGTACCCGTGGCGGCACCTGCAGGGGCCGGTGAGCGCGGCCAGCGGGAAGCCGACGCACAAGTTCGGCGTCTACGAGGACGACCTGCCGGTGTTCCAGTGGCTGCGCGACCAGGCTCCGGACGGCCGCAAGTGCCTCGAGGCGCAGGTCATGGACCTGGCCGACGACATCTCGTACTCGGTGCACGACGTGGAGGACGCGGTCGTGGGCGGGCGGCTCGACCTCGAGGTGCTGGGCGTCCCCGTCGAGCGCGACCGCGTGGTCGAGGCGGTGCAGACCTGGTACGGCGACGCGGTGAGTGCGGACGGCCTGCAGGACGCGATGGACCGGCTGGTCGCGGCCGACCTGTGGCGTCCGGGGTTCGACGGGTCCCGCGCCGCGCTGGCCTCGCTCAAGGACTCGACCAGCCAGCTCATCGGCCGGTTCGCCAAGGCGTCGCAGCTGGCCACCCGGGAGGCGTACGGCTCGGGTCCGCTCACCCGGTACGCCGCCGACCTGATCG
Source organism: Cellulomonas sp. P2_F12 (assembly GCF_056403775.1). Lineage (NCBI taxonomy): Bacteria > Bacillati > Actinomycetota > Actinomycetes > Micrococcales > Cellulomonadaceae > Cellulomonas > Cellulomonas sp. P2_F12. The sequence continues at coordinate 816,094 of NZ_JBFUEV010000001.1, read as the reverse complement.
TGCCGCACGAGACCCTCGCCGAGATCCTGGTGCTCAAGGGCCTGGCGGTCGCCTACGTCATGGCGCCGCGCGAGCTCGAGCCGCTCTACCACCGGCAGCGCGAGGTGCTGGTCGACCTGGTGCACGTGCTCTCGGAGCGCGCGCCGATCGCCCTCGAGCCGCCCTTCGCCGCGGACTGGCAGGAGGCCGCCGACGACGCCGCACGGCTGCGCGTCGTGATCGACCAGGTGGCGTCCCTCACCGACGTCTCCGCCGCGGACCTGCACGCGCGCCTGGTGCACCCGCCCCGGCACGGCGGCCCCGCGGCTTTCGTGTGAACCCGGTCCGGTGCGTCCGCCCCGACGCCTAGACTCCTCGCGTGGCAGGACGCATCCGGCGGGAGGACGTGGAGGCGGTCCGCGAGCGTGCCCACATCGAGGACATCGTCGGGCAGCACGTCACGCTGAGGTCCGCGGGCGTCGGGTCGATGAAGGGCCTGTGCCCGTTCCACGACGAGCGCTCCCCGTCGTTCCACGTCCGTCCCCAGGTGGGTCGCTACCACTGCTTCGGCTGCGGCGAGGGCGGCGACGTCATCGACTTCGTGCAGAAGGTCGACGGGCTGGGGTTCTCCGAGGCCGTCGAGTACCTGGCCGGCAAGGTCGGGCTGCAGCTCCGGTACGAGGAGGGCGGCGCCCCGCGCCCCGGCGAGGAGCCGGGCAAGCGGCGCCGGCTCATCGAGGCGCACAAGGTCGCCGAGGAGTTCTACCGCGAGCAGCTGAGCACGCCCGCCGCCGCCGCGGGCCGGCAGTTCCTCGCGGAGCGCGGCTTCGACCGGTCTGCCGCGGCCGACTTCGGCGTCGGGTTCGCGCCGCAGGGGTGGGACTCGCTCATGCGTCACCTGCGCGGCCGCGGGTTCACGGAGGCCGAGCTCAGCCTGTCGGGCCTGGTCAGCCAGGGGCAGCGCGGGGTGTACGACCGGTTCCGCGGCCGGCTGGTGTGGCCCATCCGTGAGCTGACGGGGGAGACCGTCGGCTTCGGTGCCCGCCGCCTGTTCGAGGAGGACCAGGGGCCCAAGTACCTCAACACCCCCGAGACGCCGCTCTACAAGAAGTCGCAGGTGCTCTACGGCATCGACCTGGCCAAGCGCGACCTGCAGCGGGACAAGCGGGTGGTCGTCGTCGAGGGGTACACCGACGTCATGGCGATGCACCTGTCGGGCGTCGGCACCGCGGTGGCCACCTGCGGCACGGCGTTCGGGTCCGACCACGCCCGCATCGTGCGGCGCCTGATCGGCGACTCGGGGTCGTCGGGCGGCGTCCAGCTGGCGTCCGGGGCGTCGGTCGGCGGCGAGATCATCTTCACGTTCGACGGCGACGCCGCAGGTCAGAAGGCCGCACTGCGGGCGTTCGGGGAGGACCAGTCGTTCTCCGCGCAGACGTTCGTGGCCGTCGAGCGCTCGGGCATGGACCCGTGCGAGCTGCGGCAGGCCAAGGGTCCCGACGCCGTGCGCGCGCTCGTCGCCGGCCGCACCCCCCTCTACGAGTTCGTCATCCGCTCGACGCTGGCGTCCTACGACCTGCGCACGGCCGAGGGCCGGATCGGCGCCCTGCGCGCCGCCGCGCCCATCGTCGCCGGCATCCGTGACGCCGCCCTGCGGCCCGAGTACACCCGGCTGCTGTCGGGCTGGCTCGGCATCGACGACCAGGACTCCGTGCGACGGGCCGTGCAGGGCGCGTCGACGCGGCCCGCCGCGCCCCGCGCCGAGCGGTCGGTCCCGTCGTCGGAGCCGGTGCCCGTCCCGGTGGTGCGGATGCCCGTCCCGGACCGCCGCGACCCCGTCGCGCAGATCGAGCGGACGGCCCTCGAGGTGGTGCTCCAGCGCCCCGACCTCGTGGCCGCCGACTTCGACGAGCTGCCGTCCGACGCCTTCGGGGCGCCCGCCTACCGCGCGGTGCACGAGGCCATCCGCGCGGCCGGCGGGCTGGCGGTCGCCCGCCCGCTGCTGCAGTCGTCCGGCGGCTCGACGGGCTGGGTCGGCGCGGTCATCGAGCAGGCCGCCGAGCCCGTCCGGCCCCTGGTCACGGAGCTCGCGGTCGCGCCGCTGCCCGAGGACCGCCCCGAGTCGCTCGAGGGGTACGTCAAGGGTGTCGTGCTGCGGCTGGTCGAGATCGGGTTCACGCGGCACATCGCCGACCTGCGCGGTCGCCTGCAGCGCATGGACGCCGAGGCCGACCCGGCCGCCTACCAGGCCGCGTTCGCCGAGCTGGTCGAGGTCGAGGGTCGCCGCCGCAACCTGCGCGAGAGCGCCTGACATAGGTGAGGCTGTCCTGCATCGTCGCAGGTCAGGGCAGGCTTTGCTTCGGTGACAGGATCGCGGACGCGGCCTAGCGTGGCGGTATGACGACCACGGTCGAACGTCCGGCGCCCACGCTCGCGAGCCTGAACTGGTTGCGTGCGGGGGTGCTCGGCGCCAACGACGGGATCGTGTCGGTGGCGGCCACGGTGCTCGGCGTCGCGGGTGCGGCCACGGCGGTGGGCACCATCGCGGTCGCCGGGATCGCCGCCCTCGTCGCGGGAGCCCTGTCGATGGCCGCCGGTGAGTACGTGTCGGTGAGCAGCCAGCGGGACGCGGAGCGGGCGGCACTGCGCCGCGGCCGGGTCCTGCCGACCCTCGTCGTCTCGGACGACCCGGAGCAGGTGACCAACCCCTGGCACGCGGCGATCGCGTCGTTCGCGTCGTTCCTCGTCGGCGGGCTGATGCCGCTGCTCGTGGTGCTGGCACCCTGGGGCGCCGCCCGCGTCCCGGCCACGTTCGCCGCCGTCCTGCTCGCGCTCGTGGTGACCGGGCTCGTCGCGGCCCGGTTCAGCGACGCCGAGCCGCGCCGGTCGGTCCTGCGCAACGTGCTGGGCGGCTCGGTCGCAATGGCCGTGACGTTCGGCGTCGGCGCCCTGGTCGGCCTGTCGGTCTGACCCGGCTCAGCGCAGCGGGACGAGCCCCGTGCCGTCGTCGGCCGGGAGCACCGCGTGCACGGCGGCGGTGACGGTCATGGCCCGGATGGACAGCTGCCCGCCGTAGTAGGACAGGAACGCGGTGTCGGTGGCGTCGCGGCCGGTGGCGATCCGCACCAGCGACTCGCGCGGGGCCAGCCGGGTCGCGTCGACCACGTGCCAGGCGCCGTCGACGTACGCCTCGGCGACCGCGTGGAAGTCCATCGGCTTGAGCCCGGGCGCGTAGACCGAGACGAGGCGGGCCGGGACATCCTTGGCGCGCAGGAGGGCGACCACCAGGTGGGCGAAGTCCCGGCAGACGCCGCGGCGCTTGAGTAGCGTGTCGGTGGCGCCGTCCGTCGGCAGGCTGGAGCCCGAGAGGTACGTGACGTGGCCGGTCACCCAGGCGACCACGGCGTCGAGCAGCTCGGCGCCCTCGAGGGTCCGGAACTGGTCGCGGGCGAAGGCCAGGAGGCGGTCCGAGTCGGCGTAGCGGCTGGGCCGCAGGTACTCGACCAGGTCGACGTCCTCGATGGCCGGCAGGTCCGCCTGACCGGTGATGGTGGCCTGGTAGTCGACGACCAGGCGGCCCGCGGGGGCCAGCACGCGGTGCATCCGGCCGCCGTGCGCCATCTTGATCTCGGCGACGTCCAGGGGGCCGTCCTCGTGCCTCACCGAGAAGATCTCGGAGCGGTCGTAGGCGCCGTCGGCGACGGCCACGGAGAGCAGGATCTCGAGCGGGTTGCGCACGTCGAGAGACAGGTGCGAAGTCACGGTGCGCAGCACGGCCGGGGGTCCTTTCCCGGCCATCGGCGGCCGGACCATCAGAGGGGGCAGGCGCAAGTGTGAGGCTCGCGGGGCGATCCGTCCAGCCAGCGGACAGACCCCGGTAAAAGCGCAGGTCACAGGCGTGCGGCCGGGGTTCGCGGAGGGCCGTTCCGGCGCGGGTTACCGGCGAGTAGACCGGTCCCGACGCCGGTCGGGGAGCGGGGGAACTCTGGCCAATGTCGTAGACCCCCCGAGGTCCCGGGCGTAGCGTCGAGGACGGGCTGGACAAAAGCCGCGAACCGGGCGTGCTGTCAGGCGCGACCGACCGGCACGGGGGCATGCCGTGGACGACGTCATCGAGCTGGAGATCGAGCAGGGACCCGAGGCCGGGACCTACTCGGTCCAGGTGCTGCGCTCGGTGTCGGGCGGCGAGCCGCAGGGCACGATGACGCTGGACGTCCCCGCCCTGCTGGCCGGCCTGCCGCTGCTCGAGGCGACCGTGCTCGCGTCGGCCGTGGCCGCCCGGCGGGTCGTGGGGGACAAGGAGGCGCCCCTGCGCGCGATGGGTACGCAGCTGTTCGAGTCCGTCTTCGCCGGCGGCGTCGGCGGTGCGTACCGCGCCAGCCTCGGGGTGGCCCGCGAGCGCGGGAACGACCTGCAGGTGCTCCTGCGGCTGACCGCTCCCGGGCTGGCGGGCGTGCCGTGGGAGACGCTGTTCGACCCGGAGGCCGGCGCGTACGTCTGCCGCAAGGAGCCGTTGGTCCGGCACGTGCCGGCGCCGTCGTCGTTCAAGCCGGACACGCTCCTGCTCCAGCCGCCGCTGCGCATCCTGGGCATGGTGTCGTCGCCCTCCGGGCTCGCGCGGCTCGAGGTCGACGACGAGCGGCAGCGGCTCGAGGAGGCGCTGGGGCCCCACGTCGCGTCCGGCCGGGTCGAGCTCACGTGGCTCGATGACGTGTCCTGGGACGGCGTGCACGCGGCGCTGCTGCAGGGGCGCTGGCACGTGCTGCACTTCATCGGCCACGGCGGGTACGACGCCGAGACCGACGAGGGGGTGCTCGCCTTCGTCGGCAAGGACGGCCGCGCGGACTACGTCGAGGCCAGCAGCCTCGCGGACCTGCTCGACGAGGCCGAGGTGACCCCGCAGCTCGTCGTGCTCAACTCGTGCCAGTCGGGAGCGGTCGGGGCGGTCGACCCGTTCTCCGGGACCGCGGCGGCCCTGGTGCGCAGCGGGATCCACGCGGTCGCCGCCATGCAGTTCGCCGTCAGCGACGTCGCAGCGGTCGCGTTCGCGCGGTCGTTCTACATGGCGATCGCGCAGGGGCGCAGCGTCGACGAGGCGGTCCGCAGCGGGCGCATCGGGATCCTGGGCACGGGTCGCGGCACGCTCGAGTGGGTCACGCCCGTCCTCTACGTCCGCGGCGGCGACACGCGGCTGTTCGAGATCGACGCGACCGCGGTGCCGACACCGCCCCCGCCTCCGCCGCCGCCCCCGCCGCCCCCACCTCCGCCGGTACTCCCGGACGCGGTCGACCCCGAGCCGAAGAAGCGCACGCACCGCGGCCTCATCGGCGGCGGCATCGCGGCGTTCGTCGCCTCCGGCGGCATCGCGACGGTCCTGGCCCTGCTGCCGAACGGCGACACCGGCACGACCGACCAGCCGTCCACCTCGACCACGGCGCAGGCCTCGACCCCGGCAGTGCCGGTGCGCGAGACCGTGACCGTGCAGCACGAGGTGCCGGCGACGCAGCAGTGGACGGACATGGGGCTGGCGTGCCTGACGGGCGACACGCTGGACATCGTCGGCGGCGGCACGATCATGCACGAGCAGTCGGCCAGCGGGCAGGTGGGGCCGGAGGGCCTCACGAACCCCGCCTACCACGCGTACAACGTCGTCGGGCTGCCCGATGCACCGACCGCCGGGTTGATCGGCCACGTCGACCCCCAGCAGCCCTTCTTCGTCGGCACCGGGACGACGTACGTCTGCACCACCGACGGTGAGGTGTTCCTCGGCGTGAACGACATCGGGCTCGAGGGCAACAGCGGCGCGTTCGGCGCGACGATCACGCTGCGACCGGGCTCGTGAGGAGACGACGATGACGCGACTGGTGACGTTCAGCACGGCCGACGGGGCCGACGTGGTGGTGCAGGTGGACGACGACGCCGGGGTGCCCGGCATGGTCACCCGTGGCCTGGGCGACTCGCAGGTCGTGCAACGCGTCCAGCAGTCCTTCGACGACGCGCTGGCCCGCGTGCAGCCGGCCGTCCGCTCGATGCTGGCGCAGCTGCGCTCCCCGGTCGACACCCCCGACGAGATCGAGGTCGAGTTCGGCATCCAGATGAGCGCCGAGGTCGGGGCGTTCGTCGCGGGCGCGAGCTCGGCGGCGAACTTCAAGGTGACGTTGACGTGGAAGAAGGCAGGGGGGACAGCATGACGAAGGCGTACGTGTTCCGGGGCGGCCAGTACGTCCGGTTCGACGTGGACGCGAAGGCGGCCGACGCCGGCTACCCGCGGGCGATCGGCGCGGGGTGGTCCGGTCTGACGGACGTCGGGTTCGACACGGACCTCGACACCGCCCTCGACCTCGGCACCGGCCGCGTCTACCTGTTCAAGGGCGACGGGTACGTGCGCGTCGACCAGGTGAGCAACGCCGTGGACGGCCCGGTGCGCAGCATCGGCGAGCAGTGGCCGGGGCTGGCCGACGCGGGGTTCGCCGAGTCGCTCGACGCGTCGGTCAACTGGGGGAACGGCAAGGCGTACTTCTTCCGGGGCGACTCCTACCTGCGCTACGACATCGCGGCCGACCGCGCCGACGACGGCTACCCGCGCTCGATCGCCGACAGCTGGACCGGCCTGGCCGACGCCGGGTTCGCCGACGGGCTCGACGCGGCGGTCGTGTGGAACAACGGCAAGGTCTACTTCTTCAGGGGCGACTCCTACGTGCGCTACGACGTGGCCGGAGACGCCGTGGACGCGGGGTACCCGCAGCCGATCGCCGGCGGGTGGGCCGGGCTCGGGGACGCGGGGTTCGGGGACACCGTGCAGGCGCTGTGGATCAAGCTCGGCGCGACGGCCGGCACGACGCCGTCGGGGAAGCTGGGGCCCGGCGACCACGTCTGGTACTGGAACGGCCAGGTGTCGACCGCGCAGGACATCCCCCGGCAGGCCTGGTTCCCCGGCTCGGCCTCCGCGACGGACTACCAGGGGCACGGCGAGGAGATCTTCAACTTTGTGGTGCACGCCGGCGGGGAGATCCGTCGGGGGCGTCCGCAGATGCGCAGCCGCGAGGGCTCGCAGGCGTGGCTGAACAACAACCCCGGCAACCTCACGGGCGTCGCCGGGGGCACCGACTACGGCCAGTACCGCGACAAGTTCAACTGGCACCAGTTCCTCATCTTCCCCACGTACCAGGCGGGCTACGACGCGATCGCGGCGTTCCTGCGCGGCGGGGGATACCGGGACCTGTCGATCACGGCGGCGTTCCAGAAGTACGCCCCCGCGAGCGACGGCAACGACCCCGTCTCGTACGCGAGCTCGGTCGCGGCCGCGGCCGGCGTGCCCACGTCGACGCTGGTCAGGGACCTGACCGACGCCCAGATGCGCTTCCTCCAGGACCGGATCGTCGTCCTGGAGGGCTCTGTCCCGGGCGTCGTGCTCGCCCCCGACTCCGCGGACCTGCCCGAGGCGGTCCGCGCCCTGCTCGCCTGACCCATCCACCGAACCGGAGACCGCCATGCCCCTCAAGGCCTACGGGGTCCTCGCCGGCCGAGCCCTCGCGAGCGTGCGGGAGCCCGACCCCGACACCCCGCACTTCCAGGTGCACCTCGCCGACGACGCGGGGGTGCACTACCGCGCCTCGATCAACGTCAAGTCCCAGCAGACGCCGTCCGAGCTGCTCACGTTCGTCTCGGAGGACTTCCACCACCCGGTCACCGCCGGGCTTGCGGCGCGGCCCAGCGGCTGGTCGCCGATCGCGCCCGGACCCGACGGCGGCGGCATCGACTTCATCCGGGGCAACCTGTTCGACCGTGCGGCGATGCGCCTGCTGCCGCCCGACCTGCCCGACGCCGACAACGACCTCGCCGACGCCCTCGACCACCACGTCGGGCGGGCGATCCGCGACCCGCAGTCGCGGATGTACCTGTTCGGGGAGCCGTGGGGACCCGAGACGGACAAGCCCGACAAGGCGTTCGGGTTCCTGCCGGGCGCCGGCGTGCACGACATCCACATGAACCAGGGCAACGGCGGACGGTTCGAGGACGACGACGGGCCGTGGCAGGACGGCGCGCTGCTGATCCACCATGCCGGCGCCGACCAGTGGGTGGCCGTGTTCCTGGCGTTCCAGTCGCAGGCCTGGCACACCGACGACGCCACCGGCCACGCGCTCGAGTCGCTCGTGCTCCCGGGGGACACCGAGCCGGTCATCACCGATCGCCGGGTCCGGGTGGTCGCGTCGATGGTCAACGGGCCCGGGGCGGCGCCGGAGCAGGAGACCGTCACGCTGGTCAACGTCACGGCGGCGCCCATCGACCTGTCGGGGTGGGCGGTCGCCGACGCGGCGAAGCACCGGATCGTCCTGACGGGGCCCGTGCTCGGGCCGGGGGAGGCGGCCCGGGTGCCGCTGGCGCCTCCGGTGCAGCTGGGCAACGGCGGAGGGCTGGTGAGCGTCCTCGACCCGGCGGGCCTGAAGGTCGACGGCGTGGCGTACACGGGTGCGGACGCGCACCGGGAGGGCTGGACGGTCGCGTTCTAGCCGGGCCGGGGCAGCGCGACCGCGGTGACGACGAGGTCCGAGCCGGCCGCCCACCGGCCGTGCAGCACGCGCGTGCCCAGCCCCGAGGGCACGAGGTGGGCGACGAACGTGCCGTCGCCGAGCCGGACGTCCACGTCCTCGAACCCCAGCCATGAGCGTGTCAGCGGGTACCAGACCTTGTAGACGGACTCCTTGGCGGAGAACACGACCCGGTCCAGGCACAGGGCGGGGTCCGTGCGCTCGAGGGCCGCGCGCTCCGCGGGGTTCAGCACGAGGTCGAGGACCTCGGGCGGCAGCGGGGCCCGGGTCTCGGCGTCGATACCGATGCCCCGCCAGGTGCGGGACGTCGCGACGGCGGCAGCGCGGTAGCCGTCGCAGTGCGTCATGCTGCCGACGATGCCGTCGGGCCAGACGGGTGCGCGATCTTGCCCGGCCGGCACCGCGACGTCGTCGAGGCCGAGCCGCCGCAGGGCCGTGCGGGCGCAGTCGCGGACGGCCGCGTACTCGGCCCGGCGGGCGGGGACGGCGTTCGCGACGCCCGGCTCCTCCGCCGGGAACAGGGGCGCGGGCAGCGGGGGACCGGCGTGCTCGGCCGCCTCGACCCCGTCGGGCAGCACCCGTTCGATCATGGTCCGCAGTCTGGCCGTTGACGGCCCCTGCGTGGGGGACGAGACTGCGAAGCGCCCGCGGGACCGGGTCGGGACGCGAGCCGACGGACGCCCACAAGGCCGCCCACGCCGTCCGGCCCGGAGGTCTGGGTGGCGGCCGAGGTCCTGCGCACGACGACGCCGGACGACCGCGTCCTGCGCGCCACGCGAGTGGTGTCCGCGATCATCGTCCCGTTCCTGCTCCTGGCCTGGGCCGTGCTGTACCCGTGGCCCGGTGACACCGACCGGCTCTTCGCGTGGACGATCGCGTCGTCCCTGACGGCCATGGTCCTGGGCTCCGCGTACGTGGGCGGCGCGTACTTCTTCGTCCGCGCCGCGCGGGCGTCGCGATGGCACACGATCAAGGCCGGCTTCCCACCGGTCGGGCTGTTCGCCACGCTCATGGGCGTCGCGACGGTGCTGCACTGGGACACGTTCAGCCACGACCACGTCGCGTTCTGGCTGTGGGTCCTGCTCTATCTCACGACGCCGTTCCTCATCGCCTGGGTGTGGTGGCGCAACCGGCTCCACGACGCCCCGGCCTCGCAGACCGACCTGCTCCTGCCGGGTCCGGCCGCCGGCGCGATCGGCGCCGTGGGCGCGCTCGCACTGGTCACCGGCCTGTTCCTGTTCGTCGTCCCCGCGGCGGCCGTGACGATCTGGCCGTGGCCCCTGACGCCGCTGACCGCGCGGGTGATGGGCGCCGTCTTCTGCCTGGGCTCGGCGGGGATCGGCGCGTTCCGCGAGCGGCGCTGGAGCAGCGCCCGGATCCCCGTGCAGGTCGCCCTGGTGATGCTGGTGCTCCTGCTGGTGGCCGGCGTGCGAGCGCGCGCCGAGCTGGACCCGGCCCGTCCGCTCACCTGGCTGGTCGTCGTCGGTTTCGTCGGCCTCACGGCGCTCACCGTGGCCCTGTACGCGCGGATGGAACGGCGCTCGCGGTGACGGAGGCCGGGCTGGACCCGCTGCTCGAGCGCATGCGCGCCGAGCTCGAACTGCTCGGCGACGACGTGCGGCGCTGGTTTCACGCCACGTACCTGCGCACGACGGAGGCGGTGGCCGCCGAGATCGACGCCGGCGGGTTCGCCGACGCCGCGTGGGTCACCCGCTGGGACCTGGTGTTCGCGGAGCTCTACCTCGACGCGCTCGCGGCCGACCGGGCCGGGCTGGCCGTCTCGGGTCCGTGGACGGTGGCCTTCGGTGCCCCGCCGGACCTCCCGCCGCTGCGCCACGTGCTGTTAGGGCTCAACGCGCACATCAACTACGACCTCCCGCAGGCCCTGGTCGCCGTGATCAGCGCGTCGGACTTCGACGACCCCGAGCTCGTCCGCAGCCGAGCCGCCGACCACCTCCACCTCGACACCGTGCTCCAGGCGCGGGTCGGCGCGGAGGACGACGAGCTCGGGGCGGTGTCCCGGGTCACGCTGCTCGACCGGCTCCTGCGGCCGGCGAACCGGGCGGCGAGCCGGCGGTTCCTGGCCGAGGCCCGCGGCAAGGTCTGGCGCAACGCGGCGGTGCTGGACCGGGCTCGGCGGGAGGGGCGGTACGCGGAGGTGCTGGCCGAGCTGGAGGCCCTGTGCGCCGACCGCGTGCGGGACCTCGTGGCCCCCGGACCCGTCCTGATCACCCTCGCCCGCCGCGGGTTCGGCGTGGTGCTCCCGGGGGCCTGACCGGCCTGGAATCCCGGCGACCCCTCGTTCGTTATGTCATCCGAGAACCAGGATGAGCAGACGGTGAGGAGCACCATGACGCGACGGAGAACCGGCCAGGTGGAGTTCGAGGACGACCGCGGCGAGATCGTCCGCTACGGACGGCACCCGAACGGCGGCGGGCTGGTCTCGCCGGCCGCCCGGGTCCACGAGCGCGCCTGGCTGGCCGAGACGTCCTACGTCGAGGCGGGTGCCGTGGTGCACGACGGCGCACGGGTGGGACCCGGCAGCTGGGTGGACGTCGACGTCGTGCTCGGCGCCGGCGCGGTCGTGGACCGCAACGCCCACCTCGGCCGGGGGACGCGCGTGGGTGCGCGGGCCCGGATCGGTTCGGGTGCCCGCGTGGGGGAGTCGGTCGTGATCGAGCCGCGGGCGCTCGTCGCCGCGGACCAGGTGGTCCGGGACGGCGCCGTGGTCGCGCGACGCGGGCACAGCGCCTACGGGATCGCCGCGTAGCGGGCCCTACAGCAGGCGGACCTCGAGGAACGCGAGCCTGTTGCCGGAGGCGCCGGCCGCGTTGGAGATGGTCAGCCGTCCGTCGGTGACGGTGACCGGAGCGCTCGCGTCGATCCAGGGCTTCGCCGCGCTGGTCGTGCCGCTCGCGACGAGCACGCCCTCGGCGGCCATCCGGATGGTGCCGAACGAGGTCGGGTCGCCCGCCACCAGCCGCACGCTGTAGGTGCCGTTGGGCAGGGCGAGCTCCCAGCGCGCGTCGGTGTTCGGGGCGATCTGCATGAACGTGAACGTGTCGTACCGCTGGTCAGGGGAGACGGCCGAGTCGCGGTCGCGGGTCGCTACCGAGGTGTCGGCGTTCCAGCCGTACGTCAGGCCGGACGCCCGCTGGGCGAGCACGGCACCCGTGTCGGGCGCGTACCCCGCGGGCACCGGCCGGCCGGCCGGCTGCATGTTCACGGCGTAGTACGGGCGCATCCGGTCGGTCGGGACCAGCTCCTGCGCCTGGGACGAGCTCGACCAGCGCAGCTGCGCGACCGCGTTGCCCGTGCCCTCGAAGTACTCGAGCACGATGGGCACCGGGACGCCGGCGGTGAGCGCGACGGTGCCGCTGTCCACCCGGCTGGAGTGCGCGTTCCACTGGTCGATCACGCGGGTCCCGTTGACCCACAGGCGCACGCCGTCGTCGGACGTCGTCGAGAACGTGTACGTCTGCGAGTACCGCGGGATGACGGCGCCGGTCCACCGGACGGAGAACGTGTCCGCCCCGATGCCGGCGATGGGCGATGCGGTCGCCCAGCTGAAGCCGATGGTCGGGTCGAGCCGGTTCACCGTGGCGCCGGTGAAGTCCTGGTTGTTGAAGTACGTGCCCTGCAGGCCGCGCAGCCCCAGCGTCGCGGTGAGCGTCGTCGGGACGGTCGGGGTGGTCCAGGTGCGGGTTGCCGACGACGAGCCGTCGGACCAGCGGTTGAAGCCGTAGACCCGTCCCGCCGCGTCCGTCTGGGTCGGCGCCGCGAGCTGCAGCGCGAACCCGGCCCACGAGGTGACGGTGGTGGGCCCGGTGACGGTCTGCCCGTTCACGGACAGCTGCCGGCCGGTCGGCAGCGTGTCGAGCGTGACGGCCACCTTGGCGGGCAGGAAGTCGCGGGTCACGGTCGTCGAGACCCCGCCGGAGTCGGTCGCGGTCAGGCTCACCCGGAGGAAGCTGTTCGCGGCGGCCGCCAGGTCCTCCGGCCCCGGTCCGGTGAAGGCGATGCCGGTCCCCGTGACCGGCCCGAGGAACGGGTGCGTGTGCTGGTCGTGCACCCGCACCACGGTCCAGCTGAGCCGCGCCGGCGCCAGCGAGCCGTCCTGCGCGTCCGTGGCGGAGCCGGTCAGCTGGTAGCTGCCGCCGACCGTGAACGTCGCTCCCGCGGCCGGCGACGTGATCGTGGGCGTCGGCGCGGTGTTGCCCGAGCTGATCGTGACGTTGACCAGCGCGGACAGGGCTCCACCCGGGTCGCGCACCTGCAGGCCGGCCGTCCACGTGCCGGCGGTGTAGGTGTGCGAGACGGTCGGGGTGCTGGTCGTCGCGCCCGGGGAGCCGTCGCCGAAGGTCCACAGGTACGTGAGCGCGTCGCCGTCCGGGTCGCTGCTGCCGGTCCCGCTCAGCGTCGTCGTCAGGGGGGCCGCGCCGCTCGAGGGCGACGCGGTCAGGGCCGCGACAGGCGTGCGGTTCGCCGTCCCGGTGTAGGCGATCCGGTGGACCTCCCCGCCGTTGAGGAAGGTCGTGTAGTACAGCGCCTGGGTGCTCCCGTAGGGGCCGAACTCCAGGTGCACCGCTCCACCCAGGCCGGTCGCCAGGTCGGTGCTGGTGCCTCCGTTGAGCATCATGATCTTGCCGCAGACGTAGTCGCCGAACACGTAGCCGGTGTCGTAGGCGGCGGGCCAGACGCCGTTGGGTACGAAGGCGCCTCCGGTGATGGAGCCGCACCCGGCGTCGCGGCCGTAGTCGAAGATCGGGTCGGTCATGCCGGCGGGCGTGGCCGCGCCGCAGTCGGTCGCGACGCCGGTCTGCGCGCAGTGCCCCTCGCGGACGTTCCAGCCGTAGTCCGCCCCGCCGGCGCCCCGGTCGATCTCCTCCCACACGTTCTGGCCCACGTCGTTGATGTTGAACACCGTGCCGGCCGCGTCCGGGTCGAAGGCGAACCGGAACGGGTTGCGCAGACCCCACGCGAAGGTCTCCTGGCAGATGGACCCGGCCGCCGCGGGGGCGAGCCGGCAGCTGGCGGACCCCGCACCGAGGAAGGGGTTGCCGGGAGCCGGGGCGCCCGTGGTCCGGACGACCCGCAGGATCTTGCCGTTGAGGATGTTGCGGTCCCGGGTGGCGTCGTTCTCGCCGCCGCAGCCGCTGTTGCCCGCGTAGTCGCAGCCGCCGTCGCCGGTGGAGACGTACAGGTAGCCGTCCTTGCCGACGTGCAGGTCCCCGGCGTTGTGGTTGCCCGCCGGCGTGTAGATGCCGTCCAGGAGGACGGTCTCGCTCGCGGGGTCGACCACGTTGTTGTCGCCGAGGACGAACCGCGACACCCGGTTCCGGGGTGCGCCGGCGGGGTTGCCCGTGGTGCTCGTCGGGCACGTCGCGTCGGTGCCGCGGGCCGTGTAGAAGAGGTAGATCGCCTTGGTGGTCGGGTCGGGGTCGACGGCGACGCCCAGCAGTCCTCGCTCGGAGCCGATGCAGATGCGCGAGTTGATGTCGAGGGCCGACGCCGCGAGCAGCGCGCCGGCGGCGGTCCGCACCCGGAGCCGGCCGCCCTTGTCCGTGATGAGCATCCGGCCGTCCGCCGTGAACGCGAGCGCGGTCGGGGAGATGACGGTGGCCACCAGCGTGTCGCTGAAGCCGGTGATCACGGCCGCCGACGCGGGTGGCGCTGCCGTCACCGTGAGAGCGGACAGCAGGAACGCGAGCAGGACGACGAACACCGGCCGACGCATCTGGATCACCGTGGACCCTCCCGCACCGCGGCGCTGCGGCGCTCCGTCGACAATGCTCCGGGTGCCGCCGGGAGCGCAATGGTTGGAGGCGATCGGGCCCTTAGGCGCGGACGTCGACGGCGGCTCGCGCCGGCGGGGCGACGACGACGACCTCGGGGACGTCCGTCCCGCGCCGGACCAGGGCGATCCCGGCGACGACGAGCACCATCCCCGCCAGCTGCACCGCGCCGGGCACCTCGCCGACCAGGGCCCAGGCGAGCAGCACGGCGACGAGCACCTCGGACAGGGCGAGGAACGACGCGAGCCGCTCGCCGAGCAGGCGGACGGACAGTGCGCTGACGCCGTAGGCGAAGGCGGTCGGCACGGTGGCGACGATCAGCAGCGGGACTATCCAGTGCACGTGCGCACCGAGCAGGTCGACGCGCACGTCGGGGGCGGCCAGGGGGAGCACGCCGACCGCGGCGACGACGGCGACGGTCAGCGCGCCGACGGCCATGCCCGCGCCCGCCAGGCTGATCGGCGGGAGATCGGTCCGGCGGCCGCTGAGCGCGAAGTACGCGGCGTTCCCCACGGCGGAGACCAGCGCGAAGGCGAGCCCGACCGGGTCGAGCTCGAGCTTCCCGGTGAGGTCGAGCACGAGGACCAGCCCTCCTGTGGCCAGCGCGGCGCCGGCGAGCGTGGCCCGCGTCGGGGCCTGGCCCTGGCGGGCCCACCGCCACGCGACGAGCAGCAACGGTCCGGTGTACTCGATGAGCAGCGCGACGGCCACGGGGAGCCGGTCGACCGCGAGGTAGTACATGGTCGACGCGGTCGCGACTCCGAGCACCCCGAAGCCGAGCACCGTGCGCCACTCGTCGCGCAGCACGTACCACCGGCCGCGCAGGGCCCAGGCGGCCGGACCGGCCAGCAGCAGCGCGGCGACCGACAGCCGGACGAGGATCGCGGAGCCCGGCGACCACCCGGCGACCAGGAGCGGCTTGACGACCGGGCCGCTGGTGGCGAAGGCGACGGCGGCGACCAGGCCTGCGACGATGCCGGGCGCGCGGTTGGACATCGCCGCCCTCCCGCCGTGAACAGGGATGTCATGAGTGAAATCCCCCTAGACTCGTGACAGTAGCGCCGCCCGCCGACAGGAGTCAAAGTGGTTTTCGCACCTGACACCGAGATGAACATCGCCGCGGCCGTCGAGCTGGTCAACACCGCTCGCCGCCGGGACGGGCACGACGCCATGGCGACGACCGACGACGTGTCCGAGTTCTACGCCCGGTGGGGCTACACGGCCCGGCACGACGGCGACGCGGCCGAGCTGGACGCGGTCCGCGACGCGCGCGGCCGGATCGCCGGGCTGTGGGACGTCGACCGGGACACCGCGGCCGGCGTGCTCAACGGGATGCTCGGGAGCGGGGGAGCTGTGCCGTACCTCGCCCGGCACGACAGCCTGGACTGGCACCTGCACGGGACCGTGCCGGACGCGCCGCTGGGCACGGTGATGCTCGTCGAGACCGCCATGGCGATGGTCGACGTGGTCCGCAGCAACGAGTACGACCGCCTGCAGACCTGCGAGGCCGACGACTGCGAGGCCGTCCTGGTCGACCTGTCCCGCAACCGCTCGCGCCGGTTCTGCGACGTCAACGGCTGCGCGAACCGCGCGCACGTCGCCGCCTACCGGGCACGGCGGTCGGGGTCAGTCGACGACGCCCGCTGAGCCGGTCGGTCAGCGAACGGTCCCGCGCACGCACCACGCGACGGCGCTGATCTCGAACGCCCCGGTCGGCATCAGCTGTGCGCTCCGCGCACGCACCGCCTCCCGCTCGGCGTCGCCCAGGCCGGCGACGTAGTCGCCCGCGGGTCCGACCCCGAGCGTGAACGTCTCCCACCACTCGTCGAACGTCCCGTAGCGGGAGCGGACCGTCTCGGTCCACGGCTCGACGTCCTCGAGGCCGGCCGCACGGAGGAACTCCGCGAGCTGTCCCTCCCGCGTGCCCGGGAGCGCCGACTCGCCCGGTGCCGACGGGTCGACGTCACGCACCGCGCGCCAGAACGGCTCCAACGGGCCGCTGCTGCCGGCGTGGTCCCACACGCTGGCGGCGACGACACCACCGGGCCGGGTCACCCGAGCCATCTCCCGGAGGCCCGCCACCGGGTCGGCGAGGAAGTGGACGACCAGCTGCGCGACCGTGAGGTCGACGGCGTCGTCGGGCAGCGGCAGCGACTCGGCCGCGCCGACCAGCACCCGCACGCCGGGCAGCCGGGCCCGGGCGGCCACGACGAACGACTCCGACGGCTCGACGCCCACGACCGCGTCGACCCCGAGGAGGGCGACCAGCTGTGCGGTCAGGGCTCCCGGACCGCAGCCGACGTCGAGCGCGCGGCTGCCGGGCACGATGTCGAGGCTCGCGGCGAACTGGACCGCGAGCGGCTCGGAGTACCGGCCCATGAACCGCCCGTAGGCCTCCGGGGAGACGTCGAACGCCATCGACCGACCCTAGTGCCGGTCCACCAGGGCTCTGGCTCGTCAGGCCAGCGGCGTGAACTGGCTGGCGGTGAACTCGGCGCCCTGCGGGTCCCGGATGAGCGCCGTGCGGGTCCAGCCGGTCTCCTCGGTCGCGAGGACCTCCCCGCCGCTGTCGCCCGCGAGCTGGGCGGTCCGGTCCCGATCGGCGACCGTGAACGACACGTGCCAGTGCGGGTCCTCGCCGTCCCGGACGGGCACCACCCAGCCGATCGCGTCGGCGAACCCCGGGGGAGCCGCGACGCCGGCCTGCCGTTCGTGGATGCCGGGGTCGACCGTCGCGGCCAGGTGGTCGCCGTAGCCGGGCACCCGGATCAGGGTGCCGAACCCCACGTCGACGACGTCCCACCCGAAGGCCCGGGAGTACGTGCGGACCGCCGACGCCGGGTCGCTGGTGTGCAGGTCGCTGAAGTTCCAGGCGCCGGGCACGTTGACGACCTGGGCGCCGGGCCGACGCTTCGCCTGCCACAGCCGGATCGCCGCACCCTGCTCGTCGGTGACGGCCGCCCACGTCCCGCCCTCGCCGGCGACGGTCGGGCCGGTTGTCACCGTGCCGCCCGCCGCGGTGACGCGCTCGAGCGCGGCCTGCACGTCGTCGACCGCCACGTACGTGTGCCACGACGGGTCGTCGGGACCCTGGTCGGACGGGTCGGCAGGGCCGCCGATGCCCGCGGCGTCACGACCGCCGACCTGCGCGATCACGTAGCGCGACGGCGTGCCCGGCGGCGTGGCGTCGCGGAACGTCCAGCCGAGGACGGCGCGGTAGAACGCCTTCGCGCCCTCCACGTCACGCTGCTCGATGTCCACCCACGAGGTGACACCCTGCGGATACGTGCGGTCCTGATCCATCGCTCCAGGCTACGAGCGGCCTCCGACAGCGGCGGGCAGAGCGCCGGTCAGGCGCCGAGGATCCCCTTCAGCGTGCGGGCGTTGCGGACCGCGTTGCCGCCTCCGTCGTTGTTGAAGTACACGAGCACGTCGCGCCCGGTGCCGGACCACTCGCGGACTCGGTCGGCCCACCAGCGCAGGTCGTCGTCGGAGTACGAGCCGGCGTAGAGGTGGTCGTGGTCGGGGCCGTGCATCCGGACGTAGACGACCGGCGCCGTCGCTCGCAGGATGCACGGCAGGTGGGCGCCGCTGAGCACGCAGTAGGCCGCCCCGCGACGCTCCAGCAGCGCGAACACCTCGTCCACCTGCCAGGACGGGTGGCGCAGCTCGACGGCGACGCGGACCCAGTCGGGCACGGACCGCAGGAACCAGTCGAGCCGGGCGTCGTCACGCTCCTGGTCGGGGCGCAGCTGGACCAGGACGACCTCGCGCCTCGGTCCGAGCTCGTGCCAGGAGCGGGCGATGCGGTCGGACCAGACCTCGGGCGCGTACAGGCGCTTGGCGTGGGTCAGGCCGCGCGGCGCCTTGACCGACATGCCGAAGCCCGGTGGGAGCCGACGCCGCCACCCGGCGAACGTGGCGTCCCGCGGCCACCGGTAGAAGCTGGCGTTGAGCTCGACCGTGTCGAACTCCTGCACGTAGCGCCCGAGCCGCTCCGCTGCGGGCATGGCGTGCGGGTAGAGCACGCCGTCCCAGTGGTCGTACGACCACCCGGACGTGCCGATGCGGACGGTCACGGGCGCTGGGCCGTCGCGCCCGGCAGGTCGGCCGCCCAGCGGGAAAAGCCGGGCCGCAAGGCGACGGAGTCGGTCGTCACCGCGTGCACGTCGGTCCAGTGCACCAGGAACGTGCCGCGGTGCCGCCAGGCGAACCAGCGGGCCAGGACGGCGGGCGCGTCGACGCCGTTGCGCTCGTAGCCGAGGAACGACGTGCCGGTGCGAGGGCTGACAAGGAGCCCGTGCAGGCGGGGCGCCGCCAGGAGCCCGTCGACCGGGCCGTCGAGCGCGAAGCGGACGTCGACGACGTAGCCGAGGCGGACGCCGTCGGCGTCGCGGACGGGGGAGTCGAGCAGGTCACCCAGGATCATGGCTGCCTCCGGGGATGCGGGCGATGACGTGGTCGCGCACCCAGCGCTCGGTCCACGTGACGTCGAGCTCGGCCCCGTGGAGCCCGAGCTTCACTGTCGTGCCGACGTCGGCCACGTGCGTCCAGCGGATCCGGTGCCACCGGGACGACGGCGGCCGGCCGCCGAAGATGCGCGTGGCCAGCACGGCGCCGGACAGCAGGGACGTGACGACGGCTGTCTGGCTGCCGTCGGGCAGGTCGCTCCCGTCGACGCCGCGGACCTCGAGGTCGTCCACCGTGCACACCGGCACGCCGTCGACGTCGAGGACCTGCCGGTCGAGCAGGTGCAGGCGCGCGTCGAGGACCAGGCCGGGCGGGTGCTCGTCCTGCGGCAGGGTCATGAGCCCGCTCCCGTCACGATCATGAGGGGGATCGCAGCGACGGATGCCGCCACGATGATGACCAGGTAGACGAGCGCCAACCCGTTGGTGGCCCGTCCGTTCACGTGGGTGCCCATGTACTCGGGGTCGTTGGCGACGACGAGGATCGGCAGGTACGTCAGAGGCAGCGCGATCGCCGAGAAGACCACCGAGAACTCGGTGATCGCGATCGGGTCGACGCTGGTCATGAGCACGCCGACGGCGACCAGGATGCAGACGATCATCGTCAGGTGGAAGCGAGCCGCCCGCGCGGGACGGCGGAACTTGCCCCACGACCAGCCCATGAACTGGGCCAGCGTGTAGCCGCTGGACAGAGACGTCTCGAGGGCGGCGCCGAAGGTCGCTGCGACGATGCCGACGATGACGACGGCCAGGGCGAGCTTGCCGCCGGCGAGCGCGACCGGCAGCACGATCTGGGAGAGCGACGACACCTCGATGCCGGCGGGCAGGAACACGATCGCGGCGCACGCGGCGATGGCGACCGAGAGCACCCCGCCGAACGGGAACCCGACCAGCACGTTCAACCGCGACTGCGCGAGGTCCTTCACCGTCCACTTCTCCTCGACCGCGCCGGAGGAGAAGAAGAACACCTCGTACGGGGTCATCGCCGCGCCGAAGAGCGCGATCGCGTAGTACCAGTACACCGCGTGCCCCTCGTCGGCGGGCACGCGGGGATGGAACGCCTGCTCGGCGAGCGTGCTCCAGTCGGGGCCTAGCAGGAACACGGCGACCGCGAACACGACGAGCGTGAGCCCGACCAGCCCGGTGACGTTCTCCATGATCGAGAACTTCGTGCGCCAGACCACCAGCCAGAGCGCGAGGGCGGCGACGGGGATCCAGAGGCGCGGCTCGACGCTGCTGGCCAGCTGCAGCGCCAGCGCGATGCCGCCGACCTCGGCGGTCAGGGTCAGCAGGTTGATGAGGAAGCTGGCCGCCAGGTTGGCCCCGGCCGCGCGCGGGCCCAGCCGTTCGCGGATGATCTCGAAGGTCGCGCGACCGCTGACCGCGGCCACCCGCCCGGACATGCTGGCGAACAGGCAGATGCCGACGACGCCGACGGCGACCACCCACGCGAGCGACAGGCCGAACCGCGACCCGACGACGGCGTTCGTCACCAGGTCCCCGATGTCGAGGAACCCGCCGATCGCGGTGAGGATGCCGAGCGCGAGCCCGAGGAGCTTCTTCACGAGCCGCCCGCCGCCTCGAGCTCCGCGCTCATCGCATCGAGCGCGTGGGCGCTGTCGCGCAGGCGAGTGGCCGCGGCCTCCTCGCTGCCCGTCGCGCCGTTGGCCCAGGCCCGAGCATCGGCCACGGCGACCTGCGCCGCCTGCACGGCCTCGAGGGCGTCAGACTGCCAGCCGGACCCGGTCGGGTCGGCGGGCACGAAGGTCGTGACGGCGTCCGCCGCCTCGGCCAGCACGGCGATCGAGTCCAGGAGCGAGGTGTCTGCGACGGGGGCGGTGACCCGGTCGTCACCCAGGAGCTGTACGGACAGGAGCGACGTCTGCACTGCCGAGGCGGCCTGCGTCACGGGGTCGGTGAGCGCGCGCGCCTCGTCGGCCTGGGTCGCCGACGAGCCGACCGCGCAGCCGGCGACGAGCAGCACGACCAGCGCGCTGGACACCCGGACGACGTGCATGCACGCATGCTCACCCGCCAGGCGGATTGCTGCATGTCGAGCCGTCGTCGGCGCCCCGGTGACGGGGCGCGCTAGTCGGTCAGGTGCGCGGTCGCCCGGTCGTACCGCACGAGCAGCCGCGCGAACGTCAGGCGGTCCTCGTCGGACCAGTCGCCGGTGATCTGCACGAACGCGGACCTCTGCTGGCGCCGGAACCGCGCGCGCAGGGCGTCGCCCTCGGCCGTGATCGACAGGACCGTGCGTCGGCCGTCGACCTGCGACGCGCGACGCTCGAGCAGCCCCGCCCCGATGCAGTCGGAGACGGCCCGGCTGGCGGCCGAGGGGTCGATGCCGAGCTGCTCGGCCACGCCGCCGACCGTCATCTCGCCGGATCCCTCGTCGACGATGTTGAGGACGAGGTTGCGGCTGAGGTCCTTGCGGCTGGGCGCGGTGTCGACGCTGACCTGGGTGGTCCGTCGACGCAGCCGGGAGAACGCGGCCCCCACCTCGTCCAGCAGCTGGTCCTCGTCCCACACGTCCTGCTCCGGCGGCGGTCCGGCGTCGCGGTGGCTCTCCATGGCACGACGATACCTCGATAGTTGCATGGAAGCACATATGTGCATATCGTCATGCATCTACCCAGGAGGCTCCCGTGATCACCACGCTCGTCAACGCCCGCGTCTTCGACGGAGACCAGGTCCTCGCCGCGACCACCGTCACCCTCGAGGGCGACCGCATCGTCGACGTCGGCGGCGCGGTCCCGTCGCACGCCGAGGTCGTCGACGCCCGCGGCGGCACCCTCCTGCCCGGCCTCATCGACGCGCACGTGCACACGTCCGCGCCGGCGCTCGCCCAGGCGCTCCGGTTCGGCGTCACGACGGAGCTCGAGATGCAGGGCGCCATGACGGGCGACGCGCAGCGCCGAGTCGGGGCTGACCCCGGACTGGCCGACGTCCGCTCGTCGGGCTTCGCCCTCACGCCCCCGGGAGGGCACCCGTCCGAGCTCTTCCCCGCCGGCGAGCGCCCCGGCGGCCCGCCGCGTGGTGACGGACCCGCCCCGGTCATGCCCTTCGTGACGACGCCCGAGGAGGCCGTCGCCTGGATCCCGCGACTGGTCGAGGCCGGCTCGGACTACATCAAGGTCATGATCGACGACGGGACCGTCGAGGGGCACCCCGGCCTGCCGTGCCTCGACCAGGCGACGGTGGACGCGGCCGTCGCCGAAGCGCACCGGCTCGACCGGATCGTCGTCGCGCACGCGCTGACCGTCGACGCGACGATGTCTGCCGTGCAGGCGGGCGTCGACGGGCTGACCCACGTGTTCATGGACCGACCGCACACTCCCGAGGTCGTCGCTGCCCTCGCCGCCGCGAACGCCTTCGTCGTGCCGTGCATCGTCCTCGACGCGTCGATGATGGGGCTCACCGGGGAGGCGTTCGCCGACGATCCCCGGGTCTCCTCGCGCCTCGACCCCGCCTGGCTCGCCGCCCTCAGGTCGAGCATCGCCCGCTACGCCGCGGGCAACCTCGACGACGTCCTCGCCTCTGTCGCCGCGCTGCACCGCGCGGGCGTGGACCTGCTCGTCGGCTCGGACGCGTCCGTGCCCGTCCCGTACCTCGGCGGCGTCGCCCACGGCGCGAGCGTGCACCACGAGCTGCAGCTCCTCGTCCGTGCCGGCCTGACCCCGATCGAGGCGCTGCGGGCCGCCACCTCGGTGCCCGCGCGCCGCTTCGGGCTCGACGACCGCGGCCGGATCGCGCCCGGCCTGCGCGCGGACCTCTTGCTGGTGGACGGCGACCCCACCGCCGACATCTCCGACACGCTGGCGCTGCGCACCGTCTGGCGTGCGGGGGTCGCGCGCTCGCTCTGAGGCCTCCGGGACAGCGACGGCCAGCCCGGGCGGACTGGCCCTCGTCTGTGGGCGGCTCAGTGCGTCGCTGCGGTCAGCAGACGACGCAGGAGCCTGTTGCGGGGCGTCGGGCGTGTGCTCTGCGGGCGGGCGGCGCACGCCAGTCGGTGCTCGGCCTCGATGGCGAGCTCGCGTTCCCTGTTGTGGTACTCGACGAGGATCAGCTCTGGATTCATGTGGGGTCTCCACCTCTTCTGTGTCCGGACGGGGCCGGGGTCTCCGGCTGCAAGCACTGTCGGCGTAGCGGCGGTCGCCTGCCAGGGCCGATGGTCCCGAGCCGGACAGCGTCGTGCCCGTGGATAGGCTCGAGACGTGATCGTGCGTCCGTACACGTCAGACGACGCTTCGGCGACGCTCGACGTCTTCCTGAGGGCTGTCCGCGGGACCGCCAGCCGCGACTACTCGCCCGAGCAGATCGCGGCATGGGCGCCCGACGTCCCGGACGTGGACCGGTGGGGCGCCCGGCGCGCCGCGAGCCGCACGTGCGTCGCCGGCGTGGACGGCCGAGTCGTGGGCTTCACCGACGTCGACGAGCACGGCTACGTGGACATGCTCTTCGTCGACCCGGACCACGGTCGGCAGGGCGTCGCCACGGCGCTGCTCGGCTGGGTGGTGGACACGGCTCGTGAGGACGGCACGCCCGCGCTCACGACGAACGCCAGCGTCACGGCACGGCCGTTCTTCGAGGCGCAGGGGTTCGTCGTCGAACGAGAGCAGCACCCGGTGCTGCGTGGCGTGGAGCTGGTGAACTTCGCGATGCGGCGCCGGCTGCTCGACGACTGACGGTCAGGTTGACGCGCGCGTGTCCGCCGGGACCTCGGTGGTCATCACGCAGTTGCCCTTGCCCTTGGGCCGCTGGAACGTGAAGCCGAGCTGCTCGTACATGGTCCGCGTGGCGTTGTAGAGGAACGACGCGGAGGTCTTCTTACCGGGTGGCAGGTCGTGCGGATACGACTCGACCAGGCCACCTCCGGCAGCGGAGATCAGCGCGAGCGCTCCGCGGACCGCGACCGATGCCATCCCCTTGCGGCGGTAGTCGCGGTCCACGAACAGGCAGGTGATCCGGAAGTCCGGCCTGCGCGGGACACCCTGCTCCCACTCCTTGCGGTGGTGGATGTTCTGCAGCTCGTCGACCGTGCCGTACTGGGCCCACGCCACGGCGACGTCGCCGTCGAACACGAGAGCCGCGTGCGCGCGACCGGCCTCGACGAGCCGTCGCTTGAACTCGCGGTGGCCGAGCTCCCGGCGCTCCTCCGTGGGGTCGGGGTAGAGGTGGAAGTACGTGCACCAGCAGCCGCCCCACACGCCGTTGTGGCGTTCCGCCAGGTCCGCGAACGCATCCCAGGTCAGCGGACTGAGCGGTTCGATCCGATAGCCGTCGACAACGAGTTCCCGATCGCCCATCTCGCGACGGTAGCCGTGGCGCTCCGGCGCGACAATGCGCGGAGCGGCTCCGAGGTCCGACCCTGGGCTGACCCGCGGTCCGGCTCCCGGCGGACGCGCCGGCCCACGCCGCACGGACACCCTGGTGCGGTGACCGACCAGCGCGCCCCCGCCCTCCACCGAGCAGCCACCGTCGCGTTCGTCGTGTACCTGGTCGCGCTCGCGGGCGCGGCGTTCCTGCCCCTCCCGTTCGGGCAGGTCGAGCGCGGCACGGGTCCGTCCTACGACCTCGTGCTCCGGCGGCCCGACCTGCTCGCCGGGTGGGAGGTGCAGCGCAACGTCCTCATGACCATCCCGTTCGGGATCCTGCTGCCGCTCGTCGTGCGATGGCGGTACGAGGCGCTCGTGCTCGCCTGCGTCGCCGTGACCCTCGTGATCGAGACGACGCAGCTGCTGGTCTCGGCCGCGGTGGGGTGGGCGTGGCGCGCGTTCGACGTCAACGACCTCCTGCTCAACACGATCGGCGGACTGCTCGGGCTCGCCGTCACGGCGACCGTGCTGGCGGTCGTGCAACGACCCTCGATGCCGCCGGCCCGGCGGCTCGTGCCCGGCGCGCTCGCCGCCGCGCTGGTCGCGTGGGCGGTCGTCGCGACGGTGACCACGCCCCCCGCGCGGCCCGTCGTGCACGCGTGCGACGAGCCACCCGTCGGCGCGGTCACCTCGTTGCCCGGCGGCGCCAGCGCGTACGCGGGTCGCGACGGGTCGGTGTGCCTGGAGGCCGGCGGCGGCACGGCATCGCTGCCGTCCGACGCCGGCCCGGGTCCCGCGCTGACCTACGAGGGGCCGGACGGCACCTGGGAGGTCGGCACGGCGCAAGCCGGCGACGTGCTGGCGACACGCGTTGGCGGTCCGGTCGTCGAGCTGCACGCGGTCGACGGGTCCGGCGTGCTCGTCTGGGCGGCGCGCCGATAGCCCGTCGCCCACCGCCGACTCAGCCGGCGCGACGCGCCTTGGCGACCAGGGCGATCGAGGCGGCCGCGCCGACGACGCTCGCACCGGCTGCGACCCAGAAGATGAGGGAGTACGCGAGCGCCGGGTCCGCAGCCGAGGCCATGCCCGCCGTCAGGAGTGCCGTCACGACCGGTGCCGCGGCTGCCGAGCCGATCGTCCGGACGACGCCGTTCAGGCCGGTGGCGGCGCCGGTCTCGTTCGCCGGTGACCAGGTGACGACCAGCTGGGCGCAGATGGCATAGCCGATGCCGTTGCCGAGGCCGAGGACCGCGAAGCCCACGATGACGATCCACGGCGTGGTCGGCCACAGCGCCAGGACGACCGAGCCGATGCCCATCACGGCCGCCGCCACGACGGCCGTGCCGCCGCCGCTCAGCCGCGAGACCAGAACCGGCGTGAGCCGGCCGCCCAGGAAGACCAGGATCGCGCTCGGCAGCAGGGCCAGCGCCGAGACGGTCACGCTCATGCCGTACCCGTAGCCCGTGCTCGTGGGGGCCTGCATGAGCAGGGGCAGGGCCACGTAGCAGACGTAGGGGACGAAGCCGACGACGACGGTCAGCAGGCTCAGGATCGCGATGGGCCCGTGGCGGAAGGTCCGCACGTCCACCACCGGAGCGGCGGTGCGCAGCTCGACGAGCACGAGGGTGACGAGCAGGAGGACGCCGGCCGCGCCGACGCCGACGGTCAACGGCGACGTCCAGCCCCACACCCGGCCCTGCGAGACCGCGAGCAGCACGCCGACCAGACCACCCGCGAGCAGCAGGATGCCCGGCCAGTCGGTCGACCGGGGTGCGCTCGCCGCGGCGCCGCGGGGCACCCACACGACCACCATCGCCACCGCGACCAGGATCAGGGCCGCGCCGATGACGAAGATCCACCGCCACGACAGGGCGTCGACGACGACCCCGCCGACCACGAGGGCGAGACCGGCACCGAGCCCGATCATGCCCGGGATCCAGCCGAAGGCCGCCGCGAGCCGCGGCCCGGTCAGCCGGGACCGGGTGAGCGCGAGGGCGAGCGGGAACGTCGCGGTGCTCACGCCCTGCACGACCCGCGCCGCGAGCAGCACGCCCAGGCTCGGCGCGGCGGCAGCGGCGAGGGTCGCGGCGGCGAAGACGAGCATCGCCGTCAGCATGACCCGGCGGTGGCCGAACCGGTCACCGAGGTTGCCGACCACCGGTGAGAACACGGCACCGGCCAGCAGGAACGCGGTGAGGATCCAGCCCGTACCGAGGCTGCTCGCGCCGAGGTCGTGCCCGATGGTCGGCAGAGCGGGCACCACGAGCGTCTGCATGAGCGAGAACGCGAACACCGCCGCGCTGAGCGCGAACGTGAACAGGCCGGGCCGGCGCAGTCCGGGGGAGCCGGGCACTCCTCGGTCCGCACTGGTTCCGGGGGCGCCGAGGGTGCTCGGCGCGGCGGCCTCCGTCATGGTGATCGCGGGGGGCATGGGTGGTGCTCGCTCTCTGCCTTGCTGGGTGATTGGAACGGAACGGAACTTCCGTTCCACCTTATCACCCTCCTACACTGGGCCCATGCCGGATCCCAGCGCCCCCGACCGCCGCCTGCCGGGCCGGCAGGAAGAAGCCCGGTCGAACGACTCGGCGGTGCTCGCGGCGGCGCGCGAGGTGTTCTCCGCCCGAGGGCACGACGCGTCGATGGCCGAGATCGCCCGTCACGCGGGCGTCGGCGTCGGATCGATCTACCGTCGGTACCCGACCAAGGAGGCGCTGGTCGAGGCGCTGCGCGTGAACGCTGTGACCGAGGCGGCCGGACTTGCTCGCGAGGTCGGGGCCGCCCCGGACGGCGGGCCTTCCGATGCGGCACCTCGTGGCGCCGTGGCCACGTTCCTCGCCCGGCAGATCACCGGCGCCACGGGTCCGATCCTGCAGCCCCCGGGCGCGGGCAACCCGATCTCGGCGGAGCTCGCCGAGGCGTCCGAGGAGCTGCGCGCGAACCTCGAGCGGCTGGTCGCGCGCGACCAGGCCGACGGTCTGCTGCCCCCGGGGTTCACGACGGCCGACGTGATGCAGCTCCTCCTGCACCTGCGCCCGGCGCTCCCGTTCCCCCGGGCGCACGCGGACGCGCTCCACCTCCGCTACCTCGAGCTCGCCGTGCGCGGGCTCCACGAGCAGGCGCGCGCCGGCATCGCGCTCGGCGAGGGGCCCGAGTGGGACGAGTGGATGGGTTCCTGGCAGGACTGACCGTTCCGGTTCGTCGGGTCATCTGTACAGGGAACGCACAGTCGGGCCATAGTCAGATGTCCAGTTTGTCGGGCTTGTCGGGCGACGGTGCCCAGCGGGACACCCACCGACTGAGCGAAAGGTTCCTGGAGATGCGTCTGCGTACTCTCGGGGCAGCCGCGGCGACAGCAGGGTTGCTGGTCGCCGGGTCGATCCCCGCCTCCGCGCACGGGCAGGACGACTGGGGTCGTCATGGTGTGGACGACCTGTCGTCGTCCTGGCATCCCGGTCACGGCCACAACAAGCCACCGGTCCTGAGGTCGACGACGACCGTCGCCGAGCACCTGACCGGCCCGCTGACGTTCGACGTCAACCCGTGGGGCAGCCTCGTCGTCGGCCAGGTGTCACCCTCCCCGGACGTCCCGAGCCTCCTGTCCTCCGTCAAGCCCGGGCAGGCACCGACGACCCTGGTCGAGGAGCCCCTCGGCACGGACCTCGCCGCGGTGTCGTCCCTGCTCGGGTCCAC
The DNA here is from genome assembly GCF_056403775.1 of Cellulomonas sp. P2_F12. Taxonomy (NCBI): domain Bacteria; kingdom Bacillati; phylum Actinomycetota; class Actinomycetes; order Micrococcales; family Cellulomonadaceae; genus Cellulomonas; species Cellulomonas sp. P2_F12. The sequence goes on along the minus strand of NZ_JBFUEV010000001.1, from coordinate 788,294 downwards.
GACGTTCGCCACCCGCGTCGGTGACTTCGAGTCGGTCTCGTCCTCGCTGCTGATGCGCCGCTCCCCGAACGGGACCGTCACCCAGGTCGCCGACCTGCTGGCCTACGAGCAGGCGAACAACCCCGATGCGGTCAACACGTACGGCTTCGAGGGGCTCACGCCCGAGTGCCTGGCGATGGTGCCGCCGTTCCTGGCGCCCGCGCCCGGCGGCGTCGACTCGCACGGGTACGGCTCCCTGATGCTGCCCGGCATCACCTACGTCGCCGACGCGGGCGGCAACGACGTCCTGTCGGTCGACCGGCACGGCACCGTGCGCACGGTCGCCGTCCTGCCGCCGGCCGCCTTCGTCGCGACCGCCGAGGCCGCCGCGGGGATCGGCCTGCCCGACTGCGTGGTCGGGGCGACCGTCAACCTCGAGCCGGTGGCGACGGATGTCGAGCTCGGCCCCGACGGGTGGCTGTACGTCACGTCGCTGCCCGGCGGCCCCGAGGACGGCAGCCTGGGCAACCTCGGCTCGGTGTACAAGGTCAACCCCCGCACCGGAGCGGTCAAGCTCCTGGCCACGGGTCTGGCCGGGGCGACCGGCGTGGCCGTCTCGCCGGACGGCACCGTGTTCGTCGCCGAGCTGTACGCGAACCAGGTCTCGACCGTCAGCCGCAACGGGACGGTCACCCCGCTGGGGGCGTTCACGCAGCCGGCCGGTATCGAGTGGCAGAACGGACGCCTGTACATCTCGACGAACGTCTTCGGTGACGGGTCGATCGTCGCGGCGAAGGTCCGCTGAGCCGCGCCCGTCGGGCGGCGCCCGGTACCGGAGGGGTGCCGGGCGCTGCCTGACGGCGCTGACCATGTGAGGTAGTTCCACGGCTGCGTCGGTGCGGTCCGATCGCCACGATGGAGTGCATGCAGCGAACCCGTGACCCCGCCCTCGCCCCGATCTGGCAGGGCACCCCGGACCTGGACGAGGCGAACGCGATGGGCGCGGCGTCGGCCATCGGCCACCTCGGCATCGAGCTCACCGAGCTCGGCGCCGACCACCTGAGCGGACGGATGCCGGTCGACAGCCGGACCCGTCAGCCGTTCGGGATCCTGCACGGTGGCGCGTCGGTGCTGCTGGCCGAGACCCTGGTCAGCTGCGCCGCCACGTTCGTCGCCGCGCCCGGCACCGCGTGCGTCGGCATGGAGATCAACGCCAACCACCTGCGACCGGTCCGCTCCGGCTGGGTCACGGGCACGGCCCGCCCGGTCGCTCTGGGCCGTCGCACCCAGGTCTGGGAGGTCCGGATCGTGGACGACGACGGCAGGCTCGCGTGCATCGCCCGGTGCACGATGGCGGTGATCGACGCGGGGTGACGACGTCGTCCCGCGCGGGCCGACGAGCGGCGTTCGTGCTGTTCACTGGTCTCGTGGCTGTGCGGGAGCAGCGCTGGGGGACGGCGCACCTCGAGGGTGGCGGGAAGGTGGCCTTCGCGCTGACCGGCAGCGGTCCGCTGCTGCTGGAGGTGCCGGGCTGGTTGAGCCACCTCGAGCTCGGCTGGTCGATCCCGTCCGAGCGCATGGTCCACCAGGCGCTGTCGTCCGGCCGGACGCTCGTGCGCTACGACCGCCCGGGCTGCGGCCTGTCCGATCCCTACGAGGGGGCTCGGACGATGGCGCTGGAGCTGGCCACGATCCGGGCCGTGCTCGAGGCCCTCGGCGCGGCGGACGTCGACCTGTTCGGCTGGTCGCTGGGGGCGCCGGTGGCGGCCTTGTGGGCGTCGGAACGGCCCGAGACGGTGTCGAGGCTCGTCCTCTACGGCGGCTGGGCCGCGGGTGCCGCCCTCGGGGACGAGGACAGCCGGCGGCACGTCCTCGGTCTGCTCGCGACCCACTGGGGGCTCGGATCGGACCTGCTCACCGACATCTTCGCTCCCGACGCGGATGCGGGGACCCGTCGGGCGCTTGCCCGCTACCAGCGGGCCGCCTCCTCGGCCGAGACGGCGGTCGCGCTCCTCGGCCTGGCGTACGACCTGGACGTGCGGCCCGCGCTGCCGCGGATCTCGGCGCCGACGCTCGTGCTGCACCGGCGGGGGGACCGCGCCGTCCCGGTGGCCGAGGGCCGGGCGCTGGCCGACGCGATCCCGGGCGCTCGGCTGGTGGAGCTCGAGGGCCGGTCGCACCTCCCGGCCTCGGGCGACGCGCAGGCGCTGGTCGAGGAGCTGCGCCGCTTCCTGGGTCTGCCCCGGCTGCGACGGGCCGTGCCGACGGGGCTCACCCCTCGCCAGACGGAGGTCGCGGCCCTCGTCGCCGACGGCCTCACCAACCGCGAGCTGGCCGAGCGCCTCGGGATCACGGAGCGGTCGGCCGAGTCGCACGTGGAGCGCATCCGGCTGCGTCTCGGGTTCCGGTCGCGTGCGCAGGTCGCTGCCTGGTACGTCGCGAGCGAGCCGGTCAAGTGAGGTAGTTCCACGGCTGTGCCGAGCCGGCGGGTCCCCGAGCATCGGTCCATGACCCGCAACCCCCTGTTCATGGCCCTGTCCGCCGCCGCGTGGGCGGGGTTCGTCGTCGTCACTCTGTGGACCGTCGCGTTCCTCGCCGACGTCGTCGTCTCGCCGACCGTCGACGGACCGCCGCCTACATCCGCTGCGGTCGCGGTCATGATCGACCTGACGCTCCTGCTCCTGTTCGCCGTGCAGCACTCGATGATGGCGCGGCCCCAGGTCAAGGCGCTGCTGCGCCGACGGGTCCCGGCGGCGCTGGAACGCACGTCGTACGTCCTCGCCACCGACGTGTGCCTCGTGCTGCTGCTGGCGCTGTGGCAGCCCTGGGGCGGCCCGGTGTGGCACGTCGACGGTCCTGCGAGCATCGCCCTGTGGGCTCTCTGCGCCGCCGGCTGGCTCCTGGCCATCGCGGCGACGTTCGCGGTCGACCACCTGGAGCTCACCGGGCTCCGGCAGGCCGGCTGGGCCTCGACGCGGGACGCTGCCGGGACGAGAGGGCTGAAGGTCGACGGACTGCACGCCGTGGTGCGGCACCCGCTGATGACCGGACTGCTGCTGGCCTTCTGGGCGACCCCGCACATGGGTGCGTCGCACCTTCTGTTCGCCGTGACCATGAGCGCCTACATCGGCATCGGGATCAGGTTCGAGGAGCGGGACCTGCGTCGCGCGTTCGGTCGCGACTACGACGCCTACGCCGCCCGCGTGCCGGCCCTGGTGCCCGGGCTGCGACGTCGGACGAGGCCGTCGGACCGCACGCCGATCGCCGTCGGCGGGCACGAGAAAGGCCCCCGTCAACGCATGCGCTGATCAGGGGCCCGTCTGCTGGCTCCCTCGACTGGACTCGAACCAGTAACCGTCCGATTAACAGTCGGATGCTCTGCCAATTGAGCTACGAGGGATCGTGCGGGAAGAAACTCTAGCAGCCGTTCGGGGGTGCCCCGGACGCTCAGCGGGGGAGTCCGACGGCGTCGCGGACCTCGTCCTCGGCGGCGTCGACGACGGCCGCGACGGCGGGGTCGGACAGGTCGATGGACGCATCGCCGAGGACCTGCGTGAACAGCTCGCCGACCTCGTCGCGGCGCAGGACGACCCGCGCCCGGTGGCCGCCGGGGAGTGTGACGGACACCGCATGGACGACCGACTGCTGCACCCGCTCGCGGAAGGTCTGGGAGAACGCGAACGACCCGGGTACCTCGGCGAAGGTCAGGCGCTCGGTGTCGCCCCACACCCAGCGCAGGGTCATCGTGCGGGTCGCGGGGTCGAGCGAGCCATGGTCGACATCGGACCACGGGTGCCGCACCACGGACCCGTCGGCACCCAGCAGGTGCAGGGCCCGTCGGGTCGCGACGGCCCAGCGGTCCTCCGTGAGCTCGGTGCTCACGAGGATCGCGTCGCCGGGGCGCAGGTCGAGCCGGGTGCGGGCGGCGGCCGGGAGACGGCGACGGGAGAACAGGGCCACCGGGTCACGGTACCCGGGGGTCACGTCCGCCCCGATTCACCCGTCAGAGGGACGAAACGGGGCAAGGTGTATCAGATTGCCCGCCGGAGGATCCTGGAGGACAGGCGCGGTCGCCCCGACCGCGTCTGCGGGGCGCGACGGATCGAGAGAGGCACGCCATGAAAGCTACGTATCGGGTGCTCGCCTACCTGGTGGCAGCCGGAGTCTTCGTCCAGGCGGGCGCCATCGCGCTCGGCTGGTTCACCACCATCCACGAGCTCGACGACGGAGCCGTCATCGACTCGAACTACGAGGGCAACATCGGGCACTCGATCCACGGCACGGTCGGGACGATGGTGATCCCGATCCTCGCGATCGCCCTGCTCATCGTCTCGTTCTTCGCCAAGTTCACCGGCGCGGTGCGGTACGCCCTCATCATCTTCGGGCTGGTCGCGCTGCAGATCACGCTCGCGTTCGTCGCGTTCGGCGCGCCCGCGGTCGGTGCCCTGCACGGTCTGAACGCCCTGGTCCTGCTCGGGGTGAGCATCACCGCGGCCTCACGGGTGCCCAGGGGCGCGACGGCGACCGCGAGCACCGACGCGGCCCCGGCGACCGCCTGACCGATGACCGAGCGGGAGGCGTTGGGTCGGCGACGTCGGATCGTGGCGGCCGTGGCCGCCTCGGTCCTCGTCCTCGGCCCGCTCGCCTGGTTCTGGTGGACCAGCCTGGTGCCGGCGAACGCGTCCGTCATGGAGATGGGGTACCCCGACGCGGGTGGCGGCCCGACGGCGTCGGCGAGCCCCCATGACCACGGGACCGTCGACGGGCCGACCGTGAGCGTCTCCTCGCTCACCGGCCCGTCGACGGGCACCCCCGACGTCGACGTGACGCTCACCGCCGAGTCGGGACGTGTCCAGGTCGGCGGCGGCCGGTCCATCGAGGGGTTCACGCTCAACGGCTCCTCGCCCGGACCGACGATCGAGGCCGTCGTCGGCGACCTCGTGCAGGTCACGCTGGTCAACAAGTCGGTCCCTGACGGCACCACGCTGCACTGGCACGGGGTCGACGTCCCGAACGCCGAGGACGGCGTCGCCGGCGTCACGCAGGACGCGGTCCCCGTCGGCGGCTCGCACGTCTACCGGTTCGTCGTGCAGGACGCGGGGACGTTCTGGTACCACTCGCACCAGGTCTCGCACGCGCAGGTGCGCGGCGGGCTCTTCGGTGTGCTCGTGGTGCACCCCGCGACCGGCGACGACGACGCCGACGTGGTCGCGGCCGTGCACACCTACGCGTCGACGCCCACCATCGACGGGTCCGCCGACGACCTGCGTGCCGACGCCGCGGCCGGCGATCGCGTCCGGGTCCGGGTGGTCAACACCGGGTCGGGCGTCCTGCGCGCGTGGGTCCCCGGCGCCGAGTTCCGGCTGCTCGCCGTCGACGGTCGGGAGGTGCACGAGCCCGGCGCGGTGAGCGGGCAGGCCGTCGTGCTCGGCGGCGGGGGACGGGGCGACCTGGAGGTGACCGTGCCGTCCGACGGCTCGTCGGTGCGCGTGCGGCTCGGCTCGCAGTCGGTCGTCGTCGGACCCTCGGACGACGCCGCCGACGGCGACGACCCGCGTGCGGCGCTCGACCTGCTCACCTACGGCACGCCCACCGACGTCGGCTTCGACCCTCGCGCCGCCGACCGGCACTTCACCTACGCGATCGGCCGGCGGCCGGGGTTCGTCGACGGTCGGCCCGGCCTGCAGTGGACGATCAACGGGCACACCTACCCGAACGTCCCGATGTTCATGGTGAGCGAGGGCGACGTCGTGCGCATGACGCTGCGCAACGCCTCCGGCCAGCCGCACCCCATGCACCTGCACGGGCACCACCTGCTGGTGCTGTCGCGGGACGGGCAGCCGTCCACGGGGAGCCCGTGGTGGACGGACTCGCTCGAGATGTCGTCGGGGGAGACGTACGAGGTCGCGTTCGTCGCCGACAACCCCGGCGTCTGGATGGACCACTGCCACAACCTCCCGCACGCGCAGGAGGGGCTCGTGGCGCACCTGGCGTACACGGGCGTGACCGACCCGTACGTGCTGGGCGGCGGGGCCGACAACGCACCCGAGTGAGCCTCGGTAGGGTGTGCGGTGCCTCGGGGCAGTAGCTCAGCCGGTCAGAGCAGCGGACTCATAATCCGTGGGTCGTGGGTTCAAGCCCCACCTGCCCCACCGATCAGCCCACGGGCGCCAGCTCGGGGACGGCCGGCGCCGGAGCCGGCGTCTCCGCCTTCGCGGGCAGGTACCGCTGCCGGATGCGTCGCTGCATCGGCAGCTCGAGGAACCGGTGGCTCAGTGCGCCGACGCCGATCACGAGCAGCACGTACGCGACGAAGAACTTCCGCGATGCGTAGTTGAGGTCGATGGGCAGCAGCTGGTCCGCCAGCTCGATCCCCAGCTGGACGGGGAAGTGCAGGAGGTACACGGAGAAGGAGATCGCGCCGAGGTACACCAGCGGGCGGATCGAGAAGAGGGCTCCGAGCGGCTTGATGGTGAGGACGGCCAGGACCGTCAGCGGGAACACGCCGAGCAGGTAGACGCTGTGCCAGTCGCCGAGCGCCTCCTGCCCGAACACCACGCCGACGCCGATGATCGCGGCCAGAGCGGCGCCGACGCCCCAGGCGAGCGTCGTGGTGCGGTTCGCGCGCCGTGCGGCGGTGTAGAGCTCGAAGGCCAGGCAGCCGACGAAGAAGCCGATCAGCGCGCGCGACGTCTGGCCGTTCAGCAGCGGCCCGTCGATCTGCGAGGTCCGCACGGCGAGGGCACCGACCGCGACGAGGGCGAAGCCGAACAGGTACGCCGTGCGGTTGCGCAGGGCGAACAGGATCGCGAAGAAGACCAGGTACGCCATGATCTCGACAGCGACGGACCACGACGGGGCGTTGAACGAGTAGTCGGTCCCCAGCCAGCCGTTCTGGATGAACAGCACGTTGAGGATGACGTGGTAGACGTCGTTCGACTGGTAGACGAAGAACGATCCCTGCGTCAGGTGCCGCACGCTCTGCAGGACCGCGACCAGGGCGAGCGTGACCAGCTGAAGCGGGTAGAGGCGGCTGAGCCGGAGGGTCGCGAAGGTGCCGAACGCGATGCTCCGGTCGAGGATCCGCTGCTTGTAGACGTGGCAGAAGATGAACCCCGAGAGCACGAAGAACAGGTCCACAAGGCTCTCGCCGTAGTGGTAGAGCCAGTACGCCTTGGCCGCGAACGGGTAGCTGGCCGGTGCGAAGTGCTGGTAGTGCCAGAAGATGGCGACGCCGAGCGCGGCGATCCCACGCAGGCCGTCGAGGGCCGACAGTCGCTTCTCGTTCACAGGGCACTCCAGGCGTGGCGGCGATCCGTCGTGCAGGGCGCCGACGGGCGGACGGTAGCCGGGGCCGGCCCCCCGAGTCCATCCGGCCCGCCGCGCTCCGGTCGCACGACCGCCTGGCTCCTGCCACGATCTCTGCTTCGGTCCGACGAAGGAGCAGACGTGGTGGCGACGAGCGCAACGGCGAGCGCGGAGCGGTCCTGGGAGCTGGCGGCACGGGCGGGGTACGCGGTGAGCGGCGTGCTGCACGTGCTCATCGGCCTGCTGGCCCTGCGGGTCGCCTTCGGCAACGGGACGCAGCAGGCCGACCAGTCGGGTGCCCTGGGCGCGATCGCGAGCACCCCGTTCGGCGGGGTCGTCCTGTGGTTCTCGGTCCTGGCGTTCCTCGCGCTCGGCGCCTGGCAGGTGGCGAAGGCGTTCCACGGTGGCTCGCCGACCTCGTCGGGCTCCGGCGCCACCGGTGCGGGGGACCGGGCGAAGGCGATCGGCCGCGCGGTGGTCTACCTCGCGCTCGCGTTCGCGGCCCTCAGCTTCGCGCGCGGCGGTGGGACGTCCAGCTCGCAGCAGACCGCCGACCTGACGGCGAAGCTGATGGGTGCGCCCGGTGGTCGGATCCTGGTCGCCGCCGTGGGGGTCGCGATCGTCGCCGTCGGCGGTTACCACGTCTACAAGGGGTGGACCAAGAAGTTCCTCGAGGACCTCCACCGCCTGCCCTCCGGCGTCGCCGGGCCTGCGGTCCGGCGCCTCGGCGTGGCGGGGTACGTGCTCAAGGGGGTCGCGCTCGCGATCGTCGGAGTGCTCTTCGTCACTGCCGCCGCGCAGGCCGACCCGTCGAAGGCGACGGGCCTCGACGGAGCCCTGCACACCCTCCGGGACCAGCCCGCGGGGGTCGCCCTGCTGGTCATCGTCGCCCTCGGGTTTGTCGCCTACGGCATCTACTCGTTCGTCCGCGCCCGGTATGGCCGGATATAAATCACCCGTTTGCGCGCGAAACGTGCGGCGGCGCTTGTTGCACAGTTGTCCAGTTTCGGGCATAGTTCCCTTCGTCAGCGACAACGGCAAACCCGCCGCAAGGCGGGGACGCAAAGCCACGGGGCCCACAGGGCCAGCCGAGCTACCGAACGACAGGAGAACGATCATGGCTGTCACCACCACCGAGGCACCCCTCTCGCAGGGCGCTCTGCTCACGCCGGGCGAGGTTGCCGTGCTCTTCCGCGTCGACCCGAAGACGGTCACGCGCTGGGCCCAGGCCGGCAAGCTCTCGGCCGTCCGTACCCTGGGCGGCCACCGCCGCTTCCACGAGTCCGAGGTGCGTCAGCTCCTCACCGGCGTGCCCCAGCAGCGCGCGGCGGAGTGACCTCGCTCCTCAGCTAGTCACGAGAAGGCCCCTCCCGATGACGGGCAGGGGCCTTTCTCATGCTCAGGGGTCAGGTCAGGGGTCAGTCAGGTCAGGCGTCACGGACGATCGGGCAGGTCATGCAGTGGCCGCCGCCCCGCCCGCGGCCCAGCTCGGCCCCGCGGATCTCGATGACCTCGATCCCCGCGGCCCGGAGGAGGGCGTTCGTCGTGGTGTTCCGGTCGTACGTGAACACGACGCCCGGTTCGACCGCGACCGCGTTGTTGCCGCTGTCCCACTGCTGCCGCTCGGACGCGTAGGCATCCCCACCGGTCTCGATGACCCGCAGCTCCGGCAGGTCGAGCGAGCGGGCGACGACGTCGACGAACCGCGCGGTGCCCTCGTCGGTGATGTGCACCTGCCCGCGGTCGGCCGGTCGCAGGGTGAACGCGTGGATCTCGTCGACGATCTTCGGGTAGAGCGTCACCACGTCCCGGTCCGCGAACGTGAACACGGTGTCCAGGTGCATCGCCGAGCGCAGCCGGGGCATCCCCGCGACGACGACGCGCTCGGCCGCCCCCTGCGCGAACAGCGCGGCCGCGAGCTGGGTGATCCCCTGGCGGGACGTGCGTTCGCTCATGCCGACCAGGACGGTGCCGTGGCCGACGGGCATCACGTCGCCACCCTCGATCGTCGCGCGGCCCCAGTGGCGCTCCGGGTCGCCCCACAGGACGGTCGAGCCGGCGAAGTCGGGGTGGAACCGGTAGACGGCCTTCATCAGCAGCGTCTCGTCGCGCCGGGCCGGGAAGTAGAGCGGGTTGAGCGTGACGCCGCCCGACAGCCAGCACGTCGTGTCGCGCGTGTAGAGGGTGTTGGGCAGCGGGGGCATGACGTACTCGCGGGCGTCCGGGGAGTACTCGGCGAGCGCGAAGTGCCCGTCGTCGAACCCGCCGGTCACGTCGTTCGTCGCCAGACCTCCGATGAGGAACTCGGCGAGCCGGTGGGGCTCCAGGCGTTCGAGGAACTCCCGGGCGTCGTCGACCAGCTCCAGGCCGACGTCGTCGGGCACGATCTTGCGGTCCAGCAGCCAGTCCCGCGCGCCCGGCACGGTCATCGTCCGGGCCAGGACCTCGTGGAGCTCCAGCACCTCGACGCCGCGGGCCTGCAGCTCCGCGACGAACGCCCGGTGGTCGCGGATCGCGTTCTCCACCCACAGCACGTCGTCGAACAGCAGGTCGGCCGCGTTGGTCGGCGTCAGGCGCCGGTGCGCGAGGCCGGGCTCGCAGACGAGGACCTTGCGCAGGCGGCCGACCTCGGAGTGGACGCCGTTCGCGGGTGGGTCGGTCGGCATCGCGGATCCTCCAGCTGACGTCGGGGCGACCTCGCTCGACCCTAGCCCCGGGTCCGCGGTGGGGCTCAGTGCAGCGTGCCCAGCACCGCGGCGCGGACCTCGTCGAGGGAGCGGTCCGGCTGGAAGACCAGCCACTCGAGGCCGGCCAGCAGCGTCGCGCCGAACAGGGCCGCGGCCGTCAGCGAGGCGTCCCGCTCGGGCCAGGTCTCGGCGACGACGGTCGCGAACGTCCCCATCGACTCGTCGCGCACCAGGCGGATCGAGTCCTGCCAGCTGCGGCCCGTGCGGAACGTCTCGGCGACCATGAGCTTGGCGAAGTCCGGGTGCGCCCGGACCTGGCCGAGCAGCTCGGTGACCAGCGCCTCGAGCGCGTCGCGGCCGTGCAGGCCGTCCGCGGCGCCGCGCAGGGCGGCGGTGAGGCGCGTGACGCCCTCGGTGATGATCGCCTCGAACAGCCCGGACTTGGAGCCGAAGTTGTAGAACACGCTGCCCTTGGCGACGCCCGCCGCGGAGGCGATGTCGTCGACGGACGTGGCCGTGAAGCCGCGGTCCGCGACGAGCGCGAGCGCCGCCTCGACGATGTGCTCCCTGGTGGCCGACGTGCGCATGGGCGTCAGCCTCTCAGATGCTCAGCGCGGGGTGCAGGCGCGCCACGGTCCACGTCCGCAGCCGTCCGGCCTTCCACGACGTCACGGCGAGCGAGGCCAGCGTCAGCCCCACCAGGTACGCCACCGCGATCCCGAGGCGGGCGTCCGGCGTGCCGGTGATGAGGTCGCGCAGCCCCTCGACCGCGTAGGTCATGGGCAGGAACGGGTGGATCGCCTGGAAGAACGCGGGCGTGGTCTCCACCGGGTACGTACCGCTGGCCGAGGTGATCTGCAGCATGAGCAGCGCGATCGTCGCCACCTTGCCGGCGGCCGACCCGAGCACGGCGATGAGCATCTGCTGCACCGCGAGGAACGTCGCGGCGACCAGCAGCAGGAACGCGACCGTGCCCACCGGGTGCCCGATGCCCAGGCCGAGCCCGAGACCGACCACGCCGAGCAGCAGCAGGACCTGGCCGGCGCCGATCACCAGCGACGGCAGGTAGCCGGCGAGCGCGACCCGCAGGCCGGACGCGGGCGTGGCCAGCGCGCGGGTGGGCAGCGGCCGCAGCAGCAGCCAGGTGATCAGCCCGCCGACGAACAGGGCGAGCGGGATGAACAGGGGAGCGAACCCTTCGCCGAGGCTCGCCGCCGGGGCCACGTCTTCGTCGTCGATCGCGACAGGGGTGGCCAGCGCGTCGGCGCGGGCGGTGCGCTGCGCGTCGGTGTCGTCGGGGATCTGGGAGGCGCCGTCGGTCAGCCCGTCGGCCAGCTGCTGAGCGCCGCCGCCCAGCGCGCCGGACCCGTCGGCCACCTGCGCGGCGCCGTCCGCGAGCGTCGCGGCACCGGTCGCCAGGGTGGACGCGCCGGTGGAGAGCGCAGCGGCGCCGTCGGCAGCCTGCTGTGCGCCCGTGGCCAGCGAGGACGCGCCGGAGGACAGGGTGTCGGAGGAGTCGGCGAGCGTGCCGAGCCCGGTGCTGAGCTTCCGGGCTCCGGCGGCTGTCTGCGACGCGCCGGCGTCGAGCGCGTGCAGCCGGCCGGTCATCGTCGCGACCTCGTCGGCGGACGGCAGCGTGGTGCCCGCCAGCCCGGCGAGCAGCGCGGCCGCGTCGGGGTCCCCGGCAGAGGCGCGGGCCGTGAGGTAGCCCGTGACCTGGTCGAGCCCGGTCGTCAGTGCGGGCAGCTGACCGGTGAGGGCGTCGACCTGCTCGGTGGCGGTGTGGACACCGTCGGCGACCGACTGCGTGCCGGCCGCGAGCGTGGAGCTCGAGTCGGCCGCGGTCCGCGCGCCGGTCGACAGCTGCGAGGCGCCGGACGCCAGTGTCGCTGCGCCGGAGGCCACCTGCCCGGTGCCGTCGTCGAGCGCCGCGGCACCGTCGGCGAGCCGCGCGGCACCGTCGTGGGCGGAGGCGGCACCGTCGGCCACCTGCTGCGCGCCGTCGCTCAGCTGTGTCGACGCGTCCCGCAGGGAGATTGCCCCGTCGGCAGCCTGCAGCATGCCGTCGCGCGCCGAGCCCAGCCCGACCAGCACCTGGTCCACGGCCTCCTCGCCGGCGGTCGCGGCGACCGCGTCGCGCACGTGGTCCATGGCCGAGCGCCCGAGGGTCGTGCCGATGAAGGAGTTGGCGTCGTTGTAGGTGACGTCGATCTGCGCCGCGGTCGGGTCGTCGCCGCCCGCGGAGACCAGGTCGGCGGAGAAGTCGGTCGGGATGGTGACCGCGAAGTAGTAGTCGCCGTCGCGCACGCCCGCCGCGGCGTCGGCAGCGTCCGTGACCACCCAGTCGAGCGCGCCGCCGTCGGTGAGCTCGTCGGTGAGGTCCTGCCCGGCGGTCACGCGCGAGCCGTCCCGGTCCGCGCCCGCGTCGGCGTTCACCAGGGCGACCGGCATGGCGTCCAGGTGCCCGGACGGGTTCCAGAACGCCCAGAGGTAGAGCGCGCCGTACAGCAGGGGGACCAGCAGCATCGCGGCGACCGCGAGCCGGGGGAGCCGACCGCGGCGGAACCGGCGGAGCTCGGTGCCGGAGGTGAGCGAGAGCATGACGATCCTTCAGTCCGTGAGGGGGAGGGGGGCGGCGACGGGCACGACGGTCCAGGCGGTGCCCGCGGCCTCGTCGGCGGCCGCGCACGAGGCGACGACGGTGACGCCCGTGGCGGCGAGCGCCTCGAGGCGGTCCCAGACGAGGCGGCGTCGGGCGCGGTCGTGCACCTGGTCCACGTCGTCGACGACGAGCAGTCCGGGGCGCTGGGCCATCGCGAGCGCGATCCGCAGCAGCAGGGCGTCGACCTCGTCGAGGTGCCAGACGACGGTCCCCGCGTCCGGGACGGGGCGTCCGCCGAAGACCGGCCCGAGGACCGTGTCGACGAGCACCTGGTCGGCCCGCCGGGCCCGGCGGTACCAGGGCGACAGCCACGCGAGCCGCTCCCGGACGTGGTCGCCCACCGTGACCGAGTCGTCGAGGTCGTCGATGCCGGCGAACCCGGCGAGAGCCGCCTCGCGCTGCACCAGCGCGCGCTGCGCCGGAAGCCGGTGCCCGAGGACGATGAGCTCGGTCGACGCGTCGGGCACCATCCGGCCGGCGAGCGTGAGCAGCAGGCTCGAGCGACCGGCGCCCTGCGGCCCCTGGATCAGGGTGAGCGCGCCGGCCTCCAGCTCGAGGTCGACGGGGCCGTAGACGGCACCGCGGTCGGCGTGCAGCTGCAGCCCGCGGGCGACGACGGCGGGCCGCGGCTGCACGGCGACGTCCACCTCGGGGGCGAGGGTCTCGGGTCCTGCGAGCATCGCGAGCTCCAATCTAGACTGACTGGTCAGTACAAAGACTACGCCGCTCGGCGACCGGGGTCTCGGGCTCGCGGTGTCGCTCTCCTCACACTGGGGACCCGGACGGCGCCGGTCGGGGCCGTGTCCGCCTCGCCGACCGGTCCGCCGTGCGAGGATCGGCGCATGGCGATGCGAGAGATCCGGACTGTCGGAGACCCCGTCCTGCGCACACCCTGCGACCCGATCACGACGATCGACGACCGCGTGCGCGGACTCGTCGAGGACCTGCTCGAGACCGTGGACACCGACGGGCGTGCCGGCCTGGCCGCGAACCAGATCGGTGTCAGCCTGCGGGCGTTCTCGTGGAACATCGACGACGAGGTGGGCTACGTGCTCAACCCCGTGATCGTCGAGCTGTCGGAGGACGAGTACCAGGACGGCGACGAGGGCTGCCTGTCGGTGCCCGGGCTCTGGTACCCGACGCACCGGTCCTGGTACGCCCGGGTGGTCGGGACGGACCTCGACGGCAAGGAGGTCGTCGTCGAGGGCGTCGAGCTCATGGCGCGGTGCCTCCAGCACGAGGTCGACCACCTCGACGGGATGCTCTACCTCGACCGCCTGGAGCGGTCCGTGCGCAAGAAGGCGATGCGCGCGATCCGCGACACGCTCTGAGCGGCTGGCGCCCCGGGGCGCCGTCGGGCATGCTGTCCCCAGCACGCCGCGAGACCGTGCGTACTGCTGATTCGTGACTGAGGTCGTTGGGGAAGGCGAACCTCGAGCCCGATCAGGAGGACGACATGGCAGGTGCAATCACCCGCGGTGTACTTTTCGTGCACTCTGCACCGCGTGCGCTGTGCCCCCACGTGGAGTGGGCGGCGGGCAACGTGCTGGGCACGCGCGCCTCGTTCGACTGGACGGCGCAGCCGGCCGGTCCGGGCTTCTACCGCGCCGAGCACTCGTGGCAGGGGCCCCAGGGCACCGGTGCGCGGCTCGCGTCGGCCCTGCGGGGCTGGGCCCACCTGCGGTACGAGATCACCGAGGAGGCGAGCCACGGGGTCGACGGGTCCCGCTGGAGCCACACGCCCGAGCTCGGGATCTTCCACGCCGCCACCGACGTGCACGGCAACATCGTCGTGCCCGAGGACCGCATCCGTGCCGCCCTGGAGCACGCCGGGGACGCCGCGCGTCTGCGCACCGAGCTCGACCTGGCGCTGGGGCAGGCGTGGGACGACGAACTCGAGCCGTTCCGGTACGCCGGCGCTGGAGCGCCCGTCCGGTGGCTGCACCGCGTGGGCTGACGACAGGACGCCGACGGCCCGCCCCCGGAACTGTGGGGGCGGGCCGTCGTGTCGCGTCAGACGGAGGCGACGACCAGCGCCACGTTGTGACCGCCGAACCCGAACGAGTTGTTGATCGCCGCGATGTCGCCGTCGCGCAGCGCGCGGGGCTTGTCACGGACCAGGTCGAGCACCAGCTCGGGGTCGGGGTTGTCGACGTTGATGGTCGGCGGGGCGAGGCGGTCGCGCAGGGCGAGGATCGTGAAGATCGTCTCCAGCGCGCCCGCGCCACCCAGCAGGTGGCCGGTCATCGACTTGGTGGCCGAGAGGGCCACGTGGTCGGCCTCGTCGCCCAGCAGGCCGCGGATCGAGCGGGCCTCGATGAGGTCGCCCACCACGGTCGAGGTCGCGTGCGCGTTGACGTGCACGACGTCGATGCGGGCGATCCCGGACGCGTCGAGCGCGGAGCGCATGGCGCGGATCTGGCCTTCGCCGGACGGCTCGGGAGAGGTGATGTGGTACCCGTCGGCGGAGAGGCCGACGCCGGCGATGCGGGCGTAGACGCGGGCGCCGCGGGCCGCGGCGTGCTCGGCGCTCTCCAGCACGACCACCCCGGCGCCGTCGCCCATCACGAAGCCGTCGCGGTCGAGGTCGTACGGGCGCGAGGCCCGCTCGGGGTCGTCGTTGCGCAGCGAGAGCGTGCGGGACGCGGCGAACGCGGCCACGTTCATCGGGTGGATCGACGCCTCGGTGCCGCCGGCGATGACGACGTCCGCGCGACCGGTGCGGATCATCTCGGCCGCGTAGCCGATGGCCTCGGCGCCCGAGGCGCAGGCGGACACGACCGCGTGCGCACCGGCACGGGCGCCGAACTCGAGCGACACGTAGGCCGTCGGCGAGTTGGGCATGAGCATCGGCACCGTCATGGGCAGCACCCGACGCGCGCTGCCGTGCGAGAGCAGGGCCTCCCACGCGTCGAGGATCGTGCGGATGCCGCCGATGCCGGACGAGACGACCGAGCCGAGCCGGTCGCCGTCGACCTCGGGCGAGCCCGCGTCGGCCCAGGCCTCGCGGGCGGCGATGACCGCGTACTGCGCGGACACGTCCATCTTCTTCTGCTCGGGGCGGGTCAGGACCTCGCTCGGGTCGACCTTGATGGTCGCGGCGAACTCGACGGGGAGGCCGAAGCGCTCGACCCAGTCGTTCTCGAACCGGCGCGCGCCCGACTCGCCGTTCAGTGCGGCGGCCCAGGTGCTGGGGACGTCACCGCCGAGGGGCGTCGTGGCTCCCAGTCCGGTGACGACGACGTCAGGTACGTGGCTCATCGGTGCTCCAGGTCGGCTGTCGAGAGGATGGCCGGTCCCGGGCGGCGAGGCCCGGGACCGACCCGGCGGGACAGGCTCAGGCCTGCGCGCCCGTGATGAAGGTGACGGCGTCGCCGACGGTGGCGAGGTTCTTGACCTCGTCGTCGGGGATGCGGACGTCGAACTTCTCCTCGGCGAGCGTGACGATCGTCATCATCGACAGCGAGTCGATGTCGAGGTCGTCGGTGAAGGACTTCTCGGGCAGGACGGAGTCGGTGGGCAGCCCGGTCTCCTCGCTGACGATCTCGGCCAGTCCGGCCAGGATCTCCTGCTCGCTGTACGCCATCGGTATCTCCTCGTGTTGGTTCGTGCGGTGTGGGGTCGGACGAACGGTACAACCGTGGGGTCGTACCTCAGGGTTCAGGGCAGGACGACGACCTGTGCCGCGTAGACCAGACCGGCCCCGAAGCCGATCTGCAGGGCGAGCGCGCCGCTGGGCACCTGGCCCTCGCGGAGCAGCCGCTCGGCGGCCAGCGGGATCGAGGCGGCGGACGTGTTGCCGGTGTCGGCGATGTCGCGGCCGACCACGACGGTGTCCGGGAGCTTCAGCGTCTTGATCATCTGGTCGATGATCCGCATGTTCGCCTGGTGCGGGATGAAGGCCTCGATCTCGTCCGCGGTCACGCCCGCGGCGTCCATGGCCTTCTGCGCGACCGGCGCCATCTGCCAGACCGCCCACTTGTAGACGCTGGGGCCCTCCTGGCGCAGCGTCGGCCAGCCGAGGCCCTCGTCGCGCGTGGCCAGCCACGAGTGCGTCTGCCGGATGGCCTGCGACTGGCTGCCGTCGGACCCCCAGATGGTCGGGCCGATGCCCGGGGTGTCCGACGGGCCGATGACGACCGCGCCGGCGCCGTCGCCCAGCAGGAACGAGATGGACCGGTCGGTGGGGTCGATGAAGTCGCTCATCTTCTCCGCGCCGATGACCAGCACGTGGCGGGCCGTGCCGGCGCGCACCAGCGCGTCCGCCTGGCCGATGCCGTAGCAGTAGCCGGCGCAGGCGGCCGAGATGTCGAACGCGGCCGCCGGGGTCGCACCGATGCGGTCCGCGATGATCGCGGCGCCGGCGGGCGTCTGGTGGAAGTAGGTGACCGTCGAGAGGATGACGACGTCGATGTCCGCGCCGGTCAGCCCCGCGTTCGCGATCGCCTGCCGCGCGGCGCCCTCGGCCAGGTCGAGCACGTCGGTGCCCGCCTCGGCGCGTCGCCGGGTGACGATGCCGGTGCGCTGCCGGATCCACTCGTCGGAGGAGTCGATGGCCTCGACCAGCTCGTCGTTGGGCACGATCCGCTCGCCGCGGACGCCACCGAGGCCGAGGATGCGGGTGTGCGCCGGTCCGGTGGCCTGCGTGAGGGTAGGACGGGTCACGACGGGTTCTCCTGGTGATCTGCGGGGGTTCCGGCGTGCCGACGGACGAGATCACGTGCGGCGTCGAGGTCGGCGGGGGTCTTGACGGCGACCGTCTCGACCCCGGGAAGCGTACGCCGGGCCAGGCCGGTGAGCACCCCTGCCGGGGCGACCTCCAGGAGCCCGGTGACGCCCAGCTCGAGCAGGGTGGCCTGGCACAGGTCCCAGCGGACCGGGTTGGCCACCTGCGCGACGATCAGCTCGAGGGCCCGCGCGCCGGAGGCGGTCACGGTGCCGTCGGAGTTGGTGAGCAGCCGCACCTGCGGCTCGCCGGGGCTGACGTCGTCGGCGGCCGCCCGCAGCTCGGAGACCGCCGGCGCCATGTGCTCGGTGTGGAACGCACCGGCCACCTGGAGGGCGACCACGCGGGCGCGGGCCGGGGGAGCGGCAGCGAAGGCTGCCAGCGCGTCGAGGGTGCCGGCGGCGACCACCTGCCCGCCGCCGTTGACGTTCGCGGGGACCAGGCCGTGCGAGGCCAGCGCGGCGAGCACCTCGTCGGCGTCGCCACCCAGGACCGCGCACATGCCGGTGGGGGTCGCGGCGGCGGCGCGGGCCATGGCCGCACCGCGGACGGCGACCAGGCGCAGGGCCTCGTCGTCGGTCAGCACACCGGCGATCGCGGCCGCGGCGAGCTCGCCGACCGAGTGACCGGCGGTGACTCCGACCACCTTCTGCGCGGCGACCGCGAGGGCGTCGTCGGCGTCGAGGTCCAGCACGGCCCGCAGGCTCGCCAGCGCGGCGGCCACGAGGAGCGGCTGGGCGACGGCCGTGTCACGGATGGTGTCGGCGTCGGACGTGGTGCCGTGGGCGACGAGGTCGAGGCCGGTCGTGCGGGAGGCCCGCGCGATCGACTCGGCGACGGACGGCAGCTCGAGCCACGGGGCGAGCATGCCGGGGGACTGGGCGCCCTGACCGGGGCAGACGACTGCGAGCACCCGACCACTCTGCCTGGCCGGGCGCGTCCGCCCGCCTCACGGCGTGCACCAACCTTCTCGGACGCCCTTGTACGACTCCTACAACGACGTCAGCGCGCGCTCACGGTGGGCGCGGCCTCGGCGGCGTCGAGGCGACCGAGTGCGAGCGCCGTCTGCAGGACGTAGGACTCGCGGGCGTCGAGCGGGTCCCAGCCGGTCACGTCGGACACGCGGCGCAGGCGGTAGCGCACCGTGTTGGGGTGCACGTACAGCGTGCGGGCGGCGGCCTCGAGGGACCGGCCCGTGCCCAGGTAGGCCGACAGCGTCTCGAGCAGCGAGCCCTGGCTGGCCGCCAGGGGCGCGTACGCCTGCGCGACGAGCGTGCGCCGCGCGGTGACGTCGCCGATCAGCACGCGCTCCGGCAGGAGCTCGTCGGCCTGCACCGGACGGGGTGCCTGCTCCCAGGCCGGAGCCGCGACGAGCCCCGAGAGCGCCGCCCGTGCGGAGCGTGCCGAGTCCGTCAGGTCCCCGACCACCGGCCCGATGACCACGGGACCCGGACCGAACCGCGGCAGCAGCGTGCTCGCCGCGACGCGCAGGTCGCCCTCGCCACCGAGGAACACCACCAGGCGGTCGCCCTGGATGCCCACCAGGGCGTCGTCGGCGGCGCGGCGGGTGGCCCGGCGCAGCTCGGCGGCGCGGACGTCGTCGAGCGCGGACGTCGTCGTGCCGACCATGACCAGCGTCGATCCCCGTCCGCTCCAGCCGAGCGCGGCGATGCGCGAGCGCAGGGCGTCGTCCACGTCGCCCCGCACCAGCGCGTCGACGACGAGGGCCTCCAGGCGGGCGTCCCAGGCGCCGCGCACCTCGGCGGCCCGCGCGTAGACCTCCGCGGCCGAGAACGCGACCTCGCGCGAGTAGCGCAGCACGGCCTCGCGGACCTCGCGCTCGTCGCCCGGCGCGGCCAGCCGGTCGCTGTGCGTCTCGACGACGTCGACGACGACCCGCACCAGCTGGAGCGTGTGCTGCAGCGAGATCGACCGGGTCAGCTCCGGCGGCGCGGCGGCGAAGATGTCGCCGACGCCGTGCGGCGGGCGCGTCGGCTCGGCGAACCAGGTGACGAACGCGGTGATGCCCGCCTGGGCGACGAGGCCCACCCACGACCGGTCCTCGGCGGGCAGGGCCCGGTACCAGTCCAGGTCGTCGTCGAGCCGGCGCATCGCGGCCGCGGACAGCAGGCCGGCGGAGTCCCGCACGCGGCGCTGGGTCTCCGGACCGCCGCGAGCCTCCAGCACGGGCACCCGGCTGCGGGACGAGGTGGACCGCCGGGCACGCGGTGCAGCCGGCTCGTCGGGTGGGGCGGCGGCGGTGCCTGTCCCGTGTGCGGTGCTGGACATGCTGCCGAGCATAGGGTCCGGCCTTGTGGGAAGTCGACAAACGAGGGTCGGACGCGCCCTCGTACGGTGTGTGAGGAATGTCCCCAGCCGGGTGTGCTCGGTCGCTACCGGATAGGGTCGCGTCATGGCACTCCTGCCCCGACTGCGACAGCTCATGCGACGGCCGAGCTCGGCCTCGCGTGTCGGCGCGCGTCGGCCGACCAAGGCTGCGCGCCGTGGCGACACGCTCCACGAGGACGCGTTGCGCTCCATGCTGAGCGACGACCCGAACAACGAGCGGGCGTTCATCGCCCTCGCCGAGATCGTGCGGCGTCGTGCGGCGGAGTCCACCGCGGCCGACGGCGACCCGCTGGCGGCCCCCCCGGACGAGACCGAGCGGCAGCGCGCCGCGGACCTCGCCGTGTGGGCGCTCGGCGAGGAGCTCGCGGGCAACCCGCGCGCCTGGTACCCGCTCATCGAGGTCGCACGGCTCTCCGTGCACGACGACCACGAGGGGACCGTGCGCCGCCTGACCACGGGCGCGGAGCGCGACCCGTCCGGTCGGGCACTGGTCGAGGCGCTGGCCCTGCTGCGGGCCGCCGGGCTCCCCGTCGACGCCCTCGGGCTCGGCGTCGGCCACTGGCGTCCGCGCGAGCACGACCCCGAGGTCGCCCGCCAGCTGGTCCTCGCGTCCATCGAGGCAGGCCGGCCGCTGGAGGCCAAGCAGCACATCGCCGCCCTCGACCTCTACCCGGACCAGAAGGCCGTCGCGGACCTCAAGAGCGAGCTCGCCCGCGACGTCGCGCACGCCGAGCAGACCATCCCCGGCACCTGACAGCCGGGCACGACGAAGGCCCGGGCTCCAGGAGCCCGGGCCTTCGTCATGCCGTGACGACTCGGATCAGCTGTCGCCGCCCGTGTTGCCGGACGTGCCGGCCGTGACGTCGTACAGGCGGTAGCGCTCGATCGCCTGGGCGGGCGCCTCCTTGCTCACCGCACCCGTGCGCGCGAGCTGCTGCAGGACGCGCACGGCCGTCGACGGCCCGTCGATCTTGAAGTGGCGCCGGGCCGCCGCACGCGTGTCCGAGAAGCCGAAGCCGTCGGCGCCCAGCGTGGCGTACGTGCCGGGGATCCACGCCCGCACCTGGTCGGCGACGAGGTGGTCGAAGTCCGTCGTCGCGACGAACGGACCCTCGGCCCCCTGCAGCTTCTGCGTGAGGTAGGAGACGCGCTCCTCCTCGCCGGGGTGCAGGTAGGCCTGCTGGTCGGCGGCGAGGCCGTCGCGACGCAGCTCGTTCCAGCTGGTCACCGACCACACCGCGGCCTGGACGCCCCAGTCCTCGGCCAGCAGCTTCTTGGCCTCGAGCGCCCACGGCACCGCCACGCCCGACGCCAGGATCTGGGCGCGCGGCCCGTCACCGCCGGCCGGCGCCACCAGGTGGATCCCGCGCAGGATGCCCTCGACGTCGACGCCCTCGGGCTCCGCCGGCTGGTGCATGGGCTCGTTGTAGACGGTGAGGTAGTAGATGACGTCGCGGTCACGGTCGTGGCCCTCGCCGTACATCCGCTCGATGCCGTCCTTGACGATGTGCCGGATCTCGTACCCGTAGGCCGGGTCGTAGTGCACGACGTGACTCATGGTGCCCGCCAGCAGCGGGCTGTGGCCGTCGGCGTGCTGCAGGCCCTCGCCGGTCAGCGTGGTCCGGCCGGCCGTGGCGCCGATGAGGAAGCCGCGGGCCATCTGGTCGCCGGCGGCCCAGAACTGGTCGCCGGTCCGCTGGAACCCGAACATCGAGTAGTAGAAGTAGAACGGGATCAGCGGCTCGCCGTGCGTCGCGTAGGACGTCCCGACGGCCTGGAAGGCCGATGCCGACCCCGCCTCGTTGATGCCCGTGTGCATGATCTGGCCGGACTCGGACTCCTTGTAGGAGAGCATGAGCTCGCGGTCCACGGCCATGTAGTTCTGGCCGTTCGTGTTGAAGATCTTGGCGCTCGGGAAGATCGAGTCGAGACCGAACGTGCGGGCCTCGTCGGGGATGATCGGAACCAGGCGGTGGCCGAACTCCTTGTCCCGCACGAGGTCCTTGAACAGGCGCACGAGTGCCTGCGTGGTGGCGACCTCCTGGTGCCCCGAGCCCTTCGCCATGCCCTCGTAGACCTTGGCGTCCGGCAGCGTCAGCGGCTTGTGCGTCGTCCGGCGCTCCGGCACGAACCCGCCCAGCTGGCGGCGACGCTCGAGCATGTACTGGATGCCCTCGTCCTCCGCGCCCGGGTGGAAGTACGGCGGGAGGTACGGGTTCTCGTCGATCTGCTCGTCCGTGATCGGGATCCGCAGCGAGTCGCGCAGCGTCTTGAGGTCGTCGCCCTTGAGCTTCTTCATCTGGTGCGTCGCGTTGCGCCCGGCGAAGCCTGAGCCCAGCCCGTAGCCCTTGATGGTGTGCGCCAGGATGACGGTCGGCTGGCCCGTGTGCTCGCGGGCGGCCTTGTAGGCGGCGAAGATCTTGCGGTAGTCGTGCCCGCCGCGCTTGAGCGCCCAGATCTCGTCGTCCGTCATCCGCTCCACGAGCGCCTTGGTCCGCGGGTCGCGGCCGAAGAAGTTCTCGCGGATGAACGCGCCGTTCTCGGCCCGGTACGTCTGGAAGTCGCCGTCGGGCGTCGTGTTCATCAGGTTGACGAGCGCGCGGTCCTTGTCGGCCTGGAGCAGGGCGTCCCACTCGCGGCCCCAGACGACCTTGATGACGTTCCAGCCGGCGCCGCGGAACTGCGCCTCGAGCTCCTGGATGATCTTGCCGTTGCCGCGCACGGGGCCGTCGAGCCGCTGCAGGTTGCAGTTGACGACGAACGTGAGGTTGTCCAGGCCCTGCTGGCCGGCCAGCTGGAGCATGCCGCGGGACTCGGGCTCGTCCATCTCGCCGTCGCCCAGGAACGCCCAGACGTCCTGCTGGCTGGTGTCCTTGATGCCGCGCAGGTGCAGGTACCGGTTGGTCCAGGCCTGGTAGATGGCCGACGACGGGCCGAGGCCCATCGAGACCGTCGGGAACTCCCACAGGTCCGGCGCCAGGCGCGGGTGCGGGTACGACGGCAAGCCGCCGCCCGGGTGCGACAGCTCCTGGCGGAACCCGTCCAGCTGGTGGGCGCTCAGGCGGCCCTCGAGGAAGGCGCGGGCGTAGACGCCGGGGGAGGCGTGACCCTGGAAGTAGACCTGGTCGCCGCCGCCGGGGTGGTCCTTGCCGCGGAAGAAGTGGTTGAGACCCACCTCGGTGAGCGTCGCGACCGACGCGTACGACGAGATGTGCCCGCCGACGCCGACGCCGGGGCGCTGCGCGCGCGTGACCATGACGGCGGCGTTCCAGCGGATCCACGAGCGGTAGCGCCGCTCGAGGGCCTCGTCACCGGGGAAGTACGGCTCGTCGTCCACCGCGATGGTGTTGACGTACGGCGTGTTGAGCGAGGCCGGGATGGCCACGTTCCGCTGGCGCGCGTGCCGCAGCATGCTCAGCAGCACGTAACGCGCGCGCGGGCCGCCCTTCTCGTCGATGAGTCCGTCGAGGGACTCCACCCACTCGCCGGTCTCGTCCGGATCGATGTCCGGCACCTGGCTGAGCAGGCCGCCGATGAGCGGTCCCGTCTCGTCGATCGAAGCCACCTGCGCTCCTTGCGTCTCGTCCGCGCGCACGAGCCCGGTCGGCATCGGCGGCGCATCTGTTCCGTGCCCCGCCGGACACGCCTGGGTAGGCGCTCTGCGACGGGGTGCGGGTAGTCCACCCATTCTCGGACCCCGAGGGCCTGAAAGTCACACCGAGTACCGAGAACCTCCACGTGACGTCCATGACAGTGCGGTCATTCCGCCTCCGCGAAGGCCTCCGGTGCCGTCCTCTCGCGCCGCTGCGCCACGGGCGGCAGCATCAGGGCCCCCGCCGGCACGTCGTCCACGACGACGGCGTGCGCGCCGACCTGGGCGCCGTCGCCGACGAGGAGCCGGTGACCCCGGCGCGGCTTGACGAGCGCCCCCGTCCCGATGACGACGTCGTCGCCGAGGACGACCGCGAGGTCCGAGCCGGCCGCCTGCGACCCGGCCGTGATGGTCACGTTGTGGCCGATCTTGACCCGGCGACCGATCCGGGTGTTCGGGTGGACCACCGTGCCCAGCCCGTGGTGCCAGAGGGTCACGTCCCGGGGGACGTCGCACTCGTACGGCAGGACCGCGTGGAAGAGGAGGAAGTTGACGGCCTTGAGCACCCGCGCGAGCGGCGTGAGGCGGCTCCGGTGAAGGCGGCACGACATCCACCACAGGGTTTCGGGGCGCATCGGGCCTCCAGGGTGTCGGCGGAGCTCGAACATAGCGGCCGGGGGGGTCCCGACACCATCATCTCTGCAGGTCTTGCGTGCGCCCGTCCCTGTGCGGTGGGCTAGCGTGTGCGGCAATGAGCAGGTGGTCCCCGACGGGGGCCGCACAGACGGAAGGGAGCGGTCCGGACGTGTCATCCACCGCGGACGAAGGCGCGTCGCAGGCGGCCGCCCGCCTGGGCTTCTCCTCGGGTCAGGTGATCCAGGAGTTCGGCTACGACGACGACGTCGACGACGAGCTGCGCGCCGGCCTCGAGACAGTGACCGGCACCGAGCTGGTCGACGAGGAGTTCGACGACGTCACCGACGGCGCCGTGATCTGGTTCCGCGACGGCGACGGGGACCTCACCGACGCGCTCGTGGACGCGATGACGGTGCTCGACGACGGCGGCCCCATCTGGGTCCTCACGCCGAAGGCCGGACGGTCCGGGCACGTCTCGCACAGCGACATCGAGGAGGCCGCGACCACCTCGGGGCTGCACGCGATGAGCACGTTCTCGATCGCGCCCGACTGGTCCGCCACCCGGCTCGGTGCACGGGGCCGCGGCCGCTGACCGCACGCAGACGACGACAGAGGGGGTCCCGGCCGAATCGGCCGGGACCCCCTCTGCTCGTGTCAGGTGCGGCGAACCGTCACTTGACGCCCGGCAGGGCCGGCTGGCGCGGCGTGCCGCCACCACCCGGGGTCGCCGCGGTGTTGTTGGTGACCACGCGCATCAGCGGGTACAGCTGGCGGAAGTCGTTGTTCGCGGCCGTCGCCTGGGCGGGGTCGCACGACTGCTCGCAGAACAGGGACGCCGTTCCCGAGCGCACCAGCACGAGTGCGCCGTAGTCCTGCAGCGCGTGGCCGAGCGCCTTGCCCTCGGGGCTCAGCTTCATCGAGTCGATGTCGACCGACGGCGGGATCGCCGCCATGGTCCCCATCGGCACGTTGCCCGAGTAGGCCGTGGAGCCGTTGGAGTCCTGCGTCCGGGCGGGCCAGACCGGCCCGTCCTTCAGCAGCTCGTCGGGGAGCCCGATGGCCAGCACGTGCTTGATCGAGAGCGCCTTCAGCTCCTTCTCGCGGATCAGGCCGATGTAGAAGGAGATGCCCGAGGCGCGCGCGCCGTCGACCATGCCGTCGCCACGCAGGTCGGTCTGCACGGCGCGGGTCGTCGTCCACTTGTCGGTGCCGACGTTGGTGAACTTGTAGAACTCCCAGCCGGTGATGCCGTCGGGCTGGATGACGCCCACGTGCATGTCCGTGCCGTACGTCGGCTGCGTGTCACGGGGGACCCGCACCTTGTAGACGGCGCCGTTGGAGAGGTTGGTGACCGTGGCGATCGGGTCGGCGGACGTGGCCACCTTCACCGCGATCGACCAGCGCACCGAGTTGACCACGGAGGTCTCGGCGAGGAAGTCGTGCGTGCGGGGAGCCGTCACGGACTCGTACTTCGCGCCCGAGCCGATGGCGATGTTCCACGGTGCGTTCGAGGAGAACGGGTAGTACGTGGCGTCGCGGGTGCCCGGCTGGGCCGGCGCCGCCGGCGCGGTGGGCGTCGGGGTCGGGGTCGGCTTGACCGTCGCGGTGGGCGTCGGCGTGGGCGTCGGCTTCGGCGTGGCGGTGGGCGTGGCCGTGGGGGCCGGCGCCGGCTTCGCGGTCACCGAGGGGACCGGCGTCGGGGTCGCGGAGGGGGTCGCGGTCGCCGTGCCCCGGTTGGTCGGGATCGCCCAGACGACGGCGCCGCCGGAGATCGCGACCACGCGTCCGTCGTCCTGGACGACGACCGGTGCGCAGCTGGAGGCCACCTCGTTGTGCCAGACGAGCGTGCCGTCGGCCTTGAGGAGCCGGAGGTCACCGCTGGTCGTGAGGTCGAGGTGCGCGCCTGCGCCGCCGGACTTCTTCCAGATCGACCCGCCGGCTGCCGTCCGGATGATCAGGTCGCCGTTGGCATCGAGGACGAAGGCGAACTTGCCCCCCGACGACGAGATCTGCTGGCCGACCTTGAGGCTCTGGCCAGGGACGAGACGGTCGGCGGCCACGGGGGAGCACGTCGCCGTCGGCGGCTTGGTCGGGTCCCAGCCCTCGACCGAGACACTCTTGGGGCGGGACGCGGGGACGCTCCACAGCTCCGTGGTGTTCTCGGCCAGGACGACCCGCCCGTCGCCGAGCATCACGACGGCGGCGCAGTCGGACAGCACGCCCGTGTGCCAGCGGACGACGTCGGCCTTGTCGCGCAGGACCAGGTCGCTGCCGGCCTCGACGGCGAGGGTCGAGCCGCTGCCGAACGGACCTTTCTTCCACAGGGCACCGCCCGCGGCCGTCCGGATCGCCACGGTGCCGTCGGTCTCGAGGCCGAACGTGTACTTGCCGTTCAGCGACGTGATCTTCTGGCCGGCCGCGAGGCTCTCACCCGGGATCAGCCGATCGCTTCGCGATGGGGCGCACGCCTGGGTGTCTGCCTGGGCCATCTGCGGGAGGGCCAGAGGGATCGCGAGCAGGCCGGCGGCGAGGGCGGCGGCAACGAGTGTCTTGCGGAAGCGAGTCAGCATGCACATTCCTCTGTCATGGCGGCGGACCCCGCCAGGCGGTGGGACGGGCGTCGTTCTGGCATCTCTTCCCGACCGCGCCGAACGGCTGGACGGCCGTCCTGCGCGCGAGTTGGGAAGAATGGTGCCCACGAGTAGATCGGATGTCCAGGTCGCCCACTTGCGCCGCTCGTGTCGGGTTCACCCGGTTGGCCCTGAAACCGGGTGTCATGGCGTGGTACGTCGTGACCTAACCGTTATAGAACGCCTGGTGAGACGCGTGACGACGGGGGGAGCACGGCGACCGTGCCCGCGTCAACGGAGAGCGGTCAGATGTCGACGAGGGCCGTGTCCACGATGTGGACATTCGGCTCGCCACGAAAGAGTGGTCCGCAGTTGTTACAGTCCGCGGCATGGCAGACAGCACCCCGGCGCTCGGCGCCCCGGCCCCCGACTTCTCCCTGCGCGACACCCACGGCACCCCGGTGACCCTCAGCGGGCTGCGCGGCGGACCCGTCGTGATCGTCTTCGTCCCGTTCGCGTTCTCGGGGACGTGCACCGGCGAGCTGTGCGAGCTGCGGGACAACATCAGCGAGTTCGAGGCGGCCGGCGTCCACGTCCTCGTCGTCTCCTGCGACCCGGGGCACTCGCTGCGCGCGTGGGCAGCCCAGGAGGGATTCGGGTTCGACCTGCTGTCCGACTTCTGGCCGCACGGCGAGGTCGCGCGTGCGTACGGCGTCTTCGACGACTCCCGCGGGTTCGCCGTGCGGGGGAGCTTCCTCGTGGACGCGGAGGGCGTGCTGCGCTGGAGCGTGGTCAACCCTCCCGGGCGTGCGCGGGACTTCTCGTCCTACCGTGCGGCCCTCGCGGACCTCGCCGCCTGACGGTGGGCGCGCCGGTAGGCTGAGCGCCCGTCGAGACGCCCGCCAGCCGGGCGCCCGTCGGGGCCTGTAGCTCAGCTGGTCAGAGCGCCGCGCTTACACCGCGGAGGTCGCCGGTTCGAAACCGGCCGGGCCCACCCCGCACGTCACCGTCGGCAGCGCCGGCCGTTGTTAAGGTCCGGCCATGCCTTTCGTCTCCGCCCTCACCGTCTACCCGGTGAAGTCCCTCGCGGGGACCCCGCTGGACGCGATGAGCGTCGACACCTCCGGGCCGCGCGGCGACCGCCGGTGGATGCTCGTCGACGAGTCCGGCGAGACGCTCACCGCGCGCAAGCACCCGGTGATGCTCGGGGCTCGCGCGACCACGGTCGACGGCGGCGTGCTCCTCACCGCCCCGGGACGCGGACCGATGGTGGTGCCCGAGCCGAGCGGGCGGGCCGACGTGCCCGTGCGGATGAGCCGCATCGAGACCGCCACGGGCGCCGGTGCCGAGGCCGACGCGTGGTGCACCGCGCTGCTGGGTCGCCCCGCGCGGCTGCTCTGGCTGGACGACCCGGCCCGGCGCGGCATGGCGGAGAAGCACGGCGGCACCCTGGACGACCCGATGTCCCTCAACGACAGCGGCCCGCTGCACGTGACCACCACGGCCTCGCTGGCCCGGCTCGACGCCTGGGCGTCCGAGGTGCACGACGAGCGCGTGGAGCGTGCGCTCAGGCGCGGCGAGGCCGCACCCGGGCCGCGTCAGCCGCTGGACATGAGGCGGTTCCGGCCCAACCTGGTGGTCGACGGCGACCTCGAGGCGTTCGCGGAGGACCGCTGGTCCACCCTGGTCGTCGGCGACGTCGAGCTGCGGTTCGCGGACCTGTGCGGGCGGTGCGTGATGACGACGATCGACCCCGACACGCAGGTGAAGGGGCGCGAGCCGCTCGTGACGCTCGCCCGGCACCGCCGCTGGGACGGCGAGCTGTGGTTCGGCATCCAGATGGTCCCCGTGCGGACGGGGAACGTCGCGGTCGGCGATGCCGTCGAGGTGCGATGAGCCGGCAGGTAGCGTGCGGGACGTGAGCGCGCCCCGACTTGCCGACGTCCTGCCGCTGCTCGAGCGCCGGTACCCCCCGGCGACTGCCGAGTCCTGGGACGCCGTCGGGCTCGTGACGGGCGACCCGGACCAGCCGGTCCGCCGCGTGCTGTTCGCCGTCGACCCCGTCGCAGCGGTGGTCGACGAGGCGGTGGAGTGGCAGGCCGACCTCGTCGTGACGCACCACCCGCTCCTGCTGCGACCGGTTCACTCGATCGCCGCGACGACGTTCAAGGGGGCGCTGCTGCACCGGCTCGTCCGCTCGGGGACCGCGCTCTTCACGGCGCACACGAACGCCGACGCGGCGACCGGCGGGGTCGCCGACGCGCTCGCCGAGGCCCTCGGGCTCGTCGGCACCGTGCCCCTGGACCCGGCCCCGGACGCGCCGCTGGACAAGCACGTCGTGTTCGTCCCGGTCGACGGCGCCGAACGGCTGGTCGACGCGCTGGCCGCGGCCGGCGCCGGCGCGATCGGCGAGTACTCGCGGTGCGCCTGGACGTCGACGGGCGAGGGGACGTTCACGCCGTCGTCGGACGCCTCTCCCACGCTCGGGTCCGCCGGACAGGTGTCGCGCGTGGTCGAGGCGCGCGTGGAGATGGTGGCGCCGCGGCGGCTGCGCGGTGCGGTCGTCGCCGCGATGCGCGCGGCGCACCCCTACGAGGAGCCCGCGTTCGACGTGCTCGAGCTGGCGACGTGGCCCGGGGACACGGGGACCGGCCGGGTCGGCACGCTGGAGCGGCCGACGACGCTGCGCGACTTCGCCACGGCCGTGGCCTCTGCCCTTCCCGCGACCGTCCAGGGCGTGCGCTTCGCCGGCGACCCCGACGGTCGGGTCCAGCGCGTCGCCGTGGTCGGCGGATCGGGCGACTCGCTGTTCGACGCCGTGCGCGCGGCGCGGGTCGACGCCTACGTCACCGCCGACCTGCGCCACCACCCGACGTCCGAGCTGCGGGAGCGGGCGGCCTTCGAGGGTGCCGCGACGCCATACCTCGTCGACGTCGCCCACTTCGCCTCCGAGTGGCCGTGGCTCGCCCACGCCGCCCGCGCGCTCGAGGCCGACCTCACGGCCGCGGGGACTACGGTGGAGACGCGCGTCAGCACGCTGCGCACCGACCCGTGGACGGGTCGCGTCGCGAGCCCCGAGCCGGCCGCACCACACGCTTCGACCGAAGGACACACGTGACCACAGCCCCCGCAGCGGACCAGCGCCGACTGCTCGACGTCCAGGAGCTCGACACCCGCCTGGACCAGATCGCCCACAAGAAGCGCACGCTGCCCGAGCTGGCCCGGCTGATCGAGCTGGACTCCCAGGTCACCGACCTGCACACGGCGCTGGTGACCTCGCAGACCGCGGTGAGCGACCTGCGGCGCGAGCTCACCAAGGCAGAGGCCGACGTCGAGCAGGTGCGGGTCCGCGCGGCGCGCGACCAGGCCCGGCTCGACTCCGGTCAGGGCAGCCCGAAGGACCTCCAGGCGCTGCAGAGCGAGCTCGTCGCGCTGGGTCGTCGGCAGTCGGAGCTCGAGGAGGTCGAGCTCGACGTCATGGAGCGGCTCGAGGCGCACGAGACCGCGCTGGCCGAGGTGACCACCGCGCACGGGTCGCTCGCGGGCAACCGGGCCGAGGTCGTGGCGCAGCGCGATGCTGCCTTCGCGGCGCTCGACGCGGACGCCGACTCGGTGCGTGCCGAGCGCGCGAAGGCGGTCGAGGGCCTGGACGCCGGGCTGGTGACTCTCTACGAGAAGCTGCGCGCCCAGCTGGGCGGCAAGGGAGCCGGCGCGCTGCGCGGGCGGCGGTGCGAGAGCTGCCGGCTCGAGCTGAACCCGCTCGACGTGGAGGCGATCGTCAACGCACCGCAGGACCAGGTGGTCCGGTGCGAGGAGTGCGGGCGCATCCTGGTCCGGCTCCCGGAGCCCGCCCGGGGCTGACCGGGTCGCCAATCGTGGCCGTGAGGGCAAGACTGCGATCGTGACCGACGTCGCCTCGCCCAGCTCACCAGGCCGCGCCCCTCGACCGTCGGGGGCCGGCGTCCGGTTCGACCAGGAGCAGCCCGTCACGGTGGTGCTCGTCCGGCACGGCCAGACGACCATGACCGTCGCCCGCGGGTACTCGGGGTCCGGCGAGCCCGGTCCGCCCCTAGACGAGACCGGTCTGCGGCAGGCGCGCGACGCGGCCGACCTGGTGGACCGCGTCGGCCGTGACCTCTGGGGCGACATCCCGTACCCCACCGAGGTCATCGCCTCACCCATGGTGCGCACGCAGCAGACGAGCGCCATCATCGCCGAGCGGCTGGGCCTCGCGGTCCGGACGGACGCGACGTTCCAGGAGGCCGACTTCGGCGAGTGGCAGGGGCTGACCGCCGAGCAGATCGAGGAGCGGTGGCCGGGGCAGCTCGAGCCGTGGCACACCAGGGCGAACGTGCGGCCGCCCGGCGGAGAGTCGATCGAGGACGTCGGTCGCCGCCTGCAGGCCGGCCTGGACGGGTTGCTGGCGGGCGGCGTCGACCGGACCGTGGTCGTCGTCAGCCATGCCGTGTCGATCCGGGCGGCGCTCGGCGTGACCATGGGCGCCCAGCCGTCGTCGTGGAGCCAGCTGCGGGTGGCGCCGGCGTCGGTGAGCATCGTGCGGCTGTTCGCGGACCGGAGGGACGAGATCGCCGTGGTCGGCGTGCCGAGCGAGGGCTGGTCGTCGCGAGGCTGAGTCAGCTGCTCGCGACGAGCGCCAGCGTGGCGGCGACGACCGCCAGCGGCGCGAGCACGAGCCCCTGTCGCACGATCGTCCCGGCGTGGACGTCGAGCAGCACGGTCCGGCACCGCTGCCACCACAGCACGGTCGCCAGGGAGCCCCACGGCGTGAGGAGCGGGCCGACGCCGGTGCCGATGAGCAGCGCGGCGAGCCGCACCGGGTCGGTCGCGGCGGCGGGCTCGAGCGCCAGGTAGGCGGGCAGGTTGTTGATCGCGTTCGACGTCAGCGCGCCCACGGCGGCCAGCCGGAGCAGGTCGCCCGCCGTGCCGCCGGTCCCGGCCGCGTGCGCGAGCAGGGTGCCGAGGCCGTGGGCGTGCGCCGTCTCGACCACGACGAACAGCCCGAGGACGACCAGCAGCGTCCGCCACGGGACGAGGTCGCGCGCGGCGACGGGCAGCTTCTGGTGCCGCAGCAGCGTCGCGGCGAGCAGCACGACCGCGACGCCGACGGCGGTCGGCGCGGTCGGGGCGCCGACGACGAAGGCGACGGCGAGCACTCCGACGGCGGCCGCGCAGAGCCCGAGCAGCACGCGGTCCCGCGGTGGGCGCGGCGGGTGCGAGTCGTAGTGGCCGGCCAACGAGCGTCCGTCCCGGATCGCCAGGACGAGCAGGGTCACGACGATGGCCGCGAGCGCGGGGGCCCACATCAGCCCGAGGTAGCCGACGCCGGCCTGGCGCAGGTTGTGGTCGGCCAGCAGGTTGGTCAGGTTGGACACGGGGAGCACGAGGGACGCCGTGTTGGCCAGCGCCAGCACGGCGAGCGCGAACGGCAGCGGCGGCGTGTGCGTGCGTCGGGCGAGCGCGATGACCACCGGCGTGAGCAGCACCGCGGTCGTGTCGAGCGACAGCACGGCCGTGCTCACCGTCGCGAGCACCACGACCAGACCCCACAGTGCCCAGCGGCGGCCGCGTGCGAGGCGGGACGCCAGCCCGGCGGCGAAGTCGAAGAGCCCTGCGCCCGCGCACATCTCGGCGACGACCGTGAGGCCGGCGACGAACACGAGCACCGGCAGCGTCCGTTCGGCCAGGGCCCGGGCATCGTCGGCGGGCAGCGCGCCCGTCGCGACCGCCGCCGTGCTCACGACGACGGCGACGAGCCACCAGGGCACGTGCCGGCGGCGTGCCACTCAGGCCACGACGAGCGAGAGGGTGCGGGCACCGCGCGCCGGCGGGCCCAGCTCGACCGCCAGCAGGTCGGTGCCCACCAGCTCGTGGGCGACCCGAGCGAGGGACGCCGCGTCGTGCGGTGCTCGGCCGCGCCGCGTCAGCAGGTGCCGTGTGAGCACGCCGCGGGTGTGCTTGGCGTTGTGCGAGACCACGGACCGCTGCCCGTCGAGCTCGCGCAGCACACGGACGGCCACCCAGTCCGCCGACGCCGGCGGGTGCCACGCCGCGAGGTAGGTCGCAGACCGGCAGTCGACCACCAGCTCACCCTCGGGCCGGCCGGTGAGCTCCACGCCGAGCGGGTCGCGCCACGCACCCGGGAGATGGCCGATGCCCGGCAGGTGCGTGGCCATGGAGAGTCGGTACGCGGGGATCTGGTCGTCGGGCGCCACCAGCCCCCACAGGCCCGACACGATCCGGACGCTCTCCGCCGCACGCGCCCGGCCCGTCGGCGTGAGGCGATCGAGGCCGGCCGCGGCGTAGAGCACGCCGGAGTACACGCGCTTCGCGGGGGCCGTCGGAGCCGCCCGCAGCCCGGTGTTGCGCGCGACCTCGTCGGCGAGGCTCGCACCCACGCCGAGCACCTGCATCGCGTCGGGCGAGGCGCTGACCTCGATCAACGCGTCGAGGACCTTCTCGCGGACGGGTGTGAGCCCGGGCGCGGAGAGGCCGTCGAGATCGAGCTGGGGGCCGCGGGCGCGCGGCGGCGTCTTGCCCTCGGAGGGCGGCAGGAGCACGAGCACGCCTGAACTGTAGGCTCCGCGCGACGCCCGAGCGCGAGGAGGACCGCATGGCGCACGTCAAGATCTACGGCCGCCGCGACGTCTGGCAGGACCGCCGCGGCTCGGTGTCGGACGCGATCCACCGCGTCATCACGGGCACGTGGGGGCTGCCCCAGGACAAGCGGTTCCACCGCTTCCTGCTCCTCGACGGCGACGACCTCGTGGCGCCTCGCGGCAAGGACTACCTGGTGGTCGAGATCCTCTGCTTCACCGGACGCAGCCGGGAGGCCCGCCGCGCGCTCATCGCCGCCTTCTTCGACGACGTCGCGCCCACGCTGGGCCTGTCCGCCGACGACCTGGAGGTCATCATCATCGAGAGCCCGCCGGAGAACTGGGGCATCCGCGGGGTCTCGGGCGACGAGCTGCCGCTGACCTATCGCGTCGACGTCTGAACCGCGGGCACCGGTACGTCCATCGGCCGGCGTCGCCGCGCCTCGTCCACCTCGGGCATCCCGAGGTCGGCCGGCACCAGCCCACGCGCGCGTCCCACCGAGAGCGCCGACTCGCGGTCGGCGACGCCGAGCTTCATGTAGATCGAGCGGACCTGCGACTTCACCGTGTTCCGGGTGACGAACAACGACGCGGCGATCTCGCCGAGCGTGAGGGGCAGGGCCAGGTGGGCGAGGATCACGCGCTCGCGCCGGGTCAGTCCGTGTGTGGTCTCCATACCCGTGGTTCGGAGCGGTGGGGACGACGGATGGGTGAAGTTCGCCGAACGTTCGGCCCGGTAGGCTGTCGCCGCGGATGAGTCAGTCAGGCGGCCGCGTCGAGCCCTCGGGCTCGCCGAGGAACGTCCGGGCTCCGTAGAGCAGGGTGGTGGGTAACGCCCACCCGGGGTGACCCGCGGGACAGTGCCACAGAGAACAGACCGCCCGACCGGTCCGCCGGTCGGGTAAGGGTGAAACGGTGGTGTAAGAGACCACCAGCGTGCCGGGTGACCGGTGCGGCTTGGTAAACCCCACCCGGAGCAAGGTCAGACAGGGAGCGTTCGAGGGCTGCTCGCCCGAGCTCCCGGGTAGGCCGCTGGAGGCGTGCGGCAACGTACGTCGTAGAGGGATGGCCGCCACTCGCGCAGCTGCGGGCAACCGCGCGCGAGGACAGAACCCGGCGTATCGACTGACTCATCCGCCCTTACGGCTCTGACCTGCACAGACGCTCGACGGAAGCCTCGATTCCCGCGCGAGAGCGCCCCGTCCCGTGGTGGACCTTGGGCCCAGGTGGGGCACGCAGCGCTCGCGCACAATTGACATAACCCATTGCTGGGACTGTTGCGCAGGCCGGAACCACTCGGCGGACCGCAGCCCGTCGGTGTGCTGCGTCCTCGTGCCGGCACCCGAGCTCCTGCGAGTCCCTGCGGCTCGTCATGGCGTTCATCCACGAACTCCCAGCATCCCGGTCACGACATGCCGGACGGGTGTACCCGTGACTGCTCGAGAACAGGCACCGCGTTCCTGGGCAGCGTTGATCGTCCGCGCCCAGCGGACACGCCGAGAGGGAACGACATGCTCAGAAGGACCCTGATCGCGCTGGGGGCGAGCCTTGCGCTCGTGCTCGGCACGGGGGCTGCCGCGCTCGCCGACGAGCGCGCGCCGGACTCGCCACCGGACAT
The DNA here is from genome assembly GCF_056403775.1 of Cellulomonas sp. P2_F12. NCBI lineage: Bacteria > Bacillati > Actinomycetota > Actinomycetes > Micrococcales > Cellulomonadaceae > Cellulomonas > Cellulomonas sp. P2_F12. Next base: position 753,553 of record NZ_JBFUEV010000001.1, on the reverse strand, counting down.
CTGCATCCCGTCCGAGGGATCCGCCGCCGTCGAGACGACGTACAAGGACGTCCCGAACCCGGACTACGTGCCGTCCACGCCTGCTGTCCCCGGCACACCCGGTGTGGACGCGCGCTGGAACGACCTCGTCTGGCACAACTACACGGGCAACTACGACGGTTCCGGCCAGCCGCCGCTCGACGACCCCGCCTGGCACGCTCCCGGCAGCGACCCGAACGGCCAGAAGCACGAGGAGGGGAAGCTGCACCCGAACGTCCCGTACCAGACGGGGGAGGGGAACGGCAGCTGGTTCCTCTGGACCGGGACCTGGGCTCCGGCGGTGCCCGCGACGCCGGCGATCCCGGCTGTGCCCGCTCGGGGTGAGCCCACGATCCGCGTCGTGGACGTCCCGGGCCACGACGCCGTCCCGGCGGTGACCTGCGATGCGGCCTCGGTCGACTTCCACGTCACGGTCGCCCCGTCGTGCACGGACCGCGACGGCGCCGCGAGCCTGACGTGGAAGGGCGCGCACATCACCGACGCCGTGTTCGACGACGTCCCGATGACCCCGGCTGAGTTCGGCCTGTTCTACTCGGGCGACTACCCCGGACCGCTCGCAGGTCACTACCGGATCACGTACGCGGCCGACCCCGGCTACTCGTTCGGACAGGACCACACGACCCTGGTCGACTTCCGGATGCCGGCTGCGTTCACGGACGAGGACTGCGCCGCGCCGGTGGCACCTCCCGGCATCACCGTCACGACGTGCGAGCAGCACGACATCCTGCCGGTCAGCACCGACGTCGACACGCGGGGCTGGGTCCTCAAGCCCGAGAGCGGCTCCGCGTACGTCGAGGGCGGTCTGCGCCTCGACGGCACGGTGGGTGCGGGCTCGGCCTGGGCTCGTCTCGACCTCCCGGCGGGGACGCACCTGTCCGACATCGCCGGCGGGCTGGGCACCGACCTGGTCGCGTCGTCCGGCATCTGGTGGGGAGGCGTGATCCTCGACGGTGGTGACCTGAGCGCGCAGCTGCACTACGACAGCGACGGGCGCTTCTGGACCTCGCAGCAGGGCATCTTCCCGGACGCCACGCTGAAGGGCGGCTACTACGAGTCGAACGACGTGGCCGTTGACGCTCTGGTCGACCCGATCGTCGGGTCGCTCCGCATCTATGTCAACGAGGGCCAGTCGGCGGTCGTCGGCAGCCAGGACGTCGGCTGCCACACCCAGCCGTTCGCGTCCCTGGCTCCGCTCGTGGGCGAGCCCGGTGTTCCGACCGACCCGGCCGGGGTCCCGACCGACCCGGCCGTGGTTCCGACCGACCCGGCCCTGGTCGACGAGGTCCTTGCCGCGGACGCATCCGTGCCGGCCGGGTTCTACTCCCAGGTCCTCGCTGCGGAGGACCCTGCCGCGGCTGAGCTCGCGCAGACCGGGAGCGACGGCGTGGCGATCACGCTGGGTGCAGCACTGATCCTCGGGCTGTCCGGCCTCGGCCTGACGGTGATCCGTCGGCGGGGCACGCGCTGAGGGTCGTGACCACACGCCTGCGTGGGTGCGGTCGTTGAGCACACGGTCAGTGGTGCGGCGCCTGCGAAGGGTCCCGCACCACTGTCCGCTGCGCACATTCCGACTGCGCCGATCCACGTCGGCGGGGCACGATGGCTCCCATGAGCACCCTCGACCAGCTGACGTCCGACCTGACCACCGCCATGAAGGCCCGGGACACGGACCGCACGGGCATCCTGCGCCAGATCATCGGCGCGGTGCGGTTCGAGGCCAAGGCCGGGACGGTCGAGAAGGAGCTGTCCGAGGACGAGGTGCTCAAGATCCTGGCGCGCGAGGTGAAGAAGCGGCGCGACTCCGCCCAGATCTACGCCGACGCCAACGCGCCCGAGCGGGCCGCGACCGAGACGGCGGAGGCGGACCTCATCGAGACGTACCTGCCCGCGCAGCTGTCGGACGACGAGCTCGCGGCGCTGGTGTCGTCCGTCATCGACGACGTCGGTGCCACATCGGTGCGGGACATGGGCGCGGTCATGAAGGAGGCCACGGCGCGGGCCGGGGCGTCGGCGGACGGCAAGAAGCTGTCGACGCTGGTGCGCGCGGCGCTCAGCTGACGGTGGCGTCGAGGCGCTGGTAGGACCGTCCCGCCAGCACCGAGGCGACGTCGCTCGTCCACGGCAGGGGCGGCTCGGGCATCACGACGAGCCACGAGCCGTCCCGGTCGAAGAACCGCAGGTCGCCGTCGAACGCGTAGGTGTCGCGGACGTGCAGGCCCAGGTCGCTCGCCGAGAACGCGAGGTTGAACAGCCACGCGGACGGGTCCTGGATCTGCGCGTCGCTGTCGAGGTCCCGCGACGTCCACAGGCGCATCCAGGTGACCCTGCGGGATGTCGAGCCCGGCGCGCACCTGTCACCCGTGCGAGTGGTTCCGGTCAGCCCTCCGCGAGCGCGGCGAGCTCCTCCGCGAGGGCCGCGGCGGCCTGCTCGGGCGTCCGGCGCAGCAGGCAGAACTCGTTCCCCTCGGGGTCGGCCAGCACGTGCCAGAGGACGTCCTGCTGGCCGATGTCGACGCGGGTGGCGCCGAGAGACAGGAGCCGTTCGAGCTCCGTGGCCTGGTCGGAGCCGTTGGCCGGCCGCAGGTCGACGTGCAGCCGGTTCTTCACGACCTTCGCGTCGGGGACCTTGATGAACAGCCAGCCGGTCGCGCCGCCCTCGGGCGGGTCGATGCCGATCTCCTCGTCGTCGGCCGACGGGGGCCAGACGTAGCTCCAGCCGAGCACGTCGCACCACCACTGAGAGAGGGTGTGCGGGTCGGCGCAGTCGATGGTCAGGTGCGACACGGCGATCGTCATGCTCGGCACGCTAGAGGCAGCCGCCGACGGGCGCGAGCCCTATCTCGGGTCGATCCGCACGACGCCGGAGTCGAGGTCGAGCGGGGGAGCGGCGTCGCCGGTCTGGTGGATGTCGAGCTTCTGTCGCTCCTGCTCGGCGGTCAGGTGCACCCGGTTGGGCTGGAACACCTCGATGAAGTCGCCCAGCATGCCGCTGGCACCGACGCCCTCGCCGGACGGGCGCTCGCGCGGGCGTCGGCGGTCGAACCACCCGCGCGCGACCATGCGGTCGACCGCGACCAGCACGAGCGCGACGGCGACGACGCTTCCCGCGACGACCCATCCCATGTCGCTCAGGGTCCCACGGCCGCGACGTGAGCGGCGTGGGCGGCCACCGTCCACGGCAGAGCGAGGCGCTCGTCGGGGCGGCCGTCGCCGGACACCAGCGCGGCCAGGTAGGCGCGGTCGGCGACGAGCCGTCGGTGGAGCTCGTCCGCGCTCCCGGCGCGGCCGTGCCCCGGGACGACGACCGTCGCGTCGACGGACGCGAGCAGGTCCAGCGCGGCGAGGTAGTCGCCGACGGGGTCGTCGGCGGACAGGTCGAGCAACGGGATCTCGACGTCGGAGAGCATGTCGCCCGCGACGAGCACGCCGGCGTCGGGCAGGTGCAGCGCCGTGTGCGGGTTTGCGTGCGCGGAGTGCTGGAGCACGTGCACCGGCGGTCCGGCCCAGTCGAGCACCCCGGCGGTGCGCTGCGGGTACGGCGCCACCAGCGCAGCGATCGGCGCCGGTGCCTCCCCGGTCCGGGCGAGCTCGGGGTCGGCGTCCCTCTCGGCGGCCAGGGTCTCCGCATCGGTGCCCGACGCGCCGGCCGACCAGCGGGGGAGCCCGGTCAGCCCCCGACCGTCGAGCACGTGGTCCCAGTGCGCGTGGGTCGACCACACAGCGACGGGGGTCCAGCCGTGCGTCCGGATCGCGTCCGCGAGCCCGTCGACCTCGCTGGCCGTGACAGCCGGGTCGACCACCAGGCAGGTCCCGTCCGCGCCGACGACGACCGTCGAGGTCGTCGTGTACACCTGACTCGTCGCGACGTGTACACCCGGCGCGACCTCCACCAGGTCGCGCACGGTGTCAGCCGCGGGCCTCGGCGGCGAGGGCGGCCGCTCCGACGATGCCGGCCGCGTTGCGCAGCTGCGCCGGCACGATCGTCGTGCGCAGGTCGAGCAGCGGCAGGAAGTCCGAGTGGTGCTTGCTCACGCCACCGCCCACCACGATGAGGTCGGGCCAGAAGAGGTTCTCCACCACCGTGAAGTACCGCTGCAGGCGCTCGGCCCACTGCGCCCAGTCGAGGCCGTCCCGGTCGCGCACGCTCTCGGCGGCCCGCGACTCGGCGTCGTACCCGTCGATCTCGAGGTGGCCGAGCTCGGTGTTGGGCACCAGGTGCCCGTCGACGATCAGCGCGGAGCCGATGCCGGTGCCCAGCGTCACCACGAGGACGACGCCGTCGACGTCCTTGGCCGCGCCGTAGAGCACCTCGGCGTACCCGGCGGCGTCGGCGTCGTTGACGGCGAGCACCCGGCGTCCTGTCGTGTCCTGCACGGCCTTCTCGACGTCGGTGCCGATCCAGGACTTGTCGACGTTGGCGGCGGACTGCGCGACTCCGTGCAGGATCACCGCCGGGAACGTGACGCCGATCGGCACGTCCTTGTCCAGGTGGAACGAGTCCACGACCTTCGCGACCGTCTCCGCCACGGCGTCGGGCGTGGAGGGCTGCGGGGTCGGGATGCGAAGCCGGTCGGCGGCGAACTCGCCGTCCTGGAGCGACACGGGGGCGCCCTTGATGCCGCTCCCGCCGATGTCGATGCCGAACGCGGTCTGGGGGGACTTGGAGTGCTTGTGGTCGCTCATGGCAGGGTCAGGATCTCCGCTCCGGTGTCGGTGACCAGCAGGGTGTGCTCGAACTGCGCGCTGCGCCGTCCGTCGGCCGTCAGGACAGTCCAGTCGTCGTCCCACATGACCCAGTCCGGGGTCCCCAGGTTGAGCATGGGCTCGATTGTGAACACCATGCCCGGCTCGATCAGGGTGTCGTAGGCCGGCGCGGCGTCGTAGTGCGGGACGACGAGCCCCGTGTGGAACGCGGGCCCGACGCCGTGCCCCGTGTAGTCACGGACGACGCCGTACCCGAACCGCGCCGCGTACTTCTCGATGACCCGGCCGACCACGTTGATCTCCCGGCCCGGGACGACCGCCTTGATCGCCCGGTTCAGCGACTCACGCGTGCGCTCGACCAGCAGCCGCGACTCGTCGTCGACGTCGCCGGCCAGGAAGGTCGCGTTGTTGTCGCCGTGCACGCCGCCGATGTAGGCCGTGACGTCGATGTTCACGATGTCGCCGTCCTCGACCACGGTCGAGTCGGGGATGCCGTGGCAGATGACCTCGTTGATCGAGGTGCACAGGGACTTCGGGAACCCGCGGTAGCCGAGCGTCGACGGGTAGGCGCCCTGGTCGACCAGGAACTCGTGGCCGATGGCGTCGAGCTCGTCCGTGGTGACGCCCGGCGCGACGTGGCTGCCGACGAGCTCGAGGGCCTGGGCGGCGATGCGCGCGGCGACCCGGATCCGCTCGATCATCTCGGGCTCGAGGACGTTGCTGCCCGACCAGTGCGCGGGGCCGGGCCGACCGACGTACTCGGGCCGGGCGATGGAGGACGGGACCGGCCGGCGGGGGCTCTGCGTGCCCGGGACGAGGGCGCCTCGTGGCGCGTGCACGGTCGACATACCTGGCAGTCTACGGACTGGAGGGCATCGTGGCCGGTCAGGGCCGGTGCCTCGACGAAGGGAGCGCGCGATGGCAGGCGACTACTGGTTCAACACCGAGACCCACGAGGTCGAGGAGGGGCGCCAGAGCGACTGGACCAAGCTGATGGGTCCGTACGCGACACGCGACGAGGCGACGCACGCGCTGGAGAAGGCACGCAAGCGCAACCAGGACTGGGACGCCGAGGACGAGGACAAGTCCTAGCGCCGCGCCAGCGTCGCCAGGATCGGGCGGTGGTCGCTGCCGCCGGTGCGCGGGAGCACCTGGAAGCCGACCACGCGCCAGGCCCGGCCGTCCACGAGGACGTGGTCGATGGGTGCGGCGAGGAACCGGGGAGCGCTCGCCGGCCAGGTGCCCAGCGCCGCGGCCCCGACGGCTCGGGCCGCGTCGACGCACGGGCCGAGGTCCCGCAGACCGGGGTGGTCGAGAGTCGAGTTGAGGTCGCCCGCCACGATCACCCCGGGCGTCGCGCCGCACGTGTCCGCGACCAGCCGGGTCTCCGCCCGCCACTCGGGCATCGCGCGTCGGCCCACCGGCGAGATCGGGTGGGCCGCGACGAGCACGGGCGAGGTGGCCGGATCCGTCGGGTCGGCCCGCAAGGTCCCGAGCCTCGTCGGCAGGGGGACCGCGGTCGGGTACGTGCCCACCCGGGCGGACACGAGCAGGGCGGTCCCGGCGATGAACGACGTGTGCCCCTCGGCGGTGAGCAGCTGCATCGGGTGGCCGGCCGCGGCGAGCCGCTTGGCGGTCATCCGGGCCGTGTAGTCCGACGTCTCGGGCAGGACCACGACGTCGGCGTCGTGGTCCAGCACCAGCGGGGCGAGCACGGACGCGTCCACGGTGTCGAGGGTGTTGAACGACAGGACCACCAGCTGGTCGTCCGGCGAGGCCGCGGCGACCTGCTGCGGCACGGACCGCTCGACGAGCACCACCGCCTGCGCGACGGCCCCGACCGCGAACGCGACCGCGAGCGGCAGGAGCGGGCGCCGGGTCGCGGGGACGACCAGCAGGGCGGCGGCGGCTCCGGCGGCGCCGAGGGCGAGAAGCGCGCGGAACGAGACCACCTGCGCGACGAGGTAGACCCCGGACGCGACCGGGACGGCGAGCGCGACGAGCGCGACGAGGACGGCGGCCGCGACGACCCACACGAGGACTCGCGCGGCTGCGGTCACGCGTCGAACTGGTGGTCCGCGTCCGGGAACGTGCCGCCGCGCACCTCGTCGGCGTAGGCCGACGCCGCGGCCTTGAGCGCTGCGCCCACCTCGCCGAACCGCTTGGCGAACCGGGGGGACCAGTCGGTCATGCCCGCCATGTCGACCCAGACGAGCACCTGCCCGTCGCACTGCGAGCCCGCGCCGATGCCGATGGTGGGGATGTGCAGGATCTCGGTGACGCGCGCGGCCACGGGGGCGGGCACCATCTCGAGCACGACGGCGACGGCTCCGGCCTCGGCGATCGCGACGGCGTCCTCGCAGAGCAGCTCCGCCGCGAGGTCGCCGCGACCCTGGACCCGGGGCCCGCCCAGCAGGTTCTCCGACTGCGGGGTGTAGCCGAGGTGGGCCACGACGGGGATGCCGGCGTCGGTCAGCGCCCTGATCTGCGGGGTGACCCGCTTGCCGCCCTCGAACTTCACGGCGGCGACGCCCGTCTCCTTCATCATCCGCACCGCGGTCTCCAGCGCCTGCGCCGGTCCCGCCTCGTACGAGCCGAACGGCAGGTCGGCGACGACGAACGCGCGCCTCGCGGCCCCCGCGACGGCCCGGGCCGGGGGGATCAGGTCGTCCACGGTGACCGGCAGGGTCGTCGTGTGACCGTGCATCGTGTTCCCGATCGAGTCGCCCACCAGCAGCATGTCGATGCCGGCCTCGTCGAAGATCCGCGCGGTGACGGCGTCGTAGGCCGTGAGCATGGTCAGCCGCTCGCCGCGCTCCTTGGCCTCGCGCAGGTGGTGCACGCGGACGCGCTTCGGGCTCTGGGTCATTGCTGATGCTCCTGTCGGGGTGCTCACGGCTCGCGCCAGCGGGTGGTGATGGGCAGGCGGCGGTCGCGGCCGAACGCGAGTGCGGTCACCTTGGTGCCCGGCGGGTACTGGCGCCGCTTCCACTCGGCCCGGTCGACCAGCGCGAGGACCTTGTCGACGACCGCGGGGTCGAAGCCCCGGGCCAGCAGCTCGGCCCGGCCCTCGGCGTTCTCGACGTAGGCGTCCAGCACCTCGTCGAGGAGGTCGTACGGTGGCAGCGAGCCCTGGTCGACCTGACCGGGCCGCAGCTCCGCGGACGGCGGCTTGGTGATCGACGACTCGGGGATGGGGGGCAGCTCGTCGGGCCCGAAGACGCCGTCGAGCGCGGCGTTGTTCCGCCACCGCGCGAGCGCCCAGACCCGCGACTTGTCGATGTCCTTGATGGGCGCGAACCCGCCGACGGCGTCGCCGTAGATCGTCGAGTAGCCCACCGCCAGCTCGGTCTTGTTGCCCGGCGCCAGCACGAGGTGGCCCTCGGAGTTGGACAGCGCCATCAGGATGACGCCCCGGATGCGCGCCTGCAGGTTCTCGGCCGCCAGCCCGTCGAGCGCCATGGAGCCCTCGAACGCGTCGACCATGGGCTTGATCGGCTGCACGCGGTAGTCGGCGCCGATCCGTTTGGCCAGGTCCGCGGCGTCGTCCAGGCTGTGCTCCGAGGAGTAGACCGACGGCATCGAGATGCCGACCACGTTCTCGCCCCCGATGGCGTCGGCGGCGATGGCCGCCACCAGCGCGGAGTCGATGCCGCCCGACATCCCGAAGACCACCGAGCGGAACCCGTTCTTGGTCACGTACCCGCGCAGCCCGGTGACCAGCGCGCGGTAGACCTCCTCGTCGGGCGCCAGCGGCTGCGCGACCGGGCCGGTCGCCGGGGCGTCGTCGTCGGCCACCAGGTCCCAGACCAGCAGGTGCTCCTCGAACTGCGGCGCGCGGGTCAGGACCGTGCCGTCGGGGGCGATGACGAACGACCCGCCGTCGAAGACGAGGTCGTCCTGCGCGCCGACGAGGTTGACGTAGGCGACGGGCGCCTCGACCTCGTGCGCCCGCCGGGCCGCCAGCTCGACCCGCTGGTAGCCCTTGCCCTCCTCGTAGGGAGAGGCGTTGAGCACGACGAGCAACGAGACCTCGTTCTCGTCCATCTGCGAGACCGGGCCGCCGTCCTGCCAGATGTCCTCGCAGATCACCACCCCGACCCGGCGGCCCTGGACGTCGATCACGCAGACGTCGTCGCCGGCCGCGAAGATCCGGTACTCGTCGAACACGCCGTAGTTGGGCAGGTGGTGCTTGTCGTACCGCACCTGCACCTGGCCGTGCTGCAGGAGGACCGCCTGGTTGGTGGGCCGCCGCGGCCCCTCGGGCGCACCGGGCTCGTGCACCGGGGTGACCGACCGCTCCCCGACGGTGCCGACCAGGACGGCGAGCTCCCCGAGACCCTCGTCGGCCAGCGCGGCGGCCGTCCTCTGCAGCGCGGCCTCGGCGCCCCGCCGGAACGACGCCCGCAGCGCGAGGTCCTCGATCGGGTAGCCCGTCAGGGTCATCTCGGGGAACACGACCAGGTCCGCGCCGGCGTGCGCGGCGGTGCGGGCCCAGTCCAGGACGGCCAGGGCGTTCGCGTCGACGTCGCCCACGCGCGTGTCGATCTGCGCGAGCGCGATGCGGGGGTGAGGCATGGGGTCGAGCCTAACCATCGCTCCGATGTGTCAGCGCGCCCGCCTGCGGGAACGGGCCGGTGCGCGCGTGCGCAAAGCCGGCGCCGACGCACCTCGGTCAGTGACCCTCGGCGACGCCGTTCATCAGGCAGGATGTACCGCATGGACAGGCAGCAGGAGTTCGTGCTCCGCACGGTCGAGGAGCGGGACATCCGCTTCATCCGTCTCTGGTTCACCGACGTGCTCGGGATCCTGAAGTCGGTGGCGGTCGCCCCGGCCGAGCTGGAGGCCGCCTTCTCCGAGGGGATCGGCTTCGACGGCAGCGCGATCGAGGGCCTGACGCGGGTGTACGAGGCGGACATGATCGCCAAGCCCGACCCGTCGACGTTCCAGGTCCTGCCGTGGCGGGGCGAGCGGCACGGCACGGCCCGCATGTTCTGCGACCTGCTGACGCCCGACGGGGAGCCGTCGCTGGCGGACTCGCGCAACGTGCTCAAGCGCGCGCTGTCCAAGGCCGCCGACCAGGGGTTCACCTTCTACACGCACCCCGAGGTCGAGTTCTACCTGTTCGACGCCCCCGCGGACCCGACCCAGCCGCTGGTGCCGGTCGACCAGGGCGGCTACTTCGACCACGTGCCGCGCGGCACCGCCCACGACTTCCGCCGCGCCGCGATCACGATGCTCGAGTCGATGGGCATCTCGGTGGAGTTCTCCCACCACGAGGCCGGTCCGGGCCAGAACGAGATCGACCTGCGCTACGCCGACGCCCTGACCACCGCGGACAACATCATGACGTTCCGCACCGTGGTCAAGGAGGTCGCGCTCGAGCAGGGCGTCTTCGCCAGCTTCATGCCCAAGCCGCTGGCCGACCAGCCCGGCTCGGGCATGCACACGCACCTGTCGCTGTTCCAGGGCGACCGCAACGCGTTCCACGAGGCGGGCGGGCACCTGGAGCTCTCCAAGACCGCGCGCTCGTTCATCGCGGGCCTGCTGAAGCACGCCCCCGAGATCACTGCCGTGACCAACCAGTTCGTGAACTCGTACAAGCGGCTGTGGGGCGGCGCCGAGGCGCCGAGCTACGTCTGCTGGGGCCACAACAACCGGTCGGCCCTCGTGCGCGTGCCCATGTACAAGCCCGGCAAGGGGAACTCGAGCCGGATCGAGTACCGCGCGATCGACTCCGCCACCAACCCGTACCTCGCGTTCGCGCTGCTGCTGACCGCCGGCCTCAAGGGCGTCGAGGAGGGCTACGAGCTGCCCGAGGGTGCCGAGGACGACGTGTGGGAGCTGACCGACGCGGAGCGTCGCGCGCTGGGCATCGAGCCGCTGCCGTCGTCGCTCGAGGCCGCGATCTCGATCATGGAGCGCTCGGAGCTCGTCGCTGAGACGCTCGGCGAGCACGTGTTCGACTACTTCCTGCGCAACAAGCGCCAGGAGTGGGAGGCCTACCGCGCTCAGGTGACGCCGTACGAGCTCCGGCGGTTCCTGCCGGTCCTGTGAGCGTTCCGGAGGGCCGCACGGCCGGTCGCGGGACGTCGCTGGCCGGCCGGCTCACCCGCGTCGGGGTCTCGGACGCCGCCCGGGCCGAGAAGCTCCTGGCCGACCCGGCGCTGCTGCGGGTCGTCGAGGCTCCGACCGAGCTGCTGATCGCGCCGCTGGCCGAGGTGGCGGACCCCGACCAGGCGTTGCTCGCGCTCGCGAAGCTCGCGGGTGCCGTCGTCGGCAGCCCCGAGCTGCTCGGTGTCCTGCGCGGCATCCTCGAGGAGGACGGCCCGCCGCGGGCGCGGCTGCTCGCGGTGGTCGGGGCGTCGGTGGCGCTCGGCGACACGCTCGTGGCGCACCCGGAGAACCTCCGGGTGATCCTCGACGACACCGCGGGCACGGGCGTGCCGGTCGCCGCGGTGCGTGCGGAGCTGCTGGCGGCCGTCGGTGCCGACGTGGAGGCCGACGTGCCGGTCGCGACGATCGTCGGCGCCGCCGGAACGGACGCGATGCGGCTGGCCTACCGGTCCCGCCTGTTGCGGATCGCCGCGACCGACCTGACCAGCTCGGAGCCGTTGAGCCGGCTGCCCGGCGTCGCGGCAGCCCTGGCGGACCTCGCCGGCGCGGCCCTCGAGGCGGCCCTCGCCCTGGCCCGGGCGGACCTGGACGACCACGGTCGGGGGGTCCGGCTGGCGGTCATCGGCATGGGCAAGGGCGGCGGCCGCGAGCTCAACTACGTGAGCGACGTCGACGTCATCTACGTCGCCGAGCCCGTCGACGGCGTCGACGAGGCCGAGGCCCTCGCTGCAGGCTCTCGCCTGGCGGCCGGCCTGGCGCGGGCGTGCTCGACCCCGTCGGCCGAGCCCGCGCTGTGGCCGGTCGACGCCGCCCTGCGGCCCGAGGGCAAGGACGGGCCCCTGGTCCGCACGATGGCCAGCCACAAGGCGTACTACGAGCGCTGGGCCAAGACCTGGGAGTTCCAGGCGCTGCTCAAGGCGCGCCCGCTCGCGGGCGACCAGGCCCTCGGGGCCGAGTACGTCGAGATGACGCAGCCGTTCGTGTGGAGCGCCGTGACGCGCGAGCACTTCGTCGAGGACTCGCAGGCGATGCGTCGACGGGTGGAGAGCCACGTGCCCGCCGCGGAGGCCGACCGGCAGCTCAAGCTGGGCGTCGGAGGGCTCCGGGACGTCGAGTTCACCGTCCAGCTGCTCCAGCTGGTGCACGGCCGGGCCGACGAGTCGATCCGCAGCCCCAGCACGCTGACCGCGCTCGCCGCGCTGGCCGCCGGCGGGTACGTCGGCCGGTCGCACGCCGCGCAGCTGGCCGTCTGCTACCGCCTTCTGCGGGTGCTCGAGCACCGCATCCAGCTGCACCGGCTGCGGCGCACGCACCTCATGCCGACCTCCGAGCCCGACCTGCGCCGGCTCGCCCGGTCGATCGGCATGCGGGCCGATGGTGCCGCGGGGCTGCTCGAGCGGTGGCGCGCCGCCCGCCGCGAGGTCCGGGGGCTGCACGAGGAGCTGTTCTACCGCCCGCTGCTCCCGGCGACGGCCCAGCTGTCGACGGAGGAGGCGAGCCTCGCGCCGGAGGCTGCCAAGGCCCGGCTCGCGGCCATCGGCTACACCGACCCCGCCGGCGCCATGCGGCACATCGCGGCCCTCACCGAGGGCGTCTCCCGCCGCGCGGCGATCCAGCGCCAGCTGTTGCCGGTGATGCTCGGCTGGTTCGCGGACGGCGCCGACCCTGACGGCGGGCTGCTCGCGTTCCGTCGGCTGTCGGACGAGCTGGGCGCCACCCACTGGTACCTCAAGCTGTTGCGCGACTCCGGGACGGCGGCCCGGCGGCTGGCGCGCGTGCTCTCGACGTCCCGCTACGTGGCCGACGCGCTCGCCCGCTCGCCGGAGTCGGTCACGTGGCTCGCCGACGACGCGGACCTGGTGCCGCGCACGTTCGAGCGCCTGACCGCCGAGGCCGACGCGATCCTCACCCGGTCCGACGAGCCCGTGCCCGCGGTCACGGCGCTGCGCGGGCTGCGCCGCCGCGAGCTGTCCCGCACGGCCGCCGCCGACGTCCTCGGCGTGGTCACGGGGCAGCGCGCGTCCCGCAGCCTGAGCGCGGCCGCCGACGTGGTGCTCGTCGGTGCGCTGCGGGTGGCGGAGTGGGAGGCGCGCCGGGAGCGCGGCCTGCCCGAGAGCCCCACCCGGCTGCTGGTGGTGGCGATGGGCCGCTGGGGCGGCGGGGAGATGGGGTACTCGTCCGACGCCGACGTCCTGTTCGTGCACGACCCGGTCGAGGGTGCCGACCCCGTCGCGGCGCAGGAGTTCGCGCTGCAGGTCACGATGTCGCTGCGGTCGCTGCTGGGGACCGTCGGACCCGAGCCGACGCTCGAGGTCGACGCCAACCTGCGCCCCGAGGGTCGCAACGGTCCGCTGGTCCGGTCGTTCGACGCCTATGCGGAGTACTACGAGCGCTGGTCGTCGACGTGGGAGAGCCAGGCGCTCCTGCGCGCCCGACCGGTCGCGGGCGACGACGAGCTGGGGGAGCGCTTCGTCCGGCTGATCGACCCGTTGCGGTACCCGGCCGGCGGCGTCGACCCGGCCGCCGAGCGGGAGGTGCGCCGGATCAAGGCGCGCGTCGAGTCCGAGCGGCTGCCGCGCGGGGTGGAGCCGGCCCGGCACCTCAAGCTGGGTCGGGGAGGCATCTCGGACGTCGAGTGGACGGCACAGCTGCTCCAGCTCCAGCACGCCCACGTGGTGCCCGCGCTGCGCACGACGGCGACGCTGGAGGCGCTCGACGCCGCGGCGGCCGCCGGACTGCTCGACGCCGACGACGCCCGGGTGCTCAGCGAGGCGTGGCTGCTGGCGAGCCGTCTCCGGGACGCCAACGTGCTGTGGAGCGGCCGCGGTGGGTCGCACGCCGACGTGCTGCCGCACGACCGGCAGGCGCTGGCCGGGCTGGCCCGGGTCGTGGGGTACCCGGCGGGCTCCGGGGGCGAGCTCGAGCAGGACTACCTGCGCACGGCCCGGCGCGCGCGCGCCGTGGTGGAGCGCGTCTTCTACGGCTGATCCGGCTCGCCGGGGGACTCCTCGGGCACCTCGACCCAGCCGCGCTGGCGGCGCAGGGCGGCCTCGTCCTCCTTGAGCAGCTCGTCGTCGATCAGGTCGTGCCGGCGGATATAGGTCGAGGAGACGGCCTGGACCGTCGCGACCACCGGGAGGGCGAGGAACGCCCCGATGGGCCCGAACACCGCGCCGAACCCGATGACCCCGAGGAACGACACGGCCGGGTTGATCTCGAGCGACCGCGAGGACACCTTGGGGGAGAACACGAGGTTCTCCACCTGCTGGTACGCGATGATGAACGCGAGCACCAGGAGCCCCTTGACCGGGTCGATCGCGAGGGCGACGGCCACCGGGAGCGCACCGCCGATGTACGTGCCGATCGTCGGCACGAACTGCGAGACCACCCCGGTGAACGCGGCCAGCGGGAGCGCGTAGGGGATGTGCAGCAGGCTCAGGAAGAGGAACGTGAACGCCGTCGACAGCGCGGCGAGCACGATCCGCGAGTTGATGAAGTCCGCGACCTTCTCCTGCGAGACCTCCCACAGCCGCAGCACCTCGCGCTGCCGGGCCGGGGCCAGCATCCGGCAGATCGCCGCGCGCAGCCGAGGTCCGGCGCTCGCCATGTAGTAGACGACGAGCAGCACGGAGCTCGCGGTGAACAGGCCGCCGACGATCGACGAGCCGAGCCCGATGAGCCCCGGAGCGAGCTCCTGCCAGTGCGCGCTGAGGTTGATCAGCAGGTCGTCGGCCTCGGGCATGTCGACCGCGAAGGTCGTCGTCACCCAGTCGGCGAACTGCGCGTAGTACTCGGGCAGGGACTGCACCAGCTCGACGAGCTGCGTGATGAAGAGGCCCCCGAACAGCGCGATCACGGCCAGGATGGCCAGCAGCGACACCGACATGACGACGCCGGTGGCCCGCGTGCGCCGCAGCCCGCGCGCCACCAGCCAGCGGATCAGCGGTTCCATGGCGAGCGACAGGAACCACGAGATGACGATGATGAAGATGACGTTGCCCAGCTGGGCCAGCGCCTTCCACGCGAAGAGGCCGAGGAAGACCGCGACGGCCGCCATGAGCAGGGCGCGCGGCAGCCACTGAGGCGGCTTGCGCGGGTCGCCGGTGGCCAGGACGACCGGACCGGCGACGGTTCGTTTCGGCATCAGGGTCCCCCGGAAGGGTGGGCGAGCGGGCTCGCGTGCGACGTTCGGCTCGAGTCGCACGGTACCGGCCGGGCAGTGCCTTCTCGCGGTCCGGCGCGGTCCGTCGCGCAACTCGGACACTTCGCCCGGCGGTCGGTGTCGCGCTCTGACCTGCGGAACTGACATGCTCGGGTGGTCGTCGTGAATCCGGACATATGGGGGTATCCCGTGGTCGAGAACAATCCGTCGCCCCGCAAGCCCCGGCGGGCTCCTGCCGAGCCGCCGGCCGCGGCGCCGGACCCTGGGGCGGCGGACGCGCAGGCCGTGGACGAGACGCCGGAGACCCCCGACACGACCTCGCCGTACGTGACGCCGGACGAGGCGACCCCGGCGGAGGCGACCCCGGAGGACGCGACTGCGGAGGAGACGACCGCGGCCGAGGCGACGTCGGAGGCGGCGACCGCGGACGAGGAGACGCCGTCCGTCGAGGCCGCCGCCGACGACGCGGCGAGCCCGGCGGAGAACGACACGCTCCCGCTCGACACCTCGGAGCTCCCCGACACCCTGGACGTCGAGGTCCCCGCGTCGACTGCCGCCGACGAGACGGCGGTCCTGCTCGCACGCCTCCAGCTGCTGGAGACCGAGAACGCGCGCCTGCGCTCGGCGTCCGCGACCCCGCAGGTCGTCGTGATGCAGCCGCCGCCGCGCCCGCGCCGCAAGTGGGGCCGGTCGACGGGTGCGGTGATCCTCATCCTCATCGGCGCCCTGCTCGCGCCGATCGCGGTGGTCGGCAGCTGGGCGCGGGGCCTCGTGGTCGACACCGACCGGTACGTCAACACGGTGGCACCGATCGCCGACGACCCGCTGGTCCAGTCGGCGGTGACCAACCGGGTCACCACGGCGGTGGTCGACGCGCTGAACGTCCCGGAGCTGACCACGCAGGCGACCGATGCCGTGGCGAACCTGAACCTGCCGCCGCTCATCTCGACCGCCGTCCAGTCGCTCCAGGCGCCGCTCCAGGACGCCATCACCAACTTCATCCACAAGCAGGTCACCAAGGTGGTGAGCTCCGACGCGTTCTCGAACACCTGGGAGCAGGCGAACAAGGTGGCGCACGAGCAGATCGTCGCCACGCTGCGCGGGGACCCGGACGCGCTCGCCAGCATCAGCGACAGCGGGGTGCTCACCCTCGACATCACGCCGATCATCGAGCAGGTCAAGACGTCGCTGGAGGACGCCGGGTTCGGGCTGGTGAGCCGCATCCCGGACATCAAGGTGACGTTCCCGATCGCGTCCAGCGCCGACCTGGTGCGGCTGCAGAACGCCTACCGGCTGATCGACATCGTCGGCGGGATCCTGCCGTACCTGTCCCTGGCCCTGCTCGGCGCCGGCGTGCTCCTGGCGCAGCGCCGGTCCCGCGCCCTGGTCGTCGCCGGCCTCTCGCTGGCCGGGGCGATGGTGCTGCTCGGCGCGGCGCTGACCATCGGTCGCTCGCTGTACGCGAACTCCTTGCCGCCCACCGTGCAACGGGTCGACACCGCGGTGTCCATCTACGACCAGGTCATCTCGCTGCTGCGCGTCGAGCTGCGCGTCGGACTGGTCCTCGGCCTCCTCGTCGCGATCATCGCGTTCGCGGCCGGCGGCACGACGGCGGCCCGCCAGCTGCGCGCGTCGTCGTCGCAGGCCTCGAGCTGGTTGCGGAACGCGGGCGACCGTCGGGGCATCTCCACCGGGCCGGTGGGCGTCTGGCTCGACGAGCAGCGCACGCTCGTGCGGGTCGTCGTGATCGCGCTGGCCGCTCTCGCGCTCGTGCTGGCCGACATGCTCACGCCCGCGTACGTGATCACGGTCTTCGTGATCGCGCTCGTGGTCCTCGGTCTGGCGACGCTGGCGGCCCGTCCGCGCAGCACCGCCGAGGTCGAGGCCGAGGTCGAGGAGGAACCGCCCGTCCTGGTGTGAGGGCGGGTCACCGCCCGCTGCCGCACGGGAAGGTCTGCCGGACGTCTGCGTCGGCCAGCACCTGCGCTGCGCGCTGCCGGCCGAGGTTCCAGTCGGCCAGGCCGGTCGCCGCGGTGACGTCGGCCGAGCCGAGCAGGCACCGGCGCAGGACGGGATCGCCCTCGATCCGGTCGACCGCCGGCACGGCGTCGGCGGACAGTCCGGCCAGGTACCCGACGTCGACGCCGTTGACGAGGTCCGCGGTCGTGTTGTGCCGGACGATCTGGGCGTCGGGGTTCACCAGCGCGAGGCCCAGCATCGCGACCGCGACCACCTGCACGACCGCGCGCGGGAGCCACCGGCCGCGCCACCGCACGCCCGCGGCCATCACCATCAGGAACACCGCCGCGAGCGTCACCTCGACGACCGCGACGAACACGCGCAGGCGGGTCAGGCCGAACGCGTCGACGTACAGGTCCATCCGGCGCAGGGCCGAGGCCACCACCCCGAGCGTGCCCAGGCAGAGCACCCCGAGGGCGATCCGGGACAGGACGCGGTCCCGCGGGGTCTGCCGCGGTGCGCGCCGGGCGGCGACAGCCACGACGACGAGCGTCAGCGCGGTGACGACGACCAGCTGCGCGAAGCCCTCGCGGGCGTACTGCGCGTAGGTGAGGCCGGCCGTCTCCAGCACGTGGCGGTGCCCACCGAGCAGCGCACCCACCTGCACGGCGACGAACGCCAGCACCATCGCGTCGAGGGCCACCACCGGCAGGAGCCACTCGGCTCGCCGCGCGGGCGCCTTCTCGGGGAGGCGTGCGTCGGACCAGCTGGGCGGGGCGATCGCGAGGTGCGCCAGGCTCGCCGCGACGAGCGCGACCAGGAGGCCGACGACGGCCTGGCCGGGGAGCAGGTCGGCCTGGACGTGCGGCAGGTAGCTGGCGAAGACGCGGTCCGCGCTGGCGAACAGCAGCCCGAACACGAGCAGCAGCCCGACGGTGATCGCCACACTGCGCAGCGCCACCAGCAGCTGCCCGCGGCGCTCGCCGAGCCGCGTCTCGATGCCCTTGGCCACCCACGGCAGCGCGCGGACCGCACCGGCCGCCCAGCTGAGCGGGGCGAGCACGGCGGCCGGTGCGGACCTCGACGACGTCACCGCGACCACCCCGGCCCACGCGGCCACCAGCGCGCACAGCACGACCACCCACCCGGCGTCCCGGAACGCGACCACGGCGAGCAGCCCGATCGACAGCACGGCCGTCGCGAGGTCGTCGACGTCCCGTCGGCGCACGAGGGCGGGTGCGGCGGCCACCCAGACCAGCAGGCCGACGAGGGCCGCACCCAGGCCCGGCCGGTGACCGACGAGCAGCGCACCGCCGAGCACCCCGGCCGTCACGCACAGGACGATCGTGCGGGTGGCGATCGGTCGTCGACGCTCCGCCCAGAACGGGACGAGCACCCGGGCGAGCCGGCCGGGCTCGCGGGGGACCGCCACAGGACGGCCCGCCACCCAGGAGGGCGGCGGGCCGGGGAGAGCGGGACGGGAGGGGGTGGACGGGGGCGTCGGTGCACCGGAGTCGCTCATGAGCGCCACGCTAAGGATCGGCGTCCCTGCACGTCAGAGACTTGCGGCGGGGGTCTCGTGCACGTTGTGTGCAGCGGCCGACGATCCGCGCACAACTGCTGCCCAGCCCGCACACAGGCGGCCGTACGCGACCGCGACCGGTGCTCTGCCAGGGTGGTCGCCATGAGCCCGTGGCACACCCGCAGCACGACGACCGTCTACGAGAACCCCTGGATCCGGGTCCGCGAGGACCAGGTCGACCGCCCGGACGGCACCCCGGGGATCTACGGCGTCGTCGAGGTCCGGCACGATGCCGTCTTCGTCGTCCCCCTCACCGACGACGACGAGGTCGTGCTCGTCGAGGTGGCGCGGTACGCGACCGGCGAGCTCTCGCTCGAGGTGCCCGCCGGCGGTTCCGACGGGCAGGACCCGGTGCTCGCGGCGCGCCGGGAGCTGCGCGAGGAGACCGGGCTGGTCGCGGCGCGCTGGGAGCTGCTGGGGTCGATGTTCGCGCTCAACGGGATCGCCCGCGCCCCCGAGCACGTCTTCCTCGCCCGCGGGCTGAGCCCGGCCGACGAGCCGACGGAGCAGGCGGAGGAGGGCATCACCGCCGTGCGGAGCGTGCCGTGGTCCGAGGTCCTGGGGCTGGTGGCCGACGGGACCATCACCGACGGCGAGACCGTGGCGGCGCTGATGTACGCGGCGATCGCTCTGGGCCGGGTCTCCTGACGGGCACGGAGGGCGTCATCCGACGCCCTCCGTGCCGGCGGTCAGTGGCAGTACAGCCGCTGGAGCGACTGACCCGTGTCGCCGTACCGGCGCGTGACCCACCCGAGGTTCACCGAGTAGGCGCAAGCCGGGTCGGCGGAGACGTCGATCGGGATGCCGCCCGTGTTCGTGCCGTTGTGCGGGCCGGACGCCCCGCCCCGGAACGAGTAGGCCCCCGTCGTGAAGGCCCCCGACGGTGTCTGCGGCGGTGCGTGCACCGTGCCGCCGTTGTTGGCGATCGAGACCGAGAAGCTCGACAGGTGCGGGTGGTCGACCGTGTGCAGCAGGTGGATCGTCGTCGCGCCGGACAGCGGGTTGCAGCCGTTGAGGCGGAGCTCCTCGAGGTCCAGGGTGGCGACGACCGCCGAGTTGTCGAAGATGATCGCGTCGAGCTGGTCGGCGAACAGCGGGTTGTCGTTGCTGGCGTCGCGGACCTCGAACCGCACCTGGTACCGCCGCACCGGCTCCCGCTCGTTGACCGGGAGCGTCTCGCCGGCCTGGGCCTTCGGCAGCCCGCCCGGCTTCTTCGGCGGGTGCAGGGCCGTGAACGCCGCCGTGTTCAGGTTCAGCAGGTCGAACGTCCGCAGGAAGTGCGACGGGTCGACGGGGATCACGGCGGTCGAGCCCGGCGGGTTGTACATCGGCACGGTCACCTGCAGGCCGTCGACCGTGACGAAGCCGTCGGGTGCGACGTCGGCCGCGGTGACGACGACCGGGGCGGACTGCGTGGCGCCGTTGCCGTCCGTGTAGAACAGGTAGCCGACGTGCGTGCCCGTGACCTGCGTCGTCACCGGCGTGAGCGTGGCGGGGGCGACCGTCGGCGGGTTGGTCGGGTCCTCCGTGCCGCCCGTCCACGTGTACTCGCCGACGAGGAACCGGTACTTCAGCGCGTGCCCGGTGCCGACGTCGGTGAGCGGGCAGTTGCCGCGCAGCCGCACGGAGCCGCCGAAGACGTACGCGCCGCCGGCCGGGTCGGCGTAGCCGAGAGAGTCGAACGTGGAGCCCGGCAGCCCGTTCCCGGGGTGGATGTCGAACACCTCGACCTGCTGCCAGTGCGGCGTCGTCTCCGGGTCGCCGATGACCTTGTCCGTGCAGAGGTCGAGGCAGAAGCAGTGCCCGACGTTCTGCCGGCCCGTCCTGCGCCCGTCCGACTGGGTCTCCGTGACGATCGGCTGCCCGCCGAGCGTGACCGTGACGTAGACGTCGGGGCCTTCGGTCAGCTCGACGTTGATGAACGGAGAGAACGGCGTGCGGCGGAAGTCGGACGCGAGGTAGGTGAGGACGTAGTGGCCGGACCCGTCGGTCGTGGCCGTGCCGAGGGCGTCGTCCTGCAGCCAGTCGGCGTCGAAGGCCGTGACGACCGCGCCCGGGATCGGCGTGTGGTCGTCGCACGTGGTGATCCGGCCGCTGATGGTCCAGATGCCGAAGAGCGCCAGGATGTGGCACCAGAAGCGGTTCGGGATCGCGTACTCCCACACCGCGAGGTACGCGTCCTCCCGCTGCCGCCACCGCGGCTGGAGCGTCGTGACCGCGAGCTGTCGGGCCTTCGCGCCCGGCTCGTGCCTCGGGCGCGGCGGTGTGCCGACGAACAGGTCGAGGTCGAGGGCGCCGCCGTCGTACACCACGTCGTCGATCGTCAGGACGTACTTCCCCGACTCCTCGATGCGGGCCACCGCGAGCGGCGCACCCGTGCGCTCGCCCTCGGCCACCTCGCGGAACGTCTCCTTCTCGGCCGCGACCGCCTGCTCCGTGGCCCGATCACCCGTCGACCGGTACGCCCGCAGCTCGAGGCCCGCGAGCGGCTCCCGGACGTCGTGACACAGCGTGCCCCACAAGGACCCGCGAATCTCGTATGCCACCGTGCCCACCCCCTGATGAGTGGCCGGCACGTCGGTGTGCCCGCCTGCTCATCAGGAGGGGTGCGCCGAGGGGGAGATACGGGGCGCGGGGCGGATCACCCGGGCGCTGCGGGAAGTCTCGGCGATGATGGGGACATGTCGGACCGCCCGGAGCTGCGAGGCCACCTCCTGGTCGCCGCCCCTGCGTTGCGCGAGCCCGCGTTCCACCGGACCGTCATCCTGCTGCTCGACCACGGCGCCAACGGTGCGCTCGGGGTCGTGCTCAACCGCCCGTCGCCGGTGGACGTCGGCGCGGTCCTGCCCGAGTGGCACGCTCACGTCACCGACCCGGCGCGGCTGTTCGTCGGCGGACCCGTCGGTCCCGACACGGCGATGGGGGTGGCCGTCCTGGCGGGGAGTGCCGGCGGGTCGCCCGGCGTCGACACGCTGACGGGCCCGTTCGGGCTGGTCGACCTGGATGCGGCGCCGGAGGAGATCGAGCCGCACGTCGTGGGGGTCCGTGTGTTCGCCGGCTACGCGGGCTGGGGGGACGAGCAGCTCGAGGGCGAGCTCGCCGAGCGCTCGTGGTACCTGCTCGACGCGCTGCCCGACGACCTGCTCACACCGGAGCCCGAGCAGCTGTGGCGGCGGGTGCTGCGACGGCAGGGCGGCGACCTGGCGATCGTCTCGACGTTCGCCGAGGACGCGTCGCTGAACTGAGTCACAGAATCGCAACATCGTCGGCTCGGGAGTCCGCCACGGGTCGCGGGCTGGCACAGTGCGAGCGTGAAGCGATGGGTTGCCGCCGCCCTGGCCACGGTCGTGGCGCTGGCGCTGTCGGCGTGCGACCCCGCCATGCCGTCCGGCGAGACGAACGGGGCCGAGCTCGACGTCGTCGTCAACGCCGACGGCTCCGGTACGGCGGAGCTGTACCTCGACGACACCACCGTCCGCAGCGACGCGCAGCTGCGCGCCTGGGGCGACGAGGTCGGCACACGCCTGTTCCCGTCGGCGTCGTCGCGCACGGTCCGCGTCGACCCCAACGGTGGCGGGTACCCGTTCGTCGTCGTGGACGCGCAGGACCTGTACCAGCCAGGGCCGCAGCCCCAGGTCTCGCTCGACACCCGCGATGCCGTGACGTGGCTGCTGGCCGACGGCCCGGACGGCGTGGACGTCGTCGACGTCTCCATCGACTCGCCCCGGGTACCGCTGACCTCGTCGTGGACCCCGTCCCGTGGGGAGGACGAGTCCACGTGGGCATGGTGGGGGATCACCGACGGAACGACGGCGCCGTACGGCGAGCTCGTGATGTCGCCCGCACCCTGGCTCGGGGTCATGGCGGTGCTGCTGACCGGGCTGGCCCTCGCGCTGCTCGTCTGGTCCGTCGTCACGTACGTCCGTCGGCGCCGTCGCGCCCGCGCGGTGATCCTGGCCGCCGGTGCGCTGGCCGTCTCCGTGCTGGTCGTGCTCCGGGCCGGTGCGGTCCTGCCGAACAACCTCGGCGTCGCGGGCGTGGCGTCGGACACCTGGATCCAGGCCGCCTCGCTGGCCACGTTGGCGGTCGTGCTCGTCGCGCCGGCATCGTTCGTGATGCTGGTCGTCTTCGCCGCAACCCCGCGGCGACGACCGGTGTTCGTGGCGCCGCCGGGGTGGCCCCCACCGCCGCCCGGATGGACACCCCCGCCGGGGTGGGAACCCGACCCGAGCTGGCCCCCGGCTCCGGAGGGCTGGCAGTTCTCCCGCGACGCAGCCGAGCGTCGCCGTGCGTGACGGCCGCCGCGGCCGCGGCTGTCTCGCCCTCGTGCCCGACGCGTGTCACGACGTCTTCGTGTGGGTGATCAGCGGCCAGGAGGACGACGGCGTACCCGGCCGCCGTGGCGACGGCCCGCGAGCACGCCGGTCGGAGCGACGAGCACGGTCTCGAGGCCGCGATCGGCTCCCTCGAGGCCGCCGCGACCGGAGACGCGGAGGCTCGCCGGAAGGCGTCGGCGGAGTTCCTCGAGACCTGCGACGACCTGGGATGGGCGACGCCCGAGGGTTGAGCGGCGGGCCGGCATGACACGGGCGTATCGGGCCACGTCAGGACCCGTTTCTTACTGTCGGCGGGCGTAGATTGCGAAGTGTCGGAGCGCCCCGTGCGGCGCGGGCGGAGAGCGAGTGACGTGACTGCGACGGGGAGCCTGCCACTGCTGTCGGACGACCTGCTTCGGCTCCGAGAGCTGATCCAGGGCGCTGACAGCGTCGAGCTCAAGCTGACGGTGCCCGAGATCTCCCATCGATCGACGACGGCGACCCTCGGGCTGGACCCGCTCGACGCCCAGATCCGCCACGTGTACTTCTTCGACACCCCTGATCTCCGGCTCAGCAAGGCCGGTGTCGTGGTGCGAGCGCGGCGGATCCAGGGGCGCGGGAACGACTCGGTCGTGAAGCTGCGGCCCGTGGTCCCCACCGACCTCCCCAGGGAGATCCGCAAGTCGCCGAACTTCAACGTCGAGGTCGACATCGTGCCGGGCAGCTACGTGTGCTCCGCGTCGCTGAAGGGCAAGCTCCCGCCGACGGCGGTGCGCTCCGCGGTGTCGGGTGAGCAGCCGCTGCGCAAGCTGTTCTCCAAGGAGCAGCGGGCGTTCTTCGCCGAGCACGCCCCCGACGGTCTGACGATCGACGACCTGGCGGTCCTGGGCCCGATCTTCGTGCTCAAGCTGAAGGTGGTGCCGGAGACGTTCCACCGCAGCCTCGTCGCCGAGATGTGGTTCTACCCGGACGGCTCCCGCATCCTGGAGCTGTCGACCAAGTGCCTCCCGGGCGAGGCGCTCGGCGTCACCGCCGAGCTGCGGCGGCTCCTCGCCGACAAGGGCGTCGACCTCACCGGGGCGCAGCAGACCAAGACCAAGACCGCCCTGGAGTTCTTCTCCGCGGAGCTGCAGGCCAAGCCGGTGACCGATGACGAGCACTGAGATCATCCCGCGGTGGGAGTGGCGGACGTTCGGCGTCCAGTTCGGCCCCGCGGAGGACTACCTGGCCCGCCTGACACCGACGGGGAGCAAGGAGAGCGACGAGCTCTACCTCCTGTCGGTGGGCGGCGACACCGTCAAGGTGCGCGACGGGCTCATGGACATCAAGCTGCTCCGCGAGGTCGGTACCGCCGGCCTGGAGCGGTGGGAACCGGTCCTCAAGGCGGCGTTCCCGCTCGGCCGCGGCGACATCGACGCCGTCTTCGCGGCACTGCGCGAGCCCGTGCCCGAGCTGACGCGCGAGACGTACAGCCTCGAGGAGCTCCTCCGCGAGGTCGTGGACCCCCACCCGGGCGTGCGCGCGGTGCCCGTCCACAAGCGGCGCGTCCGGTACACCGTCGAAGGCTGCATCGGCGAGCTCTCCGAGGTCGAGCTCGGCGAGTGGGCGACCAGGACGATCGCGATCGAGTCGGAGGACCTCGACGCGGTCGTGGCCGCCGTCCGAGCCGTCGGACTGGGCAACCGGGTCAACACCAGCTACCCGCGCGGCATGGGTGCGCTGTTCGACGGGGAGCCGCCCCGCTACGCGACCATCGACGTCGGCACCAACTCCGTGAAGTTCCACGTCGGCCAGCCGGCCGCGGACGGCGGGTGGGAGACGCTGGTCGACCGCGCCGAGGTGACCCAGCTCGGCGCGGGCCTCGCGCAGACCGGCAGCATCTCGCCCGAGGCGCTCGAACGGACGGCTCAGGCCATCCGCGGGATGGTCGAGGAGGCCCGCAGGCACCTGGTGAGGGAGATCGCCGCCGTCGGGACCGCCGGGCTGCGCATCGCCGGCAACCGGGCTGAGGTCCTGGAGGCCATCCACGCGGAGACGGGGGTGTCCATCGAGGTCATCTCCGGCGAGGAGGAGAGCCGGCTGGCCTACGTCGCCGCGCTCGCCGGCCTCGGAGCGTCCGACGGCTCGATCGTGGTCTTCGACACCGGTGGGGGCAGCTCCCAGTTCACCTTCGGCCAGGGCACGGCCGTCGACGAGCGCTTCAGCGTCGACGTCGGAGCCGCCCGCTACACCGAGCGCTTCGGGCTCGACGGACAGGTCACCCGCGAGACGCTCGAGGCGGCGCTGGCCGCGATCGGCGACGACCTGGAACGGCTCGACGACCGGTCGACCCCGGACGTCCTGGTGGGCATGGGCGGCGCGATGACGAACCTCACCGCCGTCACGCTGCGCCTCGAGACGTACGACGCGGACGCGGTCCAGGGCTCCGTCCTCGAGCGCGCCGAGGTCGACCGGCAGATCGAGCTGTACCGGACCCAGGACGCCGAGGGACGCCGGTCGATCATCGGGCTGCAGCCCAAGCGCGCGGAGGTGATCCTCGCCGGCGCCTGCATCGTGCGCACCGTCATGGACAAGCTCGGCATGGATCGTCTGACCGTCAGCGACCGCGGACTGCGGCACGGCCTCATCGTCGAACGGTTCGGCCGCGGCGAGCTGGAGGCGAACAGCAGATGACGCCGGTCTTCACGCGTGGGGGTCGATGATCTCGCGGAGCAGCGCCCTGGAACGTCGGCAGGGCTTGGCGACCCGGGCGGTCGCGGGCGGACCCTCGGGCCACGGCTCCGGCTGCCGAACTGGCCGCTACTCGACGTGGGGGCATGTGGGCTCGTAGTCGCGGTTCACCACGTACCGGTTCCACTCGGCCTGCGTGAGGTTCCGGCCTGCGAGGCGGCAGGCGATGTCGATCACGTGCTGCGGCCGGGAGTCCCAAGTGAGCACCTTTCCCCGCGGCTGAGCGATGACGATGGTGTGCCCGTCCTTCATCGGTCGTGCCATCGCGACGTCGTCAGGGCTCCCGGCAGTGAGGCTGCCCAGCGGCTCGAGCGTGCTCGCGTCCCAGAGGTCCACCACGCCATTGCCCGCCGTGATGATCTGCGAGCCGTCGGCGCTGTAGGTCATCTCCCAGACGTGGTTGTTCGGGAAGCGGGTCTTGTCGACGACGTACTCGAGTCGTCCTGCGCGGAGGGCCGCGACGTCGATCACGGCCCACAGGCTCTCGATGCCGTAGTAGACGACGAGCCTGGTGCCGTCGGGGGAGAAGGCCACCGTGTCCGCGTAGCCGTCGAGCAGGACGTCGCGGCTCGAACCGGTCGCGAGGTCCACCAGCGCGAGCGTCTTGTTGACGCTCCATCGACGCGCCAGCAAGGTGCGGCCGTCGGGACTGAGCGCCGGGACATCCCACTCCTCGGCGTTCAGCGCCGGCAGCGCGACGGGCTGCTCATCTACCGCGAGCGTCGTCGGATCGATCATCCAGACGGATTCGACGCTCATCGCGACGATCTTCTGCCCGTCGGGCGTGAAGGTCACGGCGTTTCCAGGCGCGTGGTCGTTGCGCCGGATCGACGTTCCCGTCTCGGGGTCCCACAGCTCCAGCCAGGGCGTACCCGTCCCAGGGTCGGTGTCCGCGGACAGCATCATGCTCGAGTCGGGGCTCCACACGAACAGGGCCGGCCCCACGGAGCTCACCTCCGTGAGCGGGGTGAGGTCCCCCGTGGCCAGGTCGCGAAACTGGATCGACTGGCCCTCCAGGCCGTTGCCGTACGACTGGTACATGACCTTTGTCCCGTCCGGCGACGGGATGCTGCGCGCGAGGTCGATCCCCTCTGGCTCTGTCGGGAACGAACGCCACCCCGGGAACCCGCCTGTCCCGTCCAGGTCCCACGCGAGGAGCATCTGGTCCGGTGCGACGGAGTACAGGGTGCCCCCGTCGGGGCTGAAGGCGAGGTCCGTCACCTCCTTGGTGTGCCCCAGGAAGTCGTGCGCCTGACCACGGGTCGGAAGGTCCCAGACGACGATCTTCCCGTCGGTGTAGCCCGCCGCGAGCCGCTTGCCGTCCGGACCGAACTCGAGCGCGTTGACCCCCTCGGACTCGCCGACGAGGGTGAACCGCGGCTCGAACGTCGCGGCGTCGAGGACCACCACCCCGTCGGCGTCGGAGTGGACCAGCGTCGAGCCGTCGGGGCTCAGGGCGATGACCGCCTCCCGTTCGCCCCGGTACTCGGGGGTTCTGGCCAGCAGCAGCCTGCCGGAGTCGACGTCGAACGCGCGAAGACTGTCCGTGCCGTACCTCTGGATGACGTAGACAGTCCGCCCGTCCGGGCTGAGCAGGACGCGGCCGTAGATCTGCGGCATGGCGATGCGCAGGATCGGTTCGGCGGGCCGGGCGACGTCCCAGACCACGGCCTCGTCGGTCCAGTTGTCACGCCAGGTCACGGCCGCGATCCGTGAACCGTCCGCGCTGAAGACCAGGGCATCCCGATCGACCCAGGCGCCCTCGGGGAAGCCGCCCAGGGTCTCCTTCTCCTCGAGCGTCCGCGCGTCGAGGATGCGGACGGGGTGCGGGTCGGGCAGTTCGACGTCGGTCCCCGACGGGTCCGGGTCGACGACCGCAACGGCGAGGCTCGCGCCGTCCGGTGAGTACGTGAGGGACAACGTGCGCAGGTCCGGCCGTGCGCCCGTTCTCGTCAGGTCCTGCGCGTCGAAGGTCGTCTGACCCGCTTCGCTGGTACCGAATGCGCTGGTCACGGCTACGGTTCGCCCGTCGGGGCTGACGTCCAGATACCTGCCGGCTCCCCGGGTGACGGCGACCAGGTCACCGGTCCGCTCGAGAATGTCGTGCAGCGCCGAGCGTGCCGCGACGGAGTCGTCGAGCCGCACGGCCTGCACGCCGAGCAGCGCGGCGAGATCGGGTTCGGTCGTGGTCAGGGCCTCGGCCGAGAGTCGGCGCGAGTCGGCGATCCGAGCTTGGTCGTCGGACCGGCGGGCCGCACCGAGCGCGGTGATTCCGGCGACGAGCGCGACGACCAGCAACGTGGCGACGCCCGCGAGCGCGAGCCGCAGCCGACGGTTGCTGCGTGCCTTCGCCCGGAGCTCTCGCTCGGCGTTCCTCCCTGACGCGTCCAGGAACGACTGCTCGGTCTCCGTCAGCTCCCCGTGGTGCCGGTCGGCCCACTCGGTGGCGGCGGCCAGCCGGACGCCCCGGTAGAGCTCGCTGTCGGGGCGCTCCATGACGTCCCACGCCTCGGCGGCACCCGTGAGGTGGCGGAAGACGCGCTGGCCCTCGATGTCGTCCTCCAGCCAGCCGCGCAGTCGCGGCCACTCCCGCGCGAGAGCCTCGTGGGCGATCTGGACATCACCCTCGTCGCTGCTGACCAGGCGGGCTGCAGCCAGGAGGTCGATGAGCCGCTCGTGAGACGCGTCGAGCGCCAGCCTGTCCCGAGGCACGCGTGCGCGGATCGGCGCGCCGTCGTTGCTGCTGGGTGCGACGAGACGCAGGAACATTCCCCGGACCTGGGCCTGCTGGTGCTCGTCGAACCCGTTGTAGAGGTTCTCCGCTGACTGGGCGACGGCGTCCCGGATACCGCCGGTGGCGCGGTAGCCCTCGACCGTGAGCGTCGGCCCTTCCCGGCGCTCCCAGGTCTGCCGCAGGACGTGCGACAGGATCGGCAGCGCGCCCGGCTCGCCCTCCACCTCGCGCGCAAGCAGGTCGACGAGTCCGGGCTCGAGGCGCAGCCCCGCCTGCCGGGCCGGACCCTCGATCGCGGCTCTGAGGTTGGTCTCGCTCATCGGAGAGAGCAGGTACAGACCCTTCTCGACGAGCCGGGCGAACCCCAGATGCGTCGAGAGCTCGCCCAGCCGGTCCGCGCGCAGGGCGAGTACCACCGGAGCGTCGTACGCCGCGAGACGGTCGAGGTACGCCGTCCGCTCGGTCGCCTCAGTGCACAGGGTCACCGCTTCTTCGGCCTGGTCGACAACGAGCACCGGGAACGGTGGCCGAGCCGCCAGGGCCGCGAGAGAGTCGAGCGGCCGGCTCCCCGGAGTCGTCACGACGACCGCCACACCCTCGGCTCGGAGGCCGGCGACGACACCGGCACGGACCAGGGATGACTTGCCCGTCCCCGACGGACCGACCACCGCGAGCACCCCGCGTTCACGCAGCCGGGAGAGGCACGACTCCACGTCTACCTCTCGGCCGAAGAACGTCTCCGCGTCCTCGCTCTCGTAGGGCAGCAGCCCTCGGTATGGGCAGACGAGGCTCGTGGTCAGCGACTCCGCACCATCCAGGTCCGGGTCTTGTCTCAGGATTGCAACCTCGAGGGTCAGCAGCTCCGTCCCGGGGTCCAGCCCGAGTTCCTCGCGCAGCATCCGCTTGGCTCGACCCAGCACGTCCAAGGCCTCGGTCTGTCGTCCCGACTGGTAGAGCGCCCGGGCGAACAGCGCCCACCGTCGCTCACGGAATGGCGCCTCTCTGACCAGCGCCCGCGCGTCGTCCAGCCTTGCCCGTGCGCGACCGGCGGCGATCTCGGCCTCGACCCGCAGCTCCTGGCCTTCCATCCGCAGGCCGTCGAGCCGCTCCGCCTCGGTGCGGCCGGGCTCCCACTCGTCGAGGTCGGCCAGGGCCCGGCCCCGCCAGAGCGACAGCGCCTCGTCGAGCACGTAGGACGCCCGGTCCGGGTCCCCGTCGGCGAGATGGTCGCGCGCCCGGCCCAGCAGGCGCTCGAACCGCCGGCTGTCGATCTGGTCCTCGTGCACGCGCAGCACGTAGGCGCCGTAGGCGGTGGTCTCGATCGCGTCCGGGCCGAGCTGCTTCCGCAGCCTGCTGATGCACCCCTGGACGACCTTCGGCCAGGTGACAGGCGGAGCCTGCGCCCAGAGAGCGTCCGCGAGGACCTCCGTGTCGACCGCCGCGTTGGCCCGGACCACCAGGACCTCGAGGACCACGCGATCGCGCAGGCCGTAGCCGTCGGAGCCGCCGACGGCGAGGGGACCGAGCACCTGGATGCCCACCGTCCGACTGTCCGCCCTGGGTTCCGGCCGGTCAACGGCCGCGATACCGCCGTGTTACCGCTGCCCGGCGCCGTGTTACCGGCGTGGACGACAACGGTCACCAGCGCCGTACTCGGTGGCGCTTACCACCTCGGAGGGCATCATGAAGAAGGGCATCAGCTTCCTCGTCGCGCTCGTGTTCACGGCTGGGCTCAGCGCCTGCAGCACCGTCCAGTCCCATTCGTCGCCGGGGGGCCCGCCCACCGTCAGCCAGGTGCACTCGCCCGAGCGCCCATCGACCCGCTGCTCACGGTTCCTCTGCGCGGTCTGATCGCTGTCGCCGCACGAGCGCCGGCCCAGCCATCGCAGGGGGTGGCTGGGCTGTCCTTGCCCGGCCATCCGGGCGATCGGTCGAGCGTGATGCATAGCTGGAGCGCATCGTCCGGCCTGATCGTCCTCAGGCCCCGACGTCTGCTCAGAGCACAGAAAAGCCGCTGGTCGGAGCAGCGACCAGCGGCTTTTCTCGTAGGGGAGAGCGGACAACTCAGACGTCGTAGTAGAGCTCGAACTCGTGCGGGTGCGGGCGCAGACGGATCGGGTCGACCTCGGCGTTGCGCTTGTAGTCGATCCACGTCGAGATCAGGTCCGGCGTGAAGACGTTGCCGGCCGTGAGGAAGTCGTGGTCGGCCTCGAGGCTGTCCAGCACCTCGCCGAGCGAGCCCGGGACCTGCTGGATGAGGGCGTGCTCCTCGGGGGGCAGCTCGTAGAGGTCCTTGTCCACCGGGTCCGGCGGCTCGATCCGGTTCTGGATGCCGTCGATGCCGGCCATGAGCATGGCCGCGAACGCCAGGTAGGGGTTCGACGACGGGTCCGGCACGCGGAACTCGATGCGCTTGGCCTTCGGGTTCGAACCGGTGACCGGGATGCGGATGCACGCGGAGCGGTTGCGGGCCGAGTAGACCAGGTTGACCGGGGCCTCGAAGCCGGGGACCAGGCGGTGGTAGGAGTTCACCGTCGGGTTGGTGAACGCCAGCAGCGAGGGCGCGTGCTTGAGCAGGCCGCCGATGTACCAGCGCGCCAGGTCGGACAGGCCGCCGTAGCCCTTCTCGTCGAAGAACAGCGGCTCGCCGTCCTTCCAGAGGGACTGGTGGACGTGCATGCCCGAGCCGTTGTCGCCGAAGAGCGGCTTCGGCATGAAGGTCGCCGTCTTGCCGTTCTCGTGCGCCACGTTCTTCACGACGTACTTGAAGAGCATGACCTTGTCGCCCGAGATGGCGAGCTTGTCGAAGCGGTAGTTGATCTCCTGCTGGCCGGCGGTGCCGACCTCGTGGTGGGCACGCTCGACACCGAGGCCGAGGGCGTCAAGCTGCAGGCTGATCTGGTCGCGGATGTCGGAGAAGCCGTCGACCGGCGGGACGGGGAAGTAGCCGCCCTTGTAGGGGATCTTGTGGCCGAGGTTGCCACCCTCCTCCTCGCGGCCGGTGTTCCAGGCCGCCTCGAAGGAGTCGATCGAGTAGAACGACTCGTTCTGCTTCGTGTGGAAGCGGACGTCGTCGAAGATGTAGAACTCGGCCTCGGGGGCGAAGAACGCCGTGTCCGCGATGCCGGTCGACTTCAGGTACGCCTCGGCCTTCGCGGCGACCTGGCGCGGGTCGCGGCTGTAGGGCTCGTCGGTGTACGGGTCGACGATGTGGAAGTTGATGTTCAGCGTCTTCTCGACCCGGAAGGGGTCGATGTAAGCCGTGCTGATGTCCGGGATCAGCTTCATGTCCGACTCGTGGATCGCCTGGAATCCGCGGATCGAGGACCCGTCGAACATCTGGCCGTCCGTGAAGAAGTCCAGCTCCAGCGAGTAGGCCGGGACGTTGAAGTGCTGCATCGTGCCGGGCAGGTCACAGAACCGGACGTCGACGAACTTCACGTCCTCGCTCTTGATGAACGCCAGGACTTCCTCTGGCTTGCTGAACATCCGCTGCTCCTCGGTCGGTGGTACCCGTGGGGTCGGGCAAGGTGAGGTTACGAGCAGGCCGTTTCTCCGTCGTGTACCAAGTGTTTCGACGGCGTTACGAACTCGCACCCCGTGTGACGACTGTTGGACCCTATGCCCCCGGAGCGCCGGTTCGTCAGGGTGCCCGGCCCTAGGACGGTCAGAGGATGAAGAGCATCTCCTGGTAGGTCGGCAGGGGCCACAGCTCGTCGGCCACGATCTCCTCGAGGGCGTCCGCGGCCGCCCGGACCTCCGCCATCGCGGGGAGCAGGGCGTCGCGGGCGTGCTCGGCCTCGGCCAGCGCCGAGTGGCCCACGTCGGCCTTCAGGGCCTCTCGCAGCGTGGTCAGACCGGCGCGGAGGGCGGCGACCGGGGTGCTGACCTCGTCCAGCGGGGCCATGTCGACGTCGACGCCGACGGACTTCAGCGCGCCGATGTTCAGGGCGACGTCGGTCTGGTGCCGGACGGCGGCCGGCAGGATCGCCGTGGTCCCGATCTCGAGGGCGAGCCGGGCCTCGACGCCGATGGTGAGCGCGTACTGCTCGAGCCCGATCTCGTAGCGGCTGTGCATCTCCCGGTGGTTGAAGACGCCGTACTTCTCGAACAGCTCCATGGCCGGCTCGGTGATGAGCTCGGGCAGCGCGTCCAGCGTGGTCTTGAGGTTGGCCAGGCCGCGCTGCTCCGCCTCGATGGGCCACTCCGAGGAGTAGCCGTCGCCGTTGAACACGACGTTGCCGTGGTCCGTGATGATGTCGGTCAGCAGGGTCTGGACGGCCTGGTCGAAGTCGGTGCCGGCGGCGACCGCGGCCTCGAGCTCGGTGGCGGCGTAGTCGAGCGAGTCGGCCATGATCGTGTTGATCGTGGTCATGGGTCCGGCGACGGTCTGCATGGAGCCCGGCGCGCGGAACTCGAACCGGTTGCCGGTGAAGGCGAACGGGCTGGTCCGGTTGCGGTCGCCCGGGTCGGTCGGCAGCACGGGGAGCGTGTCGACGCCGATGTGCATGACGCCCTTGCCCTTGGACGACGTGGCCGCGCCCTTGGCGATCTGCTCGAACACGTCGGCCAGCTGGTCGCCGAGGAAGATCGAGATGATCGCCGGGGGAGCCTCGTTGGCACCCAGGCGGTGATCGTTCGTCGCCGATGCGACCGAGGCGCGCAGCAGGCCCGCGTACTTGTGCACGGCGCGGATGACGGCGGCGCAGAAGACGAGGAACTGGGCGTTGTCGTGCGGGGTGTCGCCGGGCACCAGCAGCGACCCGAGCTCGCTGTTGCCGAGCGAGAAGTTCACGTGCTTGCCCGACCCGTTGACCCCCGCGAACGGCTTCTCGTGGAACAGGCACTCCATGCCGTGCTTCTTGGCGATCGTCTTGAACGTCGTCATGAGCAGCTGCTGGTGGTCGGCCGCGAGGTTGCCGCGCTCGAACATGGGCGCGATCTCGAACTGCCCGGGGGCGACCTCGTTGTGGCGGGTCTTGGCGGGGATGCCGAGCTTGAACAGCTCCCGCTCGGTGTCCATCATGAAGCCCAGCACGCGGTCCGGGATGGCCCCGAAGTAGTGGTCGTCGAACTCCTGGCCCTTCGGCGGCTTGGTGCCGAACAGCGTGCGGCCGGCGTTGAGCAGGTCCGGGCGGGACAGGAAGAAGTGCCGGTCGACCAGGAAGTACTCCTGCTCGGGCCCGCAGAACGCGACGACCTTCTGGTTCTCGTGGCCGAACAGCGCCAGGATCCGCGCCGCGTGCTCGCCCATGGCCTGCTGCGAGCGGAGCAGGGGAGTCTTGTGGTCGAGGGCCTCGCCCGTCATCGAGACGAACACCGTCGGGATGCACAGCGTGTTCCCGTTGGGGTTCTCTAGGATGTACGCAGGGCTGGTGACGTCCCAGCCGGTGTAGCCGCGGGCCTCGAACGTGTTGCGCAGGCCGCCGTTGGGGAAGCTCGACGCGTCGGGCTCGCCCTGGACCAGGGTCTTGCCGGCGAACTCGGCCAGCGACGTGCCGTCGCCCACCGGCTCGAAGAAGCTGTCGTGCTTCTCCGCCGTGAGGCCGGTCAGCGGGTAGAAGACGTGCGCGTAGTGCGTCGCGCCCTTCTCCAGCGCCCAGTCCTTCATCGCCGAGGCCACCGCGTCGGCGACCGCCGGGTCCAGGGTGGCGCCGTGCTCGATCGTGGCGATGACCGACTTGTAGACCAGCTTGGGGAGCCTCTTCTGCATGACCGACTTGCTGAAGACGTTCTGGCCGAAGATCTCGCCGGGGGCCTCGGCCTCGCTGAAGCTGACGGCCGGGGGGACGTAGGCCTCGACGTTCCAGATCGCCTCGCGACGCACAGCGTTCCCGCTCATGAAGACCCCTCGGGCAGACGGCTCGACGCTCCGGCGTGGATCAGCGGAGCAAGTGGGGTCAACCTACGAACCCGCGATGCCGGGCATGTTTCCGGTGCATTGCTGTCTCGCTCCGGCTTGCTGTGCATGATGCGGCGGGCTGGTCGCCTACCCTGCTCGGGTGGCAGATCGTCGGGACATCAGCTCGTGGCTCGAGGGCACCCCGGGCGGACCCGACCGGGGGACCAGGCTCGGACTGAGCCCCTCCGGCCGCGGCTCGCTCGCGCCGCTCGGCAGGCGCGTCGTCGCCCTCATGATCGACTGGCTGGCGTGCCTGCTGATCTCCGGGGCGTTCTTCGGTGCCGACCCCGACGCGTTCCTCCTGACCCGCGGCAACTCGCTGGCCACGCTGGGCATCTTCGCGCTCGAGAACGTGCTGCTGGTGGGCTCGATCGGGTTCACCCTCGGCCACCGCCTGCTGGGCCTGCGCGTGCGGCGGGTATTCCCGGCGCAGCAGGCGGATCCCGTGTGGGCGACCGCGGCGCCCGGTTTCCTCAGCGCCCTCGTCCGCACCGTCCTGCTGTGCCTGGTGATCCCCGCGGTCGTCTGGGACTCCGACGGGCGCGGCCTGCACGACCGGGTCGCCGGGACGGCCATCGTCCGGCGCTGAACCGTCAGGCCGGCGCGCGCCAGACCAGGCTGTAGCGCCAGTACAGCCGCCTGCGCCAGCGTGCTCCGGGAAGGACGAACGCCGCGGTCGTGCGCACGTCGGCGTAGGTGTGCTCGGGATCCCGCACGGGTGCGCCGTGCTCCCAGTGGCCGCGCACCCTGTCCGCGACGGCGGCCGCGGGTACGGCCGCCAGGCTGAAGGCCGCGTCGACCGGGCCGGCGACCCGGGCGAGGCCGACGACGACCAGGTGGCCGCCGGGGGCCATGAGGTCGCGGAGGCGGCGCAACCCGGCCTCGAGGTCGAGGTGGTGCAGCGTGGCGTAGCAGGTGACCAGGTCGAACCGCTCGCCCGCGAGCGCGTGGAGGACGTCGCCGACCACGTACCGCAGCCCCTCGTCGTCGCCCCCGAGCGCCCGGGCGCGGGCGACCTGTGAGCCGTCGACGTCCAGGCCCGTGACGGCGCCGACGCCGGCCGCGTGCAGCTCGCGGGTCAGCAGACCCTCGCCGCAGCCGACGTCGAGCCCCGTCCGCGCACCGGGCGCCCGCTCGAGCGCGAGGCGGTGATAGTGCGTGTTGTGGTTCCAGCGCCTGTCCGGCACGGCAGGACGTCAGCGCCCGCGCATGCCCTTGCGGTCGGGGCGGGCGCGCATCGGGTCGACGCCCTTGGGCACCGGGAGCTTGATGCCGCCGAGCGCGGTGAGGCGCTTGCTGACCTCGGAGATCTCCGCCTTGGTGAGCTTCCCGCGCAGCTTCTGGACCTCGCGCGGCAGCTTGCGCAGCGGCACCTGGCCCTCGCCGTCGCCCACCTGGATCAGGGTGATCGGGGCGCCGGAGATGACGCGGGCGGTGCGCTTGCGCTCGGACTCGAGGAGCTTGGCGATGCGCGCCGGGGGGCCTTCGCCCACCAGGACGACGCCCGGCTTGCCGACCCCGCGGAACACCATGTCCTGCGTGCGCGGGTCGACGGCGACGGGCTCCTGCGTGAACGTCCAGCCGCGGCGGATGGTCCCGAGCGCGGCGAACGCGGCACCCGGCTGGCCCTCGATCTGGGTGTACGCGGCGGTCTCGGCCCGGCGGGCCAGGATGAACATCGCGCCCAGCGCCGCGAACGGGATGCTGAGCAGCAGGACGTACACCCAGTGGTTGATCAGCAGGCCGATGACGAGCCCGACGACGATGATGCCGAAGAACACCGCCAGCACGATCCACGTGACCGCAGGGTCGTTCTTCCGGGTCATCTGGTACGCCTGCCACACCTGGTGGTACCAGCGAGTCTTCTTGACCTTGCCGGTCGGTGCAGCGTCGGGGGTGTTGTCACGGGCCATGGGCCCGAAGTCTACCGACCCGGCAGCGTCGTTCTGACGCTCAGCGGGCGAGCAGGCTCGCCGCCTCCTGGCGGGACGTCGTCGGCTCGGCGAAGTGGGCCAGCGCCTCGGGGATCGGGCGGCCGTAGCGGCGCATCGCCTGACCCCACAGGCGACCGGCGCGGTACGACGAGCGGACCAGCGGGCCGGACATGACGCCCAGGAACCCGAGGCGCTCGGCCTCCTGCGACAGCTCGACGAACTCCTCCGGCCGCACCCAGCGGGACACCGGGTGGTGCCGCACCGACGGGCGCAGGTACTGCGTGATCGTGATGAGGTCGCAGCCGGCCTCGTGCAGCTGGCCGAGGGCCTCGACGACCTCCTCGGTGGTCTCGCCCATGCCCAGGATGAGGTTGGACTTGGTGACCAGGCCGGCCTCGCGCGCGGCGGTGATGACCGACAGGGACCGGTCGTAGCGGAAGCCGGGGCGGATCTGCTTGAAGATCCGGGGCACGGTCTCGAGGTTGTGCGCCAGCACCTCGGGCCGCGAGGAGAAGACCTCGGCCAGCAGCTCGGGGGTCGCGTTGAAGTCGGGGATGAGCAGCTCGACGCCGGTCCCGGGGTTCACCGCGTGGATCTGGCGGACCGTCTCGGCGTACAGCCACGCCCCGCCGTCAGGCAGGTCGTCGCGCGCGACGCCCGTGACGGTCGAGTACTTCAGGCCCATGGCCTGCACGGACGCCGCCACACGGCGGGGCTCGTCGGCGTCGAACGCGGCGGGCTTGCCCGTGTCGATCTGGCAGAAGTCGCAGCGGCGGGTGCACTGGTCGCCGCCGATGAGGAAGGTGGCCTCGCGGTCTTCCCAGCACTCGAAGATGTTGGGGCAGCCGGCCTCCTCGCACACCGTGTTGAGGCCCTCGCGCTTCACCAGGCCCTTGAGCTCGGTGTACTCGGGGCCCATCGTCGCGCGCGTGCGGATCCACTCCGGCTTGCGCTCGATCGGGGTCTCGGCGTTGCGCGCCTCGATGCGGAGCATGCGGCGGCCATCGGCTGCGATCGTCACGCCGGTCAGACTAACCCGCGCGGGGCGCGTCGGCGGCGGGGGGAGTCGCTCGTCACACCGTGGCGACGGCCGACCGCACCTGCACGATCGGCACCAGCGTGTCGACCAGGTGCGCGCGGACCAGGGGAGTGACCTCCGCGATGGTGACCCGTCGGCCGGTCTCCACCGACAGGGACGTCACGTCGGCGTCGGTGATCCCGCAGGGCACGATGCGGTCGAACGCGGCAAGGTCGGGCTCGCAGTTCAGCGCGAACCCGTGCATGGTCACGCCCCGCGAGACGCGCACGCCGATCGCCGCGACCTTGCGCTCGCGCAGCCCGCGCTCCTCGTCGGCCGCGAACCAGACGCCGCTGCGGCCGTCCACGCGGACCGCCGTCAGTCCGAGGTCGGCACACGTCCGGATCAGCGCCTCCTCGAGCACCCGCACGTAGCGGACGACGTCGATGGGAGTCGCCAGCTTCACGATGGGGTAGCCGACCAGCTGTCCCGGCCCGTGCCACGTGATGCGGCCGCCGCGGTCCACGTCGACCACGGGGGTGCCGTCGACCGGGCGGTCCCACGACGCCGTCCGGCGACCGGCCGTGTAGACGTCCTCGTGCTCGCACAGCAGCACGACGTCCTCGCGCGTGCCGTCCGCGACGGCGGCGTGCACCTCGCGCTGCAGCTGCCACGTGGGCTCGTAGGGCAGCAGGCGTGTGCCGAGGTCCAGCTCGTCGAACCGCATGCCCGCCAGGCTAGCCCGCGTCCTGGTCGGGGCGGGCCACGAGCGCGAGCAGCCGGCGCAGCTGCTCGGTCTGCTCGGCGGTGAGCCCCCGGGTGACCAGCGCCTCGGCGAGCTCGCGGTCGGCCGCGACGGCCAGGGCGGCGCGGCCGGCGTCGGTGATCGTGATGACGTGGCGACGGCGGTCCTCGGCGTGCGGGGTGCGCGTGATGTAGCCGGTGCGCTCCATCCGCGCCAGGACGCGGCTCATCGTCTGCTCGGTCACGCCGCACGCGGCGGCGAGCTCGCGCTGGGACATCGGGGACCGGATCAGGTGCACCAGGACGGGCAGGCTCGCGTGGTTGAGGTCCCAGGTGGCCAGGTGGGCGTTCCAGTCCCGTTCGACCCGGCGGGCCGCGGCGGACAGGAGGCGGCCGACGGGCCATTGTGCGGGATCGGACGAGGCCGGATCGAGGGCGGGCTGTCGATCCTCGTGCTCCACGATCCCGCCTCCCGTTTGCTGTTCGGAGCTTCCTCCCCAATGATACTCAGCATGCTGAGTAATCGCCGCGCGACGATCGTCCGCTCCGTCCTCGTCGCCGTCGCCCTGGTGGTCTGGCTGGGCATCGGCGCGGTCGGGGGGATGGCGCAGGGCAAGCTCTCGCAGGTCCAGACGAACGACGCCTCGGCGTTCCTTCCCTCGTCGGCCGAGTCCACCCAGGCCGCGCAGGAGAGCAAGGGCTTCGTCGACACCGAGACCCTACCGGCGCTCGTGGTCCTGCAGCCGGAGGACGGCGGCGACGTCACGCCCGAGCAGCTGGCCGCCGTGCAGGAGTGGGCGGTGGGTGTGCCGGACCAGGCGCTGCCCCCCGGGAACGAGGGCACCTGGTCCGACTACCTCGTGGGTCAGCCGGCGGTCGTCCCCGCCGAGGACGGGCAGGCGATCCTCGTCGCCTTCTCGCTCGACGGCGCCAAGGCCGACCAGCTGCTGGCCGACGACGAGGGCGTGACCGACTCGTTCGTGCTCGCGCTGCGGGCGTCGCTCGACGAGGACCTGGGCGCGACGGCCACGACCGCCGGTGACCTCGGGCTGAACGCGTGGGTGACCGGTCCGGCAGGGTTCGTCGCCGACCTGGTCACGGCCTTCGGCGGCATCGACGGCGTGCTCCTGCTCGTCGCGCTCGGCGCCGTGCTGCTCATCCTCGCCATCGTCTACCGGTCGCCGTTCCTGCCGTTCGTCGTCATCCTCACGGCCGTGTTCGCGCTGTGCCTCGCCGGGCTGGTGATCTACCACCTCGCCGCGAACGGCACGCTGGTCCTCAACGGGCAGTCGCAGGGCATCCTGTCGATCCTCGTGGTGGGCGCCTCGGTGGACTACGCCCTGCTGCTCGTCGCGCGCTACCGGGAAGAGCTCCACCACGTCGAGCACCCGGCGGCGGCCATGCGGCGCGCGCTGCGGGCGTGCGTCGAGCCCATCGCCGCCAGCGCCGGCACGGTCATCGCCGGTGTGCTCTGCCTGCTGCTGTCGGACCTCGGGTCCAACCGGAGCCTGGGCCCGGTGGCGGCGATCGGCATCGCGTCCGCCCTGCTCGGCGCCCTCACCCTGCTGCCGGCGCTGCTGCTGGTGTTCGGCAAGCACTCCCGCGTCCTGTTCTGGCCCCGGGCCCCGCGCGCCGACGCCGTCACCGCGACCGAGGTGCTCGACCCCGCCGCGGGCACCGGCGTCTGGGCACGGCTCGCGCGCTTCGTCGGGCGCCGCGATCGGACGGTCTGGGTGGTCACGGCGCTCGTCCTGGCCGCCGGGGCTGCGTTCCTCCCCACACTGAACGCGTCCGGGACCAGTCAGGTCGACATCTTCCTCACCGACGTCGACGCCGTGTCGGGCGAGGCCGTCCTGGCCGACCACTTCCCGGCCGGCGCGGTGCAGCCCGCGATCGTGATCGTCGACGAGGCCGACGTGGACGCCGTGACCGCGGCCGCCGAGGGGGTCGACGGTGTGGACACCGTGACGCCCTACACGGGCGCTCCGTCGGGCGCGCCGGCCACCGACGCGCCGCCGCTTGTGGTCGACGGGCGCGTGCGCCTCGACGTGACGACCACGGCGTCCGCGGACACCCAGGCGGCGGTCGCGACCGTGGAGGACCTGCGGACCGCCGTTCACGAGGTCAGCCCGACCGTCGTTGTCGGTGGCGCCGCCGCCGAGACTCTCGACACCCAGCTGGCCAGCGAGCGGGACCTGCGTGTCATCGTGCCGGTCGTGCTGCTGGTGATCGGCCTGATCCTCATGTTCCTGCTGCGGTCGATCGTCGCGTCGGCGCTCCTGCTCGTGGCCAACGTGCTCTCGTTCGCCGCGTCGCTCGGGGTGGCCGCGATCTTCTTCAACCACGTGTTCCACTTCGCCGGCGCCGACCCCGTCGTGCCGCTGTTCGCGTTCGTCTTCCTCGTCGCGCTGGGCGTCGACTACTCGATCTTCCTGATGACGCGGGTCCGGGAGGAGTCGGAGAAGGTCGGCACCCGGGCGGGTGTGGTCCGGGGGCTCGCCGTGACCGGCGGCGTCATCACGTCCGCGGGCGTGGTGCTGGCCACGACGTTCGCCGCGCTGGGGGTCATCCCGCTGCTGTTCCTCGCGCAGATCGCCTTCATCGTCGCGTTCGGAGTGCTGCTGGACACGCTCGTGGTGCGCAGCCTGCTGGTGCCCGCCCTGGTCCACGACGTCGGGCGCCCCACGTGGTGGCCCAGCAAGCTGTCCCGCAAGCCGGAGCCCGCGGCCGACCTAGAGTGAGCCGCATGGAGTCGCTTCGCGTCGGACTGGTCGGGTACGGGGGAGCGGGGCGGGGGATCCACGCCCGGCTGCTGCGCGAGGCGGGACAGCAGGTGACCTGCGTGGTCACGCGCAGCCGCGCGGCCCAGGTCGAGCAGGACTGGCCCGGCGCCCTCGTCGTCCCCGATCTGGAGTCGCTGCTCGCGCACGCCGACGAGCTCGACCTCGTCGTCGTCGCCAGCCCGACGGGGGAGCACGTCGCGCACGTCGCCGCCGCCCTGGACGCCGGCCTGCACGTGCTCGTCGACAAGCCCCTGGCCACCAGCGCCGCCGACGCCCAGGCGCTGGCCGATCGGGCCGACGGCCGGCTCACGGTCTTCCAGAACCGCCGGTGGGACCCCGAGCAGCTCACCCTGCTCGACGTGCTCGCGAGCGGCGAGCTCGGGACCGTGCACCGGTTCGAGCGCCGCTGGGAGAGGTTCCGGCCCGTGCCGCAGGACCGCTGGAAGGAGAACGACCCCGAGTCCGGCGGCCTCCTGCTCGACCTCGGCGCCCACCTGGTCGACTCGGCGGTGCAGCTGTTCGGCGCGGTCACCCAGGTCTACGCCGAGCTGCACGCCCGCAGCACCCCGGCGGTCGACGACGTGTTCCTCGCCCTCGTGCACGCCGACAACGGCGTGGTCAGCCACCTGCAGGCGGGCTCGGTCGTCGGGGCGCCCGGCCCGCGCACGCGCGTGCTGGGAGACGGCGGCGCGTTCCTGGTGACCAGCTTCGAAGGGGAGCCGACGCCGTTCGGTGCCCTCGACGACGCCTACGAGGAGACCCGTCGACCCGGCGAGCCGGTGCACGAGGGCTGGTTGGTCCGTGGCGCCGAGCGTCGGCCGGTCCCGCGGGCCGCCGGCGGGCACGCCGACCTCTACCGCGCGGTCGTCCGGTGGGTGGTGGACGGCGGACCTCCGCCCGTCGACCCCGCCGATGCGGCGCGGACCGCCCGGGTGCTGGACGCCGCGCTGGTGTCCGCCGCCGAGCGCCGGGTGGTCCTCCTGGCCTGAGGGGCCTGTGGACGACCGCCGACGGGCTGCCGCCCGGCGGTCTTGGATGTCCGGCATGGACAGGTTCCTCGTGCCGGCCGACGTGCAGGCGGCCCTCGACCGGGCCGGGTTCCGGTGCGTCGACGTGGTCGGCGCCGGCTGGTTGGCGGCCGACGCCTCCGGGCGGCTGGTCGAGCTGCACGTCGTTCCCGCGGTGGCCGACGACGAGCTGGTGGCGCGGGTCGCCCGGCTGCGCGGGGTCCGGCACGAGCACCTCGCGCAGCTCCTGGACCTGACCGAGCTGTCGCCGGGCCGGTTGGGGTTGGTGGTCGAGCACGTGGACGGGCCCACGCTCGCGCAGATCCGCGCAGCGAGGGCGCCGCTGGCGGCCGGCGAGGCCGCCACCGTCGCGATCCCCGTCGCGGGCGCGCTCGGCGCCCTCCACGACGTGGGACTCACGCACTCCGCGGTGACGGCGTCGGCCGTCGTCGTCCGGCCCGACGGACGGCCCGTGCTCACCGACCTGCACGGCGCCGTGCTCGGCGCCGGGGAGCCCGAGGCGGACGTGCGGCGACTGGTCACCACGGTCCTCGCCCAGCTGCCCGGCGAGGACGTCGACGTGGCGGGCGAGACCTCCCTGCGCCGGGCACTGGTCGACCTGCTCGCCGTGCCCGGGCTCGGGGCGGCGCACGTCGTGGACCGCTGCTACCGGGAGGCCGAGCCGTCGCCGGTCCGGCTGCCGGACGCCGGGACGCTGGCGTCGTCGGCCCTCGCGGCCGGGGCGCGTGGAGCGGCCGCGCGGGAGCCCTCGCGGCGCGCACGGCGGGTCCGACCCCGGCGGCGAGGGCTGCGCATGACCCTGGCCGTGCTCGCCGTCGTCGTGGCGTTCCTCGCCGGGCGCCAGCTGCTCGCGACACCGCCCGCGTCGGCGAGCGCCGTCCGCGACCGCGGCGACCCGGTGTCCGCCGCCTCCGAGCTCAGCAGGCTGCGGGCCGTGGCCGTCGGGGCGGGGGACGCCGCGGCGCTCGATGCGGTCGAGGTGCCCGGCGGTCCGGCGCACACCGCGGACGTCGCGCTGCTCCACGAGCGCGCCGGTGCACGCGTGGACGGCCTGGTGGTGGACGTGCAGGACGCCTGGTCGGTCGCCGCCGACGGCAGCCGCGGCAGCACCACCGACGTCGCGGTGACGGCCGTCATGTCATCCTCCACCCGGGCCCCCGCGCCGGCCCGCACCGTCGTCCTCGGGCTGCGCTGGACCGACGACGGCTGGCGCGTGTGGGACGTGGCCGCGCCGTGAGCTCAGGCGCCGTGCGCCACCCAGTCAGCGGCGGTCGTGAGATCACGGTGCACCGGCACGAAGCCGCTGGCGTCGAGCACGGCGGGGACGGCGCGGATGGACCCGAGCACCTCCGACGAGAAGTCGCCGAGCACGAGCCGCAGCGCGAAGGACGGCACCGGGATCGTCGCGGGCCGGTGGAACGCACTGGCCAGCGCGGCGACCACCTCGGCGTTCCTCGCGGGCGCGGTCACCAGGTTGACCGGGCCGTGCACGTCGGCCGTGAGCAGGTGCTCGATGGCACGGACCTCGTCCAGCAGCGTGATCCAGGGCCAGAACTGCCGCCCGGACCCGAGCCGCCCCCCGACCCCGGCCTTCAGCACCGGCAGCAGCGGACCGAGCGCGCCGCCGCCCTGCCCGAGCACGATCCCCGTGCGCAGGAGCACCACGCGGACGCCTTCCTCGGCGGCGGGCGCGGTGGCCGCCTCCCACTGCCGCACGACGTTCGCGAAGAACGTGGTGCCGATCGGCTCGTCCTCGTCCAGCACGTCGTCGCCGCGGGACCCGTAGGCACCGATCCCCGACGCCTGCAGGAGCACCTGGGGGCCGTCGTCGAGCCCGGCGAGCGTGCGGGCGAGCAGCCGCGTGGTGAGCACGCGCGACGACAGCACCTCGCGCTTGCGGGCCGCCGTCAGGGGTCGCGACCCGGGATTGACGCCGGCCAGGTTGATGACGGCGTCCGCTCCCGCGATCGCGCCGGGGTCGAGCCGTCCGGCGGCGGGGTCCCAGGCGATCTCGTCGGGACCGTGGGCGT
Organism: Cellulomonas sp. P2_F12; assembly: GCF_056403775.1. Taxonomy (NCBI): domain Bacteria; kingdom Bacillati; phylum Actinomycetota; class Actinomycetes; order Micrococcales; family Cellulomonadaceae; genus Cellulomonas; species Cellulomonas sp. P2_F12. The sequence goes on along the minus strand of NZ_JBFUEV010000001.1, from coordinate 709,771 downwards.
CACCCCGGACCAGGACCGTGACGTCGTGCCCAGCGGCCCGCAGGTGCGGGACGAGGGTGCTGCCGATGAAGCCGTGCGACCCTGCGATGACCACGTGCATGGCGCTCACCCTACGGTCGGGCTCCCCGCTCGACATGTCGACGGCCCGGCACCCCTCGCGGGAAGCCGGGCCGTCGGACGATCAGGTGCTGCCGTGCGTCAGAGGCCGACCTCGGACTCGAACGCGCCCTCCTCGATGCGGTTCTTGACCGCCATGAGATAGCGCGACGCGTCGGCGCCGTCGACCAGCCGGTGGTCGTACGACAGCGACAGGTAGCACATCGACCGGATCGCGATGACCTCGGCGCCGTCCGCGTCCTGGATGACCACCGGGCGCTTGACGATCGCACCGGTGCCCAGGATCGCCGACGTGCCGCCGGGGACGATCGGGGTGTCGATGATCGCGCCGCCCGAGCCCGTGTTGGTCACCGTGAAGGTGGCGCCGCTGAGCTCGTCGGGCGTGACCTTGTTCTGGCGGGTGCGACCGGCCAGGTCCACGATCTTGCGTGAGATGCCGGCGAGGTTCAGGTCGCCCGCGTCGCGGATCACCGGGACGAGCAGGCCCTTCTCGGTGTCGACCGCGATGCCGACGTTCTCCTGTGCGTGGTACGTGATCTGGTTGCCCTCGAGCACGCCGTTGATCTTCGGGAACGCCTTGAGCCCCTCGACCGCGGCGAGGACGAAGAACGGCAGGAACGTGAGGTTGACGCCCTCGCGTGCCTTGAAGTCCTCCTTCGCCTTCGCGCGGAGCCGGGCGACCTTGGTCACGTCGACCTCGACCACCGTGGTGAGCTGCGCCTGCGAGTGCAGCGCGTCGACCATGCGCTCGGCGATGATCTGGCGCAGCCGGCTGGCCTTCTCGGTGGTGCCCCGCAGCGGCGAGACCGCCGGGACGGAGGCAGCCTTCGGTGCCGAGGCGGCGGCGGGTGCGGCGGCCGGCTGGGCCTTCGCGGCCTGGGCGGCGGCCTTCTCGGCCTCGGCCTTCGCCGCGGCGTCGAGCACGTCCTCCTTGCGGATACGGCCGCCGACGCCGGTGCCGACGAGTGCGGCGACGTCGACGCCCTTCTCCGCCGCGAGCTTGCGCACGAGCGGAGTCAGGTACGTGCCGGACGCGGAGGGCGCCGGCGCGGGAGCCGCGGCCGGAGCCGGGGTGGCGGGCACGGGCGCGGGCGTCGCCGGGACGGGCGTCGCGGTCGCGACCGGCGCGGGGGTGGCCGCGGCCGACTCCTGCTCGGCGGCGGGCTCCGGCGCGGTCTGCGGCTCCGGGGCCTTCTGCTCGGCCTCGGGCGCCTTCTGCTCGGCAACGGGAGCGTCAGCGGCGGGCGCCGCCCCGGAGCCGATGACGGCGAGGACGGCGCCGACCTCGACGGTCTCGTCCTCCTGCACCAGGATCTGCTGCAGCGTGCCGGCGAACGGCGACGGGATCTCGGTGTCGACCTTGTCCGTGGAGATCTCGAGCAGCGGCTCGTCGACCGCGACGTCGTCGCCCACGGCCTTGAGCCAGCGGGTGACGGTGCCCTCGGTGACGGACTCGCCCAGCGCGGGGAGCGTGACGTTCTCGCTGGCCCCGCCGTCGCCCGAGGCGGCCGGCGCAGCGGCGGGCTCCTCGTGCGACTCGACGGACTGCTCCTGGGGCGCTGCCTCGGCGGCCGGCTCCTCGGCGGGGGCCTGCTCCTGTGCGGGAGCCTCCTGCTCAGCAGGCTTCTCCTCCTCGGCGGGCGCCGCCTCGGCTGCGGGAGCGGCGTCTCCGCCGCCCTGGCCGGACCCGATGACGGCGAGCGTGGCACCGACCTCGACGGTCTCGTCCTCCTGCACCAGGATCTGCTCGAGCACGCCGGCGAACGGCGACGGGATCTCGGTGTCGACCTTGTCGGTCGAGATCTCGAGCAGCGGCTCGTCGACCTCCACCGTGTCGCCCACGTTCTTCAGCCAGCGGGTGACGGTCCCCTCGGTGACGGACTCACCGAGTGCGGGCAGCTGCACGTTGTCGGACATGACCGCTCGTGTCTCCTTCGATTCGTGAGGTCAGTTGTGGGCGTGCAGCGGCTTGCCGGCGAGCGCGAGGTGCGCCTCCCCGAGGGCCTCGTTCTGCGTGGGGTGGGCGTGCACGAGGGAGGCGACGTCCTCGGGGTAGGCCTCCCAGTTCACGATGAGCTGGCCCTCGCCGATGAGCTCGCCGACGCGCGCACCGATCATGTGGACGCCGATGACGGGGCCGTCCTTCTGGCGCACGAGCTTGATGAAGCCCTGCGTGCCGAGGATCTGGCTCTTGCCGTTGCCGCCGAGGTTGTACTCGAGCGTCTCGACGCCGTCGGCCCCGTGGACCTCCTTGGCGCGCGCCTCCGTGAGACCCACCGAGGCGACCTCGGGGTCGGAGTACGTCACGCGCGGGATGCCCGACTCGACGATGACCGCCGGCTTGAGGCCCGCGATCTCCTCCGCGACGAAGATGCCCTGCGCGAACCCGCGGTGCGCGAGCTGCAGGCCGGGGACGATGTCGCCGACCGCGTAGATGTTGCCGACGCCGGTGTGCAGGCGCTCGTCGGTGATGACGAAGCCGCGGTCCAGCGTGATGCCCTGCTCCTCGTAGCCGACGCCGGAGGTGCGCGGGCCGCGGCCGACGGCGACGAGGAGGAGGTCGGCGTCGAACGTCTTGCCGTCCTCGAGCGTGACGTGCACGCCGTTGTCGTCCTGGGTCACGCCGCCGAAGCGGACGCCGAGGTTGAAGTTGATGCCGCGCTTGCGGAACTGGCGCTCGAACGCCTTCGACAGCGCCTCGTCCTCGTTGGCGACCAGGTGGGGGAGCGCCTCGATGATGGTGACGTCCGCGCCGAAGGACTTCCACACGCTGGCGAACTCGGAGCCGATGACGCCGCCGCCGAGCACGATCACGGACTTGGGCACCCAGTCGAGCTGGAGCGCCTGGTCCGACGTGATCACGCGGCCGCCGATCTCGAGACCGGGCAGCGAGCGCGCGTACGAACCGGTGCCGAGCACGATGTACTCGCCGGTGATGCGCTGGCCGTCGACCTCGACCGCGTCCTTGGCGACGAGCTTGCCGTAGCCCTCGAACACGGTGATCTTGCGGGACTTGATGAGCCCCTGCAGGCCCTTGTACAGGCGGCCGATGACCGTCGCCTTGTACTCGTTCACGCCGTTCATGTCGATGTGGTCGAGGCTGGTGTGCACCCCGAAGTGGGCCCCGTCGCGGGCGTTGTCCGCCAGCTCGGCGGCGTGCAGCAGCGCCTTGGTGGGCACGCAGCCCACGTGCAGGCAGGTGCCGCCGACCTTGTCCGCCTCGACGAGGGCGACGGACTTGCCCAGCTGTGCGGCGCGCAGCGCAGCGGCGTAGCCGCCACTACCTCCGCCCAGGACGACGATGTCGAAAGCGGTGCCGTTCGTGTCGGCCACGTGCAGACTCCTCATACGCAGACTTGGTGGTCTCGAGCTCGCCGACCATCCTGTCATCCCCACAGGCCTGGAACGACCCGGACGCCGCGCGCGCTCATGTGATGAGCAGAACAGTCGTCCCATGACTGGTGTTCCGTCTGCTCGGTCACACCCCGACGACCGGCAGGTTCGCAGGTTACTCTCGTGCGCCATGGGCCTGTTCTCGCGCCGCAAGCCGGCCGCCACCGACGCGCCGACGGATCGCGACGCGCGTGAGGCGACGCTCGCGCACCTCAAGGACTTCGTCGCGACGCGCGTCGGCGTCGAGGCCTACGTGGAGCCCCGGACCAACGACACGCCGACGACGATGATGCTCGTCGCCACGGATGGCGAGTGGACCCGCCGCCGGGTGCCGGACCCCGAGACCGCCTGGCAGCTCGCGCGCGACATGGCGATCCCCGTGTACGACGTGCAGCGCACCGGCTACCCGCAGCGGGTCCGGGACTGGAACTCGCGGCAGCGGCTCGCGAAGAAGCGCAAGCACGCCTAGCGGCCGACCGGCCCCGCCTCAGGCGGCGGGCGCGCGGCCCTCGATCAGGGCCAGCAGCGTCCGCACCCCGACGCCGGTGCCGCCCACGGGCGTGTAGCCGTGCGCGGTCCGCTCGTTGTAGGCCGGCCCGGCGATGTCGAGGTGGGCCCACGGCGTCTGGCCGACGAACTCCTGCAGGAAGATCCCGGCGGTCAGCATGCCGCCGAAGCGGTCGCCGATGTTCGCCAGGTCGGCCACCTTCGACTTGAGCCCGGCGCGCAGGTCGGCCGGCAGCGGCATCGGCCAGAACAGCTCGCCGCTGGTCTCCGCCGCGGCCACGACCTCGCCGCGCACGTCGTCGGTGCCCATCACGGCCGACACGCGGTGCCCGAGCGCGACCAGCTGGGCCCCGGTCAGGGTGGCGATGTCGATGACGACGTCCGGCTTCTCCTCGACCGCGGCGACCAGGCCGTCGGCCATCACCAGGCGGCCCTCGGCGTCGGTGTTGAGCACCTCGACGGTCTTGCCGCCGCGGATCGTCAGCACGTCGGACGGGCGCTGGGCGGTCCCGGACGGCATGTTCTCCGCGAGGCAGAGCCAGCCGGTGACGGCCACGGGCAGCTCGAGGCGCGCGGCGGCGAGGACCGTGTGCAGCACCGCGGCGGCGCCGGCCATGTCGGACTTCATGGCCTCCATGCCGGCGGCGGGCTTGATGGAGATGCCACCCGAGTCGAAGGTGATGCCCTTGCCCACGAGAGCGACCTTGGCCTTGGGCCGCGACGGCGAGTAGGCGACCTTGACCAGGCGGGGGCCGCGGACGGAACCCTGGCCGACGCCGATCAGACCGCCGTAGCCGCCCGCCGCGAGCGCCTTGTCGTCGAGCACGGTGACCTTCAGGCCCTTGGCGCCGGAGTCCTTCGCGGCCGTCTTCGCCAGCTCGGCGAACGCGGCGGGGTACAGGTCGTTCGGGGCCGCGTTCACCAGGTCGCGCGTGCCGTGGATCGCCGCGGCGACGACCTCCGCGCGGGCGACGGCCGCCAGTGCGGCGCGGTCGCGCGGGTGGGCCGTGACCACCTGGATCGCGCCGACCGGCGCCTGCTTGGCGGCCTCGGAGGCGCGGTAGCGCGTGTAGGAGTACGCACCGAAGAGGGCGCCCTCGGCGACCGCGGCCACGGAGGCGACGTCGTCGGCCGGGAACGCGATCCCCACGGTCGCGACGCCGGCGAGCTCGCGCGTCGCGGCACCGGCGGCTCGGCGGAGCGCCTCCGGGGTGACCTTGTCGGCCGGTCCGACGCCGGTGAGCACGAGCACCTTCGCGACGAGGCCGGTGCCGGGGAGCCGGCGGACCTCGTCGGCCGCGCCCGTGATCCCGAGCGCCGCGGAGTCCGCGAGCTGGGCGCGCAGGTCCTTGGGCAGGCGCTCGGCGCCCAGGACGGCCGGCTCGCCGTCCTGCTGGGCGACCGCGACGACCAGGGCGTCGACGGCGAGGCGGGCAGGGTCGTGGGAGGTCAGCGAGACGGTCACGGACCGATGATAGTTCCGGACGGTGGACGGGTCGCCCGGTCACCGCCGGTACGGTGGGGCACCGTGATCGTGCCCCTCGCGCTGCTCGTGGCCGCGCTGTGCCTCGCGCTCGGCGGCTGGGCGCTCTGGTTCGTCGTGCGGGACCGCGCGGTGATCCTGCGCCAGCTCTGGGGCGGGGCGGTCATCGAGGCCGTGCTTCTCGTCCAGGCCATGGTCGCCGGGGTGCTCGCGGCGACCGGCAGCCCCGACGTCGACGGCGTGCTCCTGTGGGGCTACGTCATCACCCAGCTGTTGATCCTGCCCATCGCCGCCGCGTGGGCGTTCGCCGAGCGGACCCGGTGGAGCTCGGTGGTCCTGCTCGTCGCCGCGCTGACCGTGGCGTTCCTCGAACTCCGACTGCTCCAGATCTGGGGGACCGTGTGACCGACCGACCGGCTGGGCATCGATCGACGGGGAGCGGCCCCGGCCGCCTGCTCGTGGCGGTGTACGGCATCCTCGCGCTCGCCGCCACGGCCCGCGGCATCTACCAGGTGACGACCAAGCTCGACGAGGCACCGGTCGCCTACCTGCTGTCCCTCGCGGCGGGACTCGTCTACGTCGTCGCGACGATCGCGCTGGCCAAGGACTGGCGGCGGCTCGCGTGGTGGGCGGTCTCGATCGAGCTGGCCGGCGTGCTGACGGTCGGGGTGCTGTCGCTGGTCGACGTCGGGGAGTTCCCCGACGAGACGGTGTGGTCGGCGTTCGGTCAGGGCTACGGGTACGTGCCGCTGGTGCTCCCGTTCCTCGGCCTGCTCTGGCTGTGGCGCACGGGCCGGTCCGCCCCCGACGACCTAGGGTGAACAGCGTGTACCGCCTGCTCTTCGACCTCGTGTTCCGCCGCATGGACCCCGAGCGCGCGCACGAGGTCGCGTTCCGGCTCATCCGGGTCGTCGCGCAGGTCCCGGTGCTGCGGGACGTCGTGAGCCGGTTGTTCGCCTCGTCGCCGGACGGTGGCGTCGAGGTCTGGGGGCGGCGCTTCCCGTCGCGCTTCGGGCTCGCCGCCGGGTTCGACAAGAACGCCGTGGGCGTCGCCGGGCTGACCATGCTCGGCTTCGGGTTCGTCGAGGTGGGCACCGTGACCGCGCAGGGCCAGCCGGGCAACGAGCCTCCCCGCCTGTGGCGGGTGCTCGACCAGCGGGCGCTGCGCAACCGGATGGGCTTCAACAACGAGGGCTCCGCGGCGGTGGCGGCGCGACTGCGTCGGCTGCGCGCGACGCCCGCGGGTCGTCGGCTCGTGGTGGGCGTCAACATCGGCAAGACGAAGGTGACGCCCGCCGAGCAGGCGCCCGCCGACTACGCGACCAGCGCCGGCCGGCTCGCGCCCTACGCCGACTACCTTGTCGTGAACGTGTCGTCCCCCAACACCCCGGGCCTGCGGGACCTGCAGTCGGTCGAGGCGCTGCGGCCCATCCTCGAGGCCACCCGGGTGGCGGCCGACGAGGCGACGGCGACCGCGGGGCTCGCGACCGTCCCGCTGCTGGTCAAGATCGCGCCGGACCTGTCCGACGACGACGTCGACGCGGTCGCCGAGCTGGCCGCCGAGCTGGGGCTGGACGGGATCGTCGCGGTCAACACGACCATCGGCCACGACCTGGGACCCGGCGGCCTCTCCGGTCCGCCGGTGCTGGCCCGGGGCCTGGACGTGGTGGCCAGACTGCGCAGCCGCCTCGGTCCGGACGCGGTCATCATCGGGGTCGGCGGCATCACCACCCCGGCCGACGCCCGCGAGTACGTCGCCGTCGGCGCCACGCTCGTCCAGGGCTACACGGGACTGATCTACGAGGGGCCCGCGTACCCGTCGCGGATCGCCCGCGCGCTGGCGGCCGACCAGGCGCTGCGTGGCTCGGCCCGACGGACGGTGGTGCGCTGATGGTGCTGCGACCGCAGTGGGAGTGGCGATTCGACGGCCCGGACGGACTCGCGCTCGACCGGCCCGTGAGCCCGGTGTTCACCACGCAGTACGACGCGGAGCAGTGGCTCGGCGAGCACTGGCGCACGCTCGCCGCGCAGGGCGTGCACGCGGTGGGCCTGCTGCACGAGGGCGCGCAGGCCACGCCCACGCTCGCGCTCCCGCTGATCTGATCAGACCAGCGCGTGGACCCGGGCGGGTCCGGGGGCCGGTTCCGTGATGCCCAGGCCTGCCCATGCATCGGCGAGCCCTGTCACGGCCCGGCGCAGGTTCTCGGCGGTCGTGCTGAACGGCAGGCGCAGGTTGCGCTCGAAGCTGCCGTCCACGCCGAACGCGGTGCCGGGGACCACCCGGACGCCGTGCCGCGTCGAGATCGCCGCGAGCGCGCTGGACACGGGGGCGCCGAGGTCGGCCCACAGCGACAGGCCACCGGCGGGGACCTCGAACCGCCACGACGGCAGCTGGTCCAGCAGAAGGCCGACGAGCAGGTCGCGGCGGTCCCGCAGTGCCTCGCGGCGGCCGGTGAGCAGATCCTCCGACTGGGAGAGCAGCTCCGCGACCACCAGCTGCTCGAGCACCGCAGTGCCGTGGTCGACGTGCGCGCGGGTCGTGGCCAGCCTGTTGACCAGGTCGGGGTGCGCCCGGACCCAGCCGACGCGCAGGCCACCCCAGTAGCTCTTCGACGCCGACCCGATGGAGATCACGTAGGCGGCCGCGGTGCCGTCGCCCGCGAACGAGCCGGGGGCCGGCCCGTCCATGGTCAGCTCCGCGAGCACCTCGTCGCCGACGATCGCGGTGCGGTACCGGCGGGCCAGCGCACGCACCCGCGCGCCGTCCTCGTCGCTCATGCTGGTGCCCGTCGGGTTCCGGTGGCTGGGGATGAGGTAGACGAGTCGCGGCGCGACCTGCCGCAGCGTCGACTCGAGCAGGTCGATGTCCAGTCCGTCCTCGCCCGACGGTACGGGGACGGGCCTGGCGCCGACCGACCGCACCACGTCGATGGCGTGCGGATACGTCGGGTGCTCGACGACCGCGCGGTCGCCCGGGCCGACGTGCGAGGCCACCAGCAGGTGGATGGCCTGCTGTGCACCCGTGGTGACCAGCACCTGGTCCGGCGTCGTCGGTGTGCCCCGCAGCGTGTACCAGCGCGCGATCGCCTCCCGCAGGACAGGTACGCCGAGGAGCGCGTAGCCCGTCCCCGTGAGGTGCCGGGGGAGGGCCTCGAGTGCGGCGAGGTAGGCGCCGTGCAGGGAGGACGGGGCCGACGGTGCCGCCACGGCGAGATCGACGATGCCGGGCTCGTCGCCGACCGACCCCGCCATCGACGACCGCGCACCCGGACCGGCCGGGAGCGTGGTGACGGTGCCCGAGCCGCGCCGGCTCACCAGGTAGCCCTCGTCGCGCAGCAGCCCGTACGTCGCGGTGGTGGTCGTGCGGGACACGCCCGTGGCGTCGGCGAGCTCTCGCTCGCTGGGCAGGCGGGTGCTGAGCGGCACGGCGCCCGAGAGGATCGCGGCCCGCAGGGCGTCGGCGAGGGCGACGTACGCGGGTCCCGGCCTCTGCCACGCGCCGAGGACCGTGCCCAGGCGGTGGCCGCCGATCCGGCGGTCCGCGGGGAGCTCTGTCGTCGCCATGAGGCCACTATGCCAGAAGTGGCTATTCCGGGCGATGCCACTTACGAGCCAGCATTGCTTCCCATGAGCACGTGGATATGGCTACTGATAGCGGTCGGAGTCCTTGCGGGCATCGTCGTGGCCCTGGTGCGGGCCGTCCGGGCGGACGGCCTCGGTCACCGGCCGCCGCCGGCGTCGCACCGCGACTGGTTCGAGCAGCTCACGTGACGGCCCGTGCGTATGCTCGCGCGGTGCGGTCGTGGAGGACCTCTGACGCCCGCCCTGTGCGTCGGGGCGGGCAGCTGCTCGTCGGCCTCGTCCTCTACGCGGTCTCGATCGCGATGCTCGTCGACGCGGGTCTGGGGAGCATGCCGTGGGACGTGCTGACCCAGGGGATCGTGCTCCGCACCGGCCTGTCGTTCGGGATGGTGACGCTGCTGGTCGGCCTCGTCGTGCTCGCCTGCTGGATCCCGTTGCGCCAGCGTCCCGGCGTGGGCACGGTGGCCAACGTCGTCGTCATCAGCATCCTGGTCGACCCGTTCCTCGCGCTGTTCGACGGGCTGCCCGACGCCATGGGCGTCCGCATCGCGCTCGCCGCCGGGGGCATCGTGCTCAACGGCCTGGCGACCGGGCTCTACGTGGGCGCCCGGCTCGGACCGGGCCCGCGCGACGGCCTCATGACGGGCCTGGTGCGCCGGACCGGGCGCTCGGTGCGGCTCGTCCGGACGAGCATCGAGGTGGCGGTCGTCTCCGTCGGCTGGCTGCTGGGCGGCACCGTCGGGTTCGCGACGCTGGCCTACGCCCTGGCGATCGGTCCGCTGGTGCACGTGTTCCTGCCCCGGCTGACCGTGCCCGCCGAGGTGAAGGAGCCGGTCGCCGTCTGACGAGGTCCGGCCCCGGGTGCACCGGGGCCGGACCGTCGCGTCAGCGCGCCGGCGGCGCGTTCTTGGCCGTCTCGGCCGGGTCGGACACCACGGAGTCGCCCAGGATCGTGTCGATCCGGGCCAGCAGCTCCGCCGGGATGGTCACGCCGGACGCCTTGACGTTCTCCGTGACCTGCTCGGGCCGAGAGGCACCGATGATCGCCGCGGCGACGTTCCGGTTCTGCAGCACCCACGCCACGGCGAGCTGGGCCAGCGACAGGCCGAGCTCGTCCGCGACCGGCGTGAGGTCCTGCACCCGCTGCAGCACGTCGGGCTGCTCGAGGAAGCGGCCGATGAACCGGGCGCCGCCCTTCTCGTCGGTCGCGCGCGACCCCTCGGGCGGCGCCTGGCCCGGCTTGTACTTGCCGGTGAGCACGCCCTGGGCCACGGGGGACCAGACGATCTGCGACACCCCGAGCTCCTCGGACGTCGGGACGACCTCGCCCTCGATGACCCGCCAGAGAGCCGAGTACTGCGGCTGGTTGGAGATGAGCTGGAACCCGAGGTCCTTGGCCAGGGCGTGGCCGGCGCGGATCTGGTCCGCGGTCCACTCCGAGACGCCGATGTAGAGCGCCTTGCCCGCGCGGACCACGTCGGCGAACGCCTGCATCGTCTCCTCGAGCGGCGTCGACTCGTCGTACCGGTGCGCCTGGTAGAGGTCGACGTAGTCGGTCTGGAGGCGCTCCAGGGAGCCGTCGATGGACTCGAGGATGTGCTTGCGCGACAGGCCCATGTCGTTGGCGCCGCCGGGTCCGGTGGGCCAGTAGACCTTGGTGAAGATCTCGAGCGACTGGCGCCGCTCGCCCTTCAGGGCCTCGCCCAGGACGGTCTCGGCCTTGGTGTTGGCGTAGACGTCGGCGGTGTCGAACGACGTGATCCCCGCGTCGAGCGCGGCGCGCACGCAGGCCTTCGCGGTGTCGTTCTCCACCTGCGAGCCGTGCGTGAGCCAGTTGCCGTAGGTGATCTCGGTGATCTTCAGGCCGGAACGGCCCAGGTAGCGGTAGGAAACCATGCCCGCAACCCTACGGCGGGCTCAGGAGGGGTGCTGACCGTGCTTCACCTGGGGCTTCGGCAGCCGCGCCGGGCGGATCTGGAACACCCGCAGGACGGCGTACATCGCGACCCCGCGCGGGATCTGGGCGGCCCCGAACTTGGCGACCACGCGCTTCTTCAGGCTGCGCCACATGAGCCAGGCGTCGATGGACGCGGCGATGATGTAGACGTAGAGCGCGAGGATCGCGAAGAAGGCGATCGCGGTCTTGGCCAGCGCGAACTGGGCGACCAGGAAGACTGCCGCCATCGGCAGGAAGAACTCACCGAGGTTCCAGCGGGCGTCGACGGAGTCGCGGATGTAGCGCCGGACCGGGCCGCGGTCCTTGGCGGGCATGTTGCGCTCGTCGCCGGTCTGCATTGCCCGGTACTCGATGTCGCGCTGGGTCTTGGCCTGCTCACGGGTGGCCCGCTTGCTGGTCGGCGCCACCAGCGGGCGCTTGTTCGCCGCCTCGGAGACCTTGCGCTTCGGCGTCGGACGGCCCTTGCCCGCGTCCGTGGGCGGCGGTGCGCTCTCGCTCAGGGCGGGAGTCACGGGCTGGGGGTCGTTGCTGCGTCCGAACACCCCGCCAGGGTAGTCGAGTAGCGTGCTTGTCCGTGACCGACGCCTCCTCGCACCCGACCATCCTTCCCGGCGACCGCACGGACGCGCTCCGCTCGCGAGCCGCCGCCGCGTTCGGTGGGCTGCGCGCCGACCTCGAGGCCCTCGTCCGCATCCCCAGCGTGTCGAACGCGGAGTTCGACCAGGCGCACGTGGCCGCCAGCGCCGACGCCGTCGCGGCGCTGCTGCGGGGCGCCGGGCTCGACGACGTCCGGGTGCTGTCGGTGCCCGGCGGCGCGCCCGCCGTGGTGGGCCGCCGGCTCGCCCCCGAGGGGGCGCCGACCGTGCTGCTGTACGCGCACCACGACGTGCAGCCGCCCGGCGACGACGCCGACTGGGACAGCCGGCCGTTCGAGCCGACCGAGCGCGGCGGACGGCTCTACGGGCGCGGTGCGGCCGACGACAAGGCGGGCGTCATCGCGCACGTCGGTGCCTTGCGGGTGCTCGGCGACGAGCTCGGCGTGGGCGTGACGGTCTTCGTCGAGGGCGAGGAGGAGATCGGCTCGCCCACCTTCACGGCGTTCCTGCACGCGTACCGCGACCTGCTCGAGGCGGACGTCATCGTGGTCGCGGACTCGTCGAACTGGGCGATCGGCGTCCCGGGGCTGACGACGTCGCTGCGGGGGCTCGTGGACTGCGTCGTCGAGGTCGCCGTCCTGGACCACGCGGTGCACTCCGGCATGTTCGGCGGGGCGATCCTTGACGCGCCGACCCTGCTCGCCCGGCTGATCACGACGCTGCACGACGACCAGGGCGACGTCGCGGTCGAGGGCCTGGTCCACGCGCCCGACCCGAGCGTCGACTACGACGAGGCGACGTTCCGCGCGGACGCGAGCGTGCTGGACGGTGTGCGCCTGGCCGGCACGGGACCGATCACCGCACGGCTCTGGACGCGACCCGCGATCGGCGTCATCGGCTTCGACGCGCCCCGCGTGGCCAGCGCCTCGAACACGATCACCCCGCGGGCCTCGGCCAAGCTCTCGGTCCGGCTCGCCCCGGGCCAGGACCCCGCCGCCGCGATGGCCGCGCTGCGCACCCACCTGGTCGACCACGCCCCGTTCGGCGCGCGCGTGACCGTGACCGACGGCGAGCAGGGCAAGCCGTTCCAGGCGCCGCGGGACTCCCCGGCCATGCAGGCCGCCCGCTGGGCGTTCGCGCAGTCGTGGGGGACCGACCCCGTGGACATCGGGGTCGGCGGGTCGATCCCGTTCATCGCCGACCTGCTCGAGGTCTTCCCGGACGCCTCGATCCTGGTCACCGGCGTCGAGGACCCGGACGGCCGCGCGCACGGCGCGAACGAGTCGGTGCACCTCGGCGAGCTGGAGAAGGTCGTGCTGGCCGAGGCGCTGCTGCTGGAGCGTCTCGCGGCCCGCTGAGGCGCCTCAGGCGCTCCCGCGGTGCGCGACGCCGACGGCCTCGGCCCAGGCGCGGACGTCGTCGGGCAGCTCGGGCGACGGGCCGTCGTGGGTGCCCAGCAGGTCGATGACGTCGGGCGCGGCGATGCGCGACCCGTCCCGGCCGAGGAACCGCCCGGCGACGACCCCGCGCGCGACGTGCTCGCCGCCCCGGCGGAAGGTCTGCTCCAGGTAGGCGCAGCGCTGGTCCCAGCCGAGCAGGCGGGTGGAGATCTCGAAGCGCTGGCCCAGCGTGAGCGAGCGTCGGTAGGACATCGTCGACGACGCCACCACGGGGTACCAGCCGTGCTCCTTCAGCGGACCGAAGGCGCCGAGGTCGGCCAGGAAGTTGCTGCGCGCCACGTCCATCATCTGCAGGTACACGCCGTTGTTCACGTGCCGGTAGAAGTCCAGGTCGCCCGGGTGGACCCGCATGGAGGTGACCGACGGGTCGAAGAGCCCGCGGCCCGGGACGGCGGCTCGGGGGCGGGTGGTGGCCAGTGCGAGCTGGATCATCCGGGTCACGGCGGCGATGTTACTCGCGGGTAGGTTCCGTGGGAACGAAGTGCTCGACCACGGGGAACGGCTCGTAGAAGTGGTGCAGCAGCTCGCGCCAGCGCACGTACTGCGGCGACCCGCGGAAGCCGACCTCGTGCGCCTGGACCGAGTCCCAGCCGATGAGCAGCAGGTACGTGCCCGGGGTCTCGACACCGCGGGAGACGTGGATGCCGCGGAAGCCCGGGATGCTCGCGACGAGCGGGGTGGCGTCGGCAATGGCCCGCTCGAACGCGTCCTCCTGGCCCGCCCGGACAGGCAGCAGGGCGTGCTCGAGCACGGGGGCGTCGAGCGGTCCCGTCATACCGGGGGCTCGGGGTCGTACTGGATGCCGCGCCGGACGGCCTTCGCGGCGTCGACGGACTCGAGCCGGGCGACCAGGTGCAGCGCCATGTCGATGCCCGCGGACACCCCCGCGGAGGTGACGACGTCGCCGTCGTCGACGAACCGCGCCTCGGTGTCCGCCAGGATGCTCGGGTCGAGGACGGCCAGCTCGTCGAAGGCGCCCCAGTGGGTCGTGGCCGGTCGCCCGGAGAGCAGGCCCGCGGCGGCGTACACGAGGGCGCCCGTGCACACGCTGGTCATCAGCGGGGTCGCGGCGCGCATGCCGCGCACCCACTCGAGGTGCTCGGGGTCGCGCAGGAGCGCGCGGGTGCCGAAGCCGCCCGGGTAGACGAGCACGTGCAGCGGACCCAGCTCGTCCGCGCTGAGGTCCGGGACGAGCCGCAGACCCTTGGCGCAGCGCACCCCGAAGCCGTCGACCGAGAACGTCATGACCTCGGGACGCAGGTCCGAGGTGTTCGCCCAGTAGGAGAGCACCTCGTACGGCCCGACGACGTCGAGCTCCTCGGCGTCGTCGAAGACGAAGATGCCGACGCGCAGATGGTGCCCGGTCGACATGCTCAGTACCCCGGCAGCGCGAGCATCTGGTCGAGGGCCACCCGGGCCCAGTGGGCGTCGTCGGCGTCGACGACGATGCGGTTGACCGGCCGGCCCGCCACCAGGGACTCCATCGCCCACACCAGGTGCGGCAGGTCGATGCGGTTCATGGTCGAGCAGAAGCAGACCGTCGAGTCGAGGTAGTGGATGTTCTTGTCGGGGTGGGCCGCCGCGAGGCGACGCACCAGGTTGAGCTCCGTGCCGACGGCCCACGAGCTGCCCGGCGCGGCGGCGTCGAGCGCCTTGACGATGTACTCCGTCGAGCCCACCAGGTCCGCCGCGAGGACGACCTCGTGCTGGCACTCCGGGTGCACGATGACGGTGACGTCCGGGACGGCCGCGCGCATGTCCGTGACGTTGCGCACCGAGAACCGTCCGTGCACCGAGCAGTGGCCGCGCCACAGGATCATCCGCGCGTCGCGCAGCTGCTGGGTGGTCAGGCCGCCGCCGGGCTTGCGCGGGTCGAACACGACGCAGTCGTCGAGCGAGAGCCCGAGCTGCTGCACCGCGGTGTTGCGGCCCAGGTGCTGGTCGGGCATGAAGAGCACCTTGCCGGTGCCGTCGACGCCGCCGACCTTGTCGAAGGCCCACCGCAGGGCGACGTGCGCGTTCGACGACGTGCAGATGGTGCCGCCGTGCCGCCCGGTGAACGCCTTGATCGACGCCGCGGAGTTCATGTAGGTCACCGGCACCGTCGACTCCGCGACCCCGGCGTCCACCAGCACGTCCCAGGCGTCCTCGACCTGGTCGATGGCGGCCATGTCCGCCATGGAGCAGCCCGCGGCGAGGTCCGGGAGGATCACCTGCTGGTGGTCCGACGTCAGGATGTCGGCCGACTCCGCCATGAAGTGCACGCCGCAGAAGAGGATGAACTCGGCCTCGGGCCGGGCGGCCGCCTCGCGCGCGAGCTTGAAGGAGTCGCCCGTGACGTCGGCGAACTCGATGACCTCGTCGCGCTGGTAGTGGTGGCCCAGGACGAAGGCCCGGGAGCCCAGCGCGGCGCGGGCTGCCCGGGCGCGCTCGACGAGATCCGGGTCGCTCGGGGCGGGCAGGTCGCCGACGCACTCGACGCCCCGCTCGGAGGCCAGGTCGACGCCGCGTCCCAGCAGCAGGAGTGCCGACGGAGCCGGCTCGGAGAAGGTGCTCACACTCACGCGGCGATCCTTTCACACGGTCGCCCGCCTGCTCGTGCCACGATGCACGCCGTGCGCGTGCTCATCGCCCCGGACAGCTTCGGCTCGAGCCTCACGGCCGCCGAGGCCGCGGCCGCCATCGCCGGCGCCTGGCGGGCCACCGCGCCCGACGACGAGGTCACGGCGTGCCCGCTGTCCGACGGCGGCCCGGGGTTCGTCGCCACGCTGCACTCGGCCTTGGGGGGTGAGCTGGTCCCCGTCACCGTGACGTCGCCGGTCGGCGTCCCGACGCCCGCGGTGGTCCTGGTCGTCGGGACGACGGCGTACGTGGAGACGGCGCAGGCGCTCGGCCTGCCCCTGGTGCCGGCCGACCGGCGCGACCCCACCCGGACGTCGAGCCGCGGAGCCGGTGAGCTGCTCGCGGCGGCGCTCGGTACGGGAGCCCGTCGGGTCGTCCTCGGCCTGGGCGGTTCGGCGACGAACGACGGCGGTGCCGGTGCGCTCGTCGGACTGGCGCGCGCGCTCGGCCTCGACGGACCGGCCGACCTGCTCGACGCCGGGGGCGGGGCGCTCGGCGCGGTCACGCCCGAGGACCTCGTCGGCCTCCGGGACCTGCGCGACCGGCTGCGCGGGACCGAGCTGGTCGTGGCCACGGACGTCGACGTCCCGCTCCTCGGGCTGCACGGGGCGAGCGCGGGGTTCGCTCCGCAGAAGGGCGCGACCCCGGAGCAGGCGCAGGACCTCGAGCGCGCGCTCGGGCGCTTCGCCCACGCCGCGACCGCCGCCCTCGGCGACGCGGTCCGCCCCGACCTGCTCGCCGGGGCACGCACCGCCTCCGCGACCTCGCGGCTGACGGCCGCGCCCGGTGCCGGCGCAGCGGGAGGTCTCGGCTTCGGGCTCGCGCTGCTCGGCGGCCGGCTGGTGCCCGGCGCGGTCGTGGTCGCCGACGCCGTCGGCCTGGACGACCTGATCGCCGACCACGACGTCGTCGTCACCGGCGAGGGGCGGTTCGACTGGCAGTCCCTGCACGGGAAGGTCGCCGCGGAGGTCGCGTCGCGCGCGCTGGCGCACGCCGTGCCCACCGTGGTCCTCGCCGGGGAGGTGCTGGTCGGGCGCCGCGAGCTGTCCGCCGCCGGGATCACCGCGGCCTACGCCGTGGGCGAGACCCCCGAGCAGGTGGCCGCCGCCCTGGCCGACCCCGCCGGGAGCCTGGCGGCCCGCGCCGCACGCGTGGCGAGAACCTGGTCACGTTGACGGGGATGTCGCCCCAGGAGTCGTACCCTGGACGGGAACAACCTCAGGCCCGGTGCTGTTGCTCGAGGTTGACGACCGAGTTGACGCAGCGATTGCACCGTCCAGTGAGCACCCAGGAGATCCCATGAGCGAGACCACCGCGACCGAGACCGCGACCGAGACCCACGGCGTGCTCCTCACCGACTTCGCCGCCTCGAAGGTCCGCAGCCTCCTCGAGCAGGAGGGCCGCGACGACCTGCGTCTGCGCGTCGCCGTCCAGCCCGGTGGCTGCTCCGGCCTGATCTACCAGCTGTACTTCGACGAGCGGGTCCTCGACGGCGACGCCCTCAAGGACTACGACGGTGTCGAGGTCGTCGTCGACCGCATGAGCGTGCCCTACCTCGAGGGGGCGACGATCGACTTCGCCGACTCGATCGAGAAGCAGGGCTTCACCATCGACAACCCGAACGCCGGCAGCGCCTGCGCGTGCGGCGGCTCCTTCAGCTGATCTGACCTCCGCAGGCCCGGTTCCCTCACCAGGGGCCGGGCCTGTGTCATGCGTGCGTCCGGACCGTCAGCGCGTGCACGCCGTCGTGCTCGGTCGCGCCGACCATCTCGTGACCCCGCATCCGCGCCCAGGCGGGCACGTCGTGCACGGCCGCGGGGTCGGTCGCGAGCACCGTGAGCTCGGTCCCGGGCGGCGCGTCCGCGGCGGCGCGGGCCAGCCGGATCACCGGGGCCGGGCAGCGCAGCCCTCGGGCGTCGACCGTGGTCACAGGCCGCCGACCCCCCAGGCCTCACGCACGCCGGCGACGATCCCCGGCAGCTCGTCCAGGAAGCGCTCGACGTCCTCGGTCGTGGTGCCGCGGGGGAGCGCGAGCCGGATGTTGCCGTGGGTGAGCGCGCCCATGGCCGCCAGCACGTGGCTGGGCTCCAGGGCGCTGGACGTGCACGCCGACCCCGAGCCCACCGCGAACCCGCGCTCGTCCAGCGCGGTCAGCAGAGCCTCGCCCTCGACGTAGAGGCAGGAGAACGTCAGGACGTGGGGGAGCCGGTCCACCGGGTCGCCGACGACGTCGACGTCGGGCACCTCGGCGGCCACCCGCGCCCGGACCCGGTCGACCAGCCGCCGCCGGGAGTCGTCGTCGGCCGCGCGGGTGGACGTCGCCACCTGGAGAGCCACGGCCGCGGCCAGCGCCGCGGGGACGCTCACCCCGCCCGGGAACCACCGGTCCTCGTCCTCGGGCCAGTCCGGCGAGCGGCGGACCCCCGAGCGGGTCACCAGGACCCCGAGGCCGCCCGGGCCGCCCCAGTCGCCGGCGTCCGCGGCCAGCAGGTCCCAGGTGTCCCCGACGTCGACGTGGCCCAGGCTGGCGCCGGCGTCGACCAGCAGCGGGACCCCGGCCGCACGGGCGGCCGCGTGCGCGGCTGCCACCGGTTGGCGCGTGCCGACCTCGCCGTTCGCGTGCTGCAGGGCCGCGACGACCACTCCGGGCCGTGCCAGCGCGGCGGCGAAGGCCTCACCGTCGACCCGCCCGAGCGCGTCCACCGGCACGGTCACCCGGTTCCCCGCGAAGTCGGCGGCGTTCAGCACGGCCGCCCGCTCGACCGCGCCGACGACGACGTCGGCGCCGCTGCGCCGTCGGCCGCGTGCCACCGACCGCACCGCGCCGTGCAGGGCCGCGGTGTGCGACGGGGCGAGATCGACCTCCTGCGTCCGAGCGCCGACGACGGCGCCGATCGCCTCGCGGGCGCCGTCGAGCAGCATCCGCGCCCGGCGGCCCTCGGCGTGCAGGCGGCGGGGGTCTGCCCAGCCCTGGTCGAGGGCCTCGAGGAACGCCGTGCGGGCCTCGGGCAGCAGGGGCGCGCGGCCGCCGGCGTCGAGGACGACCCGACGGGCAGTGGCGTGCGTCACAGGATCGGTTGCCCCGGTGTCGGCGGGACCACGGTCGGGCTGGCTGCTCACCGGGGCACCGTAACCCCGTGGAGCCGTGACCAGGCGCGGGACGACGGGCCCAGCGGCCGCTCGGCACCGTCGGGTCGTGTGAAGGAGCAGCGGTGTGATGGTGCTGACACGGTGTCGTCAAGGGGTGTCGTCAGGACGAAAGGACGGGGACGGCGCGCTAGGCTGCACACGTCGAGGACGAAGGTCCCGGGTGGTGCCTGCAGCAACGCAGGGCGGCGCCGGGACGCGAGTGAGAGGTCCCCCCGTTGCACCCGGACACCCCCCGTCGCACGCGACGACCAGCCCTGCTGCTGGCCGGCCTGCTTGCCGTCGTCGCCGTCGCGCTCAGCGGATGCTCCGCCGAGGTGCAGCGCGGCTGGCTCCCCGGCAACTCCGACGCCGAGATCACCGACCAGACCGGTCGCATCACCAACCTCTGGGTCGGTTCGTGGATCGCCGCGCTCGTCGTCGGCCTCATCACCTGGGGCCTGATCCTGTGGTGCGTCGCGGTCTACCGGAAGCGCAAGGGTGACGACACCCTCCCCGTGCAGCTCCGGTACCACGTGCCGCTCGAGATCATGTACGTGATCCTGCCGATCATCATGGTCGGGGTGCTCTTCTACTACACGAACCGCGACACGACCGCGATCCAGGACACCGCGGCCGACGCGGACGTCCACGTCCAGGTCATCGGCAAGCAGTGGAGCTGGGACTTCAACTACCTCGACGACGACGCCTACGACACCGGCCAGCACGCGCAGAACGTGGGCAGCGCCGGCACGGGCGTCCTCAAGGACCAGGTCACGCTCTACCTCCCGGTGAACGAGCGGGTCGAGTTCACGCTCGACTCCCGCGACGTCATCCACTCGTTCTGGGTCCCCGCGTTCCTCTACAAGATGGACATGATCCCGGGCAAGACGAACACGTTCCAGGTCACGCCGACGCAGATCGGCGACTACCTGGGCAAGTGCGCCGAGCTCTGCGGCGAGTACCACTCGTCGATGCTGTTCAACGTCAAGGTCGTGTCACGCGAGGACTACGACGCGCACATCGAGGAGCTCAAGGCCAAGGGCCAGGAAGGCTCGCTCGGACTCGAGTACAGCCGCCAGCAGGACCTGGACAGCGCTCCGAAGGAAGGCGATAAGTGATGGCCGCCGTCGCGGAGCACATCCCCGGACTGGCGCCCTCGCGCCAGACCCTCGGCCGCACGGTGATCAAGTGGATCACCTCGACCGACCACAAGACCATCGGGTACCTGTACCTGATCACGTCGTTCGTCTGGTTCGCCGTCGGCGGCATCCTGGCGCTGCTCATCCGCGCCGAGCTGTTCGCGCCGGGCATGGACATCTTCCAGTCCCGTGAGCAGTACAACCAGGCGTTCACGATGCACGGCACGATCATGCTGCTGCTGTTCGCGACGCCGCTGTTCGCGGGCTTCGCCAACGTGATCATGCCGCTGCAGATCGGTGCGCCCGACGTCGCGTTCCCGCGGCTCAACATGCTCGCGTACTGGATGTTCTTCTTCGGCGGGACCATCGCCGGCGCCGGGTTCTTCACGCCCCAGGGCGCCGCGTCGTTCGGCTGGTTCGCCTACGCACCGCTGTCCAACACGGTGTACTCGCCGGGCGTCGGCGGTGACCTCTGGGTCTTCGGCCTCGCGCTCGCCGGCTTCGGCACCATCCTCGGCGCCGTCAACTTCATCACCACGATCGTCACCATGCGCGCGCCCGGCATGACGATGTTCCGCATGCCGATCTTCACCTGGAACACCCTGGTGACGTCGCTGCTGGTGCTCATGGCGTTCCCGCCCCTGGCCGCCGCGCTGTTCGCGCTCGGTGCGGACCGGCGCCTCGGAGCCCAGGTGTTCAACCCGGAGAACGGTGGCGCCATCCTCTGGCAGCACCTGTTCTGGTTCTTCGGGCACCCCGAGGTCTACATCATCGCGCTGCCGTTCTTCGGCATCATCACCGAGATCCTGCCGGTGTTCAGCCGCAAGCCGATCTTCGGCTACAAGGGCCTGGTCTACGCGACGATCGCGATCGCCGCCCTGTCCGTGACCGTGTGGGCCCACCACATGTACGTCACCGGCTCGGTGCTGCTGCCGTTCTTCTCATTCATGACGATGCTCATCGCGGTGCCCACCGGTGTGAAGTTCTTCAACTGGATCGGCACGATGTGGCGCGGCAAGCTCACGTTCGAGACGCCGATGCTGTGGACGATCGGCTTCCTGGTCACGTTCCTCTTCGGCGGCCTGACCGGCATCATCCTGTCCAGCCCGGCGCTCGACTTCTCGCTGTCGGACTCGTACTTCGTGGTCGCCCACTTCCACTACGTGGTGTTCGGCACCGTCGTGTTCGCCATGTTCGCGGGCTTCTACTTCTGGTGGCCCAAGATGACCGGCCGGATGCTCGACGAGCGCCTGGGCAAGGTCCACTTCTGGATGCTGTTCATCGGCTTCCACACCACGTTCCTCATCCAGCACTGGCTGGGCGTCAAGGGCATGCCACGTCGGTACGCCGACTACTCGCCCGACGACGGCTTCACATGGATGAACCAGCTGTCGACCATCGGCGCGGTCATCCTCGCCGCCTCGACGCTGCCGTTCCTCTGGAACGTCTACACGACGTGGCGCAACGCGCCGCTGGTCACGGTGGACGACCCGTGGGGCTACGGGGCCTCGCTCGAGTGGGCCACCAGCTGCCCGCCGCCGCGGCACAACTTCACGTCGCTGCCCCGGATCCGCTCGGAGCGCCCCGCGTTCGACCTGCACCACCCCGAGGTCGCCGCCATGGATCATGTCGAGCCCAATCCCGGAGCATTCGACTGGGAGGCCGACCGTCGCGGGGAGACCGGCACGGCAACCGAGCGCGTGGTGAACGGCACGGGTGAGCCCGAGCAGTCGACCGCGACGATCGTCGAGGACCGTCCGGAGACGGACGAGGAGGGCACGCGATGAAGTTCGAGACCAAGCTCTTCCTCTACGGGGTGCTGTTCTTCGTCCCCGTCGGCCTCATCTACGCGGCCTGGAGCCACGGCGAGCCCGTCGGCACCGTCGGCATCCCGCTGGTCGGTGGCCTGGTCGGCATGATCGGCGCCTACTTCGCGCTGCTCGCGCGCCGCATCGACGAGCGTCCCGAGGACGACCCGCTGGGCGAGATCGAGCAGGGTGCCGGCGACCAGGGCGTGTACAGCCCCTGGAGCTGGTGGCCGCTGGTGCTCGGGGTGTCCGCGGCGATCACGTTCGCCGGCCTCGCCGTCGGGTGGTGGCTCTCGTACATCGGGATCGCGTTCGGCGTGATCGGCCTGGTCGGCTGGGTGTTCGAGTTCTCCCGCGGGCAGCACGCGCACTGACGACATCACGAGAACGCCCCCGCCGGTCCCGGTGGGGGCGTTCTTGCGTCGTCTGCGCTAGCGTCGGCGGAATGAGCCTTTCGTCAGCATTCGTGACTCGACCCCTCCTTCTCGCAGCGCTGGCAGTCGCGTTGCTCGGGGGCTGTGCGAGCAGCTCCGACGACTCGGGCTCGGCCGCCCCGCTGTCCTCCAAGGACGTCACGGGGGAGTGGTCCCAGCCGAAGTCGGCGCCGCTCGTCTACCTCCAGCTGATCGAGAGCGGGAAGCTCAACGGGTCGGACGGCTGCAACCAGATGAACGGCACGTGGAAGATCGACGGCTCGACCATCGAGTTCGGGCCCTTCGCGGCGACGATGATGGCCTGCGCGGACGTCGACACGTGGCTCTCCAGCGCCACGTCGGCCACCGTGTCCGGGGACGAGATGACCGTGCTGGACGACGGCGGCAAGACGATCGGCACGTTGCAGAAGACGAAGTAGCCGGGCATGCCGAGGGCCGGTCACCCCGTCGGGGTGCCGGCCCTCGGCATGACGTGCGTCAGACGGCGACGATGAGCCCGGCCGTCTGCGTGCGCGCGCGGTCGAAGCGGGCAGCAGCGTCCGCCCAGCTGACGATGTTCCACCACGCCTTGACGTAGTCCGCCTTGACGTTGACGTAGTCGAGGTAGAAGGCGTGCTCCCACATGTCGAGGACGACGACGGGGACCAGGCCCAGCGCGATGTTGCTCTGCTGGTCGTAGAGCTGCACGATGACGAGCTTCTGGCCGATGGAGTCCCACGCGAGGATCGACCAGCCGGAGCCCTGGATGCCGATCGCGTTGGCGGCGAAGTGCTTCTGGAAGGCCTCGAACGAGCCGAAGAACTCGTCGATCGCCGCGCCCAGCTCGCCCGTCGGCTTGTCGCCGCCGTCGGGGGAGAGGTTCTGCCAGAACACCGAGTGGTTGACGTGGCCGCCGAGGTTGAACGCGAGGTTCTTCTCGTGCAGGTTCACCGCGGCGAAGTCGTCGGCCGCGCGGGCGGCGGCGAGCTTCTCGAGCGCCGTGTTGGCCCCGGTCACGTAGGCGGCGTGGTGCTTGTCATGGTGCAGCTCCATGATGCGACCCGAGATGTGCGGCTCGAGGGCCGCGTAGTCGTAGGGCAGATCCGGAAGCGAGTAGTCAGCCATGCGTGAGTACACCTCTCCTGCGTCGGTCCAGGACCGCGTGCTGCGGCCCGCTCTGTACGAAGAAACGGGCGGCCCGCCGCGAAGGCGAGCCGCCCGGCTCCACGGTCAACTCTTGCTCAGGATCAGCGATTCCGCCCGTCGGGGGCCGTCTCATCCTGCGGATCCACCAGGTGCTGGCCGCCGCCGACCGCGCCCGCCAGCTCGGCCGGCGCGTGTTCCTCGCCGGTCCCGATGGCGTCGTGCTCGCCGTGCGAGTGCGACGCCGCCAGCTCGGCCGGAGTGACGGGCTCGACGCGGTCCTCGTAGAACGTCTGCGACAGGCGCTGCCGCATCCGGTCGAGCGCATAGCCCTTGCGGCGCACGCCCCGGGAGTCCTCCGCCGGCTCGATCTCCAGCGGACGGATCGCGTCGTGCTGCACCCGCAGCCAGCGCTCGTGGGCGTCCAGCGGCTTGTGCACCTCGATGTACTCACCGTTGGCGAAGCGCACGATGCGTCCCGTCTCGTGGCCGTGCAGGACCAGCTCGCGGTCCTTGCGCTGCAGGCCGAGGCAGATCCGCTTGGTCACCCAGAACGCGAACCACGGGCCGAGGAAGATCAGTGCCCGGAACGCCCACGTGATGTCGTTGATCGACAGGTGGAAGTGCGTCGCGATCAGGTCGTTGGAGCCCGCCAGCACCAGGATGAAGAAGGCCGTCAGGAGCGAGACGCCGAACGCGGTGCGGAACGGCCGGTTGCGCGGACGGTCGAGCACGTGGTGCTCGCTCCGGTCGCCCGTGACCGCCGCCTCGATGAACGGGTACGCGGCGAGCAGCGTGAACAGGATCCCCGGCACGACCATGGCCGGGATGATCACGTTGAGCGACAGCGTCCAGTGGCCGATCACGACCTCGGCGAACCCTGGCATGAGGCGCAGAGATCCCTCGAGGAACAGCATGTACCAGTCGGGTTGCGCGCCCGCCGAGATGGGCGACGGGTCGTACGGTCCGTAGTTCCAGACCGGGTTGATCGTCATCGTCGCCGCCATCAGCGCGATGACGCCGAACACGGTGAAGAAGTAGCCGCCAGCCTTCGCCACGTAGATCGGGAACAGCGGGTAGCCGACGACGTTCTGGTTCGTCCGCCCCGAGCCCGGGTACTGCGTGTGCTTGTGCAGCACGACGAAGAACAGGTGCAGGCCGATGAGCGCCAGGATGATCCCGGGCACCAGCAGGATGTGCACCGTGAACAGGCGGGGGATCAGGTCCTGCCCGGGGAACTCGCCGCCGAAGATGAAGTACGACGTGTAGCTGCCGATGATCGGGATGGCCCGGACGACGCCGTCCGTGATGCGCAGGCCGTTGCCGGAGAGCACGTCGTCGGGGAGCGAGTAGCCCGAGAAGCCGGCGGCCAGGCCGAGGATCATCAGCAGGAAGCCGACGACCCAGTTGACCTCGCGAGGCTTGCGGAACGCACCCGTGAAGAACACGCGCATCATGTGCGTGACGATCGCGGCCATGAAGATCAGCGCGGCCCAGTGGTGGATCTGCCGCATCAGCAGGCCGCCGCGGACCTCGAAGGACAGCCGCAGCGTCGAGGAGAAGGCCTCGGACATCTGCACGCCCTGCAGGGCGGCCCACGGACCGTCGTAGTGCACCTCGTTCATGCTCGGCACGAAGAACATCGTGAGGAACACGCCCGAGATCAGGATCGTGATGAAGCTGAAGAGCGCGATCTCACCGAGCAGGAACGACCAGTGGTCGGGGAAGATCTTGCGCGCGAACGTCTTGACCGCGGTGCCGACGCCGGTCCGCTGGTCCAGGTAGTCCGCCGTGCCCGCGGCGAGCTTCTCGACGGGGGTGGGGGTGGCTGTCGTCGTCATTTCGTCAGACGCTCCCAGTAGCTCGGGCCGACGGGCTCGTTGAAGTCGCTCTGCGCGATCAGGTAGCCCTCGTCATCGACGGTGATCGGCAGCTGCGGCAGGGGCCGCTTCGCCGGTCCGAACACGACCTTCGCTCCGTCCGCCACGTCGAACGTCGACTGGTGGCACGGGCACAGGAGGTGGTGGGTCTGCTGCTCGTACAGCGCGACCGGACAACCCACATGGGTACAGATCTTCGAGTATGCGACGATCCCGTTGTAGGACCAAGACTTCTTCTCTTCGGACTCCTTGAGCTCCGACGGGTCCAGGCGGACCAGCAGGACGACGGCCTTGGCCTTCTCGTCCAGCGGGAACTCAGCCTCCTCGAGCCCCTCGGGGATCACGTGGAAGACCGAGCCGATGGTCACGTCGGCCGCCTTGATCGGGCGGTTCGTCGGGTCCGTCGCGAGGCGCGTCCCCTTCTTCCACATGGTGTGGCGGAACTTGGAGACGTTCCAGTCCTCACCGACGCTGCCGATGAGCGGCACGATGATGGCCAGCGGGAACAGCGCCAGCGCCGAGATCATGGCCCCCTGCAGGACGCCGCGCCGGCCGATGGCCGAGTCCGCAGCACCTTCCTTGAGCACCTCGACGGCGGCGACGCGTGTCTCGTCGTCGCTGCGCTGGAGGTGACGCTCCTCGGACTTCTCGTGGTCGTTCATCAGCGCCTTGGCCCAGTGCACGGCCGCGAAGCCGATGCCCAGGAGCGAGAGCGCCAGCCCGATGCCGAGGGCGAGGTTCGAGCGCCGCATCGACTCGACGGTCTCGCCCGGCGGCAACGCGAAGTACGCGACCAGGAAGCCGATCGTCGCGATGACGGAGATGGCGAAGAGGAAGACGACCTGCCGCTCCGCCTTCTTGTTCGCCTTCGGGTCGTTGTCACCCAGGCGGTCGTGGTGCTCCGGGTGGCCCGGGTCCTCGAACCGGTCGGGCAGCGTGCCCGCGGCGTGGGTGGTGATCTCGTTGCTGGCCTCGTGGCCGGGTTCGTGGTTGCTCACGAGGACTTCGCTCCGATCCAGACTGCTGCGCCGATGAGCAGGCCCATGCCGACGACCCAGGCCCACAGGCCCTCGCTCACCGGGCCGAGGGCGCCGAGGTCGAGACCGCCGGGGGACGCGCCGCCCTGCAGGTCGATGAACGCGATGATGTCGCGCTTCTCCTCGGGGGTGATGTTCGCGTCGTTGAACACGGGCATCGACTGCGGGCCGGTCAGCATGGCCTCGTACAGGTGGGTGGGCGTCGTCGCCCAGAGGTTGGGGGCGAACTTGCCCTGGGACAGGGCACCGCCGGCACCCACGGCGTTGTGGCACATCGCGCAGTTGGTGCGGAAGATCGCCATGCCGTTGGCCGGGTCACCGAGGCTCGGGTCGACCTGCTCCGCCGTCGGGATGGCGGGGCCGGCACCCAGCGACGCGACGAACGCGGCGAGCTGGTTGATCTGGTCCTGGCTGAACTGCACCGGCTTGACCTGCGCCTGCGGGCCGTTCATCTGCATGGGCATCCGCCCGGTGCCGACCTGGAAGTCGACCGCGGCGGCGCCCACGCCGATGAGGGAAGGGGCGCTGTCGGTGCCGGACGCAGTCGGTCCGTGGCACGTGGCGCAGTTGGCCTGGAACAGCTTCTCGCCGGTCGCGATGTCGTCGGTGCTCGCCTTCACGGGCGCCGCGTCGGCCGACGTCGGTGCCAGCACCGCGTACAGGCCGCCGGTGAGCAGCAGCGCCAGCAGGAGCAGCACGATCGGCGCACGCCGGTCCTGCCTGCGGGCTGCGAGTGCCTTCACGGATCGATCCTCGTCTCGCACATGGGGGATGGGGGTCTGGGAGTGTCGGGCGAGGCCGCCCGGCACGCCTTACTTCAAGAGGTAGATGACCGCGAAGAGCGCGATCCACACGACGTCGACGAAGTGCCAGTAGTACGACGTGACGATGCCGGTGGTGGCCTCGTGGTGGCCGAAGCGCTTGGCGCTGAAGGAGCGACCGAGCAGGAAGAGGAAGGCGAGCAGACCGCCGACGACGTGCAGGCCGTGGAAGCCGGTCGTCAGGTAGAAGACCGAGCCGTACGGGCTGGACGAGATGGTCAGGCCCTCGCTGACGAGCCCGGCGTATTCGTAGATCTGGCCGCCGATGAAGAAGGCACCCATGAGGTAGGTCAGGGTCACCCACTCGTTCATGCCCCAGCGGTTCACCTGGAAGATCGATCCGGTCCGCACGGGCTGGAACCGCTCGGCGGCCCACACGCCCATCTGGCACGTCACCGATGACAGGACCAGGACGGTGGTGTTGATCGCCGCGAAGGTGACGTTGAGCTTCGGGGTGTTCTCCGCCCAGGCCTCGGGCGCCGCTCCACGAAGCGTGAAGTACATGGCGAAGAGGCCTGCGAAGAACATGAGCTCGCTGGCCAACCAGACGATCGTCCCCACCGAGACGGGGTTCGGTCGGTTGACGCTCACGTGGGGGCTGGTGCGCGGGGCAGCCGTTGCGGTCGACACGTTCGTCATTATGGCTGATGACGACCCCGCATGGGACGTTGGACCCTCAGTGTGGCCACAGGTAAATGTCACACCGTCAGGATCGGCGGCCGCGCGCGCGAGAAGACGGCCGGGAATCATGCGGAACGGCCGCCCGTCCGGGCGTGTCGACGAGCCCGTCGCGACCCGTCGACGCGTCGCTGCGTGCGGCGCGCCGCGGCCTGCGTGCTATGCGTCCGGGCGACCCGATCGCGGGCCTCCCCGCCGAGCCGGGACGAGCCGTGCCAAGATGCCCTCGGACGCACGTCGACGACGAGTGAGGACGCCTCTCCATGAGCTCCACCAGCACGGCCCAGCCCGGTCCCGCAGCGGCCACCCCCGGCCCGCGGATCCTCTTGTACAGCGACGACGTCGACGCCCGTGCACAGGTGCGGCTCGCCGTCGGCCGACGACTTCGGCGCGGTGCCGGCGACATCGAGTGGGTCGAGGTGGCCACCGCAGCGGCCGTCATCGCGACCACCGAGGGCGGCGGGCTGGACCTGCTGATCCTCGACGGCGAGGCCGACAAGGTCGGTGGCCTCGGGCTCGCGCGCCAGCTCAAGGACGAGATCTTCCGCTGCCCGCCGACGCTGGTGCTCACCGGCCGCCCGCAGGACGCGTGGCTCGCCTCGTGGTCCAACGCCGACGCCGTCGTCAGCCGCCCGCTCGACCCGGTCGAGCTGCACGGGGCCGTCGCGGCACTCGTCGAGGCGCAGGCCGTC
This sequence comes from Cellulomonas sp. P2_F12, assembly GCF_056403775.1. NCBI lineage: Bacteria > Bacillati > Actinomycetota > Actinomycetes > Micrococcales > Cellulomonadaceae > Cellulomonas > Cellulomonas sp. P2_F12. The sequence goes on along the minus strand of NZ_JBFUEV010000001.1, from coordinate 681,314 downwards.
ACCCGATGACCGACGCGCCGGCGGCGCCCACCTGGCCCGACCTGTTCGCGACGCTCACGGCCCGGCGGGACCTCTCGGTCGCGCAGACGTCGTGGGCCATGGCCGAGATCATGAGCGGCGCGGCCTCCACGCCCAAGGTGGCCGCGTTCCTGATCGGGCTGAAGACCAAGGGCGAGTCCGTCGCCGAGCTCACGGCCCTGGCCGACACCATGCTCGAGCACGCCGTCCGCATCACCGTGCCCGGTCGCACCCTCGACATCGTCGGCACCGGTGGGGACCGCTCGCACACGGTGAACATCTCGACCATGTCCGCCCTCGTGGTCGCCGGCGCGGGGATCACCGTGGTCAAGCACGGCAACCGCGCTGCGTCGTCCTCGTCCGGGTCCGCCGACGTCCTCGAGGAGCTCGGCATCCGCCTGGACCACCCGCCCGCCCGCGTCGCCGAGCTGGCCACCGAGGTCGGCATCACGTTCTGCTTCGCGCAGGTGTTCCACCCGTCGTTCCGGCACACCGCCGCGGCGCGCACCGAGCTGGGCATCGGGACGGCCTTCAACTTCCTCGGCCCGCTGACCAACCCCGCGCAGCCCCGCTCGGGGGCCATCGGTGTCGCCGACGCCCGGATGGCCCCGCTCATGGCCGGGGTCCTCGCGCAGCGCGGGGCCAGCGCCCTGGTGTTCCGCGGCGAGGACGGCCTCGACGAGATCGCGCCGACCGGTCCCACGCGGATCTGGGAGGTGCGCGACGGCGGCGTGACCGAGTCCGTCGTCGACTGGGAGGCCGAGCTGGGCGTCGCGCGGATCGACCTCGCGGAGCTGCGCGGCGCCAAGGCCGACTACAACGCCGACGTCGCTCGGCAGCTCCTGGCCGGACGCGCCGGAGCGGTGCGCGAGACCGTGGTGCTCAACACCGCTGCGGCGCTGGTCGCGGACGGCACGTTGCCGGGCACCGCGGACGGCAGCCTCGTCGAGCGCCTGACCGCCGGGAGCGAGCACGCACGTCGGTCGCTGGACAGCGGAGCCGCCGCGGACGTCCTGGCGCGCTGGCGGGCCGCCAGCAGCGCGTAGGGCCTCAGCCTCCGCTGCGCTGCGGGTCAGTCCCTGTGCTTGTGGTCGGGCTGACCTTCCGCTCCGCTGCGGGCGAGTGACGCTCCGCGCCCCTCACCCTTTGCTGCCCTGCAGGTCAGTCCCTGTGCTTAAGGTCGGAGTGATCCTTCGTTCCGCTGCGGCCGAGCGACGCTCCGCGCCCCTCGACCTTCGCTGCACTAGGGATCAGTCCTCCAGCCCGAGGGCGAAGGCTTGTTCCAGGTCGTGCTGCGAGTACGTGCGGAACGCGATGTAGGTCTGGGTGCGCAGGACGCCCTCGATCTTGCTCACCTTGTCCGCGATGACGTCCGCCAGCTCGTCGTGCTCGCGCACGCGGACCATGGCGATGAGGTCGACCTCTCCCGTCACGGAGTAGACCTCGCTGACGCCCGGGATGTCGGCGATCGCGGCGGCGACCTCCGGGATCCGCGAGGCGTCCGAGTCGATGAGCACGATGGCGGTCAGCATGCTCGTCATCATGCCGTGCGGGGCGCGCGGATGCCGATCGGGATCACCCGCGCGTCGTCGGTCTCCAGGGTGACGGGGCGGGCCTCGGCGATGTCCAGCTCCCGCTCGGCGGAGGCTGTCACCAGCCGGATGAGCCGGCCACCCTCAGCGGCGAGGTGGGGCCTGACCAGCGCCGCGACGGCCGTCGCCGGGTCGCCGAGCGACTCGGCGGCGCGGACCGGGCAGGCCCAGGGCGTGTCGACGGCGACGAGCCGGACGCCGGGCTTCTCCAGCCACGCGAGCACCAGGTCGGTCTCCTCCGGGTGCGCGGCGGGCGCGGGGGCGACCGGGGCCTCGACCTGCTCGCCCGTGGCCTGCAGGGTCGCGATGGCCGGCCGGGGGTCGGTCCGCCGGTCGACCCGTGCGGTCCCGGCGAGCCGGCCGTAGCGCACCAGCACCAGCTCCCAGCCGCCGTCGTCGGCACGCAGCGCCGCGACGAGCTCGGGGCACGCCGCGAGCGGGGCGAACCGTTGCGCCCGGCTCGCGCCGCGCAGGAACCCACCGAGCCGGTCCCGGACGATCGCGGCCTCCTCGAACCGCTCCTGCGCGACGAGCCAGGCGATCCGGTCGGCGTGCGCCTCGACCACGGGGGTGGCGTCCGCGAGCATCGCGTGCCGGACGCGGTCGACGACGTCGGCGTAGTCCACCGGCGACTGGTGGCCCGTGCACGGGGCGCCGCACTTGCCCATCTCGGCCAGGACGCAGGCGGACGCGCCGGCGGGTGCGAGCAGGGGCAGTCGGCGGGTGCACTGCCGGATGGGAAAGGACTCGTGCAGCGCATCGACGGCCAGCTGTGCGGTCGACGCCGACGAGAACGGACCGATGTACGTCGCGCCGACCTCGTCCTTGACGTCGCGCACCACCGACAGACGCGGGTACGGCTCGGACGTCAGGCGCACCCACGGCATGCGCTCGGGGAACCGGGACCGGCGGTTGTAGCGGGGGGAGTGCGCGGCGATGAGCCGGAGCTCCCGGATGCGGGCCTCGAGCGGCGTCGCGCACGGGATCGGGTCGACGCGGTGGGCGACGCGCACCATCTCGATCATCCGGCTGCGCTTCTCGGCCGACGTGAAGTACGACCGCACCCGCTGGCGCAGCGACGTCGTGGACGTGCCGACGTACAGGATCTCGTCGCCGGGTCCGCGGAACAGGTACACGCCCGGGCCGTCCGGGAGGCCGTCGGCGAGGGTGCGCTTGCGCCGTACGTCGTCCGGGACCGGGTCCGTGGCCGAGGCGAGGTCCTCGAGGTGCGTGATGCCGAGGGGGGCCATCCGCGACAGCAGCGCGTGCAGCACGTCGACGGTCGCCCGGGCGTCGGACAGCGCCCGGTGGTTGGGCGTCACCGTGGCGTGGAACAGGCCCGCGAGCGTGGAGAGCTTGTGGTTCGGCGCCTCGTCGCGCGTGACCACGCGGCGGGCGAGCCGGACGGTGTCGACGACCTTGTTGCCCGGCCAGGCGTGGCCCGTGCGTGCGGCAGCGGCCTTGAGGAACCCGATGTCGAACGGGGCGTTGTGCGCGACGAGCACGGCGCCGCGGGAGAACTCGAGAAAGCTGGGCAGCACCTCCTCGATGGGCGGGGCGCCGATGAGCATCGTGGAGGTGATGCCCGTGAGCACCTGGATGAAGGCGGGGACGGGACCGCCGGGGTCGACCAGCGTCTGGAACTCGCCGAGCACCTCGCCGCCGCGCACCTTGACCGCGCCGATCTCGGTGATGGCCGAGTCCGCCGGTGTGCCGCCGGTGGTCTCCAGGTCCACGACGACGAATACGACGTCCGACAACGGGGTTCCCAGGTCGTCCAGGCTCGGCTGCACGGGGCGCGCCGCCGGGTCGGGGGTGGCGTCCGCCCAGACGGGGCGCAGGCGGCGGACGGGCGACATGGCTGGGACGCTACCTACGCCCACCGACACGACCCCGCTCCTCGCCCGGTGCGTCGCAGACCCGCCCACGGCGCGCGCCGGCCGGGAGCACCCACCGACCGCCTAGGGTGCTGGGCATGCGCAGCGTGGACGGGACCGGCGACGACGCCGTCGACGTGCCGGCACCGCTGCGGACCGCCCTCGTCGCCGTCGCGGCCGACGCGCTGGGCGCTGCCGAGCCCGCGGAGGTCCCCCCGTCTCTGCGCGCCGTCCACCGGTTCGCCCCCCGCCGGCGAGCGTCGGCCGGCGCCGGTCCCCTCTGGGCGGCCCTGCAGGACGACTCCTTCCGTGCCCGTGTGGCCCGCGTCTGGGCGCAGGCGAACCCCGACCTGGCGGCCGACGTCGGACCCGACTCGCAGAAGCTCCCCGAGCCGTCTCTGTCTGCTGCCGTCGGCGCCTGGCTCCTCAAGGCGCCCGGTTGGCGCGAGATGCTGCCGCCGGTCGAGGTCGCCACCGACGCGGACGCCGCCCAGTCGCGTGCTCGGCTGGAGCGCGCGCAGGTCGAGGCGGACCGGCTGCGCGCCGACGTCGCGGCGGCCCGCGACGACGCGCGCAGCGCCCAGGAGCAGCTCGGTGCGCTCCAGCGCGAGCTTCGCCGGCTGCGGTCGGACGCCGACCGGGCCCGCAGCGAAGGACGCCGGGCGGCCGAGGAGGCGCGCGCGGTGCTGGATGCCGCCGAGCTCGCTCAGGCGCGTGCCGAGGACGACCTGCGGACCGCCCTGGAGGAGCGGCGTGCCTCGCAGGCGGAGCGCACCGCGGCCCGGGCGGAGCTCCGCGCCGCCCGCAAGCTTGCCGACGTCCGGGTGCGCCTGCTGCTCGACACGATCGTCGACGCCGCGAGCGGCCTGCGCTCCGAGCTGGCCCTGCCCCCGATCGCGGACCTCCCCGCCGACCTGGTCGGGTCGTCGGGGGAGCAGCCCGCCGTGAGGCCCGGGTCGCGCGGCCGGTCCGTCGACGACCCCGCGCTGCTCGAGGAGCTGCTGCGACAGCCGTGGGCGCACCTGGTGGTCGACGGGTACAACGTCTCGAAGTCCGGGTTCGGCGAGCTCTCGCTGGCCGAGCAGCGCCGGCGGCTCGTCGACGGGCTGGCCTGGGTCGCCGCCCGGACCGGCGCCGAGGTCACGTGCTGCTTCGACGGCAAGGAGGGGCAGCAGGGACCGCCGGGCGGGTACGCGCGGGGTGTCCGCGTGCTCTTCGCCGTCGGGGAGATCGCCGACGACCTCATCCGGCGGCTCGTGCACGCGGAGCCGCCGGGCCGGGTGCTGGTCGTCGTGACGAGCGACCAGGAGATCGTGCGCGACGTCGAGGCCGACGGTGCGTGGGTGGTGCCGTCGAGCACGCTCGTCGCGCGGCTGCAGCACCTCTGAGGGTGGCTGTCGGTGGTCGTCGCTAGCGTCCGCGACATGATCATCGACTGCGACACCTGCACCCAGCGCGGGGCCGCGTGCGCGGACTGCGTCGTCACGTTCCTGACCATCCCGGTCCGCGCGTCCACGCCCGAACCCGTGGTCGTCGCCGACGGGACCGCCGCAGGGGCGGTCGAGCTCGATGCCGCGGAGCAGCACGCCATCGGCGTGCTCGCGGCGTCGGGTCTCGTCCCGCCCCTGCGTCTGGTGCGCGCGGTGTGAGCCGTCAGTCGCGCGACGGGCCCTCGTAGAGCGCGTCGATCTCGCCGGCGAACGCCTTGAGGACCTCGGCCCGACGGATGCTCAGCTTCGGCGTGAGGAAGCCGTTGGCGATGGTGAGGTCCGTGTCGAGGATCCGGTACTTGCGCACCGATTCGGCCCGCGAGACCGCCTTGTTCGCCTTCTCCACGGCCTTGTCGAGCGACGCGAGGACGTCGGCGTCCTTGGCCGCCTCGGCCAGGGTCATCTCCGGCTTGCCGTGCGCCGAGAGCCAGCCGGGCACGCCCTCGGGGTCGAGCGTGACCAGCGCACCGATGAACGGGCGCTGGTCTCCGACGACGACGACCTGGCTGATCAGCGGGTGCGCGCGGAGACGGTCTTCCAGCACGGCGGGCGCGACGTTCTTGCCGCCGGCGGTGACGATGATCTCCTTCTTGCGCCCGGTGATCCGCAGGTAGCCCTCGTCGTCGAGGGAGCCGAGGTCGCCGGTGCGGAACCAGCCGTCGTGCAGCGACTCCGCGGTCGCGGCGTCGTTGTTGTGGTAGCCCCGGAAGACCTGGACGCCCTTGACCTCGATCTCGCCGTCGGCGGCGATGCGGACGCCGCTGCCCGGCAGGGGCAGACCGACGCTGCCGATCTTCGTGCCGCGGCCGGGGCGGTTGACCGTCGCGGGCGCCGTGGTCTCGGTCAGGCCGTAGCCCTCGAGCACGTTGAGGCCCAGCCCGCGGTAGAAGTGACCGAGCCGCTCGCCCAGCGGGGCACCGCCGGAGACGGCCCAGCGCGCCTGACCGCCCAGGGCGTTGCGCAGGCGGTGCAGGACGAGGACGTCGGCCACCTTGTGCTGCAGGCGCAGCCAGGGGCTCGGCCCGCGCGGGTTGTCGAGCGCGCGCGAGTAGACGATCGACGTCTTGGCGGCCCGCTGGAAGATCGCGCCCTTGCCGGACGCGGCGGCCTTCTGCTCGGCCGAGTTGTAGACCTTCTCGAACACGCGGGGGACCGCCAGGATGAACGTCGGCCGGAACGACCCGAGGTCCTCCACGAGCGTCGTCGTGCTGGGGCTGTGACCGAGGACCGCTCCGGCCGGGATGCAGAGCACCTCGATGAAGCGCGCGAACACGTGCGCGAGCGGCATGAACAGGAGCGTCCGCGCGTTCGGCTCGGCGAACACCTCGTCGAGGTCCGCGACCGCGTTGACGGTCAGCTCGTAGAAGTTGCCGTGCGTGAGCTCGACGCCCTTCGGGCGGCCGGTGGTCCCGGAGGTGTAGATGACGGTGGCGACGTCGGCCAGCGTCGAGAGCCCGCGGCGGCGCGTGATCTCCTCGTCGGGGACGTCGGCGCCCGCGGCCACGATCGTGTCGATCGCGCCGTCGTCGAGGATCAGGACCTCGCGCAGGTGCGGCGTCTCGGCGCGGACCTCGTCGACCACGGCGGCATGCGTGTCCGTCTCGACGACGAGCAGGGACACGTCCGCGTCGGTGAGGATCCAGAGCACCTGCTCGGCCGACGACGTCTCGTACAGCGGCACGGGCACGGCGCCGGCGGCCCAGACGGCCCAGTCCAGCAGGGACCACTCGTAGCGGGTGCGGCTCATGATGCCGACGTGGTCGCCCGGCTGCACGCCGCGCGCGACGAGGCCCTTGGCCACGGACACGATCTCTGCGTCGAACTCGCGAGCGGTGAGCGGGATCCAGGGGCCGTCCTGCTGCGTCTTGAGCTCGACGACGACCTTGTCGGGGGTCCCGGCGACACGCTCGGCGAGGAGGTCGTTGAGATTGTTCGAGGGGTCGACCTCGAGACGCAACGGCGTGTGGAACTCGTCCATGCTGGCTCCAGTGACAGAGGGGCGAAGTGTGCCCCGAGGATACGGGACTTCGGGGGCCCCGAAGGCAGCGCCCGAATGGGTACGCTCTGCGGCGGACCGGGTGCGACGTCCGTGGGCACGTGAGCAGACGTGAGCACAGGGGCGTGCGCAGGCGGCTAGCGTGGGAGCCCGCACCGGACGGTAGCGAGCACGGTACGAGCGCGTAGGAGCACACACGAACATGCACGCCATCGGTGTGGACATCGGCGGGACGAAGATCGCTGCGGGGGTCGTCGACGAGGACGGCACGATCCTCGCGCAGACTCGTCGTGACACGTCTCCCGACGACGTCGCCGGTATCGACCGGGCGATCGCCGAGGTCTACACCGAGCTCAGCGGGTCCTACGAGGTCGCGGCGATGGGAGTCGCCGCCGCCGGGTTCGTGTCCGCGGACCGCTCCTCCGTCCTCTTCGCGCCGAACATCGCGTGGCGCGACTACCCGCTGCGTCAGAAGGTCCAGGCGATCCTCGGGGACGACGACGTCCTCATCGTCGTCGAGAACGACGCCAACGCGGCCGGCTGGGCCGAGTTCCGGTTCGGCGCGGCGCGCGACGTCGACGACATGCTCATGCTCACCGTCGGGACCGGGCTCGGGGGCGCGATCGTGTCCAACGGGAAGCTGGTCCGCGGCGCCTGGGGCGTCGCGGCGGAGATCGGGCACATGCGCGTGGTCCCCGGCGGGCACTACTGCGGCTGCGGGCACGAGGGCTGCTGGGAGCAGTACGCGTCCGGGAGCGCGCTGGTGCGGGACGCCCAGGCCACCGTCATCATCCAGCCGGAGCGCGCGACCCGACTGCTCGAGCTCGCGGGCGGCGACGTCGACAAGCTCACCGGGCCGCAGGTCACGCAGGCGGCGCAGGAGGGCGACCCGCTGGCCGTCGAGCTGCTGGCCGAGCTCGGTCGCTGGGTGGGCGAGGGTGCGGCCTCCGCGACCGCGCTGCTCGACCCCGCGCTGATCGTCGTCGGCGGCGGCGTCGCGGACGCCGGCGACCTGCTGCTCGCGTCCGCCCGGAACGGCTTCGCCGAGCAGCTCTCCGGACGCGGGCACCGCCCGGAGGCGTCGATCGTCGTCGCGTCGATGGGCAACGACGCCGGGATGGTCGGTGCGGCCGACCTCGCGCGCCTCTGACCAGGGGGTGCGGGCCGGTCAGACCACCGCGCCGGAGTCGTGGTCGTCGGGGTCGCGCCGGTGCGGCATCCGCCACACGAGCACGCCCACGCCGATGACGAAGACGACGGCGGCCGCCTGCACGAGCGCGGCGGGAGCGTCCTTCCAGGCCACCAGCACCACGAGCAGGAACAGCGGCATGCCCGCCGCGGCGAACCACGCCATGGTGAGCAGGGGGTCGCCGCCGAGCACAGGGCCCGGGTCCGGCGGCACGAAGTGCTCCTCCGCGTCGACCGCCGACTCCGCGCCGTCGTACTGCGAGGTGCCGTCCCAGTCGCGGCCGCTCAGCTCGGGCTCCGGCGCAGCCTCCTGGGCGGGTCGCACGACGCGCCGCTCGGCCACCCAGGGGGCGACGGGGAACGTCAGCCCGCTCGGGGGGTCGGCCGCCGGCGTGGCCTCGGGCTCCGGCGGATCCTCGGTGCCGTCGTACCCGTCGAGCTCTCTGAGCTGCGCGACGATCGACGCCCAGGCCTCCTCGTCCGTGGGTCCCACGTGATCGGGCTCGCCGTCGGACGACGGCGGGGGGACGTCCGCGCCGGCCGGCTGGACGCCGTCGTCGGGCTCGTCGGGGCGAGGTGCCATAGGAGCACTCTAGAGTCGGACCGAGCAGTCGGGGTGGCTCGTGCTCGGCTCCGCCTGCCGCAGGGGGATGTCGGGTGCGAGCACAGGGCTCGGGTGGACGGACAGTCCGTGTGTCGGGTCGAGAGGTGAACCGTTGTTCTACTGGTTGATGAAGCGGGTCTTCGTGGGTCCGCTGCTGCACCTGGTCTACCGGCCGTGGGTGCGCGGGGCCGAGAACGTGCCCGAGGAGGGCGCTGCCATCCTGGCGAGCAACCACCTCGCGGTGATCGACTCGTTCTTCCTGCCGCTGGTGCTGGACCGCGAGCTGGTGTTCATCGGCAAGCAGGAGTACTTCACCGGCTCGGGCGTCAAGGGCCGACTGACCGCGGGGTTCATGCGGGGAGTCGGCACCATCCCGGTCGACCGCGGGGGCGGCAAGGCGAGCGAGGCCGCGCTACGGACCGGCCTGCGTCGGCTGGCGGACGGCGACCTGTTCGGCATCTACCCCGAGGGCACGCGCAGCCCCGACGGGCGGCTCTACCGCGGCAAGACGGGTATCGCGCGGCTCGCGCTCGAGTCCGGTGCCCCCGTCATCCCCGTGGCCATGGTGGGCACCGACGAGGCCCAGCCTCCCGGTCGGCGGATCCCCAAGGTCATGCGCATCGGGGTCGTCATCGGCGAGCCGCTCGACTTCAGCCGCTACCAGGGCATGGAGAACGACCGGTTCATCCTGCGCTCGGTCACCGACGAGATCATGTACGCCGTGATGAGCCTGTCGGGCCAGGAGTACGTCGACGTGTACGCGGCCACGCAGAAGGCGCGCATCGCCACCGGCCACCCGGCCGTCGCCGGCGACGCGGCCGACCACCTCCCCGCGGCCCCCGGCGGTCGTCCCGTGCCGGACGTCCAGGTTCCGGTCCCGCCCGAGGGCGAGTCCGAGACGTCAGTAGGATGACGCGGTCGGCCTGAGCGCCGACTTTGGGGCGCGCCGCCGCAACGTGCGCGCCGACGGTGTCAACGAGAGGTGTTTCTCATGTCGGTTCGTCGCGTCGCCCTCCTGACCGCAGGTGGCTTCGCCCCGTGCCTGTCGTCCGCCGTCGGCGGGCTCATCGAGCGGTACACGGAGATCGCTCCCGACATCGAGATCATCGCGTACGAGCACGGCTACTACGGGCTGCTGCGCGGCGACACGATCGTCATCGACGACGAGACGCGCGCGAAGGCCGGCATCCTGCACAAGTTCGGCGGGTCTCCCATCGGCAACTCGCGGGTCAAGCTCACCAACGCGGCTGACTGCGTGAAGCGCGGGCTGGTCAAGGAGGGCGAGGACCCGCTGCAGGTGGCCGCAGAGCGCCTCAAGGCGGACGGCGTGGACGTGCTGCACACCATCGGTGGCGACGACACGAACACCACCGCGGCCGACCTCGCCGCCTACCTGCACGAGAACGGCTACGAGCTCACGGTGGTGGGCCTGCCCAAGACCATCGACAACGACGTGGTGCCCATCAAGCAGTCGCTCGGCGCGTGGACCGCGGCCGAGGAGGCCGCCGGCTTCGCCGCGAACATCATCGGCGAGCACCGCTCGGGCCCGCGCATGCTCATCGTGCACGAGGTCATGGGGCGGCACTGCGGGTGGCTGACCGCCGCCGCTGCGGCCGACTACCGCAAGTGGCTCGACACGCAGGAGTGGGTGCCCGGCATCGGCCTCACGCGCGAGCGCTGGGACATCCACGCCGTCTTCCTGCCCGAGCTGGCGCTGGACATCGACGCCGAGGCCGCGCGCCTCAAGACGATCATGGACGAGCAGGGCAACGTCAACATCTTCCTGTCCGAGGGCGCGGGCATGCACGAGATCGTCGATCAGCTCGAGTCGTCCGGCACCGAGGTGCTGCGCGACGCGTTCGGGCACGTGCGCCTGGACACGATCAACCCGGGCCAGTGGTTCGCCAAGCAGTTCGCCGAGAAGCTGGGCGCCGAGAAGGTCATGGTGCAGAAGTCCGGCTACTACTCGCGCGCCGCGGCGGCGAACGCCGAGGACCTGCGACTCATCAAGTCGATGACCGACCTGGCCGTCGAGTGCGCGCTGCGCGGGGAGTCGGGCGTCATCGGGCACGACGAGGAGCAGGGCGACGTGCTGCGTGCCATCGAGTTCCCGCGCATCGCCGGTGGCAAGGCGTTCGACGTGTCGCAGCCCTGGTTCGGCGCGCTCCTGGCGGACATCGGTCAGCCCCTCGTCCCGGCCAGCCACTCATGAGCGTCGAGCCGGACCCCCAGGTCGTCGCAGGGCTCGACGCCTGGCGTTCGATGTCGGCCGTGCAGCAGCCGCACTGGCCGGACGCGACCGCCCTCGACGCCGTCACGACGCGCCTGTCCACGCTGCCGCCGCTGGTGTTCGCCGGCGAGGCCGACCACCTGCGCGCCCAGCTCGCCGCGGCGGGCCGGGGCGAGGCGTTCCTGCTCCAGGGCGGCGACTGCGCCGAGACCTTCGGCGAGGCCACCGCCGACAACATCCGCAACAAGATCAAGACGATCCTGCAGATGGCCGTCGTGCTCACGTACGGCGCCAGCCTGCCGGTCATCAAGATGGGCCGCATGGCCGGGCAGTACGCCAAGCCGCGCAGCTCCGACTCGGAGACGCGCGACGGGGTCACCCTGCCGGCGTTCCGTGGCGACATCATCAACGGCTACGAGTTCACGCCCGAGGCCCGCACGCCGGACCCGCAGCGCCTGCTCGAGGCGTACCACACGTCCGCGTCGACGCTGAACCTGATCCGGGCGTTCACCACGGGTGGCTTCGCGTCGCTGCTGCGCGTGCACGAGTGGAACCGCGGCTTCATGGCGAACCCGGCGTACTCCCGGTACGAGGAGATCGCGGCCGAGATCGACCGCGCGATCCGGTTCATGGCCGCGTGCGGCGCCGACTTCGACGCGCTGCGCTCGGTGGACTTCTTCTCCAGCCACGAGGGCCTGCTGCTCGACTACGAGCGCCCGCTGACCCGCATCGACTCGCGGACCGGGCTGCCGTACGACTGCTCCGGCCACTTCGTGTGGATCGGGGAGCGGACCCGGCAGCTCGACGGGGCGCACGTGGACTACTTCTCGCGCGTGCAGAACCCGCTGGGCATCAAGCTGGGTCCGACGACCACCGGCGACGACGCGCTCGCGCTCATCGACAAGCTGAACCCGCAGGGCGAGGCCGGTCGCATCACTTTCATCACGCGCATGGGCGCCGGCAAGGTCCGGGACCTGCTGCCCGCGCTCGTCGAGAAGGTCGCCGCGGACGGTCGACCCGTCACCTGGGTGTGCGACCCGATGCACGGCAACGGGATCACGTCCGCGTCCGGCTACAAGACCCGCCGGTTCTCCGACGTCATGGACGAGGTGGCGGGCTTCTTCGAGGTGCACCGCGGCCTGGGTACCGTTCCCGGCGGCCTGCACATCGAGCTCACCGGCGACGACGTCACCGAGGTGCTCGGCGGCACCGAGGAGATCGACGACGAGGGCCTGGCCCGTCGCTACGAGACCCTCGTGGACCCGCGCCTGAACCACCAGCAGTCACTCGAGATGGCGTTCCAGGTGGTGGAACTGCTCCGCGCGAGCTGACGCACGTACGACGACGCCCCGGCCGCCCCGAGCTGCCGGGGCGTCGTCGTCACCAGATGGTGACGGTGACCGTGCTGCCCTTGGGCGCCTGCGAGCCCGCGGCGGTGTCCTGGAACCGGACGCGGTCGAGGATGCCGCCCAGGTACTTCTGCGCCTTGTAGACCAGGCCGGCGGCCTCGATCGCCTGCTTGGCGCCGGCGCCGTTCTTCCCGACGACGTCGGGCACCGTCACCAGCTCGGGACCCTTGCTCACCGTCACCGCGATGACGTCGCCGCGGTGACCGGCGGTGTTGGCGGCCGGGTTCTGGTCGATGATCAGGCCCTTGCCGACGGTGTCGCTGAACGCCTCGGTCGGCGCGAGCGTGAGGGCGTCCGGCGCGAGCTGGTTCGTGGCGTCCTCGACGGAGGCACCGACCACGGAGGTGATGGTGACCGGCGCGCGTCCGCTGGAGACCGTTAGCGTGATCTTGTCCCCGCGCAGCGCTTGCGCCCCCGGGTCCGCCGGGGCTCCGCTCGGCAGCGTGGCGCTGATGACCTTCCCGTTCTCCACCGTGTCGCTGGTGGCCGGGTCCGTGTAGACGGGCTCCAGGGCGGCGGCCCGCAGCGTGGCGTCGGCGGCGGCCTGCATCTGCCCGACCACCCCGTCGGGGACCTGCACGTAGTCCGGTCCCTTCGAGATGGTGAACGTGACCGTGCCGTCCTTGCGGATCCGCTCGCCCTGTCCGGGGTCGGCCACGAAGACGAGGCCGGCCTGGGCCGTGGGATCGAAGTCGGAGGTGGCCTTCGCGCCCAGCCCGGCGCGCGTCAGGATCCCGGTCGCGTGCGCCTCGTCCTGGCCGATGATCGTCGGCACGGTCGTGTAGGCGCCCGGACCCTGCTGCAGGTACCACCAGGCGCCGCCGCCGATCAGAGCGGCCAGGAGCACGAGCAGGACGATCCAGCGGGCGCGGTGATGCCGGACCGGCGGGGGCGCGTCGTGGGGGCCGGTGCGCAGCACCTCGGCGCTGACGCCGAGGCCGATGGGCAGCGCGACCGTGGTGCCGCGGCCGTCGCCCGTCTCGATCAGCGTGGTCTCGTCCTGGTCCGGGTCGGACCGCTCGTCGATGTCGGGCTCGGCCAGCTCGTCGACGGGCTCGTCGCCCTCCGGGGCCTCCGTGTCGAGATCCGTCTCGGCCGGGTCGGTGGCCGCGGGCAGCACGATGGAGGGGGCGACGTCGGCGTGCCGGGCGAGGGTCTCCTCGTCGAGCGCGGCGCGGGTGCGGCGCAGGAGGGCCAGCGCGGCGGCGGCGTCGACCGGGCGGTCGTCGGGGTCGCGCGCGGCGAGCGCGCGCACGGCGTCGTCGATCTCGATGGGCAGCCAGTCGGCCTGCTCCGACGGCGCGGGTACGTCGTTGTTGACGTGCTGGAACGCCACCTGGATCGGCGTCTCGCCGGTGAAGGGCTGGCGGCCCGTGAGCATCTCGAACAGAAGGATGCCGCACGCGTACACGTCGGTCCGGGCATCGCTGACGCCGCGGACGACCAGCTCGGGAGCCAGGTACGCGACCGTGCCGAGCACCGTGCCGGTGGTGGTCGAGGTGACCTCGGTGACCGCGCGCGCGAGCCCGAAGTCCGCCAGCTTCACGCGGCCGTCGGTGGCGAGGAGCACGTTCTCGGGCTTGATGTCCCGGTGCACCAGGCCGACGCGGTGCGCGGCGGCCAGCGCGTCGAGCACGTTCTCCCCGATGCGCAGGGCGTCGCCGACGGTCAACGCCCCCCGCTCGCCGAGGTAGCGGCGCAGGTTGGACCCGTCGATGTACTCCATCGTCAGGTAGCTGGTCTCGCCGTCGACACCCTGGTCGTACACGCCGACCAGCCCGGGGTGCGTCAGCCGGGCAGCGGTGCGCGCCTCCCGGCGGAAGCGGGCGACGAAGTCGGTGCCGGACGTGCCCTCGGCCAGGTGGGCGTGCATGACCTTCAGCGCGACGTCGCGGTCCAGGCGCCGGTCGACCGCGAGGTACACGGTCGCCATGCCGCCGCGGGCGATGCGGGACACGACCTCGTACCGGCTGTCGACCAGGCGGCCGACGAGCGGATCGGTGACGGTGGCTCCCACGGCAGGGAGTCTACGGTCGGGAGTGCGGCGCGTCCCGCAGGCGGGGCCTCAGTGGAAGCGCGTCATGTGGGTCTGGACGTTGGCGACATAGCGCCGCGTGTCCGCGAACATGCCGTTGCGCTGCACCGATGACGCGCCCTGGTAGTACCCGGCGATCGCCGTCGGCAGGTCGGGGGCGTTCTGCACGAGCGCCCGCAGGATCGCGACGCCGGCGGTGACGTTGTCGTCCGGGTCGACGAGGTTCAGCTGCCGGCCGACCAGGTCCGACGCCCACGCGCCCGAGCTCGGGATGACCTGCATGGTGCCGATGGCGTTGGCGGGGGAGACGACCGCGTGGTTGAACCCCGACTCCTGGAACGCGACCGCCTGGGCGAGCGCCGCGTCGACGCCCATCGCCCGTGCCGTCGCGGCGACCTTGGCCTGCATCTCGGACTTCGAGGGCACGGCCGACCCGCGCAGGGTCGCGAGGTTCGCGTTGGCTGCCGCGACCACCGAGTCGGCATACGTGCGGCCGGCGAAGGTGCTGCCGACGGCCGACGGGGCGGCGACCGGGACGGGCACCGTGAGCGTCTGGCCGATCTTGATCATGGCGCGCGCGCCCAGGCCGTTCGCCGCGACGATCGCCGCGACCGTCGTCCCCTTCGCGGCGGCGATTCCCGTGACCGTGTCGCCCGAGCGCACCGTGTAGGCCACGGAGGAGGTCGCCTGGGCCACTGCGGCCGGGGCCGGCGCCGACGACGTGCCCCCGCCGCCCGGGACCGACAGCGTCTGCCCGATCCGGATGAGCGCGCGCGAGTCGAGCCCGTTGGCGGCGACGATCGCCTGGACGGACGTCCCGAGCTTGACCGCGATGTGGCTCACGGTGTCGCCCGAGACGACGGTGTAGGAGCCGGCGGCCGGCGCGGGGGCGGCGGGCGCGGCTGCCGGGGCGGGGGCGGCGGACGACGCCGACGGGATCGTGAGCACCTGGCCGATCCGGATCCGCGAGGCGTCCGCGAGCGCGTTGGCCCGGGTGATCGCGGCGACGGTGGTGCCGCTGCGGGCGGCGATGTGGCTGACCGTGTCCCCGGTGCGGACGGTGTAGCTGTCGTCGGCCTGGGCGGCGCCCCCCGTCGCGGTCACGGCGACCGCGGCGAGCGCGAGCGTGGCACCGGTGCCGGTGGCGACGCGACGCAGCCCGTCGGCGCGGGCGGTGGCGTGCTGCGACATGGGACCTACCTCGTGGTGCGAAAGTGAACGGATGTGGCCTGTGTGACTGGTGTGACAGAATGTGAACGTATCCGAATACCGCAAGGGGCGAAAGCGCGTGGGGGAATTGCGCCGGTGTAATTCCCGGATGCGTACTCTTGTCGGGTGAACGATTCCTCAGATGCCCTCGACCGACTGGTCGACGAGTGGCTCACCGTCCCTGATGTCGCCGACCGGATCGGCCTCGACGCGTCGAAGGTCCGCCGGATCGTGCAGGAGCGCAAGCTGGTCGGCATGCGCCGCGGAGACCCCCGGGTGTTCTCGATCCCGGCCGCATTCCTCGTCCCGGGCCACCTGGCCAACCCCGCTCAGCCCACGCATCCCGACGACGATCAGCCGTGGACGGTCCTCGCGTCCCTGCAGGGCACGCTGACGGTGCTGTCCGACGCCGGGTTCTCTGACGAGGCCGCGATCGAGTGGCTCTTCACGCCCGACGACTCGCTGCCCGGCTCGCCCATCGATGCGCTGCGCGCGGGCCGCAAGACCGAGATCCGTCGACGGGCCGCCGCCGAGCTCTGAGGCTCAGGCGCGGCGGTCGACCGCGGCGTGCGCGAGGCCGATCAGCTGCGCGCGCGCCGGCTCGCGCCAGGGGCGGCCGTCCATCAGGGCGAACGCGCGGGCGGCGAGGTCGTCGATCAGGGTCTCGACGTCGTCGGGAGCCCCGGTGCGCCGGATCGCCTCGGCAAGGACGGCGACGTCCGCCTCGGTGAGCGTCCGGTCGCCGAGACGCTCGCGCAGCAGCTGCACGGTGGCGTCGTCGGAGACGGCGCGGGCCCGGGCGACCGCCCGCGCGGCCAGCACTGTGCGCTTGCCCTCGCGCAGGTCGTCCCCCGCGGGCTTGCCCGTGGTCGCGGGGTCGCCGAACACCCCGAGCAGGTCGTCGCGGAGCTGGAACGCCTCGCCGAGCGGCAGGCCCAGCGCGCGGCACGCCTCGAGCTCGGCCTCGTCGGCGTCCGCGAGCGCGGCGCCGAGCACGATCGGGTGCTCCACGCTGTACCGGGCGGCCTTGGCCCGGATGACCTCGCGCGCACGGGTCTCGTCGCGAGCCGGGTCGTCGCCCCACGGCAGGGCCTGCGCCAGCACGTCGAGGTACTGACCGACCGTGACCTCGGTCCGCATCAGGTCGAAGACGACCCGCGCGCGCTCCGCGCGGGGGATCGGCTGCAGCGCGAGGGCTCCCGCGAACTCCTGCTCGCTCGCGATGAGGGTGAGATCCCCGAGCAGGATGGCGGCCGACATCCCGAACCGCTCGGCGTCACCCGTCAGCCCGTGCCGGTCGTGCACGGCCGCGAAGGCGCGGTGCGCGGCGGGGAACCCGCGTCGCGTGTCGGAGTCGTCCATCACGTCGTCGTGGAACAGGGCCGCGGCCTGGAACAGCTCGAGCGCCGCCCCGACACGGAGGACCGCGTCCGCCTCGGGCGTGCCGGGGATGCCGCCGTGCGCCCGCCACGACCAGTAGCAGAACGCCGCGCGCAGCCGCTTGCCGCCCGTGAGCATCTGCGCCACGGCGTCGGCCAGCACGTCGGCGTCGTCGCTCGCCGCCGCCAGGACGGTGCGCAGCTGGGCAACGTGCCTGGTCAGCAGCTCGTCGATGCGGGTGCGGACGTCCTCGACGTCGACGAGGGCCGGGGTTGCTGCGCTCACGCGGGGCAGCCTACGGCGCCGGGAGACGCACCCGCCCCCCGAGGGTGAGGGTGCGCTGGCCGTCGCGGTCGAGGATGCCCACGACGAGCAGCTCCGAGCCGTCGCCGCGGGAGAACGTCGACTGCGCCGCGAGGCCCGGTTCCGCCGCGGGCGGCGTGCCCTCCGTGAACCCCGCGGCGACGAGCGGGGCGCTCACCGCGGCGAGCAGGCCGGCCGCGTCCTGGCCGGTGCGCAGGTTGAGGCTGATCTCGGTGAGGTCCGTCCCCTCGACCGGTTCCGCCGACGAGACGAGCACCTCGGCGCCCTCCGGCACCGGGACGAGCGTGACGGGGAAGCCGGCGGCGAGCTCGCCGACCGCCGAGCTCGTGCTGTCCGTCCCGTCGGGCAAGAGGGCCTCCGTCGGGCTCGGCGCCGGTGTCGCGACGGCGACCGCACTGCCGGTGGGTGACTCCCGACCCGGGCCGCTGGTCGAGCACGCAGCGCTCGACGCGCAGACGGCGAGCGCCACGACGACGGCCGTGAGGCCGTATCGGGCGCGCGTCGAGATCGCGGCAGGGCTGGGCATCGGGACAGGCTAGCGGCCCGACCCAGGTGGTGAGCCGCCCACAAGCCCCGCGGCCGACGGGCTCGTGCACAGATCGGTCGGCGACGGGCCTGCGAGAGCGCCGGCTCGGGTGGGCTGGCGCCATGCAGACCACCACGCTCCGGGTGAGTGAGCCCCGGGAGATCCTCGCGCTCGTGCCGCACCGGCTCGGCTTCCGCCCGCGCGACAGCGCCGTCGCGGTCAGCCTCCGGCCACCCCGCGGCGTGGTCGGCCTCGTCGTGCGGGTCGACCTGGTGCACCTCGCCGACGAGTCCGACGGGCCGCTGCTCGCGCGGTCGCTCGTCTCGCTCCTGGACCGTGATGCCGCCCGGCGGGGCATCCTCGTCCTCTACACCGACCATGACCCGCGGGGCGAGGACGGGCCCCAGCAGCGGGCGACCCGGCACTTCCGCGAGGCCGCGGGCAAGGCGCTCGGCGACATCCACGTCTGGGTCGTCACCCCGGAGGGCTACTTCGCGCTCGACTGCCACGACGACTGCTGCCCGCCGGGCGGCCGGCCGCTCCGTGACCTCGAGAGCACCCAGGTCGGCGCCACGCTGGTGCTGGCCGGCTCGGCCGTCGCCGACTCGCGGGAGGACATCGCCCGGATCCACCCGGCGCACGGGGAGATCCGTCGGTCGGTCGCCCGGGTGCGCCGCCGGTGGGAGCGGCGCCGGCAGGACGCCGTTGCCGCAGGTCCTGACGAGGTGACGAGGTGGCGGGAGGAGTCGCTCGCGGCCTGGCGGGCGGCGGTCGCGCTGGTGGCCACCGACGGGCCCGGGTCGGGTGGCGCGCCGTGGGGCCGCCTGGAGGTGGGCATCGCCGACAAGCCGGTCCGCGACGCGGTCCTGGTGTCGCTGGTGCCCGGGACCGGTGACCTCCCGGAGCAGTGCGTCCGGGGCGAGGACGCGACGCCGGAGCTGGACGCGGCGCTCTCGGGGGCGATGGCGATGATCATCGACCCGCGCCGGGGAGTCGTCCCGCCGGAGCGGGCCACGGCGGTGCACGAGGCGGTGCTCGAGGCGATGGTCGCCCGCGGGCGGACAGGGGCGCAGGCGCCGGCGCTGACGCTCCTGGCCCTGCTGGCGTGGTGGCGCGGGGACGGGGCTCGTGCACGCGTGCTGCTCGACGGTGCCCTCGACGCCGAGCCCGGGTACCGGCTGGCCGAGCTGCTCGACGACACGCTCCGCGCCGCCATCCCGCCCGGCTGGGTCCGGCACGTCGACTGACCTGCGGTGAGATCCCACGCGGTGCGCTCGTCGCCGCCCGCAGCCTCCGGTAGCGTCACGGTCACGGCGGTGTTGCCGCCGGACGAGGGGAGGACCGATGGGCATCGTGGTCGGCTATCTGGCCACTCCGGAAGGTCGGGCGGCTCTCGGGGCGGCGATCGACGAGGCGCGGCAGCGCGACACCCGCGTCGTGGTCGTCGTCAGTGCGCGACCCGACGAGCCGGAGGAGCAGCGCAGCGCTGTCGAGGCGGAGCTGGACCGGGTCCGGGCCGAGCTGGTCGCGGCGGGCGTCGACCACGAGGTGCGACTGCTGCGAGGGGGCGACGTCGCGGACGACCTGATCGCCACGGCGGAGCAGGTCGACGCCCAGCTCGTCGTCCTCGGCCTGCGACGGCGCAGCCCGGTCGGCAAGCTGATCCTGGGCGCCAACGCCCAGCGCGTGCTCTTCGACGCCCCGTGCCCGGTCCTGACGGTCAAACCGGGTCCGGCCTGACCGGACGGAAGACCCCGACGGCGCTCGGACCGTCTCACGGTCCGACCCGCCGATCACCCGAGAAACGGGCGGGAATCTCTCGCGCGCCCCGTTCGTTGAGCACGAGGACCCCCTGAGAGCCGTCCCTGACGGTCGTGTCGTCGTGCCCGTGGTAGCGCCGAGCGGCCCGTGGGGTCGGTACAATGTCTATCTACCTCCCGGCCCCGTTCCGGGTGTCGCGCTGCCGAAAGGTCGTTCGTGTCGTCCCAGACCCCGCATCCCGCTCTTCCGCGTGAGTTCGAGCACCCTGCCCTCCAGGACCTCGTCCTGCGCGGGCGCACCCACGGCACCGTGGGCGCCGAGGAGCTGCGCACCGCGTGCGAGCAGGCGGACGTCCAGGACGCCAAGCGTCTGCGCGCCGTCGTCCGTGGCCTCGCGACCGCCGGCATCGGCGTCCGCGAGCCTGCCGCCGCTGCCGCTCCTGCTCGAGCCGTCGCCGCGACGAGCGCCAAGGCGCGCCCGTCCACCAAGGCCGTCGTGACCACCGACGACGCGGCTGCGGCTCCGGCCAAGCCCGCGACCGCTCGCGCGACGGCCGCCAAGACCACCGCCGCCAAGACCACGGCCGCCAAGACTGCCGCGGCCAAGCCGGCCGCAGCGAAGACCGCCGCCGCCAAGAAGGCCGCGACCGCTCCCGGCGCCGCTGAGGCCGTCGAGGACGAGGTCGTCGAGGGCGAGGAGATCGACATCGAAGCCATCGAGGAGGTCGTCGTCGAGGCCGTCGAGGTGGTCGAGGACGCGGCCGACGCCGACGACGAGGACTCCGAGGACGGCGACGAGAAGAAGCCGGCGGCCAAGGAGGAGGAGTCCGAGGACAGCGGCTTCGTCTACTCCGACGCCGACGACGACGACGCCCCGGCGCAGCAGGTCGTCACCGCCGGCGCCACGGCCGACCCGGTCAAGGACTACCTCAAGCAGATCGGCAAGGTCGCGCTGCTGAACGCCGAGCAGGAGGTGGACCTCGCCAAGCGGATCGAGGCCGGCCTGTTCGCCGAGGAGCGGCTGAACGCGGGCATCACGATGGAGCCCAAGATCAAGCGCGAGCTCGAGTGGATCGCGAACGACGGTCGTCGGGCCAAGAACCACCTGCTCGAGGCCAACCTGCGCCTCGTCGTCTCGCTGGCCAAGCGCTACACCGGCCGCGGCATGCTGTTCCTGGACCTGATCCAGGAGGGCAACCTCGGTCTGATCCGCGCTGTCGAGAAGTTCGACTACACCAAGGGCTACAAGTTCTCGACGTACGCCACGTGGTGGATCCGGCAGGCGATCACCCGCGCGATGGCCGACCAGGCCCGCACCATCCGTATCCCGGTGCACATGGTCGAGGTCATCAACAAGCTCGCCCGCGTCCAGCGGCAGATGCTCCAGGACCTGGGCCGCGAGCCCACGCCCGAGGAGCTCGCCAAGGAGCTCGACATGACCCCCGAGAAGGTCGTCGAGGTCCAGAAGTACGGCCGCGAGCCCATCTCGCTGCACACGCCGCTCGGCGAGGACGGTGACAGCGAGTTCGGTGACCTCATCGAGGACTCCGAGGCTGTCGTCCCCGCGGACGCCGTGAGCTTCACGCTCCTGCAGGAGCAGCTGCACCAGGTGCTCGACACGCTCTCGGAGCGCGAGGCCGGCGTGGTGTCGATGCGGTTCGGCCTGACCGACGGTCAGCCCAAGACGCTCGACGAGATCGGCAAGGTCTACGGGGTCACGCGCGAGCGGATCCGCCAGATCGAGTCGAAGACCATGTCGAAGCTGCGCCACCCGTCGCGCTCGCAGGTCCTGCGGGACTATCTCGACTGACGAGCAATCCCGACGAACGACGACGAGGCCCGGACCAGGTGGTCCGGGCCTCGTCGCGTCCCACGGGAGCCAGTCGCGTCCCACGGGAGCCAGTCGCGTCCCGCGCGAGTTCACGCGGCGGAAACGATGCGACCCCAGTCGGAAACATGCTGTCCGTAATGTCCGAAACGAGAGGTGGTCCGTCCCGACGTCGTGACCGACCACCAGCTCGTCGGTGGAACGGCCCGTCACGTCACTTCGAGGCTCTGGGGTTCCGACATGAAGCTGCTGCACATCATCGCCTCTCCCCGTCATGAGGTGTCGAACACCCTCAAGGCGTCGGACGCGTTCATCGCCAGCCTGCGCGAGCACCACCCGGACGTCACCGTCGACGTCGTCGACCTGTACGACCGCGACCTGCCCGCGATCGAGGGCGAGAACATCGAGGCGAAGTACAGCCTGATGGTCGGCCGCCCGATCGACCCGGCGCACGCCGACGCCTGGGCGCAGGTCGAGGCGGTGATCGCCCACTTCCTGTCGGCCGACGCCTACCTGATCAGCGCGCCGATGTGGAACCTGAGCATCCCGTACGCGCTGAAGTACTACATCGACTGCATCGTCCAGCCGGGCTACTCGTTCCGCTACGACGAGACCGGGCACGTGATGCCGCTGGTGCTGGGCAAGAAGATGGTCGTGACGTCCTCGCGCGGCAGTGATTACTCGGCCGGCGGTCCGATGCACGCGTTCGACTTCCAGGAGCCGTACCTGCGCGCGATCTTCGGCTTCATCGGCATCACCGACGTCGAGTTCGTGAGCGCCCAGCCGATGGACGCGTCGCCCGTGCTGCGCGCCGCGGCGATCGCCGACGCGGTCGACCGGGCGCGGACGCTGGCGGCGTCGGCCGACTGGGCCGAGCTCACCGCCGACCGGGTCGCGGCGCTGCCGGTCGCCTCGTAGGGGCGCACAGACGAGCGGGTCGAGCGAGCGATGCCCGGGCCGGCAGGCCGGGCGTCGCCGTCGTCCCTGCGCGCCGTCACCCGGGACGTTCGTCCCACCGCTCCGGGTCGGTACGCCCGTACGCTTCCCACCGGCGAGTGTCGCCCGCTCGCGCTCGGCCGCCGTCGTGGCCGGTGATCGACCGACCCCCGGAGCACATCCCCATGCAGGCAATTCCCTACGCGCGCGCCGTCGCGCGGCTCGTCCTGGTCGCCGTGGCAGCGGTGACCGTCGTCGCCGTAGCGCCCTCATCGGCCACAGCGGCGGCCGCCGACGGCGCAGGGGCGTACGTCTCGATGTCTCCCGTGCGGTTCCTGGACACGCGGGTGGTGGACGGAGCCGCCGCGGCAACCCCCGCCGTCGGAGCTCTCGTCGACGTCCCGATCGCCGGCCAGCGCGGAATCCCCCAGGTCGGAGTCACGGCAGTCGTTGTCAATGTCGTGGTGACCGGTGCCCGGCGCGACGGATACGTCCAGGCCCTGCCCACCGGCAGTGGGACGCCCGGCGCTTCGTCGAACATCAACGTGACGGCGGGTCAGACGGCGACGAACCTGATCACGGTCCCGGTGGGCGCCGGGGGCAGCATCACTCTGTACGACATGGCGGGCGGGCACCTCGTGGTCGACGTGTCGGGCTACTTCCTGGAGACGTCGCAGAGTGCGGCCGGTCGCTACACGGCGCTGTCCGCGCCCAAGCGGGTGCTCGACTCGCGCGATCGCACAGGCCTCACCCCGGTCGCTCCGCCCGCCACGCTGCCGACCGCGAGTGGCCCCGCGCCGGCGCGGCCCCGGGACCTCGACTGTGGTGACTTCGCCGGCAGCTGGGAGGCCGCGAACAAGTGGTTCTGGGACTACTACCCGTACTTCGGTGACATCGGCCGACTGGACACTGACGATGACCTGATCCCGTGTGAGTGGTTCGCCAACGCCCCCAAGGCGCCGCAGGCGCCCTACGACCACAACCCGATGCCCGCGGCCGGGACGTTCGTCACGCTCCCGATGCGAGGCCACGCCCCTCTTCCCCTGGGCGTGTCGGCAGTCGCGCTCACGGTCACGGCAACCCAATCGGCCCGGGCGGGCTTCGTCCAGGTGGTGCCGGGTGGCACGACCACGTTCGGTCAGACGTCGAACGTGAACCTCACAGGTGCCGGGCAGACGGTGGCCAACCTCGCCATCGTTCCCGTCGGTCCGGACGGCGCGATCTCGCTGTACACCTCGGGCGGGACGCATCTGATCGCAGACGTCGTGGGGTACTTCACGGACGCGACCGCGCCGACCACTGCGACCGGTCTCTTCGTTCCGGTGCTGCCGGAGCGGGTGCTCGACACGCGGTCCAGTACGGCGTTGGGTGACAGGTCGCTGACGATGCTCGACCGACGGATGTCGCCGCAGGTTCCCGTCGGCGGCGGTTCGGCCGTCTTCCTCAACGTCACTGCGACTGAGGCGTCGGCAGCGGGCTACCTCCAGCTGCTGCCTTCGGTGACCGGCACGGTCGGTGCGTCCTCGTCCGTGAACTACGCGCCCGGGCAGACCGCCGCGAACGCGGCCATCGGGTCGTTCTCGGCCAGCGGTCTGTCCCTCTACGCCTACTCCCGGACACACGTCGTGCTCGATCTCATGGGCTACTTCATCTGAGCGACGCACCGTCAGTCTTGACTAACGGTTAGTCAGGACTGACGATTGTCCGGTCAGAACGGCCGACCGGAGGTGGATCATGGGCAGTCCCGTCATGTGGTTCGAGATCACCAGCACGGACCCCGACCGCGCACGCGAGTTCTACACGCAGCTGTTCGGCTGGACGGGGGAGGCGCCCCCCGAGCTGGGCGGCTACACGCTCCTCGACACGGGGTCGCCGGCGGAGACGGTCGGCGGCGGCATCGGCGCGGCGGACCCCGACGGGATGCCGCCGGGGATCCTGCTGTACGTCCGGGTCGAGGACCTCGGCGCGACCCTGGCCCAGGCGCAGGAGCTCGGCGGGTCCACCGTGACCCCGCCGACGAAGCTCCCGGCCGACAACGGCAGCATCGCGGTCCTCGCCGACCCCGACGGGCATGCGGTAGGACTGTGGGCGTGAGGGATACCGACACCGTTCTCCGGGCGCTGGCCGAACCCCGGCGCCGGGAGATCCTCACGCTCCTGGCGCACGACGAGGTCCCGGTCGGGCGTCTGGCCGCGGAGTTCGACGTCACGCGGAGCGCCGTAAGCCAGCACCTGCGGGTTCTCGAGGACGCCGGCCTGGTGACCCGCCGGACCGAGGGGACGCGGAACTTCTACCGGTCGCGGCCCGAGGGGCTGGCCGGACTGCGGGCCTATCTCGACGAGACGTGGGCGGCGTCGCTGGACTCGGCCCGGCGGCTCGTCGAGGCGGAGGTCGGCGTCGTCGACGCGGACGGGGCCGAGAGGGACGACCGTGCGTCGGCCTGAGCTCGCCCTCGCCGCGCCGCCGGTGCGCCAGGCCACGACCGTGCGCGCGGACGTGACCAGGACGTTCGACGTGTTCGTCCGCGAGATCGGGGCGTGGTGGCCCGTCGAACCGTTCTCCGCCGGCGGGGACCGGGTGCGCGACGTGACGATGGAGCGCCGGCTCGGCGGCGCCGTCGTCGAGACCTGGCACGACGGGACGACCCGAGTGTGGGGCCAGCTCGTCGCGTGGGACCCGCCGCACGGGTTCACCATGTCGTGGCTGCTCACGCCGGAGCCGACGGAGGTGGAGCTGACCTTCCGCGCGCTCGGGCCCCGGCTCACCCGCGTCTCCGTCGAGCACCGCGGGTGGGAACGCATGACCGAGGAGCAGCTGGGTGGCGCGTGCGCCTTGCCGGAGGGCTACCGCGGCGGGTCGTACGTGCGCGGCTGGGGCATGATCTTCGCCCGGCTGGTCGACCACGTCGAGGCGTCCGCACCGTGAGCGTGACCAGGTACGTCGTGCTGTACGAGTCCGGCCCGGACGTGCTCGCGCTCGCGCCGCTGCACATGGCGGAGCACACGGCGCACTACGAGGACTTCGCCGCGCGAGGCCTGCTGACGGGCATCGGCACGTTCGAGCAGCCCGAGGTGAACGGGTCGATGTGCGTGCTGGTCAGCCGCGAGGCCGCCGAGGAGTTCGCTGCGACGGACCCGTTCGTGGTGCACGGCGTCGTGCAGGCCTATCGGGTGCACGCCTGGGCGGACGTGCTGGGCTGAGACGGCAGGACGGACGAGGCCCGGACCATCCGGTCCGGGCCTCGTCGCAGTCGTGGGTGATGCCGGAGCGTCAGCTCGCGGCGCCCGCGCCGGCTCCGTGCTCAGCGAGCAGGCGGTCGGTCTCGTCCTGCACGTGGGTGGCCAGCTCGGCGAACTTCGGTGCGTGCTCGCGCGCGTGGTGCGCACAGAAGAGGAGCTCTCCCACCGGGAGGACAACTCGGACATAGGCCTGTGCGCCGCAGCGGTCGCAGCGGTCGGCCGCGGTCAGTGGATGCGTCATGGTCCCGGTCACGACTCCATAGAACCATCCCGGCCGCCATTCGCCAGCACTCGGAGCGGGTGGTTCGCTCACCGCGTAGTGGACTGTAACCGGCCCGCAACACAGCCGTGCCCGGCGGCATGGTGTCGACGGCCTGTCGGCCCCGGCGACTACCATCGGCCCGTGACGACGACCTCCTCGCAGTCCGGCTACACGGCTCGGCACCTCTCGGTGCTGGAGGGCCTCGAGGCGGTGCGCAAGCGGCCCGGCATGTACATCGGGACCACCGACAGCCGCGGCCTGATGCACTGCCTGTGGGAGATCATCGACAACTCGGTGGACGAGGCCCTGGGTGGGCACGGGGACCGGATCGAGATCGTGCTGCACGCCGACTCCTCGGTCGAGGTGCGCGACAACGGCCGCGGCATCCCGGTGGACATCGAGCCGAAGACGGGCCTGACGGGCGTCGAGGTCGTGTTCACCAAGCTGCACGCCGGCGGCAAGTTCGGCGGCGGCTCCTACGGGGCGTCGGGCGGTCTGCACGGTGTCGGCGCCTCGGTGGTCAACGCGCTGTCGGCCCGGCTCGACGTCGAGGTGGACCGCGGCGGCCGCACGCACCGGATGACGTTCCACCGCGGTGAGCCCGGCACGTTCGACGACCGCGGCGTGATCGGCCCCGAGAACCCGTTCGAGCCCTTCGTCTCCGGCTCGGAGCTGGCCGTCGGCGCGAAGGTCGCCCGGGCCCGCACCGGGACCCGCGTCCGGTACTGGGCGGACCCGCAGATCTTCCCCAAGACCGCGGTCTTCGCCTACGACGAGCTGGTCACCCGCGCCCGCCAGACCAGCTTCCTGGTCCCGGGGCTGACCCTGACGGTCCGCGACGAGCGCGGCATCGCGGGCACCCCCGGCGCCGACGGCCCGCACGAGGAGACGTTCCTGCACAGCGGGGGAGTCGTCGACTTCGTCGACCACCTGGCGCCGGACACGGCCGTGACCGACACGTGGCACCTGACCGGGTCGGGCGCGTTCACCGAGACGGTCCCGGTGCTGGACGACCGCGGGCACATGACGGCGCAGGAGGTGTCCCGCACCTGCGAGGTCGACATCGCGCTGCGGTGGGGCACCGGGTACGACACCGAGGTCCGCAGCTTCGTCAACATCATCTCGACGCCCAAGGGCGGCACGCACCTGGCCGGGTTCGAGGCCGGGCTGCTGCGCACCATGCGCAAGGCGGTCGACGCGAACGCGCGGCGCCTGAAGATCTCGGCGCGCGACACCTCCGAGCGGATCGAGAAGGAGGACGTGCTCGCGGGCATGACCGCCGTGGTGACCGTCCGGCTGGCCGAGCCGCAGTTCGAGGGGCAGACCAAGGAGGTGCTGGGCACCGGGCCGGTCCGCGCCATCGTCGCCAAGGTCCTGGACACCGAGCTCGGCGCGATCTTCGTCTCGCCCAAGCGCGACCACAAGGCGCACTCGTCGCTGCTGCTGGACAAGGTCGTCGGGGAGATGCGCGCGCGGCTCTCGGCGCGCAAGCAGAAGGAGATCTCGCGGCGCAAGAACGCGCTGGAGACGTCCTCGTTGCCGGCCAAGCTTGCCGACTGCCGGTCCGACGACGTCGAGCGCAGCGAGCTGTTCATCGTCGAGGGCGACAGCGCGCTCGGCACGGCCAAGCTGGCGCGCAGCTCGGACTTCCAGGCGCTGCTGCCCATCCGCGGCAAGATCCTCAACGTCCAGAAGGCGTCCATCACGGACATGCTGAAGAACGCCGAGTGCGCGGCGATCATCCAGGTGGTCGGTGCCGGGTCGGGTCGCTCGTTCGACCTGGAGGCCGCGCGCTACGGCAAGATCGTGCTGATGACGGACGCCGACGTGGACGGCGCGCACATCCGCACGTTGCTGCTCACGCTGCTGTTCCGGTACATGCGGCCGCTGGTCGAGGCCGGGCGGGTCTACGCCGCCGTGCCCCCGCTGCACCGCATCGAGGTGATCGCCGGAGGCGGGCGCAAGAACGAGTACGTGTACACGTACTCCGAGGCCGAGCTGGCGGCGACGCTCAAGAAGCTGGACCGGTCCGGCAAGCGCTACAAGGACGACATCCAGCGCTACAAGGGCCTGGGCGAGATGGATGCCGACCAGCTGGCCGAGACGACCATGGACCCGCGCCACCGCACGCTGCGCCGGGTGACGGCCGAGGGCGCCCAGCGGGCCGAGGAGATCTTCGAGCTGCTCATGGGCTCGGACGTCGCGCCGCGCAAGGACTTCATCGTGGCCGGCGCCGAGGGCCTGGACCGCAGCCGCATCGACGCCTGAGGACGAGAGGCGTCGTTCACGAGGCCGGGTCGTCGTACAACCGCAGCTCGTCCTCGTCGGGCGCCTGGAAGACCCGGGCCCACGTCTCGACGTGCTCCCGCGTGATCGGTGCGGCGGTCCACTCGCCCGATGCGGTGCGTCGCTCGGCCCGATCGACGAGCTCGTCGATCGGCGCGGACAGGTAGTGCAGCTCCACGTCCGCCCCGACAGCGCGCGCGCCGAGCCGCTTCTCGTCCCGCTCGGCCCGGGCCCAGTGTCCCCACTCCAGGATGACGCTCTGACCCTGCTCGAGGAGCTCCAGTGTGAGGTCCCACAGCAGCCCCTCCACGCGTTCGCGTAAGTCGTCGTCCCACAGGTCGCCGCCGAGTCGCTCCACCCACGCGTCCTTGTCGAGCCTGATCGCGGGCAGCTGGGTGGCCAGCCGGCGGGCGAGCGTGGACTTGCCCGAGGCCGGCAGCCCGCAGATCAGCACCAGCCGCGGCGATGAGGTCGACACGCGGGCCATCGTGCCGGTTCCGGGCGGCGGTGCACAGCGTCTTTTCGGTTGCCGTGACGGTGCCGCGGCGGGGATCGTGGCCGTCGTGACCACCACCGACCTCGCGCCCATCGCCGTCCGCGCCGCCGCGCCCGCGGACGTCCCCCTGCCGACCGGGACGCCCGGCCTCACGTGGCGGCCCCTCGTACGGGACGACGTCGCGGCGCTCACGAGGCTCGTCACGGCGGTCGAGGAGGCGGACGGCGCGCCGTACCGCACGTCGGCCGAGGAGATCGATGAGGAGTTCGACGGCGACTGGAAGGACCACGCACGCGACACGCTCGCCGGGGTCGAGCCCGACGGCGTGATCAGGGCGTACGCGCGCGTCAACCAGCCGCCGGGGGACACGCGGGTGGTCCGTGCCTTCCTCGACGGAGCCGTCGACCCGCAGTGGCGCGGGCGGGGGATCGGTCGGCAGGTGCTGGCCTGGGAGGTGGCGCGGGGTCGGCAGGTGCTCGCGGCGTCCGGCAAGGAGCTCCCCGCCCGGCTCGCCTCCCAGACGGACGACGGGGCCGACGCCACCGCGCGGCTGCTCCGGGCCGCCGGGTTCGCGCCGATGCGGTTCTACGCCGAGATGCGCCGGCCGCTGGACGTCGAGCTGCCGGCGATCGAGGTCCCCGACGGCGTGCGGATCGAGCCGTGGGCCGACGAGCGGGACGACCAGGTGCGGCTCGCGCACAACGAGGCGTTCGCGGACCACTGGGGGAGCGAGCCGCGCACCGCCGAGGACTGGGCGCAGGGCCGCAGCATGTTCGCCCCCGCGTGGAGCTTCGTCGCGGTGGACGAGGCGACCGACGAGGTGGCGGGGTACCTCGTGTCGGGACGGTACGAGCAGGACTGGCCCGTCATCGGCTACAAGGCGGGCTACACCGACCTGCTCGGCGTGCGGCGCGCGTGGCGTGGTCGTCGGCTCGCCCCGGCGCTCCTCGCGACCGTGATGGCGGCGTACCGGGCGGACGGGATGGACATGGCCGAACTCGGCGTCGACACCGCGAACCAATCGGGGGCGCACCGGCTCTACGAGGGTCTGGGCTACGCGGTGTTCCACAGCTCGGCGATGTTCTCGATCGAGCTCTGAGGACGCGCGTCGAAGCGCCTCGCGCACGCCCCCGGCCGGGTTAGCATCGGCGCGGCGGGACGACGGTGTCCGGCCGTTTTCTGTCGCCGGACGAGGGTGTCCGGCCCCGAGGAGGTCGCCGTGGGACGCACGTTGTCCATGGCCGCGCGCACGTGGGTCGCGGTCTTCGTCGTCGTGGTGCTCGTGCAGCTCACCGCGGAGTGGACGGGAGCCGAGGAGGTCGCCCGGGTGGCCCAGTGGCTCCTCATGCCGACGCTGGCCGCGGTGGTCGCGTCCGCCACCCGATGGCCCCGGGGTCACCTGGTGACGTGGGTGCTGGTCGCGCTCGGGTTCTCGTGGCTGGGCGATCTGGTCCCGTCGTTCGTGGGCGACGACGCGTCGTTCCTCGTCATGGTCGGCTTCTTCATGCTGGCGCAGGTCTCCTACGTCGTGGCCTTCGCCCCCCACGTGCGGCGCTCCGTGGTCTACCGCCACCCGCTGCTCCTGCTGCCCTACGCCGCGGTGCTGGTCGGGCTGGTCGCCCTCTGCGCCCCGGGTGCAGGCAGCCTGCTCGTCCCCGTCGCCCTGTACGGCGGCGTGCTCACCGCGATGGCCGTGCTCGCCACGGGGCTGGGCCGGCTCGCCACGATCGGTGGGGCGATCTTCCTGCTGAGCGACAGCCTCATCGCCCTCGACGCGTTCGTGCCCTCGTGGGACCTCGCCGGGCAGGGCTTCTGGGTCATGCTCACCTACGTGGTCGGCCAGGGCCTGCTGGCGGCGGCCGTGGTGGTCCGCAACGGCGCCGAGCGCCGAGCCCCGGCGCCGCGGCCGGTCCGGGTGGTGGCGCAGCGCCGGCCCGTGCCCGACAACGTGGTCGCGCTGGTCTGATCAGCCGATCGCCTGCACCGGCGCGGCGAGCGCCGTGCCGGACATGTCGCGGCGGGGATCGAGGGGCGGCAGCTCCACGGGCTGTCCGGCCGAGCCCGTCGCCCAGGCCGGTGCGGCACCGACCCAGGCGAGGATGAGCGCGTCCTCGTTGCGCAGGAACCGGTGTGCCCGCACCCCGCCCGTCGCGCGCCCCTTGCCGGGGTAGGCCTCGAACGGGGTGACCTTCGCGGAGCCCGCCTGGGTGCCGGGCAGCGCCGCGGACGCGCCGGCGACGGTGACGACCACCGCGGAGTCGACGTCGTCGGCCCCCACGGCGCCGAAGGCGACGACGCGCTGACCGGCGGCGAGCTTGATGCCGGCCATGCCGCCCGCTGCCCGCCCCTGGGGGCGCACGGCGGAGGCCGGGAAGTGCAGCAGGGACGCGTCGGAGGCCACCAGCACCAGCTCGTCGGTGTCGGTGACCGCGGCGACGCCGACCACCTCGTCGCCGTCCTTGAGGGAGATCGCCTCCCACGCGTCGCGGTTCCCGGGCACGTCACCCGAGGAGACCCGCTTGACGGTCCCCTGCACGGTGGCCAGGGCGAGCGTCGGCGCGTCGGCGGCGAGCGAGGTCAGGCCGACCACACGCTCGCGGGGCAGGAGGGTCACCACCTCGCCCAGGGGAACGCCGCCGGACAGGGACGGCGCGCCGTCGGTCGGGGGCAGACCCGGCAGGTCCAGCACCGAGACGCGCACGATGCGGCCCTGGGACGTCACGACGCCGATCTCGGCGCGCGCGGTGGCCGGCACCGACGACGTCACCACGTCGTGCTTGGCGCGGCGGGCGCCCTCGACGCGGGCCGGCAGGTCCTCCGACGCCGTCCGAGCCAGCAGGCCCGTGCCGGACAGGAGCACCCAGCAGGGGGTGTCGGCGATCTCGAGCGGTGCGGCGGCTCCTCGGGCGGCCGGTGCACCGGTGACGGACGTGCCGCCGGCGGACTCGAGCAGGATCGTGCGCCGCGGCGTGCCGTAGGTCGCGGCCACCTCGGCCATCTCGTCCGAGACGAGCGCACGCAGGCGGACGTCGTCGCCGAGGATCTCGCGCAGCTCCGCGATCTCCTCGGCCAGCTGCTGCTGCTCCTTCTCCAGCTCGATCCGGGAGAACCGTGTCAGCCGGCGGAGGCGCAGCTCGAGGATGTACTCGGCCTGGGGCTCGGAGAGGTCGAACACGGTGCGCAGCCGGGCCCGCGCGGTGTCGGCGTCGTCCGACGTGCGGATCACCTGGATGACCTCGTCGATGTCGACGATCGCGACGAGCAGGCCCTCGACCAGGTGCAGACGCTCGAGCCGCTTGGCCAGCCGGTACTCGGACCGCCGGCGGACGACGACGAGCCGGTGCTCCACCCAGACCACGAGCAGCTCGCGCAGGCCCAGCGTGCGGGGCTGGCCGTCGACGAGGGCGACGTTGTTGATCGAGAACGAGTCCTCGAGCGGGGTGTAGCGGTAGAGCTGCTCGAGGACGGCCTCGGGGTGGAAGCCGGTCTTGATCTCGATGACCAGGCGCAGGCCGTGCTGGCGGTCCGTGAGGTCGACGGCGTCGGAGATGCCGGAGAGCTTCTTGTTCTGGACGCCCTCCTTGATCTTCTCGATGACCTTCTCGGGGCCGACCGTGTACGGCAGCTCCGTGATGACGATGCCCTTGCGCTTGGGCGTGACGTTCTCGATGCGGGCGGTCGCCCGGGTGCGGAACGCGCCGCGGCCCGTGCGGTACGCCTCGCGGACGCCGTCGAGGCCGACGATCTTGCCGCCGGACGGCAGGTCGGGGCCCGGCACGAACCGCAGCAGGTCCTCGAGCGTCGCGGCGGGGTGCATCACCAGGTGGCGGGCGGCGGCGATCACCTCGACCAGGTTGTGCGGCGCCATGTTGGTGGCCATGCCGACGGCGATGCCGGCCGCGCCGTTGACCAGCAGGTTCGGGATCGCGGCGGGCAGCACTTCGGGCTGGGTCAGCTTGTTGTCGTAGTTCGGCACGAAGTCGACGACGTCCTCGTCGAGCCCCGTGGTCATCGCCAGTGCCGCGGGCGCCATGCGGGCCTCGGTGTACCGGGGCGCGGCGGGGCCGTCGTCGAGCGAGCCGAAGTTCCCGTGGCCGTCGACCAGGGGCAGGCGCAGCGAGAACGGCTGGGCGAGGCGGACCATCGCGTCGTAGATCGCCGCGTCGCCGTGGGGGTGGAGCTTGCCCATGACCTCGCCGACGACACGCGCCGACTTCACGTACGGGCGGTCGGGGCGCAGGCCCATGTCGGACATCTGGAAGAGGATGCGCCGCTGCACGGGCTTCAGGCCGTCGCGGGCGTCGGGGAGCGCGCGCGAGTAGATGACCGAGTAGGCGTACTCGAGGAACGAGCCCTCCATCTCGGCGGCGACGTCGATGTCGACGATGCGCTCGACGAGGTCCTCGGGCGGGAGGTCGGGGGTCGCGGGGCGACGCGCCATGGGTGCTGCTCCTCGGGGGCCGGTCTGCGGTGCGGCGACCATTGTGGACCGTGCCGGCGCTCCGACGGGCCGCGGCGCGCTGACTTGAGGCCACGGGGGGCGGCACGCCGCACTAGCGTGACTCTCATGGCGGACGTCACGGCTGACGGCCTCCCGCGACCGGTGCCCGCGTACCCGGCCTCGTGGGAGGCGGACGTCGTGCTGCACGACGGGTCGACCACGCACGTGCGACCCATGCGACCCACCGATGCCGACGCGCTCCAGGCGTTCCACGTCGCGCAGTCCGAGCGGTCGACCTACCTGCGGTTCTTCGCCCCGCTCGAGCGGCTCCCCGAGCGGGACCTCGAGCGACTGGTGAACGTCGACCACGTCGACCGCGTCGCGCTCGTGGCGGTCTCCAGCGGGGCCGACCCGGACGCGGTCGAGCAGATCATCGGGGTCGCGCGGTACGACCGGATCGGCGACGACGAGGCCGAGGTGGCGTTCAACATCGCCGACGCGCACCAGGGGCGCGGGCTCGGGTCGGTGCTGCTCGAGCACCTCGCCGCGGCGGCCAGGGAGCGGGGCGTGCGCCGGTTCGTCGCGGAGGTGCTGCCGCAGAACGGCCGCATGATCGGGGTGTTCCGGGAGGCGGGCTACGAGGTCCGCCAGGTCACCGAGGACGGCATCGTCGCCGTCGGGTTCGACATCGACCCGACGGACCGGTCGCTCGCCGTGATGGCGGACCGCGAGCACCGGGCCGAGGCGCGCTCGATGCGGGACCTCCTGCACGCGGACTCGGTGGTGGTCGTGGGGCCGGGCGCCGAGCGGGCGGAGACGTTCGCAGGGCGGCTGGCCGCGAGCGTCCTGGCCGACCTGCTCGCGGGGGACCCGTCGGTCGCCGTGCACGCAGTGGGAGTTCACGGGACGGCCTCGGACCTGCGCCTCGCCGACGTGCCCGGGCCGGTCGGGCTCGCCGTCGTCGCCGTCCCCGCCGAGGAGGCGACGGACGTGGTGCGCGGCCTGTCCCGGCTCGGCGTGCGCGGGGTCGTCCTGCTCACCGCCGGGTTCGCCGAGGAGGGGCCCGACGGCCTGGACCGGCAGCGCGCGCTCCTGCGGGCGGCCCACGGCGCGGGCATGCGGGTGGTGGGGCCCGGCTCGTACGGCATCGTCTCGACGCGGTCCGGCGGCCTGCAGCTCAACGCGTCGTTGGCCAGCACGCCGCCGGCGCCCGGCCGGATCGGCCTGTTCTGCCAGTCGGCGCCGCTCGCCGTCGCGGTGCTGGCGGCGGTCCGACGACGGGGGATCGGGCTGTCGCAGTTCGTGTCGGCCGGGCACCGCGCCGACGTGTCGGGGAACGACCTCATGCAGTTCTGGGCCGACGACGACGGCACGGAGGTCGTCGGCCTGTACCTGGAGTCCCTGGGCAACCCGCGGAAGTTCTCCCGCGTCGCGCGGCGGCTCTCGCTGATCAAGCCGGTGATCGTGGTCACGGCGGGTCGCTCCGGGCAGGTCGTGCCGCCGGGCCACGCGGTGCGGCCGACCCACGCCCCGCCCCGCACGCTCGCCGAGATGCTGCGGCAGTCGGGCGTGGTCCGGGTGGAGAACACGCACCAGATGCTCGACGTCGCCCAGGTCCTCGCGCACCAGCCGCTGCCGGCGGGGCGGCGTACGGCGATCCTGGCCAGCTCCGCGTCCGTCGCGGCGCTCGTCGCCGAGGCCGTGGCGGCCGCTGGTCTGGTGGTCAGCGGGCACGTCCAGCTGCTGCCCGAGGACGCGTCGCCGGACCGCGTCCGGGCGGCCGTCGAGGAGCTCTACGCGACGCAGGACAGCGACGTGGTCGTCGTGGTGCGGATCCCGACCGTCGGCGGCCCGGACGTCGCGCTGCAGGAGGCCGTGGCGCGCGCGGCGGCGCGGTCGGGGCGGACGACCGTCGCCTGCATGTACGACCTGCACGGGCTCACGCCGGAGCTCACCGCGGCGGACGACGACGGCCGGCAGTGGACCGTGCCGGCGTACAGCACCCCCGAGGACGCGGCGCTGGCGCTGGGACACGCCGCGCGGTACGCGGGGTGGCGCGCCGGGGACCGCGGTCGGCCGCTGCACCCGGCCGGTGCGGAGACGCGCGTCGCACGCCGGCTGGTGGCGGGCTGGCTGGCCGCGGAGGAGCCGGGGCAGGCGCTCGCGCTCGACAGCGCCCGGACGGCCGAGCTCCTGGCGGCGGTCGGCGTGTCCGTGCTGCCGAGCACCCGCGTGCACGACGCGGACGAGGCCGTCGCAGCCGCCGAGCAGCTCGGGTGGCCAGTCGCCCTCAAGACGACGGTCCCGGCTCTGCGCCACCGGGCCGACCTGGGCGGCGTGCGGCTCGACATCGCGGACGAGTCCCAGCTGCGCACCGACGTCACCCAGGTGCTCGCGCTCGCGGCCGGTCACCAGGGCGCCGACGACGACGAGCCGCTGGAGGTGCAGGTGATGGCGCCGCGCGGCTCCGCCTGCGTCGTGCGGAGCGTCGAGGACCCCCTGTTCGGCCCGATCATCAGCTTCGGGCTCGCCGGCGACGCCTCGGACCTGCTGGGCGACATCGCGTACGGCGTGCCGCCGCTGACCGACGTCGACGTCGCGGAGCTGATCCGCACGGCCCGGGCCGCGCCCCGGCTCTTCGGGTATCGCGGACTGCCGGCCCTCGACGTCGCCGCGCTCGAGGACCTGGTCGCCCGGGTCGCCGTCCTCGCCGACGATCTGCCCGAGCTGCGCTCGCTCGAGCTCAATCCCGTGGTGGTCTGGGAGCACGGTGTCGTGGTGCTCGGCGCCCGCGCTGCCGTGTCCCGGGCGGACCGTGCGGACGCCACCCGACGGCTGTCGAGGGTGTGACGCCGTGCGAACTCGCAGGAGTCGGCCCCTGAGGTGGGAGGATGGGCGGGTGCCCGCTGCTGCTCCCGCCCTGCACCACGATCTCCACCGTGCCGGCTACTACCCGGAGCTCGTCGTCGACGTGCTCGACGTAGCCCTCGCCGACGAAGAGATCGTGGCTCACCTGGTCCATCCCGAGACGACCTTCGACGCCGCCGAGGTGCGCCGCCACGTCACCGTGCTGGTCCTGACGCCCACGCGCCTCGTCGTCGCCCACGTCGACGACCACCCGGCCGACTCCGAGCACCCGTCGGCGTCGGCGTCCGCGACGACCGAGGCCGTGCCGCTGGCCGAGCTGACGTCCGTGGCGCTGACGCACGTGGTGCCGCTGCCCGAGAAGCACGTGCCCGGCCAGCCCGCCCAGGAGCTCACGCTCGTGATCGGCTGGGGTGCCGTCTCCCGCGTCGACCTGGAGCCGGCCACCTGCGGCGACCCCAGCTGCGACGCCGACCACGGCCTGACCGGCACGCTCGCGCCCGACGACGTCGTGGTCCGGGTGAGCTCCGCGGCCGAGGGGGTCGACTCGGTGCGCGCGGCCACGGCCTTCGCCCGGCAGCTGTCGGCGGCGAGCGCCCGGGCGCGATGACGGACCTCGAGGCGCCGACGTCGCTGACCTCCACGTCGCCACGGTTGCGTGCGGAGCTCGCGGCTGCCGATCTTGTGGCGCCGAACTCGCTCTACCCGTGCCTCGGTCGCGTCCTGCCCGCCGTCGCCGGCGCGATCGGCGTCGACTCCGTGCCGGACGCCGCTCTGTCCCAGGCGATGCTGAGCCTCCCGTCGGCCTCCCGGGTGTGCGTCGTCCTGGTCGACGGGCTCGGCCACGCGAACCTCGCCGAGCGCGCCGGCCACGCCCCCTTCCTGCGCCGACGGCTGGGGGACTCCACACCGCTGACCAGCACGTTCCCGTCGACGACGGCGACCGCGATGGGCACCTTCGGCGTCGCGCTGCCGCCCGGTCGCACCGCGATGCTGGGCTACACCGTCCGGGACCCCGCGACGGGCGAGCTGGGCAACCTGGTCAGCTGGACGGGACTGCCCCCGGCCCGGGAGTGGCAGCGCGAGCTCACCGTGTTCGAGCAGCTCGTCGCGGCGGGGACCACGGTGACCAGCATCGGTCCGGCGCGGTTCTCGGGCTCGGGGCTGACCGAGGCCGCCCTGCGCGGCCCGACCTACCGGGCGGCCGAGTCCCTCGAGGCCCGCGTGGACGCGACGGTGGACGCGCTGCGCAAGCCGGGCGTCGCCTACCTCTACTGGGGGGACGTCGACAAGGCGGGCCACCACCACGGCTGGGGCTCGTGGCAGTGGGGCGACGCCCTCGCCGCGCTCGACAGCGAGCTCGGGCGGCTCGCGCGGATGCTGCCCCGCGACACCGTGCTGCTGGTGACCGCCGACCACGGCATGGTCGACGTGGACCGCGCGGAGCGCTGGGACGTCGCCACGGACCGGGCCCTGGGCGAGGGCGTCGAGCTGGTCGCCGGTGAGCCTCGCGCGCTGCACCTGCACCTCGCACGCGGTGTCGACCCGGTGACCGTGGCCGACCGCTGGCGCGACGTGCTGGGCGGGTCGGCCGTCGTCGTCACGCGGGCCGAGGCTGCTGCCGAGTCGTGGTTCGGGGAGATCTCCCCGCACGTGCGGCCGGTGATCGGCGACGTGGTCGTCGCGATGACCGGCCGGGCGACCGTCGTGGACTCGCGGACCCAGACGCCGGCCTCGCTCGACCTCGTCGGCGTGCACGGGTCCCTGACCCGCCTCGAGATGCTCGTCCCGTGCGTGGTGGTCGCCTGATGGCCGAGCTCGTCTTCTTCTCGGGCACCATGGACAGCGGCAAGTCGACGCTCGCGCTCCAGATGCACCACAACCACGCGGCCCGGGGCCGGGACGGCGTGCTGTTCACCCGGCAGGACCGGGCCGGCGCCGCGACCATCTCCTCGCGGCTCGGCCTGACCCAGAGCGCCCACGAGGTCGACGACACCACCGACTTCTGGTCGGACGTCATCTCGCGGCGGACGCACGGGCAGCCCGTCGACTACCTCATCGGCGACGAGGCGCAGTTCTACACGGCCGCCCAGGTCGAGCAGCTGGCCCGCGTCGTCGACGAGCTCGCGGTCGACGTCTACGTGTTCGGCATCTCGACGGACTTCCGGGCCCGCCTGTTCCCCGGTGCCGCCCGGCTGGTCGAGCTGGCCGACCGGGTCGAGATCCTGCAGGTCCGCGCGCTGTGCTGGTGCGGCGCTCGGGCCACGCACAACGCCCGGACGATCGGCGGCACCATGGTCGTCGAGGGTGCCCAGGTGGTGGTCGGTGACGTCGAGGCCGATGCCGACGAGGTCGCCTACGAGGTCCTGTGCCGCCGGCACCACATGCGTCGGATGACGGCCGCGGCCGCCCGCGCGTCGTCGTCGACCAGCGTCGAGCTGAGCCGCTGAGCCGCTGGAGCCCTGAGCCCTACTCGGGCTTCGCGCCGAAGACGATCTCGTCCCAGCTGGGCACCTTGGCGCGGCCGCGCCGGCCACGGGGCCGTTCGGTCTCGTCGTGCTCGGCCGCGGGCGCGGCGGGCGTGGTGACCGGCGCGGGGACGGCAGCCGGCGGGGGATAGACGACGGCCTCGTCGGGGGCGTCGACGGGGTGCGCGCCCGGTACCGAGCTGTCCAGCCGGCCGAAGTCGAACGCGTGCTGCGGGCCGAACCCCTCGAACGCCTCGGCGTCGTCGTCGTCCTCGTCGCCGAGCTCGACGGCCTGGCGGACGCCGCGGCGGCTGCGCAGGTCGTCCAGCAGGGACGCGGTCTCCTCGTGCGGGTCGGGCGTCGGCTCGACGGGCTCCACGGGCTCGTTGTCGTCCTGGCGCAGCGTCGGGACGTCGCCCTGGAAGTCGAAGACGACGTCGCGGACCGCCGCGAGGTGTCGCCGCGAGACGGGCTCGTCCGCGATCTCGGTCTCGGAGAGCCAGCGGGCCTCGTCCTCGTCGGCCACGACGGTGCGCTTGGCCGGGTCGAACGTCCAGCGGGCCTCGTGCTCGGCGTCGCCGACGGCGAACCGCGCGAGCACGACCCACGGGCCGGACGCGTCGCGGGCGGCGTCCCAGGCGAGCGATCCGAGGTCGACGCCGCGCGCAGCGAGCCGGTCCGTCACCAGGTCGCCGAGCGTCGGCGCGCCGATGTCACGACCGACGCGCGTGCCCCGGGCCTGCTCGGCGATGTGCTCGCGCTCGGCCAGCACCGGACCCTCGTACCGCCGCACGCGCTCGATGGGCAGGCCCGCGTCGTCCGCGACCTCCTGCGTCGTGGCGCCGGCGCGGATGCGCGCCTGGATCTCCCGGGGGCTGAGCGTGCCGGCGCTCTCCGCGCGCAGCTGCTCGAGCTGCGGTCGGTCACGACGCACGGCGGCCCGCAGCGGCTCGTCGATGCGCAGGCGGAAACGCGCCCCGTCCGGGGCCACCAGGACGAGATGCTCCCCGTCCTCGTGCAGACCCACCAGCTCCAGCTCACCCATGCGACCTCCCGGTAACTCGGCACGAGCCTGCCACCGATCGGCCGCGACGGCGCGCACCCCGGACGGTGCGCCGCGCATCGGCTGCCGGGCCGTCGCTGCGATGATTCCCCGCGTGGACACCGACATCCCCCTCGAACCGGTCCTCGAGCTCGTCGGGGTCTTCGTCGGTTCGATGTCCGGCGCGCTCGCCGCCGTGCGCAAGCAGTTCGACGTCTTCGGCATCCTCGTGCTCGGCTGGGCGGCGGGGCTGGGCGGCGGCATCCTGCGGGACGTGCTCATCGGGGCGGTGCCGCCCGTCGGCATCTCGAACTGGCGCTTCATCGTCACCGCCGTCGCCGGCGCGGCCCTCATCTACTTCTTCCACCCGCGGCTCGAGCGCGCGCGGCGGTTCATCGTGGTGCTCGACGCGGGCGCGCTCGCGCTGTTCAGCGTCGTCGGGACGACCAAGGGGCTGGAGTACGGCACGACCCTCACCGCGGCCGTCATCGTCGGGGTGATGAGCGGGGTGGGCGGGGGAGTGCTGCGCGACCTGCTGTCGGGCGAGGTCCCCGTGGTGCTGCACCACCGACAGCTGTACGCGATCCCGGCCCTGCTCGGCTCGACGGCGACGGCCGTCCTCTGGTGGCAGGGCGCGCTGACCACCGCGACGAGCGTCACCGTCGTGGTCGCCATCTTCGCCCTGCGGGTGCTCGCCCTGCGCTACCAGCTCAAGGCTCCCGGTCCGTGGCGCGGCACCGTCCGCTGACAGGATGAGCGGGTGAACCCCGACGATCCCGACCAGGTCCGCCCGCTCGTCGCCGTGGCCGAGACCCTGGCCCGCGAGGCCGGCGCACTGATCCTCGAGGGCCGGCGGCAGCACGTGTCGGTCGCGGCGACCAAGTCCAGCGCCCAGGACGTGGTGACGGCGATGGACCTCGCGTCCGAGGCGCTGCTGCGTCGCCGGCTCGCCGATCTGCGCCCCGACGACGGGATCCTCGGCGAGGAGGAGGGCTTCGAGAGCGGCACCTCCGGGATCACCTGGGTGGTCGACCCCATCGACGGGACGGTCAACTACCTCTACGGGCTGCCCGCGTACGCCGTGTCGGTCGCGGCGGTCGTCGGCCCTCCGGAGCCCGCATCCTGGACCGTCGTGGCCGGCTGCGTGTTCGCCCCGGAGGACGGTCGGTCGTACACCGCGGGGCGCGGGTTCGGGGCGCGGCTCGGCGGGCGCGAGCTGCACGCGAACCCGGCGCGACCGTTGATCGACTCCCTGGTGGGCACGGGTTTCGGATACACAGCCGCCCGGCGGCGGTCGCAGGCCCGGATCGTCTCAGAACTGTTGCCGCAGGTACGTGATATTCGTCGCGTCGGATCGGCCGCGCTGGACCTGTGCACCCTCGCGGCCGGGGGGCTCGACCTCTACTTCGAGCGCGGTCTGCAGCCGTGGGACC
The DNA here is from genome assembly GCF_056403775.1 of Cellulomonas sp. P2_F12. Taxonomy (NCBI): domain Bacteria; kingdom Bacillati; phylum Actinomycetota; class Actinomycetes; order Micrococcales; family Cellulomonadaceae; genus Cellulomonas; species Cellulomonas sp. P2_F12. The sequence continues at coordinate 640,380 of NZ_JBFUEV010000001.1, read as the reverse complement.
TCGCCGCCGGCGCGTTGGTCGCCCAGGAGGCAGGTGCGCAGGTCACGGGCCTGCGCGGGCAGCCGGCGCAGGAGTCCATGACCGTGGCCGGTTCGGCCGAACGGGTGACGGAGCTGATCGCCCTCCTGGAGGGCCTCGGCGCCGATTCCGACGCCTGAAAACGCTCCCACGGCAGGTGTGACGAAAATGGTCGCGCGTCCGGTTCGCTCGTGGCTCGAAAGTGGTGCAGAATCCCACCGCGCGGGAACAAAAAGCACGTCGCCTGCATTGATCCGCGTACGAGATTCCATCCAGACACGGAGTGTGACGCCACACATGGCTACCGACTACGACGCCCCGCGCAAGACCGAGGAGGACCTGAGCGAGGACTCGCTCCAGGAGCTCCAGGCTCGGCGCTCCGACAAGAACTCGGGCGTGGTGGACGAGGACGAGACCGAGGCGGCCGAAGGGTTCGAGCTCCCGGGCGCGGACCTGTCCGGCGAGGAGCTCTCTGTGCGCGTCCTGCCCCGGCAGGCGGACGAGTTCACCTGCTCGAGCTGCTTCCTGGTGCACCACCGCAGCCAGCTCGCCTACGAGCGCGACGGTCGACCCGTCTGCTCCGAGTGCGCCGCCTGAGCAGCTCCACCGAACCACGACTGACCTGAGGGCCGGTCATCCCGCACGACGGGGTGACCGGCCCTCAGGCGTGCAGGGCTGCGGCGAGCTCGGCCGGGTGGCGGGTGGAGACGACCCAGTAGGGCGTCGGGTCCTGCGGGTCCCGGAGCTCCACGCGCACGGCCGTGTGGATCCAGCCCCTCAGCACCAGGTGGGCGCGGGCGTCGAGGCGTGGCCCCAGCTCGGCCTTGGTGGCGGCGGCGTCGAGCGGGACCGCCGCGCCGAGCAGGCTCACGGGGATGCGTGCGGAGCCCGCGCGGAACGTCCCGTCCGTCACCTCGACCCGGGGAGCGGCGACGACGAGCACCGCAGCGCCGACGCCGACGACCGCCAGCCCGATCACGGCGGCGAGCCGCACGTCGACCGGGATGAACGCGATCGACATCATCAGCGCGAAGACGACGAGCAGCACCCAGCCGAGCGGACCGAGCCACAGCCGCTCGGCGTACGGGGGTGCGGTGGTGTGCGCGGGGGGCATGCACCCAGCATCCCATCCGGCGGGTAGGGTCTGGCCCCGTGACGGCCGACCCCAGCACCGAGGTGCTCCTGCTGCGCCTCGACCCCGACCTGCCCGCACCGGCGTACGCGCACCCCGGTGACGCCGGCGCCGACCTGGTCTCCAGGATCGACGTCGTCATCCCGCCGCAGGGCCGGGTGACCGTGCCCACGGGCGTGGCCATCGCGCTGCCGGACGGGTTCGCGGCGTTCGTGCACCCGCGCTCGGGCCTGGCCATGCGGCACGGGCTGACGATCGTCAACGCGCCCGGCACCGTCGACGCCGGGTACCGCGGCGAGATCGCCGTGACCCTGCTCAACACGGACGTCGAGCACGCGCTCGAGCTGCACCGGGGCGACCGCATCGCGCAGCTGGTCGTCCAGCGCGTCGAGCGGGTGCGTTTCGTGGAGGTCGAGCAGCTGCCCGGGTCGCACCGCGGCGAGGGTGGCTTCGGCTCCAGCGGCGGCTGGAAGGCTGCACCGACCGCGTAGGTCGGGACTACTGTCGAGACGTAGGCAACTGATGCGCGCGAGCGCGTCGAAGAGGAGTGAGCACGTGGCGCTGTTCCGGCGTGGTGGGAAGGATCCCGCCACCGATGACGCGGTGACCGAGGCCGAGGACGTCGACGCGACGAGCACGGTCGACGACGAGACCGACGTCGAGCCGCCCGCCCCCGTCGCACGCACGGGCGGCCCCTGGGACTCCTCGCAGGTCGACGACGACCTCCCGCGGGTGGACCTCGGGGCGATCCTGCTGCCGGGGCTCCAGGGCATGGAGCTGCGGATGGAGATCGACAAGGCGACCGACGTCGTCTCCGCGGCGTCGATCCTGCTCGACGGCTCCTCGCTGCAGGTGCAGGCGTTCGCCGCGCCCCGCACCGAGGGCATCTGGGACGAGATCCGCGCGGAGATCGCCGAGTCCGTCACCCAGCAGGGTGGTTCGGCCGACGACCTGCCCGGGCCGTTCGGCCGCGAGCTCCTGGCCCGGCTGCCGGTTCGCACCCCCGAGGGCCGCACCGGCCACCGGCCGGCCCGGTTCATCGGCGCGGACGGCCCCCGGTGGTTCGTGCGCGGCGTGATCACCGGGCGCGCGGCCGTGGAGCCCGCCGCCGCGACCGCCCTCGAGCAGCTCTTCGCCGGCATCGTCGTGGTGCGCGGCACGGACGCCCGCCCGCCGCGTGACCTGCTGACGCTGCGGCTCCCCGGTCCGGGGACGCCGAACCTCGAGCCCGCCGCCCCGTCGGAGGGCACGCCCGCGACGCCGGACTTCGACCCGCTGACCCGCGGCCCCGAGATCACGGAGATCCGATGAGCCTCAAGGAACGCCTGAAGAAGGCGGTCGCCTCCCAGGCTGAGATCGAGGCCGACGAGGAGCGTGCCGACGCGCACCGCTCGGTCGGCTGCACGCCGGTCGACCAGCTGACGGACCGCTCGCGGGCGAGCGTCTCCGGTGTCATCCGGTCCGTCACGCTGCGCCCGCGCGAGGGCGTCCCGGCGCTCGAGGCGGAGCTGTACGACGGCAGCGGCTCGCTGGACCTGGTCTGGCTCGGCCGCCGCGAGATCGCCGGTGTCACGCCCGGCCGTCGCCTGAAGATCGAGGGCCTCGTGTGTCTCATCGACGGCCGGCGCACCGTGTTCAACCCGCGATACGAGCTGCGGCCGCGTCCCGGTGAGTGAGCCCGGGACCGGGGACCCGCGGGAGCCGGACGACGCGGAACGCCTCCTGGAGGCCGTGGACGACGTCGTCGACCCGCAGGACGGCCCGGTGCGGGGCATGCGCGTGCTGGCGTCGGACACGTTCTCGGCCTCCGACGCCGTCGGCGGCACGCGGGGGATCGTCGAGTCCGTCGCGCCCGGCCTGCTGTTCGTCGTCGTGTTCGTCGCGGCCGGGCAGCGGCTCGCGCCGGCGCTCGTGGTCGCCCTGGCGGCCGCGGTGATCACAGTCGTCGTGCGGCTCGTGCAGCGCCAGCCCCCGACGATGGCGTTCGGCGGCTTCCTCGGCGTCGCGATCGGCGTGTTCTGGGCGTGGAAGACCGGCAACGCGAAGGACTTCTTCGCCTATGGGCTGTGGGTGAACGTCTCGTGGTTCCTCGGGACGCTGCTCACCGTGCTCGTCGGCTGGCCGCTGGTCGGCCTCGTCGTCGGGCTCTTCTCTAAGGCGGGCCCCCTCAACGACGGCGGCTCGTGGGCGGGGGCCGTCGCCTGGCGGCACGACCGACCGCTGCGCAGGCGCTACGCGCTCGCGACGCTGCCGTTCGTCGCCCTCTTCGGCCTGCGCCTGGCCGTCCAGCTGCCGCTGTACCTCAGCTCCGAGGTCACGTGGCTGGGCACGGCCAAGCTGGTCATGGGCCTGCCGGGGACCGCGCTGGCGCTCTGGGTCAGCTGGCTCGTGGTCCGCGGGTCAGCAGCGCTTCCAGCTCAGCCTCGTCCGCTTCCCGAGCCGTGACGAACAGCAGCTCGTCCCGGCCCTCGAGCGTGTCGTCGGCGCTGGGCGCGATCGGTCGCGCGTCACGCACGATGCACGCGAGCACGGTGTCGGCCGGCCACTCGATCTGACCGACGCGGACCCCCGCGAGCGGCGAGTCCTCGGGCAGCGTGAGCTCGAGGATGTCCGCGCGGGACTGGTGGAACGTGAAGATCCGCACCAGGTCGCCGACGGTCACGGCCTCCTCGACCATGGCCGTCATGATGCGCGGCGTCGACACGGCGACGTCCACGCCCCAGGCCTCGTCGAACATCCACTCGTTCTTCGGGTTGTTCACGCGCGCGACCGTGCGGGGGACGCCGAACTCCGTCTTGGCCAGCAGCGAGATGACCAGGTTCGCCTTGTCGTCGCCGGTCGCAGCGACCACCACGTCGGCGTCCTCGGCCTTGACCTGGCGGAGCGTGGGGAGCTCGCACGCGTCGGCCAGCAGCCAGTCGGCGTCGGCGACCTGCGACACCCGCATGGCGGACGGCTGGCGGTCGATGAGCGTGACCTCGTGGCCGTGCCCGAGCAGCTCGCGTGCGATCGAGCGGCCGACCGAGCCGGCGCCCGCGATGACGACCCTCATGCCTCCACCGCCGGGGGTGTGGTGAGGACGCGTTCGACCAGGGCGGACGAGTCCGCCCGCATGAGCACGTGCACGGTGTCGTTCTCCTGCAGGACGGTGGTGGACGTCGGCAGGATGCCGTCGCCGTAGCGGGTGACGTACGCGACGCGGGCGCCGCTGGCCTCCTCGAGGGTGCGCAGCGGCTTGCCCACCCAGCCCTCGTGGATGTCGATCTGCGAGAGCTGGATCTGGCCGGACGCGTCGCGGTACTCGTCGGAGGCGCCCATGGGCAGCAGGCGGCGCAGGACCTGGTGGGCCGTCCACGTCACGGTCGCCACGGTGGGGATGCCGAGCCGCTGGTAGATCTCGGCGCGGTGGGGGTCGTAGATCCGGGCGACGACGTTCTCGATGCCGAACGTCTCGCGCACCACCCGCGCGGCCAGGATGTTCGAGTTGTCGCCGTCCGAGACGGCGGCGAAGGCGAACGCGTCCTCGATGCCGGCCTGCGTGAGCGTGTCGCGGTCGAAACCGAGGCCGGTGACCTTGTTCCCGCCGAAGTCGACCAGGCGTCGGAACGCCTCAGGGTTCTGGTCGATGACCGAGACGGAGTGTCCGTTGTCCTCGAGGCTCTTGGCGAGGGTCGCCCCGACCCGGCCGCATCCCATGATCACGAAGTGCACAGTGCGGCACGCTATACCGTGACGGGGCTCGCCGGTGCGTGTGGTGTGGTGGGCTCCCGGCGGGCCTAGCATTGCGCATCGTGTCGGACCTCTCGGATGCCGCCAAACGCCTGTTGCTCGGACGTCCCGTCCGCAGTGACCTGCTCGGCCACACTCTCCTGCCGAAGCGCATCGCGCTGCCGGTGTTCGCGTCGGACGCACTCTCGTCGGTGGCGTACGCGCCCGACGAGATCCTGCTGACGCTCTCCCTCGCCGGTGCGGCCGCTCTGGTCGTCTCGCCGTGGGTCGGTCTCGCGGTGGTCTTCGTGATGGTGGTCGTCGTCGCGTCGTACCGGCAGAACGTGCACGCGTACCCCTCCGGCGGCGGTGACTACGAGGTCGCCACGACCAACCTCGGCCCGAACGCCGGCGTGACCGTGGCCAGCGCGCTGCTGGTCGACTACGTGCTCACGGTGGCCGTGTCGATCTCGTCGGGCGCCCAGTACGCCGCCACGGCGTTCCCGCCGCTGAGAGGGCACGAGGCGGCGTTCGCGGTGGGGCTGGTGGTCCTGCTGACGGTCGCCAACCTGCGGGGCGTCAAGGAGTCGGGGAGCCTCTTCGCCATCCCGGTCTATCTGTTCATGTTCGCGATCGGCGCCGTCGCCCTGGTCGGCGCGATCCAGCTGTTCACGGGCAACCTGCAGATGGCGGAGAGCGCGAAGTTCGAGCTGGCGCCGTCCGCTGCCTTCGACCAGGGCCTCACGGGCCTGGCCGGCTTCTTCCTGATCCTGCGCGCGTTCGCGTCGGGCTGTGCGGCGCTGACCGGTGTCGAGGCCATCAGCAACGGCGTGCCGGCGTTCAAGAAGCCCAAGTCCAAGAACGCGGCCACCACCCTGGCGCTGCTCGGCGGGCTCTCGATCACGATGATCATGGCGATCCTGCTGCTGGCGCGCGCGACGGGCGTGATGTTCGCCGACGACCCGCAGACGCAGCTGCTGGAGAACGGCGTGCCCGTCGGCGAGTCCTACGTGCAGCACCCCGTGATCAGCCAGCTCTCGTCCACCGTGTTCCACAGCGTCCCGTGGATGGCGGTGTTCGTCGCCATCGTCACGGGTCTCATCCTCGTGCTCGCGGCCAACACCGCGTTCAACGGCTTCCCCGTGCTCGGCTCGATCCTGGCGCGCGACGGATACCTGCCACGGCAGCTGCACACCCGCGGCGACCGGCTGGCGTACTCCAACGGCATCGTGACCCTCGCGCTGGTCGCGATCGTGCTGATCATCGCGTTCGACGCCGAGGTCACGCGCCTGATCCAGCTGTACATCGTCGGCGTGTTCGTGTCGTTCACGGTGAGCCAGCTGGGCATGGTCCGGCACTGGACCCGGCACCTGCGCACCGAGCCGGACCCGGCGACCCGCGCGCAGATGAAGCGTTCGCGCATCATCAACTCGGTCGGCCTGGTGATGACCGCGACGGTGCTCGTCGTCGTCCTCATCACCAAGTTCACGCACGGCGCGTACATCGCGATCCTGGCGATGGTCGTCGTGTTCGTGCTCATGCAGTCGATCCACCGGCACTACGCGCGGGTCCGCGAGGAGCTCGCGCTCGGCGCCGACGCCGAGTCGGCCCGGGCCCTGCCCAGCCGGGTGCACGCGATCGTGCTGGTCTCGCACCTGCACCGGCCGACCATGCGGGCGCTGGCCTACGCCCGGGCCTCCCGGCCGCAGGTGCTCGAGGCGGTCACGGTGGGGGTGGATCCCGAGGACGTCGTCGCGCTGCGCGAGCAGTGGGAGGCCCTCAGCATCCCCGTGCCGCTGCGCGTGCTCGACTCGCCGTTCCGCGAGATCACGCGGCCCGTGCTGACGTACGTCCGCTCGATCCGGCGGGACAGCCCGCGGGACCTGGTGGTCGTCTACATCCCCGAGTACGTGGTCGGGCACTGGTGGGAGCAGCTGCTGCACAACCAGAGCGCGCTGCGGCTCAAGGGCCGGCTGCTGTTCACGCCGGGCGTCGTCGTGGCCTCGGTGCCGTGGCAGCTGGCGTCCTCCGAGGGGCAGACGGGGCTCGAGGACCCCGTCCGGGGTACCGTTCCGCGTGGCTACTGAGACTGCAGACGACCGCTCGCTCGACCTCGTCGAGCTCGAGATCGGGCCGGTGGCCCACGGCGGGCACTGCGTGGCTCGGCACGACGGGCGCGTGATCTTCGTCCGGCACACCCTGCCCGGCGAGCGCGTCCGGGCGCGTCTGACGGACGCCGGGGACACCGCCAAGTTCTGGCGCGCCGATGCGGTGGAGATCCTCGAGGCGTCCCCGGACCGGGTCGAGTCGGCGTGGCCGGCTGCGGGTCCCGGCGGCGTCGGCGGGGGAGAGCTGGCGCACGTGGCCCTGCCTGCGCAGCGGGCGTGGAAGGCGGCGGTCCTGGCCGAGCAGCTGCGGCGGCTGGCCAAGCTCGACCTCGAGGTCCCGGTGCAGGCCGCGCCCGGCGACGACGAGCGCGGCGGGCTGGGCTGGCGCACGCGCATCGACCTGGTGACCGACGCCGAGGGTCGCGCGGGCATGCACGGCTTCCGGTCGCACGACATCCACCTGCTCGACTCGATGCCGCTGGCCAACGAGGCGATCGCGGCGCTCGACCTGTTCGGTCGCCGCTGGTCCGGTGGCGCGCGCGTCGAGGCGATCGCGCCGTCGAGCGGTGACGCGCCGCTGGTCCTGGTCGACGGCGCGCCCTTCGACGTGGGCCGCGGGCGCATGGACGGGCGCCCGAACGCCCGCACGGCCGTCAAGGAGCACGTCCAGTCCGGCGAGGTCGGCTACGACTTCCGCGTGGCCGGCGCCGGCTTCTGGCAGGTCCACCGCGAGGCGCCGGACCTGCTCGTCGCCGCGGTGCTCGCCGGGCTCGGGGACGTCGACGGTGCGGCCGTGCTGGACCTCTACTCGGGCGCCGGGCTGTTCACGGCGCCGCTGTCCGACGCCGTGGGCGAGACCGGCGAGGTCGTCTCGGTCGAGGGTGACGCACGCGCCGTGAAGGACGCACGCCGCAACCTGCACTCCCGCGCCAACGTCGAGCTGCACTCCGGTGACGTCGCCCAGGTGCTCTCCGGCCGGGTGGACTCCGACTCCGACGTCGTGCACGCCGACGCCGTCGTCCTGGACCCGCCCCGGACGGGAGCCGGTCGCAAGGTGGTCGCCGGCATCACCGAGCTGCGCCCCGAGCGCGTGGTCTACGTGGCCTGCGACCCGGCGGCCCTGGCCCGCGACATCGCCCTGTTCGCCGACGCCGGGTACGCGCTGGCGGACCTGCAGGCGTACGACCTCTTCCCGATGACGCACCACCTCGAGGCGGTCGCTGTCCTGACCCGATGAGTGGGTGCGGGCGGTGGTGCAGCGGGCTAGCGTGGGAGGAGACGCCGGACCGCGCGGCCCGGCAGAGGGGAGCGGCACGGTGAGCGAGAAGGATGCGGTGAGCCGGCTGGCGGAGGCCAAGCGGCTGGTCACCCAGGAGCTGCACAAGCAGGGCACGCCCGACTACGACCCGCGGTCGCACCAGCGCGCGATCGAGGCCGAGCGCAAGGCGCAGGACGCGGTCGACGCGGAGCAGGCCGCCCAGCACTGAGCACGACCGACGCACGCCGCCGGGCCCCCGCGGGCGCGCGCCACGCCGACGTGGACGCGCGTGCGCGGGGGCCCGCGAGCATGTATCTTGATGTCGAGATAGTTCGCGACCCCGGCCCCCGTAGGCTGGGAGGTCGCACCGCCCAGCGGCCCGGGTGACCCCCATCCCCGGCAGCACCACCGGCAGACTCGCCAGCGAAGGAGCCCCCGTGAGCAGCGTCGACAGCTTCGGTTCGAAGGGAACACTGGAGGTCGGTGACGCCTCCTACGAGGTCTACCGCCTCTCGGCCGTGCCGGGGGTGGAGAAGCTCCCGTTCAGCCTCAAGGTGCTCGCCGAGAACCTCCTGCGGACCGAGGACGGCGCGAACATCACCGCCGACCACGTGCGCGCGCTCGCCGAGTGGGACCCGGACGCCCAGCCCGACACCGAGATCCAGTTCACGCCGGCCCGCGTGATCATGCAGGACTTCACCGGCGTGCCCTGCGTGGTCGACCTGGCCACCATGCGTGAGGCCGTCGTCGACCTGGGTGGCGACGCCAGCCGCATCAACCCGCTCGCGCCCGCCGAGCTGGTCATCGACCACTCCGTGCAGATCGACGTGGCCGGCCGCGCCGACGCGTTCGAGCGCAACGTGGCGCTGGAGTACGAGCGCAACCGCGAGCGCTACCAGTTCCTGCGCTGGGGCCAGACGGCGTTCGACGACTTCAAGGTCGTCCCGCCGGGAACCGGCATCGTCCACCAGGTCAACATCGAGTACCTGGCCCGCGTCGTCATGGTCCGCGACGGTCGCGCGTACCCCGACACCTGCGTCGGCACCGACTCGCACACCACGATGGTCAACGGCCTGGGCGTGCTGGGCTGGGGCGTCGGCGGCATCGAGGCCGAGGCGGCCATGCTGGGCCAGCCCGTCTCGATGCTCATCCCGCGGGTCGTCGGCTTCAAGCTGACCGGCACCATCCCGCTGGGCGTCACGGCAACCGACATCGTTCTCACCATCACGCAGAAGCTGCGCCAGCACGGCGTCGTCGGCAAGTTCGTCGAGTTCTACGGCGAGGGCGTCGCGGCCGTGCCGCTCGCCAACCGCGCCACCATCGGCAACATGAGCCCCGAGTTCGGCTCGACCGCCGCGATCTTCCCGATCGACTCCGTGACGATCGAGTACCTGCGCCTGACCGGGCGCTCCGACGAGCAGGTCGCGCTCGTCGAGGCGTACGCCAAGGAGCAGGGCATGTGGCTGGACCCGACGCTGGACAGCTACGTCCAGCCGGTGTTCTCCGAGTACCTCGAGCTCGACCTGTCGACGGTCGTCCCGTCCATCGCCGGCCCGAAGCGGCCGCAGGACCGCATCGAGCTGTCGCGGGCCAAGGAGCAGTTCCAGCGCGACCTGCCCACCTACGCCCCCGAGGTCACCAACGGGGTCGACGAGGCCGAGCGCGAGTCGTTCCCCGCGTCGGACTCGCCTGCGATCACCTCGTCGGCCATGCGCGTGTACCCGACGACCGACACGCAGGGCCGCTCGTTCGACCTGTTCCACGGCGCGGTCGCGATCGCGTCGATCACGAGCTGCACCAACACGTCGAACCCGTCGGTGATGATCGCCGCGGCGCTCGTCGCCAAGAAGGCCGTCGAGAAGGGCCTGACGGCCAAGCCGTGGGTCAAGACGTCGATGGCGCCCGGCTCGCAGGTGGTCACCAACTACTACGAGAAGGCGGGCCTCTGGCCGTACCTCGAGAAGCTGGGCTTCCACCTGGTCGGCTACGGCTGCGCCACGTGCATCGGCAACTCGGGCCCGCTGGACGAGAAGGTCTCGGAGACCGTGCAGGAGCACGACCTCGCCGTGGCCGCCGTGCTCTCGGGCAACCGCAACTTCGAGGGTCGCATCAACCCCGACATCAAGATGAACTACCTGGCCTCCCCGCCGCTGGTCATCGCGTACGCCCTGGCCGGGACCATGGACTTCGACTTCGAGTCGGACCCGCTGGGCCGCGACGAGGCCGGGCAGCCGATCTTCCTGCGGGACATCTGGCCGACGCCGGACGAGGTGCAGTCCACGATCGACGCCTCGATCGACCGCGCGATGTTCACCAAGGACTACGCCGACGTGTTCTCGGGCGACGACCGGTGGCGCGCGCTGCCGACGCCCGAGGGCGACACGTTCGAGTGGGACCAGGACTCGACCTACGTGCGCAAGCCCCCCTACTTCGACGGGATGCCGGCGCAGCCCGCGCCGGTCGTCGACTTCCACGGCGCGCGGGTGCTGGCCAAGCTGGGCGACTCGGTCACCACCGACCACATCAGCCCGGCCGGCTCGATCAAGGCAGACAGCCCCGCGGGCCTGTACCTGGCCGAGCACGGCGTGGGTCGTCGCGACTTCAACTCCTACGGCTCGCGCCGCGGGAACCACGAGGTCATGATCCGCGGCACGTTCGCCAACATCCGCCTGCGCAACCAGCTGGTCCCCGGCGTCGAGGGCGGGTTCACGCAGAACCTGCTCACCGGTGAGCAGTCGTCGATCTACGACGCCTCGCAGGCCTACCAGGCCGCCGGCATCCCGCTGGTCGTCCTGGGCGGCAAGGAGTACGGCTCGGGCTCGTCGCGCGACTGGGCCGCCAAGGGCACCAGCCTGCTGGGCGTCAAGGCGGTCATCACCGAGAGCTTCGAGCGGATCCACCGCTCCAACCTCATCGGGATGGGCGTGCTCCCGCTGCAGTTCCCGGAGGGGGAGTCGGCCGACTCCCTCGGCCTGGACGGCACCGAGACGTTCGACATCACCGGCGTCACTGCGCTGAACGAGGGCACCACGCCGAGCACGCTGGCCGTGACGGCGACGAAGGCCGACGGCACGGTCGTGGCCTTCGACGCGGTGCTCCGCATCGACACCCCCGGCGAGGCGGACTACTACCGCAACGGCGGCATCCTGCAGTACGTCCTGCGCTCGCTCGTCAAGGCCTGACGCACTCGTCCGCGAGCCCGGTCCCGGTCGGGCCGGGCTCGCGGCGTGCTCGGGCACGGGTGGCCACGCGTTGTGAGGGCGGACGGCGCGGCCTAGCCTCGCGGGATGACCGATGAGCGCCAGGTCCCGTTCGGTCCGGCCCCGCGGCCCACCAGCGACGCGGAGATCGCCGGCCGGGTCCGAGAGCTCCTCTCCACCCTCGGCGAGCCCGGTGCTCGCGGGCTGGACCAGGTGGTCGTCACCGCGTCGCTCGACGGCGCCGACATCTCGGCACTGGTCGTCGATGCCTCCGGCGTCGCGATCGATCTCGACGGACCGCACCCCGTGCGCCCCTCCGCCGTCGAGGTCGCGCACCGCGAGCCGGCGGTCCTCCACAGGCTCGAGGTCGCCGCCCACCCGGTGTCCGTCGCGGCTGTTCCCGTGGACGTCGACATCGTCATGAGCGAGGTGCCCTTCGCCTGGGCCACCAGCTCCAAGGACGAGCTGGTCATCGAGGTGCAGCCACCGTCCCAGAGCGCCCCGGTGGTGGGTACGGCCCGGTTCTCCGCGCCCCGGAAGGACATCGAGGCCGCGGCGCGGGCGATGCTCGGCGACGAGCTCAGGAAGCGAGGGTTCACGCTGACCGCCCTCGACATCGAGCTCGAGAACCTCGGGCCGCGCGCGCTGTCCGTGCGCGCCGAGGCGACGGTGAGGAAGAGCGTCGTGCGCGCCGCGGTCGAGGTGACGGCCGAGGCCCGGATCGACGACGCGCTCGTGCTCTCGGTCCGCGACGCGGAGATCTCCAGCAGCAACCCGATCGTGAGCGCGCTCGTCGCGCCGTTCCGATCGAGGATCGCGGCCGTGGCAGGCCGCAGGATCGACCTCGCCGCCCTGCTCCCGGCGGGCGTGTCCGTCACCGACGTCAGCGTCGTCGCCGGCGTCGACGACGTCGTCGTCTCCGTCGCGGTGGGGTAGCGAGCGAGGTGCGACGCCGCGGCCGTCAGGAGAGCCGGGTGCCGAACCCGCCTGCCGTGACCGTGGCGTACGAGCGGCGCACGACCTCCTCGATGACGGCCAGGTCGACCGTGTCCAGGTCCTTGACGTAGAGGCAGCCTCTGCCGAGGGTGTGCGGCCCGAGGGCCGCCAGCAGGTCGGCGTGCGCGTCGACGCCGTCGGGGAGGTAGATCGACGTCGCACCCCTGCGTGGCGAGAACCCCGCCGCGGCCATGTCGCCCTCGCGGCCCGACGGGTAGCGGTAGTGGTACGTGCCGAAGCCGATGATGCTCGGGCCCCACATCCGCGGCGGCTGCCCCGTCACGCGGGTCATGAGGGCCACCAGGCGCTCCGCGTCCCGCCGTCGCACCGGGTGGTCCACCGCCGCGATGAACGCGGCGACGTCGGCGTCGGTGGCCGTCGTCTTGTTCGGGGTGTCCGCCACGGCCTCAGTCCTCGGGCTGGGCCGGCACCACGGCGATCCCGGCGGTGGCGAGCTCGTCGAGGGCGGCGGCCGAGGAGTCAGGTGCCACACCGGCGACGAGGTCGGTCAGGACGCGCACGCCGAATCCCGCGTCCCGGGCCTCGAGCGCCGTCGCGCGGACGCAGTAGTCGGTGGCCAGGCCGACGACGTCGACGCTGTCGACCCCGTGCCGGCGCAGGGTCGTCGCCAGGTCCGCGGTGTCCTGCCCGGCGCCGAGGATGCGCCCCTCGAACCCCGAGTAGTCCTGGCGGGACTCGCCCTTGACCACCTCGACCAGGCTCTCGGCCGGCAGCCGGAGGTCCGGGTGGTACTCGGCGCCGCGGGTGTGCGCGACGCAGTGCACGGGCCAGGTGTGGACGTAGTCGGGCTCGACGCCGTCGGCCGCGAAGTGCCCGTCGTTGGTGTCGGGCAGCGGAGCGTGCCAGTCGCGGGTGGCGACGACGAGCTCGTAGTCGTCTGCGTTCGCCCTCAGGTACCCGGAGATGTCGGCGGCGACCTGGGCCCCACCCGTGACGGCCAGCGAGCCGCCCTCGCAGAAGTCGTTCTGCACGTCCACGACGATCAACGCGGTGCTCATGACGACCGGCTCCGTTCCCTCGGTGCGAGCCTAGGCCGACTCACCCGTCGGCGAGGGCCTGCGCGATCCCGTGCCGGCCGATCTCCGCGAGGGTCGGGTGGTCGACCGGGTGCATCTGCAGCATGGCCGCCATGTGCAGCGCCCAGGCCCGTGCGCGGCGCCACGTCGCGTCGTCGTACGCGAGCCGGTCCCGGAAGGCCGCCCGTCCCTCGGCGTCGAACGTCAGCCACGCGGTCGACAGGTCGGACGCCGGGTCGCCGGAGGTCACGTCCCCGAAGTCGATGACCGCCCGCAGGTGGCCGTCGTGGACCAGCAGGTTCGCCGGGTGGGGGTCGCCGTGCAGCCAGAGGGCCGGCCCGTCCCAGTCGGGCGTGGCTGCCAGCGAACGCCAGGTCTCGAGGATCCGGTCACCGTCGGGCAGGGCGAGGGCGTCGAGCCGTTCGCGCAGCGCGGGCTCGCGGGGCGCGATCGGGACGCCGCGGAACGGGTTGACCGGCGCGTCGTCGGGCGCGGGACGGTGCAGCGCGACGAACACGTCGGCCAGGTGCGTCGCCCACGGCGTGCGACCGGGCACGGGGGTGCGGTGCGCGGCCACGGCCTCGAACCACGGCACGACGCTCCACGACCACGGGTAGGTGGCCGACGGCAGCCCGACGCGGACGGGGACGGGCACGTCGACCGGGAGGCGCGGCGCCAGGACCGGCAGCCAGCGCTGCTCGTGGGCGACCAGGGGAGCGGCGATCTCGCGGACGGGGAACCGGGCGGCCAGGTGGTCGCCCAGCCGCCACAGGGCGTTGTCCCAGCCGGTGCCGGCCCAGGTCAGGGGCAGGTCGGCCAGGTCGGGGTGCTGCTCGGCCAGGAGGGCGCGGGCCAGCTGCTCCGTGACCTCGATCTCGGGGACGGGATGGACCACCTCAGCGGGCCGAGACGATGCGGTGCACGTCGTACGGCACGGACCAGCCGAGCGCGTCGAACATGCGCGCCAGCACGATCCCGGTGAACCCCCAGACCAGCAGGCCGTCGACGGTGAACGCCGGCGTCCGGACCACGCGGCCCCAGCGGGTGTGCTCGACGCTCGCGCGGTGGGCGGGGTCGAGCAGGTCCGCGACGGGGACGCGGAACACGTCGACCGTCTCGGCATGATCGACCGCGGCGACCACCGACGGCCTCGTCCACCAGGCCGGCACGGGGGTGACCAGGTGGTTGCTCACCGGGACGGGCAGCGGCGGGAGGGTGCCGAGGACGTCGACGCCGGACGGGTCCAGCCCGACCTCCTCGACCGCCTCCCGCAGGGCGGCCTCGCGCGGCCCGGCGTCGTCCGGCTCCAGGCGTCCGCCGGGGAACGCGATCTGCCCGGCGTGGTGGCCGAGCGTGCCCGAGCGGCGCTGGAGCAGCACGTCGAGGTCGCCGGCCACCGCGGGGGTGTCGGCGCGCGCGGGCAGCGCGTCCAGCACGCCGAAGAGCACCAGCACCGCGGCCGGTCGGGCCGTCGAGGGGTCCTCGAGCACGCGCGCCGGGTCCATCCGCCAGTCGATCCCGCGCGTGCACAGGTCGACCAGCTCGGCGCGCGCCCCAGGCTGCTCCGGGGTCGGGTCGGTCATCCGCGGGCCCGGACGAGCTCCCCGAAGCCGGCGAACATCTTCTCGGCGGCAGGGACCAGCCCCGGCAGGTGACGGGCCCCGGCGGCCCGGATCTCCTCGATCTCGTCCTCGCCGAGCTCGGCGACCATGTCCGGCGTCGAGAGCCAGAGGTCGAGCATCCCGGCGTCGAGCTCGGGGTGGAACTGCAGTCCGAGCGCGCTGCCGGCGCGGAACGCCTGCACGGGTGTCGCCTCCGTCGAGGCCAGGAGCGTCGCGCCCGGGGGGAGGTCGACGGCGTCGGAGTGCCAGTGCAGCACGGTCGGCCGGGTGCCCAGCGCGCCGAGCACCGGGTCCTCCACGTCGATGTCGACGGGCGCGAAGCCGATCTCGGTGGCGGCGCGCAGGTGCAGCCGGGCGCCCAGCGCGAGCGCGAGCAGCTGCATGCCGAGGCACACGCCGAGCACCGGGACGTCGGCGTCGACCGCGGCCGCGAGCAGCGCGCGCTCGGCAGCCAGCCCCGGGTGACCAGGCACGTCGTCGGCGTCCATCGGGCCGCCCATGACGACGACGCCCGAGATCTCGTCGAGCGACGGGAGCCGCGCGTCGTCGAGGTCGATCACCGTGCGGACCCGAATCGGCGCGTCGAGGCCGCGGGCGATGAGGCCCGGGCCCTCGTGCGGCGCGTGCGTGACCACGAGGACGGGACGCATCGCGCTCACCACCCGTCGGGCAGCGGACGCCCCTCCTCATAGCCCGCGGCCGACTGGATGCCGACGACCGCGCGCTCGTGGAGCTCGTCGATCGACGTCGCGCCGACGTACGTCGCCGCCGAGCGGACGCCCGCTGTGATGGTGTCGATGAGGTCCTCGACGCCGGGCCGGCGGGGGTCCAGGAACATCCGTGAGGACGAGATGCCCTCCTCGTACAGCCCCTTGCGCGCCCGGTCGAACGCCGAGCCGCCGCGGGTGCGGGCGGCCACGGCACGCGCCGACGCCATGCCGAACGACTCCTTGTAGAGCCGGCCGTTGCCGTCCTCGTGCAGGTCGCCGGGGGACTCGTGCGTCCCCGCGAACCACGAGCCGACCATGACCTGCGACGCGCCGGCGGCCAGCGCGAGGGCGACGTCGCGCGGGTGCCGCACGCCGCCGTCGGCCCACACGTGCTTGCCCAGGCGGCGGGCCTCGGCCGCGCACTCGAGCACGGCGGAGAACTGCGGGCGGCCCACCGCGGTCATCATGCGCGTGGTGCACATGGCGCCGGGGCCGACGCCGACCTTGACGATGTCCGCGCCGGCGGCGATGAGGTCGCGCGTGCCCTCGGCGGTGACGACGTTGCCCGCCACGACCGGCACCTGCGGGTCGAGCGAGCGGACCGCGCCGAGCGCGTCGAGCATCTTGCGCTGGTGGCCGTGCGCCGTGTCCACGACGAGCACGTCGACCCCGGCCTCGAGCAGCTCGAGGGCCTTCTGCTTGACGTCGCCGTTGATCCCGACGGCCGCCGCGACGCGCAGGCGCCCGTCCGCGTCGACGGCCGGCTGGTAGATCGACGAGCGCAGCGCGCCGACCTGCGTGAGCACGCCGACCAGCTCGCCGTCGCGCACGACGGGGGAGAACTTGCGGCGCGAGGCGTGCAGCTGCTCGAACGCCGCCTCGAGGCCACGCAGGCCGCCCTGCTCGACCACGGACAGGTCGACGGTGCTGGGCTGGGCGCTCATCACCTCGGAGACCTGGGTGAAGCGGTCCACGCCGCCGCAGTCGGCCTCGGTGACCACGCCGACCGGCTTGCCGTCCTCGACCACGACGGCGGCGCCGTGCGCGCGCTTGCCGATGAGCGTCAGCGCGGTGTGCACGGTGTCGTGCGGGCTGACGACGACGGCGCTCTCGATCACGGTGTGGCGCGCCTTGACGGACGAGACCACCTCGGCCACGACGTCGGTGGGCACGTCCTGCGGGAGGACGGTGATGCCGCCGCGACGGGCGACCGTCTCGGCCATCCGACGGCCGGCGACGGCGGTCATGTTGGCGACGACGATCGGGACGGTGGTGCCGGTCCCGTCGACGGCCGTGAGGTCGACGTCGAAGCGGGAGGCGACCTCGGAACGCGACGGGACGAGGAATACGTCTCCGTAGGTGAGGTCTGAGGTGGCCGCGTGGCCAGGCAGGAAGCGCATGGGTGTTCCCCTTTCCGGTCCATGGTAGTCGCTCGGGGGCGGCTCTTCACGGGGCCTCCACACGGGCCTGACCTGCACGAGAGGATGCCGGAGGCTGGGTCGGCCTACAGTGTGGGCACAGCTTTCGGCGTCCGCACCGTGCGGCATCGTCGCCGCACACCGGAGGAGGTGGCACCACCATGGGTCAGCTCGACCACATCAGCTCCCCGGACGACGTGCGCCGGCTCACCTCGCGCCAGGCCGACGACCTCGCCGCCGAGATCCGCGCGTTCCTGGTCGACCAGGTCTCGCGCACCGGTGGGCACCTCGGTCCGAACCTCGGCGTCGTCGAGCTCACGATCGCGATGCACCGGGTCTTCGAGTCGCCGCTGGACACCATGGTGTTCGACACCGGCCACCAGGCCTACGTGCACAAGCTGCTCACGGGCCGCCGCGACTTCTCCCGGCTGCGCAGCAAGGGCGGCCTCTCGGGCTACCCCAGCCGCGCCGAGTCGGAGCACGACGTCGTCGAGAACTCGCACGCGTCGACGGCCCTGAGCTGGGCCGACGGGATCGCGAAGGCGAACCAGCTGCAGGGCCGTGCGGACCGGCACGTCGTCGCGGTGATCGGCGACGGCGCTCTGACGGGCGGCATGGCCTGGGAGGCGCTGAACAACATCGCCGCCGGCCAGGACCGCCGGCTCGTCGTCGTCGTCAACGACAACGGCCGCTCCTACGCGCCGACCATCGGCGGGCTCGCCCACCACCTCGACACCCTCCGCACCACGCGCGGCTACGAGAACGTGCTGTCGTGGGGCAAGCGGACGCTGCGGAAGTCGGGACCGCCGGGACGGATGACGTACGACGCGCTGCACGCCATGAAGCAGGGCCTCAAGGACGTGCTGGTCCCGCAGGGCATGTTCGAGGACCTCGGCATCAAGTACGTCGGCCCCGTCGACGGGCACGACGTGCAGGCGGTCGAGCGGGCGCTGCGCAACGCGAAGGCGTTCGGCGGTCCCGTGATCGTGCACGTCATCACCGAGAAGGGCCGCGGGTACGTCCCGGCCGAGCAGGACGTCGCGGACCGGTTCCACGCGGTCGGCAAGATCCACCCCGAGACCGGTCTGCCCGTGGCGCCGTCGCGGTTCGAGTGGACCAGCGTGTTCGCCGACGAGCTGCTGCGCATCGGGCGCCGACGCCCCGACGTCGTCGCCATCACGGCGGCGATGCTCCAGCCGGTCGGGCTCGCGCCGTTCGCCGCCGAGTTCCCCGAGCGCGTGTTCGACGTCGGCATCGCCGAGCAGCACGCCGCGACGTCGGCGGCCGGCATGGCGTTCGGCGGCCTGCACCCCGTCGTCGCCGTCTACGCGACGTTCCTCAACCGCGCCTTCGACCAGGTGCTCATGGACGTCGCGCTGCACAAGGCCGGCGTCACGTTCGTGCTCGACCGCGCGGGGCTGACCGGCTCCGACGGCGCGAGCCACAACGGCATGTGGGACATGGCCATGCTCGGCGTGGTGCCCGGCCTGCGGCTCGCGGCCCCGCGCGACGAGGAGACGCTGCGCGACGCCCTGCGCACCGCGGTCGACGTCGACGACGCCCCCACGGTCGTGCGCTACCCCAAGGGGGCGCTGGTCGACCCCGTGCCGGCCATCGACCACCTGGACGGCATCGACGTGCTCGCCCGGCACGACGGCCCCGTCGACGCGCCGCACGTGCTGGTCATCGGGTACGGCGCCATGGCACCGACCGCGCTCGAGACCGCCGAGCTGCTCGCCGCGCACGGCCTGCGGGTGACGGTCGTCGACCCGCGCTGGGTCATGCCGGTCTCGGGGGCGCTCACCAAGCTCGTCGGCGACCACGACCACGTGGTCACCATCGAGGACGGCGTCATCGACGGGGGCCTCGGCTCGCACCTCGCACAGCGGTCCCGCGAGGCCGGCATCGGGACCCCGGTGGAGGCGTTCGGCATCCCGCGGGCGTTCCTGGACCACGCGACCCGTGAGCAGCTGGTGACCGAGCTGAGGCTGCACCCGGCGGACATCGCGCGCGACACGCTTGCCGCCCTAGGACGAACGACCTGACCACGGCGAGGCCTTAGGTCCCGTGCTTCTGGCCCCGGGACTTCGTAGCGTGGAGACATCGACTACGTCGGAGGAGCACGAGATGTCCACCAGCACACTGTCCGCGAACCAGCGCCACGAGTCATCCTCGAACCCGGCCTGGTACGGCTTCGCCACCGGACCGTGGACGGACCGGATCGACGTGCGGGACTTCATCCAGCGCAACTACACGCCGTACACCGGTGACGCGGAGTTCCTCGCCGGCCCGACGGACCGCACGACGGCCCTCTGGGCGCGGCTGACCGCGATGTTCCCGGCGGAGCGCGCGCGCGGCGTCTACGACATCGACCCGCACACGCCCTCGTCGATCACCTCGCACGAGCCGGGCTACATCGACCGCCACCACGAGCTGATCGTGGGCCTGCAGACCGACGCGCCGCTCAAGCGCGCGATCATGCCCAACGGCGGCTACCGGATGGTCGAGAAGGCGCTGGAGACCTACGGGGTCGCGCCCGACCCGATCGTCGGCGAGATCTTCACCAAGTACCGCAAGACCCACAACGACGGCGTGTTCGACGTCTACCCGCCGGCCGTGCGCGCGGCACGTTCCGCGCACCTCATCACGGGCCTGCCGGACGCGTACGGCCGCGGCCGGATCATCGGCGACTACCGTCGCGTCCCGCTGTACGGCGTCGACGCGCTCATCGCCGCCAAGCGCGAGGACCGCGCCGACCTGGACCGCGGGCGCTCGTCCGAGGGCATCATCCGGGACCGCGAGGAGAACGCCGAGCAGATCCGCGCACTGCAGGAGCTCAAGGTCATGGCCGCGTCCTACGGCTACGACATCTCGGGTCCTGCGGTGACGGCGCGCGAGGCCGTGCAGTGGCTCTACTTCGCCTACCTGGGCGCGGTGAAGGAGCAGAACGGCGCGGCGATGTCGCTGGGCCGGACCTCGACCTTCCTCGACGTCTACCTGCAGCGGGACATCGCCGCCGGGTGCCTGACGGAGGAGGGTGCGCAGGAGCTGATCGACGACATGGTCATCAAGCTGCGCATCGTGCGGTTCCTGCGCACGCCCGAGTACGACGAGCTGTTCTCCGGCGACCCGACGTGGGTCACCGAGGCCATCGGCGGGATGGGCCAGGACGGCCGCCCGCTGGTCACCCGGACCTCGTTCCGGTACCTGCAGACGCTCTACAACCTGGGCCCGGCTCCCGAGCCGAACCTGACCGTGTTCTGGAGCGACCGCCTGCCGGTCGGGTTCAAGCGCTTCTGCACGCAGGTCTCCGTCGACACCTCCGCGCTGCAGTACGAGTCCGACGACCTCATCCGTGAGTCGTGGGGCGACGACGCCGCGATCGCCTGCTGCGTCTCGCCGATGCGGGTGGGCAAGCAGATGCAGTTCTTCGGCGCGCGGGTCAACCTGGCCAAGGCGCTGCTCTACGCCATCAACGGCGGGCGCGACGAGCTGACCGGCAAGCAGGTGGCCCCTCCGGCCGCCGCCGTGGTCGGCGACGTGCTCGACTACGACGACGTCGTCGCCAAGCTGGACGGCACGCTGGACTGGCTGGCCGAGACGTACGTCGACGCGCTCAACTGCGTGCACTTCATGCACGACAAGTACGCGTACGAGCGCCTCGAGATGGCCCTGCACGACCGCGAGGTGCTGCGGACCATGGCCTGCGGGATCGCCGGCCTCTCCGTGGTCGCCGACTCGCTCTCGGCCATCCGCTACGCGCAGGTCCACCCCGTGCGGACCGTCGACGGGCTCGTCACCGACTACGTGGTGGACGGCGACTACCCGGCCTACGGCAACGACGACGACCGCGCCGACGACATCGCCGTGTGGCTGGTGCAGACGTTCATGACCAAGCTGCGCCAGACGCCCACCTACCGCGACGCCGTGCACACGCAGTCCGTGCTGACGATCACGTCCAACGTGGTCTACGGGAAGTCGACGGGCTCGACGCCCGACGGTCGGCGCGCCGGTCAGCCGTTCGCGCCCGGCGCCAACCCGATGAACGGGCGCGACGCGCACGGCATGCTGGCCTCCGCGCTCTCCGTGGCGAAGCTGCCGTACGCCGACGCGATGGACGGGATCTCGCTCACGTCGTCCGTCGTCCCGACGGGCCTCGGCCGCACCCGCGACGAGCAGGTGACCAACCTGGTCGGCCTCCTCGACGCGTACATGATGTCCTCGGGCTACCACCTGAACATCAACGTGCTGAACCGCGAGACGCTCGAGGACGCCATGGAGCACCCCGAGCTGTACCCGCAGCTGACCATCCGGGTGTCCGGGTACGCGGTCAACTTCGTGCGGCTCACGCGCGAGCAGCAGCTCGACGTGCTGTCGCGCACCTTCCACGGCTCCGTGTGAGTGCGACGATGACCACCCAGGTGCACGAGCCGGCGCCGCTGCCGGCCGTGCACCTGGGCATGCCCAGGTCCCGGCGCGGCACCGAGGGGCTCTCCACGGTCGAGCTCGACCACGCGGCACGCGTGAAGGCGCTGCGGTCCGGCGAGCTCGGGTCCGTGCACTCGTGGGAGCTGGTGACGGCGGTCGACGGTCCCGGCACCCGGCTCACGGTGTTCCTGGCCGGCTGCCCGCTGCGCTGCCTGTACTGCCACAACCCCGACACCATGCAGATGCGGCGTGGGACGGACGTGACGGCCGACGAGATCCTCGCCCGCGTGAAGCGCTACCGCGGGGTGTTCGCGGCGACGGGCGGCGGCCTGACGATCTCGGGCGGCGAGCCCCTGATGCAGCCCGCCTTCGTGGCGCGCCTGCTCCGCGGCGCCCGGGCCATGGGCGTGCCGACCGCGCTGGACACGTCCGGGTTCCTGGGCGCGCACTGCACGGACGAGATGCTCGACGACGTCGACCTGGTGCTGCTCGACATCAAGTCCGGCCTGCCCGAGACCTACCGGCAGGTGACCGGTCGTGCGCTGCAGCCCACGCTCGACTTCGCCGCCCGACTGCGGGACCGTGGCGTCCGGATCTGGGTCCGCTTCGTGCTGGTCCCGGGCCTGACCGACGCGCCCGAGAACGTCGAGGCGGTCGCGGGTCACGTCGAGGCGATCCGCGACGTGGTCGACCGCGTCGAGGTGCTGCCCTTCCACCAGATGGGTCGGGACAAGTGGGAGGAGCTCGGGATGCGGTACGAGCTGGAGACGACCCAGCCCCCGACCCCGGAGCTCGTCGAGCGCGTGCGCGCGACGTTCCGGGACCGAGGGCTGAGCGTCTACTGACCCCTAGACGGCGGGCACGTTCGCGACGCCGTCCGGCAGGATGCGCCGACCGAGCACGCGCTCGGAGTAGCCCGTGCGGTCCAGGTACGGCGTGAGCCCACCGAGGTGGAAGCCCCAGCCGGCGCCGAGGATCATGCAGAGGTCGATCTGCTGCGGGGTGGCGACGACGCCCTCCTCGAGCATGTGCCCGACCTCGACGGTCAGGGCCGACAGGACGCTGTCGAGCACGCCGGCCTCGTCGAGCGGGGTGCCGCCGGTACCCGAGGCGTCGAACACGGCCTGGATGGCGGGGTCGACCGGCTTGGGCAGACCCTTGGCCTTCGCCGGCAGGACGACGGTGGTGCCGTCGGCGACCAGCTTCTCCAGGCCGGGGGAGCGCGGGAACCGGTCGCCCAGCTCCTCGCGCAGCGACGTGAGCACGTGCAGGCCCACGGCGGGTCCGACCAGGTCGAACAGCTCGAACGGCGGCATCGGCAGGCCGAGGGGCCGCAGCGCGCGGTCCGCGACCTCGACCGGCGTGCCCTTCTCGACGGCGTCGACGATCACGCCGAGCAGCAGGACGAGCAGCCGGTTGACGACGAAGCCCGGGCGGTCCGCCACCAGGACGGCCGTCTTGCGCAGCTTGGCGGCGACGGCGAACCCGGTGGCCAGCGCCTCGAGCGACGTGCGCTCGGCCTGCACGACCTCGACCAGCGGCATCGCGGCCACGGGGTTGAAGAAGTGCAGACCGACGACGCGCTCGGGGTGCTGCAGGTCGGCGGCCATGGCGCTCACGCTCAGCGCCGACGTGTTCGTCGCCAGGATCGCCGTCGGGGCGATGACCGTCTCCAGCTCGGCGAAGACCTTCTTCTTGAGGTCGAGGATCTCGGTGACGGCCTCGATGACGAGGTCGCACGACGCGAACTCGGCCAGGTCCGTCGTGCCGTGGATCGACCCGATCAGCCGGGAGGCGGCGGACTCGCTCATCCGGCCCGTCGACGTGAGGCGCTCGACCGAGGACCGGACCGCGGCCAGGCCCTTGTCGACGCGCTCCTGGTCGAGGTCCCGCATGACCACCGGCACGCCGAGGCGCTGCGCGAACAGCATCGCGATCTGCGCGGCCATGAGCCCCGCGCCGACGATGCCGACGCGCGTGACCGGCTGCGCGAGGCCGCGGTCGGGCGCGCCGACCGGCTTCTTGCCGCCGGAGACCAGCCCGAACGCGTAGACGGACGCGCGCATCTCGTCGCTCATGATCAGGTCGGCGAGCGCCTCGTCCTCCGCCTCGAACGCCTCGGCGCGGGTCGCCGTGCGGGCCTCCGCGACCAGGTCGAGCGCGCGGTACGGCGCCGGGC
Organism: Cellulomonas sp. P2_F12; assembly: GCF_056403775.1. NCBI lineage: Bacteria > Bacillati > Actinomycetota > Actinomycetes > Micrococcales > Cellulomonadaceae > Cellulomonas > Cellulomonas sp. P2_F12. The sequence goes on along the minus strand of NZ_JBFUEV010000001.1, from coordinate 616,566 downwards.
GCGAGCGGTTGATCACCGCGTCGAGCCGCTGGCGCGCGGCGGCGACGACGCCGTCCCAGACCTCGGCGGAGTCGAGCTCGCGGCGCTCGACGACGACCTCGCCGGTCACCACGCGGGCGGCCCAGCGGATCGACTCCTCGAGGAAGTCGGCCGGGTCGAGCACGACGTCCATGAGGCCGATCTGCGCGGCCTCCTTGGCGGCGAACGGCTTGTTGGCCGCCGGGCGCGTGAGGATGACGTCGAGAGCCTTCTCGACCCCGACGAGCCGCGGCACGATGTACGCGCCGCCCCAGCCGGGGACCAGGCCGAGGCCGGTCTCGGGGAGGGCGAGCGCGCGGACGTCGGACGCGACGGTGCGGTAGTCGCAGTTCAGCGCCAGCTCGAGGCCGCCACCGAGGGCGACGCCGTTGACGAACGCGAACGTCGGGACGCCCATGGTGTGCAGCAGCTCGTAGGCCGCGTGACCGCCCTGCCCGAGCCCGAGCGCGGTCTCGCGCCCCGGGATGGTGCCGATCTGCGTCAGGTCGGCGCCGGCGGCCAGGTAGTACGGCTTGCCGGTGACGGCGACGGCGACGATCTCGCCGGCCGCGACACGCGCCTGCACGGCGGTGAGCGTCGCGGCGAGCTCGGCGATGCCCTGGGCGCCGAACGTGGTCGGCTTCGTGTGGTCCAGGCCGTTGTCGATGGTGACGAGCGCCAGCGTGCCGGCGCCTCCGGGCAGGGTGACGTCGCGGGCGATCGCGTGGCTGACGCGCTCGGGGCGCAGGTCCGTGGTCGTGCTCACTTGGCGTCCCCCTCGAAGGGCTCGTAGTCGGCGTGGTGCGGGTTCTCCCAGATGACGGTCCCGCCCTGGCCCAGTCCCACGCACATGGTGGTCAGGCCGTAGCGGACGTCCGGGTTCTCCTCGAACTGTCGGGCCAGCTGCGTCATCAGGCGCACGCCCGACGAGGCCAGCGGGTGGCCCACGGCGATCGCGCCGCCGTACTGGTTGACGCGCGGGTCGTCGTCGGCGATGCCGAAGGCGTCGAGGAAGGCGAGCACCTGGACGGCGAACGCCTCGTTGATCTCGAACAGGCCGATGTCCTCGATCGACAGGCCGGCGCGGTCGAGGGCCTTTACCGTAGCCGGGACCGGGCCGATGCCCATGATCTCGGGCTCCACGCCGGCGTACGCGAACGAGACCATGCGCATCCGGGTGGGCAGGCCCAGCTCGGCGGCCGTGTCCTCGGCGGCGAGCAGGCACGAGGCGGCGCCGTCGGTGAGCGGGGCTGCGGTGCCGGCGGTGACGCGACCGCCCGCGCGGAACGGCGTCGACAGCTTCTGGATCGCCTCGACGGTGGTGCCGGGGCGCGGGGGCTCGTCGGCGGTGGCCAGTCCCCAGCCGTTCTCGGGGTCGCGCAGCGCGACGGGGACGAGGTCGGGCTCGATCTTGCCGGCGGCCAGCGCGGCGGCGTACTTGTCCTGGCTGGCGACGCCGTACGCGTCGGACCGCTCGCGGGTCAGGGCCGGGAACTTGTCGTGCAGGTTCTCGGCGGTGACGCCCATGTTGAGGGCGTCGTTGGCGACCAGGCGCTCGGAAAGGAAGCGCGGGTTCGGGTCCGCGTCGAAGCCCATCGGGTGGTGGCCCATGTGCTCGACGCCGCCGGCGAGCGCGATGTCCTGCGCACCGACGCCGATCGCGGCGGCCGTGTTGGTGACGGCGGTCATCGCGCCGGCGCACATGCGGTCGATCGCGTACCCGGGGACGGAGCGGGGCAGGCCCGCCAGCACGCCGACGGTGCGGCCGAGCGTCAGGCCCTGGTCGCCCTGCTGCGTGGTCGCGGCGATGGCGACCTCGTCGATGCGCTCGGGCGGCAGCTCGGGGTGGCGGCGCAGGAGCTCGCGGACGGTCTTGACCGACAGGTCGTCGGCACGGGTGTGGGCGTACAACCCGTCCTTGCGCGCGCGGCCGAACGGGGTGCGGACCCCGTCGACGAAGACGACGCGGCGGACGAGCGACGCGGGACGGGCTGATGCGGTGGGCATCGATCCTCCAGGCGGGACGGCAGTGTCCGACAGGCTCCGCGACAGCGGGCCCGCGACGGCCGACGCTACCGGGGTGGTCCCGGTCGTGCCAGCCGTAAGTTACCGAAGAGTAACACCGGCGTTCAGTCGCCGGGCAGAGCCTCGAACGCGTCGGCGAGCCGCTGCGCGACGAGCTCGATCTGCCACGGCCGCGCGCCCCCGGCCCGCAGGAACTCCCCGATCCCGTCGGCGTCGAGCGTCTCGGGTGGGGTCCAGCACAGCCGCCGGAGCAGGTCGGGCTGCAGGAGGTTCTCGGCGGGCACGTCGTGCGTGCTCGACAGGTCCGTGACCACCTCGCGGGCGGCCACGAGCCGGGCGGCGGCCGCGGGGTCCTTCTCCGCCCAGGCGCGGGGCGGCGGCGGGGCGTCGCTCTTGGGTCCGCGGACGGACGGGAGCTGGTCGTCCGGCGTGGCCAGGCCGCGGTCGACGGCTTGCTGCCAGAGCGCGGCGCGGCGTCGGGTGCCCTTGCCGGCGAAGGCGGGCAGCGCGGTGAGCGCGGGGACCGACCGGGGGAGCGCCTGGGCCGCCGCGACGATCGCGTGGTCGGGCAGGACGCGGCCGGGCGAGATGTCGCGCGTCCGGGCGTTCTGGTCCCGGGTGAGCCAGAGCTCGCGGACCACGGCGAGCCGGCGGGCGTCGCGGATGGCGTGCAGCCCCGACACCCGGCGCCACGGCTCGACCCGGGCCGCCGGCGGGGGAGCCGTGCGGACCGCCTCGAACTCCTGAGCAGCCCACTCGGCCTTGCCGGCGACCGCCAGCCGCTCGGCCAGCACCTCGCGCAGCTCGACCAGCACCTCGACGTCGAGCGCCGCGTACCGGAGCCACTCGGTGGGCAGCGGGCGGGTGGACCAGTCGACCGCCGAGTGCTCCTTGGCCAGTCCGAGGCCGAGCGCGTCCGCCACGACGGCGGCCAGCCCGACCCGCTCGAGGCCCAGCAGCCGGGCGCCCAGCTCGGTGTCGAAGACGCGGCTGGGCCGCATCCCCTGCTCGGCCAGCCCGGGCAGGTCCTGCGAGGCGGCGTGCAGCACCCACTCGACGCCGACCAGGGCGTCGGACAACGAGGAGAGGTCGGGGACGGCGATGGGGTCGATGAGCGCGGTGCCCGCACCCTCGCGCCGGATCTGGACCAGGTAGGTGCGCTGCCCGTAGCGGTAGCCGGACGCCCGCTCGGCGTCCACGGCGACCGGTCCGGTGCCGGCGCCGAACGCCGCGACGACCGCCGCGAGGGCCTCGGGCGTCTCGACGACGGGCGGGATGCCCTCGGCCGGCTCGGTCAGCATGACGACCTCGGGGGCGGCCTCGACCGTCGGGTCGGGCTCGGGGGTCCCGGCAGGCTCGGATGCCCCGGCCAGGGCGCCGGGGGTCGCCTCAGGTCGCATGTGGTCAACGGTAAGCGACGACGCGGACGCATCTGTGCAGGCCGCGCGGGTGGCGCGCAGTTCGGCTCAGGCTTCGGACGGGTGCCCGGCCCGGCTCAGGACAGGACGCCGCCGCGGATCGAGATGGCGACCAGCTCGGCGCGGTCGCCCGTGCCCAGCTTGCGCGAGATGCGGGCGAGGTGGCTCTTGACGGTGAGCGCGGACAGGCCGAGCTCCTCGCCGATGAGCCGGTTGGTCCGGCCGTCGGCGACCAGGCGCAGGACGCTGATCTCCCGGGCGGTGAGGTCCGGCAGCGGAGGCGGGGGAGCGGCGGCGACGACCGCACGCGGCAGGCTGGGTGCCGTGGCTCCGGCGACGACGCCGCGCAGCCCGCCCTGCAGGAGGACGGCGAGCTCGGGGCGGCTGGCGCGGCGGGTGAGCACGACGACGCGCGGCGCACCGCGGCGACGCAGGTTACGGACCAGGGGAGCGCCGTCGCCGTCGGCCACCTCGGTCACGACGACGCACATCTGCTGGGTCGACGGAGGTGCGGTGGTGCGCGAGCTGGGCACGGCGGGCCTGAGCTCGGGCCTCCGGGCCGGGGCCAGGTCTCGTCGCAGGGGCTCGATGGTCACGTGCCAGTCATCGGCACCGAGGCCTCGGGACTTGAGGTCGACGGCCTGACGCAGCCTGGCGAGCTGCGCTCAGCGCCTCGGGCCGAGGGCGACGACGCCGTCGGGCAGCGGCTCGAGACCCGCCGCGGTGCACAGCAGCGTGCCCCAGGCCTGCAGGTGGGGGCCCAGATCCTCGTCGGCCGCGGTCCAGGACGCACGGATCTCGAGCTCGGTCTGCTCCGAGCGGCGCTCGAGGGCGCCGAAGCTCTGCGACAGCACCCGCGTGACGGTCCCGCCGGCCGCGTGGGCGTCCAGCCCGGACTCCTCGAGCGCGTCGGTGAACCACGTCCACGCCACCTCGGCGAGCATCGGGTCGGCGCCCACCTCGGCCTCCAGGGTGGCGCGCACGAGCGTCACCAGGCGGAAGTGGCCGTCCCAGGCCTCCTGGCCCGCGGGGTCGAAGAGGACGACGAACCGGCCCGACGCCAGCTCCTCGGCCGCGACCGACCGGCGTGCCGTGCGCACCTCGGCGGTGAGCGCGGCCGAGAACGGGGCGATCCGGGCGGGGCCGGGCACCTCGTCGAGGATCACCTCCGGGCGGACCGTCACCTTGCGCAGCGAGCGCAGCGCGCTGACGAACTCGACTGGGACGTCCTCTGGACCCGCGGGTGTCACGTGGTGGAGCGTACGCACGGCGTGCCCTGAACGGGTGTCCGGCACGCCGCCGCCCGTTCACGCTCGGACCGCGTCTCGATGTCCGGCCCGCCGCTCCCGTCTCCGTCGCACCGGACTAGGCTGACGCGCGCACCCAGCACCCCCGGACGTCGCCCCACCCGACCTGCGCCTGCACGTGCCCCGCACCTGCACCGCGCCGTCGTGGTCGCGGCCCGTGCCGGCCGTCGATCGAAGGAGCTCTCCCGCATGGTCGCCTCAGGAACTGCCACCGGAACCGCGCAGATCGGCGTCACGGGGTTGGCGGTGATGGGCCGCAACCTCGCCCGCAACTTCGCGCGCAACGGCTACACGGTGGCCATCCACAACCGGTCGTACGCCAAGACCGAGTCGCTGGTGGCGGACCACGGCGACGAGGGCGCCTTCGTGCCGTCCGAGTCCGTCGAGGACTTCGTCGCGTCCCTGGCCCGGCCCCGCAAGATCGTCGTCATGGTGAAGGCGGGCGGCCCCACCGACGCGGTCATCGACGAGCTGGTGCCGTTCCTCGAGGAGGGCGACATCGTCGTCGACGCCGGCAACGCGCACTTCCCGGACACGATCCGTCGGGAGGCCGCGCTGCGCGAGAAGGGGCTGCACTTCGTCGGGTCCGGCGTGTCCGGCGGCGAGGAGGGTGCGCTGCTGGGCCCGTCGATCATGCCTGGCGGCACCAAGGAGTCGTACGAGTCGCTCGGCCCGATCCTCGAGAAGATCTCGGCCAAGGTCGACGGGGTGCCCTGCTGCACGTACATCGGCCCCGACGGCGCCGGCCACTTCGTCAAGATGGTGCACAACGGCATCGAGTACGCGGACATGCAGCTCATCGCCGAGGCGTACGACCTCCTGCGCCAGGGGCTGGGTGCCTCGGCCGCGGAGATCGGCCAGATCTTCGCCGAGTGGAACACGGGCGACCTCGAGTCGTTCCTCATCGAGATCACCGCGGACGTCCTGCAGCACGTCGACGCCGAGACCGGGTCGGCGTTCGTCGACATCGTGCTCGACCAGGCGGAGCAGAAGGGCACCGGCCGCTGGACCGTGCAGAACGCCCTCGACCTCGGCGTGCCGATCACGGGCATCGCGGAGGCGACGTTCGAGCGCGCCCTGTCCGGCTCGGTCCCGCAGCGGACGGCCGCGCTGGGCGTGCTCCCCGCACACACGACCCCGTGGGAGGTCACCGACCGCGACGCCTTCATCGAGGACGTCCGGCTCGCGCTGTACGCCTCCAAGGTGGTCGCGTACTCGCAGGGCTTCGACCAGATCGCCGCCGCGAGCGCCGAGTTCGGCTGGGACATCGACCGGGGCGCCATGGCCCGCATCTGGCGCGGCGGCTGCATCATCCGCGCGCGCTTCCTCAACCGCATCACCGAGGCGTACGAGCGCGACGCGCACCTGCCGCTGCTGCTGGCCGACGAGTACTTCACGGGCGCGGTCGGCAACGGCGTCGAGTCCTGGCGCCGGATCGTGTCCGGGGCCGCGCTGCACGGCGTGCCCACGCCGGCGTTCTCGTCGTCGCTGTCGTACTACGACGGCGTCCGTGCGGAGCGGCTGCCCGCGGCCCTGATCCAGGCGCAGCGCGACTTCTTCGGCGCGCACACGTACCGCCGCACCGACAAGGACGGCACGTTCCACACGCTGTGGTCGGGCGACCGCACCGAGCAGACCGCGTGAGCACAACCGCCCTGCAGCCCGTCATCCTCGGCGCCGACATCGGCGTGTACGCCCTGGCCCGCTCGTTCCACGAGGCCTACGGCGTCACGTCGGTGGTCGTCGCCGGGGCGGCGCTCGGTCCCGTGGCGCACTCGAAGATCGTGCGGCACGAGATCGTCGCCGACGGCCACGACGCCCGCCAGCTGGTGGACCGCCTGGTCACCGTCGCGCAGGGGATGCCCGACAAGCGCCTGCTCCTCATGGCGAACTCGGACTGGCTGGTCCGGGTCGTCGTGCAGCACCGCGCGCTGCTCGAGCAGTACTACGTGGTCCCGTTCCTGTCGGAGCACCTGCTCGACCGGATCTCCGACAAGGCGACGTTCGCGGAGATCTGCACGGACCTCGGCATCTCGGTCCCGCGCACGATCGTGCAGGAGTTCTCCGGCGGCTCGTCGTGGGAGGCCGCCCCGGTCGACCTCGAGTACCCGCTGATCGCGAAGGCGGCCAGCAGCGCCGACTACCAGGACGTCGAGTTCGAGGGCAAGAAGAAGGTCTTCGAGATCGCGACCCCCGAGGAGCTGGCGCAGCTCTGGGAGTCGCTGCGCGGTGCCGGTTTCCACGGGCGGTTCGTCGTCCAGGAGCTGGTGCCCGGCGACGACACGCAGATGCGCTCGATCACCGCGTACGTGGACTCGCACGGGGCGATCACGCTGCTCTGCTCGGCGCACGTGCTGCTCGAGGAGCACACGCCGTCCGGGCTGGGTAACCCCGCGGCCATGATCACCACGCGCGACGACGCGATGCTCGACCAGGCGCGGACGCTGCTGTCCGCGACCGGGTACCGCGGGTTCGCCAACTTCGACGTCAAGGTGGACCCGCGCACCGGGGCGTTCCGGTTCTTCGAGGTCAACCCGCGGATCGGCCGCAACAACTACTACGTGACCGCCGCGGGAGCCAACCCGATGCGGTTCGTGGTCGAGGACGCGGTCGAGGGTCGGTCGGTGCCGCCGGTCGTCGTCGACAAGGAGATCCTCTACTCGGTCGTACCGCACCGGTTGCTCCTGAGGTACGTCCTGGATCCCGACCTCCACGCGCGCGTGCGTCGCCTGGTGAAGGCGAAGGCCGTGGCGCACCCGCTGAGGTACGCGAAGGACGCCTCCCCGCGCCGTCGGCTGTACGTCGCGATGGCGCTGGTCAACCAGGTCCGCAAGTTCCGCCGGTGGTACCCGGAGGTCACCCAGACCGGGTTCTAGGACACGACGAAGGGCGGCACCCCGCGGGTGCCGCCCTTCGTCGTCCGTCAGCCGATCTCGCTGGTGCCCGAGTACAGGTGCAGGACGGGGACCTGGAGCTCCTCGCGCGCCCGGGAGGCCCAGTCGCGGTGGAACGTGTCCTCGACGGCGTGCGGGTAGGTCACCACGGCGACCTCGACCACGTCGCCGTCGGCGACCGCGGCCTTGAGCGCGGGCAGGGGGTCGTCGTCGACGACCGTGCCGGTCGCCTCGCGGCCCGCGGCGACGAACGCGGCGACGCTGCCGGCCAGCTGCTCGTCGGCCGTCGCCTTCGCCTCGGGCGTGGACGGCTCCTTGCCCAGCGCGCGGTGCCAGGCCTCCTTGAGCTCGCCGAGGCTGAGGTTGTCGATGATCGTGGAGACGAGCGGTCGGTCCGTGTCCGCCGGGACGAGCACGCGGTACGCGTACGTCTCGCCCTCGTGCAGGGCGAGCAGCTTCTCGACGTCGGCGCTGGCGAGGGTGTCCTCCGTGAGGACGATGATCGTGTCGGTCACGCGCCGAGCCTAGCCACCCGCCACCGTCCCAGCAGCACGCCGTCCGCGTGGAGCAGGTGCAGCGGCGTCAGCGCGCGCGGCGGCTCGAACCAGGTGGGCAGGTGCGTGATGCGCCCCGCGGGTCCGCCCACCAGCTGCGGGCTCCAGGTCAGGCAGAGCTCGTCGAGCAGGTCGGCGTCGAGCAGCTGGGCCAGGAGGGTCGGGCCGCCCTCGGCGAGGACGCGCACGAGACCGCGGTCGGCCAGGGCCGCGACGACGGCGCGGGGGTCGACGGCACCCGGGATCCCACTGTCGGCCACGACGACGTGGTCGGCGCCGATCCGCTCCCGCAGCGCGCCCAGCGACGGGTTGGTGCCGGTGGTGAGCACGATCGGCGGGCGCTCGGAGTCGAGCAGCTCGAGGGGGAGCTCGCCCGAGGCGGTGACCACAGCGAGCTCGAGGGTCTCCGGCAGGCCGAGGGCGGCCCGGGCCTCTCGCAGCTCCTCGGGGACGTCCAGGGCGGTGTAGCGCTCGCCCCGGGCCGTACCGGCGCCGATGAGCACGACGTCCGCGAGGGCGCGCAGCACGCGGAAGACCCGGAAGTCGGCGGGGCCGTTGATGGAGCCGCTCACGTGGTTCGCGCCCGTGGCCGCCCCGTCCAGCGTGGTCACCATGTTGGCCCGCACGTGGACGCCCGCGGCGGGAACGTCGGCGAAGAGGGCGAGCAGCTCGGCCTCGTCGGCGCGCGGAACCAGGTGCCGGACGGTCGCGTCGAGGGGGAGCAGGACGTCGAGCGCGGGGAGGTCGGGCACGACTGCCAACCTAGGACAGGACGTCCGCCAGCGCCGCGACGTCGCCGATCACCACGACGGCCGGGTTGCCGACGCCGCGCTCGCGGGCGAGGTCCGCGATGTCCGCCAGCGTGCCGACGGTGGTCCGCTGCGACGGCAGGGTCCCGTTCTCGACGATCGCGACGGGCGTGCCCGGGTCCTTGCCGTGCGCGAGCAGCGCGCGGGTGTGACCGGGCAGCTGCGCCACGCCCATGAGCAGCACCAGGGTGCCCTCGAGGCGGGCGAGCGTGGGCCAGTCGGGCGCGGTGTCGTGCGCCGACAGGATGGTCAGCTGGCGCGCGAGGCCGCGGTGCGTGACAGGGATGCCGGCGGCGGCGGGCACGGCGAGCGCGCTGGTCACGCCGGGGACGACGTCGACCTGCACCCCGGCCTCGAGGCACGCGAGCACCTCCTCGCCGCCGCGGCCGAGCACGAACGGGTCGCCGCCCTTGAGCCGGACCACCCGGTGTCCGGCGCGGGCGCGCTCGACGAGCACCGCGTTGATCTCGGTCTGCGTGAGGGTGTGCGCGTGCGGGGACTTGCCGGCCTCGATGATCTCGACCGCGGGGTCGAGCTCGGCCAGCAGGGCGCGGGGGGCCAGCCGGTCGACCACCACGACGTCGGCCTCGGCGAGGGCACGCCGGCCGCGGGTCGTGATGAGCCCGGGGTCGCCGGGTCCGCCGCCGACGAGGGTCACGCGGCCCGTCGAGGGTCGGTGGTGGCGCAGGGGCAGCGCGCCCGTGTCGAGCAGGAGCGCGATCGCGGACCGCAGAGCGGCGGCCCGGCGCGGGTCCCCGCCTGCGCCGACCGCCACCGTGACGTCGCCGGACCGGGCGACGGCGGGCGTCCACGCCGTCGAGGCGCTCGCGTCGTCGGCGCGCACGCACCAGAGCCGCGAGGCCTCGGCGTCGGCCGCGACGGCGTCGTCGACCGCGCGCTCGCCGGTCGCCGTGTGGACCAGCCAGGCGCCGTCGAGATCGGTGGACAGGTAGTCCCGCGCGCGCCAGGTCACGCGGCCCGCGGCGACGTGCTCCGCGAGGTCCTCGCACAGGGCGGGCGCGACGACCAGCACGTCCGCGCCGTCCTCGACCAGTCGGGTCGCCCGCCGGGCGGCGACCGGGCCGCCGCCGACGACGACGACCCGACGGCCGCGGACGTCGAGCAGCAGGGCGTGCTGCGGCGCGCTCATATGCCGGACCCGGCGAACCAGTCGTCGTCGTCCTGCGCCGACGGCGCGGGGGTGAGCCGGTCGAGCAGGGTGGGGCCGATCATCCCTGCGGCGAGCGTGGTGCCGTCCGCCGGGTCGACCAGCAGGAACCCGCCGGTCCGCCGGTGCGTGGCGTACGGGTCCAGCACGATCGGCTCGGCGAGCCGGATCTTGACCCGCCCGATCGCGTTGAGCGTGAGGGCGCGCGGCGGGATGTCGGAGGAGGTGTCGGTCGCGTCGACCGCGTAGCGCGTGTCGATCCCGTCCCACGCGTCGACCGTCAGCGCGTCGACGTCCAGCCGCGCGTTGACCTCCCGCAGGAGCGCGCGGACCGTGCGCGTGCCCACCCGGACCAGCAGGCGAGCACCCAGGACGCTGCGCTTCTCGGCCAGCCAGCACACGGTGCCCTCGAGGTCCGAGCCGACCTCGACGGTCTCGGCGGTCGGGACCAGGACGTCCCCCCGGGCCACGTCGACGTCGTCGGCGAGCCGCAGCGTCACCGACTGGGGCGCGTGCGCCTCGGTCAGGGGCCCGTCGAACGTGTCGATCCCGACGACCGTGCTGCGCTTGCCGGACGGCAGGACGGTGACCTCGTCGCCGACCGACACCACCCCGGACGCGACCCGGCCCGCGTACCCGCGGTAGTCAGGGTGCTCCGCGGTGCGCGGGCGGATGACCACCTGCACGGGGAACCGGAACGGCTCGGAGAGCGCGTCGCGGCCCACCGGCACCGACTCGAGGTGCTCGAGCAGCGTCGGGCCGTCGTACCAGGGCGTCCGTGTCGAGCGGTCCACCACGTTGTCGCCGGCGAGCGCCGACAGCGGGACCGCGGTCACGTCCTCGATGCCGAGGCTCAGGGCGTACGCCGTGAACTCGTCGGCGATCGAGCGGAACGTCGGCTCGTCGAAGTCGACCAGGTCCATCTTGTTCACCGCGAGCACCACGTGCGGCACGCGCAGCAGGGCCGTGATCGTGGCGTGCCGACGGGTCTGCTCGAGCACGCCCTTGCGGGCGTCGACCAGCACGATCGCGAGCTCGGCGGTCGAGGCGCCGGTCACCATGTTCCGGGTGTACTGCACGTGCCCGGGGGTGTCGGCGAGCACGAACGCGCGCGTGGCGGTCGAGAAGTAGCGGTACGCCACGTCGATCGTGATGCCCTGCTCGCGCTCGGCCCGCAGGCCGTCCGTCAGCAGCGCCAGGTCGACGTCGCCGCCGCCGCGGGCCAGGGTGGCGGCCTCGACGGCGCTCAGCTGGTCGGCCAGCACCGACTTCGTGTCGTAGAGCAGGCGGCCGATCAGGGTGCTCTTGCCGTCGTCGACGGACCCCGCCGTGGCCAGGCGCAGCAGGTCCCGCGTCGCGTGCTCGGTCACGTGGTGGATCTCCTCAGTCGGCTCGAGCTGGCTGGTCGCGGCGCCCATCAGAAGTAGCCCTCGCGCTTGCGGTCCTCCATGGCGGCCTCGGACGCGCGGTCGTCGGCGCGCGTGGCGCCCCGCTCGGTGAGGCGGCTGGCACCGACCTCGGCGATCACCTCGGGGATCGTCGACGCCTCGGACTCGACCGCGCCGGTGCAGCTCATGTCCCCGACCGTCCGGTAGCGGACCGTGCGGACCTGCAGCGTCTCGGTCGGGCGGGGGCCGCCCCAGTCCCCGGGCGCCAGCCACATCCCGTCGCGCAGGAACACCTCGCGCCGGTGGGAGTAGTAGATCGAGGGCAGCTCGATCTGCTCCCGCTCGATGTAGCGCCACACGTCGAGCTCGGTCCAGTTGGACAACGGGAAGACGCGCACGTGCTCGCCGGGCCGGTGCCGACCGTTGTAGAGGTCCCACAGCTCGGGCCGCTGGCGGCGCGGGTCCCACTGGCCGAACTCGTCGCGCAGCGAGAACACCCGCTCCTTGGCGCGCGCCTTCTCCTCGTCGCGACGCCCGCCGCCGAACACCGCGTCGAACCGGTGGGCGGTGATGCCGTCGAGCAGGGGGACGGTCTGCAGGGCGTTGCGCGAGCCGTCGGCACGCTCGGCGACGCGGCCGTCGTCGATGGCGTCCTGCACGCTGGCGACCACGAGCCGCAGCCCGTGCTCGGCCACGACCCGGTCGCGGTACTCGATGACCTCGGCGAAGTTGTGGCCGGTGTCGACGTGCATCAGCGAGAACGGCACGGCGGCCGGCCAGAACGCCTTGCGGGCCAGGTGCAGCATGACGATCGAGTCCTTGCCGCCGCTGAACAGCAGCACGGGACGCTCGAACTCGCCGGCGACCTCGCGCATGACGTGGACGGCCTCGGACTCCAGGGCGTCCAGCTGCGTGAGGGTGGTCGTGCCCGTCATGTGTGCAACCCGCATTCGATCTTGGAGGTACCTGACCAGCGTCCGGCGCGCGCGTCCTCGCCGGGGGCGACGGCACGCGTGCAGGGGGCGCAGCCGATGGACGCGTAGCCCGCCTGGCGCAAGGGGTTGAGGACCACCTGGTGCTCCTCGACGTAGGCGTCCACGTCCGCCTGCGTCCACGCGGCCAACGGGTTGAGCTTGACCTTGCCGCGCTTGGCGTCCCAGCCCACGACGGCGATGTCCGTGCGGGTCGGGGCGTCCTCGCGGCGCATGCCGGTGACCCAGGCGGTGTACGGCGCGAGCCCGCGCTCCAGCGGCTCCACCTTGCGCAGGGCGCAGCACAGGTTCGGGTCGCGGTCGTGCAGCTTCGGGCCGTGCTCGGCGTCCTGCTCGGCGACCGTGCGCAGCGGCAGGATCGTGCGCAGTGAGATGTCCGTGAACTCGGCGTAGTAATCGCGCGTCCCGAGCGTCTCGGCGAAGTGGTAGCCGGTGTCCAGGAAGATCACGTCGATGCCCGGCACGGCCTCGGCGGCGATGTGCACCAGCACCTCGTCGCCCATCGAGGACGCCAGGACCAGGTCGGTGCCGAACGTCTCGGCGGCCCAGCGCAGGATCTCCGCCGGGTGGGCACCGTCGAGGTCGCGGCCCGCCTGCTCCGCGAGCTGCTGGAGGTCGGTGGTGATCATGAGCGCGCCACCAGCCCGACGAACTTCAGCGCGAAGGCGCGGGTGCAGGAGCGGCACTCCCACTGGCCGTGGGTCTCGCCGGCGGGCCACAGGTCCTCGCTGGCGCAGAACGGGCAGTAGTAGGGGACGGCCCGCTCGCCTGACGTTCCGCTCATCGCAGGTCCTCCTCGTCGGCCCGGTGCGCCCACTGGGCGAACAGCTCGCCCTCGGTGCGCTGCTCGTCGAACTTGCGCGTCACGCGCTCGATGTAGTCGGGGAGCTCCTCGGCCGGGACGCGCAGGCCACGCAGCGTCTTGCCGAGCCCGCCGGTCAGCCCGAGGCCACCACCGAGGTGCACCTGGTAGCCGTCCTCGCCGCCGGCGAGCGCTCCCTTGAGGCCGATGTCGGCCGTCTGGATGCGGGCGCACGAGTTGGGGCAGCCGTTGAGGTTGATGGTGATCGGCTGGTCGAACGTCGGCAGCCGGTCCTCCAGCTCGCCGATCAGGTGCGTCGCGCGCGCCTTCGTCTCGACGATGGCCAGCTTGCAGAACTCGATGCCGGTGCACGCCATGGTGCCGCGGCGGAACGTGCTCGCCGCCCGGACCGGGAGACCCAGCGCCTCGAGCCCCTCGACCAGCGGGTCGACCTTCGCCGGCGCGACGTCGAGCACGACGATCTTCTGCTCGACGGTCAGCCGGACCTTGTCGGACCCCGCCGTCTCGACGAGATCGGCCAGCTGCTGCAGCAGCTCGCCCGAGATGCGGCCGACCGTGGGCGCCATGCCGACGTAGAAGCTGCCGTCCTTCTGCGGGTGCACGCCGACGTGGTCGCGTCGGCCCGTGGGCGGCGGGGGAGGCTCGGGGCCGTCCTCCAGCGTGAAGCCGAGGTACTCGCCCTCCAGCACCTGCCGGAACAGCTCGGGACCCCAGTCGGCCACCAGGAACTTCAGGCGGGCACGGGTGCGCAGCCGGCGGTAGCCGTAGTCGCGGAAGATGCTGACGACGCCGACCCACACGTCGGGGATCTGCTCCAGCGTCACGAACGCGCCGAGCCGGACGCCGAGCTTGGGGTTGGTGGACAGGCCGCCTCCGACCCAGAGGTCGAAGCCCGGGCCGAGCTCGGGGTGCACCACGCCGACGAACGCGACGTCGTTGATCTCGTGCGCGACGTCGTGGTGCGGCGAGCCGCTGATCGCGGTCTTGAACTTGCGCGGGAGGTTCGAGAAGCGCGGGTCGCCGATGTAGTTGTCGACGATCGCGCGCACGGCCGGGGTGCCGTCGATGATCTCGTCGGCCGCGACGCCCGCGACGGGGGACCCGAGGACGACGCGCGGGCAGTCGCCGCAGGCCTCCTGGGTGCTCAGCCCGACGGCCTCGAGCCGGCGCCAGATCTCCGGGACGTCCTCGATGCGGATCCAGTGCAGCTGGATGTTCTGCCGGTCGGTGACGTCCGCGGTGCCGCGGCCGAACTCGACCGAGATGTCCGCGATGGTGCGCAGCTGCTGCAGGCTCAGGGCGCCGCCGTCGCAGCGGACGCGGAGCATGAAGAACTCGTCGTCCAGCTCGTGCGGCTCGAGCGTCGCCGTCTTGCCGCCGTCGATCCCGGGCTTGCGCTGCGTGTAGAGCCCCCACCAGCGCATCCGTCCGCGCAGGTCCTCGGGCGCGATGCTGGCGAAGCCCTCGCGGGAGTAGACGTCCTCGATCCGCTGGCGGACGTTGAGGGCGTCGTCCTGCTGCTTGAACAGCTCGTTGCCGTTCAGCGGTTCCGTCTGGCCGAACGCCCACTGACCCTCGGCACGAGCAGCGGGCGGGGCGATCCTGGTGTGCGCCATAGGGGCGTTATCTCCGGAAGAACGTGGACGTGCGCCTGCACCCACCGCTGGGGACGCGGTTCTCTGGACGCAGACCGCGCGCCCGAGGGGGGACGAGGGGCGGGGTCAGTTGCTCCGCGGACAGCAGCACACGCACGGGTCCGCGGCGACGGTGCACATGCACCGACACGACTGGCGGAACCGGGGGGCGATCACCCGACGAGGTTGTCACGTGAGCGTGGAACTCGGGAGAGGGTGTCCGGATCATGAGATGTTCGGGTCGATATGTGGCACGGGCGTCCAGAACGCGATAAGCGGACCGATCCGGTCGTGATTCGGAGGCCCGGCGGGAGCGACGTAGGCTGCTCGATCGTGACCTCCCCGGACCCCGTGCTGGCGTCGACGGGCACCCCCAGCCTCACGCAGCGCCGGCCGGTCGTCCCCCCGGACCGCCTGCTGGCCGAGCTCGTGCCGCCCCGCCACTTCGCCGACGAGTCCTTCGCCACCTACCGACCGGACCCCGCGCACCCGTCGCAGGCCGCGGCCGTCGCGCGGCTGTCCGCCGCGGCCGAGGAGATCCGGCGCGGCCCGTCCCGTTCGTGGCTGAAGCGCGGCAGGTCGACCCCGGTGGCGATCTACCTCGACGGCGGCTTCGGCGTCGGCAAGACCCACCTGCTCACGTCGCTCGCGCACGCGGTCGGGGTCTCGGACGCGGCCTACGGCACGTTCGTCGAGTACACCAACCTGGTCGGCGCCCTCGGTTTCCTGCCGACCGTCGAGGCCCTGGCCACCCGGCGCCTGGTCTGCATCGACGAGTTCGAGCTGGACGACCCGGGCGACACCGTCCTCATGTCCCGCCTGCTGCGGGAGCTCGCCGACCGCGGGGTGGCGCTCGCGGCCACGTCGAACACGCTGCCCGGCTCGCTGGGCGAGGGCCGGTTCGCGGCCGAGGACTTCCTGCGCGAGATCCAGGCGCTCGCGGCCCGGTTCGAGGTCCTGCGCGTCGACGGCGACGACTACCGGCACCGGTCCGTGGTGACCGATGCGGACGGGCTGTCCGAGGACGCCGTGGCCGCCGCGGCCGCCGCGCGCACCGACGCGACGCTCGACGACTTCGGCGACCTGCTCGCGCACCTGTCGACCGTGCACCCGAGCCGGTACGGCGCCCTCCTCGACGGCATCGGGCTGGTCGCCCTCACCGGCGTGCGGCCCGTGCCGACCCAGGACGTCGCGCTGCGGCTCGTCGTGCTGGTCGACCGGCTCTACGACCGGGACGTGCCCGTCCTGCTGGGCGGCGCGGGGGAGAAGGACCTGTTCTCGCCCGAGATGCTCGCCGGCGGGTACCGCAAGAAGTACTACCGCGCGCTCTCGCGCTTGGGCTCGCTCGCCGCGGACGGAGCCGCGCTCGTCGCCTGACGCGCCGAGCTCAGGCCAGGACCACGACCGAGCGCGGCGGCGTCAGCACCAGCGCGCCTCCGGGGGTCGCCTCGACGGCGGCCGGGTCCCACGCCGCCACCACGTCCAGCGGGTCGTCGGTGTGCACCGGGACGGCGACCTCCTCGCCGGACAGGTTGATCACCACGCGTGCGGACCCGCGGTGCAGCACCATCCAGCCGTCCCACGGCACGTCCTCCTGGTCGCGCTCGGAGGCGCCGCCCCAGACGAGGTCGGTGGCCGACAGGTCGCCGGACGCGATGTCCGGGACGGCCCGGCGGACCGCGATGAGCTCCCGGTACCAGTCGCGCAGGCGGGCGTGCTCGGGGTGGGCAGGGTCGTCGAGCTCCTCGCGCGTGAGGATGCTGCCGCGGAACGGGGCCGGGGACTGCGGGTCCGGGACCTCGATGTCCCCGCCGTAGAGGACGTCCCAGCCGTGGCCGCCGAACTCGCGGCGCCGGCCGTCGCGCACGGCGGCGGCCAGCGACGGCTCCGGGTGGTCGGTGAAGAACTGCCAGGGGGTCCGGGTGCCCCACTCCTCGCCCATGAAGAGCAACGGGCTGAACGGGGACAGCAGGACGAGGGCGGCCTCGACGGCGAGGCGGCCCGGGTCGAGGCGGGCGGACGGGCGGTCGCCGAGCGCGCGGTTGCCCACCTGGTCGTGGGTCGAGGCGGCGACGACGAACCGGTGGCCGTCGGTCCCGGGCGGCACGGGGCGGCCCCAGTCGCGGCCGCGGAAGGACGACCAGCCGCCGTCGTGCACGAACACGCTGGTCAGCGCCTTGTGCAGCGTCTCGGGGGCACCGAAGTCGCCGTAGTAGCCGTGCCGCTCACCGGTGACCAGGGCGTGGATGGCGTGGTGCACGTCGTCGTCCCACTGCGCCGTCATGCCCCAGCCGCCGAGGGCCGTCGGCGTCACCGCCACGGAGTCGTTGAGGTCGGACTCGGCGACCAGGGACAGCGGGCGACCCAGGGCGGAGGACAGCGCGGCGACCTCGTCGGCCAGCTGCGCGAGCAGGTGCCGGTCCGAGAAGTCGATCAGCGCGTGCACGGCGTCCAGGCGCAGGGCGTCGACGTGGAAGTCGCGGAACCAGCGCAGCACGCTGTCGCACACCCACCGCCGGACCTCGGGCGACCCGTCGCCGTCGAGGTTGATCGCGGAGCCCCACGGCGTCTGGTGGTCGTCGGTGAAGTACGGGCCGAACTCCCCGAGGTAGTTGCCGGACGGGCCCATGTGGTTGTGCACGACGTCGAGGCAGACGCCCAGGCCGCGGGCGTGGGCGGCGTCGACGAACGCCTGCAGGGCCGCCGGCCCGCCGTACGGCTCGTGCACGGCGAAGGTGCCGACGCCGTCGTACCCCCAGCCGTGCACGCCGCTGAACGGCCCGACCGGCAGGAGCTCGACCAGGTCGACGCCCAGCGAGGCGAGCTCGTCGAGGTGCTCGATCGCCGACAGGAGCGTGCCCCCGGGCGTGAAGGTGCCGACGTGCAGCTCGTACGTCACGTGGCCGCGGGCGTCGACCCCGGACCACCCCGCGTCCGTCCACCCGAACAGGGAGGTGTCGAACACCCGGCTCGGGCCGTGCACCCCGGCGGGCTGCCAGGCGCTGCGCGGGTCCGGGCGCGGGTCGCGGCCGTCGACGGAGTACGCGTAGTCGGTGCCGTGCGGCAGGTCGCGGTCGACGGACCACCAGCCGTCCTCGGCGGACAGCGGGACCCGCGACGAGCCCAGCACGAGGTCGACGCGCGCCGCAGCGGGCGCCCAGACACGAGGGATCACGAGCTCAGCCCTCGGCCCGCACCAGCAGAGCGACGGGCAGCCGGTCGAGCAGGGGACCGACGTCCACGACGCCGCCGGCGACGGGCCGGTCGGTGAGGACGTCGTGCCAGTCGCCGTCGGGCAGCGCGACGGTGTGGTCGGCCCAGCCGCCGAGCCGGTCGACGGACGCGGCGAGGCGGGTGGCGACGACGGCGACCCGGGCCTCGCCGGCCACGGAGCGCGCGTACGTCAGCGAGTGCCCGGAGGAGTGGGCGAGCGGCAGGAAGCCGCTGTCGGGTCCGACGAACGCCTCCGGCAGCGACCGGCGCAGGCGCAGCGCCCGGGACGTGACCAGGAGCTTCTCGTCGGCGAGGTCCCGCGGTCCGGCGCCGTCGTCGAGCCGGGCGAGCCGGGCCACCAGCGGCTCGAGCGGGACGGGCCGGCGGTTGTCCGGGTCCACGAGCACCGGGTTCGGCACCTCGGTCCCCTGGTAGACGTCGGCGATCCCGGGCAGCGTGAGCTGGACGAGCTTGGTGCCGAGCGTCGTGGCCCGGACCGCGGGCCGCGTGCGGACCTCCCAGTCGCCGAGCAGGCTGGCGACGACGGGGTCGACGAGCGCCTGCCGCGCGGCGTCGAGGACCGCGCGCTCGTAGGCCTCGTCGGGAGCGGTCCACGTCGTCCGGTTCTTGGCCTCGCGGATCGCCTTGGTGAGGTACTCGACCAGGCGGTCCTCGGTGATCGGGCCCTCGTCCGTCCACGTGCCGGCCAGCGTCTGCCACAGCAGGTACTCGGTCCGGCCGTCGAGCAGCGCGCTGCGGTAGGGGGCCGAGGTGGCCCGCAGGGCGTCGACCAGCACCGACCACTCGCGGGGGAGCTCGCTCAGCACGCCGAGGCGCGACCGGGTGTCCTCGCCGCGCTTGGTGTCGTGCGTGGACAGCGTCGTCATCCCCAGCGGCGCGGAGACCTGCATCTCGGCGGCCCACGCGGACAGGTCGGTGGGGGTCAGCGCGAACTGCTCCGGGTTGCCGCCGACCTCGCACAGGCCGGTCAGGTGGGTCCAGCGGTAGAACGCGGTGTCCTCGACGCCCTTGGCCATCACGGCGCCGCAGGTCTGCTGGAACCGGACCACCAGCTCGTCCCGGCGGGGTCCGCGCGTGCGCCCGGCGCTGCCCACCTCGCGGCCGAGCAGCAGGTCGACGACGACGTCCATGGTCGCGCTGCGCTCGGGCGAGAGCCGGGCACGCGCGTGCACGGCGGCCGTCTGCAGCACCTCGAGCGACTCGGGGTGCACGGTCTCGCCGGGCACGACGTAGGCGCGGTAGCGGTCGAACGCGACGAGCAGCTCGATGAGGCAGTCCTCGAGCGCGCGCCAGGTGTGGTCGCGCAGGCGCAGGTCGGCGCGGCAGATGTCCGCTGCCAACGACGTCAGCCGGTGCACCTCCGCGTACAGCGGGCCGTCGACGATCTCCCGCTTGGCCTGCTCGGCGATCGCCGGGAACGCGTCGGACGTGTCGTCCGTGAGCCGGTGCATGACCGCGCCGAGGACCGCCGCGCCGCCGGGGTCGACGAACGTCTCCTGGATCCGCCAGAGGGCCTCGTACCCGGTGCTGCCGGCGGTCTCCCAGTCGGGCGGGAGCGTCTCGTCGCCCTCGAGGATCTTCTCGACGACCACCCAGGCTCCGCCGCTCGCCTCCCGCAGCCGCGCCAGGTAGCCGGCGGGGTCGGCCAGGCCGTCCGGGTGGTCGATCCGCAGCCCGTCGATGGTCCCGTCGGCCAGCAGCGACAGCACGAGCGCGTGCGTGGCGTCGAACACCGCGGGGTCCTCGACGCGGACGGCCAGCAGGGTGCCGACGTCGAAGAACCGCCGGTAGTTGAGCTCCTCGTCGGCGACCCGCCAGTACGCCAGGCGATAGTGCTGGCGCTCGACCAGCTCGCCGAGCGGCAGGGACTCGGTGCCGGGCCGGACGGGGAAGACGTGGTCGTGGTACCGCAGCACGGTCCGGGTGCCCTCGCCGTCGCCCTCGATCTCGACCTCGTCGAGCTGCAGCTCGTCGCGCCCCAGGACGGCCCCGATCCGGTCGCCCAGCACCGGCATCAGGACGGCGCCGTCGCCGGCGGACCAGTCCACGTCGAACCAGTCGGCGTAGGGGGAGTCCGGGCCCTCGGCGAGCACCGACCACAGGGCGCGGTTGTGCCAGACCGGCGTGGGCACGGCCATGTGGTTGGGCACGATGTCGAGCACCAGGCCGAGGCCCGCGTCGTGGGCGACGTCGGCCAGCCGGCGCAACGCGGGCAGCCCGCCCAGCGACGGCGCGATCTCGTCGTGGTCGACGACGTCGTACCCGTGGGTGGAGCCGGGCGCGGCGCGCAGGATCGGCGACAGGTACACATGCGTCACGCCGAGCGACGCCAGGTACGGCACCCGCCCCGCGACGTCGTCGAGCGTGAGGTCCTCGCCCAGCTGGACCCGGTAGGTCGACGTCGGCACGGGCCGGCCCGCCGTCGGCAGCCGGCGGGTGGGCGTCGGGCGCGGGTCGCTCATGCGGACGGGCGCGGCCGGGTGGTGCGTCGCTTCGGCTTCTCGTCCGCCGACTCGGCGTGCTTGCGGCCCCTGGTCTGCTTGGCCGCCTCGCTCGCCGCCGTCGCCACCGCGCCGATGCCCGACGACGTCGGCGACGGGAGGATCGAGGGACGGGTGAACACGATGATCGACTTCTCCCGGAGCTCGAGGGTGGTGCCCGCCGTGACGGTGCTCCCGGCCTCGATCTGCGAGTCCGTGTCCACGACCGCCGTCCACACGTCCCCGAACTGGCTCTGCGGGAGCGTGAACGTGGCGGCGTCGGGCTGCCCGTTGAACAGGACGAGGAAGCTGTCGTCCACGATCTCCTGGCCGCGCAGGTCGGGCTCGGCGATCGCGTCACCGTTGAGGAACACCATCACGGCGCGCGCGTGGTCCGCACCCCAGGCCTCGTCGCGCATGTGGTGGCCGTCGGGCGCGAGCCAGGCCAGGTCCAGGAGGTCGGACTGGTCCGAGAGGTCGGGCTGGCCGGCGAAGAAGCGACGGCGTCGGAACACGGGGTGGTCCTGACGGAGCCGCACGAGCCGACGAGTGAACTCCAGCAGGTCGGTCTTGTCCTGGTTGAGGTCCCAGTCGACCCAGGAGAGCGGGCTGTCCTGGCAGTAGACGTTGTTGTTGCCCTGCTGGGTGCGGCCCAGCTCGTCGCCGTGGGCGATCATCGGGACGCCCTGCGAGAGGAGCAGCGTGGTGAGGAAGTTCCGGCGCTGACGCGCGCGCAGAGCGGTGATCGCGGGGTCGTCCGTGGGTCCCTCCACGCCGCAGTTCCAGGACCGGTTGTGGCTCTCGCCGTCGTTGTTGCCCTCGCCGTTCGCCTCGTTGTGCTTCTCGTTGTAGGACACGAGGTCCGTGAGCGTGAAGCCGTCGTGCGCGGTGAAGAAGTTCACGCTCGCGATCGGGCGCCGGCCGGTGTGCTCGTACAGGTCCGAGGACCCCGACAGGCGGCTGGCGAACTCGCCGAGCGTCGACGGCTCGCCGCGCCAGAAGTCCCGGACCGTGTCGCGGTACTTGCCGTTCCACTCCGACCACAGCGGGGGGAACCCGCCCACCTGGTAGCCGCCGTCGCCGACGTCCCAGGGCTCGGCGATGAGCTTGACCTGCGAGACCACCGGGTCCTGGTGCACGAGGTCGAAGAACGCGGACAGGCGGTCGACCTCGTGGAACTGCCGGGCGAGCGTGGCCGCCAGGTCGAAGCGGAAGCCGTCGACGTGCATCTCCAGAACCCAGTAGCGCAGCGAGTCCATGATCAGCTGCAGCACGTGCGGCGACCGCATGAGCAGAGAGTTCCCGGTGCCCGTGGTGTCGAAGTAGTGCGCCTGGTCCTCGTCGACGAGCCGGTAGTAGTTGGCGTTGTCCAGGCCCCGGAAGCTCAGCGTCGGGCCCATGTGGTTGCCCTCGGCGGTGTGGTTGTAGACCACGTCGAGGATGACCTCGATGTCGGCGGCGTGCAGCTCCTTGACCATCGCCTTGAACTCCTGCACCTGCTGGCCGGCGTGCTGGAACGCGGCGTAGCCGTTGTGCGGGGCGAAGAACCCGATGGTGTTGTAGCCCCAGTAGTTCGACAGGCCCTTCTCGACCAGCGACGGGTCGTTGACGAACTGGTGCACGGGCATGAGCTCGACGGCCGTCACGCCGAGCGACGTGAGGTGCTCGATGACCGCGGGGTGCGCCATGCCGGCGTAGGTGCCGCGGAGCTCCTCGGGGACGGCCGGGTGCTGCATCGTCAGGCCGCGCACGTGCGCCTCGTAGATGACCGACTCGTGGTACTCGTGCTGCGGCGGGCGGTCGTGGCCCCAGTCGAAGTACGGGTTGATGACGACGGAGGTCATCGTGTGGCCGGCGGAGTCGTCGTCGTTGCGCGCGTCTGGCGCGTCGAACCGGTACGAGTACAGCGAGGGGTCGCCGTCGATCTGTCCGTCGATCGCCTTGGCGTAGGGGTCGAGCAGCAGCTTGTTCGGGTTGCAGCGCTGGCCCTGCGCCGGGTCGTACGGACCGTGCACGCGGTAGCCGTAGCGCTGCCCGGGGGCGATCGCCGGCAGGAACCCGTGCCACACGAACGCGTCGACCTCGGTCAGGTTCACCCGGGACTCGGTGCCGTCGTCGGCGAACAGGCACAGCTCGACTCGTTCGGCCACCTCCGAGAACAGGGCGAAGTTCGTCCCGGTCCCGTCGTAGGTGGCGCCCAGCGGGTAGGGGCGTCCCGGCCACATCAGCATGCATGCCAGCGTGCCAGTCAGCCGTCCATCTGGCGCGTGGTGCGACGAGGAACCTCGGGTGGACTTCGACACACCGCCACCCGTTGCGCCGGGGCGTACGACCTGGTGCGCTGGCCTTCGGCACTCGGCCGACGCTGGGCGGCACCCCTGTGCCCGCCGGCGGGCCGACGAGGTGGAGGACAGCCGTGAGCGGTCAGGTCGTGGTCGTGGGGGCAGGGTTGGCGGGCGCCAAGACCGTCGAGGGCCTGCGTGGGCGTGGGTACGACGGACGGGTCGTCCTGCTGGGCACCGAGACCGAGCGCCCGTACGAGCGGCCCCCGCTCTCGAAGGGCTACCTGCAGGGCAGCGACGAGCGCGACGGCGCGTTCGTGCACCCCGCCGGCTGGTACGCGGAGCACGACGTCGACCTGCGCCTGGGCACGACGGTCACCTCGATCGACCTCGGCTCGCACGACGTCATCGACGGCTCGGGCACGCGGACGGGCTGGGACCACCTCGTGCTCGCCACCGGGTCCGCGCCGCGCCGCCTCGACGTGCCCGGCGCGGGGCTGACCGGCGTCGTGTACCTGCGGACCCTCGACGACAGCGACCGCCTCCGGGCCCGGCTCGCCGCAGGCCTGCGCGTCGTGGTCGTCGGCGGGGGCTGGATCGGGCTCGAGGTCGCCGCCGCGGCGCGGGCCGCCGGGTGCAGCGTGAGCGTGCTGGTCCGCGACCCGCTGCCGTTGCTCGGGGTCCTGGGACCGGAGCTCGCGGCGATGTTCGCCGACCTGCACCGGGAGAACGGCGTCGACCTGCGGACCCGTACCGAGATCTCCGAGATCGTCGCGGCCGGCGACGGGACGCACGTGGGCGCCGTCGAGCTCGCCGACGGGACCCTGGTCGACGCCGACCTGGTCGTCGTCGGCATCGGCGCCGCGCCGCGCGTGGAGCTGGCAAAGGCCGTGGGGCTGCACGTGGAGGACGGTGTCGTCGTGGACGCGCACCTGCGCTCGTCGCACCGCCAGGTGCTCGCGGTCGGCGACATCGCCCGGGCCTACCACCCGTTCCTGGAGACGCACGTCCGGGTCGAGCACTGGGCGAACGCGCTCAACCAGCCGGCCACGGCGGCGGCGACGATCGTCGGCGCCGACGAGCCGTTCGACGCGCTCCCGTACTTCTTCACCGACCAGTTCGACCTCGGCATGGAGTACGCCGGCCACGTGGGGTCGCACGGGTACGACGAGGTCGTCATCCGTGGCGACCTGCAGGGCCGTGAGCTCATCGCGTTCTGGCGGCGCGGTGGCCGCGTGCTCGCGGGGATGAACGTGAACGTGTGGGACGTGGTCGACGACGTGCAGGCGCTCATCCGCTCGGGCGCGGTGATCGACCATGACCGGCTGGCGGACCCCGACGTCCCCCTGGCGGACCTGCTGCCCTAGCCGAGGGTGCGCTCGGCGGCCCGGCGGACCACCCCGTCGTCGTCGGCGCCCTCGGCGCGCCAGCCCAGCTGCTGGATCGCGCCGTTGCCGCGGCGCAGGACCGTGGCCACCTGTCGCTCGACCCAGGCCAGGTCGCCGGACTCCGCGAGCGCAGGGCGGACGTGCTCCACCAGCTGCGCGACCACCTCGGCGGCCGACAGGGGCTTGCCCGACAGGGGGCTGACCAGGTCGCCCGTCAGGCCCGAGCGGGCGGCCCGCCAGGTCGCCGCCCGCATCAGCTCCGTGCGGGGCTGCGCGACCCGCTCGGTGCCCGCGGTCTCCGCGAGGGCCCGCACGAGCGCCGCCTGCAGGGCCGCGTCGTCTGCGTCGAGGCACACGTCGGCCACGCGGACCTCGACGGTGGGGTAGCGCGACGAGAGCCGCGCGTCGAAGTAGACCATCCCCTCGTCGAGGATCGCGCCCGAGCGCAGGAGGTCGTCGACGACCGCGCGGTAGCCCGCCGCGTCGCCGAACGGCGCGGTCGGTCCCGCGGTCGGCCAGCGGCCCCACACCTGCGAGCGGTAGGACGAGTAGCCGGTGCTGGTGCCCTGCCACGACGGGCTGTTGCCGCTCAGCGCCAGCAGCACGGGCGTCCACGACCGCAGGTGGTCGAGGATCCGGACGCCCTCCTCGTCGTTGGCGACCTCGACGTGGACGTGGCAGCCGCAGGTGAGCTGGTCGCGGGCCGTCTGGCCGAACTCCGCGCGGATCGCGTGCGCGCGCCGGTCGGGCAGGACCGTCGACTCGACCTCCTGCGGGGCGGTGGCCAGCGCGGCGATGCGCGCCCCCGCCCGGCGGGCCAGCTGGTCCGTGCGCGACCGCCCCTCCCGGATCTCGTCTGCCAGCGCGCCGAGGTCCGTGCACGGGTGCGTCGACGTCTCGATCTGCTCCTGCTTGAACTCCTTCTCGACGTCCCCGCCCGGCTCGTCGCCACCCGTCGGCCCGTCCGCCGAGGCGAGCCGCAGCATCGCGACCGCGACCGACGTCGGCCTGCCCTCGGGCGTGACCAGCAGGAACTCTTCCTCGACACCGACCGTCCGCATCGGCTCAGTGTGGGGGACCTCGACGCGGACCGCGCTCTACCAAATGACGCTGTCAGCACGCTGTGAACCGCTAGTGTCCAGGCCGTGACAGTGCTGGTGACCGGGGGGGCCGGCTACATCGGAGCACACGTGGTCCGACTGCTGCGGCAGACCGGCCGCGAGGTGCTCGTCGTCGACGACCTCAGCACGGGGTCCGCCTCGCGGGTGCCGGGCGTGCCGCTGGTGCGGCTCGACCTCGCCGACGCCGCGAGCGTGGGGCCGCTGACGGACGCCTGCGTGGAGCACGGGGTCACCGCCGTGATCCACCTGGCCGCGCGCAAGCGGGTCGACGAGTCCGTCGCCCGGCCGCTCTGGTACTACGCGCAGAACGTCGAGGGCCTGGGGAACGTGCTGCGGGCGACGCTGGCGGCCGCCGTGGAACCGTTCCTCTTCTCGTCGTCCGCCGCCGTCTACGGCTGCCCGGACCACCCCTTGGTGAGCGAGCAGGACGAGACCGTGCCCCTGAGCCCGTACGGCCGGACCAAGCTGGCGGGCGAGCAGCTGGTGCGTGCCGTGTCCCGGTCGAGCGACCTGCGCGCCGTCTCGCTGCGGTACTTCAACGTGGCGGGCGCCGGCTGGCCCGAGCTGGGCGACACCGGCGAGCTCAACCTGGTCACGCAGGCGCTGGCCTGCCTCGCCCGCGGCGAGCAGCCCCGGGTGTTCGGCACCGACTGGCCGACCCGCGACGGCAGCTGCGAGCGGGACTACGTGCACGTCCTCGACCTTGCCCGGGCGCACGTGGCGGCGCTCGCGGCCCTCGAGTCCGGGGACCTGCCGGGGGACACCTACAACGTCGGGACCGGCCGCGGCTCGACCGTGCTCGAGGTCCTGGCACGGATCGGCGAGGTGACGGGGCGGGACGCGACCCCCGTCGCCGCCCCGCGACGTGCCGGCGACCCCGCGGCCGTGGTCGCCGTCGTGGACCGCATCCGGGACGACCTCGGCTGGGTGGCCGAGCTCGGGTGCGCCGAGGTGGTGTCGAGCGCATGGGAGGCGTGGCGCACCCGCTAGTCCGGGAGCTGCGCCTCGGCCTGCACGGACTCCGGGGCGCCGAAGCGCGCGACGACGAGGGCGCCGCCGAGCACGAGCGCGAACGCGGCAGCGGAGGCCGGGCCGGCGCCGGCCGCGGGTCGGTCGCCGGCGAGAGCGATGCCCAGCGCCGCGCCCGTCACCGTCTCGATGCCGACCATGAGGGCGGTCACCGGCACCACGGGCGCGCGGCGCAGGGCGAGCGCGGCGACGGCCAGGCCGAGCACCCCGCACAGCCCGGCACACCAGGCGACGGGGTCGGTGAGCACGCCGGTTACGCTGCTGATCCGCACCACGTGGGCGCCCAGCGCGGTGACGCCGAAGGCCGTGCCGGCCAGACCGGCGAGCACCAGACCGCGCCACCGGGTCGGCCGGCCCGCCGCGACGACCGCCGCGAGGACGCCGATGGCCACCGTGGCCCCGACCACCAGCCACGTGGTGCCGTCGGTGACGGCGGCCGCGGTCTCGGGCTCGACGGTGAGCGCCAGGACGACCAGTCCGACCCCGAGGCCCGACAGGCCAAGCCAGTCCGTCCAGCGCAGCCGGGCGCCGAGGAAGACCACGGAGAGCATCGCGGAGACCGCGAGGCTGGACGCCCGGCCGGCCTGCACGGCGAACAGCGGGAGGGTGCGCAGCGCGACGAACGACAGGCCCGCGCCCAGCGCGACGAGCACCAGGGCCACGAGGTAGACACGGTTGCGGGCGAGGCCGCTCACCAGCGACCTGCCGAGGCGCACGTCGGCCGGGAGGTGCCGGACCGCGGACGCCTGGAGCACGACCGCGGTGCCCGAGCACACGGCCGCGGCGGCGACGCACAGCAGCGCGAGCCCCACCCGTCGACCCCCCGTCGTCCCGCGGCGCGTGTCAGCCGCTCCGAGCACGCCGGAGGCACCCTATGCTCCACGCGGAGTTGTGCGGGCGAAGCGCGCAGGGGGCAGACGTGCACGACGAGGTGACGGGCCGGCAGGCCCGGCTGCGCTGGGGCGTGGTCGCCGCGGCGTTCGTCGCCGTCGCGGTGCTCCTCTCCGTGCTTCTCGGGCTCACCAACGCGTACCGCGACACCGCCGGCACGCCGGTCCTGCAGGGTCCCTCGTGGCTCGACGGCTGGTTCCAGGGCGACTCGGGCTGGTACTACGGCATCGCCACCGACGGGTACTTCTTCACGCCCGGCAGCCAGTCGTCCATCGCGTTCTTCCCCGTCTACCCGCTCGGGGTCCGGGGGCTCGGCGACGTGCTTCGCGACGTCCAGCTGGCGGGCTCGGTGCTCGGGATGCTGGCGGGGCTCGCGGCCGTCCTGCTGTTCGCCCGGTGGGTGTGGGCGCGGCTGCCGCGGCGGTCCGCGGTGCTCGCGATCGCGGTCCTGATGCTCTACCCGTACTCGTTCTTCCTCTACGGGGCGATGTACGCCGACTCCCTGTTCCTGCTGTGCGCGATCGGGGCGTTCCTGCTGCTCGAGCGGCGCTGGTACCTCGCCGCGGGACTGGTGGGAGCGCTCGCCACGGCGGGTCGGCCGGTGGGCGTCGCGGTCGCCGTCGGGCTGGTGGTCCGCACGCTCGAGCTCCTGGCGGAGGACCGCGGGGAGCGGGCGGCCCGGGTCGGCTGGCGCGACGTCGTCGGCGCCGTGCGGGACGTCCGGCTGCGGCAGGTCGGCGTGCTCGCGTCGGTCCTCGGCGTGATCGCGTGGTGCGTGTACCTCGGGGTGACGTTCGGCCACCCGCTGGCGTGGATCGAGACCGAGTCGTCGCCGGGCTGGAACCAGGGCGTCGGGCCGCGCACGTGGTTCAAGCTCGTGTACGCCGGCACGCTGCTGCACGGCCCGTGGGACATCGCCGCGCTGCTCACCCTGCAGGCGATCGCGTGCCTGTGCGCGGTCCTGCTGGTGCGGCGGGTGTGGCTGCGGTTCGGCTGGGGGTACACCGCGTACACGGTCGTCGTGCTGCTCATCCCGCTCCTGGGCACCAAGGACTTCATGGGCACCGGGCGGTACGTGCTCGTCGCGTTCCCGGTGATGGCCGCCGCGGGCGACTTCCTCGCCGGGCTGCGGCACCGGTGGATCCGCGTCGCGGTGCTCGTCCTCATGGCCGGGCTCCTGCTCGTCCTCACGTACCTCTACGGCAGATCGGTGGAGGTCTCATGACCGTCGCTCCCCAGACCCCCGACGCGTTCGAGAAGCTCTCGATCTTCTTCCCGATGTGGAACGAGGAGCAGTACATCCACCGCGCGGTCCACGCGGCCCGGGCGGTCTGCGAGGACCTGGTCGCCGACGGTCGGATCCTCGACTACGAGCTGATCGTGGTCGACGACGCGTCGACCGACTCGACGCCCGAGCTGGCGGACGGGCTCGCCGCGGCCGACCGGCACGTCCGCGTGGTGCACCACCCGGTCAACCGCAAGCTCGGCGGCTCGATCAAGACGGGCTTCGCGTCGGCCACCGGCGACGTCGTGCTCTACACCGACGCGGACCTGCCGTTCGAGATGACGGAGGTCGCCCGCGCGCTGCGGGTGCTGCAGATGTACGAGGTCGACGTGGTGAGCGCGTACCGGCTGGACCGCACCGGCGAGGGGCCGCGCCGGGCCGTCTACTCGTTCTTCTACAACGGCCTGATCAGGCTCCTGTTCGGCACCCGCCTGCGGGACATCAACTTCGCGTTCAAGCTGTGCCGCCGCCGGGTCCTGGACCACGTGACGCTCAAGAGCGAGGGGTCGTTCATCGACGCCGAGCTGGTGATCCGCGCGCAGCGTTCGGGGTTCCAGATCCTGCAGATCGGCGTCGACTACTTCCCGCGCACCCGGGGCGTCTCGACGCTCTCGTCGTTCGCCGTCATCCGCACGATGGTGCGGGAGATGCTGCAGCTGCGTGGCGAGCTCAAGCACGTGGAACCCGTCGGCGGGTCATGAGCCGGCTGCTGATCGTCACCGCCGACGACCTCGGCCTGACCCGTGGCGTCAACGCCGCCGTTCGCCGTGGGCACGAGGACGGCGTGGTGACCGCGACGTCCCTGCTCGCGGTCGGGCGGGAGTTCGACGACGCCGCCGCGATGCTGCGGGGCGTGCCGACGCTCGAGCTCGGGGCCCACCTCGCGCTGGTCGGAGAGGACCCCCCGCTGCTGTCCGCCCGGGAGATCCCGACGCTGGTCGACCGGTCCGGTGCGTTCCCCCTGAGCTACCGCACGGTGGTGCGGCGCGGGATCCTGGGGCGCATCGACCCCGACGACGTCCGCCGCGAGCTCGACGCCCAGCTCCAGCGCGTCCTGGGCGTCGGGGTGCCGGTGACCCACGTCGACACGCACCAGCACACGCACCTCTGGCCCGCCGTCGGCCGGGTCGTCGCCGACCTCGCCCGCACGGCCGGTGTGCCCGCCGTCCGGCTGCCCGGCAGCCACGGCCACGGTCCGGTCGGGCTCGGGGTCCGCGCGCTCGCGCGCCGCACCCGGTCCACGCTGCGGGCCGCCGGCCGCACGACGACGGCGGACTACGCCGGCCTGGACGAGGCGGGACGGCTCGACGGCGCACGCTTCCGACGGACCCTGGCGGACGCGGCCCGGCGGGCCGCCGCGACCCTGGAGGTCAACTGCCACCCGGCCGAGCCGGACGACCCGGACCTGGGGCGTTTCGGCTGGGACTACCGCTGGGCCGACGAGCTCGCGATGCTCGTCGACCCCGCCACCCGTGGCGCGGTCGCCGCGGCCGGCTACCGGCTCGGCGGGTTCGGCGCCCTGGCCCTGGGGGGTGCGGCGTGACCGGCCGGCGGCCCGACGCGGCCGGCCGCCGGGCGCTCGCCCTGTACCGGTCGGCGTCCCTCGGCGTCCGCGCGCACGTGACCGTCCGGTGGTTCACGGCGCCGTTCCCCGCCGTCGCGGCCGCCCTGCCACCGGCCGGCCGCGTGCTCGAGATCGGCTGCGGTCACGGGCTGTTCAGCGCCTACGCCGCCCTGCTCGACCCGGAGCGGGAGGTGCTCGGCGTCGACATCGACGGCGACAAGATCGCGGCCGGCGCCGTGGCCGCGCGCGGCGTCGAGCGGCTGGAGCTCCGGCGCGCCCCAGACGGGGCCGTCCCCGCGGGTCCCTGGGACGCCGTGGTGTTCGTCGACGTCCTGTACCTGCTCGGCGCGGACCAGCAGCGGCGCCTGCTCGCGGAGGCGGTGGCCCAGCTGGCGCCGGGCGGGCGGGTGGTGGTCAAGGAGATGGGCACCGAGCCGCGCTGGAAGGTCCGCTGGAACACGTTCCAGGAGACCGTGTCGGTCAAGATCCTGCGGATCACGGAGGGCTCGAGCTTCGACTTCGTCGACCCGCGCACCATGGCTCGCTGGCTGACGGACCTGGGCCTCACCGTCGAGCTGCGTCGCCTGGACGCGCGGCGGGTGCACCCCCACCACCTCCTGGTCGGGCGACGGGGCGACTGACGGCGTCCGGTCGTCTCGCGGCGCCGCCGGGGGAGCGACGACCGTTGACCGGACTGCGCGCGGAACGTACCGTGCAGTAACGCTGCCGTCCGAATGGTGAGATGACACATGAGCCTGTTCCCGACCGTCCACGCGACCGGTGATCTCCCGGCCTCGCACCGCACCCACCTCGAGGGCCACGGCCTGACGTTCGTGGGCCCGGACGACGATCCGGACGTCGTGCTCGTGCTCCCCGGGACCGCCCCCGTGGCAGGTGCCGGCGTGGTCGTCCTCGTCACCGGGGCCGAGCACGCCGCGACGACCGAGCTGCTGGCGGCCCGCGGCATCGTGGTCCACCGGGCGCCCGCAGGGGAGCCGACCGCCCTCGTGCCGGCGGACCTCACCGGGGACGACCTCCTCGCGTGGACCACGGACCCGGTGCTGCCGGTGCGGGCGACCCTCGATGCCCCCGGTTCGGCGCTGCTGCGGATCTCGACCGGGAGCCAGGCCCCCGGTCCGGTGGTCGCGGCCGGGCAGCGCGACTCCCAGGGAGCCGTCCTGGCGCTCGGCGTCGACGTCACCGGGTCCGCGGAGGTGCTGCTCAACGCGCTGATCTGGGCCGCGCGCCCGAACCTCGCCGACGCCCGAACCGCCGGCCCCTCGGACCTCGTCGCGCACCCGGCATGGTCTCGGCTCAAGCGGGACGTGACCGAGCTGCAGCAGATGCAGGTCCGCGACGGCTCGGTCCCGGACACCGAGCAGCACGAGCGGGCGCGCGGGCTGGTGCACGCGATCGGGCTGTCGCTGCACGAGCTCACGCCGTCGCTGCCGCACGACGAGGACTACCTCACCGCCGTCGGCAAGGACCTCACCCGCTGGGCCGACGCCGGGTTCGAGGTGCCCGACTTCCTCGACTCGTTGGTCGCGTTCCACCCCGAGCAGCAGCGCGTCGACGGGCTCCCGCACCTCGTCCTGTTCCCGATGTACACGCAGAACGGCAGCACCGACCGCCGGGTCGAGGCCGTGCTGCTGCAGGTTCGCTGGCCGGACCTGGTCGCGCGGCTCGAGGCCGAGCAGTTCAGCAACGCGTTGTTCGTGCCGGTGACCTTCCTCGACTTCACGCCCGGCTACGACACGAACTCCGCGGTGCTGTTCCCGGAGACGGTGGCGGTGCGCGAGGTCCCGACGTTCACGTGGGGCGCGATCTTCGCCGACCGCGAGGCCGCTCGGTTCCGCCGTGTCGTGCAGGCCGCCGCCGAGACCACGCGCCTGGCCATGCCGCCCGACGCCGCCCGGCTGCTGACCGACCAGCACCTGGCCGAGGAGACGTTCGTCCTCTGGGACCTGGTCCACGACCGCACGCACATGCGCGGCGACCTGCCGTTCGACCCCTTCATGATCAAGCAGCGCATGCCGTACTTCCTGTACTCGCTCGAGGAGCTGCGCTGCGACCTCACCGCGTTCCGCGCGGCCGTCCGGCTCGAGACCGAGGGCGTCCCGCACGCCCGTTACGTGCAGTACGCCATCCTGTTCGACCGGCTCTTCCGGTTCCCCGTGACCGGCACGCGCGTGCGCAACTACGACGGGCTCGGCGGCCAGCTGCTGTTCGCCTGGTTGCACCAGCACCACGTGCTGCACTGGACGGACTCGCGGCTGACCATCGACTGGCCGCAGGTGCCCGACGCGGTGATCGCGCTCGCCGAGCAGATCGAGCAGCTGTACTGGCGCTCGATCGACCGCCCCAAGGCCGCGCACTGGCTTGCCGCCTACGCGCTGGTGTCCGGCACGGTGACGCCGCACCCGGCCTCCGCGTGGGCGCGCGGCGACCTGCCGCTGGACGGTCCGCCGAAGGGCTTCACCGACGCGGTGCTGGACGACGAGTTCCCGCTGTCGATGTTCTACGAGGCGCTGTCGCGCAAGATCGGTGACGTCGTCGCGTCGACGAGCGGCATCACGGCCTGAGCGGACGCCCGGCACCGGTCACGTCATTCGTCGTGGCGCTCGGGCATGATCGCCTCGGACCGACCGCGGAACGAGGCCACGAGCCGGGCGACGAGGACGGCCAGGAAGACCTGGCCGACCATCGCCTCGAACGTCGCGATGCTGCGGCCGGGGAACGCGGCCGCCGTGTAGTCGCCGTAGCCGAGCGTGGTCAGCGTCGTGTAGCTGAAGTACTGGAACGAGCGCTGGTTGGCGGCCGCCCCGGAGGCGAAGAACGGCTCGGCGCTCAGCGAGGCCATCACGCCGAACAGGCTGGCGAAGAACATGCCGATGAGCAGGTACGCGCTCAGGGCGCCGGCGAGCGACTGCACCGTGACGGCCGTGCGCCGCAGGATCCGGTCGAGGATGACCACGAGCGTCGTCATGAGGATCACGCACACCACGGCGTCGAGCACGCCGTCGGAGACGTCGCGCGGGAGCACGAGGAGCGCGACGAGGGCGACGACGGCCGAGGCGACGAGCACGATGCGCACGAACCGCTTCTGGGCCGGCATCGGCCGGGAGGTCCGGACCGCCAGGCCGAGGGTGAACAGGTACAGCACCATGACCGTGAGCTGTACCCAGAGCTCGGAGCTCAGCGCGTAGAGCACGTAGACCGTGACCAGCAGGCTGAGCACGATGCCGAAGTCGTCCTCGCCGAACCGGCGGGCGAAGAACGACCGGCGGGGCCGCGGGTCCGTGCCCGCCTCGTCCTCTTCCGTCACGTTGCGGAGGCTAGCAGCGGCCGGCTCAGCCGAGCGTGACCAGGTCCCGCACGTCGTCGTTCGGCAGGACGTCGACGACGGCGGTGACCTCGAGCTCGGCGAGGTCGGCGTAGCCGTGGTGGACGTTGAGGAAGGCGGTGTCGGAGGCGTCGCGCCCGGTCGCGATGCGGACCAGGCTGGTGCGCGGCGCGAGCGTCGTGGCGTCCACGACGTACCACTGCCCGTCGATGTTGGCCTCGGCGACCGCGTGGAAGTCCATCGGGTAGAGCCCCGGCGCGTACACGGAGACCAGCCGGGCGGGGACGTCGAGCGCGCGCAGCAGGGCGATGACGAGGTGGGCGTAGTCCCGGCAGACGCCCTCGCGGGCCAACAACGTCTGCACCGCGCCGTCCGTGGGCAGGCTGGACCCGGGCACGTACGACAGCCGCGAGCCCACCCAGGAGCTCACGGCGGCGAGCAGGTCGTACCCGTGCAGGCCCGCGAACTCGGCATACGCGGTCGGCCCCAGGGTGTCGGACTCGCAGTACCGGCTCGGGCGGAGGTAGCGCAGCAGGTCGGAGTCCTCGGAGGCCACGGGGGCGGCCCGCCCGTCGACCGACGCCGAGTAGTCGAGGACGAGACGCCCGACCTCCGCCTTGACGACGTGCAGGCGGGTCCCGTGGTGGTCCGGCACCTCGGTGGCCTCGACCGGCGAGCCGTCGAGCGTGATGCGCAGCGACTCCCGGACGGCGATCTGCGAGGAGACGGCGAGCTCGAAGGCCAGGGTCGCGGGAGAGGTGACGTCGAGGGCGAGGTGGGCGGTGAGGTCGCGATGCACGCGCTCATCGTGGTGGAGAACCGGGCCGCGCGCCCGTCGGGCTGCTAGGCGAGCAGGGTCGCGATGTCCAGGGCGCCGGGGTCCCAGTGAGTCTCGGCGGGAACGTGCTGGTGCCCGCACCAGCCGGAGAACCGGTTCCACTCGTCGACCGTCATCCGGTTGGCCGGCGTGGCGTTGACGCCCGCGAGGTCGAGGAAGTCCCGGCCCGACCGCCGCGGGATCGGCACGAGCGCCTCGATCGAGCGCAGCACGCCGCGGATGAAGTCCAGCTGCGCCGGCGCCCACCCCGGGGTCTCCGCGGCCTTGCCGACGATCTCGATCTGCACGCAGCGGGCCGCGTTCTTGACCAGGGTCGGGCTGGCGCCGCCGAGCGACCGCGCCCCGGTGGCCAGGGAGTAGTGCTGGACGATCCTGCCGGTCAGCGGCTCGATGGTCAGCGTGGGCCAGAACTTCTTCTCGTCGAGGGTGGCCAGGGCTCCGGCGATCGTGCCTCCCTCGGTCGTGTGCAGGACCCCGCGCCAGGGCATCGGGACGTAGGCCGGTCCCGCGACGGTGGCGGGCCGCTTCTCGGCGGTGGGGAGCCAGACCTCGCCGACGGAGCAGGTGTCGACGACGGCCTTCAGCGGGCCGACGAACCCCGCCTCCGCCAGCCCCGGCCACTGCCCGGCGATGGGCAGCGGGTAGCCGTCGTCCACCTTCTTGTCCGTGAGGTCGTACCGCACGTACTGCTCGCCACGGAAGAAGTACGCCTTGCCGTTGCCCCACGCGATCGCGGAGTCGACCCCGTCGAAGCCCGCCTCGGCCACCCCGGGCCAGTTGCCCGCGATGGGCAGCGGGTAGCCGCCGTCGACCTTGTCCTCGGTCAGGCTGTACCGCACGTACTGGTCGCCGCGGAAGAAGTACGCCTTGCCGTTGCCCCAGTTCATGGCGGCGTCGACGGACGTGAAGCCCGCCTCGGCGAGGCCCGGCCAGTTGCCGGCGATCGGACGTGGGTACCCGTCGGCGACCCGGTCGGGCTCCAGGTCGTACCGCAGGTACTGGTCGCCGCGGAAGAAGTAGATCCGCCCGTTCTGCCAGTTCACGGCCGCGTCGACGCCGTCCGCGAAGCCCGCCTCCGCGAAGCCGTGCCACTCGTCCGCGGCCACCGCCCCCGCGCCCGCGGCGTCGTCCCCGCGGTCGTACCGGATCGTGCTGGTCCCGCTGAACATCCACACCGACGTGCCCATGTCGCGCCCCCTGGTGGGGGAGCGGCGTCATCGTCGACGCCGACCCCCGACTCGATGATGCGCGCGTGGATCACGCCTCGACAAGGATGACAAATCGGGTCACCAGGCGGAGCGCACGTAGTCCTTGAGGAAGCAGCCGAACAGGTCCTCGCCGGCCTCGCCGCGCACGATCGGGTCGTACACGCGGGCCGCGCCGTCGACCAGGTCGAGCGGGGCGTGGAAGCCCTCCTCCGCCAGCCGCACCTTGGTCGGGTGCGGCCGCTCGTCGGTGATCCAGCCGGTGTCGACGCTGGTCATGAGGATGCCGTCGGTCGCCAGCTCCGTGGCGCTGGTGCGCGTGAGCATGTTCAGCGCGGCCTTCGCCATGTTGGTGTGCGGGTGGCCCGGACCCTTGTAGCCGCGGGAGAACACCCCCTCCATCGCGGAGACGTTGACGACGTACGCGCGGCCGGCTGCGGTCGCCCGCATGGCGCCCCGCAGGCGGCTGACCAGGATGAACGGCGCCGTCTGGTTGCACAGCTGCACCTCGAGCAGCTCCATCGGGTCGACCTGGTCCACGGTGTGCACCCAGCTGTTGGTCTCCGCCGTGTCGGGCACCAGGCCGCCGGCGTCGATCGCGGTGCCGGCGACGAGCCGCTCGAGCGAGGCGTGCTCGGCGCTGAGCGCGAGCGCGTCGACTCCCGGGGCGGCCGCGATGCTGGTCAGCTCGGTGACCGACCCGGCGAGCGCGACGGGGTGGGCGCTGCTGGTGCGGCCGAACGTGGTGATCTGCGGCAGCGGGCGGTCGGGCAGGGGCTCGAGCTCGGCGTCCGCGAGGTGCGTGTAGGCACCGGGGGAGCGCCGGACCGTCTGCGCGGCGTTGTTGATGAGGATGTCGAGGGGACCCTGCGCGGCGACGGTGTCGGCGAGCGCGACCACCTGGGCGGGGTCGCGTAGGTCGATGCCGACGATGCTCAGGCGGTCCAGCCAGTCGGCGCTGTCCGGCATCGCGGCGAACCGGCGCGCGGCGTCGCGCGGGAACCGCGTGGTGATCGTCGTCGTCGCACCGTCCCGCAGCAGGCGCAGGGCGATGTACATGCCGATCTTCGCCCGCCCGCCCGTGAGCAGCGCGCGCTTGCCGGTCAGGTCGGTGCGCGCGTCCCGCTTCGCGTGGTTGAGGGCCGCGCACGCCGGGCACAGCTGGTGGTAGAACGCGTCGACGTCGACGTACGGCTCCTTGCAGATGTAGCAGGGCCGGGCCTTGAGTAGCGTCCCGGCGCTGGCGCCCTGGACGCTGGACACCAGCGGGATGCCCTGCGTCTCGTCGTCGATGCGGCCCGGGCTGCCTGTGGCCGTGGCGTGGATGACGGCGCGGTCCGCGGCACTGATGGCGTCGCGCTTCTCCGCGCGGCGCTGCTTCTTCGCGGCCTTGAACAGCGCGGACGTCGCGCGGCGGGCCAGCGCGAGGTGCGGGTGGTCCGAGGGGAGCACGCTGATCTGCTCGGCGACGCGGAGGAAGACCTCGAGCTCGGCGGGGTCGACGCCGTCGGTGGTCTGCGGGCTGGTGAGCGTGGGGGCAGTCATCGTGCGGGTGTCCTAGCTGGTCGTCAGAGAAGTGGCCGACGGGCAGGGGAGCACGAGAGCCGGGCGCGCGGGGATCGGTCGATTCTACCCGTCGGCCCCGGGGGACCCCGCGGGACCCTCGACGGGGGTGCCCCCGAGCAGATCCCGCCAGCGGTTGTGCCGCGCCGTGTAGTCGGCGTCGAACCGGTGCTCGGCGCGCGCCAGCTTCGTGCCGCGGTAGCGCCGGCGCGCCCACCAGGACGTCGGCTTGGCGAGCCGTGCCGCGCCGGTCCAGGCGATCACCGGCACCACGATGCCCAGGACGCCGGTGGGCAGCTTGCCCTTGAGGATGCAGACGGCGGCGGCGGCCATGTGCGACAGGACGACGGCGGTGTAGATCCATCCCGGCGTGCCCTCGGTGCGCGTCTGGCCGACGGGCGAGACCCCGAGCAGGATGGCGCCGCCCAGCGCGGCGCCGACCAGGATCGCGTCGATCGACTTGCGGCCCTCCGTCGACCAGTACACGTCGTCCAGGTGGAACCAGAGCGCGAACTCGTCGAGCGTCAGGGCCGCGCCGGCGCCGAAGCCGACGGCCAGGAGGTCGATCCACGGCGAGGCCGGCGTGAACCGGAGGACGAGCAGGCCGCTCACCAGGACGAGCAGGATGCCCCAGACCTGGTGGTGCACGTGCACGCCGCCGATGTAGATGTCCTTGACCGGTCCCGACGCGGCGGCCTGCGCCGCCTGCCGGGCGTGGATCCGCCGGGTGATCGTCCGCACCAGCGCGAACGTCACCAGGAACCCGACCAGTGCCCAGAGCGCCGGCGAGCGTCCGGTCTGCACGAACGTCTGGTCGTACCAGTCCACCAGTCGACGGTACCGGGGCGACGCTCAGGCGCTCAGGTGCGCGAAGACCACCGTGTTGTCGGTGTAGTGCCCGGTGCTCCGGTCGAACCGCCCTCCGCACGTCAGGAGCCGCAGCTCGGGACCGTCCGTGTTGCCGTAGACCTCGAGCGTCGGGAAGTCGTCCTTCGGGAACGCGCGGACGCTGTCGACGACGAACGTCGCGGTGGTGCCGTCGGCGCGCGTGACGAGCACCTGCGCCCCGGCGGCGAGCCGTCCGAGCTCGTGGAACACCGACGGACCGTGCACGCCGTCGACGTGGCCCTCGATCACCGCCGGGCCGACCGCACCCGGGCGCGGTGAGCCGTCGAACCAGGCCGCCTTGTCGTAGTCCGGGCCGGGCGGCGGGACCTCGAGCGTGCCGTCGGGTTGCACGCCGACCGTCAGCAGGTCGGACGCGATCCCGAGCGACGGGATGCTCACCTGCACGGGGAGCGGCTGCTCGGGCACGGCCGTCGTCGGCGCCGGTGCCGGGACCTTCGCTGCCGGCGTCGGGCGCGCCGTGGCGACGGCCACCGGCCGGGGAGGGTCCGGCTGCTGCGCGTGCAGCCCCACGGCGAGCGCGGCGCCGCCGCCGAGGACGAGGACCGCACCGGCGACCGCCGCCCACCAGCGCGCAGGACGACGCCCGGCCGTCGGCCCCGGGCCGTCCGACCGGGCGTCGTCGGCCATCAGCGCGTCGCCGTCGCCGACGCGGTGCGACGGCGGACCAGCAGACCGGTCCCGGCCAGCAGCGCGATGCCACCGGCCGCGAGCAGCCCGGCGTCCTGGACGCCGGCCGTGGAGCCGCTGCCGGTCTGCGCGCCGCCGGCGGGCATGGTCGACATCTGCGAGGACGCCAGGACCGCGCACAGGGCCGGGTCCGTGGCCTCGGTGGGCAGCGACGGGTCCAGGTCGGACTTCGTGTCCCCGTCGTACTTCCCGTCGTTGTTGTAGTCGACGCCGTGGATGACCACGACCGACTTGCCGGAGACGATGGCGTCCGCGACCTCGGGGGCGATCGTGATGGAGCCGCGCTCGTAGTTGAGCTTGCCGCCGGGCGCGGTGTCGAACCGGTCGACCGCGAGGCCGGACGCGGGGGAGGTGTCGCCGGTCTTGGTCAGCGACACGACGATGTCGCCGTACGCCGGGCCGCCGTCCGTCGTGTTGAGGTGGCCGACGTCGCCGTTCTTGTCGTCGCTCGCGGCCGGGCACTCGTGCCGCGCGTCGGCGCCGAAGTGGATGTGCGCCGCGTGCGGGTTGTCCGGGAGCAGGCCGTAGGCGGCGAGGTCGACGGTGAGCGTGGTGCCGGAGACGGTCGCCATCGCCGTCCCGCCGCCCTGGACACCGTTGAGCGCGACCGGGGCGAGCGTGCCCTGCGCCGATCCGTCGGCGGCCGAGGCGGGTACGGCCAGGGCGATCATCGTCGCCAACCCGAGTGCGGGTGCGGCCAGTGCGAAGCGCGTGCGTGCCTTCATGACGGAGGACCTCCTGGGTCTCGTGGCCGTCCCCGTGCGGGGGCGGCCTGACCGGTGAGGTTCGGAGCGCGGCCCGACGCGGATGGGTCGCAAGACAAACCGGACAGATCGGCCCGGGCGAGGATAGGTTCGATCACGCAGGTGCCCGCCGGGGACGGCAGTCAGCCACAGCTCCGGACGGATGAACTGGAGGAGCACAGTGAGCGAGACGCCCGACCCCTACGGCCCGATCCACGGGCGGCCCAGCTTCCGGGAGCACATCGACCGCGGCACGTTCCCGGAGCACGGGCTCGAGCCCGACGAGGCCTACGAGCTCCTGCACACGGGGCTCATGCTCGACGGGCGCGAGACGCTGAACCTCGCGTCGTTCGTGACCACCTGGATGGAGCCGCAGGCCGAGCGGCTCATTCACGACACCATCCGCAAGAACCACATCGACCACGAGGAGTACCCGGCGGCGTCGCTGATCGAGGAAGCCTGCGTGCACATGCTGGGCGACCTGTTCAACGCGCCGGACTCGACCCAGGTGGTGGGCGTCGCGACGATCGGCTCGTCGGAGGCGATCATGCTCGGCCTGCTCGCCCACAAGCGGGCCTGGCGCGACCGCCGGCGGGCCGCCGGACAGCCCACCGACCGGCCGAACGTGGTCTTCGGAGCGGAGACGCACGTCGTGTGGGACAAGTTCGCCAACTACTTCGACGTCGAGATGCGCAAGATCCCGATGAAGCGGGACCGGTTCGTGCTGAGCGCCGAGGACGTCGAGGCGCACATCGACGAGAACACGATCGCCGTGGGGGCCGTGCTGGGCACCACCCACATCGGCGAGGCGGACCCGATCGAGGAGATCAACGACCTGCTGGTGCGGATCAAGGCCGAGAAGGGCTGGGACATCCCGCTGCACGTCGACGGGGCCAGCGGCGCGTTCATCGCCCCGTTCAGCGAGCCGGACCTGCTGTGGGACTTCCGGCTCGAGCAGGTGGCGTCGATCAACGTCTCCGGGCACAAGTACGGGCTGGTGTACCCGGGCGTCGGGTGGCTGATCTTCCGCGACGCCTCGCGGCTGCCCGAGGACCTGGTGTTCAGCGTGAACTACCTCGGCGGCGCGCAGCCCACCTATACGTTCAACTTCTCCCGCGGCTCGGCCATGATCCAGGCCCAGATGTACAACTTCCTGCGGCTAGGACGCAGCGGGTACACGTCGATCGTCCAGACCATGCTGGCGAACGCGAGGTTTCTCAACGAGAGCCTCGAGGCCAGCGGCAAGTTCGAGATCCTCAACCCGGGGCTTGCCGAGCCGGTGGTGACGTTCACGATCAAGGGGGACCCGGGGTTCGACGTCTACCACCTGTCCGCGCGGCTACGGGAGGACGGCTGGATCGTGCCGGCGTACAGCCTGCCGCCCGACGCCGAGGACGTGCACCTCATGCGCGTCGTCGTCCGTCTGGACCTGAGCCGGCTGATGATCGAGCAGCTCCTGCGAGACCTGCACGCGGCGTGGGACGCACTCGTCGCCGAGCAGCCCGTGCAGCGGCCGAGGGCCAAGCCCGACCTGTGGACGTCACCCGGTCATGCCGCGGCG
This sequence comes from Cellulomonas sp. P2_F12, assembly GCF_056403775.1. Classification (NCBI taxonomy): domain Bacteria; kingdom Bacillati; phylum Actinomycetota; class Actinomycetes; order Micrococcales; family Cellulomonadaceae; genus Cellulomonas; species Cellulomonas sp. P2_F12. The sequence continues at coordinate 575,413 of NZ_JBFUEV010000001.1, read as the reverse complement.
AAGAGCAAGGCGCGCACCGGCCTGGGGCAGTGACCTCGACCGTCCCGGACCTGCCCGCGGGCTGGCGCGTCCTGCGCACCCGCGGGCCGGCCGGCTTCGTCACGCACGCGGTCCTCGCGCGCCCGGACGGCACCGAGGTCGAGTGGACGTCGAGGCGGCACCGCAAGGGCCTCGGCCTGCGGCTGGCGGGGGTCCGCGCGGAGGGCGGCCGGGCCAGCGCGATGAGCTGGTGGATCGGCTCGCTCTTCGCGATCGGCTCGGTCTGCTTCGCCCTCGGGTCCGTGCCGGCGTACTTCGACACCGTCGACCCCGGGATCGTCGCGGGCACCTTCTTCGTCGGCTCGATCTTCTTCACCAGCGCCGGGTACCTGCAGTTCCACGAGGTGCTGCGGGCGCCCGGAGGGGTCCTGGCGGAGTCGACGCGGCCGAGGCCGCTGGCGTCCCTGGTCGGGTGGAAGCCGCGGCGGATCGACTTCTGGGCCGTGCTCGTCCAGCTGGTCGGCACCGTGTTCTTCAACATCAGCACCTTCGCCGCCATCCAGAGCGACCTGACGACCGAGCAGGCCAAGCGGCTGGTCTGGGCGCCCGACGTGCTCGGCTCGATCTGCTTCCTCGTCGCCAGCTGGCTGGCCTACTCCGAGGTCAACCGGGGGATCCTGCCCCGCTCGGACCGGTCGATCGGGTGGCGGATCTCCGCGCTGAACATGGTCGGGTCCATCGCGTTCGGCGTCTCCGCGATCGCCGCCCGCTACCTGCGCTCGACCGGGGAGCTGGCCAACCTGGCGCTCGTGAACCTGGGCACGTTCCTCGGCGCCGTGTGCTTCCTGCTCGGCGCGGTGCTGCTGCCCGTGGAGTCGGCGAAGGACCGGTCCTGACTCACCACCCGTCGAGGTGCCAGACCTCCTCGAGCGGCTGGCGCGGGGCCGGCCGGAACGTGTGGCCGGTGTAGTACGCCGTGGGGATCAGCGCGCCCTGACGGACGTCGGCGGGGATCCCCAGGAGCTCGGCGACCTCCCGCTCGTGCGCCAGGTGCAGCGTGGTCCACGCCGTCCCGAGCCCCCGCGCCCGCGCGGCGAGCATGTAGCTCCAGGCGGCGGGCAGCAGCGAGCCCCAGAGGCCCGCCTGGCTCCCGCTCGACAGCCGCGGAGCCGTCAGGCACGGCAGGACGAGCACCGGCGCGTCCCCCATGTGCCGGCCGAGGTACTCGACGCTGTCGCCCACGCGCTGCTGCACCCCGGCGCGCCCGGGGTCGTCCTGGAACAGCCGCCCCGCGTACCCCGGGGCGGCGACGTAGTCGTCGACGGCCCGCCGGTACGCGTCACCCACGGCGTGCCGCAGGTCCGGGTCGGTGACGACGACCCAGTGCCAGCCCTGCCGGTTCGAGCCCGACGGCGCCTGCAGCGCGATCTCGATGCACTCGCGGACCAGCTCGAGCGGGACGTCGCGCGTCAGGTCGAGGCGCTTGCGGACGGACCGGGTCGTGGTGAGCAGCTCGTCGGGGGTCAGCGGCAGCGTCGTCATGTGGACATCCTGGTCGCTCACGGCAGACTCCACCCGTGGACGACGACCCGATCGGCCGGCTGCTGGCCGACCCGCCCGACCTGCCGGTGCGGCACGGCCTGGCGGACGTCGTCGCGGCGCTCCGGGCCGGCGGCGCCGCGGTCGTGCAGGCGCCGCCCGGCACCGGCAAGACGACGCTCGTCCCACCGGCCGTCGCGGCGGCGGTGACCGGCCGGGTGATCGTGACCCAGCCGCGCCGGATCGCCGCGCGTGCGGCCGCGCGCCGGCTCGCGCACCTGCTGGGGGAGCCGGTGGGCGCCACGGTCGGGTTCTCGGTGCGCGGCGAGCGCGTGGTGAGCGCCGCGACCCGCATCGAGGTGGTGACCACGGGCGTGCTGGTCAGACGCCTGCAGCGCGACCCGGAGCTTCCCGGTGTCGGCGCGGTGGTCCTCGACGAGGTCCACGAGCGGCACCTCGACGACGACCTCGCGCTCGCCCTGGTGGTCGACGTGCGGGCGAACCTGCGCGCGGACCTCGCGCTGGTGGCGATGTCCGCGACGGTGGAGGCGGAGCGCACGGCCGCCCTGCTGGGCGGAGCGCCCGTGGTGAGCGTCGCCGGCGCGCTCTTCCCGGTGGACGTCGTCCAGAGCCCGCCTCCGCCGCGGGTCGCGCGGACCGACGAGCGTGGCGTGACCCCGGGGTTCCTCGACCACGTCGCCGTGACCGTGCGCCGGGCCCTGACGGAGCGCACCGGCGACGTCCTCGTCTTCGTGCCCGGGGCCGGTGAGGTCGACGGCGTCGCGCGACGGCTCTCGGGCCTCGACGTGGCCGTGCGTCCGCTGCACGGGCGGCTTCCGGCGCGCGAGCAGGACCTCGCGCTCACCCCGGGCGCGCGGCGCCGGGTCGTCGTGTCGACCGCCGTCGCCGAGTCGTCGCTGACGGTGCCCGGGGTCCGGGTGGTGGTCGACGCGGGCTTCTCGCGCGAGCCGCGGACGGACCACCGACGCGGCCTCGCCGGCCTGGTGACCGTGAGCGTGAGCCGGGCGGCCGCGGAGCAGCGGGCCGGGCGCGCGGGCCGGGAGGGGCCCGGAGCGGTGTATCGCTGCTGGTCCGCGGCCGACGACGCCCGGCTGCCGGCGCACCCGCAGCCGGAGATCCTCACGGCGGACCTCACCGCGTTCGCGCTCGAGCTGGCGTGCTGGGGGAGCCCGGACGGTGCCGGGCTGGCGCTCCTGGACGCCCCGCCCGAGGCGGCCATGGCCGCGGCGCAGGAGGTCCTCGCGGACCTCGGCGCGGTCGGGCCGGACGGACGTCCGACCGCCCGGGGCCGGGCCGTGTCCGCCGTCCCGGCCGACCCGCGCCTGGCCCGGGCGCTGCTGGACGGGTCGGGGCTGGTCGGCGCCCGGCGGGCTGCCGAGGTTGTCGCCCTGCTGTCCGACGACGCCCGCGCGCCCGGCGGCGACCTCGTCGCGGCACTCCGGGCGGTGCGGCGCGGCGGACCCCAGGCGTCGGGCTGGCGCGCGCAGGTCGCCAGGCTGCGATCGTCCGCGCCGTCGGAGGGACGGGGCGTGCCCGGCCTGGAGGACCTCACCGACGACCTCGCCGTGGGACTCGTCGTCGCCCTCGCGCACCCCGACCGCATCGCGCGGCTGCGCCCGGGCGGCTCGACGTACCTCATGACGTCCGGCACCGGGGCCGCGCTGCCCCCGGGTTCGGCGCTCGTCGGTCTGCCGTGGCTCGCGGTCGCCGACGCCGACCGCGGCGCCGGCCGCCGCGACGCGACGATTCGCTCGGCGGCGCCCCTCGATCTCGACCTGGCGACGGAGGCCGCGCCGGCGCTGCTGCGGGACGAGGAGACGGTCGCGTGGGTGCAGGGCGCCGTCGTCGCGCGGCGCGTGCGCAGGCTGGGCGCGATCGAGCTGACGTCGGTGCCGCTCCCGAACCCGCCCCGCGAGCTCGTCCTGGCTGCGGTGTACGAGGGTCTCGCGCGCGAGGGCCTGTCGATGCTGCGCTGGTCCGAGGCCGCCACCGCGCTGCGCCGGCGGCTCGCGTTCCTCCACGCCGCGCTGGGCTCGCCGTGGCCGGACGTGTCCGACGACGCCCTGCTGGCGGACCAGGACGCCTGGCTCGACCTCTCGGGGGTCCGTGGGCCGCGGGACCTCCCACGCGTCGACGTGCTCCAGGCGCTGCGCCGGTTGCTGCCCTGGCCCGACGCCGCGCGGCTCGACGAGCTGGCTCCCGAGCGGCTCACCGTGCCCAGCGGCTCGAGCGTGCGCGTCGACTACTCCGCGGACCAGCCCGTGCTGGCCGTGCGGCTGCAGGAGACCTTCGGCTGGCGGGCGACGCCGCGCCTGGCCGACGGGCGCGTGCCGGTGCTGCTGCACCTGCTGTCCCCGGCGGGACGCCCGGCCGCGGTCACCGCGGACCTGGAGTCGTTCTGGCGGAACGGTTACCCGCAGGTCCGCGCCGAGCTGCGCGGGCGGTACCCGAAGCACGCCTGGCCCGACGACCCGCTCGAGGCGGCGCCGGTGCGCGGCCTCAGCTCGCCACGCCCGCCTCGTCGCACGGGATCGTGACGTCGAGCTGCAGCTCGTGCAGCTCCGCATCGACCAGGCGCAGGGTCCGCTGCATCGCCACCGGCTGCAGCTTTCCCACGTCGTTGCCGTGCGGGTGGTCGAAGAACGCGAGCAGCAGGAGCAGCAGGGTGATGACGACCGTCACGCTGCCCATGAGCAGCCCCTGGGTCACGACCCCCTCGGACGAGTCCGCGAAGAACAGCACGTAGACGAAGATCACGCCCGAGATCAAGAAGAGCACCAGCCACAGCGGGAGCGGGATCAGCCCCTCGGCGCCGTGGACGCGGTCGATGCGGGCCTGCTCGCGCTGGGCCGTCTGGTCCATCCACCGGTCGTAGGCCGACTGCTCGACGTCGGTCTGGGGTTCGAACGGGTGGACCGTGCGGAACAGGCCGACGGCCCACGGGTTGAACGAGTCGCCGAGCGTCCCCGACTGCATCTTCGGCCACTCGACGCCCACGACCGCCCGGGCGTAGCAGACCAGCTGACCGGTGAGCTCGTCGCGCACGTCGGCGGGGAGGTACTGGGCCGTCTGCACCTGCTGGGCGACGATCACGGCCTCGGTCTCCGCTCCGGAGCGGGCCTCGTCGTAGGACTGGAACGCCAGGAAGATGATGAAGCCCAGGAGCACCGAGAAGCCCGTGGCCAGCACCCCGAAGACCCCCGAGGCGCGGTCGCCGTCGCTGAAGTAGCTGCCCTCGGGCGCGCGGCGCCTGACCAGGAGCATCGCGGTGACTGTGAGGGCGGTGACGCCGATCGTGATGATCGCGCCGACGACGATGTTCACGCGGTCTCGAGGGGGTCGCTCTGCTGCACCCGCTCAACATAGGGGCCAGATCGGACACGAGCGAGCGATCGTGCGCAACGATGACCGCATGCCCGACGCGTCGCGCCAGCCCGGCCGCCTCTTCCGCCAGACGTGGTGGCGTGCTCGCGACTACGCGACGGTGCTCCGGTGGCAGGCCGAGGGCATCGTGTCGCGCGTGGACCCCGAGCAGCTGCGCCACCCCGAGCAGCCGGTCGGTCCGCCCGTGGTCCTCCTGCCCGGCGTCTACGAGTCGTGGCACTTCCTGCTGCCGATCGCCACGTTCCTGCACGGGCACGGCGTCCGGGTCCACGTGCTGCCCCACCTGCGCACCAACCGGCGGCCGGTCGCGGACGGGGCGGAGGTGCTCGCCAGGTACCTCGTGGACCACGACCTGCGGGACGTCGTCCTCGTGGCGCACAGCAAGGGCGGGCTCATCGGCAAGCTCGCCATGGTGCGCGACCCCGACCGGCGGATCGACTCGATGATCGCGGTCAACACGCCGTTCTCCGGCTCGGCCCACGCGCGCTGGTTCCTCGCGCCGGCGGTGCGCGCCTTCATCCCGAACGACGCGACGATCGTGTCGCTCGCCGGCGAGCGGGCCGTGAACGCCCGGATCACCTCGGTGCACAGCGACTGGGACCCGCACATCCCGGCCGGCAGCGCGCTCGACGGGGCGCAGAACGTGGTGCTGTCGACACCGGGGCACTTCCGGCCGCTGGCGGACCCGGTCCTCGAGGCCTTGCTGCTCGAGCGTCTGCTCAGCCCCGGGGCAGCTGCAGCACCCGGGTGAACCCGGGGGAGTCGGGGTCGTCGACGATCTCGTCGCCGTCGAGCCAGGACCCGATCACGTGCGACAGCTCGCCCGGGTGGCTGAAGTTGATCGCGTGGGCGGCCCCTTCGATCAGGGCGACGGTGAGCTGGGGGCCCGCGAGGCGGGCGATCTCCCGCACCCGGTGCGGCGGCGCCATCAGCGGGTCCTTGCTCCCGATGACGACCAGGGTGGGCACGGTCGCCTTCAGCAGCCGCTCCAGGGACGGGAACCTGGTGAGCTCGGCGAACATGTTCCACGTGTTGATCGGGCCGAACCTGAGGTAGTCCGGGACGGCCACCCGCGCCATCCGCGGGCTCTCTCGCGCGCCGTCCCGCGCCAGCTGCCGGATCGCCTTGCCGAGCCCCTGGTTGTGCACCCCGCCCGCGGGCGAGACGAGCACGAGCCGATCCACCCGGTCCGGTGCCGCGTGCGCCACCTCGAGGCTCACGGGGCACCCCATCGAGTTGCCCACCAGGACGACCTTCTCCAGCCCGGCGTCGTCGAGCATCTTCAGGAGGGCGATCGCCAGCGCGGGGATGCCGAGGGTGTAGCCCCAGCGTTCGCTCTTGCCGTACCCCGGCAGGTCCGGCACGACGTTCATGGCCCGCTCGGCGAGCAGGCGGGCCGTCGGCATCAGGTAGGTGCCCGAGATGCCGAACCCGTGCACGTGCACGATCGGCACGGCGCCCGGCACGGCGGGGCTCAACCTGTAGAAGACCTTGTGGCCCTCCACGTCGAGCGTGCTCTCGGTCCAGCCGGGGTCCATGTCCGCCACCCGCAGATAGTGTCAGAGCGGCGCCTCGTGGTCGAGGCGGCGCTCTGATGGTGCGACCTGCTGGTCAGCGCAGCCAGCCGAACCGCTGCACCAGGGGGATCCGCGCCCACCGGCGGCCGAGGCCCCAGGTGTCTCCGGCGAGGAGGACGGCACACGTGATCAGCACCAGGGCGTAGATCACGTGGTAGTCGACCAGCGGGTTGGTCGAGCCCTGCAGGAGCGGCCACTCCGCCGTCCACATCAGGGCCATGAGCAGCGAGCCGGCGACCGCCGAGATGCGCAGCCCGATGCCGAGCATGACGGCCACGCCGACGCCGAGCAGGCACAGCATGAACAGCCAGTCGGTGCCGACGCTCGCCATCGAGGCGAACGTGCCCTTGAACGGGCCGACGGTGGCGAACTGCATGAAGCCCTGGCTCGGCGTACCGCCGTTGATCCAGGCCTGCGCCGGCTCGCCCTCGGCCACGGCGGCGCCGGTGCCGTAGTGCAGCCCGAACGCCTTGTCGAGGAACGCCCACAGGAAGATGAAGCCCGTGGCGAGCCGGGTGACGGCGAGCCAGCGGCGGCCCGTCGCGTGCGTGACGACGTCGTCCTCGACCAGCACGGCCGGGTGGGTCGATGTCGTGGTCTCGGGATGGATGGTTGCCATGTCGATTGTCTCCTCCGTGCGAGGTCCCACCGTTGGGACCGGGTAGGTCAGGCTCTGTTGACGCCACGCTGCTCCGCCCGGGCGGTCGTCCCCAGGGCCGAAGGTCCCCCTGCGCGGGGCGGATCAGGGACCCAGGTCCCGGGACGCCGGGCCGGCGCCGGGTCGACGCTGGAGGTGTGCGGACCGGCTCGCGCCAGGCCGCGCGCGAGGAGCGAGGAGGCATCTCATGCGTACCGACGGACCGGTGGTCGTCGCGCTCGACGGCTCACCCAACAGCGCGCACACCCTGGAGTGGGGCGTCGCCGAAGCCGTGCGGCGTCGCGCCGACGTCCTGCTCACCCGCGTGGTGGACGACGCCTGGCAGGTCATGGCGTGGAGCTGGTACCCCGTCATCGGGACCGACGACGTCGACGCGGAGGTCGAGGAGTTCCTCGCGGCGGAGTTGACCCGCGTGCACGAGCTCCACCCGGGTGTGAAGGCTCGCGTGCGGGTGCTGCACGGTCAGGTCGTCCCGGCCCTGCGCGAGCTGAGCGTGGACGCCCAGCTGCTCGTGGTCGGCGCACGTCCCCGGTACGGCCGCGCCCGCACGGGTGCCACCGGCTCCCACCTCGCCGCCCACGCGCGCTGCGCGGTCGCGGTCGTCCGTGCCGACGCCGGGCACCCGCTGCAGCCGGACGCACCTGTCGTGGTGGGCGTCGACGGCTCGTCGGCCTCGCTGGCCGCGGCGCACGTCGCCGCGCACGAGGCGTGGATGCGCGGGCGGCCGCTCGTCGTCGTGCACGCCCGCCCGACGATCCCGGACCCGTTCGGCAGCGGCAGCGTGCCGCCGCTGGCGACCGGCGACGAGAACGATCCGACCCACAAGGCCGCCCAGGTGGTGGCCGACGCGCTCCGGGAGGAGAACGCCGGCCTCGACGTCAGGCTGGCCCTCGTCGACGACCACCCCGCCGACGCCCTCGTCGGCCTCGGCCGCGGCGCGGCGCTCGTGGTCGTCGGGTCGCGGGGGCTGGGTGGCTTCCGCGGGATGCTGCTCGGATCGATCAGCAGCGCGGTCGTGCGGGAGGCCACCGGCCCGGTGCTCGTGGTGCACGACCAGGGCTGACGGCCCTCAGCCCAGTGGCACCGACCACTGGAGGTGGCTGCCGCCCTGGTCCAGCGCGACCACGTGCAGGACGCCGCCGCGCCGGGTCGCGCGCTGCTCGAGGTTCGCCAGGCCGCTGCGCGCGGGGACGTCGGCCGGGATCCCGATCCCGTCGTCCTGCACCTCGACCAGCAGGTCCAGGCCGACGTCGATGCGGACGACGACCTCGTGGGCGTGGGCGTGGCGGGCGACATTGGACAGTGCCTCGCGGACCACCGCGACTGCGTCCTCGGCGATGTCGTCCGGGACCGTCGCGGTGACGCCGTCCGTGCGCAGGCGCGGAAGGAAGCCCAGGCTGTGGCGCGAGTTCACCACCTCGGCGTCGATCCGGTGCCGCAGCCCCGTGCCGGTGGTGCCGCCCCGGGCGCCGAGCCGGAAGATCGTCGTGCGCACGTCCTTGATGGTCTCGTCGAGGTCGTCGACCGCGCCCTCGAGCCGGCGGGCGACCTCGGGCCGCACGGCGTCCTGCGCGGCACCCTGCACGTCGAGCCCGATCGCGAACAGCCGCTGGATGACCATGTCGTGCAGGTCCCGCGCGATCCGCTCGCGCTCCTCCAGCACCGCGAGCCGCGCGCGGTCGGCCTGTGCGTCCGCCACGTCGAGGGCCAGCGCCAGCTGCTCCCCGAAGCCCGCGAGGCTCGACAGGTCCAGCTGCGGCTCCGCCGGCGGTTCGCCCTCGGGCCAGAGGACCGCCAGGGCGCCGACCCAGCGCTCGCCGCTGCGCAGGGGGAGGGCGAGCACCCACGTCGGGCCGGGCTGGTCGACCTCGGCGCCGTCCACCCGACGCAGGACGGGCGACGGGCCCGTGAGGTCCTCGGCGAGGGGGAGCGGCAGCCCGTCGTCGAGCCCGTACAGGGTCGACGCCGTCGCCCCGGCGCGCTCCCGCACGAGGGCGAGCACCGCCGGCACGGCCTCGTCCTTCGGCCGGCCGCTGGTGAGGAGCGCCGTGGTGGCCGCCGCCGTCTCGAGCCATCGCTCGTGGTCGCGCGCCTGGCGGTAGGCGCGCCCGTGCCCGAGCGCCACACCGGCGGTAGCGGCCAGGGCGATGGCGACCTGCTCGTCGCGCGCCGTGAAGTCGAGCCCGGCGCCGTCGGCGTCCACCTTGTCGGTGAGGTAGAGGTTGCCGAACACCGCGCCGCGGTCGCGCACGGGCACGCCGAGGAACGTGTGCATCGGGGGGTGGTGCGCGGGGAACCCGACCGACGAGGGGTGGTCGGCGAGGTCGTGCAGGCGGAGCGGGTGCGGGCTCGTCACGATGTGCCCGAGGACGCCCTTGCCCTCAGGCAGGTGGCCGATGAGCCGGGCCGTCTCGTCGTCGATGCCCTGATGCACGAACTCCTGCAGCCCGCCGTGCTCACCGAGCACCCCGAGGGCTCCGTAGCGGGCCCCGGTCAGCCGGCACCCAGCCGCGACGAGCCGCTCGAGAACCGTCGCGATGTCGAGCTCCTCGGACACGGACGCGACCGCGCCCAGCAGCTCCTCGAGCCGGTCGTCGTGCTCCGTGCCACTCCCGTCCGACCGCATGCACGGAGCATAGGTGCGCCGTGCGACCCCGCAGCGCATCAGGGCCCTTCGGCCCTGGGCAGCAGGATCACGCCCCCGAATCCTGGAGCTGTACCGAGACGGACAAGACGGACGAGACGCACGAGGAGGTGGGGACGATGCGGGCACTGGTGGTGTACGAGTCGTCGTTCGGGAACACGGGTCTGGTCGCGCAGGCGGTCTGGGAGGGAATGTTCAGCCGGATGCAGGACGTCGCCCTCCTCGAGGTCGGCTCGGCGCCGCTGCGGCTGCCGCCCGAGCTCGAGCTGCTGGTGGTCGGTGCCCCGACCCAGGCGTTCGGCATGAGCAGGCCGGCCACACGGGCGGACGCGCAGGTGCAGGCGGGCGCGACGGCCGCGGAGGCGACGGTCGGCGTGCGGGAGTGGCTCTCGGCGCTCGAGCCGCCCGACCGGCCGGTCCACGCGGCCACGTTCGACACCCGGATCCACAGCCCGCACGTGCCCGGCTCGGCCGCGGTCGGCGCCTGGCGGGTGCTGAGCCGTGCCGGGTTCGAGGTCGCGGCCGAGGCGGAGAGCTTCTGGGTCACCGGGATCAAGGGGCCCCTGCGCGACGGCGAGCAGGACCGGGCCCGGGCCTGGGGGATCGGTCTCACCGGGCTGCTGCTGGGCCTTCGCCCGATCGACCCCGGTCAGCTCAGGGCGACGACTCGCTGAGCCTCGGGGGGTCCGGGTGCTGGCGGTGCTGCTCCGCGATGAACAGCGCCGCCTGCGTCCGCCCGCGGACCTCGATCTTGGCCAGCAGGCTCGAGATGTAGTTCTTCACGGTCTTCTCCGCCAGGAACATGCGGTCCGCGATCTCCCGGTTGGTCAGCCCTTCGCCGATGAGGTCGAGCACGGCGCTCTCCTGCGCGGTGAGCAGGTCGAGCCGGGCGTCGTGCCGCCGTGACTCCCGCAGTCTCTCGAGGACGTGACGCGTGGTGGCGGGATCGAGCAGGTCCCGCCCGGCGGCGACCAGCCGGATGGAGTCGAGGAGCTGGGGCCCGCGGATCTCCTTGAGCACGTAGCCGGCCGCGCCGGCGGTGATCGAGGCGAGGAGCGCCTCGTCGTCCTCGTAGGAGGTGAGCATGAGGCAGCGGACCCGCGGTGCCGACGACGCCAGCTCGCGGCAGACCTCCACGCCGCTGCCGTCGGGCAGCCGCACGTCCAGGAGCGCGACGTCGGCGTCGGCGTGCGGTACCCGGGCGAGCGCCTCCTGCGCGGTCGCCGCCTCGCCGACGACCGTCATCTGCGGGTCGGCGTCGATCAGGCGCAGCAGCCCTTGGCGCACGACCTCGTGGTCGTCCAGCACGAACACCCGGATCACCGCCATGAGGTCACTGTGCACCCGTCGGGGCCGCTGTGTGGCCACCGGCGTGCCGGTCGAGGAACGCGTAGACCTCGGCGTCCTCGACGCCGGGGAACGATCCGGTGGGCAGCGGGGAGAGCACGTGCGCGTGCACGGCCGCGCTCGGCCAGGCGTGGGGTGCCCACCGGGCGGCGAGCGCGGGGTCGGCCTGCCGGCAGCAGGAGGGGTCCGGGCAGCGGGACACGCGTCGGGTCGACGTGTCCCGGCCGCGGAACCACTTGGCCGCGGTGAACGGCACGCCGACCGTGATGGAGAAGCCGCCCGCCGAGGTGGAGCCGGTCTGCGTGGTGCACCAGAAGGTGCCCTCCGGCGTGTCGGTGTACTGGTAGTACTCCGTGGCCCGGTTCCGGCGGGTGAACGCCGACCGGGCGGCCCACTCGCGGCACACGACCTGGCCCTCGATCGCGCCGGTGCCGTCGGCGGGGAACCGGACCGCGTCGTTCTCGTAGCCCTTGAACAGCGTGCCGTCGTCGGCGACACGGACGAAGTGCAGGCGGATGTCGAGGTGCTCGGTGAGCAGGTTGGTGAGGCGCTGGGCGGCGGCCTCGTGCGTCACGCCGAACGCGTCCCGGAAGTCCTCGACCGCGAGCTCCTTGCGCTTCTTCGCCGCGCTGAGATGGGCCACCGCCGCCGTGCGGGGCATGAGGCACGCGGCCGCGAAGTACGTGATCTCGACGCGCTGGCGCAGGAAGTCGGCGTAGCTGCGCGGCGTGGAGTGGCCGAGCACGCGGTGGGCGATCGCCTGCAGGGCGAGCGAGCGCAGGCCGTGCCCACCGGGGATCGAGGCCGGCGGCAGGTAGATCCGGCCGTTGGCCAGGTCCGTGACCGTGCGGGTCGAGTGCGGCAGGTCGTCGACGTGCAGCAGCGAGAACCCGAGGTCCGCGGCCATCTGCGCGACCGCGCTGTGGGTGAGGGCACCCGTGGTGTAGCCGGCCCGCCGGACCAGGTCCTCGGCCGCCTCCTCGATCTCGGGCAGGTGGTTGTTCCGCTCGCGCATCCACAGGCGCAGGGCCGTCGTGGCGCGGCGGGCCTCCTCGGGCGTCGCGATGGCGGCGTCGTCCCGCCGGGCCAGCTCGCGGTGCAGGCCGACGAGCGCCTCGAGCGCCTCGGTCGGCAGGTTCTTCGCCGCCCGGACGGTCGGCAACCCGAGCGCCGCGTACGCGCCGGAGCCCTGAGCCTGGTCGAGCTGGATCTCGAGCGCCGCGCGGCGCGACGGCGGCGTGCTGTCGAGCAGGTCCGTCGTCGTGGTGCCCAGCGCGTCCGCGAGGGACTGCAGCAGGCTCAGGCGCGGCTCGCGCCGGCCGTTCTCGACGAGGGAGAGCTGGCTCGCCGTGCTGCCCACCTGGCGACCGAGCTCGTCGAGCGTCAGCCCGCGCTCCGTCCGCGCGTGACGGATGCGCCGGCCGAGCATGAGCAGCCGGCTGCCGGGCGTCGCCGACCCGCGCGGGTCCGCGGGCAGGTCGATGACGGGTCGGAGGGAGCTCATCGCCATGGCGTTGACAGTAGAGCAAGAACAACCGTTCTTTGCGCGCGCATATCGTTGAATCCGGGCCAGGCGGGGCCGGATGCTGAAGGAAGCGAACAATCCCGCCCTGGATGAAGGAGCCCGACATGGCCAGCTACGTCTCCCGTTTCAGTGACGGCGACAAGGACCAGAAGGATCTGCTGGGTGGCAAGGGCGCCAACCTGGCGGAGATGACCAACCTCGACCTGCCCGTGCCGCCGGGGTTCACCATCACGACCGAGGCGTGCCGGGCGTACATGCGCGACGGGCGCGTCCCGCCCGAGCTGCGGGTCGAGGTGACGCTCGCGGTACGGGAGATCGAGGACACGATCGGCCGGCGGCTGGGCGACTTCCACGAGCCGCTGCTGGTCTCGGTGCGGTCCGGCGCCAAGTTCTCCATGCCCGGGATGATGGAGACCGTGCTCAACATCGGGCTCAACGACGCGTCCGTGAAGGGGCTCACCGAGTTCTCGGGCGACGAGCGGTTCGCGTGGGACTCCTACCGTCGGCTCATCCAGATGTTCGGCAAGACCGTGCTGGGCATCGACTCCGACCTGTTCGCGGTGGCGTTGGACGAGCGCAAGACCGCGGTCGGTGCCGCGACGGACGTCGACCTGGGCGCGCAGGACCTGCAGGTGCTGGTGCAGACGTTCAAGGACATCGTCGTCGAGCAGACCGGGCGGGAGTTCCCGCAGCACCCGCGCGAGCAGCTCGACATGGCGATCGAGGCGGTCCTCGACTCGTGGAACACCGACCGCGCGAGGCTCTACCGCCGCCGCGAGCGCATCCCGAACGACCTGGGCACGGCCGTCAACGTGGTGAGCATGGTGTTCGGCAACCTCGGCGAGTCCTCCGGCACGGGCGTCTGCTTCACGCGGGACCCGTCCACCGGCGAGTCCGGGGTCTACGGCGACTACCTGCCCAACGCGCAGGGGGAGGACGTCGTCGCGGGGATCCGGAACACGCTGCCGCTGGCGGAGCTGGAGCTGCTCGACCCGGTGTCGTACGGCGAGCTGCGCCAGGCCATGCGGCGCCTCGAGACCCACTTCCGGGACCTGTGCGACATCGAGTTCACCATCGAGCGCGGCCGGTTGTGGCTGCTGCAGACCCGGGTGGGCAAGCGCACCGCCGCCGCGGCCTTCCGGATCGCCACCGAGCTGGTGGACGAGAGCCTCATCACGATGGACGAGGCGATCACGCGGTGCACGGGCGACAAGCTCAGCCAGCTGCTGTTCCCGCAGTTCGACCCCACAGCGGCGAAGCAGCTGCTGACGCGGGCGCTGCCGGCGTCCCCGGGTGCGGCCGTCGGCGAGATCGTGCTGGACAACGCCCAGGCGCTCGAGCGGACCGCCGCCGGCGCGCACGTCATCCTGGTCCGGCGCGAGACCAACCCCGACGACCTGCAGGGCATGATCGTCGCCGACGGGGTGCTGACCGCGCGTGGCGGCAAGACCTCGCACGCCGCCGTGGTGGCCCGCGGGATGGGCACGTGCGCCGTGGTCGGCGCCGAGGAGCTCCTGGTCGACCCGGTCCTCGGGGAGGTCCGCGTCCGCGACCAGGTGCTGCACGCCGGGGACACGATCGCGATCGACGGCTCCACGGGAGAGGTGTTCCGCGGGTCCGTCCCGGTGGTGGACTCGCCCGTCATGGTCTACGTCTCCGACGGGCTGGACGCCGGGCTCGCGGCCGCGGGCGACCCGGAGGCGAGGGCGCTGGTGACGGCCGTCGACCGCGTGCTGCGCCACGCCGACTCGGTCCGCCGGATGGAGGTGCGCACCAACGCCGACACCGCCGTGGACGCCCGTCGGGCCCGCGACCGCGGGGCCGAGGGGGTCGGCCTGTGCCGCACCGAGCACCAGTTCCTGGGGGAGCGGCGCCAGTACATCGAGCGGCTCGTGCTCGCGGACACCGACGACGCCCGGCAGGCCGCCCTCGACACCCTGCTCCCCATGCAGCGCGAGGACTTCGTCGGGCTGCTCGAGGCGATGGACGGGTTGCCGACGACCATCCGCCTCATCGATCCGCCGCTGCACGAGTTCCTGCCCGACCTCACGGAGCTCGCGGTGCGGGTCGCGGTCGCGGCCGAGCCGGACCCGCAGGACGTGAAGGTCCTCGCCGCCGTCCGGCGGATGCACGAGCAGAACCCGATGCTGGGGCTGCGCGGGGTCCGCCTCGGGCTCACGCTGCCGGGCCTGTTCGCCCTGCAGGTGCGGGCGATCGCCGAGGCCACCGTGCAGCTGCGTCAGGCGGGGCGGGACCCGCGGCCGGAGATCATGGTGCCGCTGGTGGGCTCGGTGCGGGAGCTGCAGCTGGTCCGCGAGGAGGCCGAGCGGGTGCTCGCGCAGGTGTCGGAGGAGTCGGGCGTCCCCCTGGACGTGCCGATCGGCTGCATGATCGAGCTGCCGCGCGCGGCGCTGACCGCGCACCGGATCGCCGAGGAGGCCGACTTCTTCTCGTTCGGCACCAACGACCTCACGCAGACCACGTGGGGGTTCTCGCGCGACGACGTCGAGGGCGCCTTCTTCGCGGACTACCTGCAGAACGGCGTGCTGACGATCTCCCCGTTCGAGACGCTGGACGCCGACGGGGTCGGCGCGCTGGTGCGCGCGGGCGTCGAGGGCGGTCGCGCGACGAAGCCGGGCCTGCACCTGGGGGTGTGCGGCGAGCACGGCGGAGACCCGGAGTCGATCCACTTCTTCCACGACGTGGGGCTCGACTACGTGTCCTGCTCGCCCTTCCGCGTACCGATCGCCCGGCTCGAGGCGGGCCGGGCGGCCGTGGCGCGGGCGTGACGCGGCACGGGCGCCGCACCCCGTGAGGTGCGGCGCCCGTGTGCGGTGCTACGGCGTGACGGTCAGCGGCGTGCCGCCGGACGTCAGCTGCCAGTCGGGGTTGGTCGACGAGAACACCGTCGGGTCGATGACCTGGTGGGCGGTCACCCAGTCGATGAGCAGCTGCCGGATCTCCACCTGCCGGTTGTAGACGACCGGGGCACCCACCACGCCCGGGAAGTTGCCACCGCCCGACTGCCGGTAGTTGTTGATGGCGACGACGAACTCCTGGGTGTCCGTCACGGGGACGCCGCCGTAGGCGAGCCCCGTGACCCGGCTGCCGACGGGCTGCGCCAGGTCGATGTCGTAGGTCAGCGGCTGGTCGAGGCCGCCCATGACGTCGTAGTTGTAGTCGGGCGTCCCGTTGGGCGCCGTCGGGGTGACCGCGTTGGTGAGGTCCGCCGCGGCGTACGTGCCCGGCGTCGCGGCCGGCTTGAAGTACTCCGCCGACTTCTCCAGGTACGCCTTGACCTGCGCGCCCGTGAGCTTGATGCCCAGCAGCGTGTTGTCGTAGATGTACAGCCCGGCGATGTCCCGCACGGAGACGTCGCCCTGGGGGATCGCCGCGTCCTTGTTGAACGGCGCCGCGATGGACAGCACCGGCAGCGCCGCGTCGGCCCCCGTGAGCTCGGCCTTCACCGCGCCCGCCTGCACGTAGTTGATGAAGTCGAGCGCCGCCGTGTCCTCGTAGCGCGCGGTGGCGGCCGACATGGCCTCGGTGGACGTGCCGATCACGCCGTTGACGTAGTCGACGACCTTCTGGTGGTCGGCCTGGAGCAGGCTGACGATCTTCGGGTCCTCCGGGACGGTGTTCGAGTTGAGCACCTGGGCGCCCACCGACTGCACACCCCAGTGGCCGCGGGCGAACGACAGGTCGATGTCGAAGACCGACAGCCGCTCACCCCACTTCAGAGGCTCGGACAGCACGACCGGCTTGCCGGTCTGCGTGTTGGTGACGGTCCGGGAGGCGATCTCCTGGTGCGCGTGGCCCACGAGGATGGCGTCGATGCCCGGCACCTGCTGCGCCACCAGCGTCGAGGCGTTCTCGGGGAACGGCAGCGTGTCGCCGTACGACGACGAGGTGTCGGCACCCGAGTGGGCGGCGACGATGACCACGTCGGCCCCCGCGCGCTTCATCTCGGGCACGTACTTCTTGGCCTGCTCGACCAGCCCGTCGAAGTGCATCTTGCCCTCGACGTTCGCCTTGTCCCAGATCGCGATGCCGGGGTTGGTCAGCCCGAGGATGCCGACCTGGATCGGCTTGCCGTGCGCGGGCTTGACCGTCTTGATGACGTACGGCTTGAACGCGGGCTTGCCCGTGCCGTCGTCGAGCGCGTTCGCCGCCAGCAGCGGGAAGTCCAGCTGCTTCTCGAAGGTGCGCAGGTAGGGGATGCCGTAGTTGAACTCGTGGTTGCCGACCGCGGCGGCGTCATAGCCGATCGCGTTCATCGCGGCCGCCATCGGGTGCTCGACCTGCGTCGAGATCGGCTCGACCTTGGCGTAGTAGTACGCCAGCGAGGTCCCCTGGATGGTGTCGCCCGCGTCGATCAGGAGCGTGTTGCGGTCCCCGCGGTCCGCGCGGACCTGGTTCACCAGGGTGGAGACCTTGGCCAGGCCCACGTCGTTGTGGGCGCTGTCGTCGTACTCGGCGTTCTTGAAGTAGTCCCAGTTCAGGGCACTGCCGTGCAGGTCCGTGGTGCCCATGACCGTGAGGCGGAAGTCGTTCGACCCGCCGTTCCCGTGCCCGTTGCCGGCCATCGCCGGTGAGGCGAGGGCGACGACGAGCACCGTGGCTGCCGCCACCGTGCCCGCCCGTAGACCCGCCCGGCCTCTGCCGCGCTGCAGGACGTTGATACCCATGCCGGAGTCCTCCCGTGCTGTCGGTTCTGCACCGGGTTGCGGTGCAGCGGGCACGGTACCCCTCTCGGGTGACATCGACACCTCGAACGAGTGACGGGCGCGTTGACTCCCGGGTCACCACCAGCCCTGGCGTTTGGCCCACCACAGCAGGCCGGCCGACATCGCGACCATGACCGTCAGGGCGATGCTCAACGGGATCGGGACCGTGTGGCTGTTCACGATCATGTTCATGCCGAGCACCGACGCGAGGGCCGTGATGGGCAGCGTCACCACGGCGATGACGGCGAGCCGCTCGGCGGCGATCGTCATCTTGGTCTCCGTCCGGGTCCGGTAGAACTCGATCACGCCCTGGAGGTAGTCCTTCTCCTCGCCGGCCAGCCCCGCGATCCGGTCGAACTGCGAGACCAGGTCGGCGACCAGGTGCCGGCTCTCCTCGGGCACGGCGCGGGGCAGCCCGACCAGGCGGCGGTAGATCTCGGCGGTCTGCGCAGCGATCGTCTTGACGGCCAGCAGGCCGTGCCGGACGCGGAACATCTCGTCGAGGAACTTCTCGGGGTCGTCGTACGCGCCGTCGGTCACGCGGCGCTCCAGGTCCCAGACGTTCGCCGTGAGCTCCTCGACGAACTTCTCCATGCGGCGCGTCAGCGCCGAGACGATCGCGTGCGAGATGTCGAAGGACGTGCGGGGCTTCAGGCGACCGGACCGGATGCGCTCGAGCACCTCCCGGGTGTCGCGCAGGGGGACGTCGGGCGCGACCGCCGGGTTGACCGGACCGTGCACGGTGACCAGGTAGCGCGGCCCGATCAGGCGGTCCAGCTCCACGTGGTGGACGTGGCCGGCGGTGCCGCGCTCGGGGGCGTGCAGGACCAGGAACAGCGAGCTCGGGTAGGCGTGCAGCTTGGGCAGCCGGTTGCGCACCTCGCAGTCGTGCACGGCCAGCGGGTGCATCCCGAACACGTTCGTCAGGACGTCGGCGGCCTGCGCGTCCCACTGCGGGATGTCGACCCACACGATGCCGTGCCGCCCGGTGAGCAGCTCGGGGAGCTCGTCGACGGTGCCCTCGCGCACGCCGTCGTCGGTGATGAGGTGGATGTCCACGGCTGCCTCCGTCTGAGCTCCGCGCGATGCCCCTGCCGTCATCATGCGTCACCGGTGCGCCGGCGCCACCCGGCATGCCGAGGGCCGCGGCGGTCGCCCGGCGCGGCCCTCGACAGGTGGGGTCAGCGCAGCTTGTCGGACTCGATCCGCTCCGCCTCGGTGGTGTGCACGTGGGTGCCCGTCCCGGGGCCGCGCAGGCCGTCGGACTCGATCTCCTCGGCCTCGGTGGTGTGCACGTGGGTGCCCGTGCCGGGGCCGCGGAGCCCGTCGGCCTCGATCTTCTCCGCGTCCGTGGTGACGTCGGGGACGTCCGGCGTCGCCGGGAGCCCGTCGGCCCGGATCTTGGTCGCGTCGGTGGTCTCAGGGTCTGTGTACTCGTCAGTCATGGCGTGTTCCTCGGTGGTGCTGGTGCCGTGCCGGAGGCGGGGCGTCGGGGGTGGCGTCCGCCGTGGCCCCGAGCCGCTCCGGTCGGGGCCATACCGCCACTGTGTCACCGCTCGCGCGATGTGGCCCGGTCGGAGATCGACGCGAAGAGCCGTTCGTAGTCGTCGACCATGCGGTCCGCGCTGAACCGGGTCTCGGCCTCGCGCCGGCAGGCGAGCCGGTCGATCGTCGACAGCCGGCCGACGGCCGCGACGGCGGCGTCCTCGTCGGCGACCAGGAAGCCGGTCACGCCGTCGCGGACGAGCTCGGGCATCGAGCCCCGCGGCGTGGCGACGACCGGTGTGCCCGCCGCCAGCGCCTCGGCGACCGACAGTCCGAACGGCTCCTCGAAGTCGATGAGGTGCAGCAGGGCGGCCGCGCCACCGAGGAGTCGGTCGCGCTCGGCCGGACCGACCGAGCCGACGAACCGCACCCGCGAGCCGTCGACGTGCGGCTCGACCAGCGTCCGGAAGTACTGCTCGTCGTGCACGACACCGGCGATCACCAGCGGCAGCGCGGAGCGTCGGGCGACCTCGATCGCGAGGTGCGTGCCCTTGTCCGGGTGGATGCGGCCGAGGAAGAGCAGGTAGCCGCCGTCGCCGGCGCCGGGGGTGAACTGCGCCAGGTCCAGGCCGTGGTGGATCGTCGCGTCGTAGGTGAGGTCCGGGTGCCGGTCGGAGTCGCTGATCGACACGTAGTGGGCGATGTCGTCGTAGGCGCGGTACACGCGCACGATGCGGTCCGACGAGAACCCGTGGATCGTCGTCACGACGGGCGTCGGCGTCAGCCGGCTGTACGTCAGCGGCAGGAAGTCGAACTGGTTGGAGATCACGTCGAAGTGCGCCGCCCGCTCGAAGACCGCCGCGATGTGCAGCGACTCGCACACCTTGACGTCGATCGTCGGGTCCTCCTCGTAGCCCGTCGGCGCCTCGGCGTGCAGGCGGGCGGTGGTCTGCGAGTCGGTCGTCGCGAACAGGGTGACGTCGTGGCCGCGGGCGACCAGGCCCTCGGCGAGCGTCGACGCCACCTGCTCCCAGGGACCGTACGAGCGGGGTGGCGTCCGGTGGGCGATCGAGGCGAGCACGGCGATCTTGACGGGGTGCCTCCACGGCTGGCGCGGCGGAAGGTCCCGGAAGGCTCCCGACCGCGACTGGTAGCCTAGCCATGCGGTGCCGGGCCCGGCTGCGGACAGGTTCCAGCGGGTCAGGACGCCCGGGGATGTCGATCAGGCCCCGCCCGAGGTCGGTAGCGCACTCCGCTGCGAAGCATCACCAGCGCGAAGGGCCTCCGTGGCCATCAGATTCGGCGTCCTCTCCACCTTCCCCCCCACGCAGTGCGGCCTGGCCACGTTCTCGTCGGCACTGGCCACCCACCTGGTCGAGGCCGGCGCGGACGTGTCGGTCGTCCGGGTCGTCGACGACCTGCAGCCCGCCGTGCCGCTCGTCACCCACCAGCTCGTGACCGGTGCCCCGGACGAGGCGCGGGCCGCCGCGGCGGCGCTCAACGCGTGCGACGTCGCGCTGGTCCAGCACGAGTACGGCATCTTCGGCGGACGCGACGGCGCCGACGTGCTCGACGTCCTGGCGCGCGTGCGCGTGCCCGTCATCACGGTCCTGCACACCGTCCTCGCGCACCCGACGCCGCACCAGCACGAGGTGCTGGCCAGGGTCGTCGCCGCGTCGTCCATGACCGTGACCATGACCGAGGCCGGGCGGCAGCGGCTGATCGAGGGCTGGGGCGTCGACCCCGCGTCGGTCACCGTGATCGCGCACGGCGCGCGGGACAACCGCGGACCGGACGAGACCGTCACCCCGCCGCGCACGGCACCCACCGTGCTGACGTGGGGGCTGCTGGGCGAGGGCAAGGGCATCGAGTGGGCGCTGGAGGCGCTCGCCGGCCTGGGCGACCTGCACCCGCGGCCCACGTACCGGATCGTCGGCGAGACCCACCCGAAGGTCCTCGAGCGCGACGGCGAGGCGTACCGCCACCGTCTCGAGCGCCTGGTCGACCGCCTGGGCATCGGGTCGATGGTGCAGTTCGACGCCCGGTACCTCGACGTCCCGACGCTGCAGCGCATCGTGCGCTCGGCCGACGTCGTGCTCCTGCCGTACGACTCCCCGGACCAGGTGACCTCCGGCGTGCTGACCGAGGCCGTGGTCGCGGGCAAGCCCGTGGTCTCCACCGCCTTCCCGCACGCCGTGGAGCTGCTGTCCGGCGGCGCCGGGATCCTGGTGCCGCGCCGCGACCCCGCAGCGATCCGGGACGCGCTGCGCCGCGTCCTCACGGAGCCCGGTCTCGCGCCCTCGATGGCGGCCGCCTCCCGCGCCGTGGCGCCGAGCCTGCTGTGGACCGCGGTGGCCGAGCAGTACGTGGGCCTCGGCGCCGGCCTGCTGCACACGCGCTCGCTGTCGGTGGCCTGATGTACCCGGAGCCGGTCTTCGACCACCTGGTGCACCTGAGCACCCCGATCGGGCTGTTCGAGCACGCCCTGCTCACCGAGCCCCGGCCCGAGCACGGCTACTGCCTGGACGACGTCGCGCGGGGGCTCGTCGTCACCACGCGCCAGCCGCGGCCGACGCCCGAGGTCGAGGCCCTGACGGAGACGTACCTGCGGTTCACCCTGTTCGCCCAGGACGGTCTCGGGCGGTTCCACAACCGGCGCGACCAGACCGGCCGCTGGACCGACTGCGCGACGGTCGAGGACCACTGGGGCCGGGCGCTGTGGGCCCTCGGCACCGCGGCGCGCGCGACCGGCGACCCCCGCGTGCGCCGCGCCGCCCTCGATGCGGCCGGGGTCGGTCTGCAGAGGCGTTCGCCCTGGTGGCACGCGATGGCGTACGCGGCGCTCGGCGCGGCCGAGGTGCTCGAGCTGCAACCCGGGAGCCGCGCGGCCCTCGGGATGCTGGCGGACGCCCGGACCCTGCTCGCACAGCCGACGGATCCGTCGTGGCCGTGGCCGGACGCCCGGCTGAGCTACGCCAACGCCGTCCTGCCCGAGGCGCTCGTCGCCATCGGCACGGCGCTCGGCGACGACGGCACGCTGCGCGCCGGCCTGGACCTCCTGCACTGGCTCGTCGCGCAGGAGACGCACGACGGACACCTCTCCATGACCCCGGTGGGCGGACGGGTGGAGGGCGACGAGCGTCCCGGATTCGACCAGCAGCCCATCGAGGTCGCGGCCCTGGCCGAGGCGTGCTGGCGCGCCTTCCGGGCGACGCGGCACGAGGTCTGGCTCACGTACCTCGACCGGTGCGTCGGCTGGTTCCTGGGCGACAACGACACCGGGATGGTGCTCTACGACGACGTCTCCGGCGGCGGGAGTGACGGCCTGCACGCGCTCGGGGTCAACCAGAACCAGGGTGCCGAGTCGACGCTGGCGGCCCTGTCGACCCTGCAGCTCGGGCGGCTCGCGCTCGTGCAAGCAGTCGCGTGACGCTCGTCCGCCGCACGCACCATGTGCTCCGGCCCGACGCGACCCGGGTGGTCAGCACCCCGTTCCTGCCCGGCGAGGAGATCCACGGCGCGGGCGTCTCGCGGCGGGCCGTCGTCCTCGCACGGCTGCTGGCGCTGCCCGACGCCGAGGTGGACGCGGCGCTGATCGACGTCCTCACGTGGTTCAGCACCCGGTACGACGACCTGGTCGGGCTGCTCGACGAGCGCTTCGCCCTGGTCGAGCGGCACATCGAGGGCGCTGGGCAGCTCTCCCTCGAGCGCCGCCGGCTCATCGGCGCGTGCATGAGCCAGGAGTACGCGATCGAGTCGGCGGCGCTGTTCAACCCGTCCCTCGTCGCCCACCCCGACCAGTCCGGGCTCCCGGCCGGCAGCACGCGGTTCGTGATGAGCGTGCGGGGCGTCGGGGAGGGGCACATCTCGTGCGTCGAGCTGCGCACCGGGGTCGTCGACGGGGCCGACGCGGTCACGTTCGACGTCCCTGGGCCGACGACCACCGTGCCCCGCTCGCAGCCGACCCTTTACTCACGCGACGACCTGCGGCTGCAGAACGGCGAGCTCGGCGGCGACCACGAGGAGGCCGACACGCTGCTGCGCGCCCTGCCGGAGTCCTTCCCGCGGGGGTCCGTCGAGGGGAGCCCCCGCCTGGAGTGGCTCGCCGCCTGCACCTACACGGTCGCGTTCCCGCCGGGCAGCGCGATCGACTCCCGGGTGCTGCTGCCGTCCAGCCCTGCCGAGCGCCACGGCATCGAGGACCTGCGCCTGGTCGAGGTCGAGGGCGCGGACGGCCGACGCAGCTACCTGGGCACCTACACGGCCTTCGACGGGGAGTCGGTCGCGCCGCACCTGCTCGCCACGGACGACTTCACGACGTTCCGCATGAGCCGGCTCACCGGCCCGGGGGCGAAGAACAAGGGCATGGCGCTGTTCCCGCGGCGGGTGGGCGGGCAGTACCTCGCACTGTCGCGCTGGGACCGGGAGAGCAACTCGCTGGCCGGCTCCAGCGACCTGCGGCACTGGGACGACCTCGGCACCCTCAGCGCCCCGGACCGCGCCTGGGAGATCATCCAGGCGGGCAACTGCGGGTCGCCGATCGAGACGGCGGCCGGCTGGCTGGTGCTCACGCACGGCGTCGGCCCGATGCGGCTGTACAGCATCGGCGCCATGCTGCTCGACCTCGACGACCCGCGCCAGGTGCTGGGCAGCCTGGCCACCCCGTTGCTCGTCCCGTCGGCCGACGAGCGCGACGGCTACGTGCCGAACGTCGTCTACTCGTGCGGCGCCCTGCTGCACGGCGACACGCTCGTCCTGCCGTACGGCTGCAGCGACGCAGCGATCCGGGTGGCCCTGGTGGACGTGCCGGAGCTGCTCGCGGCGATCACTGCGGGCCCCTGACGCCGTCCGGCACGGGGTGGAGCCCGCGCCGGACGGCCTCACGTCAGCTGTGCAGGGTCCACCTCTGGGCGCTGCTGGCGTTGCAGTCCCAGATCTGGACCTGCGTGCCGGCGGTCGTGGAGGCGGCGGGGTCGTCGAGGCACCGGTTCGACTGCGGGTTGTAGTAGCCGCCGTTCTGCGGGATCCAGACCTGGGCACCCGTGCCGTTGCAGTCCCAGAGCTGCACCTTGGTGCCGTTGGCGGTGCCGCCGGCCGCGATGTCGAGGCACTTGCCCTGGACGTGCAACGTGGTGCCGGCCTGCACGAAGGTCCACTTCTGCGCGACGCTGCCGTTGCAGCCCCAGATCTGGATCTGGTTGCCGTTGGCGGTGCTCTGGGCGTTGTTGTCCAGGCAGAGGCCGTTCGCGTTGGTCAGGGAACCGCCCGATGCCGGCGGGGGCGTCGTGGTGCCGCCGCCCGAGGTGTAGACCGCGACGTAGTCGACGAGCATCGGCACGCCCGACTGGGTCGCGCTGGTGGGACCGCCGCCGAACGCCGCGGGGAACCCGCCGCCGATGGCCACGTCGAGGATCGGGAAGAAGCCGTGGTGGGTGGCGTTGTTCCAGGTCGTGGCGTCGACCTGGTTGGCGTTGATGGTGAAGAAGTTGGCGCCGTCGAGGTAGAACCGGATCTGCTCGGGGGAGACGCTGCGGTCCTGCTCCATCGCGTACGTGTGGAACCCGGTCTGGCAGCCGGCGCAGGCCCGCTCGCCGCTGCCGATGCCCGTGGTCTCGTTGCACGGGCCGCCGGGGGAGACGCCGCAGTGCAGCGTGGCGAACTCCGAGCTCCGCCCGTTGATGTCCTCCATGATGTCGATCTCGCCGATGCCGGGCCATCCGGAGGCAGCCGTCCCGCGTGCCGCGGAGCCGAGCGACCAGAAGGCCGGCCAGTACCCGGCGGCCGCGGCGCCGCTGACGTTCGGCTGCTGGAGCGAGGCCTCGAACCGCAGCCTTCCGCCGGCGGGCGCGGCGAAGTCGGTGCGCTGGGTCTCGATGCGACCGCTGGTCCAGTTCCCGGCCCCGTCGCGGATCGGCTTGATCGCCAGGTGCCCGGCGCCGTCCTGGTAGACGTTCGCGGTGCTGTTCGTCATGGTCTCGATCTCGCCGGTGCCCCAGCCCGAGGGGCCGCCCGGGTAGCCGGTGCCCAGGTCGTAGAGCCAGCTCGACGTGCTGACGCCCGTGTTCGCGGCGCCGCTGAAGTCGTCGGCGAACTGCTGGGTCCAGCCGGACGGGGTGGGCGGCACGGCGGCGGTGGCGGGGCCGGCGCCGACGACCGCGAGCGCAGCGAGGCCGGCGGCGACGAGCGCGAGGCGCGACAGCCGACGGCGGCGCGCGGGGGAGTGGGGCGTGGGCATGGCAATGCACCTCTTCGCGGATGAACGTGGGTGATCGGTCGGGGCGCCGGGCCGTCGGTGGGCGCGCCACAGGAGCGCCGGACGTCGTCGGCATGGCGCATGTCGAGCAGCTCGGGGAGTGCTCGAGAAGGGCGCTCGGCGCCGAGCGCGGGTGGGTGGACAACACTGTCGACACAGGCGATCGCGGTGATCGGGCGCTCTCGCGGGGCCCACGTTATTGCGACAAGTGACACGAGTCAATAGCGATGTTTCCAACCGATCAGGCTGTCCTCCGACCCGCCGCTAGGGTGGTGGTGTCGAAGGAGACACCCATGGGCTGGGAGGACGCCGGAACCGCCTGGAGCGCGCGAGCCTCGGACTGGGCCGACCTGATGGAACCGCACTTCCGACCGCTCTACGCCGCCCTCGCCGCCGCCCTCCCGGTCCGCCCGGGGATGCGGGTGCTGGACGTCGGGTGCGGAGCCGGGCTGGGCCTCTCGGTGTACTCGGACCACGGCGCCCGATGCGCCGGGATCGACGCCGCGCAAGGTCTGCTGGACCTCGCACGCGCGCGGGTCCCGGACGCGGACCTGAGGCACGGCACGATGCTGGCACTGCCGTGGCCCGACGCGTCGTTCGACGCCGTGGTCGGCGTGAACAGCTTCGCGTACGCCGACGACGGGGCGCTCGTGGAGGCCCGGCGCGTCCTGCGCCCGTCCGGCACCCTCGGCCTGGGCTACTGGACCGACGCGGGTGACTTCGCCTGGCCGATGAGCCAGCTGGGCGCCGCGCTCGAGCCGTACGTCACCCACGACCTCGCCGCGGTCCCCCTACGCATGGCCGACCCCGGCGCTCGTGCGGCCGCCCTGGCCGGCGCCGGCTTCACGCCGGTCGACGACGGCCACCTCGATGCGGCGACCACGTTCGCCGACCCCGAGACCGCCTACCGGGCGCTCGCGTCGACCGGGAACATCTACCCGCTGGTCCAGGCGGGCGCCGAGGGCGAGCTCGAGGTCCGGACCCTGACCTGGCTGCGGGAGCGCACCGCACTGGGCACACGGTTCGGCTCGTCGTTCGGGTGGTCGACCGCGACCCGCTCGTGAGAGGCCATGAGACGCGGTCGAGCACCGCCGCGAGGGCCGTCCGCCCCCGATCCTCGCCGGCCTCGGTCAGGCCTCGGGCAGGAGGGCGATCGCCTCGATGGAGACGAGCAGCCCGCGGGGCAGCACCACGTTGCCGGGCGCCGAGCGCGCGGGCGGCGGGTCCGGCATGTGGCGCGCGTAGACGGCGTTGAGCGCGGCGAAGTCGGCCACGTCCGCGTAGAAGATCGTCGTCTTGACCAGGTGGGCCATCGAGGAGCCGGCCGCGTCGAGGGTCGCGGCCACGTTGCGCAGCGCCAGCTCCGTCTGGGCCTCGATCCCGTCCGGGATCTCACCGGTCGTCGGGTCGATCCCCGCGGTCCCCGAGCAGAAGACGAAGCCGCCCGCGACGATCGCCTGGCTGTACGGGCCCAGGGCGGCGGGCGCGTCGTCGGTGTGCACGCTGTGACGGGTCATCGTCGCTCCCGGGGTCGGCTCGTGGACGTCGACCCCATCGTCCTCGCGCGGCGTCAGACGCGCTCGAGCACCGCCGCGAGGGCCTGGCCGCCCCCGATGCACATGGTCTCCAGCGCGAGGGTGCCGTCGAGGGCGGGCAGCTCGTGCGCGAGCGTGGCGAGCATGCGCAGGCCGGTGGCGCCGATGGGGTGCCCGAGGGAGATGCCGCTGCCGCGGGGGTTCACGCGGGGGTCCTCGGGATCGATGTCCCAGTCGGCCAGGCAGGCGAGCACCTGGACCGCGAAGGCCTCGTTGAGCTCGAGGACGTCGACGTCGTCGAGGGTCGCGCCCGCGCGGGCCAGGGCCAGGTGCGCGGCGGGGACCGGGGCGATGCCGAACCGGCGGGGGTCGACGCCGGCGACGGCCCAGGAGCATAGGCGGAGCACGGGCGTCAGGCCCAGGCGGTCGGCGTGCTCCCGGGTGGTGACGACGCAGGCGGCGGCGGCGTCGTTCTGGCCGCTGGAGTTGCCGGCGGTCACCGTGGCGTCCGGGTCGGTGGCGATCAGCACGGGCCTCAGGGCGGCGAGCACCTCGAGCGAGGAGTCGGCGCGGGGGTGCTCGTCGCGGTCGACGACGACGGTCCCGCGGCGGCCCGGCACGGTGACGGGGACGATCTCGGCGTCGAAGGCCCCGGAGGTCTGGGCGGCGACGGCGCGCTGGTGCGAGCGCAGCGCGAGTGCGTCCTGGTCCTGACGGCTGATCCCGTACTCGGCACGCAGAACCTCCGCCGTGCCCACGTTGCCGTCGGGAGTCGGGTAGCCGGTACCGCCGACGGTCACGCGGCCCCGGGCGAGCGCGTCGTGCAGCAGCAGGCCACCGGCGGGGAGCCCGCGTCGGCCCTGCTCGGTGTAGAGCGGCGCGTTGGACATGGACTCGACGCCGAGGGCCACGACCACGTCGGCGACGCCCGTCTGCACCTCCATCGCGGCGTTCAGCACGGCCTGCAGGCCCGAGCCGCAGCGCCGGTCCAGCTGGTAGCCGGTCGTCGTGACGGGGAAGCCGGCGTCCAGCGCGGCCACGCGGCCGAACGCGGGCGACTCCATGGTCGGGTAGCCCTGCGCCGCGATGACGGAGTCGACCGACGCGACGTCGAGGCCGGTCCGGTCGACCAGCCCGCGCAGCACCGCGACCGCGAGGGACCGGGCGTCCAGCGGCGCGAGCGCGCCGCCGAAACGGCCGACGGGCGTGCGCACCGGTGCGCAGAGGACGACCTCGCGCAGCTCGGTCATGCGGGATCCGCCAGCGCGACGTCGAACGGCGCCCCGGTGGCGTCCCGCACCTGCTCCACGGTGACGCCGGGGGCCAGCTCGATGAGCCGCAGGCCGTCGTCAGTCACGTCCAGGACGGCCAGGTCGGTGATGATCCGGTCGACGCAGGACCGGCCCGTCAGCGGCAGCGTGCACTGCTGGACGATCTTGGCCGACCCGTCCTTGGCCACGTGCTCCATGACGACCAGCACGTGGGCCGCGCCGTTGACCAGGTCCATCGCCCCGCCCATGCCCTTGACCATCTTGCCGGGCACGGCCCAGTTCGCGATGTCGCCCGTGGCGGAGACCTGCATGGCGCCGAGCACGGCGTGCGTGACGCGGCCGCCGCGGATCATGCCGAAGCTGGCGGACGAGTCGAAGTACGCGGCGCCGGGCAGCACCGTGACCGTCTCCTTGCCCGCGTTGATGAGCTTGGGGTCCGCCTCGCCCTCCCACGGGTACGGGCCGACGCCGAGGATGCCGTTCTCGGAGTGCAGCACGACCTCGACGCCGGGAGGCAGGTGGTTGGGGATGAGCGTCGGCAGCCCGATGCCCAGGTTCACGTAGGAGCCGTCCTCGAGCTCGCGGGCGGCGCGGGCGGCCATCTCGTCACGGGTGAGCGGCATCAGATCTCCACGGAGGGTCGCGGCCGGACGGTGGTCTTCTCGATCGGCAGGTCGGCCGACTGCTCGGGCGTGAGCAGCACGACGCGGTCGACGTAGATGCCGGGCAGGTGGATGTCGTCGGGATCGAGCTCGCCCGGCTCGACCAGCCGGTCGACCTCCGCGATCGTGATCCGGCCCGCCATCCCGGCCAGCGGGTTGAAGTTGCGGGTCGACTTCTCGAACCGCAGGTTGCCGTGCCGGTCCCCGACGGCCGCCCGGACCAGGCCGTAGTCCGTGGTGATGGCCTCCTCGAGCACGTACTCGCGGGTGCGGCCGAACGCCGCGAACGGGCGCAGCTCCTTGGGTCCGCTGGCCAGCGCGACCGAGCCGTCGGGCGCGTAGCGCAGCGGCATCCCGCCGTCGGACACCGCCGTGCCGGCCCCGGCCGCCGTGTAGAAGGCGGGGATGCCGACGCCGCCCGCGCGCAGCCGCTCGGCCAGCGTGCCCTGCGGCGTCAGCTCGACCTCGACCTCGCCGCCGAGGTACTGCCGCGCGAACTCCTTGTTCTCCCCGATGTAGCTGGCCACCACCCGGCGGATCCGGCCGGCCGAGAGCAGCTCACCGAGCCCCCAGCCGTCGACCCCGCAGTTGTTGGACACCACCTCGAGGTCGTCGACCCCGTGGGCCAGCAGCGCGCGGATGAGCGCGATGGGCACGCCGGACAGGCCGAAGCCGCCCACCGCGAGCGATGCGCCCGACGGGATGTCGGCGACGGCCTCGTCAGCCGTCGCGACGGTCTTGTCCATGATCTTCTCCTTGACTCTCGCTGGCGGCAACGACCTCGCGGACGATCGCCATCGCGGCGTTCGCGGGCGGGAGCCCGGCGTACAACGCGGTGTGCAGGACGACCTCGGCGACCTCGTCCGGGGTGAGTCCGTTGCGCAGGGCGGCGCGCACGTGCATCCGCAGCTCCGCCTGGTGGCCGCCGGTGACCAGGCTGGCCAGCGTGGCGATCGACCGCTCCCGCCGCGACAGACCGGGGCGCGACCAGACCTCGCCCCAGGCGTACCGCGTCAGGAAGTCCTGGAAGGCGGCCGTCTGCGGGGTCGTCGCGGCGATCGCCGCGTCGACGTGGGCGTCGCCGAGCACCTCGCGGCGGACCCGCATGCCGCGGGCGCCGACGTCGTCGCCCGCGAGGTGGCCGCGCAGGAGGCCCGCGGCGATCGCGGGTTCCTCGAGCACGGCGAGGTGGCCGGCGGTCCCGATCGTGGCGTGCACCGCTCGCGGGAGCTGCTCCGCCAGCGCCTGCATCGACCCCGGCGTCGTCACCTCGTCGTGCGCGCCGCTGATCAGCAGCGTCGGGACCGGGACGTCGGCGACGCTCCCGGACCGGTCGAACGTGGCGAGCGCCTCGGCGCACCGTGCGTACGACTCGTCGTCGACGTCCAGCAGCGCGTCCAAGGCCCGTGCGCCGGCGCGGGCGCCGCTCGCGAGGAAGTCCGGCGCGAACCAGCGGGCGGCGCTGCCGGCCACGAGGGATGCCGTCCCGCCCGAGCGGACCGCGGCCGCGCGCTGCCCCCAGCCGTCGGCCGTGCCGATCCGGGCGCCGCTGCAGCACAGGGTCAGGGTGAGGACCCGCTCCGGGTGCGCCGCCGCGAGCTCGAGCGCGATCGCGCCGCCGAGCGAGACACCGGCCACGTGGAAGGCCCCGCCGCCGGCCTCGTCGACCACGTCGAGCACGGCCGCGGCCAGCTCGGCGACGGTGAACGGCTCGTGCGCCGCCGGACCCGCACCGTGCCCCGGCAGGTCGAGCCGCAGGACGCGGAGCGAGGCCGTCGCGGGGTCCGCGCGCAGGTGCGCGACGACGCCGTCCCAGAGAGCGGTGGTGGTCCCGAGCGAGGGCAGCAGGACGAGCAGGTCCTGGTGGGCGGCCGGGACCGCGCCGGGTGCGAAGGCGCCGCGCAGGCGCGGGACGCTCACGGGCGGGGCCCCTGGTCGAGCGTGTCCCGGAACCGGGTGATCGCCGTGTCCACCACCAGGCCGCACGCGGCCAGCGTGACGTCGTCGGCGGCGGGCACGCCGGAGTCGCGCAGGTTCGTCGCCGCGGCGTCGCGATGGACGGTCAGGCCGGCGACCGTGCGCGCCGCCGCGTCGGCCGAGCCGCCCGCGAGCCGCACCAGGTCCCGCACCGCCGCCCACTCGGCGTGCCACTCGCCCGCCGGACGCTCGTCCACCGAGACCGCGGCGCGGGCCACCGTCGACAGCAGCCCGGGGGCCTGCAGCGCGGCGGCGCTCATGACGACCGGGCCGACGGGGTTGCGCTTGTGCGGCATCGCCGACGAGGCGCCCCCACCCGCCAGCGCCAGCTCGTCGACGCCCTCGCGGGAGCCCATGACGAGGTCGCGGCCGATGCGACCGAGCGCGGCCGTGACGGCGGCGGCCGCCGTGGCGACCGCGAGGACCGGGGTCCGTTCGGTGTGCCACGAGCGGCGGGGGTCGTCGAGTCCGAGGGCGGACGCGAAGCCGGAGCGCAGCACGGTGATCGTGCCGGGGCACCCAGCCGCGCGGTCCGCCTGCTCGCCGGTGCCGACGGCGCCGCCGAGCTGGACCGGGAAGCGGGTGCCGTCGACCACGGCGACGGCCGAGCTGATCCCGTCGAGCCACCCGGCGATCTGCACGCCGAGCGTGGTCGCCGCGGCGTTCCTGCCGAGCGTGTGCCCGACCCGCACGGAGTCCCGCTCCTCGTCGGCCAGGACCGCCAGCGCCGTGCCGGCGGCCACGAGCCGCACCCGCAGCTGGTCGAACGTCGAGGCCGCGACCCGCATGAGCGCGGTGTCGAGGATGTCCTGGCTGGTCGCACCCGCGTGCAGTCGCCGAGCGTCGGCCCCGGCCGCCTCGAGCGTCCCGCGCAGCAGCTCGACGAGCGCGACGACGGCGACACCGTCCCGCGCCACGCCGTCCACGAGCGTGTCGCGGTCGAGTGCGCCCGGGTCGGCCGCGACCGCGTCGAGCACGCGGGCGGCCGCCTCGTACGACGTGCCCTCGAGCCGGGCCCAGGCGCGCAGCAAGGCCGCCTCCGCCTGCACCATCGCGGTGAGCACCTGGTCGTCGCCCGCGGCGTCGCGGGTGCCGGCGGTCGCCGGCTGCAGCAGCCCCCAGTCGCCTGGCGTCATCGCGGCGTGCCGTAGTCGAGGAAGACTGTCTCGTCGGCACCCTGCAGGCGGATGTCGAACCGGTAGGACCGCGGGCCGTCCACGGCGGCGACCAGCGTCCCGCGGCGGTCGACGTCGACCCGCTGCAGGAGGGGGTCGGCCGCGTTCGCCTCGGGCTCGTCGCCGAAGTACGACCGCGTCAGCAGGTGGTGCAGCAGGCCGCGGGCGAAGACGGCCAGCACGACGTAGGGCGCGGACCCGGATCGGGCGGGC
Source organism: Cellulomonas sp. P2_F12 (assembly GCF_056403775.1). Lineage (NCBI taxonomy): Bacteria > Bacillati > Actinomycetota > Actinomycetes > Micrococcales > Cellulomonadaceae > Cellulomonas > Cellulomonas sp. P2_F12. Next base: position 543,441 of record NZ_JBFUEV010000001.1, on the reverse strand, counting down.
CCGGGCTTGACCGTGCTGAACGAGAAGGCACCGTCGGCCGAGGTCGCGGCCCGGCCGAAGCCGGTGAACCCGTGGGGGTCGCGGTCGAACGACCCGCGCTCCGTCGACGCGCGACCCTCGGCGTCGGCTCCCCACAGCTCGACGACCGCGTCGGGGACGGGGTCGCCCGCGCCGTCGAGGACGACGCCGTGCAGGCGGACCGCGTCCGGCTGCCACGGCGCCCGCACGTCCGGGCCGCCCGGGTAGGGCAGCGCGTACCCGAAGAACGGGCCGACCGTCTGGCTCGGGGTCTGCTCAGGCATGGTCGGCGTCCTCGGGCTCGGTCCACGTCGCCCGGGGGCCGGTCAGCACGACGTCCCAGCGGTAGCCGAGCGCCCACTCGGGCTCGCTGACGTCGTGGTCGTAGGTGGCGACGAGCCGGGCGCGGGCCGCGGGGTCGGTGATCGACTGGTAGATCGGGTCGAGGCCGAACAGGGGGTCGCCCGGGAAGTACATCTGCGTGATCAGCCGCTGCGTGAACGCGGTGCCGAAGAACGAGAAGTGGATGTGCGCCGGCCGCCACGCGTTGCGGTGGTTGCGCCACGGGTAGGGGCCGGGCTTGATCGTCGTCAGCCGGTAGGAGCCGTCGTCGCCCGTGATCACCCGACCCACGCCGGTGAAGCTCGGGTCGAGCGGGGCCGGGTGCTGGTCGCGCTTGTGCACGTAGCGCCCGGAGGAGTTGGCCTGCCAGACCTCGATCAGCTGGTTGCGGACCGGCCGCCCCTCGCCGTCGAGCACGTGGCCGGTGACGATGATCCGCTCGCCCAGCGGCTCGCCGGCGTGCTGGATGGTGAGGTCCGACTCGTGGGCGGCCACGTCCGTGTGCCCGAACGCGGGGGAGACCAGCTCGATCTCCTCGGGGTCGGCCCGGACCAGCTCGTGCGTCGGGTGGCGCAGGACCGTCGACCGGTACGGCGCGAAGTCGCGGTGCGGGTGCACAGCGGTGCTGCCCTGCTCGCGCGCGTGACGGTCGGCGATCTCGGCCGAGATCGTCTCCTGGCTCAGCTCGGACATGCTCACTCCCTGAAGGGCAGGCCGGCGTACTGCTCGGCGAGGCTCTGCCGGGCCGCGAGGGACCGGGTGACGTACTCCAGCTGGCCCACCTGGCTGCGGTAGCGGAACCCGCGCGCCGAGGCGTCCGGCTCGTCGTGGTGCACGTGCAGCATCTCGGTCATCCACTGCGAGAACTGCTGCACCTTCCACTGCCGGGCGAGGGCGCGCTCGCTGTACCTCTCCAGGCCCGTGTCGTCCCCGGCCCGGTGGTCGAGCAGCGCCTGGCCCAGCAGCGCGACGTCCGCGACGGCGGAGTTCAGGCCCTTCGCCCCGGTCGGCGGCACGATGTGGCCCGCGTCGCCCGCAAGGAAGAGGCGGCCGTGCGACAGGGTCGAGGCGACGAAGCTGCGCATCGGGGTGACCGACTTCTCGGTGATCGCGCCCTGCGCCAGGGTCCAGCCGTCGATGCCGAGGCGCGTCTGCAGCGCGTCCCAGATCCGCTCGTCGCTCCACCCGTCGATCGTCTCGTCCGCGGCCACCTGCAGGTAGAGGCGCGAGACCTGCCGCGACCGCATGGAGTGCATCGCGAACCCGTCGCGGTGCAGCGCGTAGACGAGGTCGTCCGTCGAGGGCTCCACGTCGGCCAGGATGCCCAGCCACGCGTATGGGTACGACCGCTCCCACGTTTCCCGGGCCTGCGGGGGCAGCGACCGCCGGCACACGCCGTGGTAGCCGTCCGCACCGACGACGATGTCGCACGCGAGCTCGACCTCCTCGTCCCCGTCGCGGTAGCGCACGCTCGGGCTGCTCCCGGTCACGTCGTGCACCTGCACGTCGGCCACCTCGAACACGATGTCGGATCCGGCGCGCTCGTGCTCGGCGAGCAGGTGCGCGACGAGCGCCTGCTGCCCGTAGACGGTCACCGTCCGCCCGACCAGCTCGGGGAAGTCGAGGTGGTGCCGCTCGCCCTCGTACTGCAGGTAGATCCCGTGGTGGGTCAGGCCGCGCCGGCGCAGGTCGTCGTCCATCCCGAGCGACGCGAGCAGGTCGACCGTGCCCTGCTCGAGCACCCCGGCGCGGACGCGGCCCAGCAGGTGCTCGCGCGTGGTGGCCTCGAGGATCCGGAACGGCACACCGGCCTGGGCGAGGATGTGGCCGAGTGTGAGGCCTGCGGGCCCGGCGCCGACGATGGCGACGCTCGTCGTCTGCTGCACGGTCGGGCTCACGGCCGGGCGACGAAGGTCTGGCGGATCTCCCCGATGCCGTCCACGGTGCTGACCAGCGTCTCGCCCGGCTGCAGGAAGCGCTGCGGCGTGCGGCGGTTGCCGACGCCGGCGGGCGTGCCGGTGAAGATCAGGTCGCCCGGCAGCAGCCGGCACACCGCCGAGAGGCGCGCGACGAGGTCGTCGACCGGGAAGATGAGCTCGCTCGTGCGCCCGTGCTGGATCACCTCGTCGCCGATGCGGGACTCGAAGCCCACGTCGTCGCGGTCGGGCAGCTCGTCCGGCGTGACGACGACGGGTCCGATCGGCCCGAACCCGGGGTGGGACTTGGCCAGCGAGAACTGCGGCGGCGTGCCCCGCAGCTGCTGCACCCGCTCCGAGAGGTCCTGACCGACCGTGAGCCCGGCGACGGCGTCCCACGCGTCCTCGCGCGGGATCCGGTAGCCGCCGCGCCCGATCACCGCGACGACCTCGATCTCCCAGTCCACGTGCCCCTCGGGCAGCGCGACCGTGGTCACCGGACCCGCGATGCTGCTGGGGAACTTGGTGAACACCAGCGGCTCGTCCGGCGCGACGAACCCGGCCTCGGCGGCGTGCGGCCGGTAGTTCAGCGCGATCGCGAAGACCTGGCGCGGCGCCGGCACCGGTGCACCGAGCTCGTCTGCCCTCACGGTCGCCGCGGCGGACCAGTCGGCACCCGGCGCCCACGCGACGACGTCCGACCACCGCTCGAGCGCGGCGACCGGGTCCGCCGGCAGGTCGCCGCCGGACGCGGTCGCGACGTCGAGCGCCTGGTCGCCACGGACGAGGGTGAACCGACCGTCGAGGGTGCCGAACCTCATCGCGTCAGCCGTTGGTGGGCGAGTAGAGGTCGGTCGTGTACGGCTCCGTGTCGTGCGCGGCGCTCCACGGCACGACGTGGTTGCGCAGGATGCCCACGCCCTCGATCTCCGCCTCGATCCGGTCGCCCGGCTGCAGGTAGAAGTCGAACGGGTTGGGCTGGATCGCCGCGACCCCGGAGATGGTGCCGGTGGTGATGATGTCGCCCGCGCTGTAGCCCTGCGCCGAGTGGTACGCGACCAGGTGGGGCAGCGAGATGATCATGTCCGAGGTGTTGCCCTGCTGGCGGACGTCGCCGTTGACCCGCAGCTCCATGCGCAGGTTCTGCGCGTCCGGGATCTCGTCCTTGGTGACGATCCACGGGCCGATCGGGCAGAACGTGTCGATGCCCTTGGAGAACGAGAAGACGCCGGACTGCATCTCGCGGCGCTGGATGTCGCGGGCCGTGATGTCGTTGAAGACGAGGTAGCCGGCGATGTAGTCCTCGGCCTCCTCGGGCCCGAAGAACTTGCCGCTCTTGCCGATGATGACGCCGAGCTCGAGCTCGTAGTCCATCTCCCGCGTGAGCCCCTCGGGGTACACGATCGCGTCGTCCGGACCGATGATCGCGTCGACGTTCTGGAAGAACACGATGCCCTTGTGCACCGGGTGCGACCAGTTCACCGCCGCGAGCTCCTCGTGGTGGGCCGCGAAGTTGCCGGCCGTGTGGAAGAACTTCTTGGGGACGATCGGCGCCCGCAGGTGGACCGCGTCGAGGGCGAACCGGCGGCCCGTCTCGCCGACGTCACCCGCGGCGCCTCCCCGCTCGAAGAACTCCCGGGTCGAGCCGACGCCCAGCTCCACGACCTCGTCACCGTCGAGATACCCCACGAGGCCCTCGTTGAACGTCACGAGCTTCATCGCTCGACCCTCTTTCACTCTACGAAAGTTAGTTTCACAATTCTGATGACGCGGCGGTCCGCGTGTCAAGCGACGCGGCGGTCAGTGCGGGGGAGCGGCGACGCGCAGCACGCGCAGCTGCAGCGACAGCGTGTCGTAGTAGCCGACGAGCGTGAGCAGCTCGAACAGCTGGGGGAGGCCGAGCACGTCCCTGGCCTGCGCGAACGCCTCGTCGTCGAGGTCGCCGGCGGTCAGGAGCAGGTGGGTGGTGCGGGCGACGACGCGCTCCGCCTCCGTCGTCAGGACGTCGTAGTCGTGCTCGCGCAGGGCCTCGAGCTCGGCGTCGGTCAGGCCCGCGTGGCGCCCGACGGCCTCGTGGGCGTACCACTCGAAGTCCGAGTCGCGGTGCACGGCGACCACGAGGATGGCGATCTCCCGGGCCCGGTCCGAGAACGTCGTCCGGTACCGCACGGCCGCGCCGAGCTCCTGCAGCGCCATGCCGACGCCGGGCTGCAGGAGGAAGGCGTTGAACGGGCCCTCGAGCGCACCGTCGTCGTCGACCAGGCGGAAGAGGGCCGGTCCCTGGGCGCGCGGGCCCCCGGTGACGGCGTCGTACACGGCGCGCTGCGCCTCGTCGAGCGACGCCGGGTCGAGACGCGGGGCGCGGGTCACGCGTGGCCGCCGGACAGCAGCGCGGAGATCTCCGCGCAGGTGTCCAGCAGCGTCGGCCGCAGCTCGCGCACGATGCGCTGCGTCGACCAGTCGCGCGCCTGGACCGCCAGGTTGACGCCCGCGACGACGCGCCCGCCGGCGCCGGTGACGGGACCGGCGACCGAGCGCAGGCCGTACGCCAGCTCCTCGTCCTGCATCGCCCAGCCCTGCTGCCGGATCTGCTCGAGCTCGGCCCGCAGCTCGTCCAGCGACACCTTCGCGTTCGGGCCGTGCTGCGCCGCGAACGACTCCGGGGTGATCCGCGAGGCCAGGTCGTCCTCGTCGAGGTGGGCGAGCAGGAGCTTGCCGATCGACGTCGTCACGGCCGGCAGCGTCGAGCCCACCTGGATGTTCGCGGTGACGAGGTCGGAGTTGCGCAGCCGCACGAGGTAGAGGACGTGGTCCCCGGAGAGCACCGCGAGGTTGACCGTCTCGCCCGTGCTCTCGCCCAGGTGCTGCAGCTTGGGGGTCGCGACGCCGACGAGGTCGAGGCTGCGCAGCGCCGCGGACCCGAGGGTCAGGGTGCGCACGCCGGGCCGGTAGTCGCCGTTGGGCAGGTGGTCGAGGTAGCCCTCGGAGGCGAGGGTCTGGACCACGCGGTACACGGTCGGCATCGGCAGGCCCGCGGCCGTCGCGAGGTCCGTGACCCGCCAGGCGGGCCGCTGCTCGTCGAACAGGCTGAGGATCCGCAGCCCCTTCGCCAGGGCCTCGACGCGGTACTCGCGCTTCTCGGCCGTCCCGGCGTCGGACGGGTCGGCTGCGGTGGCGACCTTGTTCTTGGGGGGCATCCATGTCCTCCGTGCTCGTCGTCCCGGCTCGTCGGCGTCAGCCTAGGGGGAACGCTCTGCGACGCCTGGACAGGCTCGCGGTGTCTACCGTAGCCTATCCGAAAGCGACTTTCATGATGCGAGAGTGAAGGGACACCGGAGTCCATGGGGGAATGGCTGGGTCTAGGGGGCAGGCCCGCTCTCGTCGTCGGCGCGGGTGGCCTCGGCGGGGCGAGCGCGGTGAGCCTCGCCGTGCAGGGCGCGCGGGTCGTCGTGGCGGACCGGGACGGGAACGCCCTGGAGTCCGTCGCGCGGGCCGCGAAGGACCAGGGGGTCGAGGTCGTCACGGTGCAGGCCGACGTGGCCACCCCCGAGTCGTCCCGCGCCGTGGTCGAGGAGGCCGCGCAGCTCGTCGGGACGCCGCAGCTGTTCCTGCACGCCGTCGGGCGCAACGACCGCCGGCCCGTGCTGGAGCTCGCGGACGACGACTGGCAGTCGATCCTCACCCTGAACCTGTCCACCGCGTGGTGGCTCGGCCAGGAGGTCGGCCGGCGCATGGTGGCGGCAGGGACGGGCCGCATGGTCTTCGTCTCCTCCGTCTCGGCGCTCCTGGCCCACGCCAACCACGCGCCGTACGCGGCGACCAAGGGCGGCATCAACCAGCTGATGCGCGTGATGGCCCGCGAGTGGGCGCCCTACGGCGTCAGCGTGAACGCGGTCGGTCCCGGGTACGTCGAGACCGACCTGACGCGGACCTACCTCGCACGCGACGGGCACCGCGAGGAGCTCGAGTCGCTCGTCCCGGCGCGCCGCCTGGGCCGCCCCGAGGAGGTCGCCGACGCTGTGACGTTCCTGCTTTCCGAGCGGGCCGAGTTCATCACCGGGCAGTGCCTCTACATCGACGGCGGCCGCACGCTGGTCTGACCGCCACCCGACCGATCCGTTCGAACGCAAAGGACACACCGCCGTGCCTCTCGCTCCCCTCCCCGTCCCGCGGCGCTTCGAGGGCCGCACCGTCGTCGTCACCGGAGCCGGCACCGGCTTCGGCGCCGAGATCGCGGTCCGCGCCGCCCAGGAGGGCGCCCGCGCCGTGGGCATCCACTACCGCAGCTCCGCCGCCGGCGCGGAGGCCACCGCGGCACGCGTGCGCGCCGAGGGCGCCGAGGCCGTCCTGCTCCAGGCCGACATCGTGGAGTGGGCGCAGGTCGCCGCGATGGCCGACGCCGCGTTCGAGGCGCTCGGCCAGGTCGACGTGCTGATCAACAACGTGGGCGACGTCGCGCGCGAGCAGATGTCGTGGCGCGACATCACCGAGGAGTCGATCGACCACGTCCTCGCCGTCGACATCAAGGGCACCATGGCGTGCATCCACGAGTTCGGGCAGCGGATGCTCGACCAGGGGCACGGCAGCATCGTCAACATCGGCTCGACCGTCATCGTCCGCGGCAGCGCGCGTGCCCCGCAGTACGCGGCGGCCAAGTACGGGCTCCTCGGCGCCACCAAGTCCTACGCCCACGCGTTCGCGCCGACCGTGCGCGTCAACATCTTCGCGCCCGGGTTCATGGAGACCGAGGCGACGCTGGGCCGCAAGGACTGGCAGTCGGGCCGCGGCGACCAGCTGCGGTCGCTGACGCCGATGGGGCACATCCCCGGGCCGGCCGAGATCGCGGGGGCGGCCCTGTTCCTCGCCACCGACGACGCGGCGCACATCACCGGGACCTACATGGTCGCCGACGGCGGCTACAACATGGTCGGCGCGTGAGCACCCACCCGCGCGACCTCCCGCTCGCCGAGGCGCGCGCGCTGGTGCAGCGCGCGGTCGACAAGGCCGAGCAGCTCGGCCTGCGGGGTGGCATCGCGGTGGTCGGGGCCAGCGGCGCGCTGGTCACGGCGTCGCGACTCGACCACGGCGGCCCCGGCGGCATGGCGCGGGCCCGGTCCAAGGCGTGGATCTCGGCCACCCAGCAGATCCCGAGCGCCGAGCACCTCCAGCGCATGACGCACCTGCCGGCACCGATCTCGACCGGCTTCGTGGCCGCCTCGCCCGAGGCCGTGTTCCCCGGGGCCGGGGGCATGCCCGTGCTCCGCGACGACGTCGTCGTCGGCGGGGTCGCCGCGTCCGGCGCGACGGTCAGCCCGTTCCTGCCCACCGGCGTGGCGCCCGAGGTGGTGAGCGCCGACGGCGATCCCGCCAACCCCGAGGACCTGCTCATCGCCTACGCGCTCGGCACGGGCCGCTACGTCGGGCAGCACGGCGACGACCGCGCGAGGTGGGAGGCCCGGTTCGGGGACCTCGTGGTGCTGCCCGAGGCCAGCCTCGGGATGAAGGACGCGCCCCGCGCGAGCGCCCAGGACGAGCTGACCTGGGCACTCGCCCTCTGCGACGCCGTGATGGATCGCGCCCGGGCGCGCGGGGTGCTCGTGTCCGTCGCCGTCGTCGACCGCGGCGGGGACCCCGTGCAGCAGGACCGGATGGACGACGCGGTCGCCGGCGGCGTCGACGTCGCGCTCGCCACCGCGTCGGCCGCCGCGCGCTTCGGGCGGCCCAGCGGCGAGCTGCCGACGGACTTCGGACCCGCCGCGAACGCGCTGGGCACGCTGTCGCCCTCGCCGTTCCTCGCGGCACCCGGCGGAGTACCGCTCGTGGTGGACGGGCGCGTCGTCGGCGCGCTCGGCGTGGGCGGCGCGGACCCGGTGACGTGCGCAGAGATCGCCGCCGAGGTGGCGGCCCGGTGACCGTGCGCGTCGCCGTCCTCGGCTGCGGTGCCATCGGCAGCCTCTACGCGGCCCACCTGGCCCGGGTCCCGGACGTCGAGGTCTGGGCCGTCGATCCCTGGGCCGAGCACGTCGCGGCCATCGAGCGCGACGGGCTGCGGGTCACTGGCAACGCCGACTTCGTCGCGCCGGTGCGCGCGGTGACCGACGCCGCCCGGCTGCCGGACTGCGCGTTCGGGATCGTCGCCACCAAGTCGTTGCACACCCGGGCCGCCGTCGAGGCAGCGCGGCACGCGCTCCGCGATGCCGCGGTGGTGAGCGTGCAGAACGGGATCGGGAACGAGGAGGTCGTCGCGGAGGTCCTGCCCAGGGTCGTGCGCGGCAGCATCATCACCGCCGGAGCAGTCACGGCGCCGGGGACCGTGCGGTACGACGCCCCCGGCGACTCGTGGTTCGGCCCGTTCGAGCCGAGCCCCGCCACCGCCGGCGAGATCGAGCGCCTCGCCGCTCTCCTGACGGAGGGCGGCCTGCGCACCCACGCGCTGGCCGACGCGCGCGGCCCGCAGTGGACGAAGGTCGTCTTCAACGCCGCCACCAGCCCGCTCGCGGCCCTCACCGGGCTGACCGTGGGGCAGGTCTGCACCGACCCCGGCCTGCGTGCCCAGGTCGACGCCCTGATCGACGAGGCCCTCGCGGTGTGCGCGGCCGCCGGGATCGTGCTGCTCCGGGAGCCGGCCGAGTCGGTGCGGGAGGCGATCGACGAGGCGTTCTGGCACAAGCCGTCGATGCTGCAGGACGTCCTGGCCCACCGGGCGACCGAGGTCGACGTCCTCAACGGCGGCATCGCGCTCGAGGGCGCACGGGTGGGCGTCGCGACGCCTCTGCACGACGCCATGGTCGCGCTGGTCCACGGGCTCGAGAGCTCGTGGACGGTCGACTCGCCGCACTGATCCCCGGAAGGACCACCGCCATGTCTGGTCGAGTGCTCGGACTGTCCAGCGGGGTGCCGGGGGGAAGCGCCGAGATCCTGCTGATCGAGGCGTTGCGCGCCGCCCAGGCCGACGGTGCGTCCGTGGAGCTGGTGCGGCTCGGCGACCTGGACGCCCCCGACGCCGCCGACTGGTTCTGGGAGCGGCTCGTCGCGTGCGACGGGTGGATCGTCAGCGCGCCGATCATCAGCCGGACCGTGCCCGGTCGCCTCAAGGTTCTGGCGGACCTGCTGCTGGGGCCCAACGCCGACGCCGCGATCATCGAGGGCATCCTCGCCGCCCGGCGTGCGGGGGAGGGACCGGACGTCCCGTTCCGCGTCGACGAGCGCGTGCTCAAGCCGCGCGTCGCCGGGTTCATCGCGTGCGGGGGATCGCTGACGTCGCAGTGGAAGGCGCTCGCGCTGCCGGTCATGCACACGCTGGCCTTCTCGATGCACATCAAGGTCGTCGACCAGATGGTGGTCGAGGGTGCCGGGACGCCGCAGTCGGTGGTGCTCGACCCCGACGCGGTCCTCCGGGCCGCCGACCTGGGCCGCCACGTCGCGAGCCAGCTGGGCCGCGACTGGCAGGCGGCGGAGTACCTCGGTCCGCCGGGAGCGTGCCCGATGTGCCGGCTCGACGTCGTCGTGCTCGCCGGGAGGGACGTCGAGTGCGCGACGTGCGGGGCCAGGGGTCGGCTCGGGGAGGACTTCGCCGTGGAGTGGACCGACCTCACGACGTCGGTGATCTCCCTGGAGGAGAAGCGGGCGCACTACGTCGAGATCGTCGAGACCGCGCAGCGGCACGCGGCCCAGCGGGACCTGATCGACGAGCGCGCGCGGGCCTACGCGGCGTTCCCCGTCACCCGTCCGGACGCCTGAGCGCGGTCACAGTTGAGTCACGACCGCGCGGGACGTAGACAACGCGCGGTCGCCGAACTACCGTTGTCGCTAGTTGGAAAGTCACTTTCACGATGTGAGAGCGATATAACACCGCGGACATCAAAGGAGATCCCCGTGAGCTTGTCCCGCCGGCACTACACACGCACCATGTCGGGCCTCGCGCTCGCCACCGCTGTCGGCCTGCTGGCCGCGTGCAGCGGCTCCGGCAGCGACGACACGGCCGCGACGTCCGGGTCCACGGACGGCAGCTCGGCCGCCTCCTCGCTGCCGCAGACCCTCGCGTTCTCGCCCATCGGCCTGCAGGTCCCCGCGATGAAGGGGCTGTCCGAGGGCGTGACCGGGTACGGGAAGTCGCAGGGCTGGGAGGTCATCGTCCAGGACCCGAGCCTCGACCCGACCAAGCAGGTCCAGCAGGTCACCGAGGTGCTCGACTCCGGCCGCGCAGGCGCGGCGTGGATCATCGCGATCGCCCCCAAGTCGATGAGCGACGTGCTCAAGAAGGCGCAGTCGAGCGGCATCCCGGTGCTGATCAACGGCGTGCCGGCCGACTACGGCTTCGACGGCCCGCAGGCGGGCATCTCGTTCGACACCATCGACTACGCGGCGGGCGGCACGGCCGTCGGCGAGCAGCTGGGCAAGTGCATCAACGAGAAGATGGGCGGGACCGCGAACGTCCTGTACGGCGAGTCGGCGGCCGGCACGGCCGGCAAGGAGGAGTCCGACAAGGCGTTCAAGGACGCGCTCGCCAAGACCGCTCCGGACGCGAAGATCGTGCAGAGCTGGACGATCTCGGACCGCGCCGCGTCGCAGACCGACGTCGGCAACATCCTGCAGGGCCAGCCCGACGCCAACGCGGTCGCCGCGACGAACGACGAGGGCGCGCTCGGCGCCATCGGCGCCTTCAAGGCGGCGGGCAAGGAGCTGCCCTGCATCGTCGAGTTCGGCGGCAACGACGAGGTCCTCGGCCTGGTCAAGGACGGCACGATCTACGCATCCGTCGCCCTGCAGTTCGGCGACGACATGACCCAGTCGTTCGACACGCTGGTCGAGATGCAGAAGGACCCGACCGCCGTCGGCCCGATGCTCACGGTTCCGCAGAAGGTCATCACGGCCGGCAGCTGACCGGACGCGTGAGGGAAGAGACGTGACGATGAGCCTGCCCACCGAGGCGCACGGCCAGGTGGCCCCCGACGAGCCGGGGGCCACCGTGCCGGCACAGCCTGCCCCGCCCGCACCCGCACCGTCGCCCGTCGGCGACAGCGCGGGGGTGCGCGGCCTGATCTTCCTGCGGGACCGCGGCATCTTCGTGCTGTGGGGGTTGCTGATCGTCGCGTTCAGCTTCTGGTGCAGCCCCTACTTCGCGAGCCTGAACAACGCGATCCTCATCGCCAACGCGGCGGCCATCAGCGCGATCTTCGCGGCGGGCGTGGCGGTCGGGATCATCTGCGGGGCGCTCGACCTCTCGATCCCGGGCGTCGCCGCACTGGCCAGCTGCCTGACGGGCTGGCTGATGATCAACGGCGCGCCGGTCTGGCTCGCCCTCGTGGCCGGTCTGGCCGTGGGGCCGCTGGTGGGTCTGCTCAACGGGCTCGTCTCGCTGCGCGGCTTCAACCCGATCATCGTGACCATCGCGACGCTCTCGTTGACGTCCGCGGCCGCCGCCATCATCGCAGGCGGCTACACGATCCCCGGGCTCGACGCCCTCGACTTCATGGGCACCCAGCGCTACCTGGGCGTGCCGGCGCCGGTCTGGATCGTCGCCGTGCTGTTCCTGGTCGGCACCGTCTTCCTGACCCGGACCCGGGACGGCATCCGGCTGATGGCGGTCGGCGGCAGCGCCGAGGCCGTGCGCCGGTCCGGCATCCACAGCAACCGGTACCGCGTGCTGGCGTTCATGATCAGCAGCGGCTGCGCGGCCCTCGGTGGCCTTGTCACCGCGGCCACGGTCACCGAGGCCAGCCCCTCGGCCAGCCCGGGCATCATCTTCACGGCGCTGACGGCCGTCGCCCTCGCCGGCGTCTCGCTCGTCGGCGGCCGGGGCAGCCTGCCCCGCGTCCTCGTCGGCGCGCTGGTGCTCGCGACGATCTCCAACGGCCTGACCATCAAGGGCGTGCAGCCGTACTGGGCGACGGGCGTCACCGGCCTGCTGCTGCTCGGCTCGCTCGCCCTCGAGCGCTGGATCTCCATGACGGTCTCGCGCCGGCTCATGGCCACGGCGCAGGCATCCGTCCACACGGGAACGCGGTGAACGCCATGACCGACCAGACACCGGCACTCGAGCTCGAGGCCGTCGACATGCACTACGGCTACGTCCGGGCCCTCGACTCGATCGACTTCCGGGTGGGGCAGGGCGAGGTCGTCGGCCTGCTCGGCGACAACGGAGCCGGCAAGTCGTCGCTGCTCAAGGTGATGTCCGGAGCGCACCGGCCCTCGGGCGGCACGCTCCGGGTGCACGGCACCGAGGTCGAGTTCCACGCGCCCAGCGATGCCACGCGGGCCGGGATCCAGATGGTCTACCAGGACCTCGCCCTGGTGGAGCCGCTGGACATCGCGACGAACCTCAACATCGGCCGCGAGATCCTCCGCAAGGGTCTGCTGGGCACGATCGGCTTCGTGGACCACAAGGCGCAGCGTCGCCGGTCCGAGGCCGAGCTCGACCGCCTGGGCGTCCGGACGGCGGCGATGACCCGCCCGGTCGAGATGCTCTCCGGCGGTCAGCGCCAGGTCGTCGCCCTGGCCCGCAGCGCCACGCGCGTGTCCGGCGAGCAGAACGGCATCCTGCTGCTCGACGAGCCCACGGCCGCCCTCGGCTACGAGCAGACGCAGGTGGTGGAGGCGCTCATCCGGCGGATGGCGGACCAGGGGATCGCGATCGTCCTGGTCACCCACAACCTCCCGCTGGCGACGTCGGTGTGCCACCGGATCGCGGTGCTCAACCGCGGCCGCAAGGTGGCAGACCTCCCCACGGCCGAGACGGACAACGACCAGCTCGTCGGGTGGATCACCGGGGCCCGCGCCTCGATGTTCGTCTGACGTGCCCGCCGCTCCCCGGGCCGTCCGGGTCGACGTCGTCGGCGGCGACGCCCTCGGGGTGGGCGACCGCCCGGCGCTGTCGTGGTGGCTCCCGCAGGGGGCCACCCGGCAGGGCGCCTACCGGGTGGTCACCGACGACGGGTACGACTCGGGGGTCGTCGGGTCGGACCGCCAGTCGTACGTCGAGGTCCCCGTGTTCGACCGGTCGCGGCGCAGCTGTCACGCCCGCGTCCAGGTGCGGACGGACCTGGGGGAGAGCGACTGGAGCGAACCGGTCCTGCTCGAGAGCGGTCTGCTCGCCGAGGCCGACTGGTCCGCCCGGTGGATCGGGGCCGACGAGCCGACGCCCGCGCCGAAGGCCTCGCGGCCGGCCGTGTGGCTGCGCACCGTGGTCGAGCTGGAGCCCTCGGACGCCCGCCTGCACGTCACCGCGCTCGGCCTGTACGAGGTGTTCCTCAACGGTGCGCGCGTGGGAGACGTCGAGCTGGCCCCGGGCTACACGCAGTACGCGCGACGGGTCCAGCGGCAGTCCTTCGACGTCACGCACCTCCTGCGACCCGGGCCGAACGCCGTCGCGGTGCTGCTCGCCGACGGCTGGTTCCGCGGTCAGGTGGGCGCGCCGCGCGCCGCCGACGAGTTCGGCACCGACACGGCCCTGCGGCTGCAGGTCGAGGTCCTGGACGGCGGAGCGTGGACCACGGTTGCGGCCACGGGGGAGCACTGGCGCACGGGACCGTCGCACGTGCTGGCCGCGGACCTCATCGGGGGCCAGCGCGAGGACCGCGGTCTGGTCGACGCGGCCGTGCACACCGCGGTCGAGCTGCCCGGCTGGACCGCGGCGGTCGTCCGTGACGTCGACGTCGTGGTGGTCGGCGCGGTCGCGCCGCCCGTGCGCCGGACGCAGGAGCTCCGACCCGTCGCGGTCACCCGGCTCGCCGACGGCGCGTCGCTGGTCGACCTGGGCCAGAACATCAACGGGTGGACGCGGGTCACGGATCTCGGGCCGGCGGGGACCATGCTCGTGCTGCGGCACGGCGAGCACGTCGACCACACCCCCGACCTCACGACCGCCCACCTCGACGTCGACCTCCCGATGCTCCCGGAGCCGCTGCCGCTCGGTCAGGTCGACTCGGTGACCTCGGCCGGCACGCCCGGGGACGTGTTCGAGCCGCGGTTCACCACCCACGGGTTCCGCTACGTCCGGGTCGACGGCCATCCGCGGACCCTGACGCCCGACGACGTCACCGGCGTGGTCGTGCACTCCGACCTGCGCCGCACGGGCTGGTTCGCCTGCAGCGACGACCGGGTGCAGCGCCTGCACGACGCGGTCGTGTGGTCGCTGCGCGGCAACGTGTGCGACATCCCGACGGACTGCCCGCAGCGCGAGCGCGCCGGCTGGACCGGGGACTGGCAGGTCTTCGCGCCGACGGCCGCGGTGCTGTTCGACGTGCTCGGGTTCAGCCGGAGGTGGCTGCGGGACGTCGCGCTCGACCAGCGCGCCGACGGGTGCGTGGCGAACATGTCGCCGTGCCCGCCCGCCGAGGGTTTCGACGGCCCGATCGGGTTCCTCAACGGCTCCGCGGGCTGGGGCGACGTCGTCGTGGCCACGCCGTGGGACCTCTACCAGGCCTACGGCGACATCTCCCTGCTCCGCGAGTCGTGGACCGCCGCCTCGCGCTGGCTGGACTTCGCGATCCGCGGCGCCTCAGGTGGACGACACCCCGACCGTGCGGCCCGGCGCCCGGATGCGGCGCCGCACGAGGAGTTCCTGTGGGACACCGGCTTCCACTGGGGCGAGTGGCTCGAGCCCGGCGTCGAGGTCGGTGACTTCCGGGCGTTCGTCGGCGCCGACAAGTCCGAGGTGGCGACCGCGTACCTGCACCGCTCCGCCGCGACGATGGTCCGCATCGGCGAGCTCCTGGGCGAGGACGTCGCCCGGTATCGCAGGGTCGCGGACGGGGCCCGAGCCGCCTGGCAGGCGGAGTTCGTCCGACCGGACGGGACGTTGCGGGTGCAGACGCAGGCCTCGCACGTGCGGGCGCTGGCGTTCGACCTGGTGCCCGACGGGCTGCGCCCGGCCGTCGCCGACGGGTTGGTGGGGCTCGTCGCCGAGGCCGGCGGCCACCTGGGCACGGGGTTCCTGTCGACCGGGCTCCTGCTGCCGACCCTCGCCGAGGCCGGCCGCGTCGACACCGCGTACGCGCTGCTGCTCCAGGACACCGAGCCCTCGTGGCTGACCATGATCGACCGCGGCGCGACGACCGTCTGGGAGCGCTGGGACGGCGTCGACCAGCACGGGGACGCCCACGGCTCCCTGAACCACTACAGCAAGGGCGCGGTGGCGTCGTTCCTGCACCGGCACGTCGCCGGCCTGCAGCCGACCGCGCCGGGCTACCGCACGTTCCAGGTCCGGCCGCTGCCCGGCGGCGGGCTGACCTGGGCGACGCTGCGGCACGACAGCCCGTTCGGCCCGATCGAGGTGGCCTGGCGGATCGACGACGACGCCTTCGAGCTCGACGTGCAGGTGCCGCCGGGGACGTCCGCGCAGGTGGTGCTGCCCGACGGGTCGACCGAGGAGGTCGGGCCGGGCCCGCACCACCGGCGGGTCACAGGGTCGTGGCCTCGCCCGTGACGAGCCGCCGCACGACTCCCTCGGGGCTGAACGCGGCGAGCATGCCGGCGTACTTGCCGGGGTCCGTCGTCTCGCCCTCGTGGATCGGCACGGCCACCCGCGGGGCGACCGCCCGGACGTACTCGACGGCCTCGGCCAGCTTGAGCCACGGGCCGTCGATCGCCACGGCGAGCACGTCGACGGCCCGGCCCGGCAGCACGAACGAGTCGCCCGGGTGCAGGAGGGCGCCGTCGTCGACGAGGTACGCCGCGTTGGTGCACCCCGGCACGTCGGCGTACACGGGTGCGTGCAGGTCGCCCAGCACCTCGACCACCGAGCCGCCGAACGTCAGGCGGTCGCCGGGCCGGGCGACGACAACGGTGGCCGCGAGGCCCGACACGGCCGCCTCGGTGTCGGCGTCGACGACGAGCGTGGCTCCCGGGTTCGCCGCGAGCAGCGCACCCAGGCGGCCGGCGTCGACGTGGTCCGGGTGCTGGTGGGTCACCAGCACGGCATCGAGGTCGCGCAGGTCCTCGAAGGTCGACATGGTGCCCGGGTCGAGCAGGAGCCGGGCCCCGTCGGTCTCGACGAGCAGGCAGGCGTGGCCGAGGTGGGTGAGCTGCATGGCCCCATGCTCTCACTCTCAGAACATGACTTCCACAGAACGGGAGACGCCGTGAGTCCGCTGCATCACCTCGGGTACTGGGTCGAGGATCTCGACGAGGGGATCGACCGCGCGGTCCGCACGCTCGGCGTCGGCCCCTTCCTGGTCCACGAGCACGTCCGCTTCGAGACGTTCACCCTGGCGGACGGGACGGCGGTGGCCGACCCCGCCTACTTCGACCACTCGGCGGCGTTCGCCTCCTGGGGCCCGGTCGTGCTGGAGCTCGCCGTCGTGCACGCGGTCGACCCGTGGCTGGCCGCGGCCTACGGCCTGGGCTCGCCAGGCCTGGGGCACGTCAGCTGGGTGGTCGACGACCTCGAGGCGGAGTCGGCGCGGCTGGAGGAGCAGGGCTGCCGGCTGATCCACACGGCGAGCTCGGGGGCGGTGTCCGTCGCGTGGCACGACGGCGGGGCGCTGTTCCCGCACCCGGTCGAGGTGCACCGCGCCGGCGCGCCGATCCTCGGGATGCACGGTCGACTGACGGCTCTCGCGGCAGGCTGGGACGGTCGCGACACCCGCCGGCCGATGCAGGGCTGAGGGTGCTGGATTCCTGGCCGGACGCGCTATATCCTTGATGCGAAAGTCGCTTTCACAGGACGAAAGTGTCGCCTTGCACAAGGGAGTGCCGCCGTGACCGATCCCCGACCGTTGCACGTCCTCATCGCCGGTGGTGGCCTCGCCGGCCTCGCCACCGCCCAGGGACTGCGCAAGTCCGGCCACACCGTCGAGGTGTTCGAGCGGGACGCCGACCTCGACCGCAAGCAGGGCTACTACCTGCACTTCAACGCGATCGGCGGCGAGGCCCTGCACCGGTGCCTGCCCGACGACCTGTACGCGCTCTACCAGCAGACCTCGCGCCGCAGCTACGACCGGCCCGAGTCGATCGTGCTGGACAACCAGCTGAACGAGCTGAGCTCCCAGCCGCACATGGGGCCGCCCAACGACGGGCCCGTCCCGCACACGGGCGTGCACCGTCGGACGCTGCGGCAGATCCTGTCCGGCCGCCTCGGGGACTCGATGCGCACGGGTGCGCCCGTGGTGTCGTACGTCGAGGACGCCGACGGCGTCACGGTGACGCTCGCCGACGGCAGCACCGCGCGGGGCGACGTGCTGGTCGGCGCCGACGGCATCCGCTCCGCGGTCCGCCGCCAGCTCCTGCCCGAGGTCCCGGTCATCCCGACGGGCATCCGCGGCATCGGGGTCTACGGCCGGACGCTGCTCACGCCGGAGCTCGACGCGGTCCTGCCGAACATCCTCGACCAGGGCGTCCTCATCGCCGTGGACCGTAAGGGGTCCCGCCTGCTCGTCGCCAACTTCCGGCCGCGGCAGCCCGCCGACGAGGCTGCCGACGAGCTCACCCCGGACATCTCGCTCGACCCTGTGCCCGCCTACGCGATGGTGAGCTGCAGTCTCGCCCCCGGCACGGACGTGCCGCCGGCCGGCGAGTGGACCGAGCAGACGGCGCTCGACCTGCGCGACTCCATGCTCGCCGCCATCGACGGGTGGCACCCTGCGGCGGCGGCGCTCGTCGCGAACATGGACCCGGCGTCCATGTTCGCGATCCCGTTCGGCTTCCTCGAGCCGGCCGAGAGCTGGGAGCCGTCGCGCGTGACGATCATCGGCGACGCGGCGCACGGCATGCTCCCGACCCTCGGCATGGGCGCCAACCTCGCGCTGAACGACGCCGCCCTGCTCGTCGACCAGCTGGACCGGGTCGCCCGCGGCGAGGCGGAGCTCACCGACGCGATCGGCGCCTACGAGGCGACGATGCGCGCGACCGCGTACCCGATCCTGCGCATGACCGTGGAGCACGACAAGAACTTCGGCGGCGGCGCGCTGGCGGAGACGACCGGGGATCGGCAGGCGGGGTGACGGGGCGGCTGGCAGGCCGGGTCGTCCTCGTCACGGGCACGGGCGGCGGCATCGGCCGGGCCACGGCGCTGCTCTGCGCGCGGGAGGGCGCCCACGTGGTCGGGTGCGACCTGAACCCCGGGCCGTCGCAGGAGACGGTCGACCTGGTGAGGGCGGCCGGCGGCCGGATGGACGCGGTCGCGCCGGTCGACCTGGCCACCGAGGACGGCGCGCGAGCGTGGGTCGAGCAGGCCGTCGCGCTGGCCGGAGGCGTCGACGTGCTGGTCAACAACGCGTCGGCGATCCGGTTCGGCGCGATCGACCGGCTCACGTACGCCGACTGGTCGTTCACCATGCGCAACGAGCTCGACATCGTCTTCTTGGTGACCCGGGCGGCCTGGCCGCACCTGGTCGCCCGCGGGGGCGGGTCGATCGTCAACATCGGCTCGATCAGCGGGTCGCGCGGCGCGTGGTTCGAGCCGCAGAACGCGCACGGCGCCGCGAAGGGCGGGGTGCTGGCCCTGACCTCGCACCTGGTCGTCGAGGGAGGTCCGCACGGCATCCGCGTCAACGCGGTCAGCCCGGCGATGACGCAGACCCCGCAGACCGACGCGATGCTGCGTGACCCCGACGGGCCTGCCGAGCAGATCCTGTCCCGGGTGCCGCTGCGCCGGTGGGGTCAGCCGGAGGACGTGGCGAACGCCGTGCTGTTCCTAGCGAGCGACGAGTCGTCGCACGTCTCCGGGGCGAACATCCCGGTCGACGGCGGTGCGGCGGTCGTCGGATGAGGGGCCGGCTCGTCCTGCGGGGCGAGGAGGGGTACGAGGAGGCGCGGGTCGGGCGGGTGTTCAACGCGCGCCGCCCCGACCGGTACCCCGCGGCCATCCTCGAGGCCCTGGACGAGGACGACGTCGTCGCGGGCGTGCGGCTGGCGATCGACCGCGGCTGGGGGGTCAGCGTGCGCTCGGGCGGCCACTCGTGGGCGGCGTGGAGCGTGCGCGACGACGTGCTGCTGGTCGACCTCGGTGCGCTGCGGTCGATCTCGTACGACGAGGGCAGCGGCGTGGTCTCGGCCGGCCCCGCCACCACGGGCGCGCTCGAGCTGGCGCCGTTCCTGGCCGAGCGCGGCCGCGCGTTCCCCGTGGGCCACTGCGCGACCGTCGGCATCGGCGGGTTCCTCCTGCAGGGCGGGCAGGGCTGGAACGGTCGGGCGCGGGGCTGGGCGTGCGAGGGGATCGTCGCCGTCGACGTCGTCACGGCCGACGGATCGCTGGTCCGCGCCGACGCCGACCAGAACGTGGACCTGTACTGGGCGGCCCGCGGGGCCGGCCCGGGCTTCCCCGGCATCGTGACCCGGTTCCACCTGCAGACCTACCCCGAGCCGCCCGTGATGTGGCAGGACACCTGGACGTTCCGGCTGGACGACGCGGAGGCGGTCGTGCACTGGCTGCACGCGGTGCTCCCCGGGCTCGATCGACGCGTCGAACCGGTCATGGCCGCCACCCGGCTGCCGGACGTGCCGCTGTACGACGGCGTGCCGCACCCCGGGGGCACGCTCCTGCTGCTGCACACCACGTGCATGGCGGACTCGGACGAGGAGGCGCTCGCGCTGCTCGCGGCGCTGGGGGAGTGCCCGGTGCTCGGGCGCGAGCTCGGCCACGTCACGGGTCCCACGTCGGTGGCCGACGAGAGCGTCGCGCAGACGGGCCAGAACCCGGAGGGCCACCGCTACGCGGTCGACTGCGCGTGGACCGACGCCCCCGCGGACGTGCTGGCCCCGCTGCTGCTCGACGTCTGGCGCGGGCTGGACACCGAGCACTCGTTCTCGATCTGGTACGGCTGGGCCCCGACGCGACCCCTGCCGGACATGGCGTTCTCGGTCGAGGGCCAGGTGTACGTGGCGACGTACCTGATCTACACGGACGAGGCCGACGACGAGCGGTACCGCACCCGGGTGCACGAGCAGACGGCCGCGATCGCCCGCCAGGGCGGCGTGGGCGTGTACCTCGGCGACACCGACTTCACGCGCCGCCAGGACCGGTTCCTCACGCCCGAGAACTTCGCGCGGCTCGAGGCGGTCCGCGCCGAGCACGACCCCGACGGGCGCATCGCCTCCTACCTCACGGCCGACCGGGCCGGGCTGAACGCCCGTGCCTGAGCGACTCGACCACGTCGGTCTCAACGTCGCCGACCTGGCGGCGGCGCAGGCCTGGTACTGCGCCGCGTTCGGCTACGCGACGGAGCTGGAGGCGCGCGTCGACGCCGTCGACCTGGACATCGTCATGCTGGTGCACCCGACGGACGGCGGCCGGCTCGAGCTCCTGCACCGCTCCGGGTCGCGCCCGGGCCTGCGGGCCGCCGACCCCGGGCAGGCGGCGCTCACGCAGGGCTTCGGGCACCTCGCGTTCGACGTCGTGCCGCTGGACGCGACGTACGACCGGCTGCTCGCGCTCGGTGCCCGGGCGGTGATGGCGCCGCAGCAGTCGCCCGAGCCCGGGGTCCGCATGGCGTTCGTCGCGGACCCGGAGGGCAACCTCGTCGAGCTGCTCGACCGGTCGGGCGGCGCCGCGTGACGTCCCCGGCGGTGGTCGTGCCGCGGCACCTGGTCCCGCTGCTCGCCGCGTTCACGTCCCTCGTGGTCTTCACCACCGACGTCTACCTCCCCGTCCTGCCGCAGCTGGGGACGGACCTGGGCACCACCAGCGCGGCGGCGGCGGCGACGGTCTCCGCGGTCCTGGTCGGCATCGCGGTCGGCCAGGTGGTCATCGGGCCGCTGAGCGATGCCGTCGGCCGTCGGGTCCCGCTGCTGCTCGGCGGGCTGGGGTACGCCGTCGCGCACCTGCTCAGCGCGCTGGCGCCGTCGATCGGCGTGCTGCTCGGGCTGCGGGTGCTCGCGGGACTGGCGACGGCCGCGTGCCTGGTGGTCACGCGCGCGGTCGTCGCGGACGCGTACCCGGGGGCTGCCGCCGCCAAGGCGTTCGCCACGCTGAGCGCCGTCACGGCGATCGCGCCGGTCGTCGCGCCGGTCGCGGGTGGCCTCCTGGCGCACGTGATGACGTGGCGGGGCATGTTCGTCGTGCTGGCCGTCGCGGCCACCGTCCTCACGGCCGTCAGCTGGCGCGCCCTGCCCGAGACGCTGCCCCGCGAGCGCCGGATCCCGCCGCACCTGGGCGCGGTCGTCGCCGGGCTCGGGTCGGTGCTGCGGATCCGCACGTTCCTCGCCTACCTCGCGGCGACCGCGGCGTTCGGCGGGATCCTCTTCGGCTACATCGGCGCGTCGTCGTTCGTGCTGCAGGACTCCTTCGGGCTGTCGCCGCAGCAGTACAGCCTCGTGTTCGCCCTGAACGCCGTCGGCATCTTCGTCGCGTCGAACCTCAGCCGGCACCTGGTCGGTAGGTCCGGCTCGTCCCGGCTGCTCACGAGCGGGCACCTGACCTCCGGCGCGGGCGCGGTCGTGCTCGGCGTGGGCGTCGGCCTGCACAGCCTGCCGCTCGTCATGACCGGCCTGTTCCTCGCGGTGGCCAGCCTGGGCCTGGTGATCCCGGCCGCCACGACGCTGGGGATGGCGGCTGCCACCGGTCGCGCCGGCTCCGCGTCGGGCGTCCTGGGCATCTGCCAGTTCACCGTCGGCGCCGTCGCCGCCCCGCTGGCCGGTGCGGGCGGCTCGCCGTGGTCGCTCGTCGCCGTCGTCGCCGTCAGCGCGCTGGCCGGCCCCCTGCTCTTGCACCTGCTCCGGCGTCCGACGCCGGATCCCGTCGACCCGTACCCGTCCGACACGAGGAGGACCACATGACCGCGCGAGAGTTCCCCGACGGCTTCGTCTGGGGGGTGGCGAGCGCCGGCCACCAGAACGAGGGCGACAACACGACGAGCGACACGTGGTTCGCCGAGAACGTCAGCCCCACCGTGTTCCGTGAGCCGTCCGGCAAGGCCTGCAACGGCTACGAGCTGTGGCGCGAGGACCTCGACCTGGTCGCGGGCATGGGCCTGAACGCCTACCGGTTCTCGGTGGAGTGGGCGCGGGTCGAGCCCGTCGAGGGGGAGGTCGACGACGGCGCGCTCGCCCACTACGAGGCCATCGTCGACCGCTGCCTCGAGCTCGGTCTGGCCCCCGTGGTGACGTTCAACCACTTCACCTCGCCGCACTGGTTCGCCGCCGCCGGTGGCTGGCTCAACCCCGAGGCGCCCGCGCTGTTCGCGCGCTACTGCGACGCCGTGATGGCCGCGTTCGGGGACCGCATCGCGTACGCGGTGACCATGAACGAGCCGAACCTCGCCCGTCTGCTCACGTGGATCGGGCTGCCCGAGGTCGTCCGGGAGCTGGAGCGAGCCACCCTGGCCGCCGCGAGCGCGGCCGCAGGCGTCCCGCGCTACCGGCTGGGCAACGTGATGGTCCCCGATGAGATGGACGCCATGGCCGACGGCATGGCGGCGGGTCACCGCGCGGCACGGGAGGCCATCAAGGCGCACCGCCACGACCTCCCGGTCGGGCTGAGCATCGCGATCGTCGACGACGTGGTGGCCGGCGACGACGCCTCCGTCCGCGACCGCAAGCGCGCCGAGGTGTACGCGCGGTGGCTCGAGCTGGCCCGCGACGACGACTTCGTCGGCGTGCAGAACTACGAGCGGGTCGTCTACGACGCGAGCGGCCGCGCGCCGCTCCCCGAGGGCACGCCGACCAACGACATGGGCTCGGCGATCGAGCCCCTCTCGCTGGCCGGCTCGGTGCGCTACGCCTACGAGGTGGCGGGCGTCCCGGTCCTGGTCACCGAGCACGGCATGTCCACCCGCGACGACGCGTTCCGCGCGGCCTTCATCGCTCCCTCGCTCGCGGGTCTGCTGGACGCGATCGAGGACGGCGTCCCGATCCTGGGCTACACGCACTGGACGCTGATGGACAACTTCGAGTGGATCTTCGGCTACGGCCAGCAGCTGGGGCTCCATTCCGTCGACCGCGAGACCTTCGTCCGCACACCTAAGCCGAGCGCCGGCGTCTACGCGTCCATCGCCCGCGCGAACACCCTGGAGGTCTGATGCCCCTCAACGCCGAGCTCGCCGCCCGCCTCCCGCTGCTCGAGGGACTGTCCGACCTCGGCGGCGCGCCCCCGGCCCCCGAGGACATCGCGCGCATGGACCGCTTCTTCGCGCCCGTCGGCGACTACACGGCTCCGCCTGCCGACGTCGAGGAGCTCGAGGTCCCGGGCCCGCACGGTCCGGTCCACGTCCGCGTCTACCGGCCCGTCGACCGGCCGGCCGAGCCGCTCGGCGTGGTCTGGATGCACGGCGGCGCGTTCGTCACCGGCCACCTGGACATGCCCGAGGCCGACGTCGTGGCGCGCGAGCTGGCAGCCCGCACGGGCGCGACGGTCGTCTCGGTGGACTACCGGCTGTGCAACGGCGGCGTGCACTTCCCGGTGCCGCACGACGACGTGCACGCGGCGTTCGTGTGGGCCGCGTCGGCAGCGGGCCCGGCGCCGGCGGGGTCGCGGTGGGCCATCGGCGGCGCGAGCGCCGGCGCCAACCTGGCGCTCGGGGTCGCGCAGCGCCTGCGCGACGAGGACGGCCCGGACGCTGCGGCCGTCCTGCTCGCCTACCCGGTGGCGCACGACCCGGTGCCCTTCGGGACGCCCGAGCAGCAGGAGCAGATGGCCTCGATGCCGTCCGTCCTGCGCTTCACGGCGGAGTCGACCCGGTGGCTCAACCAGAACTACCTCGGGTCGAACCCGTCGACGGTCCCGTACGCGTTCCCCGGCCTCGGCCGGCTCGACGGACTCCCGCCGACGCTCGTCTCGGTGTGCGAGTACGACGACCTGAGGCCGTCCGGGGAGCGGCTCCTGGCCGACCTGCGGTCGAGCGGCGTGACCGTCGTCGAGGACGACGTCGCGGGCGCCCCGCACGGCCACCTCAACGTCGCGGGCCTGCCCGCCGCGACCGCGACCCTGGAGGCGATGAGCGAGCTGCTGCAGCGCGCCTCTTGACGACACCCTGACGGTCCGACCCCCGTTCTTGACGCAGCCGGACCTTCGCACCGCCGCCCCTCGGTCGCATGCTCGAGAGGGAGCAGCGAAGGGGAGTGGGCAGCATGTCGTACGTCCGGACGCACCCGTCCGTGGTGATCGGGTATGCGCTGGTCGCGCCGCTGGTCGTGGCGGCCGCCCTGCACGCGCTCGGCGACGCGGTCACGCCCACCACGGCCGCGCTCGTGCTCGTGCTGCTGGTCGTCAGCGCGGCCGCGACCGGCGTGCGCTCGGCGGGCATCGTCGCCGCACTGTCTGCCGGTGCCTGGTTCGACTACTTCCTCACGGAGCCCCACGGCAGCTTCAAGGTCACCGACCGGGACGACATCCAGGCGACCGTGCTGCTGCTGGTGGTCGGGGTGGCGGTCAGCGAGATAGCCCTGTGGGGACGCCGCCAGCAGGCGCGCGCGAGCCGGCGCGCAGGCTACCTCGACGGCGTGCTCAGCACGGCGGAGCTCGTCGCGGCGCGGCCGACCGAGGCGGGCGCCCTCGTCCAGCGGGTCGGGCGGCAGATCGTGGAGATCCTCGACATCGACGACTGCCGGTTCGAGGCGCCCGGGGCCGAGTCCCGCTCGACGACGGTCCTCGGCCCCGACGGCACGGTGACCCAGCGTGGGCAGGCCGTGGACGTCGAGCGCTACGGGCTGCCCTCGGACGACCGGATCGCGCTCGACGTCCGCCACGACGGCGTCCGGCTCGGACGCTTCGTGCTCACGGCCTCGACGCGCGTGGCCCGGCCGAGCCTCGAGCAGCGCAGGGTCGTCGTGCTGCTGGCCGACCAGGTGGGCGCGGCCATGGCGGCTCCCTTGCCCACGGTTTCGTCGGGGGAGTAGACACGAGGGGACTCGTGGGGGTGGTCGCCATGGTGCGGATCGGCACCTGGAACCTGGAGAACCTGTTCCTTCCCGGCGGCCAGTTCGGTCCGCGGACCGACGCCGAGTACCAGGCGAAGCTGGCCGCGCTGGCCGGCGTCATCGAGGCCATGGCCCCGGACGTGCTGGGGGTGCAGGAGGTCGGCGAGGTCGCCGCGCTCGCCGACCTGGCGGACCGGGCCGGCGGCGGGTGGCATCTCGAGACGGCCGACCCGGACGAGCGGGGGATCCGGGTCGGGTTCCTGTCCCGGCTGCCCCTGACCCACGTGCGGCACTGGAGCCACTTCCCCGCGGGGCTGCGCCCGATCCAGGTCTCGGACGCCGGCGAGAGGCTGTCGTCGATGGGCCGGTCCGCGCTGCAGGTGCAGGTGGAGGTGGGCGGTCGCCCGGTCGACGTGATCGCCTGCCACCTCAAGTCGAAGCTGCTCACGTTCCCCGGCGGCCGCTTCTCCACCGACGACGAGGGCGAGCGCGCGCGGTTCGGCGCCTACGCGCTGAGCCGTCGCGCGGCCGAGGCGGTCACCGTGCGCTCGGCGGCGACCCACCGGCTGGCCGAGGCCGCGAGCGCCGCGGTCGTCGTGCTGGGGGACCTGAACGACGAGGCCACGGCGGCGACGACGCAGATCCTGCTGGGGCCGACCGGCTCCGAGATCGGCACGGGCGGGTTAGACCATCCCGACAAGGGCGACCGGCAGCGGCTGTGGAACCTCGCCGCCCGCATCCCGGAGGCGCAGCGGTTCAGCCGCGAGTACCAGGGCCGGCGCGAGCTGATCGACCACATCCTCGTCAGCCACGTCCTGGTCACGCTGGTGGCCGACGGAGGCGTCGTCACCAACGACGCCGGGCCTGTCCCGTCGATCGGCGACGACCCGAACGCGCGCCGCGGCAAGCCCGGCTCGGACCACCGGCCGGTCCTGGCGACGATCGGTCTCTAGACCAGCACCGCCCCGGCGACCGGCAGCCCGGCCGCGGACCAGGCGTGGAACCCGCCGACCACGTCGGTCGCCCGGTCCAGGCCGAGGTCGGCCAGCGCGGCAGCGGCGAGGCTGGACGTGTAGCCCTCGGAGCAGAGCACCACCACCTGCAGGTCGTAGCCGGTCGCGGCGGGGATCCGGTGGTCGCTGGCCGGGTCGAGCCGCCACTCGAGGACGTTCCGCTCGATCACGACGGCCTGCGGCACCTCGCCCTCGAGCGCGCGCTGCGCGGCCGGGCGGATGTCGACCAGCAGGGCGCCCTGCTCCACGGCGTCCCAGGCCTCGCGCGGGGACAGCCGCTGCAGGCGTTCGCGTGCCTCGGCCAGCACGTCGTCGATGGTCCGGCGACGCACGGCGCTCATCCCTCGCTCTCCGGCTCGTCGGTCTCGACGGTGCGGCTGGGCACGAGCGCGCCGTCCGCGTCGCGCGCCCAGTACGTCATCCGGGTCAGCGGCACCGAGTACGCGTGGATGCTCACGGCCGGCTCCGACCACGTGTTGACCACGTCGTGCAGGTCGCCCGGGTCGACCGTCTGGGTCTGGCCGGCGCGGAACTGCTGCGGCACCAGCCGCCCGTGCCCGTCCGGCCGGATCTCCGTCAGCGTCCCCGCGGCGATGGTGAACGCGGCCGACGAGAGCCCGTGGTCGTGCAGCTCCGTGCCCTGCGACTGCAGCCAGGTGAGCAGCCAGACGTCGACGCCGGGCGGGCCGTCGAGGCGGGTCCACCAGCGACCGCTCTGCTGGAAGCGGACCAGCGGCTGCCAGAGCTCGGTGCGGGCGGCGATCGAGCGCGTCAGGGCGCTCAGCTCGTCGACACCCAGGACGGTGTCAGTGCGGTGGGACAGGTCGACGGTCATGGCGGTGCCTCTCGGGTGCGTCTGCGGACCGACGGCGCTCAGCCATCAAGGGGGCGCGGTCGGACGGGCCTGCTCCCGGCGTCAGCCGGGTGGGACGTCAGTGCTGCTGACAGCAGGCCGGACAGGAGCGAAGCGAGAAAGGTGACAGCGAGAAAGGTGACAGCGAGAAAGGTGACAGCGAGAGGGGCGACAGCGGGCAGGGGAGCGGGGGGACGTGGATCATCGGATGCTCCCTTCCTGCGCGCCGAGAGGTGCTCGACCGGGCGTCGAGGGGCACAGGGCAGCACGGTCCCGCCGCCCGGTCAAGGGTCGGGTGCCGTGCTCTCGCATGCTGGACCGGGGTCCGGGGTCTACCCGTCGGAGCCCTGGCGGTCCGGCATGCCGGGCCGGTCGGAGCCGCCGAACGGCTGCACGTGCGAGTACCCGGGTGCGCGGCTCCACTCTCCGTCGCGGAAGCCGGAGTGCACCGCGAACGCGACGACGAGGAACCACGCGATCGACGCGAGCACGGACATGACGATCAGCACGGCCCCGACGATGACGCTGATGATGCCCCAGCGCCGCGCGGTCGCGGACTCCCGGACGGCCACCTCGAGGTCGGCGGCGCCGAACGCGCGGGCGGCGCGGTGGGAGGCGAGCAGGGCGGGGATGCCGGTCGGCCAGAACAGGAGCATGGCCGCGATGACCCAGCCGACGGGCGCCGACGTCATCGTCGGACGGGGCGGAGGCGGGGGTGCCATCACGGGCACGGCCGCGGGTGCGGCCGGAGGCAGGGGGGCCGCCGACGGCTCGGGGGCGGCGGCGCCGGGGGTCGGGTCGGATGACATGGGTTCCTCCGCACGTCGTGGCTGGTCACGTGCACGGTACGGCCCGCACCTGGGAGGAGCCTTTGACTGTCGGCGAACGGAGCCCGAGTCGCACGGTTCGAGGACGTTCTCCGGAAATGTCATGTGGAGGGCCTGATCGACCGATAGGGCAGAGCGGGCGCCGAGTGGGCGCCCGAGGACGCACCCGTGCCTGCACCGGGTCCGTCGCGCTCCATCGTCGCCCAGGGGGTCTCGTCCGTGCCGTCACGTCTGCTCGCCCATGCCCGCACCCGGGGGGTGGCCGTCGCGGCCGTGCTCGTCGGCACCCTCCTGGCGGGTGCCGCACCCGCCGTCGCGGACGGTCCCGACCCGGCCGTGACCCTGCGGGCCGACGCCGGCGCCGTGCTGCTCGGTGCGCACGTGACCACCGGCTCGCAGCCGGACGCGGAGTCGGCGATCACGGCATTCGAGGGCACGCTGGACCGACGCCTCGACGTCGAGCGGTGGTACTCGCGGTGGGACGACGTGCAGCCGGTCACCCCGGTGGTCCAGGCCGTCGCCCGCGGCCGCACCCCGCTGCTCTCGATCTGGCCCAAGAAGAAGGACGACACGATCGTCACCTGGGCGGCGATCGCACGCGGCGACGCCGATGCGCAGATCCGCGCGCAGGCCACCGGGATCGCGTCCCTCAAGGTGCCGGTGTACGTGGCGTTCCACCAGGAGATGGACACCTCGAGGTCCTGGGGCACGCCCGCCGAGTTCCAGGCGGCGTGGCGCCACTACGTCGAGGTGTCCCGCGCCGCGGGGGCGACCAACGCGCTCTGGACCTTCGTCACCACCACGGGCAGCTACGGCATGGTCTCCACGGCCGGCGCCGACGCCTACTACCCGGGTGACGACGTGGTCGACCGGGTCGGGCTCAACGCGTACAACTGGAACGCCTGCTCGGTGAACAAGATCACCGACTGGCGCTCGCTGGACACCATCACGTCGGCGTTCCGGGCCTGGGCGAAGGCGCGCGGCAAGACGCCGCTGCTGGCCGAGTTCGGCACGGTCGAGGACGCGGCCGACCCGGGTCGCAAGGCCACCTGGCTCACCGACGCGTTCGCCCTGTTCCGCTCGTGGCCGGAGCTCGAGGCCGCGGTGTACTACCAGGGCACGGGCACCTGCCCCTGGTCGGTCACCAGCTCGGCACCGGCGACGACCGCGTTCGCGAAGGCCGCGTCGGACCCGACCGCGCACGCCCGGCCGTCGGCCTGGCTCATCCCGTCGACCAAGGTCGGGGCCGCCCCGCTCCCGGTGACGTTCGACATGGGGCGCAGCACCGGGGCCTCGTCGGTGAACCGTTCGGGCATCGTGCGCTGGGAGCTCGACCCGGGCGACGGGAGCGCCGTGCTGACGGGCACCGGGCAGCCCGGCAAGGTCACCCACACGTACCGGGCCGGCACGTTCACGCCGCGGCTGACGGTCACGGATGCGGGTGGCGCGACGGCCGTCGACTCGCGCCCCGTCCGCGCCGCCGGCGCGCCCTCGGTCACGGCGGGGGAGCGCGACGTCACCAGTGCGTCCGCCACGCTGCAGACGTGGGTCGGACCGCAGGGGCTGGCCGCCAGCGTCCGGATCGCGTGGGCCGCCGAGGCGGGGAAGCCAGGCAGCGGCGCCGTCGACCTCGCCGTGGGCGCGCAGACCTCGACGCAGAAGCTCACGCAGGCCGTCACGGGACTGGCGCCGGGCACGCAGTACACCTGGACGGTGACGGCGACCAGCGCCGCCGGCTCGACCGTGCTCACGCGGACGTTCGGTACCCCGGGACCGCCGACGGTCCGGACGGCGCCCGCCGTCGAGATCACCCGGACGGCCGCCACGGCCAAGCTCCGCGTGCACCCGCACCTGCTGGACACCACGTCGTGGGTCGAGTGGGGACCGGGTCTCGCCCAGCGCAGCGTCGACGTGCCGATGGCCGCGGCCTCCTACGAGCGCGGTTCCACGATCCGGCTGACGGGGCTGACCGCGAGGACGACGTACTCGTACCGCGTGGTCGCCCGCAACGCGCTCGGCACGACGTACGGCCCGGTGCAGACGCTGACGACGACGTCCTGAGGGTCACGACGTGGTCGGGACGAGCTCCTCGTTCTCGCGCGGCCCCGTCGACGTGTCCCGTGACAGGGCCGTCGGCCGGGCTGCGCGGTGCAGGAGCCACATCGCGGGGACGGCGACCGCGACCCAGCCCACCAGGACGTCGAGCACCCAGTGGTTGGCGGTGAGCACGACGACCGCGGCCGTGCCCAGCGCGTAGCAGGCGCCGAGCCACCGGACCACCGGCCTGCGTGCGGCGACCACCACGGCGACACCGACCCACAGCGACCAGCCGGCGTGCATCGACGGGAAGGCGGCCAGCTCGTTGGTCGGCACGGCGCCGGTCCCGCCGGAGCCCGGCCACCAGCCGACGTCGGCGGTGTGCTGCAGGACGTCGGTGTACCCGGGGAGCAGCCTGGGCGGAGCTGTCGGTAGCGCGAGGTAGCAGGCGAGGGCGAACCCGGTGGCGACGACGAGGGCCGTGCGCAGCGGACGGTAGGCGTCGGGGTGCCGCAGGTAGAGCCACAGCAGCACCGTCCCGGTCACCACCAGGTGCAGCGACGCGTACCAGAACGAGGCGACCACCTCGATGCCCCGGACACTGACGGCCCACTGGTTGAGCGCCTGCTCGACGTCGATGTGCAGCGTCCGCTCGAGGTGCAGGATCCCGACGGCCGACCGGTTCGCGGCGTCGACGTCCGTCCCGGCCGAGGCCCGCACGACGGTGTAGCCGATCCACAGCAGCACGAGCACCGCCAGCTCGCGCAGCCCGCGCGCCCCGTGAACGGTGAAACGTCGCACCCGATCAAGCCTTTCGTCCGCCGCGACAGATGCCCCGAGCAGCAAATGATCCCACGTGTCCTGACGGCGTGTCTCCGAGATACGCGGCGAGCGCGCGACGAGCTGCGCGGCGGGTCACGACGGGTCGGGGAACACCTCGACGAGCGGGCTCATCGCCATCATGTCGTCGAGGTCGTCCCGCCTCCAGCGACGCGCGGCCGCCTCGATCAACGGCCGGCGCTCGGCCGGGTCGTCGATCGCCCGGGCGGTCGCCGGGACGTCCACCGCGCGGTGCTGCTTGAGGTGGATGGTGACGTGCGGGTCGTCCTCGATGTTGCGCAGCCACGCCCGCTTCTGCGGGAAGGGCGTGCCGGAGATGAACAGCCGACCGTCGAGCTCGTGCAGGAAGATCTCGATGCGTCGCGGCTCGCCGCTCCGGCGACCGGTCGTCGTCAGGTCGATGATCTGGCTGTGGTGCAGCTCGGCCGAGAGCGCGTCGTCCATGCGCTCACTGTCGACCGCGGACGGTGCCGCGGCAAGGGGGGCGGCCCACGGACATCGCCCGTCCGCGATGTGAGATCCCTTGACAGCATGTGGACGCCTTGCGCACACTCGTGGCATGTCCATCGCCCGGCCCGTGCCCGTGGACCCGCGTCACGCGGGTTCCGTCGACGTGACGTCGACGCACCGGTGCCTCTGTCGAATGTGTCGCTGACGACCCTGTCGTCCCCGTCCCCGCAGCTCTGAGGAGCTCCCCGCAGGCGATCCGCCTGGTCCGTGGGTGGGGACCCGTCCCGCCGCCACGCGGCGCAGCCCGCTACCGCGGGTCTCGGAAGTCGTCCGGGATCCGGTGCGGACCAGACGCATTCGCAGAACGACCGATGGAGCTGACGTGCTGAACCGCACCCGAATCGATGTCCTCCCGATCCAGGAGATCGTCGCGACCGCCTCTCCGAGCGCCTGGCTCGACGGCCTGGTCGCGTCCCGGCAGGCCGACGAGCTGACCGTCGTCCTGCTCGACGGCCAGGTCTCGGTCCTGACCACGTCGGCCTCACCCGAGCCGGGCGAGCCCGTCGCAGTGCACCCCGTCGCCGGTGTCGTCGCGATCGGGGGCGCCTGGTACTCGGCGCGCCGCCTGGAGGGCTAGGCGGACTGCATCCCCGCCATCATCGACCTGCACGAGTCGACCATCGCGCGGCAGGCCATGGCGCAGATGCGGCAGTGCTCGGACATGGAGGCGTGCATCTCGCACTCGGTCGCGCAGGCCTCGCCCATCGCCATGCACGCCGTCATCATCGAGGTCATCACGGCCATGTCGTAGCCGGCCGGCCGCATCATCATCCGCATCATCGTCATGGCGACGTCCGCGGTGTTCATACACATGGACGCACATCGCCCCATGCCCTCGCCGCTGTCGGCGTCCGCGCACATCGTGGCCGCCATCGACGCCGCCGAGCATGCCTCGATGCAGCCCTGCATCATCGACATGTCCATGCCCGTCGTGCCCGACATCGGCATCGTCTTCATCATGTCCGCCATCATGCTCATCGGTGGTCTCCGCCCTCGTTCCCCGCCCGCTCGTTCCTGACCTCAGCGACGCTACGCCGCGCCACGCGCCCGACGCCATGGCTCGGGCGCGCCTACTGTGCGGGCATGAGACACCTCGACGGCTGGGTCGCCGGTGAGCACACCGCCGACGGCGTCACGCACCCCACGTACCGCGCCGGGACGGGTCCGGGCGTCGTCATGATCCACGAGCTCCCGGGCCTGACGCCGGCGTGCATCCGGTTCGGCGAGGAGATCGTGGCGCGCGGTCACACCGTCGTCATGCCGGTGCTCTTCGGGGCGCCGGGGGAGCCAGGTTCGGCGAGGGCGATCGCGAGCTCGCTCGCCACCGTGTGCGTCAGCCGCGAGTTCCACGCGTTCGCGCTCGGTCGGACCAGCCCGGTGGCGGGGTGGCTCCGGTCCCTGGCCCGTGACCTGCACGACGAGCTGGGCGGGCCGGGGGTCGGCGCGGTCGGCATGTGCTTCACCGGCGGGTTCGCGCTGGCGATGCTGGCCGACGCCCCGATCGCCGCGCCGGTGCTGGCGCAGCCCGCGTCCCCGTTCCCGGTCGGCCGCCGCCGCGCCGCCGACCTCGGGCTCAGCCCCGGCGACGTCGCCGCGGTGCGCGCCAAGGTCGCGGCCGGCTGCCAGGTGCTCGGCGTCCGGTACGTCGACGACCGTGCGGTCGGGACGCGGTTCGACACCCTGCGTCACGCTCTGGGGGAGAACTTCCTCGCCGTCGACCTGCCGGGCTCGCAGCACGCCACGCTCACCGAGCACCGCGACGAGACGGCGGTCCTCCGGGTGCTGGACTTCTTCGACGAGAAGCTGGGCACGGCCTGACCCGTAGGCTCCGGGCATGAGCACCCTGGACGAGGTCGGCGAGCGCGACGCGTGGCGATGCTGGTTGTGCGACGAGCCCGTCGACCCCGACGCGTCCGTCAACTCCGACCGCGGCCCGAGCATCGACGGCGGCGCCGCACCGAAGGGCAAGAAGCCGGCCCCGGGGTCCGAGCGGCTCGCGCACCGGGCGTGCAACACCCGTAAGGGCGCGGTCAAGCCCGTCGTGGCGTGGTCGCCGTCGCTGTTCGTCGTGGACCCGGCCCCGATCGTCGCGACCGTCGAGCGGCTGACCCGCAAGAGCGGCCGCGAGGTCGTGGCGCGCTGCCCCACGCGGTCGGACGGTGACGAGGCCGCGGCCTGGCTGGTCGACCGGCTCTCGCGGTTCGCGCCCGACCTGCGGGTGACCGCGGACGTCGAGCCCGGCGGCGGGCAGTTCCTTCTGGTGCTGCGCTCGGCCTGAGCCCCTCGACCACGCGCGGCCCGGTGCCGGTCACGCGGGCGTCGCCGGCCATCCTCCACGCGTTCACGCAGGCCGACCACGATGGCGGCGCATCCTGCTGGAGGGAGCTTGCCGTGCGGGTCGAACGTGCCCTCGCGCACTACTCGTGGACGTCCGTCGCCGAGCCCGTCTACGTCGTCGAGCTCTGGACCCACGGCGGTCCCGCCGAACGTTGGCGGCTGCTCGACGCCGTCGACGTGGAGGACGTCGTCGAGTGGGCGCGGAGCCGGCAACGCGGCCGCGTGCTCTCGGTGAGCCTCGAGCACCAGGACGAGTACGGGACGTCGGTGCTGCGCCTGCTCGGGCCCGCGCACGTCGCGGGTGGGGCCGTCCGCTCGGCCTGAAAGAGCTTGGTGTCGGCGGCGCACCGCCGCGACACCACATGGTGTTGACGTGACACCATCGTGGTGTCATGCTGGTGCCATGGACCTGGGACATCACATCAGCGACCTGCAGCGCCAGCTGCTCGAGGCCGCGGACTACGGCACGGACGAGACCCGCGCCGTCGCCGAGCGGCTGGTGTCGGGACTGGACGCCGCCGCACGGCTCGTGCTGCTCGACGTCCTGTCGTCGGCGGTCGGCGAGATCACGCGCGACCTCGCTCCCGGCTCCGTCGACCTGCGGCTGCGCGGCCGTGAGGTCGAGTTCGTCGTCGTCCAGCCGAACAGCGACCCGGACGCCGACGAGGCGCCGGCGGTGCCGGTCGACCTCGACGACGTGAGCACCTCGCGCACGACGCTCCGCCTGCCCGACGCCCTCAAGGTGCGGGTGGACGAGGCGGCGGCAGCCGACGGCCTGTCCGTCAACACCTGGCTGGTCCGTGCGGTCGCGGCCGCGCTGCAGCCCAAGCAACGACGATCCGCGCAGCGAGCGCTGCGCACCGGCGACAGCTTCGCCGGCTGGGCGCGCTAACCCGCCCAGCCCACCAGCCCACCAGCCACGCAGACCTGCGGGGCCGGACGAACACACCCCGAGCCCGGGAGGCGTCAGCATGCCCACGTACCCCACCCCCGACCCCATCGACCTCGCCGTCAACCTGCAGGTCGGCCAGATCGAGGTGGTCGCCAGCGACCGGACCGACACGGTCGTGACGCTGTCGCCCACCAACCCGACGAAGTCCGTCGACCACCGGGGCGTGCAGAACACCAAGGTCGACTTCGACGGCCGGCGGCTCACCATCACCGGCCCACGGCCGCGGCTGAGCTGGATCGGGGCCGGGCCCTTCGACTCGGTCGACATGGTGATCGAGCTGCCCACGGGCTCGCGGTTCACCGCCGAGCTGGCCGTCGGCGACGTCCGGACCGCCGGACGCCTCGGCGCCACCCGCATCAAGGCCTCCACCGGCGCCGTCGACGTCGACACCACCGGCGACCTCTGGCTGCGTGCCGGGCACGGCAGCGCGACCGTCGGGACCGCCGACGGCGGTGCCGAGATCACCGCCGACCACGGTCAGATCCGGCTCGGCACGGTCACCGGCGACGCCGTCCTCAAGGCGTCGCACGGCAACATCCAGGTCGGGCAGTCCGGGGGCGACCTCGAGGCGAAGCTGTCCTACGGCGACCTCGAGATCACCCAGGCCCTGGCCTCGGTCGCGGCGAAGACCGCCTACGGCACCATCGCGCTGCGCGAGGTGTCGAGCGGGTCCGTCCAGGTCGAGAGCGGCTTCGGCCAGATCGTGATCGGCGTCCGCGCCGGCACCCCGGCCTGGCTCGACCTGTCGTCGAAGAGCGGGGCCGTCCGCAACCACCTCGACGGCGACCGCGCGCCTGCGGACTCGGAATCGGCTGTCGCCGTCCGGGCCCGCACCCAGGCCGGAAACATCACCATCCAGCGCGCCCACTGAGCCGGGCAACCACCAGAAGGGGAGAGAGACATGACCGACCCTCAACCTGCGATCCGCGTGCAGGGCATCGAGAAGTCGTACAAGGAGCTGCACGTGCTGCGCGGCGTGGACTTCGAGGTGGGGGCGGGCAGCATCTTCGCCCTCCTCGGCTCGAACGGCGCGGGCAAGACGACGATGGTGCGCATCCTGTCGACGCTGCTGAAGCCGGACGCCGGGACGGCCACCGTCAACGGGTTCGAGGTCGTGGCCGACCCGCTCCGCGTCCGGGAGTCCATCAGCCTGACCGGGCAGTTCGCCGCGGTCGACGAGATCCTCTCGGGGCGGGAGAACCTCGTCCTCGTCGCCAGGCTGCGGCACCTGCCGGGTCCGGGCCAGGTGGCGGACGACCTGCTCGCCCGGTTCAACCTGACCGAGGCGGGGGCCCGCCGGGTCGCGACGTACTCCGGGGGCATGCGCCGCCGGCTGGACATCGCGATGAGCCTGATCGGGCAGCCGACCGTGCTGTTCCTCGACGAGCCGACGACGGGTCTGGACCCCGAGGCGCGCATCGAGGTCTGGCACGTGATCAAGGAGCTGGCCACGCAGGGCACCACCGTCCTGCTCACCACGCAGTACCTCGACGAGGCTGAGCAGCTGGCCGACCGGATCGCGATCCTGCACCAGGGCCGCATCATCGCGAACGGCACGCTGGCCGAGCTCAAGCAGCTCCTGCCGCCGGCGACCGTCGAGTACGTCGAGAAGCAGCCGACCCTCGAGGAGATCTTCCTCGCGCTCGTCGGCAGCGACGCCACCCACGAGACCAGCGAGGAGCTGTCATGAGTGCCACCCACTTCGTCAGCGACACGGTCGACCTGACCGGCCGCTCGATGCGCCACATCACGCGGAGCGTGGACACGATCATCACGACCGCGGTCACCCCGATCGCGATCATGGTGCTGTTCGTCTACGTGTTCGGCGGGGCGATCGACACCGGCACCGAGAACTACGTCGACTACCTCCTGCCGGGCATCCTGCTCATCGCGATCGCGTCCGGCATCGCCTACACCGCCGTCCGGTTGTTCACGGACCTGCAGAGCGGCATCTTCGAGCGGTTCCACTCCATGCCGATCTCGCGGCCGTCCGTGCTGTGGGCGCACGTGCTGACCTCGCTGGCCTCCAACGCGATCACGGTCGTGATCATCGTGCTGGTGGGCCTGCTCATGGGGTTCCGCACCTCCGCCGGCGTGCTGGCGTGGCTCGCCGTGGCCGGAATCCTGGCGCTGTTCACGCTGGCGCTGACCTGGGTCGCCGTCATCGCCGGCCTGTCGGCGAAGTCGGTGGACGGGGCCGCGGGGTTCTCCTACCCGCTGATCTTCCTGCCGTTCATCAGCTCGGCGTTCGTCCCGACCGACACGATGCCGGCCCCCGTGCGCGCCTTCGCGGAGAACCAGCCGGTGACGTCGATCGTCGACACGATCCAGAACCTGTTCTCCGGGCAGCCGGTGGGCAGCGACATCTGGGTCGCGCTGGCCTGGTGCGTCGGCATCCTCGTCCTCGCG
Source organism: Cellulomonas sp. P2_F12 (assembly GCF_056403775.1). Taxonomy (NCBI): domain Bacteria; kingdom Bacillati; phylum Actinomycetota; class Actinomycetes; order Micrococcales; family Cellulomonadaceae; genus Cellulomonas; species Cellulomonas sp. P2_F12. The sequence goes on along the minus strand of NZ_JBFUEV010000001.1, from coordinate 506,596 downwards.
TACTACTTCGCGATGTCGGTCTACCGGCGCAAGATCAGCTGACCGCGGGACCTTGTCGAGGCCGGCCGTGCGGACATTCTCCGCACGGCCGGCCTCCGCCGTTTCCGTGCGGGGCGCCCGCTGTTCGGCCACTGTTCGGACGGCGTCCGTTGACCGGCGGCCCGGCCCGCCGCAGCCTTGCGCCCATGCCCATCGAGGACGAAGGACGCGCGATCGACGAGGTCGTCGACCGGATCGCCGCGAAGTACCCGAACCTGCCCCGGAGCATCATCCGGGAGCAGGTCGACGCGCAGCTCGCCGCCTTCGCGGGCTCGACCGTCCGCGACTTCGTCCCGATCCTCGTCGAGCACGCCACGATCGAGCTCCTCGCCGAGTTCGGCGGGCCCGAGTGAGGTCAAGCCGGCCCTCAGTGGTCGGCGGCCAGCTTGTCGAGGTAGGCAGCGGTGCGCCGCGAGTGCGGGGGGCGCCGGAGGCGGTCGGCCGTGCGGCACGGCTCTCCCGGGGCGGCTGCGCAGCGGGGACAGGTGACCGTCAGGGCGACGTCGTCGTCGTCGGGCTCGGTGCTCATGCGCCTATGGTGCCCAATCTCTCGACGCCGGGCCAGGGTCGCCGACCGTCCTGGTGGCCATGCCTGACTCGTCCTGTTCCTCCCGCGCTCATCCGGTCCTCACCTGGCGGCCACCTTCACCCGGTCGACTCTGTGCGCGACGTCGTCGCCACAGGATGAGGCTGAAGGGAACAACCATGAGGACACGAGCACTGCGCCCGCTCGGCGTGGCAGTGGTCAGCGGAGCGCTGCTGCTGGGCGCCGCGAGCGGCTGGGCGGCCACGGGCAGCCTGACGGGCAACGGCGACGCCCGCCGGCTCGCGGGCGACCAGACGGCGGCCGTGCGGGACCAGCTCCGCGGGGGCTCCGCCAAGAACGTCATCCTGCTCATCGGCGACGGGATGGGCGACTCGGAGATCACGGTCGCGCGCAACTACGCGCTCGGCGCGGCCGGCCGGTTCGCGGGCATCGACGCCCTGCCGCTGACCGGGCAGTACACCACCTACGCGCTCGACAGGACCGACGGGAAGCCGGACTACGTGACCGACTCCGCCGCCTCGGGCTCGGGGTGGGCGACCGGCACCAAGACGTACAACGGCGCCATCTCGGTGGACGTCGCCGGCACCCCGCAGCGCACGCTGCTGGAGATCGCCCGCGCCAACGGCCTGCGCACGGGTGACGTCAGCACGGCGGAGATCCAGGACGCGACCCCTGCGGTCCTGGTCTCGCACGTGACCGACCGCGGCTGCTACGGGCCGACGGCCACGACGGCCAAGTGCCCCACCAACGCGCTGCAGAACGGCGGCCTCGGCTCGATCACGGAGCAGCTGATCGGCAACCGCCCCGACGTCACGCTGGGTGGCGGTGCCACCTCGTTCAACGAGACCGCCGTCGCCGGACCGTGGTTGGGCAAGACCCTCCTCCAGCAGGCGAAGGACCGCGGCTACCAGGTGGTCACCGACGCCGCCGGACTGGCCGGGGTCACGCAGGCGAACCAGTCCTCGCCGGTCCTCGGTCTGTTCGCGCCCGGCAACATGGCGACCCGCTGGGTCGGCCCGCTGGCCACGCACACGGGCGGCACCGAGCCGGCCGTCACCTGCACCCCCAACCCGGCGTACGTCGCGACGTCGCCGACGCTCGCGGTGATGACCTCGAAGGCGATCGACCTGCTCCAGGGCGGCAAGAAGGGCTTCTTCCTGCAGGTCGAGGGCGCCAGCATCGACAAGCAGGACCACGCCGCCAACCCGTGCGGTCAGATCGGCGAGACCGTCGACCTCGACGAGGCCGTGCAGGCCGCGCTCGCCTTCGCCAAGAAGGACGGCAACACGCTCGTCGTCGTCACCGCCGACCACGGGCACTCGAGCCAGATCGTGTACCCGAACACCCTGACGCCGGGCCTCACCCGCACGCTGCTGACGGCCGACGGCAAGCCGATGACGGTCGCCTACGGCACCGCCGACGTCGGTGGGTCGCAGGACCACACCGGCACCCAGGTGCGGGTCGCCGCCTACGGACCCCGCGCCGGCAACGTCGTCGGGCTCACCGACCAGACGGACCTGTTCTTCACCATCCGGGACGCCCTGCGGCTCGACCCGGCGGCGCCGTCGCCCGCCGCGCCAGTGGTCCAGAACGTCAACGTCACCGAGGGCGCCGTGCTGCACGGTCGCCAGACCGTCCGGGTCACGCTCGACACGGAGCCGCGCTACACGTACCTCGAGCTCAACCAGGGCGGCACCTGGATCACGGACAACACGAAGGCGCCGGGCAGCACGCAGTCCGGCAAGCGGCCGACGCTCGTGCTGGACACCCGTGACTACCCCGACGGGTCCTACACGCTGAAGATCGACGCCGTCGGCATCGACGGCCAGACGACGGAGAAGCTGGTCGGGATCACGATCGCGAACCACTGACGTCGACCGGACGGTACGCCGACGCACCTGGGGTGCTCGTCCCCGGGTGCGTCGGCGCGTCTGCGCCCGTCAGGAGGCTCAGCGGTACTCCGGGTTCTCGAAGTCGAAGCGGTTCCCGGCGTTCCACTCCGCACGCTGGTTGCCGTAGCCGGGCACGCCGCCGGCGTCGCGGAGCATCGCGGCCAGGTGCATGAGGTTCCAGGTCATGAAGGTCGTGTTGCGGTTGGTGAAGTCGTTCTCGGGTCCACCGCTGCCGGGATCGAGGTAAGACGGGCCGGGCCCGGCCTCGCCGATCCAGCCCGCGTCGGCGTTCGGGGGGATCGTGTACCCGACGTGCTGGAGCGAGTACAGGATGTTCTGCGCGCAGTGCTTGATGCCGTCCTCGTTGCCGGTGATCAGGCACCCGGCGACCCGCCCGTAGAACAGGTACTGGCCCTTGTCGTTGAGCTCGCCGGAGAGCGAGTAGATCCGCTCGATCAGGCGCTTGGTCACGCTGGAGTTGTCGCCCAGCCAGATCGGGCCGGCCACCACGAGGATGTCGCTGGCGAGGATCCCGGGGTAGAGGTCGGGCCAGGCGTCGGTAGCCCAGCCGTGCTCGCGCATGTCGGGGTAGACGCCCGTGGCGACGTCGTGGTCGATCAGCCTGAGCTCGCTGACCTCGACGCCGTGCTTGCGCATGATGCCTGCGCTGGCGTCGACCAGCCCCTGGGTGTGGCTGAGCTCGGGGCTGCGCTTGAGGGTGCAGTTGACGAAGGTGGCCCGCAGGCCGGTGAAGTCGGGCGCCACGCTGGACATGGGTTCCTCCGCGGTTGCTGTGCTCAGCCGTCTCGACCCAGGGCGAGCTCGACGACCTGGTACGGGTCCGACCCGGGCACGACGTTGTGCATCGTCAGGACGGCGTCCCGGGGTCGGACGTGGATCTGCCAGCCCCAGTCCGGGCCGGACTCCGCGGGGTACGAGCCGAGGAGCCGCAGCTCGTCGCCGTCGCCGACGGCGCCCGAGAAGCTCATCCACGTCGGCCCGGTGTGCCAGGAGTCCACCCACACCGCCGTGGCGGCGTCGGGGGACCCGCCCAGCAGGATGAGCCCGTCCTGCGCTGCGTCGCCGTCCGACCACGTGTAGGCGATCGAGACGAACCGGTGGGCCGTGACGCTGACCGTGGCGGTCGCCGCGGACGACTGGTAGTCGTCCGTGGCCATCAGACGCAGCAGGTTCGTGCCGTGCCAGCTGCCCACCAGGGGGGCGAGGTGCTCGACGACGCTCATACCTGACTGTATCGACGACGGCCCCCTCAGAGCGGGGGGCTCGGAGGGGGCCGTCGGTCGATGCGGTCGCGCTGGGGTCAGGCGCGGGCGTGCGTGTCGTCCTTGCCGTGGCCCGGCAGGTGCGGGTGGGGCACGTGGATCTCGGCCGGCTCCGACGGGAGGTCGTCGATGCCGTCCGCGAGCGCCCTCTCGCGGCGGTGGCGGGCCGAGGGCATGGCGGCGGAGGCGAGGACGGCGAGGACCGCCACGGCCGCGCACACCAGGAACCCGTAGGTGAACGCGTCGTCGGTCGGCATCCCCTGCGGGGTGCTGTGCGACGTGATGACGGCGGCGACGACGGCCGTGCCGATGCTGCTGCCGATGGTCCGCGAGATCACGTTGACGCTGCTGGCCTCGCCCGTCTGTGCCGCCGGGACGCTCTCGATGATCGCGTTGGACATCGCCGCGAAGGCCAGGCCGATGCCGGCGCCGGTGAGCAGCCCGGAGGCCAGCACCTGCCAGAGGTCGTCGTGCACGAGGGCGGGCAGCGCGAAGGCGAGGACGACCAGGAACGTGCCGAGGAACATGGGCAGCTTGGGTCCGAACTTCCGGTCCAGCAGCCCCGAGATGGGACCGAACACGATCATCATCAGGACCGTCGGCAGCAGGAACAGCCCGGCCTCGGAGACGGACTTGCCGAAGCCGATCCCGGTCACGGGCGGCAGCTCGAGCAGGGTCGGGACCAGGAGGAACGTGCCGAACATCGCGAAGCCGAGGGCCAGCGCGACCAGGTCGGTCGCCCACACGCCGCGGTTGGCCATCAGTCGGATGTCGATCAGCGGCTGGCTCACCCGCAGCTCGATCAGCACGAAGGCGACCAGCGCGACCAGGCCGAGCACGAAGAGGGAGACGGTCTTGGTCTCGAACCAGCCCCACGACTGACCCTTGCTGATCGCGAGCAGCAACGAGACGAGCCCGACGGTCAGGACGCCGGCGCCGAGGACGTCGAGCCGACCCGGGGTGCGGACCGGCGACTCCTTCATGCCGAAGATCGCACCGACCAGCGCGATGACGACGAGCACGAGGGGCAGCCAGAACAGCCAGTGCCACGACAGGTGGTCGACGATCGGACCGGCCGCCACGATGCCGACGCCGGCGCCGACGCCGAAGATCGCCGAGAGCAGGCCGACGGTGACGCTGACCTTCTCGCGCGGCAGCTCGTCGCGGACCATGCCGATGGACAGCGGCAGGATCGCGCCCGCCGAGCCCTGCAGCACGCGGGCGATGATCAGGACGCCGAGGGTCGGGGCGAGCGCCGCGACCAGGGTGCCGGCGGCGAGGGCCGCCAGGACGCCGATGAGGACCTTGCGCTTGCCGACCATGTCGCCGAGGCGGCCCAGGATCGGGGTCAGCACCGAGGCCGAGAGCAGGTAGGCCGTGAGGATCCAGGAGGCGTCCGCGGTCGAGACGTTCAGGTCGCCTGCGAGGACGGGCAGCGCCGGCGCCACGAGGGACTGCAGGACGGCGAACGCGAGACCGCCCAAGGAGAGGTAGAGCACCAGGAACCTGGTGCCGGAGCGTGGTGCGGCGGGCTGACCTGCGCTGACGGCAGCACCAGCGAGGCCGGCCTGATCGGTGGAGTGCGACACGAGTTCCCCGGTGACTAGTTGTAAACGTTTGTTGACTAGCAGTATGCACACTGGGCTACAGTCAAGTCAACGTTCGTTTACCACCGCTCCCGGGACGTTAGGCTGGCCGGGTCGAGAGGGGCTCCATGAGCATCGGCAACGTCGCCGACGACACCCTGCCCGCACCGCGGCGCCGGGATGCGGCCGCCACCCGGCAGCTGCTGCTCGGCGCCGCGCGGGACCGGTTCGCCCGTCAGGGGTACGCCGCCACCACGGTCCGGGAGATCGCCGACGACGCCGGCGTGAACGTGGCGCTCATCAGCCGCTACTTCGACTCCAAGGAAGGGCTGTTCGAGGCCTGCCTCATGCGTGTCTCCGACGAGCTGGGGACCGCGGTCGCGCCCGGGGCGACGCTGCACGAGGTGGCCGGCGCCATGGCGGAGCAGATCGCCGGACCGTACAGCGCCGAGCACCCGAACCAGCTCGTGCTGCTGCTGCGCACCTCGGGCGACGAGCGCGCCGAGCGGATCCGCCTCGACACGCTGCAGACCTATGCGGGACGGATCGCCGAGGTCGCGGGCGGCGCGCCGGCCGGTCCGGACGTCCTCCTGCGCGCGCAGCTCGCGCTGTGCGCCGCGCTGGGCATCGCCGTCCTGCGGTCGTCGATGGTGATGGAGCCGCTGGCGTCCGCCGAGCCGGACCGGCTGGTCGATCCCGTGCGGGCGCTCATCCACGCCCTGCTCGATCCAGGCTCCGCTCGGTAGGCCGCCCGTCGAGCAGCGTGGTTGTTTCACCTGACGTGCACGGCAGTGGGAGAGTCCGGTGAACACGACGTCGCCGGTCAGGTCCGGCGCCCGACACACCACCGATCGTGGAGGTTCAGCGATGGTGCAAGGACCCAGCTCGACGGCACGGCAACGCCGTCGCCTTCTGCTTCTCGTCACGTTGCGAGTGCTCGCGACCGCCGCCGTGGTGCTCGTGCTCTACTACACGCTGCCGATGGACCGTCTCGCGGACACGCCACTCGCCGTGCCGCTCGTCGCCGGGCTGCTCCTGCTCGGAACGTGGGGCGCCTGGCAGATCCGCTCCATCATGAACGCGCAGAACCCGACGATCCGCGCGATCGTAGCTCTGTCCGGGTACCTCCCGGTGTTCCTCGTCCTGTTCGCCTCGGGCTACTACCTGATGGCCCAGGCGGACCCGGCCAACTTCAACGTCGGGGGCCTCACCCGCACGGACACCCTGTACTTCACGCTCACCGTGTTCAGCACGGTCGGCTTCGGGGACATCCACGCCACCAGCCAGGTCGGGCGGACCGTCGTCATGGTCCAGATGGTCCTCAACCTGATCCTCGTCGGTGCCGGGGTCCGGCTGCTGACGCAGGCCGTCCACATCGGATCCGCGCGACGCGAGGCCGAGCGCACCCAACCCGGGTCCACGGCGCCACCCGGGGAGCCCGACGAGGCGCCCGCGCCGCGGCCCTAGGCGACCCGATGACCGACGACGACGGCGGTGACCTCCGGACGCGGCTGCGGCGCGCCGTGCTGGTGGTGGCCGGCCTGAACCTGGCGTACTTCTTCGTCGAGTTCACCGTCGCGCTGTCGATCGGATCGGTGTCGCTGTTCGCCGACAGCGTCGACTTCCTCGAAGACACCGCCATCAACGTGCTGATCTTCATCGCCCTGGGCTGGTCGCTCCACCGTCAGGCGATCGCGGGCAAGGTCATGGCCGTCATCATCCTGGTGCCCGCGCTGTCGGCGGCGTGGGAGGCGTTCGGCAAGCTCGGCGATCCCGTCCCGCCCAGCCCGGCGGCGCTGATCCTGACCGCCGGGGGCGCGGCGGTGGTGAACCTGGCCTGCGCGCTCGTCCTCGCGCGGTTCCGTCACCACGACAGCTCGATGGCCCGCGCGGCCTTCCTCTCGGCGCGCAACGACGTGATCGTGAACCTCGCGATCATCGCGATGGGGGTCCTGACCCTGTGGACCGAGTCCGGCTGGCCCGACCTGGTGCTGGGGCTGATCATCATCGTGCTGAACCTCAGCGCCGCCAAGGTGGTCTGGCAGACGGCCGAGGAGGAACGGCTGGCCGCCAAGGCGCTGGCGGGGGAGGACATCGACTGAGGCCGGCGCAGACCGCTGCACCGAGAACCGCCCGCACACGAAGGAGCGTGACCTGATGAGCTTCAGCTACCCGGTCGGAACGCGCGGCGCACGCCAGCCCAGCAACCGGTTCTTCCGGTGGATGAACGACCGGGCGGCGCGCCGCATGAAGCGCAGCGGCGGTGCGACGTTCATGGGGATGGACGCCCTCGTGCTGAACACGGTCGGGCGCAGGAGCGGCAAGAAGCGCGCCAGCCCGCTCGGATGGTTCCCGGGCGAGCCGGACGGCTGGATCGTCATCGCCGCCGCGGCCGGCGCGACCCACAACCCCGCCTGGTACTTCAACCTCGCGGCTGAGCCGGACCACGTGACGATCGACCTCGCCGGGCGGACCGTCCCGGTGACGGGCCGCGAGCTGCACGGAGACGAGCGCGAGGCCGCCTGGACCAGGATCACGACCGCGGTCCCGCGCTTCGCGTCGTACCAGAAGAAGACCGACCGGGAGCTGCCGGTGATCCTCCTCGAACGGCGCGAGAGCCCCGCCGCGGGCTCGTGATCGCTCCCGATGTCCTGGTGACGGCGCGCCTCGTCCTTCGGCGTCGCCGACCGGACGAAGCCGCCGTCTATCGGCGGCTGTGGACCGAGCGGGATCCGCGCGTGCCGTCGCACCGGCGGATCGACCCCGCGGGCCGTCCGACCGTGGAGGACATCGCTGCGCAGGTCCGCGCCGAGCTCGTCGAGCCGTGGCCGGGGATCCTGGCGGTGGAGCGCAAGGGCGAGGGCGACGTCATCGGGTACTGCGGGCTGGTCTTCCACGGGAACGGGTCGCCCGACGAGCCCGAGCTCGTCTTCGAGCTGCTGCGGGCGGTGCACGGCCACGGGTACGCGACCGAGGCGGGCGGTGCCGTGGTCGCGTGGGCGGGCCAGGCGGGCCACCCCCGGCTGTGGGCCACCGTCCGGGGCTGGAACGTCGCCTCGCGGCGCGTCCTCGAGAAGCTCGGCTTCCACGAGACGGGCCGGGTCGAGCCCGACGCCGTCCACGGCGACAGCCTGCTGACCGTGCGAGAGCTGTGAGCATGCCCAGGGCTTGTCCCACGTTCCACGCCGGAGGACCGTGGGCGGGGACGGAGGTGCGCCATGACAGAGTTCGTGCAGATCATCGACTTCCGGACCTCGCGGATCGACGAGGTCCAGGCGTTGGGCGACGCGTACCGGGCGGCCCGCGCGGCGGAGGGCGGCACGGCGGTGGTGCGGGCGGTGGTCACCGCCGACCGGGACGATCCCGGCCGCTATCTCAACATCATCGAGTTCGACTCGTACGAGGCGGCGATGGAGAACTCGGCCCGGCCGGACACCGATGCGTTCGCGGCGCAGATGGCGGCCCTGTGCGACGGGCCTCCCACGTTCCTGAACCTCGACGTCCGGTTCACCTGGAACGAGTGACCGGGCCCTCGAGGTCGTCGTCGCCAGGTCAGGTCACGACGACGTGCCGTGGGGGCGCGGGGCTGGCACGGTAGAGCGAGCCTCGGGTCCCCCGCGAGAAGAGATGACATGACGAACGCCCCCGATGCTGCCTCCGTGATGGCAGCGAGTGAGTCCTGGGCGACCGACTTCCCCGAGAGCACCCAGCGGAGCGAGGGGATGACGGTGCTGGCCGCCGACCCGACGCCGCGGTACGGCTCGGCGGTGCTCGGGGTCGAGTACGCCCGCAAGTCCGGGCGCGCCCTGCACCTGCAGGTGCTGCTGCCGCCGATGCGCGACGACCTGCCCGGAGCGGACGCCGGTCCGAGGTTCCCGCTGGTGGTGTTCGTGCAGGGGTCGGCCTGGCAGGAGCAGGCGCTCGGTCTGTCGCTCCCGGCCCTCGCCGAGTTCGCGCGACGCGGGTACGTCGTCGCGATCGTCGAGTACCGGCCGTCGACGCTGGCGAGCTTTCCGGCCCAGGTCCGAGACGCGCGGAGCGCGATCGGCTTCCTGCGCAGTCGCGCGGACGAGTACCACCTCGACCCCGAGCGCGTGGCGCTGTGGGGTGACTCGTCGGGGGCGCACACGGCCGCGCTCACCGCGCTGACGGACGGGCAGCAGGAGTACTCCGACGAGCCGGTCGGCGACGAGCACTCTGGGAGTGCGGTGCGTCGTCGACTACTACGGGCCGACCGACATCTCGCGCATGAACGAGGAGCCCTCGGTCCAGGACCACATCGCGCCGACCAGCCCCGAGGGCCTGCTCATCGGCGGCCACGACGTGCTGCGACGGCCGGACCTAGTCGAGCCCACGGTGGTCATGAACCACCTGTCGCCGCGGCGGGACCTGCCTCCGGTGCTGATCGTGCACGGCAGCAAGGACCGGTTGGTCCCGTTCGGTCAGAGCGTGCTGCTCCACGACGCGCTCGTCGTGGCCGGCGGCCCCGTCGAGCTCTACCAGCTCCAGGGCGCCGACCACGGGGGTCCGCCGTTCTGGCAGGACGACGTGCTCGACCTCGTGGACGACTTCTTGCGACGCCACCTCCACCGAGACGCGTCCGACGACAGCTAGACCCGACCCGATCGAGGAGTTCGCATGGAGTTTCGCCAGCTGGGGCGCACCGGCCTGACGGTGTCCGAGATCGGCTACGGAGCGTGGGGGATCGGTGCCTCGATGTGGATCGGGGCGCGCGAGGACGAGTCCGTCGCGGCGCTGCACCGCGCCATCGAGCTCGGCGTCAACTTCGTCGACACCGCGCGCGGCTACGGCGAGAGCGAGCGCATCGTCGGCAGCGTCCTGCGGGACCACCCGGACGTGCTCGTCGCCACCAAGGTCCCGCCGAAGAACGGCATCTGGCCGGCGCCCGACGGCGTGCACCCGGACGAGACGTTCCCCGGCGCCCACATCCGCCGGAGCCTCGAGACGAGCCTCGCCGCGTCCGGCCTCGAGGCCTTCGACGTCCTTCAGCTCCACGTCTGGAGCGACGAGTGGGTGGGCCGGGGGGACTGGCTCGAGACGATCGCCGACCTGCGCCAGGAGGGCAAGATCCGCTTCTTCGGGGTCTCTGTCAACGACTACCAGCCCGAGAACGCGCTCGAGCTCGTCCGCAGCGGCACGGTCGACACCGTCCAGGTCATCTACAACGCCTGGCACCAGCAGCCGGAGGCGCAGCTGCTTCCCGCGTGTGCCGAGCACGGCGTCGGGGTCATCGTGCGGGTCGCCCTCGACGAGGGAGGGCTGACCGGGCGCATCACGGCGGGGTCGACGTTCCCCGAGGGCGACTTCCGCACCACGTACTTCGGCGGGGATCGGTCGGCGCAGGTCGAGGAGCACGTCACCGCGCTCGTCGACGACCTGGGCATCAGTGCCGAGGAGCTGCCCGACGCCGCCCTGCGCTACGTCCTCGACCACCCTGCCGTGTCCACCGTGATCGCCGGCATGCGCACCGTGCGCAACGTCGAGCGCAACGCCGCCACGAGCGACGGTCGGCGGCTCACCGACACGCAGCGCGGGGTGATCCGGCGCCACCGGTGGGAGCGGAACTTCTACCGGGCCGCGCACTGAGTCATCGCGACCGGGGGACAGCCGAACGGCCCCGCTCCGCCGATACCGGCGGTGCGGGGCCGTTCTCTCTGGTTCTCAGGACGAGGTGGTCGCCAGCTCGGCGTCCCGCGCCTCCCGGGTGAGGGCGTCGATCTCGTCGTCGAGCTCAGCGTCGGTGCTCAGGACACCGGACGTCGCGTCGTCGACGTCCACCGGCTCGACCTCGAGGTCGATCGACGTGGCCAGCGGCTTGTGCTTGATGAACACGAGCACGACGGCGGCGAGGATCGCGAGCGGAACCATGTAGAGGAACACCGGCGTGAGGGCGTCGTTGTAGGCGCCGACGATGATCTCCCGCACCTGGTCGGGCAGGCTGTGCACGAGGTCCGGCGTGAAGCTGCCGGTGTCGCCCGCCCCGGAGGCCGGGAGCCGCTGGGTCAGCAGGTGGGCGAGGTTCGTCGCGAACAGCGACCCGACGACGGCGGAACCGACCGACGCGCCGATCTGGCGGAAGTAGTTGTTCGACGACGTCGCCGTGCCGACGACCTTCATCGAGAACGAGTTCTGCACGACGAGCACGAGGTTCTGCATGGTCATGCCGAGCCCGACGCCCATGATCGCGGTGTACGCGCAGATGACCCAGACGGCCAGGCCGGGCGTCATCGTGGAGAGCAGCAGCAGGCCCACGGCGACGAGCGCCATGCCCACGACCGGGTACCACTTGTACTTCCCGGTGCGCGAGATCGCGATGCCGGTGATCACGGACGTCAGCAGCATGCCGAGCATCATCGGGACCATCAGCAGGCCGGCCTCGGTGGCGCTCGAGCCGGTGACCATCTGCAGGTACGTCGGCAGGAAGGCCATCGCCCCGAACATCGAGATGCCGGTCAGCAGGCCGCCGAGGGTGGCGACGTTGAAGTTCCGGTTGCGGAACAGGGCGAGCGGCATGATCGGCTCGGCCGCGCGGCTCTCGACGAACACGAACGCGACCCCGGCCACGACGGCGCCGACGATCATGCCGATGATCTGCGGCGATGCCCAGGCGTACGTGGAGCCGGCCCAGGTGGTGGTCAGCACGATGCAGGTGCTCGCGATGGCGATGAGGACCATGCCGGCGTAGTCGAGACGAGGCTTGGCCTGGACGCGCTTGGGCAGGTGGATGAACTTGATGGCCGAGGCGATCGCGAGGATGCCGAGCGGCACGTTCATCCAGAACGCCCAGCGCCAGCCGGGACCCTCGGTGAAGAACCCGCCGAGCAGGGGACCGGCGACCGAGGACACGGCGAACACCGCGCCCATGATCCCGCTGTACCGACCGCGCTCACGGGCGGGCACCACGTCGGCGATGATCGCCAGCGCCAGGATCATGAGCCCGCCGCCGCCGAGGCCCTGGACCGCGCGACCCGCGATGAGGCCGCCCATGGAGTGCGAGAGGCCGCCGATGACGGAGCCGACGAGGAAGATCGCGATCGCGCTGACGAACAGCCACTTGCGGCCGACGAGGTCGCCGAGCTTGCCGTAGACCGGCATGACGATGGTGGAGGCCAGGATGTAGGCCGTCGTGATCCACACCATGTGCTCGACGCCGTGCAGCTCACCGACGATCGTCGGCAGTGCGGTCGAGAAGATCATCTGGTCGAGCGACGCCAGAAGCATCGCGATGAGCAGGCCGGCGAACACCAGCAGGACGCCCTTGTGGGACGTCTCGCTCGCCGGCTGCGAGGGGGTCTGCGGCGCCCGTCCGGCTGCCGCGGTGGTCGTGGTCACGTGAGGTTCTCCCATGCTGTGGTCAGGAGCGCGTTCGCGCGCTCCTCGATCTGGTCTGCGGTGGCGGGCTCAGGCGCTGTGGCCGCCTCTTTCATGGCGCCGCGCACGGCGACGGCCGCGGCGGTGATGGCGACGTCCGCCCATGCCGTGTCCTGGTCCGTGCCGACCGCGCGGGCGGCGGCGATCTGGACCAGGGCGGCGGCGAACGCCTCCTGGGTGTCTCCGAGCTGGCGAAACGCGGCGGCGAACAGGTGAGGGTGGCGACGCAGCAACGCACGGCGCTCGTCTCGACGCGCCCCCACCTGCAGGCTCGCGCGGATCTGCTCGACGAAGAAGCGCACGGCGACCTCGCGCAGGCTCAGGCTCTCGCCGGTCGCCACGACGGCGGCGACCATCTGGTCGATCTGCCGCGCGTCGGGCGCGTTGAGCAGCGCGTCGTCCTTCGAGTCGAAGTAGTTGAAGAACGTGCGGGGGGAGACACCGGCCGCGGCGCTGATCGCCTCGACGGTTGCGCCCTCCAGGCCGTGCTCGAGCGTCAGCTCGAGAGCGGCGTCCGCGATGCGGTGCCGGGTCTCGACGCGCTTGCGCTCGCGAAGCCCGCTCTCGTTTGATTGCATGACTGCATTATTGCACGGCTGCAAACTTCAGTCACTGTGCCGTCGGTCACGGGGCGCCCTGCAGGTCGAGGTTCGCGCCCATGACCACGGTCCGCTCGGGCGGCAGGTGGAAGACCTCCGCGCGGCTCGCGGCGTTGCGTGCCATCCAGACGAACAGCCGCGCGCGCCAGCCCCGCCGATGGGGAGCTCCGCCCACGTGCACGGTGAGGACCGACAGGAAGTAGCGCGCGTCGTCGACGTCCAGCGAGAGCTCGGGACTCTGACCGACCGCGAGCGCGAGGCCCCTCGGGATGTCCTGACTGTCGTTGAACCCGACGCGCACGCAGACGTGCACGATGCCGTCGTCGGCGTAGCCGAGGTCGTCGACGACGACGCGGTCGACGTGCCGGATGTGGGGGACGTTCTCGTTGACGATCTGGACGATGACGACGTGCTCGTGCAGCACGTGGTTGAACGCGACGTGCGAGCGCAGCGCCAGCGGCGTCGTCAGCTTGTTGGGGTGGGGGAAAACCGCCAGCCCGGGCACCCGCGGGACGCCGCTGTCCTGGACCATCGCGACGAACTCGTCGAGCGGTCCTTCCAGGTCGTTGCGCCGGGCGGCCAGCCGCTCGGCACCGGCGCGCCACGTGGTCATGAGCGTGATCACGATCGCGGCGATGACCAGCGGGAGCCAGCCGCCGCTGACGATCTTGGTGACGTTGGCGGCGAAGAACACGAGCTCCAGGCCGATGACGACGACGCCGTACACGACGACCTTCCACGTCGCCCAGTGCCACACCCGCTTCGCGAGCAACAGGAACAGCAGGCTGGTGAGCAGCAGCGTCCCCGTGACCGCGAGTCCGTAGGCGGTGGCCAGCCGGGTCGAGCTGCGGAACACCGCGATCAGCACGAGCACGCCCACGAACAGGATCCAGTTGACCGCCGGCACGTAGATCTGGCCGCCGGCGTGGCGGGACGTCTGCCGCACCGACAGCCTCGGGAACAGGCCGAGGCGGACGGCCTGCCGGGACACGGAGTACGCCCCGGAGATGACGGCCTGCGACGCGATGACCGTCGCCAGGGTGGCCAGCGCCACCAGTGGGAGGGTCGCCCAGGTCGGTGCGAGGTGGAAGAAGGGGTTGTCGATCGTGCCGGGGTCGTCCAGGATCATCGCCCCCTGCCCGAGATAGTTCAGGGTCAGGGCCGGAAACACGACGGCGTACCAGCCCAACCGGATCGGCGCCGCCCCGAAGTGGCCCATGTCGGCGTAGAGCGCCTCCGCCCCGGTGATCGTCAGCACGACGGCACCCATGGCGACGAACGCGGTGAGCGGGTGCTCGACGACGAACGCGACGGCGTACGTGGGCGACAGCGCGCGCAGGATCGCCGGGTTCTCGGCGATGTGCGGCACGCCCAGGACGGCCAGCACGACGAACCAGAGCGCCATCACGGGTCCGAACGCTCGCCCGACCACCTCGGTGCCGCGTCGCTGGACGAGGAACAGGACCGTCAGGACCGCCACCGAGGCCGGCAGCACGAGCCGCTCGAAGGCCGGGTCGGCCACGACGACGCCCTCGATCGACGACATCACCGAGATCGCCGGGGTGATCACGCTGTCGCCGTAGAAGAGCGCTGCACCGAACATCCCCAGCATCATCGCCGCCGCGAGCCGACGCCGGTCCCTGAGCTTCTGGCGCAGCAGCGCGACGAGCGCGAGGATGCCGCCCTCGCCGTCGTTGTCGGCTCGCATCACCAGCGCCACGTAGTTCACCGAGACGACGATCGCGATGGACCAGAACACCATCGAGATCACGCCGTACACGTCGACGGACGTGGGCTTGACGTTGTTGTGGTCGATGCTGAAGACCGTCTGCAGCGAGTACAACGGGCTGGTGCCGATGTCACCGAAGACCACGCCCAGAGCGCCCAGCGCCAGCCAGGCCCGGGGCCCGTGCCTGGCGGGTGGGCTCTCTCGGACGTCGACTCCGGTCGCGGCCTGCGGGTCGCTCGGCGACTGGCTGGGGGTCACCCCGGCATCGTGGCACGGTGCCGGGCTGGTTCAGCGGGTCGACGGGCGCAGGTGCGTCCGGTCAGCCGGCTCCGGTGAGGGCGCGGAGGTCCGCGAGGACGCCGTCCTGGATCTGGGCGAACGGCCGGTCCTCGCCGTCCGCCAGCCACGCGGCGAATGCGGTGCGGAAGACGGTGACACCGCTCTCGGCCGCCAGGGCGGCGGTGGTGGGGTCGATGCCGCGGTCGGTGAGGGCCCGGGTCAGGGCGACGGCGAGCGCCGACATCTTCAGCAGCTCGCGCTCCTGCAGGGCCGGGTGGGCGGCGATGATCTGCCGTCGCTCACGGGACCAGCCGCGTCGGTCGTCGGAGAACATCGCGGCCGCTGACGCCAGCGCGGACCCGACCAGCGACATCGGGTCGTGCCGGTCGGCGTCGTCGAGGCCGTCCAGGAACAGGTGCTCGAACTCGTCCTGGCTGACGAACAGCACCTCGCGCTTGTCGGCGAAGTAGCGGAAGAAGGTGCGTTCGGTCAGGCCGGCCGCCTCGGCGATCTCGGCGACGGTCACACCGTCGTACCCGCGCTCGGCGTACAGCTCGAGGGCCGCGCGCTGCAGGCGCTCCCGCGCTCCCGACTCCCACCTCGCCATGCAGGCATCCTAGGCGATGACAGGGGCTGACATGGCGGCGAGCCCGCGGCGTGGGCCCGTGCCGCACGCGGGGCTGGGAGACTGCGCCGTGTGGCGACGGCGTACCTGCAGCAGGAGGCCTGGGCGCGGCTGGTGCTCGGCAGCAGCGTCGCGGCGTTCGCCGTGGGCGAGGTTCGGCAGGCGGCGAGGCTGCGGCGCGGTGCCTCGCGCACGGACGTGCGAGGCGAGCTCGTGTTCCGGGCGCTCTTCTTCGCGGGCATCCTGATGCTGCCGCTGGGCCGGGCGCTCGTCCCCGATGCCGTGCTCGAGGGCGTCGGGGTGTTCGTCCTGGGCGCGGTCGTCGGGTGGGCCGGCCTGCTGTGGCGATGGTGGTCGTTCGTCACCTTGGGCGAGTACTTCACGACGGTGGTCCTGACGTCCGCCGATCAGGTGATCGTCAGTCGCGGACCGTACCGATTCCTCAGGCACCCCAGCTACACGGGCCTGCTCGCCGCCCTGCTCGGCTGCGGACTGATGCTCGGCAACTGGGTGGGGGCGGGTGCCTGCGTCCTGCTGACCCTCGTGGCGATCGTCTACCGCATCGGACGAGAGGAGCGCGCGATGATCGATGCCCTCGGCGACGCGTACGTCGACTTCGCCAGGGGCCGCGCTCGTCTGGTCCCCTTCGTCTGGTGAGGGCGACCCCCTCGCGGCCTGACCGATATGTCCTGAAAAGTACTTTCCGAGAAGGGCGCCGGAGCCCTAGGCTCCAGGTGTCGTTCGACCTGTGACCGGTCGATGGTGATCGGTCCCCAGCCTGCAGCGGGTCATTCACTCCGCGACGTCCCGAGGACGGGGCGCTGCTGCGGCCACGGCCGGTCTCGGTGACCGTGCCCACCTCCATCTCGTCTCGGCCCGGCGGCCATCGAGATCGCCGGGGGATGGGAAGGCCTGCGATGCTCCGTCTTCGTAGCAGGATCGTGTCCGGTGCAGCAGCTCTCGCCACACTCGTGCTCGGGGCGGTGACCGTCGCCCTGGCCCCGGCCGCAGATGCCCATTCGAACGGGTGCTCCACCGGCGCCGTGACGTCGTACGTCCCCCCGGCAGGCACGGACGGGGCGTTCGGTGTCACCCAGGGCCCGGGCGGGACGTGGTACGCCCACGGCGCCACGATCAACCGGATCGTGGCGGGCACGACCATCGAGTACCCGATCCCCGATCCGGACGTCGCCGACGCCGGATGGCTGACGCGCGACTCGTCCGGGGGCCAGGTCTGGTTCGCCGACCGCGGCACCGGGCGACTGGGCACGGTCGACGTCGTGGGCCGGGTCCACGAGTACCAGATCCCCGACGGGGTCAACGGCACGGCCCTGCCGCAGGGCATCGTCGTCGGCCCGGGGTCGCAGGTCTGGTTCACCGACCAGGGCAACGACAGGATCGGCGATCTCGACCGACGGACCGGAGCGTTCACGCTCTACCCCATCCCCACGGAGGGTGGTGGCCCCCTCGGTCTGACCCGTGGCCCGGACGGCAACCTGTGGTTCACCGAGCGCGGCGCGGACAAGGTCGGGCGGATGACGCCGGCCGGCGCGTTCACCGAGTGGGACCTGGCGGCCGGAGCCTTCCCGAACCGGATCGTGACTGGTCCGGACCGGGCGCTGTGGTTCACCGAGCTGCGCGCCGGCAACATCGGGCGCATCACGACCGCGGGCCAGCTCACCGAGGTGCCCGTGGCCGGTGGGCCCGTCGGGATCACTCTCGCCCCGGACGGTCACCTCTACGCCGCGATGTTCCTCTCCGCCCAGCTCGCGCAGCTGGATGACCACGGGCAGGTCGCACGCACCTGGGACGTTCCCGGCGCGCTGCAGGTTGCTGCGAGCCAAGGGGCTCTCTGGGTGACCGACCCGTTCACCGACACGGTCAGCGAGGTCCGCACGCACTGCGACGACTGAGCGGCGGCAGAGAGACGATGGACGGCAACGTCACCGGGGCGCAAGAGCGCGGGCGGTCATCGGGGTGGGACGTCGTCGTGGTCGGTGGCGGCGCCGCCGGGTGCGTGCTCGCTGCCCGGCTCAGCGAGGACCCGTCGCGGCGGGTGCTGCTGCTCGAGGCCGGCCCGGACCATCGGGTCGATCCACCCGACGACGTCCGCGACGGCCGCCGGGCCACCATGCAGCACGACTGGGGCTACACCGAGGTCCCCGGCCCCGACGGTGCGGTCCGACACCTCCCGCGCGGGCGGCTGCTGGGAGGGTGCTCGTCCACCAACGCCACCTTCGCCCTGCGGGGGCATCCCGGCGACTACGACGCCTGGGCGGAGGCGGGCAACGCGGGATGGTCGTTCGCCGACGTGCTCCCCGACTTCGTCCGGCTGGAGAACGACGCGGACCACGGCTCGGAGCCCTGGCACGGGGACCGGGGACCTCTGCCGATCCGCAGGTACTCCGACCGCGAGCTGACCGACGTCGCGAGGGCGGGGGAGGAGGCCCTGCGGGACCTCGGCTGTGTCCCGGTCCCGGACCTCAACGCCCCGGGCGCCGTCGGCGTGGGCAGGATCCCGACCAACTGTCTCGACGGGAGCCGGGTCAGCACGGCGATCGCCTACCTGCCCCGGGACGCGGAGAGGGCCAACCTCACCGTCACGTGCGACGCCGAGGTGCGCGACCTGCTGGTCGAGGGCGACCGGGTCACCGGGGTGCGGCTGCTGTCGGGCGAGATCGTCCACGCCGACCGGGTCGTGCTCTGCGGCGGCGCGTACGGCTCGCCGGTGCTGCTCCTGCGGTCCGGGATCGGCCCGGCCGAGCAGCTGAGGGCCGCCGGCGTCCGGCCGAGGGTCGACCTTCCCGGGGTCGGCGCGAACCTCGTGGACCACCCGGTCGTGTCGGTCGACCTGCGCCATCCGGGACCCGTCCTCGCGGTCCCGGTCTTCCAGGTCGCGGCCACGGCCCGGACCGACGGCGCGGGACCGTCGGGGCCGCCCGACCTGCAGCACATGGTCGGGGGGCCGTACCTGGACGACGGCGCCGCGGCGTTCTTCGTCGGGACCGCGCTGCTCAAGCCGCGCTCGCGAGGCAGCATCCGACTGGTCAGCGACGACCCGACGACGGCACCGCGCATCGACCTCGGGTACTTCCGCGAGGCGACGGACCTCGACCGGCTCGCCGAGGGGTTCGAGCGCGCGCGGGACGCCTGTCGGCTGGGCGCCGTCGCCCGGCTCTCCGGCGGGCGTCAGCTCAGGCCGGACCACGATGTCCGGCTCGGCGATCGAGCTGCCGTGCGGGCCTGGATCCCGCGGGCCGTGTGGACCTACCACCACCCGGTCGGCACCTGCGCGATGGGGCGCGATGCCGGCGAGGGCGCCGTCGTCGACGCGACCGGGAGGGTCTACGGCGTGACCGGGCTGTCGGTGGTCGACGCCTCGGTGATGCCCGACATCCCGTCGGCCAACACGCACGTGCCCACGATCATGGTCGCCGAGCACGTCGCGAGCCGGTTCGACGACTGAGACGCGACGGAGCAGTGCCGGCGCCGGTCCGGATCGACGTGTCGTCCGGACCAGAGGGCCGTTGGTCGCGTCGATCAATCCGCGAGACGGGAGGAAATCACCGTCATTGACCGCGCGCGTGCGCCGCGGTCCCGAGTCATGAGGATCACCACCGCGGCGGCGACGAGGACCACGCCGGCCGTCCGGGTCCAGGCGTCGGCGACGACCCCGAGCGCCAGCACGGCTGCGGGGAGCGTGACCTGCGCGGCGCAGAGCTCCCCGGCGACCAGGACGATCGCGGCGGGGATCGCGGCCGGCACGTCGGGGCGGATCCTCGCGGCGGCGACCCCGGTCGCGGTGCCGACCGCCACGACGAGGACCATCGACGCCGCCGGCGCCTCGAGCGCCTCGCGCGGGAGGGTGCCGACGAGGGCCGCGAGGACCGTCGCGCAGGCGGTGGCGGCGACCAGGAGGCCGAGGGCCAGTCGCGCCACGGTCCGGCGCCGCAACGTCAGCGGCGACGTGCAGCTGAGGTCGACCATGGCGTCGTCGGACAGCGACGCGGTGGCGGTGGCGATCAGGACGGCGGCCGCCGTGACGGCGATCCCGACCGCGTGGGTGGGGCCCCAGCGCAGCGTCGCGTGGCCGCCGAGGGCGGCGACGGCGTCGAGCCCCAGGGCGAAGGCCCAGCCCGGCGCGCGCACCGCCGCGGAGAGGGCGCCGGGCACGTCAGCCCACGGACTCGAACCAGGCGAACGACTGGTGAGTGGCCCAGAGCTGCATCGTGAAGCCGAGGGCAGCGACGACGCCACCCACGATCACGAGGCGCAGCGGGTGCCACCGCGTGCCGGACGAGCGCGTGAGGGCCAACCCGGCGAAGAGCATCGTCATCCCGACCAGGAAGAGCGCGTGCCAGCCGACGCGTCCGACCTCCATCTGGACCGCGTAGAAGTCGGGGTCGTACGAGTCGGGCAGGTCGAGCAGCGGCGTCTGCTGCAGGACCTCACGGGACGGGAACGCGCCGAGGTCCTGGGTGAGCCGGGGTGCGAGCGCGTCGGGCGTGAGGAACGCAGCGGGGAACCACGACCAGAGCCAGAACCCCTCGACGAGGAAGAACGAGCCGAGCACCCCGACCACCACGCCGACCGCGCGCGACCGGACGATCCTCGCGGTCGCGACGCCGGCGGCGAAGGCCGCTGCAGTCTGCACGACGGGGTGGGCGATCTCGGCGGGGCTCAGGCGGAAGAGGCCCAGCCCGCGACCCTCGCCGACCGGGATGCCGCCGGCCCGGACGACGAGCACGGCGACGTAGAGCGAGACGGCGGCGGCGAGCGCGACGGGGACGAGGCCGGCGAGCAGCAGGGCCACGGTCCGGTCGCGCTCGGTGGGAGCGACCGCCCGGAACGTCTCCGCCGTCGTGTCCTCACGGTCCCGCATGGCCGCGAGGGCGGCGACGATGAACGTCGCGGCGATCAGGAAGCTCGAGCTGGCCATGCGGGAGTAGGCGTCGTTCGCCCAGCGGTTGGCCGGGATGTCCCACAACAGGCTGGTCTCCTGGACCAGCAGGACCAGGAAGCCCAGGATCAGGACGGGGTTCCGGGCCAGCCGTCGCGCCTCGACGCGCGCGAGGGCGGTGAGGGTGGATCGGCCGACCAGCTGGTCGGCCGGCGCGTCGGTCGTCGTCAGCGCCATGTCAGCACCTCGATCTCCTCGATCGGTCCCTCGCCCGGCACCTGGCCCGTGAGGACCAGGTAGCCGTCCTCGACGGTGGGTGCGCTCAAGGGAGCACCGGCCGGCGGTTCGCCGATGTGCCGGTGCAGCCCCTCCGCGGTCACCCAGGACAGCAGCGCGCGCGGCTCGGGAGCGTCCGACACCCACACCCGGCCCGCCGCGCGCGCGGCCAGAGCCGACGGCTCGCCCTCGAAGCGGATCCGACCCCGGTCGACGACGACCACGCGCGAGCAGACGGCCTGGATGTCCTCGGTGAGGTGCGTGGACAGGACGACGCACCGGTTGCGTGCCGCGGCGCTGATCACCTCGCGGAACCGGAGCCGCTGGACGGGGTCGAGCCCGACGGTCGGCTCGTCGAGGACCAGCAGACCGGGGTCCCCGAGGAGGGCCTGCGCGAGTGCCACCCGGCGACGCATCCCGCCGGAGAGGGCGCCCATCCGCTTGTGCATCTGGTCCTCCAGGCCGACCGCGGCGAGCACGCGACGGACCTCGCGGCGCCGCTCCGAGGTGGAGGTGATCTCCTTGAGCACCGCGACGTAGTCGACGAAGTCGTACGCCGTGAACGTCCGGTAGTGGCCGGGCTCCTGCGGCAGGTAGCCGAGGCCGCGCCGGATGGCCAGTCGGCCCTCCGTCGTCGCGGCGTCGTGGCCCAGCAACCGGACCGAGCCGGAGTCCGGCGCGAGGGCGGTGGCCAGGATCCGCAGGAGGGTCGTCTTGCCGGCGCCGTTGGGCCCGAGCACCCCGGTGATCCCGGGGCCGGCCTCGAACGAGACGGAGTCCAGGACGGGCAGACGACGGAAGGACTTGCTGACGCCGGTGACGGCGATGGTCGCAGTCATGCGGGGGAGATCCTCTCGAAGCGAGCGCGACGGGCGACGGTCAGGACGACGGCGACGACGCACAGGACGGCCAGGACGAGCTGGCCCGCGCCCTGGGCCTGGGGGAGCAGGTCGAGGAGGCGGTCGATGCTTCCTTGCGCTCCCGGCAGGGCGGCCAGGTTCACCAGCAACCAGGCGGTGGCGACGCCGGCCGCGGCGTAGAGCGGACGGACGAAGGTGATCGCGGCCAGCGTGAGCAGGGTCAGCGCTACCGCCGGGAGCAGCCAGAGCACCGGCTGGACCTCCGGGACCGCCAACGACAGGAACGCGGCGACGGGGAGCGAGACGGCCAGCGCGGTCAGCGTGCGCAGCAGGAGGCGCCGGGCCGACGAGTACGGCGCGACGACCGCCAGCTCGTACGCGAGCTCACCTCGGGAGCCGTAGGCGAGCGCGACCGCGGGGACGGGCAGCACGGGGACGAGCAGCAGGAACGTCGCGACGCCGATCGCCTCGGACGCGATCGTCGAGAAGACCGTCGCGACGACCAGGACCGCGAAGCCCGCCACCCACGCCCGTCCCGTGAGCTCGGAGGCCGCAATGACCCGGGCGGTGGCCTCCTTGACGCCGCAGCGCACGAGGAGCCGCTCGAACCACGTGAGCCCGGGCTGGTCGACCCGGTCCGCCAGCGCCTCCCACGAGTCCGCGTGCCGACCGGCGAGCGCGGGGACCGCGGAGACGGCCTCGCGGAGCGCCGACCGGCACGAGCCGCACCCGGTCAGGTGCGCCTCGACGGACGCGCTGCGTGCGTAGTCGAGCCGGTCGTCGATGTAGGCGGTGAGCAGGCCGGGCTCGATGTGCCAGGTCATGAGAGGGCCTCCCGGAGCTGGGTGCGGGCGCGGAGCATGCGGGTGCGGACGGTCCCCGCCGGGATGCCGAGCAGTCGCGCGGCCTCGCTGCTGGACAAGCCGTCCAGGACGACGGCGGTCATGACGGCGCGCAGCTCGGGGGAGAGCCTGTTCAGGGCGGTGCCGACGTCGCCGTGCTGCACCCCGAGCAGCAGGACGTCCTCGGCGGACGGCTGGCTGACCTCCGGCACGCGCGCCGTCGGGAAGGGGCGCCGCGGACGCAGCGACGCGAGCAGCCGACGGATGGCGATGCCCCACAGCCACGCCTCGACGACACCGCTCCCGGAGTACGCGCCGGGCTTGCGCCAGACGGCGACGAAGACGTCCTGCACGACCTCCTCGACGAGCCCGCTGTCCGCGCAGCGACGGCCGAGGCGCAGCCGGAGCCACGGCGCGTGCCGGTCGTAGAGGTCCCGCAGCGCCGCCCGGTCGCGCCCGACGATCGCGACCAGCAGGTCACGGTCGGAGCGCTCGAGGTTGTCGTCCACAGCCACTTGTATCCGCCGGCCCCCCGGACTGTTCGGCGAGGATCAGGATCAGTGGGCAGCCGCCGCGGCGGCGTGCGCTGAACAGCACCGACAACGCTAGACCCGCGGCCTTCGCCGGCCCAGGGGCGGCCGCGGAAACTCGATTGCGCCCACGAGCCGCACGTGTGTACCGTCCCGGTGATCGTGACCCGTCGTCAGGAGGTGAGACCCATGACCGCAGTATCCGCACTGGGTGCTCCCTCGCAGTCCACGACCGCGCGACGTCGCTAGTCGCCACGGGGAGCGCCCGCCAGGCACTTCGCGAAAGGCGACTCCCATGACCACGACACCCTCGTCACCCCTGCACTCCACGTCGACGCCGGGCTTGCGCGCCCTGGTCCTCGGCGGCGGCGGATCGACAGGCAACGCCTGGCTGATCGGCGTCGTCGCCGGCCTGGCCGAGGCCGGGCTGAACGTCACCACGGCCGACCTGACCGTCGGGACGTCGGCCGGCTCGACGGCCGCGGCCCAGCTGGCCGGCGCGACCCCCGCCGAGCTGCTCGCCGCCACCCTCGCCCCGGCTCCCCAGCCACGCCCCGGTCCGGGGCGCGGCCCGGCCAGGCCGGTGACGGACCACCTCGAACGGCTGACCAGGATCATCGCCGCGTCCGAGGACGTGTCCGACCTGCGCCGCAGGATGGGCGCGGCGGCACTCGAGAGGGAGGCGGCGTCGGACGGCACCTGGCAGGCGCAGTGGCGCGCCACCGTCGCCTCACGGCTGCCCAGCCAGAGCTGGCCGCAGCGGACCGTGCTCATCACGGCGGTCGACGCCGAGACCGGGGAGCCGGTCGTGTTCGACCGCCACTCCGGGGTCGACCTGGCCGACGCCGTCGCCGCGAGCTGTTCCAGCGGCCTGCCCTACCGGATCGGGGAGCACCGCTACATCGACGGGGGCTACCGGTCCAACGCCGAGAACGCCGATCTGGCCGCCGGCTGCGCGCGGGTGCTCGTGCTGTCGCCCTTCGGCGGCCGGTCCCTGCACCCGCCGGCGTGGGGCACGCACCTCGCCACCCAGGTCGACGAGCTCCGCGCGCGTGGCAGCCGGGTCGAGACGGTCGTCCCGGACGCCGGCGCCGAGCACATGTTCGGCGCCGACGCGATGGACCTGGCGATGCGTCCGGCCGCCGCTCGGGCCGGTCACGAGCAGGGCGTGGCGCTTGCGGGGACGCTCGCCGAGCTCTGGGGCTGACGGGCGCGCTAGTACGTGGCGCGGCCGCCGCTGATGTCGTAGACCGCTCCGGTGGAGAAGCTGACCTTGTCCGAGGCGAGCCAGGCGACGAGCTCGGCGACCTCGTCGGCGCGCCCGACCCGCTTCATGGGGATCAGGCTCGTGATGTGGGCGAGGACCTCGGGGCTCGTGCTGTCGTTCATCGGCGTCGCGATCACGGCGGGCGCGATCGCGTTGACCAGGATGCCGCTGGTCGCGAGCTCCTTGCCGAGCGACTTGGTCATCGCGATGACTGCGGCCTTGGACGCCGAGTAGGCCGACAGGTTCGGGTTGCCGTCCTTGCCGGCCATGCTCGCGATGTTGACGATCCGGCCCCAGCCGCGCTCGCGCATGCCCGGGACCACCGCACGGCACAGGTTGAACGAGCCGCGGACGTTGACGGCGAAGACCGTGTCCCACGCGTCCGCGTCGATCTCCCAGAGCGGGAGGTTCGGGCCGACGATCCCGGCGGAGTTGACCAGGATGTCGACGGTGCCGATGCCGGAGACGGCGGCCGCGACGGCGGCGTGGTCCGCGACGTCGACGACCACGTCGGCGCCCGGCGCGAGGTCGAGCCGCACGACGTCGACACCGTCGCGCGCGAGCCGCTCGGCGCAGGCCGCGCCGAGGCCGCTCATGCCCCCGGTGATGACGGCGGTCCTGGTCATGGGGCTCCTCGGTCGTCGGTGCGCGTCGCGCGTTCCAGGGTCTCGAGCAGGTGTTCGTAGGCGTGGCCCGTCGCCCGCGTCAGGCCGAGCTCGCACGTCCGGTTCGAGGAGGCGTAGGCGTCGAAGTGGCGAGCCGCGACGGAGGCCGCCTCCCGTGCCGTCGCGGAGGCCGTCAGCTCGGGATGGAGCATGCCGCGGTCGCCGGCGAAGGCGCAGCAGCCCCAGCCGTCGGGGACGACGACCTCGGACGCGATCGCGGCGGCGATGCGGGAGAGGGCTTCGTCGGTGCCGAGGTGGGTGGACGAACATGTCGGGTGCAGGGCGATCGACCCGATCGGGGCCGTCACGGTCAGGTCGCTCAGGACCTGCTCGTCGACGAACTGCACGGCGTCGACGACCCGCAGGCCCTCGACGCCGTCGTGACCGTGCTCGAGCAGGCGCTGCACCCCCTCGGTGCAGGAGGCGGCGTCGACGACGACCGGCAGGCGCCCGTGCTCGGAGGCTTCCCACAGCGCCGGCAGGACCCGGTCGCGCATGTCCTCGTAGCCGTCGGTCAGGCCCTTCGACTTCCACGGCGTTCCGCAGCACAGGTCGGCGACGCCCTCGGGTGTGCGGACGCGGACGCCGACTCGCTCGCACAGCCGCAGGAACGCGCCGGCGGACCCGGGGCGGTCGGCGGCTGGCCCGAACATCGTGCCGATGCAGGCGGCGAAGAAGACGACGTCCGCCGCCGGCGGGTGCAGGTCGACGCGTCGAGACCCGCCGGCCGGGAGGTCTGCGGTCCAGCGGGGGACCGTGTCGGTCCCGACGATCCTCCGCGCGACGTCGGTCGCTGCGGTGACGAACGGTGCGGGCAGGGCCGTGGCCGTGGACAGCGCGACTCCGCCCAGGCGGGACGCCGAGTCCCAGTGCCGGGACGCGGCCTTCCAGGGGGCCTGCTTGCCGCGCGTGCGCTGCTCGTGCCGGAGCCGGCGCACGAGGTCGCCGGTGTCGATCAGCACGGGGCACGCGGTGGCGCACATGCCGTCGACGGCGCAGGTGTCGATGCCGTCGTAGTCGTAGTCCGCCGCCAGGCTCGCGGCGAGCTCGTGGTCCCCGGCCTGCTGGGCCGCCGTCAGCTCGCGGCGGAGCACGATGCGCTGGCGCGGCGTGAGCGTCAGGTCCTTGCTCGGGCAGACCGGCTCGCAGTAGCCGCACTCGACGCAGCGGTCGACCTCCTTCTCGACCGTGGGCGCCACCTTGAGGTTCGCGACGTGGGCGACGGGGTCCTCGTTGAGCAGGACGCCGGGGTTCAGCACGTTGCGCGGGTCCGCGAGCCGCTTGACCTCCTGCATGACCTCGTACAGCTCGTCGCCGTACTGGCGGCGGACGTAGGGCGCCATGATCCGGCCGGTCCCGTGCTCCGCCTTCAACGTCCCGTCGTGTCCGAGGACGAGATCGACCATGTCGTCGGTGAACGCGATGTAGCGGTCGAGCGACGCGGTCCGGCCGAAGTGCTCGTTGAGCAGGAAGTGGATGTTGCCGTCCTTCGCGTGGCCGAAGATCACGCCGTCCTCGTAGCCGTACCGGTCGAAGAGCGCCACGAGCCGCGTGCAGGTGTCCAGCAGTGCGGGAACCGGGACGGCGATGTCCTCGAGCAGGGCGGTCGTGCCCGAGGGGCGGTTGCCGGCGACGGCGGCGTAGAGCCCCTTGCGGATGTGCCAGAGCGCGGCACGGGTCGTCGCGTCGGGACTCAGTCGCGTCGGGGCGGTCAGGGGCAGGCGATCGATCAGCGGGGCGCTCGTCCCGACGCGGTCGGCGAGCTCGGCGGCGGTCTCGGCCTGGTGCTCGACCAGGAGCGCGGCCTGGGTCGTCGCGTCGAGCGAGAGCAGCGTGCCGATCGCCTGCGGGTCGCGCTGGGCCACCCGCAGCGACGTGGCGTCCAGCAGCTCGATGGTCGCGAAGCCCGACGCGACGAGCTCCGGCAGGGCGCCGGTCGCGTGGTCGAGGTCGTCGAAGACCAGCAGCCCCGTGGCGCAGTGGGGCCGGGTGGGAAGCGTGCGGAACGTCGCCTCGGCCACGAACGCGAGGGTTCCCTCGCTGCCGACGACCAGGTGCAGCAGGATGGCGATCGCCGAGTCGTGGTCGACGAACGAGTTGACCCCGTAGCCCATGGTGTTCTTGATCGAGTACAGCGTCTCGATGGTCGCGACGGAGGCGGCGTCGCCACGGACCCGGTCGCGCAGCCGCAGGAGCCCGGCGTGCAGCTCCGGTTCGAGCGCGCGCAGCCGGTCGTCGGCCCCTGCCTCCGCGGTGTCGATCACCGTGCCGCTCGGCAGCACCAGGACGGCCGACTCGAGCGTGCGGTAGGTGTTGAGCTCGGTGCCGCACGACATGCCGCTCGAGTTGTTGGCGACGACCCCGCCGATGGTGCAGGCGCCCTCGCTGGCGGGGTCGGGCCCGAGCTTGCGCTGGAAGGGGGCCAGCCGGGCATTCACCGAGCGCACGGTCGCACCGGGCTGCACCCGGACCCGCAGGCCACCGTCCAGCACGTCCACGTCGCGGAAGTGCCGGCGGGTGTCGATGAGGACGCCGTCCGTCGACGCCTGGCCGCTGAGGCTGGTCCCGCCCGAACGGAAAGTCACGGCGGTGCCCCGCGCCGACGCGTCCCGGAGCAGGCCGGCGAGCTGGTCGACGGTGCTCGGGGCGACGACGGCCTGCGGGGTCAGCAGGTAGTGGGAGGCGTCGTGGGCGTACGCGAGCCGGTCGGAGGCGCGAGAGCGCACGCCGTCCGGCACCCGGCGCTCGAGGGCCTCCAGCAGCGCCGTGTCGACGCGGGGGACCCGGGTCGGGACGTCAGTGGGACTCACGCGAGACCTTGTCGCCGCTCGAGCCCCGCAGGAAGTCGAGGTCGGCCCCGGTGTCGGCCTGCAGGACGTGGTCGACGTACAGCCGCTCCCAGCCGCGGACGGGAGCGGCGTAGCCGTCGAGGGTCGCGCTGCTGGGCAGCCGGGCGTCGAGCTCGTCCTGCGGCACGTCGAGGGTCAGCAGCCGGTTCGGGACGTCCAGGACGATGTAGTCGCCGGTCTGCACGATCCCGAGCGGACCGCCGGCGGCGGCCTCGGGGGTCACGTGCAGGACGACGGTCCCGTAGGCGGTGCCGCTCATCCGGCCGTCGCAGACGCGGACCATGTCGCGGACGCCGAGCTCGAGCAGCTTCTTCGGCAGCGGCATGTTGGCGACCTCCGGCATCCCGGGGTAGCCCTTGGGGCCGCAGCCGCGCAGGACGAGCACGGAGTCGGCGTCGACATCCAGGTCGGGGTCGTCGATGCGGGCGTGCAGGTCCTCGATCGTGTCGAACACGACGGCCCGGCCGCGGTGCGTGAGCAGGCGGGGGGAGGCGGCGGCGGGCTTGATGATCGCGCCGCCGGGGGCGAGGTTGCCGCGCAGCACCGCGATGCCGGCGTCGGCGATCAGCGGGGTCTCCCGCACGGAGATGACCTCCGGGTCCCAGATCCGCGCCTCGTCCAGGTACGCGACCAGGGGGCTGCCGGTCACGGTCAGGGCCTCGGGGTCGAGCAGGTCCTTGACCTCGCGCAGCACCGAGAGCAGACCCCCCGCGCGCTGGAAGTCGTCCATCAAGAACGTCCCGGCGGGCTGCAGGTTGACCAGCAGCGGGACACCCGAGCCGATCCGGTCGAAGTCGTCGAGCGTCAGGTCGATCCCGAGGCGGCCGGCGATCGCGAGCAGGTGCACGACCGCGTTGGTGGACCCGCCGATGGCGGCGAGGGCGACGATCGCGTTCTGGAACGAGCCCTTCGTCAAGAACGTGCTCGGGCGACGCTCCTGCGCGACGAGCTCGACGATCAGGCGCCCGGTCTGCTGCGACTTCTCGAGCAGCCGGCTGTCGACGGCGGACGTGCCGGCCAGGCCCGGGATGACCGTGCCGAGCGCCTCGGCGACCAGCGCCATCGTCGACGCGGTCCCCATCGTGTTGCAGTGGCCGCGGCTGCTGATCATGGAGGACTCGCTGTCGAGGAAGTCCTTCTGGCTGAGCGTGCCGGCGCGGACCTCCTCGCTCAGGCGCCAGACGTCGGTCCCGCAGCCGAGCGGGACACCCCGGAACGTCCCGGTCTTCATGGGCCCGCCCGGGACGACGATCGCCGGCAGGTCGACGGAGGCGGCGGCCATCAGCAGGGACGGGATGGTCTTGTCGCACCCGCCCAGCAGGACGACGCCGTCGATGGGGTTGGCGCGGAGCATCTCCTCCGTCGCCATCGCGGCCATGTTGCGCCAGAGCATCGCGGTGGGGCGCACCTGGGTCTCACCGAGGGAGACCACCGGGAGGTCGAGCGGGATCCCGCCGGCCGCGTGGACGCCGGCCTTCACGCTCTCCATCACCTCGTCGAGGTGCGCGTTGCAGGGCGTCAGGTCGGAGGCGGTGTTCGCGATCGCGATGTGCGGGCGGCCCTCGAAGGCGTCCTGGGGGAGCCCCCGCCGCATCCAGGCCCGATGGATGTAGGCGTTGCGGTCGGTCCCGGCGTACCACTCGGCGCTGCGCAGCTCTGCCACCGGCCTCGTCTTCCGTTACGTGGAATCGATGTCTAGCATGTGGAACACGATGCACGCTACACCCGCGCTCTCGGCCACGGAACAGGTCTCCGACGCCCGACTCGTCGGCTCCGACCGGGTGCTCGCCGTGCTCGTCGAGCTGGCGGGCTTCCCCGACGGAGCCAGTCTGGACGAGATGGCACGAGCCGTGGCCAGCCCCAAGCCCACCGTGCACCGGGCGCTCGCCTCGCTGTGCCGGGCGGGCCTCGCCGGCAAGGACGGCCGCGGACGCTACCTGCTCGGCGACGAGTTCCTGCGCCTCGCGTTCGCCCACCACGAGGCTCGCCCGGATCATCTCCGCGTGCAGCCCATCCTCGACAGGCTCACCGACCGCTACGGCGAGACGTCGCACTACGCGGTGCTGGACGGCGCGAGCATCGTGTACCGGGCCAAGGTCGACCCCCGCGTCGGCGCGATGCGTCTGACGTCGACGATCGGCGGACGGAACCCGGCCCACGCCACCGCGGTCGGCAAGCTGCTCCTGGCGCTGAGGCTCCCCGACCTCGACTCCGTGGTCGCATGGGTGGGCGACCGGACGCTCGAGCAACGGACCGCTCGCACCGCCGGGACCCCCGAGCAGCTGCACGTGCAGCTCGAGGGGATCCGGGCGCGCGGCTACAGCGTCGACGACGAGGAGAACGAGCAGGGCGTCAACTGCCTGGCCCTCCCGGTCTACCTCGCCTCGCCGTCGCAGGTCTCCGGAGCGGTCAGCATCAGCGCGCTCGCCTACCGCACGCCCCTGAGGACGCTCGTGGACGACCTGCCGGCCATCCGGACGATCGTCGACGGTCGCGTCGACGAGGCGGAGGTGTGAGCACCGTCGAGGCGGTCGTCGCGACCACGGAGCGCCACGTCCTCGCCGAGGGCCCGGTCTGGGATGCCGCCGCCGGCCAGGTGATCTGGATCGACGTCGAGCGTGGCTCCGTGTTCCGCGGACACCTCGAGGGCGACACGATCGAGATCGACAGCAGGATCGACCTCGACGGCCGGGTCGGCGTGGCCGTCCCCGGCGTCGACGGCAGCCTGCTGGTCGCGCAGGAGAAGGTGCTCGTCGTCGTCTCGGCGGACGGCGGTCGTTCACGCGGGCCCCGCCTGGTCGCCGCCGACGTCGCGAGCCGCGCGAACGACGGCGCCTGCGACGCCGCCGGACGCCTCGTGATCGGCACGTTCGCCGACGACGAGGGATCGAGCGCGGAGCGTCTGGTCCGCGTGGAGGACGACGGGTCGCTCACCACGATCGACGACGACCTCACGCTGTCGAACGGCCTGGCGTGGTCCCCGGACGGCTCGGTGTTCTACAGCACCGACACGTTCGCGGGCGTGATCTGGGCACGGGACTACGACTCGGCCGGCGGCACGGTCGGCCCGCGCCGCGAGCACCTGCGCATCTCCGACGGCTACCCGGACGGGATCTGCGTGGATGCCCGGGGCTACCTCTGGGTGGCCGTCTGGGAGGGCGGCGAGGTCAGGTCCTTCACGCCGACGGGCGAGCCGGCCGACGTCGTGCGCGTGCCCGCACCGCACGTCTCGAGCGTCGCCTTCGTCGGCAGGCTGCTCGACCGGCTGCTGGTCACCACGGCGTCCCGCGACCTCGACGCCGACGCCCTGCTGCAGTACCCCGACGCCGGGAAGCTCTTCCTCGCCGACGTCGGAGTCTCCGGCACGCCGACCCACCCGTGGTCGGCGTCGTGGACGACCCGAAGCGACGACTGACCTCCCACCCGCACCACCACTGGAGAAGACGTGCAGCTCATGCGCATCGGCGCCCCCGGCGCCGAGAAGCCGATCGCCCGGCTCGACGACGCCACGTACGTCGACCTCGCGGACGTCGTGGACGACTTCGACGAGCGCTACTTCGGCAGCGGACACCTGGCCCAGCTGCCCGCGGTCGTCGCCGAGCGCGTCGCGGCCGGTCAGGTGAGCGCGTTCGCGGGAGAGCGCGTCGGCGCGCCGATCGCCAGGCCGCACCAGATCCTCTGCATCGGCCTCAACTACAGCGACCACGCCGCCGAGACCGGGCAGGCCGTGCCCGCCGAGCCGATCCTGTTCACCAAGTCCCCGAACACGCTGATCGGTCCGTACGACGACGTCCGCATCCCTCGCGGCTCCACCAAGCCCGACTGGGAGGTGGAGCTCGGGATCGTCATCGGGAGGCGCACCAGCTACCTGGACTCCGTCGAGGAGGCCCGCGACGCCATCGCCGGGTACGTCGTGGTCAACGACGTGAGCGAGCGCGCGTTCCAGATCGAGCGCAACGGCCAGTGGTCGAAGGGCAAGTCGGCGGAGACCTTCAACCCCGCGGGACCCTGGCTGGTCACGCCGGACGAGATCCCGGACGTCCTCGACCTCGGCATGTGGCTCGACGTCAGTGGCGTCCGGCGGCAGACCGGCTCGACGTCGACGATGGTCTTCGACCCGTTCTTCATCGTCCACTACCTCAGCCAGTTCCTGGTCCTCGAGCCCGGCGACCTCATCAACACCGGCACTCCTCCGGGGGTGGGGATGGGCTTCCAGCCGCCGATCTGGCTCCAGGCCGGCGACGTCATGGAGCTCGGCATCGACGGGCTCGGCGTCCAGCGCCAGACCGTCGTCGGACCCCGCTGACCGTGCGCGCCTTCGTGCTGACCGGACCGCGCGAGTCCGAGGTCCAGGACGTCCCGCCGCCCGTCGCCGGGCCCGGGGGAGCCGTCGTCGACGTGCAACGGGTGGGCGTGTGCGGCACCGACGTCGAGTTCTTCACCGGCGAGATGCAGTACCTGCACGAGGGCCACGCGGCCTTCCCGCTGCGGATCGGGCACGAGTGGATGGGCACCGTCTCGGCCGTGGGCGACGGCGTCGACCGGAGCTGGCTGGGCCGACGGGTCACCGGCGACACGATGCTCGGCTGCGGCACGTGCCGCCGGTGCCGCGCCGGGCACCAGCACGTCTGCGCGGCCCGCTTCGAGGTCGGCATCCGGGGTGGCTTCGCCGGCGCGCTCGCCGAGCAGCTCGCCGTGCCGGCCACGTCGCTGCACGCGCTGCCCGGCTCGGTCGACGACACCCTCGGCGCGCTGGTCGAGCCGGGAGGCAACGCGCTCCGCTCGGTGTGGGGCGCGGACCTGTCCGACGGCGACCGGGTCCTCGTGCTGGGCGCGGGGACGATCGGCCTGCTCGTCGCCATGTTCGCCAGGTCCGCCGGCGCCGAGGTCCACCTGTTGGGGCGCTCGGCGCGGTCGATGCAGTTCGCGCGGACGCTCGGCTTCGACGACGTCTGGACGCAGGACGCGCTGCCCGAGCTGCCGTGGGACGCCGTGATCGACTGCTCGAACGCGGCGGCGCTGCCGGCGCGGGCGCTCGAGCTCGTCGAGCCCGCCGGCCGCGTGGTCTACGTCGGGCTGGCCGGGAGCCCGAGCCTCATCGACACCCGCGTCCTGGCGCTGGCGGACGTGACCGCCGTCGGCGTCCTCAGCGCCTCCCCGGGCCTCGCCGGAACCATCGAGGCCTACGCCGGCGGCGCCGCGGACCCGCGACCTCTCGTCGCCGCGACCGTCGGCCTGGAGCAGGTGGGGGCGGTGCTCGCGGGAGAACGCCCCGCAGGCGCCGGTGACGGCCCGAAGATCCACGTCGACCCACGCATCTGACAGGGAGAGACATGAGCGAGTTCCACGGGTTGGTGGCGATCGTCACCGGCGGCGCCAGCGGCATCGGCGCGGCGACGGCAGCACTGTTGGTCGAGCGTGGTGCGCGGGTGGCGGTCCTGGACCGGTCGCTCGACGGCGTCCCCGGCTCCGTGCTGGGTGTCGTCTGCGACATCACCGACGCCGCGCAGTGCGACGCCGCCGTCGCCCAGGTCGTCGAGCACTTCGGCGCCCTCGACATCGTGGTCAACAACGCCGGGATCGGCGCCGTCGGCGACATCGCGGCCAACTCCGACGAGGAGTGGCACCGGGTCCTGGACGTCAACGTCGTCGGCCTCGCCCGGGTGAGCCGTGCGGCCCTCCCGCACCTGCGCACGTCGGAGCACGCGGCGATCGTGAACGTGTGCAGCGTCGTCGCCAGCGTCGGCGTGCCCAACCGGGCCCTCTACGCTGCGAGCAAGGGTGCGGTGGCGGCGGTGACCCTCGCGATGGCCACCGACCACGTGCGCGAGGGGATCCGCGTCAACGCCGTCACGCCGGGCACCGCGGACACCCCATGGGTCGGGCGACTCCTCGCGGCCGCCCCCGACGCCGAGGCCGCGGCGGCCGCGCTCCGGGCGCGTCAGCCCATGGGGCGCCTGGTGTCCGCGGCCGAGGTGGCGCACGCCTGCGTCTACCTGGCGTCGCCGCTCTCGTCGTCGACGACGGGGACGATCCTCGCGGTCGACGGCGGCATGGCGGGCCTCCGCCTCACCTGACCGGAGTGGGCCTCGGGCCGGTGGCTCCGGGGAGCTCGACGATCGCCACCGAGATCAGGGTGAGACCAAGGTCGCGGACCCCGGCCAGCAGCCCGTGCAGTGCCGCCTGGTCGGCCACGGTGCCGATGAGGCTCGTCGTGCCGTCCGGCTCGCGGGTCAGGGTGAGGCCCTCGAACCGCTGCGACCAGCGGTCGTCGAGGTGTCCGGCTACCCGCAGCGCGTACACGGCCGCGGCATCGGGACCGAATCGGCGAGTCACGCGACCACGGCTGTCGGCAGGGCAGAGCCCCACCCCGTTGACGATGTCGACCGGGTGGGGCGGCATGCCGCGTGATCGGTCACTTGGCGCCGGCCGTGTCGAGCCGCGGGCTCATCGCGGCCGGCAGGGGGACAGCAGCCGCGGTGCGCTGGTCGCGCCACAGGGAGTAGCCCAGGCCGACCAGCGAGACCCCGGTGGGGATGGCGAACAGCCGGAAGTTGATCTGGGGGAGCAGGGGGATGGCGAGGGTGGCGACGGCGCCGAGGGCGAGGAGCGCGGCGGCCCACCGGGCGAGGACCTGGGCGCGGAACAGGGCGATGCCGAACAGGAGGCCGCCGGCCAGGTAGAGCACGCCGTCGAGGTTGATGAGGAGCCCCATCAGGCCGATGTCGCCGGCGGCATGCCCGCCGGGAACCGCCACGGCGAGGATGTCGGAGACGTAGCCCGGTGAGGTGTGAGCGATGGCGGGCAGGACGACCGCACCCGTGACCTCGATGCTCACCATGAAGACGAAGCCGAGGGCGAGCACGACGTACCCGATCAGGCCGAGCAGCCCGGTGCGCTTCACCTGGCGCAGGTACATGCCGGTGATGCCGGCGAGCGACAAGGTGGCGAACGCGATCTTCATGGACTGGCGCAGCTTCCACTCGGTCGTGGAGATGAAGTCGAGGTCCAGGTGCGGGTGGTTGATCTGCACGCCGATGTACAGCAGGCCCCCGACGACGGCGGCAGCACCGGCGGCGCGGGTGAGGGTGGTCGTGGTGATGGTCATGTCCGGCTCCTGTTCGAGGTCCGGGGCGGTGCGCCGCGGGGTGACTCGAACGCTAGGGACGGACGTGGTGGCCGGGCATCACCACATCATGTGAACGACGATGTGAGACCGACCGCCCGACCGGCTACGTCAGGCCGCGTTCCCGCGCGCGGCGGACCGCCGCCCGACGGGTGGTGACCCCGAGCTTGGTGAAGATGCGCTTGGTGTGGCTGCGCAGGGTGTTGACCGTGACGAACAGCTCGCGGGCGATCTGCGGACCGGTCAGCTCGCTGTCGAGCAGCCTCAGCACCTGGAGCTCCCGCTCGCTCAGCTGCTCCGCGGACGACGGGCCGAGCGACGTCCTGTCGTCCGACGCGGTGCCGAGGCCGAGCAGGCGACGCGGGTGCTCGCCGGCGGAGTCCTGGAGCTCGGCCGCGTGCAGCAGCCGACGCATCGGCTCGCCCTCGTCCAGGAAGAGTCGGACGTAGGCCGTGGGCTCGGGGGCCCCCGCCCAGGACTGCCCGAGGGCCTCCAGCGCCCGCGCCCGATCACCCAGCGCCTCGTGCGCGAGCGCGGACAGCATCCGGATCTCGACGAGGCTCCCGGCCCGTCCCGAGGCGGCGGCCGCCTCGTGCAGCCGGGCCAGCAGACCGAGCGCCTCGCCGAGCGCGTCGGCGTCCGGGTGCTCCGGGTGCCTCGCGACGAGCAGCCGCACGAGGGTCAGGTGGTCGAACTCGCGCAGGTACGCGGCGTCGTCCGTGGCAGCCACGCCCCGTTCGGATGCCCAGTCGGCGGCCTCCGACAGTCGCCCCTGAGCGATCCAGGCGCGGGCCCTGATCGCCGCGACGGGTCGTAGGTCCGGGAAGAACCCGGGCAGGTAGAGCCGCTCTGCCGTGTCGAGGAGGCTGATCTCCGCCTCCCGGTCGCCCTCGGCGCCGCTGATCCGCGACATCGCCACGAACCACCGGTACCGGCGCTCGGTCATCGCCGCTGCCTCGCCGAGAGCCTTCGCGCTCTCGAGGTGCTCTCGTGCGGCCGCGAGGTCACCGCTCTCGTAGTCCAGCTCGCTGAGGCCGACGTGCAGGTCGGGCATCGCCCGCAGCGCCCGCCCGCCGCTCGCCTCGCCGACCTGCCGCGCGCGCACGTAGAGCCGGCGAGCCGCGCTGGGCCTGCCCGCCGCGAGCCACATGTCCGCCAGCACGACGGTGCTGGTCAGCTCGTCGACCAGGTTGTCGCTCGCGTGCAGGCTGGCCACCGCCTGCGTGAACGTCTCCAGCGCGCTCGAGACGTCGCCCTGCGCCCAGGCGACGAGGGCCAGGAACCCGGCGGCGCCGCCTCGCGCGAGGTGGTCGTCGGGACCGGCCAGCACCAGAGCGCGCCGGGCGTGCTCCGCCGTACCCGCCAGGTCGCCGCGCGCCTGCGCGAGGGACGCGCGGTAGATGGCGATCGTCGCCGGCAACGTGCGGAGCTCCTCGGTCTGCGCCCACCGCGGATCCGACCCGGCCGGGGCGGCGGCCAGCAGGCGCTCCGCGTCGTCCAGTCGCGGCTCGAACGCGTCGAGGTCGCCCGACGCCATGAGCATGTAGCCGAAGAAGACGTTGAGGACCGGGCTGCTCCGCACGACGTCATCGGGCAGCTCCTCCAGCCAGGTGAGCAGCGTCGCCTCGCGCCGGTCGCGACGGATGGCCGGCACGGCGAGCTCCATGAGGAAGGCGGCCCGGTCGACGTCGCCCGCAGCCAGGGCGTGCCGGACCGCGTCGTCGGCGAAGCCGTGATCCTCGTACCAGCGACTGGCCCTCTGGTGCAGGAGAGGGACCAGGTCCGGCCGCTCGGCGTGCAGGTGCGCACGGAGGACGTCGGCGAAGAGGTGGTGGTAGCGGAACCACTCGCGCTGGTCGTCCAGGGGGACGAGGAACAGGTTGGCCCGTTCGAGCGTCGTGAGCAGGTCGCGTCCGTCGTCACCCCCGACGACGGCGTCGCAGAGCGGCCCGGTGAGCCGGTCGAGGACCGCCGAGCGCAGCAGGAACTCGCGCACCGCCTCGGGTTGCTGCGCGAGCACCTCCTCCACGAGGTAGTCGACGAGGTACCGGTCGGTCCCGGTGAACCTGGCGATGAACCCGCCGACGTCGTCGCGACCCTGGAGCGACAACGCGGCCAGCTGCAGCGCGGCGATCCACCCCTCGGTGCGTTCCTCCAGCGCCTCGACGTCCCCGGCGGCGAGCTGCAGTCCGGTGACCCCGGTGAGGTACTCGGCCGCCTCGTCGACCGTGAACCGGAGGTCGGCGGCCCGGATCTCGACCAGCTCCCCGCGCACCCGCCACCGAGCGAGCGGGAGGTCGGGGTCGGCACGGGTGCTCAGCACCACGTGGACGTGCGGCGGGAGGTGCGTGAGCAGCACGGTCATGCCCCGGCCCACCTCCGGGTCGTCCACGAGGTGGTAGTCGTCCAGGACCAGCCACACGTCGCCGGGTGCTGCATCGAGCTCGTTGACGAGCGTCGTGAGCATCAGGTCCGTCGACTGCTCCACCGCAGCCGGGACCGGCCCGCCGATCGCCCCGTGGAGCGCCGCGGCGACGTACCGCCAGAACGTTGCCGCGTCGTTGTCCGCGGCATCGAGCGAGAGCCAGGCGACCGAGCGCCCGTCGCCGGGGGCGCCAGCGAGCCACTCGGCGAGGAGCGTCGACTTGCCGAACCCCGCCGGCGCGGAGACCAGGACCACTCGCGAGTCGGCGCCGAGCCGCATCTTCTCCAGGAGCCGCGGTCGTGCGACCAGACCACGTCGCGGCTTCGGGACGTGCAGCTTCGTCGCGATCAGGGGGCTCGCCACGCCATCCCCGTTCCCCTGGAGCACCACCGCGGCCGAGGTGCGTCTCTCCACCCACGGTACCGGGCGTGCGAGCGCTCGTGATCGTGCTGCGGGCCGCGGCACGTGTCCACGCACGTTCACCCTCGAGCTCCCGCGCCGCCCTCAGGTGCACGGTCCCAAGGGCGCCGGGAGCGTCCGTAGAGCCTTTGGTCCCGTGCCGTGGGGTCCGGCGCGGGCGGGAGGAGCCGCGGGACCTCCGGCCCTGGTGGGGTCGTCGTCCGGCCGCGGAGCCTGGAGCGGTGGCCCACCCCCGGTGACACCGTCGGCTCGAGGCCAGGCACGGGTGGGACGAGCGACGGGGCGGAGGACGACATGAAGGCCAGCGTCGGTGACCGGCTCGTCGTGACAGGTGGCCACCTCGGCGAACCCGTCCGGGACGCCGAGGTCCTGGAGGTGCGCGGTCGCGAGGGCGCACCGCCGTACCTCGTGAGGTGGTCGGACTCGGGGCGCACGGGCCTGTTCTTCCCTGGTCCGGATGCCGTCATCGGCGCCCCGGTCGATCGGTTGCGGAAGCGGAGGCCGGAGGCGGACGGGCGCGTCGAACCCGTCCCGACCGTCCCGTCGCCCGACGCCGGGACGAGTCATGCGCGCGTCTGAGGCGGCCGTCGAGGCCGTGGTGGTGGGGGTCGACGGCTCGGATGCGGCCCTCCGCGCGGTCGAGACCGCTGCCTCCATCGCGCGGCAGCTGGGCCGTCGGCTCGACGTGGTCCACGCGTTCGTCTGGCCCGGGCTGCGGGCTCCCGTCGTCCCCGCGCCCGACACGGTCCCCGTGGGCGGGCTCCGACGGGATGCGGAGCGCATCGTGGAGCAGGGCGTCGACCGCGCCCGCAGCGTGGCACCCGACGTCACGGTCGACGGACACGTCGTCAGCGGGGCACCCGAACCGGTGCTCCTGCGTGCGAGCATCGACGCCGCCCTGCTCGTGGTCGGTGACCGCGGGCTCGGCGGGTTCTCGGGCCTGGTGCTCGGCTCCGTCGCCGTCGAGCTCGTCACCTACGGCAGGTGCCCCGTCCTCGTCGTGCGCGGGCGCCCCGAGCCGTCGGGGCCTGTCGTGGTGGGGGTCGACGGCAGCGACGCCTGCACGACGGCCATCGACCTCGCGCTCGTCTGCGCCGCTGCCCACGGGGCGACGCTCCGGGCGGTCCACGCGGCTCCGGAGCACAGCGGTGGACCAGGTGACGACGGGGTCGACGTGCAGAACGTCTTCCGACACCTCGACGCCCGACGACGTGCCTACGCGACGGTGCCCGTCGAGAAGGTCGTGCTGCACGGCGACGCCCGCAGGGTGCTGATCGACGAGAGCTCGCGTGCTCGACTCGTCGTCGTGGGGTCTCGTGGCCGCGGCGGCTTCGCCGGTCTGCTCCTCGGTTCCGTGAGCCAGGCGACGCTGCACCACTCGTCCTGCCCGGTGGCCGTCGTCCCGCACCGCGCAGAAGGACTGCGACTGCGCCTCGACCGGCCGGCAGGTGCCCACGTCCGTGGGCCGTCCGACCCCGACGCAGCGGCGGCCCACGACCGCGCCGGCAGTGGTGTCGGGGACGTCCGGCCCGGCCGGCCGTCGGGGGCCGGGTCCTAGGCTCGAGTGATGGACCGCGGGCGGGTCGCAGGGCTGCTCCCTGGCGTCGGTGTCGCCCGGCGCTACGAGCGGGCATGGCTCCGGTCCGACCTGATCGCAGGGACCGCGCTCGTCGCGGTCGCCATCCCCGCGGGCATGGCGTACGCCGCCGCCGCCGGGCTGCCGCCGGTCACGGGCCTGTACGCGACCATCGTCCCGCTGCTCGTCTACGCGCTCGTCGGGCCGTCGCGGGTGCTCGTGCTCGGGCCGGACTCGTCGCTGGCGCCGATGATCGGCGCGGCGGTGCTGCCGCTCGCGCTCGGCGACACCGACCGGACCGTCGCCCTGGCCGGCATGCTGGCGGTCCTGATGGGCCTCATGCTCATCGGCGGCCGCGTGCTGCGGCTCGGGTTCCTCACCGGGCTGCTCTCGATGCCGATCCGTGTCGGGTACATGAACGGGATCGCGCTGGTGGTCATCGCCGGCCAGCTGCCCAAGCTGCTCGGCATCTCGGTGCCCCCCGGCTCGGTGTGGGAGCACCTCGGTCAGACGTTCACGGCGGTCGCCGACGGCCAGGTCAACGGCGCGGCGGCGGCGATCGGGGTCGGGTCCCTCGCGGTCATCGTCGGTGCGCGCCTCCTCGGCGCCACCGCCCAGGGCATCGTGCTGGCGGTCGTCGGGGCGACCGTCCTGACCGCTGTGCTCGGGCTCGCCGACCAGATCCCCGTCGTCGGTGCCCTGCCGTCCGGTCTGCCCTCTCCGGCCCTGGCCGGCCTCGAACCCGGAGACGCTCTGGCGCTGATCGGTCCCGCGGCCGGCATCGCGCTCATCACGTTCGCCGACACGACCGTGCTGTCGCGTGCGCTCGGCGGCAGCCGGGGGGAGACGGTCGACGGCAGCCAGGAGATGGGTGCGCTCGGGGCGTCGAACCTCGCGACCGGGCTGCTCGGCGGCTTCCCCGTCTCGGGCAGCGCGTCACGCACGCCCGTCGCGGTCCAGGCGGGCGCCCGCACGCAGCTGACCGGTGTCGTCGCCGCGCTGCTGATCGTCGTGTTCATGCTGGTCGCGCCCGGCCTGTCCGCGTATCTGCCGTCGGCCACGCTGGCCGCGGTCGTCATCTCGGCCGCGTCCTCGTTCGTCGACGTCCGCACGTTCGTCCGCCTGGTGCGGATGAGCCGGAGCGACGCGGCGCTGCTGGTCGCCGCGTTCCTCGGCGTGGCGTTCGTCGGCGTGCTGCAGGGCATCCTCGTCGCCGTCGCCCTGTCCCTCGCGGTGTTCGTCCGCCGGGCGTGGGAGCCGTACCGCGCCGAGCTGGTGAGCGTCGAGGGCGTGCCGGGGTTCCACGACCTGAGCCGCCACCCCGAGGGCGAGCGCATCCCGGGACTCGTGATCGCGCGGTTCGACGCGCCCCTGTTCTTCGCCAACGGCGACGTGTTCGACACCTGGGTGCGCGGGCTCGTGGCGGATGCCCCGCCCCCCGTGCACCGCGTGATCATCGCCGCCGAGCCGATCACCGGCCTCGACACGACCGCGCTCGACGAGCTCGTCGAGCTGGACGACCACCTCGCGGCGCTCGGCGTCGACCTGGTGTTCGCGGAGATGAAGGGCCCGGTGAAGGACCGACTGGTGCGCTTCGGGGTGGGCAGCCGGTTCGGGCCCGACCACTTCTATCCCACCGTGCACAGCGCGGTGCGCGCCTACCGGGTCGAGCAGGCAGGACCCACCGACGTGCCCGACGCTGGCTGACGTCGCCTTGGTCGTCGGACGTGCCGGCGGACTCGGTCCTAGGTCGGCTCGACGGTCTCGTCGTCCGGGGGCACCGATGCGCCGTCCCGCTCGTCGCGCTCCGCCCACTGCAGCAGCGGCGCGAGGTCGAACACCGCGTCGTCGATGCCGGCATGCAGGTCGCCGAGCTCGGCGAAGCGGGCCGGGACCGTGCGCAGGGTGCAGTCGTGCGGGTCGACGTCGTCGATCTCGTCCCAGCGCAGCGGCGTCGACACGGTGGCGTCGGGGGTCCCGCGCACCGAGTAGGCCGAGGCGATGGTGTGGTCGCGCGCGTTCTGGTTGTAGTCGACGAACACCAGCGACGGATCACGGTCGCGGCGCCACCACGTGGTGGTGACGTCGTCGGGCGCTCGGCGCTCCACCTCGCGCGCGAACGCCAGTGCCGCTCGGCGGACGTCCGCGAACCCGTGCTCGGGCTTGATCCGCACGTACACGTGGAGCCCTGATCCGCCGGAGGTCTTCGGCCAGCCGACCGCGCCGAGCTCGTCCAGGACCTCTCGTGCGACGTGTGCCACCCGCCGCACGCGGTCGAAGGGGCAGTCCGGCATCGGGTCCAGGTCGATGCGCCACTCGTCCGGGCGCTCGGTGTCGGCCCGGCGGCTGTTCCACGGGTGGAACTCGACGGTCGACATCTGGACCGCCCAGATCACGTGGGCCAGCTCGGTCACGCACAGCTCGTCGGCCGTGCGGCCGTAGCGCGGGAAGTAGAGCTCCACGGTCTCCATCCACGGGGGCGCCCCGCGCGGCAGGCGCTTCTGGTGCACCTTCTCGCCCGCGACGCCCGTGGGGTAGCGGTGCAGCATGCACGGGCGCTCCCGCAGCGCGCGCACGATGCCGTCGCCCACGGCGAGGTAGTACTGCGCGAGATCGAGCTTGGTCGCGCCGCTGGCGGGGAAGTAGACGCGCTCGGGGTTCGAGAGCCGCACGGTGCGCGACCCGACCTCGAGCTCGACGGCGGGTGAGCTGTCGGGGGCCATGGCTCATTCAAGCGTGCCCCGCGCCGCTGGTCAGTCGACACGGCCTGGCGCGGCGCTGCTCGATCCGCTGCCGACGCCGCGCTCGGTCACGTCGTCGAGGCGGCTGGCACGTGGCAGCGCGCCGTCGAGCTGTCAGGACTCGCGAGTCGCACCGCGTCGGCGGATCCAGATGGTGGTGGTCGTGATGACGTACGACGTGGCGGTGAGCCACACCCCCACCGTCCGCATCAGGATCGCGCCGATGACGACGGCTACCGCAACTGCGGTGAGTACCCAGAGTGCCGGGAGCGACGGGGTCCATAGCGGCAGCGCGGTCGCCTTGGCGTTGCGCTGGGGATCGGCCATGGGCTGATCGTCGCATCGTGCGCTCATCGTTGCGGGGGATTTCGCTCGTCTGCGAGTGGCGACCCGACCGCACGGCGGCACGACGACAGCGATTGGGGCCACGTTCGTGGCTACGGAACAAGAAAGGCCACCCGGAAAGGTGGCCTGACCTGCGGTGATGCTGGTGGGCGATACTGGGATCGAACCAGTGACCTCTTCCGTGTCAGGGAAGCGCGCTACCGCTGCGCCAATCGCCCGGTGTGAAGCCGGGTACTGCTTGAGGTGGAGATGGGATTCGAACCCACGTATACGGCTTTGCAGGCCGCTGCCTCGCCTCTCGGCCACTCCACCCTGAGACCGCAGTCCTCAGCGGCTGC
Organism: Cellulomonas sp. P2_F12; assembly: GCF_056403775.1. Taxonomy (NCBI): domain Bacteria; kingdom Bacillati; phylum Actinomycetota; class Actinomycetes; order Micrococcales; family Cellulomonadaceae; genus Cellulomonas; species Cellulomonas sp. P2_F12. Next base: position 463,465 of record NZ_JBFUEV010000001.1, on the reverse strand, counting down.
ATGCAGCCGATGTGGAGTGTCTGCCTCCGAGCGGACGACGGGATTCGAACCCGCGACCCTCACCTTGGCAAGGTGATGCTCTACCACTGAGCCACGTCCGCACAGCACGTCCCCCCGGTTTTCACCGGTGTTCCGTGTGCGTCCCGAACTCTAACTGACGATCTCCGCGAGAGTCCAACTGGCTCCGGGCAGGCGGGTGATCGTGCGGATCGACGGGTGTCCGAGCGCCGATCGGTAGCGTGTGCGGGTGCCCGAGCCCATCGTGAGTTCCCGCGGCGTCGCGTGGTTCGCGGGTGTCGAGGCGACCGGCGTCGTCGAGGTCGTGGACGTGCGCGCGCGGCCCGAGCGGCTGACGGAGCCGGGGTGGTGGGCGGTCGTCGGGGACTTCGAGGGTCGCGTGCGCGCCTGGCGGTTCGGGCGCACGACGGCGAGCCCCCCGGCGACGACGACGCCGTGGTCCGGGCCCCGAGCCGACGCCTGGTCGTCGTCGCTGGACCGTTCCGAGTACGTCACGGCCGTGCACCGGGTGCGCGCGCACATCCAGGAAGGTGACGTCTACCAGGCAAATCTCTGCCGGGTGCTGAGCGCGTCGTTGTCCGCGGCCGGGGGAGAGCCCGATGCCCGCGCGCTCGGCGCCGTCCTCGACGCCGGCAATCCCGCGCCCTTCTCGGGCGGAGTGCACGTGCCCGGCGAGGTGTGGGTGGTCACAGCGTCGCCGGAGCTGTTCCTGCGGGTCGAGGACGGCGTGGTGTCGTCCGGCCCGATCAAGGGGACGGCCGCGACAGCGGACGGGCTGACCGACAAGGACCGCGCCGAGAACGTGATGATCACCGACCTGGTCCGCAACGACCTGCAGAAGGTCTGCGCGCCCGGCACGGTCGAGGTCACGACGCTGCTGGGTGAGGAACATCACCCCGGCCTCGTTCACCTGGTGAGCACGGTGCAGGGGCGTCTCGACGACGACGTGGCGCGCGCGCCGGACCTGTGGGCCCGGCTGCTCGACGCGACCTACCCGCCGGGGTCGGTGTCGGGCGCGCCCAAGTCGTCGGCTCTCGACATCATCGCGGCGCTCGAGGCGGTCCCGCGCGGCCCCTACTGCGGTGCCGTCGGGTGGATCGAGGTCGGCGACGACGGGTCCGTGCGCGCGGAGCTGGCCGTCGGCATCCGGACCTTCTGGTGGGCCGACGACGTGCTGCACTTCGGCACCGGCGCCGGGATCACGTGGGGGAGCGACCCGCAGGCGGAGTGGGCGGAGACCGAGCTCAAGGCCGCGCGTCTCGTGGGGCTGGCGTCGCACCCGGTGACAGACTGACCCGATGGGTGTCGTGATCTGGTCGAACGGTCGTCTGCACGGTCCCGAGGACCTGCTCCTGTCGGGGATCGACCACGGGCTGACCGTCGGTGACGGGGTCTTCGAGACGTGCGCGGTCTACGACGGGACGGCGTTCGCGCTGACCCGTCACCTGCGCCGGCTGACGCGCTCGGCCCTGGGCATCGGCCTTGCCGAGCCCGACGAGGACGCCGTCCGGGCCGGGGTCGCCGCGGTGCTCGACGCGGCGGGGCCGGACACGGGGCGACTCCGGATCACGCTGACCGGGGGTCCCGGCCCGCTGGGCTCCCACCGGTTCGCGCCCGAGGAGCAGCGCCAGAGCGTCCTGGTGCTCGCGGGACCAGGCGCGCGGTCGGAGGTCTCGCGGGTGATCCGCGTGCCGTGGGTCCGCAACGAGCGCTCGTCGGTGGCCGGGCTGAAGACCACGTCGTACGCCGAGAACGTCGTCGCCGTGTCCGAGGCCTACCGGCTGGGTGCCGACGAGGCCGTGCTCGCCAACACCGTCGGGGACCTGTGCGAGGGGACGGCGTCCAACGTGTTCGTCGAGCTCGACGGTGAGCTGGTGACGCCGCCGCTGTCGAGCGGGTGCCTGGCCGGCATCACGCGTGAGCTGCTGCTCGAGTGGGCGGCCGAGGCCGGCCTGCCCGTGCGCGAGGGCGCGCCGGGGGAGCTGCGCTACGACGTCCTCGACCGGGTCGGGGACGGCACGACGCACCTGATGATGAGCGGCTCGATCCGCAACGTCTCGCCGGTGGTCAGCCTCGACGGCTCACCCGTCGCCGCCGGTCCCATCTCGCTGGAGGCGCAGCGCCTGTTCCAGGCCAGGCTCGCCGACGACCTGGACCCCTGACGGGTCCGGACATGCGACGACCGGCCCCGCCTCAGGCGGAACCGGTCGCGGTAAGTGGATGTCAGGCGGTCAGGAGAGCGGCGATGAGCGCCGTGATCTCGCCTTCCATGCGGTCGCTCTCGGTTCCCAGAGGCACGAGGGCCTCGGTCCCGGCGAGGAACCTCTCGATGGGCTCGGTGGGGGCGGCGAGGAGCGCGCTGCCCTCGACTCCACTGAGCGACACGAGCGTGTAGTCGGGGTCTTCGTCACGCCACACCTGCACGTCGCCGGTCCCGGCGGGGGCGTCGGCTGTCGCGTGCATCCCCAAGGAGAGGAGCTCGCGGCCGATGAGCCATGTCGACATGGTGTGCGGGCCGGTGAAGACCGCGCGCACCGTGTAGGGATCGGTGGTCCGGAAGGAGAACTCGGCGCTCACCGGGATGACGCTGGCGTCGGAACCGATGAGCTGCATGGCGACGACCTCGACGACGTCGTAAGTCGAGCTCGTCATCGGGTCCTCCTGTTCGCAAGGGCTGGAGGTCTCATCATGGCAGGCCAGGTGCCCGATTGGCCCGGTAGGAACCGGGAGTTCACCCGGAGGGACGCGCCCCCGAACGGGGACGAGAGGTGACAGCACCCATCCTGGTGACGGCGCTGCCCTTGACTTCGATGCGATGACCTGCAGGAGCCCGTTTCGGAAACTCGTGCCCGGCCGGGTAGCATCCTCCTCGAAGTCACCCGCGGGCGACAGGCATTCGTGGCACCCGGCGTGTCGCGAGTGGCGAAACCGCGGAAGACGGGCGATTGGCTCAGTTGGTAGAGCGCCTCGTTCACACCGAGGAGGTCATCGGTTCGAGTCCGGTATCGCCCACTCGACCAGGAGGGGTCGGCCCAGCGGGCCGGCCCCTCCTGACGTGTATATGAGGTCCGGCGAGCGTCGAGCCCGCCGGTAGCATCGAGGGGCTCGCCGCCAGGGCGAGCGGCCACGAAGGAGGCTGTACCGGTGCCCGAGCTCATCACCCTCACCGTCGACGGGATCGCGACCACGGTGGAGCCGGGGACGACGGGTACGGACCTGTACTCCTCCCGGCGCGACGTCGTCGTCGCCCGCGTGGACGGCGAGCTGCGCGACCTGCACCTGCCGGTGCCCGACGGCGCGGTCGTCGAGGCCGTGACCATCGAGGAGCCCGACGGCCTGGCCGTGCTGCGGCACTCGGCGGCGCACGTGCTGGCGCAGGCGGTGCAGGAGGTCAACCCGTCCGCGAGGCTGGGCATCGGCCCGCCGATCACCGACGGGTTCTACTACGACTTCGACGTGGACACCCCGTTCACCCCGGAGGACCTCAAGGCGATCGAGAAGGTCATGGGCCGGATCGTCAAGGAGGGCCAGACCTTCCGCCGGTGGGACGTCACCGAGGACGAGGCCCGCAAGGAGATGCGCGACGAGCCGTACAAGCTCGAGCTCATCGGCCTCAAGGGCGACCCGACCGCGGCCGACGGCGCGTCCGTCGAGGTCGGCCTCGGCGGGCTGAGCATCTACCAGAACGTGCGCGGCGCGGGCCGCGAGAGCGAGCAGGTCGTCTGGCAGGACCTCTGCCGCGGGCCGCACATCCCGAGCACCCGCCTGCTGGGCAACGGCTTCCAGCTGACCCGCTCGGCCGCCGCCTACTGGCGCGGGTCCGAGAAGAACCCGCAGCTGCAGCGCGTCTACGGCACCGCGTGGGCCACCAAGGACGAGCTGCGCGCCTACCTCGAGCGGATCGCCGAGGCCGAGCGCCGCGACCACCGGCGGCTCGGGACCGAGCTCGACCTCTTCTCCTTCCCGGACGAGATCGGCTCCGGCCTGGCCGTGTTCCACCCCAAGGGCGGCGTCATCCGCATGGAGATGGAGCACTACAGCCGGCTGCGGCACGTCCAGGGCGGGTACGAGTTCGTCAACACCCCGCACATCACCAAGAGCAAGCTGTACGAGATCTCGGGGCACCTCGACTGGTACTCGGAGGGCATGTACCCCCCGATGACCCTCGACGAGGAGCGCGACGCCGAGGGGCACGTGCGCAAGGCGGGGCAGCAGTACTACCTCAAGCCGATGAACTGCCCGATGCACAACCTGATCTTCGCGGCGCGCGGTCGCTCCTACCGGGAGCTGCCGCTGCGGTTGTTCGAGTTCGGGACCGTCTACCGGTACGAGAAATCGGGCGTCGTGCACGGCATGACCCGCGCCCGCGGCTTCACCCAGGACGACGCGCACATCTACTGCACCCGCGAGCAGATGGCCGACGAGCTCACCACGACGCTGAAGTTCGTCCTCGACCTGCTCAAGGACTACGGGCTCGACGACTACTACCTGGAGCTCTCGACCAAGAACCCCGAGAAGTTCGTGGGTTCCGACGAGGTCTGGGACGAGGCCACCGAGACCCTGCGCCAGGTCGCCGAGGCGTCCGGGCTCGATCTCGTCCCCGACCCGGGCGGCGCCGCGTTCTACGGCCCGAAGATCTCCGTGCAGGTCAAGGACGCGCTGGGTCGCACCTGGCAGATGTCCACCATCCAGCTCGACTTCAACCTGCCCGAGCGGTTCGAGCTCGAGTACACGGCGTCCGACGGCAGCCGGCAGCGCCCGGTGATGATCCACCGTGCCCTGTTCGGCTCGGTCGAGCGGTTCTTCGCCGTGCTGACCGAGCACTACGGCGGCGCGTTCCCCGCGTGGCTCGCGCCCGTGCAGGTGCTGGCGGTGCCGGTGGCCGAGCCGTTCGAGGGGTACCTCGACGACGTCGTCGCGCAGCTGCGGGCGCAGGGGATCCGTGCGGAGGTGGACCGGTCCGACGACCGGTTCGGCAAGAAGATCCGCAACGCCAGCACGCAGAAGATCCCGTTCGTGCTCATCGCCGGTGGTGAGGACGCCGAGGCCGGTGCCGTGTCGTTCCGCTACCGCGACGGTCGCCAGGACAACGGCGTGCCCGTCGCGGAGGCGATCGAGCGGATCGTCTCGGCGGTGCGCGACCGCGTGCAGGTCTGAGCAGTGAGCGAACCTGCCGATCACTTCGCCGGGGTGCCGGACGGATTCGAGCGTCTCTGGACGCCGCACCGCATGGCCTACCTCGGGGGGCAGGACAAGCCGGTCGACCGTGAGGCGGGCGACGGCTGCCCGTTCTGCCGCATCCCGACGCTGTCCGACGAGGACGGTCTGATCGTCGCGCGCGGCGAGGTCGCGTACGTGGTGCTCAACCTCTACCCGTACAACTCGGGGCACCTGCTGGTCTGCCCGTACCGGCACGTCGCCGACTACACGGAGCTGACCGGGCCCGAGGTGGCCGAGGTCGCCGAGCTGACGCGCACGGCCATGCGGGTGGTGCGCCAGGTGTCGGCGCCCCAGGGCTTCAACCTCGGCATGAACCAGGGCGACGTGGCCGGCGCCGGCATCGCGGCGCACCTGCACCAGCACGTGGTGCCGCGGTGGGGCGGGGACTCGAACTTCCTGCCGATCGTGGCCCGCAGCCGCGCGCTGCCCGAGCTCCTGGGCGACACGCGGGCGCGGCTGTCTGCCGCGTGGCCGACCTCGTCGAAGGGATGATCGGCACGTGCTGAACGGACTGCGCGGTGCCATGACGCGCTTCTTCACGCCCATCGCGCGGACCCTCCTGCGCGCGGGCGTCTCGCCGGACGCCGTCACCATGGGCGGCACGCTCGTCGTCGTCGTCACCGCGCTCTGGGCGTTCCCGACCGGTCACCTGCTGCTGGGCACGCTGATCATCGCGGTCTTCGTGCTCACCGACTCGCTCGACGGCGTGATGGCTCGGCAGGCCGGGCGGTCCGGGCCGTGGGGAGCCTTCCTCGACTCGACCCTGGACCGGTTCGGCGACGGCGCGATCTTCGCCGGGCTGGTGCTGTGGTTCACCGCCGGCGGGGACGACCGGCTGTCCGCGGTGCTCGCCCTCGCGTGCCTCGTGCTCGGCTCGATCGTGCCGTACGCCCGAGCGCGGGCCGAGGGGCTGGGCATGACCGCCTCCGGGGGGATCGCGGAGCGCGCGGACCGCCTCGCCCTGGTGCTCGTCGCCACGTTCGCGGTGGGCGTCGGTGCGCCGACCGTCGTGCTCACGGTGGTGCTGGCCCTGCTCGCCCTGGCGTCGGCCGTGACCATCGTGCAGCGGATGACCAAGGTGCACCGCCAGGCCATGCAGGTGTCCGAGTGAAGCTGGACGTCGCCCGGGCGTACGCCGTCGCATGGAGGGTGGCAGGACGGTTGCCCGGACCCGTGCTGCGCACGCTCTGCGCCGCCGCCGCCGACATCGCCTGGGTCCGGCACGGGGGAGGAGTGCGCCAGCTCGAGAAGAACCTGGCGCGCGTCCGGCCCGAGCTGGACTCCCGGGGCCTGCGCAGGCTGAGCCGCGCCGGGATGCGCTCGTACATGCGGTACTTCGGCGAGGCGTTCGCGCTGGCGACGATGTCGCAGGACCAGGTCGACGCCCGGGTCCGCGCCGTGGGCGTCGAGAACCTGCGAGTGCACACCGACCGCGACCAGGCCGTGGTGCTCGCGCTCGGCCACACGGGCAACTGGGACCTCGCGGGCGCCTGGGCCACGCGGGCGGTCGCGCCGGTCACCACGGTCGCCGAGAGGCTCGAGCCCGAGGAGCTCTTCCAGGAGTTCGTCGCGTTCCGCGAGGGGATCGGCATGACGATCTTCCCGCTCACCGGGGCAGGCGACGTGTTCCGCGGCCTCGTGCGGGCCGCGCGCGCCGGCGCCGGGCTCCTGCCCCTGCTCGCGGACCGCGACCTGACGGCGAAGGGCCTGGAGGTGGACCTCCTCGGCCACCGCGCCCGGTTCGCCGCCGGGCCGGCGGCCCTCGCGATCTCGACGGGTGCCCCGCTGGTGACCACCGTCATCTACTACGAGCGGCTGCACGGCGCGCAGCGGCGAGCCGCCGGCTCGCCCTGGGGCATCGTCATCCAGTTCAACAAGGCGATCGAGATCCCGGGGGGCGTCCCGCGCGCCGACCAGGTGCGCGTCATGACGCAGGCCTGGGTGGACCAGTTCGGCGCCGGCGTCCGGCAGCGCCCGCAGGACTGGCACATGCTGCAGAAGGTGTTCGTCGAGGACCTCGACCCGGCGAGGTACGCGGCGACCGTCGCGGCCGAGGAGAGCGTGCGATGAGCTCGCAGGCCGCCGAGCGCGCGCTCCGGGTCGGCATCGTCTGCCCGTACTCCTACGACGTGCCCGGCGGGGTGCAGTTCCACGTCCGGGACCTCGCCGAGGCGCTCATCGCGCGGGGGCACGACGTGTCCGTGCTCGTCCCCGCCGACGACGACACCCCGATCCCGCCGTACATGACGTCGGCCGGCCGGGCGATCCCGGTGCGCTACAACGGGGCGGTCGCCCGCATGACGTTCGGGCCCGTCACCGCCAACCGCGTGCGCAAGTGGCTCGCCGCGGGGGAGTTCGACGTCCTGCACCTGCACGAGCCCGTCACGCCGAGCCTCGGCATGCTCGCCCTGTGGATCGCCGACGGACCCATCGTGGCGACGTTCCACACCGCGCTGATCCGGTCCCGGCCGCTGCAGATGGCCTACCCGCTGGTGCGTCAGTCGCTGGAGAAGATCTCCGCCCGGATCGCCGTGTCGGAGGACGCCCGCCGCACGCTGGTCGAGCACATGGGGGGCGACGCGGTCGTGATCCCCAACGGGGTCTACGTCGACTCGTTCATCGCGGCCCGGCCGGACGCCCGGTGGACGGGCACGCCCGAGCGCCCGACCATCGCGTTCCTCGGCCGCCTCGACGAGGCGCGCAAGGGGCTGCCGGTGCTGCTCGAGGCGGTGCCGAGCGTGCTGGCCGAGATCCCCGGCGCCCGGTTCCTGGTCGCCGGTCGCGGCGAGACCGGTCCCGACGAGGTCCGCGAGCTGCTGGGCGAGCAGGCGGCGGCCGTCGAGTTCCTCGGCGGGATCACCGACGACGAGAAGGCCAGCCTGCTGGCGTCGGTCGACGTCTACTGCGGGCCGCAGACCGGCGGCGAGAGCTTCGGGATCGTGCTGGTCGAGGCGATGAGCGCGGGTGCGACCGTCGTCGCGAGCGACCTCGGGGCGTTCTCGCGCGTGCTCGACGACGGCGCCGCCGGCGTGCTGTTCCGGACGGGCGACAGCGCCGACCTGGCGCAGACCCTCGTGCGGGTGCTCCGCGACCCTGAGCTGCGCGCGAGGGTGTCCGCGCACGCCGTCGAGGTGGTCCGCCAGTACGACTGGTCGACCGTCACGGACCAGGTGCTGGCGGTGTACGAGATGGTCGTCGCCGACCGGCACGCGCCCGTGGGCGAGGACCCGTCGTCGGTCCGGGGTGCACGCCTGCTCGAGCTGCGCCGAGGGCGGGGTGACGGCCGATGAGGTGGTCCGAGATCACCGTCTACGTGACGATCGTCCTCGCGCTCGTCCTGTGGTGGGTGTGGGTCGCGGCGTCCCGCCTGGACCGGCTGCACCGGAAGGTCAACTCCTCGCGGGCGGTGCTCGACGCGCAGCTGGTCCGGCGCGCGACCGTCGCGGCCGAGCTTGCGACGTCCGGCCTGCTCGACCCGGTCAGCTCCGTGCTCGTCGGCGAGGCCGCGTGGGCCGCGTTGTCCACCGGGACCAGCGAGCTGCCCGCGGACCTGCGTGCGCTCGTCGGTCCCGACGACGTCCCGCCCGGTGGCGCCGCCCTCCTGGCCGTCGACCGTGGGCGGATCGAGAGCGAGCTGTCGGCCACCCTGCGGGAGGCGTTGGACGACGCCGACGAGGTCGCCGCGCTGCGGTCGGACCCCGCCGGCGACGAGCTGGTGGACCTCCTGGCCTCGTCCTGGTACCGGGTCCAGCTGGCCCGGCGGTTCCACAACGAGGCCGTCGTGCAGACCCGACGAGCCCGCCGCGGTCCGCTGGTGCGGCTGCTGCGGCTGGCGGGTCACGCCCCGGAGCCGCAGAGCCTCGAGCTCGACGACGCGTGGCCTGAGAACCTGGGTCGACCGGGTGCCCGCAGCGGCCCCGTGGAGACCCTGCCGCCCCGCTGAGACAGGCCCGGGACGCCCTCCCGGACGGACTACGATTGCCCGATCAGGCCGCTGACCTCCCACGTGGCGGCCGTACCCCGACCGCACCACGATCTGTGAGGCTCGACGTGACCAGCGAGAACAGCCAGCCCACCACCGCGACGCACGCCGGCGTCATCGGCACCGCCCGCGTGAAGCGGGGGATGGCCGAGATGCTCAAGGGCGGCGTCATCATGGACGTCGTCACCGCGGACCAGGCGAAGATCGCCGAGGACGCCGGAGCCGTCGCCGTGATGGCCCTCGAGCGCGTCCCGGCCGACATCCGGGCCCAGGGCGGCGTCGCGCGCATGAGCGACCCGGACCTGATCGACGGCATCATCGAAGCCGTCTCCATCCCCGTCATGGCGAAGGCCCGCATCGGCCACTTCGTCGAGGCGCAGGTGCTCCAGTCGCTCGGCGTCGACTACATCGACGAGTCCGAGGTGCTGACCCCCGCCGACTACGCGCACCACATCGACAAGTGGGGCTTCACGGTTCCGTTCGTCTGCGGTGCCACCAACCTGGGCGAGGCCCTGCGCCGCATCACCGAGGGCGCGGCGATGATCCGCTCGAAGGGCGAGGCCGGCACGGGCGACGTCTCCAACGCGACCACGCACATGCGCACGCTGCGGGACCAGATCCGCCGCCTCACCTCGCTGCCGGAGGACGAGCTGTTCGTCGCCGCCAAGGAGCTCCAGGCGCCGTACGACCTGGTCAAGGAGGTCGCCCAGCTGGGCAAGCTCCCCGTCGTGCTGTTCACCGCGGGCGGCATCGCCACCCCGGCCGACGCCGCGATGATGATGCAGCTCGGCGCCGAGGGCGTGTTCGTCGGCTCCGGCATCTTCAAGTCGGGCAACCCGGCCGAGCGTGCCGCGGCGATCGTCAAGGCGACCACGTTCTTCGACGACCCGGACGTGATCGCCAAGGTGTCGCGCGGCCTCGGTGAGGCCATGGTCGGCATCAACGTCGAGGACGTGCCGGAGCCGCACCGCCTGGCCGAGCGCGGCTGGTGACGCAGGACGACGCAGTGGTGGAGGCCGCGGACGAGCAGTCCGCGGCCTCTGCCGTCCCTGCGCCCGTCGGTGGCCGCTCCGGCGCCGACGGGGGAGGCCCGGTGCACGGTCTCGGGCCCGAGTGGCGGCGCGGCGACGACGGCCTGCTGTTCCGGGAGGCCGCGCGGGTGATCCTGCTCGACGAGGACGACCGCGTGCTGCTGATCCGCGGGCACGACGTCGACCAGCCGGAGCGCAGCTGGTGGTTCACGGTCGGCGGCGGGATCGACGACGGCGAGGACGCCGCGTCGGCCGCGCTGCGCGAGGTGCGCGAGGAGACGGGCATCCTGCTCGACGCCGCGCAGCTGGTGGGGCCGGTGTTCACGCGCTCGGCCATCTTCGACTTCTTCCTTGAGCACTGCCGGCAGGACGAGATCCTCTACCTGGCGCGCGTGCCCGCGGCGTCCTTCGAGGCCGTCGACCGCGCCGGCTGGACCGAGCTCGAGCACGACGTCATCGACGAGCTGCGGTGGTGGGCGCTCGACGACCTGGACCGGGTCGAGATCGAGGTGTTCCCGGAGTCGCTGGTCGAGCTCGTGCGCGGCCTGCTGCCCGCCTGGGACGGCGTGACACGGCACCTGGGCCTCGCGCGCGAGTAGGTCAGGTGACGGCGTTCCGCGTCGTCCACTCCGGGTCGAGGTGCTCCTCGCGCTCGAGCACGACCCGCAGCGCCCGCACGGCGGTGACGAGGTCCGCGTGGGTCAGGTACGGCGCGGCGACGCCCAGGCGGACGATGTCGGGCATGCGGAAGTCGCCGACGACGCCGCGGGCGGCCAGCGCCTGGACGATGCCGTACGCGTCGGGGTGCCGGAGGGCGACCTGGGAGCCGCGGCGGTCGTCGGCCTCGGGCGAGGCGAGCTCGGCGTCCGGCAGCACCGTCGTGATCGCGTCGCGCAGGAACCGGGTCAGGGACACGGACCGGGCGCGGACGTCCTCGATCGCGACGTCGTCGAACGCGTGCAGAGCGGCCTCGAGCGCGAGCAGCGACAGCATCGGCGGGGTCCCGATCCGCGCCCGGCTGATCCCGGGGGCGCCCTCGTACTCGTCGGCCATCGCGAACGGCTGCGCGTGCCCGTGCCAGCCGGGCAGCACGTTGACGAACGCGTCCTGGTGCCGGGCGGCGACGTACCCGAACGCCGGGGCGCCGGGTCCGCCGTTCAGGTACTTGTAGCCGCAGCCCACGGCCAGGTCGACGCCGTGCTCGTCCAGCCCGACCGGCACGGCACCCGCGGAGTGGCACAGGTCCCAGAGGACGAGGGCGCCCGCGTCGTGCGCCGCCGCCGTGATGCCGGGCAGGTCGAGCAGGTCGCCGGTCCGGTAGTCCACGTGGGACAGCACGACGACCGCGACGTCGGGGCCCAGCCGGCCGGGGACCTCGTCCGGGGTGACGTGCTCGACGTGCCACCCGACCTGGTCCGCGACGCCGGCGACGACGTACTGGTCCGTGGGGAACGAGCCCGGCTCGGTGAGCACGACCGAGCGACCGGGACGCAGCGCGGCGGCGGCGTGCAGCGACTGGTGCAGGCGCACGCTGGTGGAGTCGCCGACCACGACCTGTCCGGGCGCCGCGCCGACGAGCCGGCCGATCGCGTCGCCCACCCGGACCGGCGCGTCCCACCAGCCGTGGGTGTTCCAGGACGCGACGAGGTCGTGGCCCCACTCCTGGCGCACCGCACGCTCGACCGCCTCCGGCACGCCCACCGGCAGCGCGCCGAGCGAGTTCCCGTCGAGGTACACGACGCCGGGGGGCAGGTGGAACCGGTGCCGCAGGTCGGTGAGGGCGTGAGCGGCGTCCAGAGCCGCTGCGCGCTGGTCGAGTTCGTGGGTCACAGGGCGGGAGCCTACGGGCCGGCCGCGGACTGGGCGCAGCGGTCGCGGTGCCCGATCGCGAACTAGGATCGCCCGTCGTGACCGTGACCGTCGGAGTCCTCGCCCTGCAGGGAGACGTGCGCGAGCACGTGCGCGCCCTCACCGCCGTGGGTGCCACGGCCGTCCCGGTGCGACGCCGCCGCGAGCTGGACGAGGTGGATGCGCTGGTCATCCCCGGCGGGGAGTCGACAACCATCGACAAGCTGCTGCGCGCGTTCGACCTGTTCGGCCCGGTCCAGGACCGGCTGCGCGCCGGGATGCCCGCGTACGGCTCGTGCGCCGGGATGATCCTGCTGGCCGACCGGGTGCTCGGCGGGATCGAGGGGCAGCAGACGCTCGGCGGGGTCGACGTCACCGTGCGGCGCAACGCGTTCGGCCGGCAGGTCGAGTCGTTCGAGACGGACCTGGCGATCGACGGCATCGACGGCCCGGTGCACGCCGTGTTCATCCGGGCGCCGTGGGTCGAGGAGGTCGGACCCGCGGCCACGGTGCTGGCGCGGGTGGAGTCCGGTCCCGCCGCCGGTAGGATCGTGGCCGTCCGCCAGGGCCCGTTGCTCGTGACCTCGTTCCACCCGGAGGTCACGGGGGACACCCGGGTGCACCAACTGTTCGTAGAGATCGTCCGCGACACCCTGTGAGCACCGGCGCTGCAGCCGGGCGCGGGGTCGACCGGGAGACGAAGGGGTAGCTGAAGCGATGTCGGGTCACTCCAAGTGGGCCACCACCAAGCACAAGAAGGCCGTGGTCGACGCCAAGCGGAGCAAGCTCTTCGCCAAGCTGATCAAGAACATCGAGGTCGCCGCGCGCACCGGCGGCGGTGACCTCGCGGGCAACCCGACCCTCTTCGACGCGGTCCAGAAGGCCAAGAAGAACTCGGTGCCCATCGACAACATCAACCGTGCGGTCAAGCGCGGCTCCGGCCAGGAGGCCGGCGGCGCCGACTACACGACGATCATGTACGAGGGCTACGGGCACGGCGGCATCGCGGTCCTGGTCGAGTGCCTGACGGACAACCGGAACCGCGCCGCGTCGGACGTGCGCGTCGCGTTCACGCGCAACGGCGGCCAGATGGCCGACCCGGGCTCCGTCTCGTACCTGTTCTCGCGCAAGGGCGTCGTCATCGTGCCCAAGGAGGGCACCGACGAGGACGCCGTGATGGAGGCGATCCTCGACGCGGGTGGCGAAGAGGTGAACGACCTGGGCGAGGCGTTCGAGGTCCTGTCCGAGGCCACCGACCTCGTGCCCGTCCGCACCGCGCTGCAGGATGCGGGCATCGAGTACGACTCGGCGGACGTCGTGTTCTGGCCCGCCACGCAGATCGAGGTCGACGCCGAGGGCGCCCGCAAGATCCTGCGCCTCATCGACGCGCTCGAGGACTCGGACGACGTGCAGAACGTCTACGCGAACTTCGACGCCTCCGACGAGGTCATGGCGGAGCTCGAGGACGACTGAGCCTGTCCCGGAGGGGCCCGGCCGCACCGCGGTCGGGCCCCTTCGTCGTCCCGGGCGTGGCCTCCCCGGCTGACCCCCGGTCGGCTGCGACCATGACGGCGTGCGCGTCCTCGGAGTCGACCCCGGCCTGACCCGGTGCGGTCTCGGCGTCGTCGACGGCCTCCCGTCCCGGCGCCTCGCGATGGTCGCCGTCGGTGTGGCGACGTCCGACGCCCTGTGGGACGTCGACCAGCGGCTGCTCTCGATCGAGCGGCAGATCGAGGAGTGGCTCGAGGAGCACGCCCCCGACGCGGTCGCCGTCGAGCGGGTGTTCGCCCAGCAGAACCTGCGGACCGTCATGGGCACCGCGCAGGTGGCGGGCATCGCCATGGTCGCCGCGGCCCGTCGTCGGATCCCCGTGGCCCTGCACACCCCGAGCGAGGTCAAGGCCGCCGTCACCGGCAACGGCCGGGCCGACAAGGCGCAGGTCCAGACGATGGTGCAGCGCCTGCTGCGGCTCGAGGAGCTGCCCCGGCCGGCCGACGCCGCCGACGCCCTGGCCCTCGCGGTCTGCCACCTGTGGCGTCCCGCCGGCGCGCTCGGGGCACCCCAGCGCGCACCCGGGTCGCTGACCGCCGCGCAGCGCGCGTGGGCCACCGCCGAGCAGGCGGCGCGGCGCCGCGGCTGACCGCGTGTCTTCGTACACCTGTTCGTCTGGGTGTGCCAGAGTGTCCGTCAGCTCTTGTTCTCTCAGTCAAGGAGGGTGACCGGTGATCGCGTCGGTCCACGGCACGGTGCAGGCGGTCCGGCTCGACGCGGCGGTGGTCGAGGTCGGGGGAGTGGGCCTCCTGGTGCACGCCACGCCCGCCACCCTCGCCGGCCTGCGGGTCGGGTCGACCGCGCAGCTGGCCACGTCGCTGCTGGTCCGGGAGGACGCGCTGACGCTCTTCGGGTTCGCCGACACCGACGAGCGGGAGGTCTTCGAGGTCGTGCAGACCGTCAGCGGCGTCGGTCCGCGGCTCGCCCTCGCCATGCTCGCCGTGCACACCCCGGACGGGCTGCGTCGCGCGGTGCTGGACGAGGACCTCAAGGCGCTCCAGCGCGTCCCGGGCATCGGGCTCAAGGGCGCCCAGCGCATCGTGCTGGAGCTCAAGGACCGGATCGGTGCCCCGGCGACCACGTCCGCGCCTGCGGCGGCCGTCTTCGGTGGAGACCGCCGCGACCAGGTCATCGAGGCGCTCGTGGGGCTGGGCTGGAACGCGCGGGCCGCAGGGGACGCGGTGTCGACCGTCCTGGAGGGCGCCGAGGGGCCCGTCGCGGCCGACGAGGTGGCCGGCGTCCTGCGGGCCGCCCTGCGGACGTTGGGCGGCGGACGTGGCTGACGAGTACGACGAGCTGGTGACCGAGCGGTTCGCCGCCGAGTCGCTGGTCCGGCCGGGCGCCGACGACCTCGAGCGGGCCGCGGAGGCCGCGCTGCGCCCGCGGCGGCTGGACGAGTTCGTCGGCCAGCGCGTGGTGCGCGACCAGCTCTCGCTCGTGCTCGACGCCGCGCGCGGCCGCGGCCGGGCGCCCGACCACGTGCTGCTCTCGGGCCCTCCGGGACTGGGCAAGACGACGCTCGCCATGATCATCGCCGCCGAGATGGGCGCGCCCCTGCGGGTGACCAGTGGACCGGCCATCCAGCATGCGGGCGACCTCGCCGCCGTCCTGTCCTCCCTCGAGGAGGGCGAGGTGCTGTTCCTCGACGAGATCCACCGGCTCGCCCGGCCCGCCGAGGAGCTGCTCTACATGGCCATGGAGGACTTCCGCGTCGACGTGATCGTCGGCAAGGGAGCCGGGGCCAGCGCGATCCCCCTGACGCTGCCGCCGTTCACGGTGGTCGGCGCCACCACCCGGGCGGGGCTGCTCCCCGCGCCGCTGCGGGACCGGTTCGGTTTCACGGCGCACCTCGACTTCTACTCCGCCGACGAGCTGGAGCGGGTTCTGGTGCGGTCCGCCGGGCTGCTCGGCGTCCCGCTCGACCACGAGGCGGCGGCCGAGATCGCGTCGCGGTCGCGGGGCACCCCGCGCATCGCGAACCGCCTGCTCAGGCGCGTGCGCGACTGGGCCGAGGTGCGCGGCGACGGCACGCTGAGCCTCGCGGCCGCCCGCGCGGCCCTGGAGGTCTACGAGGTGGATCAGCGGGGCCTCGACCGCCTGGACCGCGCCGTGCTGACCGCGCTGTGCACCCGGTTCGGCGGCGGACCCGTCGGCCTGACCACCCTGGCGGTGGCCGTGGCGGAGGAGGCCGAGACGGTCGAGACCGTGGCCGAGCCGTTCCTGGTGCGCGAGGGGCTGATCGGGCGGACGGCCCGCGGTCGGGTGGCGCTGCCGGCCGCCTGGGCGCACCTTGGTCTCGAGATGCCCCACGGATCGGGCACACTGTTCGGCTGAGCCGTTCCCGCATCCCGGAACCCTTCCCGGGGTCTGTGCGTTGGAGCGGCGAGCCGCTGCGCCTAGACTGCGGCGGACACACCACCCGATCGGAGCCTGTCAGCCGTGGATCCTTCCTTCCTCGTCATCCTTGCCGTCGCGCTCGGCGCCCTGTGGCTCATGTCGAACCGCACGCGCAAGCAGCAGCGGACGGCCTCGGAGTTCCGCAACAACCTCGCGGCCGGTGACGAGGTCATGACGGCGTCGGGTCTGCTGGGCACCGTGGTGGACGTCGAGGACGACGTGATCACGCTGGAGTCGGCGCCGGGCACGCAGACGCGGTGGATCCGCGCCGCGATCGCCAAGAAGATCGAGCCGGTGGTCGACGCGATCGACGACGACGTGGATGACGATGACGTCGAGGACGACGTGCACGACGACGCGGTGCTCGACGCCACGGACGACGACGTGATCGACGTCCCGGACGACCTGTCCTCGCTGCCGCCCGCCCGCAAGGACGGGGACCCGGACACCAAGTAGACCGTTTGGCCGGGGTGACGACGCCCCGGCCTTGACCCCACCGGCCGCCTCCGCGGTCGGTGCGCGCACGAGAGAAGAAACTCCGTTGGCTCCTCCTACACGCCGTCAGAGGCCCGTCCGCACGCTGGTCGTGCTCGGCATCATCATCCTCGCGCTCTTCGGCGCCATCGCCGCGGGCGTCAAGTGGTCGACGGCGACCTGGACGCCGAACCTCGCGCTGGACCTCGAGGGCGGCACGCAGATCATCCTGCAGCCCGTGCTCACGGAGACGGGCAAGAAGCCCGACTCCGCGACCATCGCGCAGGCGATCGACGTGATCCGTCAGCGCGTCGACTCCTCGGGCGTCGCCGAGGCGGAGATCACGAGCCAGAGCGGCGGCAACATCGTCGTCGCCCTGCCGGGGCACCCGAGCGAGCAGACGCTCGAGCTGGTCCGCACGTCGGCGCAGATGGCGTTCCGGCCGGTGCTGGCCATCGGCAACCCCACGCCGACGGACACCTCGACGGCGACCCCGACGCCCACGGCCTCGGCCGCGGCGGCAGCGGACGGGTCCACCCCGGCCCCGACGCCGACGCCGAGCGCCTCGGCGGAGGCGCCGTCGGACACGCCCACCAAGGCGGCGCCCGACAGCCCGAGCGACGCGGCGTACTACATCACCCCGAAGGTGCAGGCGGACTTCGACGCCCTCGACTGCACCGACCCCAAGAACCTCACCGGCGGTGTCAACGGTGACCCGGACAAGGCCTTCGTCACGTGCAGCCAGGACGGCAGCGCGAAGTACATCCTTGGTCCGATCGAGATCGAGGGGGCGCGGATCTCCAACGCCAGCTCGGGTCTGAACCAGCTGCCCAGCGGCGGTACGGGCAACGAGTGGGTCGTCAACATCGCGTTCGACAGCAAGGGCACGACGCAGTTCACGGACGTCACCACCCGGCTGCAGGGTCTGGCGGCCACCCCGCCGCAGAACCAGTTCGCCATGGTGCTCGACGGCCTGGTCATCTCGGCGCCGAGCCTGGCGTCCGGCGTGATCATCTCCAACGGCAAGGCCGAGATCTCGGGCACGTTCACGCGCGAGAGCGCCGCGAACCTGGCCAACCAGCTGAACTTCGGCTCCCTGCCGCTGACCTTCACGGTGCAGAGCGAGGAGCAGATCTCGGCGACCCTGGGGTCCGAGCAGTTGCAGAAGGGCCTCATCGCCGGCCTCATCGGCCTGGTGCTCGTCGTCCTCTACTCGATGCTGCAGTACCGGGCCCTCGGCCTGGTCACGGTCTCGTCGCTCGTGGTCGCGGGGATCCTGGTCTTCGGCGTGATCACGCTGCTCTCCTGGACGCAGGGCTACCGGCTCTCGCTGCCCGGTGTCGCCGGTCTGATCGTGGCGATCGGTATCACGGCGGACTCGTTCATCGTGTACTTCGAGCGCATCCGTGACGAGCTGCGCGAAGGTCGCACGCTCGTCGCCGCGGTGGACCGCGGCTGGGAGCGCGCGCGCCGCACCATCCTGGCGTCCGACGCCGTGAACTTCCTCGCCGCGATCGTGCTGTACCTGCTCGCGGTCGGCGGGGTGCGCGGCTTCGCGTTCACCCTCGGCCTCACCACGCTGATCGACGTGCTCGTGGTCTTCATGTTCACGCACCCCGTGATGCAGCTGCTCGCCCGCACGAAGTTCTTCGGCGAGGGGCACCGGTTCTCCGGCCTCGACCCGCGGCGCCTCGGCGTCGAGGGCTCCCGCTACGTCGGCCGCGGCCGCGTCGTCACGGGCCCGCGTCCCTCGGGCGTCGACGACGCCGTCGTCGAGGACGCACCGGTGGACGCCGAGCCCACGCCCCGCGTGCCGGTCACCGTCGGTGCGGGCACGAGCGGGCTGACGATCGCCGAGCGCCGTGCCGCGGCGAAGGCGGCGGAGCAGAAGGCCGCGACGGCCGATGCTCCCGCCGACGACCCGACGACCGAGTCCGAGCCCGAGTCCGGGCGCACCGAGGGGAACGAGCACTGATGGCCGCCGGATTCGCCCAGTGGGGCAACGACCTGTACACGGGCCGGCGGTCGTACGACATCGTCGGCCGGCGCAAGATCTGGTTCACGATCTCGACCATCCTCGTGATCCTCTCGGCGATCTTCCTGATCAAGCCGGGCCTCAACCCCGGCATCGAGTTCCGCGGCGGCTCCGAGTTCGTCGTCTCGGGCGTGGCCGACGAGAACCAGCAGCTCGCCACCGACACGGTCCTCGCGATCGCGCCGGACGAGCAGCCCAAGGTCACGACCATCGGCGCCGACGGCCTGCGCATCCAGACGTCGACGCTGACCAACGACGAGGTCGAGCAGGTCAAGAGCGCGCTGGCCACGGCGTTCGACGTCCCCGAGGCGACCAACGTCACCAGCTCGTTCATCGGGCCCTCGTGGGGCGCGGACATCTCGAAGAAGGCCATCACCGGCATCCTGGTGTTCCTCGTCTTCGTGACGATCGTGATGACGATCTACTTCCGCAACTGGCGGATGGCCGTCGCCGCGCTGCTCGCGCTGTTCCACGACCTGATCATCACCGTCGGCGTGTACGCGGCCGTCGGCTGGGAGGTCACGCCGGCGACGGTGATCGGCTTCCTGACGATCCTCGGGTACTCGATCTACGACACCGTCGTCGTGTTCGACAAGGTGCGCGAGAACACCGCGGACACGCTCGACCAGTCGCGGTTCACGTACGCCGAGAAGGCCAACCTCGCGGTCAACCAGACCCTGGTGCGGTCGATCAACACCTCGGTCGTCGCCCTGCTCCCGGTGAGCGCGATCCTGTTCGTCGGCGCCTTCATCCTGGGCCCGGGCACGCTGCGGGACATCGCCCTGGCGCTGTTCGTCGGCATGCTCATCGGCACGTTCTCGTCGATCTTCCTGGCGACGCCGTTCGAGGTGACCCTGCGCGAGCGCGAGCCCGCGCTCAAGGCCCACACGGCGAAGATCCTCGCGGCCCGCGCCGCGCGCGCGGCCGGCGGCGAGACCGACGCCGAGCTGGTCGGCCCGGGGCTGCACGTCGCGGCGGGGGCCCTCAAGCCGGGCTCCCACCAGGGCGTCACCGCCCAGCCGAAGCGCAAGCGATGACCGGACCGGACGGCGCGGCGGGGGCTCCCACGGGGGTCCCCGCCGCGCGTGCGGCCGTCCTGGGGCGCATCGACCAGCTCGTGCGCCTGGTGCCGGACTACCCGCAGCCGGGCGTCCTCTTCCGGGACATCACCCCGCTGCTGGCCGACGCCGCGGCCTTCGCCGACGTCGTCGCAGAGATCGCGGACCGCGTCGACGGGCGGGTCGACCTCGTCGCCGGCATGGAGGCCCGCGGCTTCCTGCTCGCCGCACCCGTCGCGGTGGCGCTCGGCGCCGGCGTCCTGCCGGTCCGCAAGGCCGGCAAGCTCCCGGGCCCGACCGCCTCGGAGTCCTACGAGCTCGAGTACGGCACCGCGACCATCGAGATCCACCCCGCCACGGTTCCCGCCGGCGCACGCGTCCTGGTGATCGACGACGTGCTCGCCACGGGCGGGACGGCCGCCGCCACGGTGTCCCTCCTGCAGAGGTGCGGTGCGCACATCGTCGGCCTCTCGTTCCTGGTCGAGCTCGAGGCCCTCCGCGGCCGCGACCGGCTGGCCGGGCACGCGATCGACGTGCTCGTCGCGGTGCCCTGACCAGGCCCGTCACCGGCCTCGTGACCGTCCCACCCCGCGCGCGGTCGTAGACTGTCGCCTCGACCGTGGGAGGGGGTGTGATGAGCGAGGACGTCCGCACGCCCGAGACCGGTGTCCCGGCAGCACAGAGCGACTCCCCGTCGAGCCGCATGCGCTCGCGCCTGGGCAGGTTCGGCGCCCGCAGCGGTGCCGCCTTCCCGGCGATCGAGCCGGTGCTGCAGGCCGCGCGCACCAACCACCCCAAGGCCGACCTGGCCGTGGTCGAGCAGGCCTACGTCGTCGCCGAGAAGGCGCACCGGGGCCAGCTGCGCAAGAGCGGCGACCCGTACATCACGCACCCGGTGGCTGTCGCGACGATCCTCGCCGAGCTGGGGATGACGCCGTCGACCCTCGCGGCGGCGCTGCTGCACGACACGGTCGAGGACACCGACTACTCGCTCGACCAGCTGCGGCGGGAGTTCGGCCCCGAGATCGCGATGCTGGTCGACGGCGTGACCAAGCTGGACAAGGTCACCTACGGCGACGCGGCGCAGGCCGAGACCGTGCGCAAGATGGTCGTCGCGATGTCGCGCGACATCCGCGTGCTGGTCATCAAGCTGGCCGACCGGCTGCACAACGCCCGGACCTGGAAGTTCGTCGCCGCGGCGTCGGCCGAGAAGAAGGCCCGCGAGACCCTCGAGATCTACGCGCCGCTGGCCCACCGGCTCGGCATGAACACGATCAAGTGGGAGCTCGAGGACCTCTCGTTCGCCACGCTGTACCCCAAGGTCTACGACGAGATCGTGCACCTGGTGGCGGAGCGCGCGCCGGCCCGCGAGGAGTACCTGGCGACTGTCCGCGAGCAGGTGGGCGCGGACCTGGGCAAGGCCAAGATCCGCGCGACGGTGACCGGCCGGCCGAAGCACTACTACTCGATCTACCAGAAGATGATCGTGCGCGGCCGCGACTTCGCGGACATCTACGACCTCGTCGGGGTGCGCGTCCTGGTCGACTCGGTGCGGGACTGCTACGCGGCGCTGGGTGCGCTGCACGCGCGGTGGAACCCGGTCCCGGGGCGGTTCAAGGACTACATCGCGATGCCCAAGTTCAACCTCTACCAGTCGCTGCACACCACGGTGATCGGTCCCGGCGGCAAGCCCGTCGAGATCCAGATCCGGACCCACGACATGCACCGCCGTGCGGAGTACGGCGTCGCCGCGCACTGGAAGTACAAGGAGAGCGCGAAGAACGGCAGCTCGGCCGACCCCGATACCGCCGGCAACGACATGCAGTGGCTGCGGCAGCTGGTCGACTGGCAGAAGGAGACCGCCGACCCCAGCGAGTTCCTGGACTCGCTGCGGTTCGAGATCGCCGGCTCCGAGGTGTACGTGTTCACGCCCAAGGGCGACGTCATCGGGCTGCCCTCGGGCTCGACGCCGGTCGACTTCGCGTACGCGGTGCACACCGAGGTGGGCCACCGGACCATGGGTGCCCGCGTCAACGGCCGCCTGGTCCCGCTCGACTCCTCGCTCGAGAACGGCGACGTCGTCGACGTCTTCACCTCGAAGTCCGAGACCGCGGGGCCGTCCCGGGACTGGCTCGGCTTCGTCAAGAGCCCCCGCGCGCGCAACAAGATCCGCCAGTGGTTCTCGAAGGAGCGCCGCGAGGAGGCGATCGAGCACGGCAAGGACGCCATCGCCAAGGCGATGCGGAAGCAGAACCTGCCGATCCAGCGCCTGCTGTCGCACGAGTCCCTGGTGGCCCTGGCCAACGAGATGCGGTACGCCGACGTGTCCGCCCTGTACGCCGCGATCGGCGAGGGGCAGGTCTCGGCGGCGACGGTCGTGCAGCGGCTCGTGCAGTCGATGGGCGGCGAGACGGCGGCCGAGGAGGACCTGGCGGAGGTCGCGCGGCCCGGCCAGACGCAGCGCCGGGTGCGCACCGGCGACCCGGGCGTGGCGGTCAAGGGTGTCGACGACATCTGGGTCAAGCTGGCCAAGTGCTGCACACCCGTTCCGGGTGACGACATCGTCGGCTTCGTGACCCGTGGCGCCGGCGTGAGCGTGCACCGCAGCGACTGCATCAACGTGCAGAGCCTGCGGGCCGAGCCCGAGCGCATGGTCGACGTCGCCTGGAGCCACAACAGCACGTCGCTGTTCCTGGTCCAGATCCAGGTCGAGGCGCTGGACCGCAGCCGCCTGCTCTCCGACGTCACGCGCGTGCTGTCCGATTCGCACGTCAACATCCTGTCGGCGTCCGTCTCGACGTCCCGGGACCGGGTCGCGCTGTCGCGGTTCGTGTTCGAGATGGCCGAGCCGAACCACCTCGCGTCGGTGCTCGCCGCCGTGCGCAAGGTCGAGGGCGTGTTCGACGTCTACCGCATCACGGGGGCCAAGGCCGCCGAGGAGCCGGTCATCCGGGCCTGACGTCGCCGAGCAGCTGCAGGGTGGCGTGCGCCCGGCGGATCCCGCGGTGCCCTCGCAGGGTCTCCAGGTGCGTCACCGCCCGGTCGGGGTCGAAGCCGACGGCCTGCAGGTCGTGGAGCAGCGGGACGGCCTCGTCGGGCTCGAGCATCCTGGCCAGGTCGACGCCGGTCCGCTGCACCGAGGTGGCGCGCAGGTCGCCCACCCGGACGACGTCGTCGGGCGCCAGGATGGCCTCGGCCGCGACCCGGGCCGGATGCGGGTCGGTCCGCCGCCCGCCGGTCCGGACCAGCACGTCGACCCGGTCCGGCGGGTGTGCGCCCGTGTGGACCCACGCGGCGGTCCGCCGACCGATCACCCCGCGGGAGGGCACCAGCGGCGCCAGCGCGATCGCGCGCAGCTCCGGGGTGTCGTCGAGGTCGGCGGCGATGGCGACGTCTCCCCAGACGACCCGGAGCACGCCGTCCCGGAGCAGCCCGAACCACGCGGCGGACCCGACGTCCTGGCGCCGGACTGTCCGGGGGAGCGTGAGCGTGGTGGCGCGGTAGTCGTCGAGGAGGCTGCTCACCCGTGCAGCATGGCGGCCGGCGGGGCCGCCAAGGAAGCCCGAGCGGACCTGTGGACGACGAGGGCCCCCGTCCCGGTGAGCCAGTTCGGCCTTGAGTGTCGGTGACGGTGCAGGTTCCACGGCCACCTGCCACAGTTTCACGACCGCGCTCGCGTTGCCGGAGCTTGAGCCGGCGGTCGACCGCCGGCAGCAGTGCCCCACTCGCCACAACTTCCAGGAGCACCGACACGAATGCGACCGCCGAGAGTCACGGTCGGCCGGGGAAAGGTCGGAGGCAACGCTCGGTCGACGGGGGGACGGGGGTCGGCGGGCACGGCACGGGCGTCATTCGCTCGGCTTCTCGCTCCCGAGCCGACCGGGCAGCGACCTCACCGGACGGTGAGCACGGGATCACCGACCCGCACGTTGCGGTCACCGACGAGCTCGGCGCCGGCGCCGGCGGGCTGCCGACGATGTTCGGCGCGGACACGGCGGCCGCGGCGACCGCCAGCACAGCGACGGCACCGGCCAGACGAGCGCGGTGCGGTGACGTCGTCCGAGCGGGGGTCGGCTCCGGTTCCAGTTCGAAGTCGAAGGTGAGCAGGGTCGTGACATGAGGTCGACGTGATCGGTTCATGGGTCGACCGTCGGCCGGGGCGGTATGAGACCGTCCCTCCTCCGGTATGCACCCGGTATACGGGTAATTGACCGTGGTGGGCGGCGAGAACACACTGCGGAGATGGCCGTCCGCGTTCTGGGGCCGATCGAGCTCGATGGCGATTCATCGTTGAGCCCACGGGCGCGCACGGCCCTGTGCGCACTGGTGCTGCGCCGTCCGCTCGCCGTCAGCCTGGACGAGCTCGCGGACGCCAGCTGGGGTCCGGCGCTTCCGACCACGTGGCCGAAGCAGCTGCAGGCCACGATCGGGCACCTGCGCAAGGCCCTGCCGAAAGACGCGGTGGTCACCTGCCCGGGCGGTTACCGCCTCGACTTGCCGCACGGGGAGGTCGACGTCGACGCGTTCGACGACGGCGTCGCTCGCGCGCGGTCGTTCGCGGCTTCCGGGGAACCGGACCGCGCCGTGAGTGCGTACAGCCGGTCGCTGGCGCTCTGGCGGGGAGACCCGTTCGTGGAGCTGCGCGAGTGGGAGGGCGCCGCGAGCGAGGTGGCTCGGCTGACCGAGCTGCGGTCCACCTGCGAGGAGGACCTCCTGGATGCCCGACTGGCGGCCGGCGAGCACCGCAGCGTGGCGAGCGACGCCCGCAAGCTGCTCGAACAAGACCCGCTCCGCGAGCGGCGGTGGGCGACCCTGGCACTGGCGCAGTACCGCTGCGGACGACAAGGGGACGCCCTGCTCACCCTGCGGGACGCTCGCCGGCACCTGGTCACCGAGCTCGGAGTCGACCCCGGCACCCAGCTCACCGACCTTGAGCAGCAGATCCTCCATCACGACCCCAGGATCGCCGCGATCCCGCCCGCGCCAGTCGGCCACCAGGACTGCCCCTACCGCGGCCTCGCCGCATTCGGCGTGGACGACAGCGAACATTTCTTCGGTCGGGACACGGAGATTGCCGCGTGCATGGACCGGCTGCGCGCGAGTCCGCTGCTCCTGATCGCGGGGCCGTCCGGAGCGGGCAAGAGCTCGCTGGCGCGCGCCGGCGTGGCCGCGGCGCTCCGTCGCCAGGGTAGGCCTGCGGTCGTCGTGATGCCGGGGCCGGACCCGGTCGGCAGCCTGCGGGAGGCGATCGGTGGTACCCCGGCGGGCGCGGCCCTGGTGGTCGACCAGCTGGAGGACCTGTTCGTCGGCGGGTACCGCGAGAGCGCGGTCCGCGACTTCTGCCACGTCCTCGCGGCGGCGACGGACGAGCGCCTCGTCGTCGTCACCGTGCGGGCCGACCAGATCGCGGGACTGAGCATCGACGCCGGCCTGGCACAGCTGACGGAGAAGGGGCTGCACCTGGTCCGACCGCTCACCGACGACCAGCTGCGGGAGGTCATCGAGGAACCGGCCCGGCAGGCCGGCCTGCGGCTCGAGCACGGCCTGGTCGAGCTGCTGGTCAACGACGCCGGCGACGGCGCCGGGTCGCTCCCGCTGCTGTCACACGCCCTCGTCGAGACCTGGCGCCGCCGGGACGGGGCGGTACTGACCGTCGACGGCTACGAGGCGTCCGGGGGCATCTCGGCAGCCGTCGCTCAGACCGCCGAGCGCATCTACGAGGGCTACTCGGAGGCGGACCGGTCCACGTGTCGAGCCCTGCTGCTGCGCCTGGTGACGCCGTCGGTCGAGGGCGGCGCGATCCATCGTCGCCAACCGCTGCGCGCCCTGGGCCTCGAGGGTGGCCGCGACCGGGTGATGAGCGATCTCGTCCGGGCGCGCCTCCTGACCGCCGACGAAGGCACGATCGAGATCGCGCACGAGTCGCTGGTGCGCGCCTGGCCCCGCCTGCGAGCGTGGCTCGACGACGACGCGGCCGGCGTGCGCATCCTGCGGCACCTGAGCGCAACCGCGAACGGCTGGGACACCCTCGGGCGCCCGAACGGCGAGCTGTACCGGGGTGCCCGCCTGGATGTCGCGCTGGAGTGGCGGGCGACCACGACACCCGACCTGACTGCCGTCGAGGACGACTTCCTCGACGCTGCACAGGCACAGCGCGAGGCAGACGAGGACCAGCTGGCCCAGCGAGCGGCACGCGACGCCCGCCAGAACCGTCGGCTGCGGGCGGCCCTCGCGGGCGCGGTAGCGGTCCTCGTCCTCGCGATCGTGGCGGCCTCGCTGGCGGGCGTGAGCCGTTCGGACGCTGCACGGGCGCGAGATGCCGCCGAGCTCCAGGTGCTGGTCAACCAGTCCATCGCGCTGCAGGCCACCAACCGTGACGCGGCGGCGCTGCTGGCCGTCGAGGCCTACCGCCGAGCACCCGGCGACGCGCATGCACGCTCGGCTCTGCTGAGCACCTTCACCGCCGCCCCAGGCTTCGTGAGCTACCGACGGGTCCGTGCCGCCACACGGATCGCGGGGGCGAGCGTCCCGAGGACCGCAACCGCGGTCGTCGTCCTCGATGGCCAGACGCCACAGCTGGTGAACATCGAGGACGGCTCTCTCATCCGTCCCTTCGATCCGATCTCGACGTCCGACCAGGGGCCGCGCCCGCTCATCCGGGTCAGTGACGACGGCACCCGAGTGGCGATCCAGTGCGGCAGGTCCCTGACCGTGGACGAGATCGCCACCGGGACACGGCTCCTCGGCCCTGTGACCACGGGCCCGGCGGGGGAGCTCGCCCTCGACCGGCACGGGCAGGTGGTCGTGACCGTCGCGGGCAACGACGGCTCCGTGACGTCGCGAAGGGTCCAGGACGGCGTCGTGCTCGCGACGGCCAGGGGCACCGGGAAGGCAGCAGCTGCGTTCGACGGCTCGGGGCGACTGGTCGTGGGCTCGTCGGACGGTCCCGTCGTCCGGGTGCTCGACCCGACCTCGTTGGTCACGCTGCGGACCATCGACGCCCCAGCACCGTCCTCCAGGAACCGTACGGGCGGGGTGGAGGGCACCCCGAACCAGTCCCCCGTCGATCAGCACCTCCCGGGCAGGCAGGCCGTCGTCGATGACCACGCCGTCGCTGCCGGGGACGACCTGGTCGTCCTGATCGGCACGTCCTCGATGCTGGCCGTCGCGCCGTCCACCGGGGCGATCGCGTGGACGGCCGACCTCGGAGCCGACCGCAGGGCCTCGTGCTCGTGGTCCACGGTGGCTCTCGAGGCCGGTCTCGTGCTCTGCGGCGACCGGTTCGGAGTCGTGCGGGAACGCAGCCTCACCACCGGAGTCGAGAACGGCGTCGAGCTCGACATCCAGCGGGGAGACGTCGGGGAGCTGTCGGTGTCGCAGGGCGAGCTCGTGGTGTTCGGCGCCGGAGCGCCGGTGATCACGCGCTGGATGGTCGACGGGTCGGGACCCGTGACCCGCCTCCTGCCCCGGGGCTCTGTCGCTGTGGCCGGGTACGACCCGGACGGGAAGCTGTTCCTGACGGCGCGTCGGCCCGCGGACGCGCAGAGCACGGCGGACCTCACGTCCTACGCGGTGTGGGACGCGCGCACGGACACTCAGGTGCAGGCGTTGCCCGACCGGGTTCTCGGTGTGGAGTGGATGTTCCGGGGCATCGTCACGGCCTACGTGCAGGGCTTGAGTAACCTGCGCCCGATCGATGTGGAGACCGGCCGGCAGGTGCCTGGTGGCCTGCTGGTGCCCGAGAGCGCCGGAGAGATCTGGTCCACCCCGTCGGGCGACCGCGTGTACGTGTCGATGCCCGGCTGGCAGCTCTGGGTGGGCAGCCGGGCCACGCAGGAGTGGGACGAGCACCCGATCGACGGCAGCAACCAGGCCGTCATCGACATGTCCGCGACCTCGGACGGCTCACGATTGGCGATCGCTCTCCAGGACGGCGACCCGAATCAGACCAGCGCCCTGTCCGCGGACGTCGGGACGACCACGGTCGTGCAGATGTACGACGGCCGCACCGGCAAGCCCCTCGGAACGGCTCGGCCCGGCGCCGACGCGGTCGCCCTCAGGGACGACGGCCTGCTCGCCGTCGCCCGACGCGGGTCGGTCTCGCTCGTGGACAGCGAGACGATGCAGACGCTTCGTGACCTGCCGGGAGCGCGCGGTGCCATCTCGAACCTGCAGTTCTCCGACGACGGCACCACCCTCATCGCTGCGGCCGACGACCAGAGCGTCAGTGTCTACGACGCGGACGCCGGAATCCGGCTCGGCGAGCCGATCCCGAGCTCCGCACCCCGGTATCGCGAGGTCAGCGTGCCCATCGGCCCCGAGCTGCCGTACGGAACCCCCGTCATGTACCCGGGCTACCTGCGCCCCGACGGGCGAGGCGTGCTGGTCACCGTCGCCCAGGGCGTCGCGGAGTGGGACCTCGACCCCGCCCATCTCAGCGCAGCGGCGTGCGCGGTCGCAGGTCGGAACCTGACCGAGGTCGAGTGGGCGACCTACGCCTCCGCACTCGGTCCCTACCGGCAGACGTGCCCCACAAAGTCGTCGTGACCCTTCCCTCCTCCGGCGCACGGAGCTACTGCTGCACCGGCGTGCCGTTGGCCTCGGCACCCGCCGGCGGACCTCAACGCTCCCTGCACGGCGCCTTCGCTCATGGTTGGGGTCACGCAGTACTTCCTCGGGCGCAGTGCGGACATCGACGACGTGCCGCTCAACAGCATCGGTGGCGCTGGGTGTCGCCCCGGGCGCCTGGGCCGTGCGAGCGCTGACGTCGACCCGCACGCACGTAGGACTGGTGGCCGACCCGGCCCAGACCGCTTCCTACGCGGAGACCGTTCCGAGGGAGGCGTGAGGGCGTAGTCGGGGCCGTTGGCCCCAGAGCCCGGCACATCACGCACCGTGTACCCCCACCACAAACCGAACTGGCCGGTGAGGACGAAGGCCCGCGTCGACGGTCCGGTCAGCCGCGCGCGTCCTGCGCGGCCCGCTGCACCTGCTCGAGCCACGCGCGCCGGGCGTCGAGGGCGGCCTGGGCGTCGGCGATACGACGCGTGTCGCCCGCCGCCTTGGCCCGGTCGAGGTCCGCCTCGAGCCCGGCGATGGCCTGCTCGAGCTGAGCCGCAGCCCCCTCGGCGCGTGCGCGCGTCTCGGGGTTGGTGCGACGCCACTGCGCCTGGTCCGTGTCCCGCACCGCGGTCTCCACGGCGCGCAGGCGGCCCTCGATCCGCTGGACGTCGCCGCGCGGAACCTTGCCGGCGGCCTCCCAGCGGTCCTGGATCTTGTGCAGCGCAGCCTTGGCGGCCACGAGGTCCGTGACGGGCAGGAGAGCCTCCGCCTCGGCGAGGAGCGCCTCCTTGACCTCGAGGTTCCCGCGGAACTCCTCGTCGGTCGCGGCCGACTGGGCGTCGCGCGCCGCGAAGAAGGCGTCCTGGGCGGCGCGGAAGCGGGCCCACAGCGCATCGTCGTCGGCGCGGCTGGCGCGTCCTGCGGCCTTCCACTGGGCCATGAGGTCGCGGAAGACCC
Source organism: Cellulomonas sp. P2_F12 (assembly GCF_056403775.1). NCBI lineage: Bacteria > Bacillati > Actinomycetota > Actinomycetes > Micrococcales > Cellulomonadaceae > Cellulomonas > Cellulomonas sp. P2_F12. Next base: position 434,332 of record NZ_JBFUEV010000001.1, on the reverse strand, counting down.
CGGCCGTGGCGCCCCAGTCGGTGCTCGACTGCAGACGCTCCGCCTCGGCCACGAGCTCTTCCTTCACGTGCTTCGCCGAGGCGTTGCGCGTCTCGAGCTCGGCGAAGAAGTGCCGGCGCTCACGGTCGAAGGTGGTCCGGGCGTGGCTGAACCGCTTCCAGAGCGACTCCTCGGTCGGCCGGTCGAGGCGCGGCCCCGAACGCTGCGCCTCCTTCCACTGGTCCAGCAGGGTGCGCAGCTGCTCACCGGCCGGGCGCCACTGGATCCGGGACGGGTCCGTCGCGGCGATCTTCTCGGCCTGCTCGACGATCTCGGTCCGGGCGACCACGGCCGCCTCACGGGCCGCCGCCCGCTCGACCTCGGCCGCCGCGCGGCGCTCGGCTGCAGTCGCCTGGAGGGCCTCGAGACGAGCGCGCAGGCCGTCGAGGTCGCCGACCGCGGCCGGCTCGGCCACCTCGTCGGTGAGCCGCACGAGCGTCTGGTCGATCTCCTTGACGGACAGGTCCGTCGCGCCGAGCCGGGCCTCGAACAGGGTGACCTTGGCCTGCAGGTCGAGGAACCGCCGCACGTAGAGCGCGAGAGCCTCCTCCTGCGTGGCGCCGGGGTACTGGCCGACGACGCGCTCGCCTGCGGCCTCGCGCACCGAGACGTTGCCCTCCTCGTCGACGCTGCCGAAGGTGGCCGCGTGGGCCGCCTCGGCGGCGTCCTGCGGGGGCGCGACCGGTGCGGCCGGGGCGGCGGCGACCGCCGCCGGGGTCGGGTGCGCCGGCGGGTGCGGCACCGGGCGGGGCCGGGGGACCGGGCGGATCGCTGACGGGGCCGGCTTCGGCGCGGGCGCGGCGGGAGCCGTCTCCTGCGCGCTCGCCTCGGCGGGGGCCGCCTCGGCAGCGTCGGTGGCGCCATCCGCAGAAGCGGCGACGGCCACCGCGGACGTCTCGTCGGCGACGACGTCGGCCGGGGTGTCGGTCACGGTCTCGTCGGCGACCGCCTCGGCGGGAGCGGCGTCGTCGGCGACGGCGACCTCGGCGACGGGAGCGGCATCGTCGGCAACCACGTCGTCGGCAACAGCCACGTCGTCGGCAACAGCATCGTCAGAGGCAACGTCATCGGCAGCCGCCTCATCGGCGACCGCGTCGTCGACAGCCGCGTCGTCGACAGCCGCGTCCTCGCCGGGAGCGTCCTCAGCCGGAGCGTCCTCGACCGCAGCGTCTTCGACCGAAGCGCCCTCGACCGGTGCCGGAACGTCTGCGGACTCGGGGGCGTCGGGCGTGACCGTGTCGGGAGCCGCAGCGTCGACCTCGTCGGCCACCACCTCGGGCTGCTCGGCCTCGAGCGCGGGGGCGGAGTCCTCGAGCTCGGGCGCGGAGTCCTCGGGTACGGGTCCGGACGTCGGGGTCTGAGTCACTGGATGTTCACTCCCTCGATGATGACGTCGGACACCGGGACCTGGGTCCCTTCGACGGTGCCCGCGTCGGCGATGGCCTGCAGCACGTCCATCCCGGACGTGATGTGGCCGAACACGGTGTAGCCACCCGCACTGTCTGCGGGAATAGGTGAATCCTTGTAGACCAGGAAGAACTGGCTGCCCATGGAGCTGCCGTCGTTGCTGGTCCGCGCCATGGCGATGGTGCCGGCGGGGTAGATGCCGTCGGCGGGCGCGTTCTCGATCGGGCCCCAGGTGTAGCCGGGCCCGCCGGTGCCGCCGGTCGTCGTGTCGGCGACGCCCAGCGCGGTCGGGTCGCCGCACTGCAGCACGAAGATGCCCGTCGTGGTCAGGCGGTGGCACTTCGTGGTGTCGAAGAAGCCCTTGCCGGCGAGCGTGACGAAGTTGGCGACCGCCTGGGGCGCGGCGGCGCCGTCCAGCTCGATGCCGACGTCGCCCTGCGTGAGCGTGATGTCCCCGGTCCAGGTGCGGTTCTCGGCGAGCGAGGGGTCCGGCACCTCGGCGGAGTTCGCCGGGGGAGTCGTCGACGTGGGCGAGGCGGTGGCGGTCGGCGCGGCGCTCGGCGTGTCGTTGGTCAGCGCGAACGCACCGACCACGCCGATGGTCAGCACGAAGGCTCCGACGACGCAGCCGGCGATGACCTGGTTACGGCGCCGCTTGGCGCGGGCGGCGGCCTGACGCTGCTGCCACTTCTCGTACCGGCGGCGCTCGTACTCACGCTCGCGCTTGCTGGACACGCACACACTCCTCGCGTCGTCGTGCCGTGCGGCAGGTCATCCACCTGCCGCACTGCATGAAGGGAACCCGGGACAGTCTAGGCAAGCCTGCGCATCCGGCGACCAGCGACGCCACGGGGTGACATCACAGTCCGGACACGCGCGACGGCTACCGTGCCTCCCATGCAGGTCATCACGATCGAGTCCGCGGTCTTCGGGGCCCGCTGCAGCGTCCTCGTGCACGACGACGGGTCGTGCGTCGTCATCGACGCCGGCGCGGGCGTCACCGACGACGTGCTCGGGCTGGTCGCCGATCGCGGGCTGCGTCCGGTCGCCGTCCTGGCCACTCACGGTCACGTCGACCACACGTGGGACGCCGGGCGGCTCTCGGAGGCCCTCGGGGTCCCGGTCATGCTCCATGCCGCCGACGCCTACCGGCTCGAGGACCCGTTCGGCACGCTCGGGCTCGGGCAGCCCACGCACGACCCGTCGGGCCCGCTGGGCCAGGCCCTGGCCGCGGTCGGCGTCGACCCGGCCGGATACGTCGCCCCGCGGCGCGTCGAGACGTTCGGGTCCGACGACGGCGAGCGCTCCCCGGACACGGTGCTCGCGCTCGGGGGCTTCGAGATCGTCGCGCGGCACGCGCCCGGGCACACGGAGGGCTCGACGCTGTACCTGGTGGAGTCCGTGGCGTTCACCGGCGACGTGCTGTTCGCCGGGACGATCGGCAGGACTGACCTGCCCGGTGGCGACGGCGCGACCATGGCGCGGACGCTGCGCGAGGTGGTCGCGACCCTCCCGCCGGCCACCGTCGTCGTGCCCGGACACGGGCCGACCAGCGACATCGCCGCCGAGCTGGCACGCAACCCGTACCTCGCCGGTCTCTGAGACCCCGGGCGTCTGGAAAGATCGGGCCCCATGGCGCGACCGACCCCCCTGTCCGGATTTCCCGAGTGGCTGCCCGAGGGGCGCCTCGTCGAGCAGCACGTCCTCGACGTCCTGCGCCGCACGTTCGAGCTGCACGGGTTCGCGGGCATCGAGACGCGCGCGGTCGAGCCCCTCGACCAGCTGCTGCGCAAGGGCGAGACCTCGAAGGAGGTCTACATGCTGCGTCGCCTCCAGGAGGAGGCCGGGGCCGAGCCGGACCGGGCCGGGACGCTCGGGCTGCACTTCGACCTGACCGTGCCGTTCGCGCGGTACGTGCTGGAGAACGCCGGGCACCTCGCGTTCCCGTTCCGCCGCTACCAGATCCAGAAGGTCTGGCGCGGGGAGCGGCCCCAGGACGGCCGCTTCCGCGAGTTCGTGCAGGCCGACATCGACGTCGTCGGCGCCGGCGCGCTGCCGTACCACTACGAGGTCGAGCTGCCGCTGGTGATGGCCGAGGCGCTCGGCGCGCTGCAGGAGATCGGCGTGCCGCCGGTCCGCATCCTGGTGAACAACCGCAAGGTCGCCGAGGGCTTCTACCGCGGCCTGGGCCTCACAGACGTCGAGGCGGTGCTGCGCAGCATCGACAAGCTGGACAAGATCGGTGCCGACGCCGTCGCCGCGCTGCTCGTGGCCGAGGCGGGTGCCGACGAGGCGCAGGCGCGGGCATGCCTCGCGCTCGCGTCGATCAGCGGGTCGGACGAGACCGTCATCGACCGGGTGCGGGCCCTCGCGGGCGAGTCGAACGAGCTCCTCGACGAGGGCCTCGCCGAGCTCGGCGCCCTGGTGCGCGCGGCGGCCGTCCGGGCACCGGGTGTCGTCGTCGCGGACCTGAAGATCGCCCGTGGGCTCGACTACTACACGGGGTCGGTCTACGAGACCGTGCTGGTCGGGCACGAGCAGCTGGGTTCGATCTGCTCCGGCGGCCGGTACGACACGCTGGCGTCGGACGGTGCGACCACGTATCCCGGCGTCGGGCTCTCGATCGGGGTGTCCCGGCTGGTTTCCCGCCTGATCAGCAGCGGCCTGGTCGCGGCCACGCGGTCGGTGCCCAGCGCCGTGCTCGTCGCGGTCTCGAACGAGGAGGCGCGGGACCGGTCCGACGCCGTCGCGGCGGCTCTGCGTTCGCGCGGCATCCCGGTCGAGGTGGCGCCGTCGGCGGCCAAGTTCGGCAAGCAGATCCGGCACGCCGACCGTCGGGGGATCCCGTTCGTGTGGTTCGTCGCCGACGACGAGGGCGCCGCCGACCAGGTCAAGGACATCCGCTCGGGCGAGCAGGTGGACGCCGACGCCGGCTCGTGGGCGCCTGACGCCGCCGACCTCTGGCCGAGGGTGGTTCCCGCACAGGGCTGAGCGGATCGCCGCCGTCGTGGACGCTTGACACCTGTTCGAACACATGTTCGCATGGGTGCCATGCGGTGGGACGGCCAGAAGCTGGGGACGGACGAGACGACGACGCTGCCCGGGCTCGCGCTCTCGGGCCTGCAGCGCAGCGTCCGGACGCCGGAGTTCGCCGGGGTGACGTTCCACGAGGTCACCTGCAAGAGCGCGCTGAACAAGGTGCCCGAGGCGTCGCGGATGCCGTTCCGCTGGACGGTCAACCCGACGAGGGGTTGCCTCCATGCCTGCGCATACTGCCTCGATCCCGACACGCGGATCCTCATGGCCGACGGCCGGGAACGCGCGCTGCGTGACATCGCGGTCGGCGACCTGGTCATGGGGACGTACCTCGTCGGTCGCTACCGCCGGTACGTGTCGACGGTCGTCCGCGACACGTGGCACACGCGCAAGCCCACCTACCGCGTGACGCTCGAGGACGGGACGACGCTCGTGGCCAGCGGGGATCATCGGTTCCTGACCCGCCGCGGCTGGAAGCACGTCGCCGGCGCGACCTCGGGCGACGCCCGGCGCCCGCACCTGACGCTGAACGACAAGCTGCTCGGGTTCGGTGTGGGGCCGCGGCCGGCCGTGGGCGGGACAGTGATGGCCGAGCCCGAGTTCCGGCGCGGCTACCTCGCAGGGATGATCCGCGGTGACGCCATGATGCTCCGCCGGACGTACCAGCGGCCGTCCGGCCGGGACAACCGCGTCAGCATGTTCCGGCTCGCTCTCGCCGACGCCGAGGCACTCGACCGGAGTGAGCAGTACCTCGCCGACGAGGGCGTCTCGACGTCTCGGCGGCCGTTCGGGGTTCCGCACGAGCGTCGCCGACCCATGGCCGCGATCCACACGTCGCGTTCCGGCCACTTCGACACCATCACCGAGCTCATCGCGTGGCCGGCCGCACCGAGCGCGGACTGGAGCCGGGGATTCCTCTCGGGCCTGTTCGACGCCGAAGGCAGCTGCTCGCGCGGCGTCCTGCGGATCTCCAACTCGGACCCGGTCATCCTCGCGCAGGCTCGCGCGGCGCTGTCGACGTTGCAGATCGGGCACGTGCAGGAAGCTGCGAGGGAGAGCGGCGTCGCCACCATCCGGGTGGTCGGTGGTCTGGCCGCGCGGCGGCGGTTCTTCGCCGAGACGAGCCCGGCGATCACCCGCAAGCTCGGTCTGGTCGGCATGGCGGTGAAGTCGGATGCGCCGCTTCGCGTCACGTGCATCGAGGAGCTCGGCGTCGAGTCGGACCTCATCGACATCACGACCGGCACCGGAGACTTCGTCGCCAACGGCGTGATCAGCCACAACTGCTTCGCCCGGCCGACGCACGAGTACCTGGACATGGATGCCGGTCGGGACTTCGAGACGCAGATCGTCGTGAAGACGAACGTGGTCGACGTGCTGCGGGCCGAGGTCGCGCGACCGTCGTGGGTGCGCGAGCACGTGGCGCTCGGCACCAACACGGACCCGTACCAACGGGTGGAGGGCCGGTACCGGCTCATGCCGGGGATCATCGAGGCGCTCGGGGCCAGCGGGACCCCGCTCTCGATCCTCACCAAGGGGACGCTGCTGCGCCGGGACCTGTCGCTGCTCACGCAGGTGGCGCAGGAGGTGCCGGTCGGCATCGGGGTGTCGTTGGCGATCGGCGACGAGGCGCTGCAGCAGGCGATGGAGCCCGGGACGCCGACTCCTCGCGCACGCCTCGAGCTGATCCGCGCGGTGCGGGAGGCGGGCCTGCCGTGCGGCGTGATGGTCGCGCCGGTGCTGCCGTGGCTCACTGACGACCGGGCGCGGCTGGACTCGCTGCTGCGGGAGCTCGCCGACGCGGGCGCGACCGGCGTCACGGTCCTGCCGCTGCACCTGCGCGGCCCGGTCAAGCCGCTGTACATGGCCTGGCTGCGCGAGCACGCGCCGGCGCTGGTGCACCGCTACGAGGAGCTCTACGGCCGGGGCGCCTACGTGCCGCGCGAGTACGCCCGGTGGCTCGACGAGCGCGTACGGCCGCTGCTGGTGCGGCACGGGTTCGCGGATCGCAACCGGTACCGCACGCCCGGGGAGGGGTCCTACCCGGAGGGCAGCATCGCCGGCGCCGGCCTCCCGGTGCACGAGCCGTCGCTCGGTGCCGCGCAGCCGGTCCTCTTCTGACGACGGGCGGCGGACCCCGGGCAGCCCTAGCGTGACGACGTGGCGTGGAGACGAGCGGACGGTACGACCCGGGTCGACTTCGGCGGCCACATCGCCGGCTTCGGCACCACCGAGGGGACCCGGGTGGTCGTCGGCCGATGGCTCGAGACTCCGTTCGGGCCGTTCGTGGACGTGATGGCCGAGCGCGACGACGGCACCCGTCTGCTCCTGGCCCCGAGCGACGACGTCGCCGACCTGGTCGCGGCCACGTACGCGTTCGACGCCGTGCACGTGGTGCCGGTCAGCCTGCGGGTCGACGAGGCCCGACGACGCTGGCGGCTGCGGGCGGGGCCGCTCACCGCGGACCTCACGATCGGCACCCGCACCCGGCTCGGCCGTGTGCTCGTCGTGCTCCCGCGGCACCGGGCGGTCGCGCCCCTCGTCGCCACGGTGGCCGACCCGGTCGCCCGCGTGGTGCTCGACGGCGTCCGTACCCGTGGCACCGCGGGCCGCGGGCGTCGGGAGTGGTATGCGGCGAGCGACCAGCACGAGATCACGGCCGTGCGGGCGCTGTGGGGCTCGTCGGACCTCGGCGCGCTCGCTCAGGTCCGGCCCGCCGTGCGGTTCGGGTTCTCGTCGGTGCCGGCGGCGCCGAGCGTGACCCGGGTGCGGACCACCGTCGAATTGTCGGCGAGCCCCTCGGCGGACGGGCACTAAGATCGTGCGGGCGTCCGACGGGCGCTCCCACCCCGACCCGAAGGACCTTCCGTGCTCCGCACCCACACGGCCGGCTCGCTGCGAGCCGAGCAGATCGGCACCACCGTCACCCTCACGGGCTGGGTGGACCGGCGGCGCGATCACGGCGGGGTGGCGTTCGTGGACCTGCGGGACGCCTCGGGCATCGCCCAGGTGGTCATCCGGGACGAGGCCGTCGCGCACGGCCTGCGCGCGGAGTACGTGCTGCAGGTGACGGGCGAGGTCGGTCGTCGTCCGGCGGGGAACGAGAACCCGAACCTGGCCACGGGCGAGGTCGAGCTCGTCGCCACCGAGGTCGTGGTGCTCAACGAGGCCGCCGCCCTGCCGTTCCAGGTGTCGTCGTCGCTCGACGAGTCCGTCGGCGAGGAGGCCCGCCTCAAGTACCGCTACCTCGACCTGCGTCGGCCGGCTCCGGCCCGCGCGATGCGCCTGCGCGCCAAGGCCAACCAGGCGGCCCGCCGCGTGCTGGACGCCCAGGACTTCGTCGAGGTCGAGACGCCGACGCTCACGCGCTCCACGCCCGAGGGTGCGCGCGACTTCCTGGTCCCCGCGCGCCTGTCGCCCGGCTCCTGGTACGCCCTGCCGCAGTCGCCGCAGCTGTTCAAGCAGCTGCTCATGGTCGGCGGGCTCGAGCGGTACTACCAGATCGCCCGCTGCTACCGCGACGAGGACTTCCGCGCCGACCGTCAGCCGGAGTTCACGCAGCTCGACGTCGAGATGAGCTTCGTCGAGCAGGACGACGTCATCGCGCTGGGCGAGCAGATCCTCGTCGCGCTGTGGGACCTCATCGGGGTCACCGTCCCGACGCCGATCCCGCGGATCACGTTCGCCGAGTCGATGGCGCGCTACGGCAACGACAAGCCCGACCTGCGCTTCGGCCTCGAGCTGGTCGAGCTCACCTCCTTCTTCGCCGACACCCCGTTCCGCGTGTTCCAGGCGCCGTACGTCGGTGCCGTCGTGCAGCCGGGCGGCGGCTCGACGCCGCGACGCGGTTTCGACGCCTGGCAGGAGTGGGCCAAGCAGCGCGGCGCCAAGGGCCTCGCCTACGTCACGGTCGGCGAGGACGGCGAGCTCGGCGGCCCCGTGGCCAAGAACATCTCCGAGGCCGAGCGCGCGGGCCTCGTGGCAGCCGTCGGCGCGAGCCCCGGCGACGCCGTGTTCTTCGCCGCCGGCTCGACCAACGAGGCCCGCGCGCTGCTCGGCGCGGCGCGCCTCGAGATCGGTCGCCGCGGCGGCCTGATCGACGAGAACGAGTGGAAGTTCGTCTGGGTGGTCGACGCCCCGCTGTTCAAGCCCACGGGCGAGGACGACGACGTGGCCGTCGGCGAAGGCGCCTGGACGGCCGTGCACCACGCGTTCACGTCGCCGACGCCCGAGTGGCTCGACACGTTCGAGCAGTACCCGGGCGCCGCGCTGGCGTACGCCTACGACATCGTCTGCAACGGCAACGAGATCGGCGGCGGCTCGATCCGTATCCACCGCCGTGACGTGCAGGAGCGCGTGTTCCGGATCATGGGGATCGGTCCGGAGGAGGCTGACGAGAAGTTCGGCTTCCTGCTCGACGCGTTCCAGTTCGGCGCGCCGCCGCACGGCGGGATCGCGTTCGGCTGGGACCGCATCCTCGCGCTGCTGACCGGCTCGGAGTCGATCCGCGACGTCATCGCGTTCCCGAAGTCGGGCGGCGGTTTCGACCCGCTGACGGCCGCTCCGGCGCCGATCACGCCCGAGCAGCGCCGCGAGGCCGGCGTGGACGCGAAGCCGAAGGCCAACCCCGCGGTCTGATGGCTGACGTGCTCGAGCTCCTGCCGCCGCGCTGGCGGCAGGACCGGATGCTGCTCGGCGACCGCACCCGCTGGGGCGCCGTCGAGGTCCTCGGCGACGACGACGGCGTGCTGCTGGTGATCGACGGTCCGCAGCGCCCGGTCCTGCTCGGTCGCGGGGACCCCGGGGTCGTCGACGGGCTCGTCGCCGGACTGGATCTCGGCGCCGCGCGGTGGATGAGCGTGCCGCGCCACAGCGTGCCCGGGCCTACAGCCCTCGCGCGCCTCGGTCTGGTGCCCTTCTCCACCTGGGACTGGCTCTCGACCGACGCGTCGCCGCCGCCCGTCCCGGGCGAGGACGCGGTCCGTCGGCTCGACCCCGTGGCCGACGCCGACGCGATCCGGGCGTGCCTGCGCCTGGCCAACCCGGGCACGTCGGCGGACCCGACGGGTCCGGGCGAGGTCGGCTGGTGGGGCGTGGACGGCGACGGCGCCCTGGCGGGCGTGGTCGGTGTCGCCGAGCGGGCCGGGCCCGGCGACGGCCTCTCGTGGCACGTCCACGGACTCGGCGTGCTGCCCGGGCTGCGGGGCAGCGGCGTCGGGACCGCGCTCACCGCGGCGGCGACCCGTGCCGGGCTGGCCGAGGGCGCGGCGTGGGTGTCGCTCGGCATGTACGCGCAGAACGACGACGCCCGGCGGATCTACCACCGCCTGGGCTACCGGACCGACGCGGAGCTGTCCTCGTTCGCGCCCGCGACGGCGGACCGGCCGCCGGACTGACTCACCAGCGCGTCGGCGGCGGTTCGGACCCGTCGAGCGTGAGGTGACGGCCGGACGGCTCCTCGGGCTCGGGCGCGACCTGCTGGGGGCGGGCCCGCAGAGCCCTGCGCCACAGGTGCCGGAGCCCGAACCACGCGCCGATCAGGACCGCGGACAGCATGAGGAACGTGATCGTCGCGAGGGGACCCATCCCGTCGCTCTGGAGGACGACCATCTTGCGGACCAGGCGGTAGACGTAGAACGCGACCGCCACGGAGGCGAGCACGGCCCAGGTCAGCGCCCGGCGGTAGGTGGCGTGGTCGGTCGGCACGGTGCTCCTCAGTGGGTGATCGAGAGCCTGGCGTAGAGCCGGCGCAGGAACGGTGGCGCCCACCAGTTGGCCTTGCCCAGCAGCGTCATCGTGGCGGGCACCAGGAGCATGCGGACGAGGGTCGCGTCGATGAGCACGGCGACGGCCAGCGAGAACCCGACCTCCTTGATGACCAGCAGGTCACCGGCGACGAAGCCCGCGAACACGACGATGACGATGAGCGCCGCGGACGTGATGATGCGGCCCGAGCGCTGCAGCCCGAGCCGGACGGCCGCGTCGTTGGGCATGCCGGCATCGACGCACTCCTTGATCCGGGACAGCAGGAACACCTCGTAGTCCATGGCCAGCCCGAACGCGAAGGCGATGACCAGGGCGATCACGTAGGTCTCGATGCCGCCCGTGGACGTGAAGTTGAGCAGGCCGGAGAGGTGTCCGTCCTGGAAGACCCAGACGAGCACGCCGAGCGACGCGGCCAGGGACAAGGCGTTGGTGAGCAGCGCCTTGACCGGCACGACGACCGAGCCGGTCATGAGGAACAGCAGCACGAGGGTCGCGAGGGCCACGATGCCGATCGCCCACGGCGCCCGCGCGACGACGGCCGCGGTGAAGTCGATCTGCGCGGCGGCCTGGCCCGTCACCCACGTCGGGAAGGGGGCATCGAGTGCGCGGATGTCCTCGACGACGCCCCGGGCGACCGCGTCACCGGGGTCGTCGGTGTCCGGCCGGACCCCGATCACCACGTACGACCCGACCGGCGAGGGCGGGTCCACGGAGACGACGCCCTCGATGTCCTCGAGCGTCGTCGCCCACGCGGTCGCGTCCTCCAGGGAGGTCTGGGTGACCACCGTGATCGCGGGCGTGGAGGCCGCGGGGTAGTCGCTGGCCAGCGTGTCGACGAACTCGCGCTGGGTGCTGCCCGCGGGCAGGAGCTCGGTGGTCGAGTTGCGCAGCTCGAGGTGCCGCAGGGGGAGGGCCAGCACGCCGAGCACCACCAGGCACCCGGTGAGGACGAGCCAGGGGTGGCGCTGCACGCGGCCGGTCAGCCGCGAGAAGACGCCTTCCTCCGTCTGCACGTCGGCAGTCCGGCGCAGGATCCCGCGGAGGCCGGGGACGCGCGCGAGGATGCTCGGCCGGATGAGGCGCCGCCCGGCGAGCACCAGCAGGGCCGGCACGAGGGTCAGCGCGGTCGCCATCGCGACGAGGATCACGGCGACGCCGGCCGCGCCGAACGCTCGCAGGATCGGTGGCTGGAAGACGAGGAGGCCCGCGATCGAGATCGCGACGATGAGGGCGGAGAACGTCACGGTCCGCCCGGCGGTCGCCATGGTGCGCTCGATCGCGGTGAGCACGGCGCCGTCGCCACGCCGCCGCCGGCTGCCCTGACCGCCGTCGTCGTCGACCAGGCGGTGCAGCTCCTCGCGGAACCGGGACACCATGAGCAGGCCCCAGTCGATCGACAGACCGAGCCCGAGCACCGTGACGATGTTGACCACGGACGAGTCGAGATCGAGCACGTACGAGAAGGCCAGCAGCGCGGCGAGACCCCCGGCGATCGACGCGATGGCCCCGGCCATCGGCATCGCGGCGGCGAGGAACCCGCCGAACACCAGCACCATGATGAGCAGCGCGACGGGCAGGGCGATCGTCTCGCCCGTGCGCAGGTCGGTCTCCACCTGGTCCGTGATGGCCTGCACGATGAGCGTGTTGCCGCCGACGATCCCGGTGACGCCGGGCGCCGCCACCTCGAGGTCGTCGGGGACGTCGCGCAGGCGCGCCTCGACCTCGTCGAGCGCGGCCTGCTCGTCGTCGGCCGACAGGTCCGGCTCGATCTCGACGACGACGAGGAAGCCGTCCCCGTCGGTGGCCACCAGGGGAGCGGCTGCGGGGTTGGCCGCGCCGTCCGGCAGCCCGAGCGGGTCGATGACCGACGCCACCCCGTCGATCGCGGTCAGCTCGGCTCGTACCGGCACCATCGCCGTGGCGACGTCCGGGTCCGTCGGGTCGACACCCTGCAGGACGAGCGTGAGCGACGGTCCGCTCTGGTCGGCGTCCTCGAGGATCTGGCGTCCCTCGGCGGACTCCGAGCCGGGGACCGAGGGCGCACCCGTGCTCAGGCGGTCGAAGAGGTTCTCGCCGTGCACCCCGACGACGGCCAGGCCGTATCCGAGCACGGCGAGGACCAGCCACGCGACGACGGTGAGGCGTGGGTGATGGGCGACGGCGCGACCGACACGGGCGAACACGCGGGCCATCGTCGCAGGTGGAACGACCGGTGCGCACACGGGGCACCCGTTCGGCGCGCCCGCGGCTCTCGGACGTCGGTCCGCGTGCGTACCCTGCCCGCATGGACCTGTTCGATGCGGTGACGCAGACGGCCACGGGGCTGCCCGCCGTCGGTGCCGGCGCTCCGCTCGCCGTACGGATGCGCCCGCGGGAGCTGGCGGAGGTCGCGGGCCAGGAGCACCTGCTGGTGGCGGGCTCCCCGCTGCGCCGCCTGGTGGAGCCCGCCAACGAGGCGGCCCGGCGCGCGGCGCCGACGTCCGTCGTCCTCTGGGGCCCTCCGGGCACGGGCAAGACCACCCTCGCGTACCTCATCGCCGCGACCTCGGGCCGTCGGTTCGTCGAGCTCTCGGCAGTCACCGCCGGCGTCAAGGACGTCCGGGCCGTCATCGAGGACGCCCGGCGCCGGCTCGCCACCGACGGGACCGAGACGGTCCTGTTCATCGACGAGGTGCACCGGTTCACCAAGGCGCAGCAGGACGCGCTCCTGCCCAGCGTGGAGAACCGGTGGGTGACCCTGGTGGCGGCGACCACCGAGAACCCGTCGTTCTCGGTCAACTCCCCGCTGCTGTCCCGGTCGCTGCTGCTCACGCTCCAGCCGCTCGACACCGAGGACGTGCGGCGGCTCGTCCGGCGGGCGGTCGAGGACGAGCGCGGCCTCGACGGCTCGATCACGCTGGCCGACGACGCCGAGGACCACCTGCTGCGGCTCGCCGGCGGCGACGCGCGCAAGGCCCTGACCATCCTGGAAGCGGCCGCGGGCTCGGCGCTGTCCGAGGACGACGCGGTCCCGCCCGTGCGCGTCGACCTGGCGACCATGGAGCGGGCGATCGACGTCGCCGCGGTCCGCTACGACCGCGACGGCGACCAGCACTACGACGTCATCAGCGCGTTCATCAAGTCGATGCGCGGGTCCGATGTCGACGCGTCCCTGCACTACCTCGCGCGGATGATCGCCGCGGGGGAGGACCCGCGCTTCATCGCCCGCCGCATCGTGATCGCGGCGGCCGAGGACGTGGGCATGGCCGACCCCAGCGCGCTGCAGACGGCGGTCGCGGCGGCGCAGGCCGTCGCGCTCATCGGCATGCCGGAGGCGCGGATCATCCTGGCCGAGGCCGTGGTCCACCTGGCGACGGCGCCGAAGTCCAACGCCGCGTACCTCGGGATCGACCGCGCCCTGGCCGACGTCCGGGCCGGCCGCATCGGCTCGGTCCCGCAGCACCTGCGCGACGCCCACTACCCGGGCGCCAAGCAGCTCGGCCACGGGACCTCGTACCTGTACGCGCACGACCAGCCGCACGCCGTCGCCGCCCAGCAGTACCTGCCGGACGAGCTGCTCGGCACGCGCTACTACGAGCCCAGCGACCGCGGCTACGAGCGGCAGGTCACCGAACGCCTCGACCGCATCCGCGCGATCCTCGACGACCAGGCCTGATTCGGGGATCGGGGTCGTCGCAGGGTAGAGTGTCGAGGTCGTCCGCGGGACGGGTGTGCTCTGAACGTGCAGCACGCCCCCGGCCGGACGACCACCTGGGGCCTTAGCCAGCGTCGAGAACAGACGCGACGCATCCACGGTCGGCCCCACGCCCGGCGGAACATCTCCGTCTCCGGGTGTGACGTCTACAACGACAGGAAGTAACTCTGTGAGCAGCGTGACCCGCTCGCGTCGCCAGGTGCGCCTTTCCCGCGCCCTCGGCCTCGCGCTGACGCCCAAGGCCGTCAAGCACTTCGAGAAGCGGCCGTACCCCCCCGGCGAGCACGGCCGTGCGCGTCGTCGCACCGAGTCGGACTACGCCGTCCGTCTGCGTGAGAAGCAGCGTCTGCGCGCCCAGTACGCGCTGCGCGAGAAGCAGATGGCTCGTGCGTACGAGGACGCCCGCAAGGCCCCGGGCCTGACCGGTGAGGCGCTCGTCGAGAACCTCGAGACCCGCCTGGACGCGCTCGTCCTGCGCTCGGGCTTCGCCCGCACGATCCTCCAGGCCCGCCAGGTCGTCGTGCACCGTCACGTGCTCGTCGACGGCAAGATCGTGGACCGTCCCTCCTTCCGCGTGAAGCCGGGCCAGACGCTCCAGGTCAAGCCGAAGAGCCAGGCGACCGTCCCGTTCCAGGTCGCCGCCGCCGGCGCCCACCGCGACGTCCTCCCGGCCGTCCCGGGCTACCTCGACGTGCAGCTCGAGAAGCTGAGCGCCGTCCTGGTCCGCCACCCCAAGCGCGCGGAGATCCCCGTGACGTGCGAGGTCCAGCTGGTCGTCGAGTACTACGCCCGCTGATCCGATCTCTCACTGACGCCCCGCCGCGCACCTGCGCTGCGGGGCGTCCGTGCGTCCGGGACCGGTAGGGTTTCCGCGGGGTCGAAGGCCCCGGGACCAGGAGGCAAGACATGTCGGTGGGTGACGTCGCGGGGCTGATCGCCGCGATCGCGTTCGTGCTGCTGGTGGGCTTCCTGGCGGTGCCCCTCATCAAGCTCGGGCGGGTGCTGGACGAGACCCGGACCTCCGTCAAGGAGATCACCGACCACACCGTGCCGGTGCTCGACGAGACCGCCACGCTGGTCGCCTCGTCCAACACGCAGCTCGAGAACATCGACACCGTCACCACCGCCGCCGCGCAGGTGTCGGAGAACGTGTCGGCGCTCACGTCGCTGTTCGCCGCGACCGTCGGTTCGCCGATGATCAAGGTCGCCGCCTTCTCCTACGGTGTGCGCCGCGCCCTGTCGGGCCTCGCGGCGAGCGCGCGCCGGAGCCGATGATGGCGCGCCGACTGACCTGGCTCGCCCTGGGCGTCGTCGTCACGGTGATCGTGATCCGCAAGGGCCGCACGATCGTCGAGACGTACCTCCCCGCCGGGACGACGGACGCGCTCGACGGTGTCCAGCGCGTCTCGCACGCCGTGGCCACGCTCAAGAGCGAGTTCCTCGCCGGCATGGCCGAGCGCGAGCAGCAGCTGCGGCACGACCTCGTCGGCGACGTCGACGTGGAGGCCCTGAAGGCCGAGCGACCCGAACGGGTCGAGAACCTGCGCCGGTCCTGGTCCGCGGCCCGTCACCGCGACGAGGACTGGGCCGCCGGACCCACCGAGGACCCCGACGACGACGACGGCTACACCTTCTTCTGAGCTACCGGGAACACCCAGGGCGTCACCTGACGCTGCACCACAGACACGACAGATGGACGACGAGGACACGATGCGTACCGCCGAGATCCGCCAGCGCTGGCTCGACTACTTCGAGGGCAACGGCCACGTCGTCGTGCCCTCGGCCTCGTTGATCTCCCCGGACCCGTCGACGCTGTTCGTCATCGCCGGCATGGTCCCGTTCATCCCGTACATGCTCGGCGAGCAGACGCCGCCGTGGAAGCGGGCGACCAGCGTGCAGAAGTGCGTGCGCACCCTCGACATCGAGGAGGTCGGCAAGACCACGCGCCACGGCACGTTCTTCCAGATGAACGGCAACTTCTCGTTCGGCGACTACTTCAAGGAAGGCGCGATCACCTTCGCCTGGGAGCTTGTCACGGGCTCGCGCGAGAACGGCGGCTTCGGCTTCGACCCCGACAGCATCTGGGTCACGGTCTTCTACGACGACGACGAGGCGGCGGCGCTCTGGAAGCAGATCGCGGGCCTGCCCGACGAGCGGATCCAGCGCCGCGGCTGGAAGGACAACTACTGGTCGACCGGTGCGCGCGGCCCCGCGGGTCCGTGCTCCGAGATCTACGTCGACCGCGGTCCGGAGTTCGGCGCGGAGGGTGGCCCGGTCGTCGACGAGGACCGCTACCTCGAGATCTGGAACCTCGTGTTCATGCAGTACGAGCGCGGCAACGGGGGCGGCAAGGAGGACTTCCCGATCCTCGGCGAGCTCAAGCAGAAGAACATCGACACGGGCATGGGGCTCGAGCGGGTCGCGTACCTGCTCCAGGGCGTCGACAACCTGTACGAGATCGACGAGGTCTTCCCCGTCATCCAGGGTGCGCAGGAGCTGTCCGGCAAGCGGTACGGCGCGGTGCACGACGACGACGTGCGCATGCGGGTCGTCGCCGACCACGTCCGCAGCGCGCTGATGCTCATGGGCGACGGCGTCACCCCCTCGAACGAGGGCCGCGGCTACGTCCTGCGCCGTCTGCTGCGCCGCTCCATCCGCTCGATGCGCCTGCTGGGCGTCGACGACGTCGCGCTGCCCACGCTGCTGCCGATGAGCCGTGACGCGATGAGCCCGTCCTACCCCGAGCTCGCGCAGAACTTCGAGCGGATCAGCCAGGTCGCGTACGCCGAGGAGGAGTCGTTCCGTCGCACGCTGGCAGCGGGGACGACGATCCTCGACACGGCGGTGCAGAACGTCAAGCAGAAGGCGCTCTCGGTGCTCTCGGGTTCGCACGCGTTCCAGCTGCACGACACGTACGGCTTCCCGATCGACCTGACCCTCGAGATGGCGGCCGAGCAGGGTGTGGCCGTCGACGAGACCGCGTTCCGCACGCTCATGAAGGAGCAGCGGGACCGGGCGCGGGCGGACGCGCTGGCCAAGCGCGCGGGCCGCGCGGACAACGCGGCCTACCAGGACCTGCACAGCACGCTGAGCACCGAGAACGCCAAGCCGGTGCAGTTCATCGGCTACACGGACGCGACTGCGCGGTCGCGGGTGGTCGGCCTGCTGGTCGACGGGGTGCCCGCGCCTGCGGCGACCGCGCCCGCGGACGTCGAGGTCGTGCTGGACGTGACGCCGTTCTACGCCGAGGCGGGCGGCCAGCTGGCCGACACCGGGACGATCCTGCTGGACGGCGGCGCGCGCATCGAGGTCGACGACGTGCAGGCGCCCGTCAAGGGGCTGTCCGTGCACCACGGCCGGCTGGTCGACGGCACGGTGACGTTCGGCGAGTCCGGCACGGCGTCGATCGACGTCGACCGGCGGCGCGCGATCGCCCGTGCGCACACCGCCACGCACCTGGTGCACAAGGCGCTGCACGAGTCCGTCGGCGAGAGCGCCACGCAGGCGGGATCGCTCAACGCGCCGAGCCGGCTCCGGTTCGACTTCCGCTCCCCGTCGGCGACCCCGTCGCAGGTCGTCGCGGAGATCGAGGCGCGCGTGAACGAGCGGCTCCAGGACGACCTCGAGGTCACCGACTCCGTCATGCAGATCGACGAGGCCCGCGGCCGGGGGGCGATGGCCCTGTTCGGCGAGAAGTACGGCAACGAGGTCCGCGTCGTCGACATCGGCGACGGCTGGTCCCTGGAGCTGTGCGCGGGCACGCACGTGAAGCGGTCCGGCGAGCTCGGGCTCGTCACCCTGCTGTCCGAGTCGGCGATCGGCTCCGGCGTGCGGCGCGTCGACGCCCTCGTCGGTGCCGGGGCCTACGGCTACCAGGCGAAGGAGCGCGCGGTCGTTGGCCAGCTCTCCGGCCTGCTGGGGGCTCGTCCCGACGAGCTCGCCGAGCGGGTGTCCTCGCTGCTCACCAAGCTGAAGGACTCCGAGAAGGAGCTCGCGACGCTGCGGCAGGCGTCGCTCCTCGCGCAGGCGGGCTCGCTGGCCTCGGGCGCGGCGACGGTGGGGGAGACCCGCGTGGTCACCCACGACGCGGGCGAGGTGGGCGGCGACGAGCTGCGCACCCTCGTGCTGGACGTCCGGTCGCGCCTGGGCGAGAGCACGCCCGCGGTCGTGGCCATCGGCGGGATCAGCAAGGGTCGGCCGGTCGTCGTCGTGGCCACGAACGCGAGCGCCCGCGAGCGCGGCGTGCGTGCGGGCGCGCTGGTCCGCACGGCCTCCGGGATCCTCGGCGGCGGCGGTGGCGGCAAGGACGACCTGGCGCAGGGCGGCGGCACCGACCCCGCTCGCCTGGCCGAGGCGCTGGCTGCGGTCGCGGCTGCGGCGAACGGCTGACGTGCAGGGACACACCGACCCCGGTGAGGTCGTCGCCCGCGGGCGGCGCCTCGGGGTCGACGTCGGCTCCGTGCGCGTGGGGCTCGCGACGAGCGACCCTGACGGCCTGATCGCGACCCCTGTCGCCACGCTGGCGCGAGCCACCGGCGGCAAGGGCCGGCTGCCGGCCGACATCGCCGAGGTGGTGCGCGAGGTGCAGGAGCGAGGTGTGGGTGTTGTGTACGTCGGACTTCCCATGCACCTGTCGGGGACCGAAGGCTCAGCATCAGAGGCCGCGCGCGCGTACGCTGTCCAACTGGCGCAGGCAGTCGCACCCGTCACGGTGAGGCTCGTCGACGAGCGGATGAGCACGGTGTCCGCCCATCACGCGCTGCATGCGTCCGGCCGATCCGGACGCAGCCACCGTCAGGTCGTCGACCAGGCGGCCGCGGTGGTGATCTTGCAGTCCGCGCTTGACGCGGAGCGTGCGTCGGGGCGTCGTCCCGGTGAGCGGGTCGTCGTCGACCCAGCGAAGCACGGTCCGGTGGCGCGCGGGGGGGCTGCGGGCGACGCACGGACGACAGTGGAGTGACGCGCACGTGACCAACAGCCAGACCGACCGCTGGGCCCCTGTAGATCGGAGTGACGAGGTGAGCGACCTGTTCGGTGGCGACACCCGCGTCGCGCCCGTCGAGCACCGGCCCTCGCGCGCCCGAGGCCGGGCCAAGGAGCAGCGTGAGCGCAAGCGCCGCCGTCGCCGCTCGATCTGGGTGCTCGTCGTCGCGGTCCTCATGGTCGCCGGCGCCGCCTACGTCGTCGTCGAGCTCATGGGCGGGATGTTCCACGTCGGCGGCTCGAACGCCGGCGGCAACGTCGAGGACTACTCGGGTGTCGGGCACGGCAGCGTCGAGGTGGTCATCAAGCCTGGGGACACCGGCGCCCTGATGGCGTCGACCCTGGTGGATGCCGGTGTCGTCGCCAGCGCGACGGCGTTCAACGAGGCCTTCGCCGCCAACCCGCAGGCCAGCTCGATCCAGCCGGGCACGTACCGCATGCTGCTCGAGATGAAGGCGTCGGACGCGGTCATCGCGCTGCTGAACCCGTCGAGCCGCGTCTCGATGAAGGTGACCATCCCCGAGGGGCTCACGCGGGACCAGATCGTCGCCAAGATCAACGAGAAGACCCTGATCCCCGTCGAGGACATCACCGCCGCGCTGGCGGACCCGACCGCGATCGGCCTGCCGGCCGAGGCGAACGGGAACTCGGAGGGCTGGCTGTTCCCGGCCACGTACGACGTCGAGCCCGGTGCGACCGCGGCGAGCGTGCTCTCGCAGATGACCGCGCAGACCGTCGCCGTCCTCACCCAGAAGGGTGTCCCGCAGGACCAGTGGGAGACCGTGCTCACCAAGGCGTCCCTGGTCGAGCGCGAGGCGCGCCTGGCCGAGGACCGGCCGAAGGTCGCCCGCGCGATCGAGAACCGGCTGGCCAAGGAGATGCCGCTCGACATCGACTCGTCGGTGGCCTACGGCCTGGGCAAGCCCGGCACGGCCGTCACCACCGCGGACACGCAGGACCCCAGCAACCCGTACAACACGTACAAGAACCTGGGCCTGCCGCCGACCCCGATCGCGTCGCCGGGCACCGCATCGATCGACGCCGTCCTCTCGCCGGCCGAGGGCGACTGGCTGTTCTGGGTGACCGTCAACCTCGACACGGGCGAGACGCTCTTCGCCAACAACCTGGCCGACCACCAGGCGAACGTGGAGCAGCTCCGCGAGTGGCAGGCGGCGAACGGGAAGTGACGTCCTCCGCCCCCCGACGGGCGGCGGTGCTCGGACACCCGGTGGCGCACTCGCTGTCACCGACGTTGCACCGTGCCGCCTACGCCGCGCTCGGGCTCGACGACTGGCGCTACGACGCGATCGACGTGACCGAGGAGGCGCTGCCGGCGTTCGTCGCCGGTCTCGACGGCACCTGGGCGGGGCTCAGCCTCACCATGCCGCTCAAGCAGACGGTGATCCCGCTCCTCGACCACGTCGAGCCGCTGGCCGAGGTGGTCGGCGCGGTGAACACGGTGCTGGTCCAGGGCCGCACGCTCATCGGCGCGAACACCGACGTGCACGGCATCGTCGCGGCGCTCGCGCTCGACGGCCCGGTCCGGACCGCGGCCGTCCTCGGGGCCGGCGCGACCGCGTCGTCCACGCTCGCCGCCCTCGCGCAGCTGGGCTGCACGTCGCCCGTGGTGTACGTGCGGTCCGTCGCCCGGGCGGGCGGTCTCATGCGCGCGGCCCACCGGATGGGCGTCACACCGGTGTACCGGAACCTCGACACCGCGCCGTCCGAGATCGGTCGGGCGGACGTGGTCGTGTCGACCCTGCCGCCGCACGCCGCCGACGATCTCGCCGCCGGCCTGAGCGCGGTCGGCGGCGTGCTGCTCGACGTCGCCTACGACCCGCGGCCCACCGCGCTGTCCGTCGCCTGGGCCGCCGCCGGGGGGGCGGTCGTCGGTGGGGAGCAGATGCTGCTGCACCAGGCGGCCGAGCAGGTGCGCCTGATGACCGGGAGGTCGGCCCCCCTGGCCGCCATGTCGGCGGCGCTCGAGGGCAAACTGACCCACTGATCCGCTCACGCAGGTCGCTGCACCTGCCGATTGACCCGAGGAGACATCCGCGCGGTCACCGGCCGCCGGCAGAGGCGGAGGGACGCGCGTGAAGCAGCTCGGAGAGATTCTGCTCGACGAAGGCCTCGTCTCGGAGGCGCAGCTGCTCGCGGCGCTGGACGAGACCCAGGCCCGAGGTTCGTCGCTGGGCCGCACGCTCGTCGAGCTGGGCGTGCTCTCCGAGGGCCAGCTGGTCAAGGCCCTCGCCGCCCAGGTCGGCATGAACTTCGTGGACCTCGACGACTACCCGGTCGACCGCACCGCGGTGAGCCTGGTGCCGAGCGCGCTGTGCCGCCGGTACTCGGTGCTCCCGGTCGCCCTCGAGGGCGGCTCGATCGTGCTCGCGACGTCCGACCCCGGCAACGTCATGGCCGTCGACGACGTGCGCAACGTCTCCGGCATGCCGGTGATCCCCGTCATCGCCACGCACGACAACCTGCTGCGGGCGATCGACCGGTTCTGCCGCGCGGACGACGAGATGGAAGACCTCTCGCAGGCGTTCGAGGAGTTCACCGCCGAGCCCGAGGCCGACCTGTCGAAGATGGGGGACATCGCCGACGACGACGCCCCGATCGTGCGATTCGTCAACCTGCTGGTCACGCAGGCGATCACCGACCGCGCCTCGGACATCCACATCGAGCCGTCCGAGAAGGACCTGCGCGTCCGGTACCGCATCGACGGCGTGCTGCACGAGACCCAGCGGGCGCCCAAGCAGATCCAGAGCGGCGTGATCAGCCGCGTGAAGATCATGAGCGACATCGACATCGCGGAGCGCCGCAAGCCGCAGGACGGCCGCATGTCCGTGGTGCACAACGGTCGCAAGATCGACCTCCGCGTGGCGACGCTGCCCACCGTGTGGGGCGAGAAGATCGTCATGCGAATCCTCGACAACTCCACGGCGAGCCTCGACCTGCGCGACCTGTCGTTCCTCGACTCCAACTACGAGGTCTACCGCGAGGCGTACACCAAGCCCTACGGGATGATCCTGGTCACCGGCCCGACCGGTTCGGGCAAGTCGACGACGCTGTACGCGACGCTGAACGCGGTCTCCAAGCCCGAGATCAACGTGATCACCGTCGAGGACCCGGTCGAGTACCGGCTGGCGGGCATCAACCAGGTCCAGGTCAACCCGAAGGCCGGCCTGACGTTCGCCGGCGCGCTGCGCTCGATCCTGCGCTCCGACCCCGACGTCGTGCTCCTCGGTGAGATCCGCGACCACGAGACGGCGCAGATCGCCATCGAGGCGGCCCTCACCGGTCACCTCGTGCTCTCCACGCTGCACACCAACGACGCGCCGTCGGCGGTCACGCGTCTCACGGAGATGGGGATCGAGCCCTTCCTCGTGGGCTCCGCGCTGGACTGCGTGGTGGCCCAGCGGCTCGCGCGGCGCCTGTGCAGCAAGTGCAAGGAGCTGTACCAGCCGTCGCCCGAGGAGATGATGAGCGCCCGCTTCCCGTGGATGCCGGGCGAGCCGATCCCCGAGCTCTACCGGCCGGCCGGCTGCGTGACGTGCTCGAAGACCGGCTACCGCGGGCGGCTCGCGCTGCACGAGGTCATGCAGGTCACCGAGGACATCGAGCGCCACGCCGTCGCGCACTCGTCGTCGGCCGACATCTCCGCCACCGCCGTGAAGCAGGGCATGATCCCGCTCCGCGACGACGGCTGGCAGAAGGTCGTGCTCGGTCAGACCTCGATCGAGGAGATCCTCCGCGTCGTGGCGTGACCCCGTCGGTGCACCCCAACGTGCACCGAAGTCTCAAGTCGGGCATCGGCGCCGCCGATGAACGGTCCAGCGGCACGTCCGTGCCGGTCGCACACCGCGACCACGTGGAGGGAATGACGTGAGCGAGAACTATCCGGCACCCATGGGGGAGCCCTCGCGGCCGTTGCCGCCGTACCGGCCCGCCGGTCCGCAGGTCGGTGCCCCCGTCCAGCCAGGCGCGACAGCGATGTTCTCGCCCATCCCGTCGCAGAGCGCGCCCGGTGCCCCCGCGGCGCCCGCTCCCTCGTACCAGGCCGCGCCCTCGGGCCCTCCGGCCTACCAGGCGGCGCCCACCGGCCCGCCCGCCTACCTCCCGCCGCAGTCGGCCGCGCCCGCCTACGGCGCCCCGCAGGCTCCGGCGACGTTCCAGCCCGCCGGTCCGTCGGCGGCTCCCGCCACCAAGGTCTTCATGCCCGTGCAGCCGCCGGCCCCCGCGGCCCCGGTCGCCGCGCCGGCGACCCCGCCGGAGGGTGCGCCCACGCAGCGCGCCGCAGCGCCGGCCCCCGGCCGCGAGCGGGGCCCGCGACGGGGCATGGGGGAGGACAAGCAGGAGGGCGACCTCCCGATCGACGCGATCCTCACCGAGATGGTCCGCGTCGGCGCGTCCGACGTGCACCTGACCACCGGGACCACCCCGATGGTCCGCATCAACGGCTCGCTGTCCGCGCTCGAGGGCTTCGGCCAGGTCACCCCGGACGGGCTGCGCCGGTCGCTGTACGCGTTCCTCACGCAGAAGCAGCGCGAGAAGTTCGAGACGAACCTCGAGCTCGACCTCTCCTACGCGGTCCGCGGCCTGGCCCGGTTCCGCGTGAACATCTACCAGCAGCGCGAGTCGATCGGCGCGGCCTTCCGCGTGATCCCGTACGAGATCAAGCCGCTCGAGGAGCTCGGCGTGCCGGCGATCGTCGGTACCTTCGCGGGCCTGCCCCGCGGTCTCGTGCTGGTCACCGGCCCGACCGGCTCCGGCAAGTCCACGACGCTGGCGTCGATCGTCGACCTGGCCAACCGGACGCGCCAGGACCACATCATGACCGTCGAGGACCCGATCGAGTTCCTGCACCGGCACAAGAAGTGCGTGGTGAACCAGCGCGAGGTCGGCCAGGACACCCACTCGTTCGCCAACGCGCTCAAGCACGTGCTGCGCCAGGACCCGGACATCATCCTCGTCGGTGAGATGCGTGACCTTGAGACGATCTCCGTGGCCCTCACGGCCGCCGAGACCGGTCACCTGGTCTTCGCGACCCTGCACACGCAGGACGCGGCCCAGACCATCGACCGCGTGATCGACGTCTTCCCGGCCCACCAGCAGGCGCAGGTGCGCACGCAGCTGGCCGGCGCGATCCAGGGCGTGGTCTGCCAGACGCTGGCCAAGCGCTCGGACGCCCCCGGCCGTGCCGTCGCCACCGAGGTGCTCGTCGCCACCCCCGCCATCCGCAACCTCATCCGTGAGGGCAAGACGCACCAGATCTACTCCGCCATGCAGGCCGGCGCGAAGCAGGGGATGCACACGATGGACCAGCACCTCGCCGACCTGGTGAAGGTCGGCAAGATCTCGTACGAGATGGGCCTCGAGAAGTGCCACCACGTCGAGGACTTCAACCGCCTCACCGGCCGGTTCTCCGGCGGGTCGCAGGGTGCCGCGGGCATGGGTGACGCGGTCTCCATGGGCGGCACCTCCTACGGGAACCAGGCCTTCTGATGGCTACCGCGCAGAAGACCTTCGAGTACGCGGTCCGCGACAAGTCCGGCAAGCTGGTCAAGGGCCGCGTCGAGGCCAACAACCAGGCCGCGGTGGCCAACCGCCTCCGCGAGATGGGCCTCGCGGCCGTCTCGATCTCCGAGGTGGGCACCGGCGGCCTCAACGCCGAGATCAACATCCCCGGGTTCGGCAACAACAAGGTCTCGCTCAAGGACCTCGCGATCATGGCCCGCCAGCTGGCGACCATGATCGACTCGGGCCTGTCCCTCCTACGGGCGCTGAGCATCCTGGCCGACCAGACCGAGTCGAAGCCGTTGGCCAAGGTCGTCGCCCAGGTGCGCAACGACGTCGAGGTCGGCACGGCGTTCTCGGTCGCGCTGCAGAAGCACCCCGAGACGTTCCCGCCGCTGATGATCAACATGGTCAAGGCCGGCGAGGTCGGTGGCTTCCTCGACCAGGTGCTGGTGAGCGTCGCGGACAACTTCGAGTCGGAGGTCAAGCTGCGCAGCACCATCAAGTCGGCCATGACCTACCCGGTGGTCGTCTTCATCGTCGCCATCCTGGCCGTCGCGGGCATGCTGCTCTTCATCGTCCCGGTGTTCGCCGGCATGTTCGCGAGCCTGGGCGGCACCCTGCCGCTGCCCACCCGGAT
This sequence comes from Cellulomonas sp. P2_F12, assembly GCF_056403775.1. Classification (NCBI taxonomy): domain Bacteria; kingdom Bacillati; phylum Actinomycetota; class Actinomycetes; order Micrococcales; family Cellulomonadaceae; genus Cellulomonas; species Cellulomonas sp. P2_F12. Next base: position 409,250 of record NZ_JBFUEV010000001.1, on the reverse strand, counting down.
CCTCATGACCCTCTCGGCCATCCTCAAGGTGACCATCATCCCGACGGTCGTGGTGCTCATCGGGTTCTCGTTCTGGTGGCGCAAGCACAAGAACGACAAGTCGGTCCGCATGCGGCTGGACCCGCTCAAGCTCAAGCTGCCGGTCTTCGGCAACCTGTTCCGCAAGATCGCGGTGTCCCGGTTCACCCGGAACTTCGGCACGATGATCCACGCCGGCGTGCCCATCCTGCAGGCGCTCGACATCGTCGGCGAGACCAGCGGCAACCTGGTGATCGAGAAGGCCGCCAAGGCGGTGCAGGAGTCCGTGCGTCGCGGCGAGTCGCTGTCCGGGCCGCTGTCCCAGCACGACGTCTTCCCGCCGATGGTCGTGCAGATGATGGCCGTCGGTGAGGACACCGGTGCCCTGGACACCATGCTGGGCAAGATCGCCGACTTCTACGACGCCGAGGTCGAGGCGACCACCGAGCAGCTCACCAGCCTCATCGAGCCCCTCATGATCGTGGTCATCGGCGCGATCATCGGCGCCATGGTCATCGCCATGTACATGCCCATCTTCGGCATCTTCAACCTCATCTCCTGATACCAGGAAATACCTCTACGAAGGCACGGCAGCGCGGCTGCCGTGCCTTCGTTGCGCCGTCCGGGTGACTGGTCGAAAAAGGTTCCCGAACGTCGTCAAGAACGCTCCGAACAGGGTCGATACACGTGATGCACGACCGAACCGGCTCCGCCGGACTGATTCAGACAATTGACCCCTCGAGCACACTCAGGAGCTGACTGTGATCGCACGCATGCAGAAGTCCATGGCGGAGAAGGACAAGGGTTTCACCCTGATCGAGCTCCTCGTCGTCATCATCATCATCGGCATTCTCTCGGCCATCGCCATCCCGGTGTTCCTGAACCAGCGCAAGAAGGCGGTCGACGCGTCGATCAAGTCCGACCTGCGCACGGTCGCCCAGGAGATCGAGACGTACTACACGGACAACCAGAAGTACCCGCTGACGGCGGACGCGGCGCAGACGGGTGGCGCGGGCACCAAGTTCGCCATCACCCTCGGCGACACGGTCTCGGTCAGCGCGAACAACGTCATCGTGTACGCGCTCGACGCGAGCGGGCAGTCCTACACGCTCCAGGGGACCAATGACAAGTCCACTGCGACCGCCGGCAAGTACTTCCTGTACGACAGCGCGCTCGGCGGACTGAACCCCAAGGTCCAGCCCTGATCCCCTGCAGTAGCGAACGGCTCGGCTAGATCCTGAACACCCAGACCTCACGAAAGAAGACGGACATGATCGCTCGCATGCAGAAGTCCATCGCGGAGAAGGACAAGGGCTTCACCCTTATCGAGCTCCTCGTCGTCATCATCATCATCGGCATTCTCTCGGCCATCGCCATCCCGGTGTTCCTCAACCAGCGCAAGAAGGCGGTCGACGCGTCGATCAAGTCCGACCTGCGTACGGTCGCCCAGGAGGTCGAGACGTACTACACCGACAACCAGGCGTACCCCGCGACCGTCGCGGCGTCGACCGGCACCTCGCCGAACACGATCGTCGTCACGACGGGCAGCACGATCTCGCTGAGCGCCGGCAACGTCGTCAGCTACAAGATCATCGGCACCGACGCGTACTGCGTCTACGGCTACAACGCCAAGGGCACCGGTGCCGCGACGGCCGGCTTCAGCTACCTGAGCGCGACCGGTGGCCTGCAGCCGGGCGCCGCGGCCGCGAAGGCCGCTGGTTGCTGATCAGCACCACGTAGTAGCGGGCGGTGSGGAGATGGCGACACGTCCATCTCCGCACCGCCTCCGTGCACGACACGCCGACAAGAGGAGGCCAGCCATGATCCAGCGACTGCAGCGCGACGACGCGCCGGACGCCGGCTTCACGCTGATGGAGGTGCTCGTGGCCCTCGCGATCATCGCGATCGTGGCCAGCGCATCCCTGGCTTTCTTCATCAACGGCACGCGCAGCGTCACCACGCAGCAGCGGCAGCAGAACGCGACGTCGGTCGCGAACAAGGCCATGGAGGACGCGTACTCGCGCGTCGCCAAGTTCTCCACCACGAAGACCTCCGGGGTCGTCGTCGGGCGCACGCAGGCCGAGGTGACCGCGGCCTGGACGGCGGCGGTCGCGGCCGGCGTCAACGGGCTCGTCGACGCCTACCCCGACTGGGACGCGGCGACCGCGCCCGCCCCGCTGACCGGAACCGCGGACGACGCGGTCCCGCTGACCCAGCAGGTCACGCAGTCCCGCATCAAGTACACCGTGACCACCCTGTTCGGTTCGTGCTACCGGAGCACCACGCTCGCGTCGGCGCCCTGCACGAAGACCGGCGGGTCGGCCGCCTGGGTGGCCAGCTCCGGCTACCAGCGCATGATCCGCGCGGCCGTGATGGTCACCTGGGCCGACGTCACCGGGAACTGCGGTGGGACCTGCAGCTACAACATCTCGTCCCTGATCGACCCGAACCAGGACCTCGAGTGGAACAACACCACGCTGATCCTGGCCGCCGACGACTCGCTGTCCATCGACGCGGACGCGGCCCCGGTCGACATCGACGTCCTCGACAACGACACGCTGCCCGCCCTGACGGCGAACCCGATCGCGTCCATCACGCAGCCGCTCAAGCCGTCGACCGCGACGCCGTCCATGGGGACCGCGACGATCAACACCGGGAACGGCACGATCAAGTTCGACCCGAACGACGACGCGCACGGCGAGGTCACGTTCAACTACACCTTGACGATCGGTGCCCGCACCGCGACGGGCACCGTGCACGCCTACGTGAACCCGCTCGCGGTGAACTACTCGAGCAACGCCGTGGTGGGCGTCGCCGGCTCGGTCGCGGTCAAGACCCGGTACGGCACCAACCCGACCTCCATCGCATTCGTGGGGACGCCCCCGCCGGGCGTGACCATCAGCGGGACGACGATCAAGTGGACGCCGACGACCGCCGGTGACCCGACGATCACCTACACGTACACGGACTCGGAGCAGATGGTGAGCCGCCCCGGCACGGTGTCGCTGCACGTCACCAACTACGCGCCCCCGGTGGTCGGTCCTCTGTCGATCAGCATCCCGGCGAACTCGACCGACTTCGCGCTGAACCTCCAGACGGCGTCGGGCAACGCGAGCACCTACAAGGTCAAGGTCTTCGGGCCGGCGTCGCCGTCGTCGAGCACCTCGCTGAAGGTGGACGGCAACGGCGCGTCGGGGACCGGCACGGTCGGCGCGTCGGCCACGTTCTCGCCGCAGGCCAAGACCCTGGCCGTCTACACGTTCACCTACGCGATCCTCGACCCGGACGGCAACAGCTCGGGCACGGCTGTGGCGACGGTCCGCGCACAGCCCGTCGCCGTCGCGGACGTGGTGTCGGCCAAGAAGTCGCCGGCGACGGGGACCGCGGTGAAGACGGACCTCGACCTGGGGCTCAACGACGGTGCCTACGTCGGGACGACCTTCACGGTCGTGACGGCCATGCCGTCCGGCTGCGGCTCCCTCGACCTGACCACGTGGGCGACGTCCGGCAAGGTCAAGTACACGTCGCCGACGACAGCGAAGAGCTGCAACTTCAGCTACAAGATCGTGCCCACCGATACGAGCTACACGACGTCCAACACGGTCAACGTGACGCTGACGGTGACCAACTGATGCGCGCGGCACTGCGCCAGGCGCGCGGCGACGAGCGCGACTCGGGCATCACGACGGTCGAGCTGATCGTGGCGATGGGCATCTTCGTCACGGTGATCGCGATCTTCATGAGCGGCGTCGTGATGATGACCAACAACGCGGTCCGCAGCACGGTGACGGTGAATGCCGGTGACAGCGCGCGGCTGGTGATCCAGCGGTTCGACAAGCAGGTCCGCTACGCCGACGCGATCAACCTGCCCGGTGCGGGGACGCTCGGGCGCCAGTACATCGAGTTCCGGACGCCCGCCACGGTCGCCAAGAGCGGGGTCACCACCTGCACGCAGTGGCGCTGGGACCCGACGACCAAGCTGATGGAGATGCGCTCCTGGGCCGACGGCGCGGCCGTGCTGCCGCCGTTCGTCTCCGTGGCCAAGGGCATCGTCGCGGACCCGTCCGTGACGAAGTACCCCTTCGCGATGGATCTCGCCACACCCGTCCACCCGCGGCAGGAGGTCACCCTCTCGCTGCTGGTCACCGGTGCCGAGGGCGCGAAGGTGTCGGCGTCCTCGAGCTTCGTGGCACGGAACAGCTCGGTCGAATCGATCAGCAACGTCGACAGCCCGCCGGCTGACGGTGTCTCGGACAACCCCGTGTGCTGGAAGACAGGAGTGCGGCCATGACCCGTCAGGGACTCGTGCTGCGGCGCGCCGTGCGCGCGTTGCAGGCGCGGACGCGGGGGGAGGAGCAGGACCGCGGGGTCGCGCTCCTCGCAGCCCTCCTGCTCGTCATGATCATGAGCGCCATGAGCATCCTGGTGCTCGGCCTCGTCGTGAGCCAGATCAAGCCGACGCAGTTCTCCGAGAAGAGCACGCGGACGATCTTCGCCGCGGAGGCGGGGGTCGAGTCGAGCCTCGCGCGCATCCGGACGGCCGTCGGCGGTGCGGACTTCACCGGCAAGATCTACGGCGACCCGAAGAAGCTGCCGTGCACGATGACCGGCGCCGTCGACACGGCCGCCACCGGCACGACCTACGACGTCGTCATCCAGTACTTCGGCGAGGACCCGGCCGGGCAGACCGCGGCGTGGCGCACCGCCAAGGCGATCAGCTGCACGAACGGCACCGGGACCGGGACCGTCCTGCCCGCGTACGCCTACATCTCCTCGCACGGCCAGGCCGTGTCCTCCGCGCGGGTGGGCAGCGGCCTGGCCGACCGGTCCATCTCGATGATCTACCAGTTCTCCACCACCACGACGAACGTCAAGGGTGGCCGGATCTACTCGTACAGCAACAGCGCGAGCGTCGCGCAGTTCTGCCTGCGCGCGACGGGCCTGGTCGACGGCTCCGACGTCGCGTACAAGACGGGCTCGACGTGCGGCACGGCGGCGAACACCGACTACGAGCTGTGGATCTACGACACTGACTACACGATCAAGCTGGCCAGCTCGACGCTGACGACGACCCCGCTCTGCCTGACGACCGTCGGGACGTCGGTCAAGCTGAAGGCCTGCACCTCGCCGACCTACCAGCAGCTCTGGTCGTGGGACGAGAGCGGCAAGGCGACGTGGCAGGGTCAGACGTCGGGCATCGCGGACAGCTCCGACTGCCTGGGCTCCATCCGGACGTCCGGGACGCCCCAGGACGGCGACCTGCTCGTGATGAACGACACCTGCGTGGCCAACCAGCCCTGGGGCTCGTTCTCGCCGGACCCGGCGGTCGGACCCGGCGCGGCGAGCGTGAACACGCACCAGATCGTCAACTACCTCGAGTTCGGCCGCTGCTTCGACGTGACCGACGAGACCACGAGCCGGCCGTTCATGATCTCGTACCCGTGCAAGCAGGACCCGCCCGCCGGCGCAGGCCTCAAGTGGAACCACAAGTGGTTCTACAACGAGCCCCTCGTGGGCGCCGTCGCACCCAAGCAGCTCATCTACATCAAGGACGCGGGCGGCACGCAGTACTGCCTCCAGACGCCGACGGCACAGTCGACGCCGAGCGGGTACACGGGCGTCGGGGTGGGGTACTACCCGACGCTGACCAGCTCGTGCAACCTCTCGACCGTCGAGCAGCAGTGGACCCGGAGCATGGCGACCGGGGACAAGACGACGAGCTGGACCATCCGCGACAACTCCGGGCGCTGCGTCTCCGCGGCGGGCGGCAAGTACAACGGCAACTGGACCTCGCTGGTGATGGCCGCGTGCGACGGCAGCACCGCGCAGAAGTGGAACGCCCCGGCGGAGAATGTCGACGCCGAGGTGGGCAACTACCTCGAGGAGACCAGCTGATGCACGAGGGGGACATGACGTGACGGGTGCGCTGATCGGGCTCTCGGTCGTGATCGGGTGCGTGATCGGCTCGTTCCTGAACGTCGTGGTGTGGCGGGTGCCCCGTGGGGAGTCCGTCGTCTCCCCGCCGAGCGCCTGCCCGCGCTGCGGCCACGCGATCCGGCCCTGGGACAACGTCCCGGTCGTCTCGTGGCTGGTGCTGCGGGGTCGGTGCCGCGACTGCTCGGCGCCGATCTCGGTCCGCTACCCGGCGGTCGAGCTGGGCACCGGGGTGCTCTTCGGGCTCACGACGCTGTGGCTCGGGGCGTCGTGGGCGCTGCCCGCCTACTGGTACCTCGCGGCGATCGCCGTGGCCCTCGCGCTGATCGACATCGACGTGCACCGGCTACCCGACGCCATCGTGCTGCCGTCCTACCCGGTCGCGCTCGTCCTGCTCGCCCTGGCGTCGTGGAACCCGACCGGGCAGGCCGACTGGGCTGCCCTGGTCCGGGCGGTGCTCGGCGGCGTCATCCTGCTCGTCGTCTACTTCGTCCTCGTGCTGGTGTACCCGCGCGGCATGGGCCTGGGCGACGTGAAGCTGGCGGGCGTCCTGGGCCTGTACCTCGGGTGGATCGGCTGGGACGCGCTGGTGGTCGGGTGGTTCGCGGCGTTCCTGCTGGGCGGCCTGTACGCCGTCGCCCTGCTCGTGACCCGCCGCGCGGGTCGCGGCTCGGGGATCCCGTTCGGCCCGTGGATGCTCGCCGGCGCGGCGGTCGGGCTCGTGCTCGGCCCCGTCGTCGCGGACTGGTACCTCCAGCTGCTCTGACAGATCGCGTGCTGCTGCACGAAGTGCTCAAGTCACCCTGCGTTCCACCCGATAGCACCAGGGAACGCATCGACCCTTCGGAAGGACCCTCGTGGCCACGTCACGTGTCATCGGGCTCGACATCGGCTCGTCGTCGGTGCGCGCAGCCGAGCTGGAGTTCGGCAGCGGCGGCCCCAGCGGCAAGAACGCCCCCACCCTCGTCCGCTTCGGGCAGGCGCCCCTCCCGGTCGGTGCCGTGCGCGACGGAGAGGTGCAGCAGCCCTCGATCGTCTCGCAGGCCCTCCGCCAGCTCTGGGCGCAGGCCAAGTTCGAGTCGAAGGACGTCATCATCGGCGTCGGCAACCAGCGGGTCATCGTGCGTGACCTCGACCTGCCGTGGATGCCGCTCGCGCAGCTCAAAGAGTCGCTGCCGTTCCAGGTCATGGAGCTGCTGCCGATGTCCACCGACGACGCGCTGCTCGACTTCTTCCCGACGGGCGAGGTCGAGGGTCCGCAGGGCCGGATGGTCCGCGGGATGCTCGTCGCCGCGCAGCGCGACACCGTCGCCTCCAACGTCGTCGCGGTCGAGGGCGCCGGGCTCAAGCCGCGCATGGTCGACCTCAACGCGTTCGCGCTGATCCGGGCGCTGTCGCGCGGCGACCTGAACAACGCGACCGCGGCGTTCGTCGACATCGGCGCCAGCCTCACCACCGTCGTGATCTCCGCCCAGGGTTCGCCTCGCCTCGTGCGTGCGCTGCCGTCCGGCGGCATGAACGTCACCAACGCGGTCGCGACCGCGCTGAAGATCCCGGCGACCGAGGCCGACATCCTCAAGCGCGAGATCGGCATCGGTTACGCGGTCGGCCCCGAGCGGGCGGACGCGGCCGAGGCCATCACGACCGTGGTCACGTCGCTGGTCGAGTCGATCCGCAACACGTTCGTCTACTACTCGGGCAGCCACCCGGGCCAGGGGATCGACGTCGTCGTCCTCACCGGCGGCGGCTCGCACCTGCCGGGCCTCGGTCAGTACCTGTCGAGCGCCAGCCGCCTGCCGGTCACCCTCGGAGACCCGCTGGCGGGTCTCCGGATGGCCAAGACCGTCAGCCGCGACTCCCTGAACGGCCACGAGTCGCTCATCGCCCTCCCCGTCGGACTCGCGTACGGAGTTGCCGCATGACCACCATGCTCGAGCGTGCCCGGCCGCAGAAGCGCCCGGCCGGCGCCCTCACGATCGGTCTGCCCCAGGTCAACCTCCTCCCGCCGGAGGTCAAGGCCGCCCGCGCCCTGCGGCACGTCAAGCAGTGGCTCGTGGTGGTCCTGCTCATCGTGCTCGCGGTCGCGGCCGTGATGTACGCGTTCGCCCTGATGGCCCGCACCTCGGCCGACTCCGCCCTCGCGGACGCCCAGGACGAGGCGAGCCAGCTGCAGGCGCAGGAGAAGAAGTACTCCGAGGTGCAGCCGGTCCTCAACGGGCTGCGCCGCACCACGGACGCTCGCGCCCAGGGCATGGCGCCCGAGATCATGTGGAAGCCGTACCTCGACGCCATCGCCGCGGTCCTGCCGGCGAACGTGAGCATCACGACGTTCTCGGTGGTGCAGACCGGCCTCAACGCGCCGGCACCCGCGGCCCCGGACGCCCTGACCGAGCAGGGTGTCGCGACGGTGCAGTTCTCCGCCCGCGCCAAGACCCTCCCGGACAGCGCGGCGTGGACCGAGGCCCTCAACACGATCCCGGGCTTCTACGCGGCCTCGACCAGCACCGACACCCTCGGTGAGACCGACGGCAGCATCGCGTACACGGTCACGTCGATGGTGCAGGTCAACCTGTCCGCGCTGGCCAACCGGTTCCCCGCCACGACCCCCGAAGGCAGCTGACATGACCAAGAACAAGGCCGGCGGCTGGATCGCCGGAACAGCCTTCGCCTGCGTCCTCCTGCTCGCGGCGGCGTGGTTCGTCCTCGTCTCGCCCACGCTGGCCACGGCCGCGGAGACGCGCGAGGCCGCCCAGGCCCAGCTGGACCAGAACGAGATCGCCAAGATCAAGCTGGGCAAGCTGAAGGAGCAGTTCGAGAACATCGACGCGCTGCGCGCCGAGCTCGCCGCGCTCCAGCTCCAGGTCCCGTCGACGCAGGACATGTCGACCTACAAGCGCCAGGTCGACGCGGTCGCCGTGGCGCACGCGGTCACCGTGGTCTCCTTCGGTGTGGCCCCGGCCGTCGCGATCGAGGCTCCGGCGGCCCCCGCGCCCGTGGTGGACCCCGCGGCGGCTCCGGCCGAGGGTGCTGCCACCGACACCGAGGCCGTCACGCCGCCCCCGCCGGCCCCGTCGATGTTCGCGGTGCCCGTGACCATGGACGTGGTCGGCACCTACGACAACGTCCTGGCCTTCCTGCAGGACCTCCAGAACGCGACGCCGCGGCTCCTGCTCGTCGAGCAGATCTCCGGGTCCGCCCAGGCTCCCGCCGAGGCGGGTAACGGCAAGCCGCAGATCAACGAGGGGGACCTCGAGGTGCTCGTGACCGGGTCCGTCTACGTCCTGCCCCCCGAGGCGGCCGACGTGCCGGTGCCCGACCCGGCGGCCACCCCCGCGGCGCCCGCGCCGCTGCCGCCGGCCAACGGTCGCAACCCGCTCCTGCCGCTGCCGTAGTCGACGCGGCACCACGAAGGGGCTCTCCCGCTCAGGCGGGGGAGCCCCTTCGTTCGTCCAGCGGACGCGGTACGGACCCGCGCCGCGCCCATGGAAGGATCGCCCCATGCTGCGTTGGTTGACCTCCGGTGAGTCCCACGGCCCCGCGCTCGTCGGCATCCTCGAGGGGCTGCCGGCCGACGTCGAGGTGCAGAGCTCGGACATCCAGGACGCGCTCGCCCGGCGGCGGCTCGGCTACGGCCGCGGCGCCCGCATGAAGTTCGAGCAGGACGAGGTCCGCATCCTCGGCGGGGTGCGGCACGGTCGGACCCAGGGCGGGCCCGTCGCCATCGAGATCGGCAACACCGAGTGGCCCAAGTGGGTCGACGTGATGTCGTCCGACCCGGTCGAGGACACCGACGTGCTGCTCCGGGCCCGCAACGCCCCGCTCACGCGACCGCGACCCGGGCACGCCGACCTCGTGGGCATGCGCAAGTATGGGTTCGACGACGCCCGGCCGGTCCTCGAGCGGGCCAGCGCGCGGGAGACCGCCACCCGGGTCGCGCTCGGCACCGTGGCTGCCCGGTTCCTCGAGCAGGCTGCCGGGGTCCGGTTGGTCTCTCACGTCGTGAGCATCGGCCCGGTGTCCTCGCCCGACGACGCCGCGCTGCCGACGCCCGACGACACGGCCGCGCTGGACGCCGACCCTGTGCGCTGCTTCGACGCGGCGGCGTCGGCGGCGATGGTCGCCGAGATCGACGAGTGCCACAAGGACGGCGACACGCTCGGCGGGGTCGTCGAGGTGCTCGCCTACGGGCTGCCGTCGGGCCTCGGCTCGTACGTGCACTCCGACCGGCGGCTCGACGGCCTGCTGGCGGCCGCGCTCATGGGGATCCAGGCGATCAAGGGGGTCGAGGTCGGCGACGGCTTCCGCACGGCCGCGCGTCGGGGGTCGCAGGCGCACGACGAGATCGAGCGCGACGCCTCCGGACGGATCGTGCGCCGCACCAACCGGGCCGGCGGCCTGGAGGGCGGGATGACCAACGGCGAGATCCTGCGGGTCCGCGCGGCCATGAAGCCGATCTCGACGGTCCCGCGCGCGCTCGACACCGTCGACACCGCCACCGGCGAGCCCGCCAAGGCGCAGCACCAGCGCTCCGACGTCTGCGCGGTCCCGCCGGCCGCCGTCGTCGCCGAGGCCATGGTCGCGCTCGTGCTCGCGGACGCGCTGCTGGCGAAGACCGGCGGCGACTCGGTCGCGGAGGTGCGCCGCAACCTCGAGGCGTACGTGACGTCGATCCCGGACCTGCTGGCCTGATGCCCGAGTTCCTCTCGGCAGGTCCGGCCATCGTCCTCGTCGGTCCGCCTGGCTCCGGCAAGTCCACGGTCGCCGCCGCGCTGGGCGAGCGCTGGCACCTGGCCGTCCGCGACACCGACCACGACGTCGAGGGCACCGCGGGCAAGGCGATCGCCGAGATCTTCGTCGAGGACGGCGAGCCCGTGTTCCGGGCGCTCGAGCGCGACGCGGTCCGGCTGGCCCTCGCGCAGCACGACGGTGTCCTCGCGCTCGGTGGGGGAGCTGTCCTGGACCCCGCCACGCAGGAGGCCCTCGTCGGCTACGTCGCCGGCGGAGGGGTGGTCGTCTTCCTCGACGTCACGCTCGCCCATGCCGCACCCCGGGTCGGGTTCAACCAGTCGCGCCCGCTGCTGCTGGGCAACCCGCGGGCGCAGTGGCAGGCCCTCATGGAGGCCCGTCGCCCGGTCTACGAGGCGTTGTCCACCGTCCGCGTCCTCACGGACGGGTTGCGGCCCGCCGACGTCGCGGAGCTGATCGAGCAAGAGCTCGCGGTCCTGCGCCGCGGCGAAGGGAGCCCGTCATGACCGACTCCAGGACCGTCCACGTGCCCGGCGAGCGTCCGTACGACGTGGTGATCGGGCGGCACCTGCTGGGTGCGCTGCCGGAGCTGGTGGGCCCCGGGGTCCGGCGGGTGCTCGTCGTGCACCCGGCCGCTCTGGCCACGACTGCCGACGCCGTCCGCGAGGACCTGCGCGCGCACGGGTACGAGGCCTTCATCGCCGAGGTGCCCGACGCCGAGGAGGCGAAGACCGCGCAGGTCGCCGCGTTCCTGTGGCAGGTGCTCGGCCAGGCCGACTTCACACGGACCGACGCCGTCGTCGCGGTCGGCGGGGGAGCGACCACCGACCTCGGCGGGTTCGTCGCCGCGACCTGGCTGCGCGGCATCCGCGTCGTGCACGTGCCGACCACGCTGCTGGCCATGGTCGACGCGGCCGTCGGCGGCAAGACCGGCATCAACACGGCCGAGGGTAAGAACCTCGTCGGCGCCTTCCACGCACCGGCCGGCGTGCTGTGCGACCTCGCCGCGCTGGAGTCGATGTCGAAGCACGACTTCGTCGCCGGCCTGGCCGAGGTGGTCAAGTGCGGCTTCATCGCCGACCCGCGCATCCTCGAGCTCGTCGAGGCGAACACGGAGGTGCTCACCGACCCGGTCGCGGCGGCCTCGTCGCCCGTGCTGCTCGAGCTGGTCGAGCGCGCCGTCGCCGTGAAGGCGCGCGTGGTGGGGGAGGACCTGCGTGAGGGGGGCCTGCGGGAGATCCTCAACTACGGGCACACCTTCGCCCACGCCATCGAGCACGTCGAGAGGTTCCAGTGGCGGCACGGCGCCGCGGTGTCGGTGGGCATGGTCTACGTGGCCGAGCTCGCCCGCCTCGCCGGCCGGCTCCCCGACGAGGTCGTCGACCGGCACCGCTCGATCCTCACGTCGCTCGGGCTGCCCGTGACGTACCGCGGGGACCGGTGGGACCGGCTGCTCGCGGCCATGCGCCGCGACAAGAAGACGCGCGGGGACCTGCTCCGGTTCGTCGTGCTCGAGGACATCGGCAAGCCGGTGCGGCTCGAGGGCCCGGACCCGACGCTCCTGGCCGCGGCGTACGCCGAGCTGAGCGAGGGCGCACCGGCCCCGTCGCGTGCGATCTCCCTCTGACCAGCGGACCCGTCGCCTAGGCTCTCCGGCATGACGCGCGTGCTGGTGCTCAACGGTCCCAACCTCGGTCGCCTGGGGGCCCGCGAGCCCGAGGTGTACGGCTCCGCGACGCACGCGGACCTGGTCGCCGCCGTCAGCGGGTGGGCCACCGAGCTCGGCCTGGACGTCGAGGTCCGGCAGACGGACGACGAGTCCGTGCTGGTCGGCTGGATCCACGAGGCCGTCGACACCCGCGCGCACGTCGCCCTCAACCCGGCGGCGTTCACCCACTACTCCTACGCGCTGCGCGATGCCGCGTCGCAGGTGACCCACGCCGGGCTCGTGCTGGTCGAGGTGCACCTGTCCAACCCGTACGCGCGCGAGGCGTTCCGCCACCTCTCCGTGATCGGCCCGGTGGCCACGGGCACGGTCGCGGGCTTCGGCGTCCAGGGCTACCGCCTGGCGCTCGAGGCGATCGCCGCCCGCGCCTGACGGTCGGGCACGGAACCTCAACTTCGGGCGCCCGTCGACCGAAGCAACTAGGCGGAGCCACACCACCGCGAGGAGCTGACGTCCGTGCCGCCGACGGTCGACCTGCCGATGCCCGGGCGTGACGCGCTCGCCCCCCGGATCGGCCGCGAGCTCGCGGAGCTCGGGCGCGCGCGCCCCCGCCTGGCGGGTGCCGGACGGTGGGTCTGGCGGCGGCCGTGGACGGCCCTCCCGCTCGCGTTCGTCGTCTTCGGCGTGCAGGGGGCGGCCAACCCGGACAGCGACGTCTTCCTGTTCCTCGCGGCGGGCCGCCGCATGACGGGGCCCGGGGCGCTGGACGTCTTCGCCGATCCGGGGCTCCAGCTGGGACCGCTCGGGATCCTGCTCGCCGGCGTGGTCGCACGCGTCGCCGACCTGGTGGGTGTCTCCGCGCCCTTCCTGCTCGGCGCCGTCCAGGCGGTCCTCGTCCTCGTCCTCGCGCAGGTGGTCGCCGGTCGTGCGGCGAGGCGCGGGGGCGCCTCGCCAGCCGTTGCGCGGTGGGTCGTCACCGCTGTCCTGCTCGGTGCGGGGTCCTTGGCAGAGGCGACACTGATGGGTCACGCCGAGGAGATCGCGCTCGGCCTGGCGCTCGCGCTCGCTGCGCTCGACTGTGCGGACGGTCGACGGTGGTCCGGCGGGGTCGTGCTGGGACTGGCGATGGGGACCAAGCTCTGGGCGGTGCTCGGGCTGCCGCTGGTCCTGCTGTGTCGCCGGCGCACCACCGCGCTCACGAACGCCGTCGCGGCCGGGGTCATCGCGATCGGCCTGTACGGACCGTTCCTCCTGTGGGGGGACGTCCGCACCTTCGACTTCCGGTGGGCCGTCAGCGGGCCGTCCACGGTCTCGCTGCTCGTCGACACGGCCGCTCCGCTCGGCTGGGGCTTCCGGGTGGCTCAGGCCGCGGCCGTGGTCGTGGTCGCGTCGGTGCTGGCCCGCCGACCGAGCGCCGACCCGTTGGCCGTCGTCGTCGCGATCCTCGCCGTGCGCCTGCTGCTGGATCCCGTGCGCTTCCCCTACTACTGCGCGCCGCTGCAGGTCGTCGTGCTCCTGTGGACGTGGACGTCGGCTGCCGCCTCGGTCCGCCGCTGGCGGGTCCCCGCGGTCGCGGCGACACCGCTGGTGACCCTCGCCCCGTACGTCGTGCCGTATGGCATCCAGGCGGTCGCGGGGACGGTCGCGCTCCTCGCCGTGCTGGTCGTCGTGCTGCGGACGCCGAGCCCGGCCGCGGTCGACGCCGCTCCCTGAGCGCGGAGGTACCGCGACCGCACGGTACGATGGTCGGCGGTCTGCGGCCGTCGATGCCGCGCACACCCCATGGGAGCGCCCCCCGGCGGACCGCGCAGAATCTCTCTCGACAGGAAGCGACGATCGTGGCGACCACCAACGACCTCAAGAACGGCACCGTGCTCAAGATCGACGGACAGCTGTGGACCGTGATCGAGTTCCAGCACGTCAAGCCCGGCAAGGGTGGCGCCTTCGTCCGCACCAAGCTGAAGAACGTCCTGTCCGGCAAGGTCGTCGACCGGACGTTCAACGCCGGTCTGAAGGTCGAGACGGCCAACGTCGACAAGCGCGACATGCAGTACCTGTACAAGGACGGCACGGACTTCGTGTTCATGGACACGGACAACTACGACCAGATCCACATCTCGGAGACCACCGTCGGCGACGTCGCCCACTTCCTCCTGGAGAACCAGAACGCGATGGTCGCGACGAACGAGGGCGTCCCGCTCTACGTCGAGCTGCCGCCGTCGGTGGTCCTCGAGGTCACGTACACCGAGCCGGGCCTGCAGGGCGACCGCTCGTCGGCGGGGACCAAGCCCGCGACCCTCGAGACCGGCTACGAGATCCAGGTGCCGCTGTTCCTCGAGTCCAACACGAAGGTCAAGGTGGACACCCGCGACGGTAGCTACCTGGGCCGTGTGAACGACTGAGGTGGGTGCCCGCACCAAGGCCCGCAAGCGGGCCCTCGACGTCCTGTTCGAGGCCGACCAGCGCGGCATCGACCCCGTGACGCTGCTCGCGGACCGCATCGCGGAGCCCGGCGCCGAGACGTCGCTCCCGCAGTACTCGGTCGACCTGGTCGAGGGCGTCATCGCGCGCCAGGACCGCATCGACGAGCTGCTGGCGACTCACGCGCACGGCTGGACGATCGACCGCATGCCGGCCGTCGACCGGGCGCTGCTGCGCATCGGCACGTGGGAGGTCCTCTACAACGACGACGTGCCCGACGCGGTCGCGGTCGACGAGGCCGTGGAGCTGGCGCGTTCGCTGTCCACGGACGAGTCCCCGCAGTTCGTCAACGGCCTGCTCGGCCGCATCGTGGACCTCAAGCCGACGCTGCTCGCCTGACCCGACCGACTGCGAAGCCCGCACGCCTTCGGGGGTGCGGGCTTCGTCGTTCCCGGAGCGGGAGCAGCAGGAGTGCCGTCAGATGCGGCGAGGCATCGCCAGGCGACCCTCGTCGCGGCCCGAGATCGGCGTCGGCACCGAGCGCAGCGAGCGCCCGGCCTCAGCGACCACGGCCGTCGCGCCGGTGCTCGGCCGCGGGCCGCGCACCGGGAGGTTCGGCGCCGCGCGCCCGAGGAAGTTCCCCTGCACCCGGGTCACGCCCATCTCGGCGAGCGCGGTGAGCTGCGTGGGCGTCTCGACACCCTCGGCGACCACCGACAGGCCGTGGGTGTGTGCCAGGGCGACGATGGCCCGGACGACCCCGCGGCCGCGCTCGGTGCCCATGTCGCGCACGAACGAGCGGTCGATCTTCAGCTCGTCGACGGGCAGGCGGGCGATGCGAGCCAGCGAGCTGTAGCCGGTGCCGAAGTCGTCCACGGCGATCCGAGCGCCACGGGCCCGCAGCTCGGACAGGACGGGGACGGCCGACGACGTGCGGACCAGGGCGCTCTCGGTGATCTCGAGGGTCAGGTGCTCCCAGAACGCGTCCCCCCAGGCGGTCTCGATCTGCTCGAGCGCGTCCGGCTCGGCCAGCTGACGGGCGGCGACGTTGACGGACACGGGCACCTGGAACCGCTCGAGCGCGCGCCGGGCCTGGCTCATCACCTCGAGGCCGATGGGCACGATCAGGCCCGACTCCTCGGCCAGCTCGAGCCAGTCGGCGGGCAGGATGAGGTGACCGTGGTGGTCCCAGCGGGCGAGCGCCTCGACCTGGACGATCTCGAGGGTCTCGGCGTCGACGATCGGCTGGAAGTACGCGGTGAAGTGGCCGGCCGTGACGGCGGCCTCGAGCGCCGCGCGCTGGTGCCGTTCGGCCTCGACGCGGCGGCGCAGGGCCCGGTCGAACACGCGGAAGCCGGACCGGGAGCGCTTCGCCTCGAGCATGGCGGTGTCGGCGTGCCGGACGAGGGCGTCGGCGTCGACGACGTCGCCGGGCACCCACGTCGCCACGCCGACGGTGAGGCGGGCGGGGCGGCTGCCGCCGGTGCGGTCGATGAACCCCTCGCGCATGGCCCGGGCGATCGCGACGAGGTCGACGTCCTGCGGCGCGCGGGCCAGCACGATGACGAACTCGTCCCCGCCGACGCGGCCGACGAACGACTCGCGCTCCGGGAGGGCGGAGCGCAGGTAGTCGGCGACCCGGACCAGCAGGGCGTCGCCGTGCGCGTGGCCGTAGGAGTCGTTGACGCGCTTGAACCCGTCGAGGTCGCAGTAGACCAGGGACACCCGGGTGCGCTCGACGTTGGCCCGGTCGAGCACGGCGAGCAGGTGCTCCTCGACGGCGCGCCGGTTGGGCAGGCGGGTCAGGGGGTCGGCGAACGCGGTCGTGTGCAGGCGCTCGCTCAGCTGGTAGCGCTCGGCGGCGGCAGACACGATCTGCGCGAGGTCGATGAGGAACGTGCGGGCCTGCGGCGTGTGCTCGATCTTGTCGGAGGAGAAGAGCTCGGTGACGAAGCGGTCGCGGGCGATGGGCCGCAGCGAGCCCTCGAGGCTCGGGTCCCGCAGGATCGTGCGGGCCTCGTCGCGGGCCGTCACCAGCAGGCCGTCGGCGTCCTTGACGAACCACGCGGCGTTGGCCAGCCGGGCCAGCGCGTCGCGCATCTGGTTCTGCCGTGCGGCTGCGTCCTGCGCGTCCCGCAGACGGTTGAGCGCCAGCACCTCGATGCCGACGGCGAGCGGGATCGCCCACAGCGCGGCGCACATCGCGCCCACCGCGCTGTCCAGCAGGAGGACGCCGGCGGTGAAGATGGCGAGCGACTCGGCGCCGGCGACCACCAGCAACGAGCCGAACGCCGTGAGCTGGGTGCGTCCGACCGCGACGACCACGTAGGAGACCACCACGGCGGTCGGCACCAGCAGGAGCCCGGCCCGGACGACGGAGGCGTCGGCGACGAGCCGGTCGAGCGGCACCCACCACAGCACGGCGCGGGCCAGGAACAGGGCGCAGGCGGCCCACATCCAGTACCGGACCTTGGGTCCGCCGGCGATCGCGCGGGTGGCCGGGATCGCGATGACCAGGAAGCCGGCGATGAGCTGCGCGTGCACGTACACGAGCGCGTCGCGGACGCTGCCGGGCGTGGTCAGGGCGAACAGGCCGCCGGCCAGCAGCACCAGCGCCATGTCGACGGACCACGCCAGCGACCACGCGGCGCTCGCCGGGCGCACCTCGCCCCGCCACCACACCCACTGGAGGACGCAGAAGCCACCCACCAGACCTGCAGCGAGCAGCTGCAGCACGGTGACCCAGGTAGGAACGGTTCCGAGCACGAATGGGACATCGTCATCCCGGTGCCCGGGGATGACGTGGCATCCGGGTGACGGGAGATGCTCGCCGATGGCCGCTGCGGGCTCCGCGTGCTGGCACCATGGCGGCGTGACTTCGCCCTCCACCGCCGTGCGGCTCCCGCGCCGGACCGTCGTCGGCTACGCACTCGGGTCGGTCGGGACCGGCGGCTTCGGCACGCTCCCCGGCCTGGTGCTGGCCTACTACCTGACGGACACCCTCGGCGTCGCGGCCGGCCTCGCCGGCCTCGTCGTGACCGTCCCCAAGCTCTGGGACGTGGTGATCGACCCGTTCATCGGTGCGGCGTCGGACCGGTCGGCCGCCCGGCACGGCAGCCGGCGTCGGTTCCTTCTCACGGGGGCGTTGACCATGCCCCTGCTCTTCGCGGCCGTGTTCGTCACGCCCCGCGCGCTGGAGGGGTCGTCGGCCGCCGCGTGGGTGGTGGTCGCGTTCGTGGCGGCGGCGACCTCGTTCAGCGTGTTCCAGGTGCCGTACATCGCGCTGCCGGCGGAGATCGCCCCGGACTACCAGTCGCGGACCCGGCTGCTGGCGCCGCGCATCGCGGTCCTGGCGGTCGCGATCCTCGCGTTCGGCGCGGGTGGCCCGCTGGTCCGGGACGCCGTCGGGGGCGGACGCGCCGGCTACGCGGTGATGGGGCTGGTGGGCGGCGTGGTGATCGGGCTCGGCATGCTCGCCGCGTGGTGGGGCGCGCCCCGCCGTGCCGCGGTCGCGGTCGCGGCCGAGGAGCCCGTCGGACCCCGCGTGGAGCGTCGGGGCGACGCGCTCCGCCTGGGCCTCGCCGCGTTGCGCGAGAGCCCCGCGTTCCGCCGGCTGCTGTCCACGTTCCTGCTGCAGGCCCTGGCGACGGGCGCGATGCTCGCCGGCGCGCAGTACGTCGCGACGTACACGCTGGGCTCCGAGGGGGCGGTGACGTACCTCTTCGTGGCGCTCGTCGCGCCCGCGCTGCTCGTCATGCCCGTCGCGACGAGGCTCTCCCGGCGGGTGGGCAAGCGGAGGGCGCTCGTGGGCGCGTCCCTGCTGTTCGCGGTCGCGGCCCTGTCGCTGCTGCCCATGCGCTGGGCCCCGGGCGGCTGGGTCTACGTCTCGGTCGCCCTCGCCGGCGTCGCGTACGCGGGGATGCAGCTGTACCCCCTGGCCATGCTGCCCGACGTCGTGGCGGTGGACGCCCGCGATCGCGGCGAGGACCGGGCCGGCGTGCTCGGGGGCGTGTGGACGGCGGGGGAGACCGCCGGCCTCGCGGTCGGCCCGACGCTCGTGCTCGGCATGCTCGCCGCGACCGGCTTCGTCTCGCGGACCGGCGACCAGCTGGCCGCCCAGCCGAGCACCGCGCTGACGGGCATCGCCGTCGCGTTCTCGGTGCTGCCCGCGGCCCTCGTCGTGCTGAGCCTGCTGCCCTTGTCCCGCTACCCCCTGTCGGAGGCCGTCGTCGACGCCGGCCCCGTCGCCTCGATCGAGGAGAAGCACCGATGAGCACCGACGCCCGTCCCGCCGCCGAGGTTCTTGCGGACCTGAGGGGCCTGCGCGCGCAGGACCCGCCGACGCACGGCGGACGCGTGCTGTCGTACGTCTACGACCCGGGCCGTGCCGACCTCGACGAGGTCGCCGCGGAGGCGGTCCGGCTGTTCCTGCCGGTCAACGGCCTGGACCCGACGACGTTCACGTCCGTCGCGGCACTCGAGAGCCGGCTGGTCGCGTTCGCGCGCGACGTGCTGCACGGCGACGCGGACACGGTCGGATCGATCACGTCGGGCGGCACCGAGTCCTGCATGCTCGCGGTGAAGTCGGCCCGGGACCTGTGGCGCGCGGCGGACCCGGAGCGGGCGCACGCGCGGCCGACCCTGGTGCTCCCGACGACCGCCCACCCGGCGTTCCACAAGGCCGCTCACTACCTCGACCTCGACGTGGTGCCGGTCCCGGTGGACCCCGCGACGGGGACCCCGACCGCGGCGGACGTCCTCGCGCGGGTCGACGAGCGCACCGCGCTGGTCGTCGTCAGCGCACCGAGCTACCCGTTCGGCGCCATCGACCCGGTGGTCGAGGTGGCTGCCGGGGCCGCCGAGCGGGGCGTCGCGTGCCACGTGGACGCCTGCGTCGGCGGCTGGGTGCTGCCCTGGTGGGGCGGCATCACGGAGCCGTGGGACCTCGCGGTGCCGGGTGTCACGTCGATCTCCGCGGACCTGCACAAGTTCGGCTACGCGCCGAAGGGCGCCTCGGTCGTGCTCTACCGCGCCCGCGACCGGCACCGCGCCCAGTACTTCGCGACGACGGCCTGGCCGGGCTACCCCGTGGTGAACCCGACGATGCTCGGCTCGCGCGGTGCCGGCTCGATGGCCGCCGCGTGGGCGGTGCTCGAGGTGCTCGGCACGGACGGGCTCGCCGAGCTCGTCGCGGCGACGCGTCGCGCGACCGACCGCCTGCTGGCCGCCGCGGGCGACATCCGAGGGCTGCGGGTCGTCGGGTCACCCACCGGTCCGCTCATCGCGCTGGCGACCGACGAGTCCGTGCCTGAGACCGAGCGCGTGGACCCGTTCACGTTCATCGACGAGGTCCGGCGGCGCGGCTGGCTGCTCCAGGCGCAGCCCGCGATGGCCCAGCCCGACGGCGCGCCCCTGCCCCGCACGGCGCACCTCACGGTCACGGCCGTGACGGACGTCGTCGTCGAGGACCTGGTCCGGGTGCTCGTCGCCGCGGCGGACGCCGTGCGCGGGCTGCCCGCCGCGGTCCCGGACCCGTCGCTGGCCGGCCGGGTGCTCACCGAGGGGCTCCCCGACGAGCTCGCCGGCGTGATGGCGACCCTCGAGGCGCTGCCGGGCGAGATCGTCCACCCGCTGCTCATCCAGGTGCTGGCGGCGGCGATCGACCCGTCCCGGCAGTGACGGACGCCGCGTCGGGGGCACCGCTCCCGCGCGGTAGGGTGAGCGCTCGAGAGACATTCCTTTAAGGCCCGTCCAGTGAGGCGGGGAAGGAGTTTGCTTGATGAGCACGCCCACGCCCACGCCCGCCACGGACACAGTCGACGACGACGCCAACGTGGTCCTCGGCGCCCCGGAGATCAGCCGGGCCCTCACGCGCATCGCGCACGAGATCCTCGAACGCAACAAGGGCGGCGCCGACGTCGTCCTGCTGGGCATCCCCACCCGCGGGCTCCCGCTCGCCCGCCGCCTGGCGGACCGCCTCGTCGCGGTCGAGCCCGGCCTGGACCGCGACCACCTCGTCGGCAGCCTCGACGTGACGATGTACCGCGACGACCTCGCGCAGCACCCCACCCGGACCATCGGCGCCACGGACGTCCCCGGCGGCGGGCTGGACGGCAAGGTCGTGGTGCTGGTGGACGACGTCCTCTACTCGGGCCGCACCATCCGCGCCGCTCTCGACGCGATCAACGACCTCGGCCGGCCTCGCGCGGTGCAGCTCGCCGCGCTGGTCGACCGCGGGCACCGCGAGCTGCCCATCCGCGCCGACTACGTCGGCAAGAACCTGCCCACCTCCACCAGCGAGCGCGTGCGCGTGCTGCTCGAGGAGATCGACGGGCGCGACGCCGTCCTCATCGAGGGAGGGGTGCGATGAAGCACCTGCTGTCCACCGCCGACCTCGACGTGGTTGACGCCGTCCGGATCCTCGACACGTCCGGCTCGATGGCCGCGACGCAGGCCCGGGAGATCAAGAAGCTGCCGACGCTGCGGGGACGCACCGTGGTCAACCTCTTCTTCGAGGACTCCACCCGCACCCGCATCTCGTTCGAGACCGCCGCCAAGCGGCTGTCGGCGGACGTCATCAACTTCTCGGCCAAGGGCTCCAGCGTGTCCAAGGGCGAGTCGCTCAAGGACACGGCCCTCACGCTGCAGGCGATGGGCGCCGACGCGGTCGTCATCCGGCACCACGCCTCGGGCGCCCCGCACACGCTGGCGACGAGCGGCTGGACGCACGGCGCGGTCATCAACGCCGGCGACGGGATGCACCAGCACCCGACGCAGGCGCTGCTCGACGCGTTCACGCTGCGCCGGCACCTGGTCGGCCCCGGGGACGTCACCGGGCGCGACCTGGCCGGCCTGCGGGTGGCGATCGTCGGGGACGTGCTGCACAGCCGCGTCGCGCGGTCCAACGTGCAGCTGCTGCACACGCTCGGCGCCGAGGTGGTGCTGGTCGCGCCGCCGACCCTGCTGCCCGTCGGGGTGGGCGCCTGGCCCGCCCGTGTGTCGTACCACCTGGACGAGGTGATCGCCGACGAGAAGCCTGACGCGATCATGATGCTGCGCGTCCAGCGGGAGCGGATGTCGAGCGCGGGCGGCGGGTTCTTCCCCAGCCCGCTGGAGTACACCCGCCGCTACGGCCTGGACGCCCGGCGCCTGGCCATGCTGCCGGAGCACGCGATCGTGCTGCACCCGGGCCCGATGAACCGCGGCCTGGAGATCTCCGCCGACGCGGCGGACTCCGCGCGCGCCGTGATCGTCGAGCAGGTGGCCAACGGCGTGGCGGTCCGCATGGCCGTCCTGTACCTGCTGCTCGCGGGCGGCGACGCCCCCGCTCGAGCGGCGTCGAGCACGACCGACGAGACGAAGGTGGATGCGTGACCAGGAACTACCTGCTGCGGGACGTGAGCCCGCTGGGCGACGGCACGACCGACGTGCTGCTCGCCGACGGCATCATCGCGGCGATCGGGCCCGACGCCGAGGCGAAGGCCGACAACCCGGTGGTCATCGACGGCAGCGGGCTGATCCTGCTGCCCGGCCTGGTCGACCTGCACACCCACCTGCGCGAGCCCGGCCGCGAGGACGCTGAGACGGTCCGCTCCGGCACGCGCGCCGCGGCGATGGGCGGCTTCACGGCCGTGCACGCGATGGCGAACACGACGCCGACGCAGGACACGGCGGGCGTCGTCGAGCAGGTCTGGCGGCTCGGTCGCGACGCCGGCTGGGCGGACGTGCGTCCGGTCGGGGCCGTCACGGTGGGGCTCGAGGGCGAGCGGCTGGCCGAGCTGGGTGCCATGGCCGAGTCGGCCGCGCAGGTCCGGGTGTTCTCGGACGACGGCAAGTGCGTGCACGACCCGGTCGTGATGCGGCGGGCGCTCGAGTACGTCAAGGCCTTCGACGGGGTCATCGCGCAGCACGCCCAGGAGCCGCGGCTCACCGAGGGCGCCCAGATGCACGAGGGCGTCGTGTCCGCGGAGCTGGGCCTGGCCGGCTGGCCCGCGGTCGCCGAGGAGGCGATCATCGCCCGCGACGTGCTGCTGGCCGAGCACGTCGGCTCGCGGCTGCACGTCTGCCACCTGTCCACGGCGGGTTCGGTGGAGATCATCCGCTGGGCCAAGTCCCGCGGCATCGACGTCACCGCCGAGGTGACGCCGCACCACCTGATGCTCACCGACGAGCTGGCCCGCGGGTACGACCCGGTGTTCAAGGTCAACCCGCCGCTGCGGACCCAGCGCGACGTCGAGGCGGTCCGCGAGGGTCTGGCCGACGGCACGATCGACATCGTCGCCACCGACCACGCGCCGCACACGCGCGAGGACAAGGACTGCGAGTGGGGCGCCGCCGCGTTCGGCATGACCGGGCTGGAGACGGCGCTCTCGGTGGTCCAGGAGACGATGGTCGACACCGGCCGGATGACGTGGGCGGACGTCGCCCGCGTGCTGTCCACCGCGCCGGCCCGCATCGGGCGCGTGAGCGACCACGGCCGGCCGATCGCGGTGGGGGAGCCCGCCAACCTCACGCTGGTCGACCCGGGCATCCGCCGGGTCGTCGTGCCGGAGGAGCAGGCCACGCACAGCGTCAACTCGCCGTTCCGCGGCAAGGAGCTGTCGGGCTGCGTCATCGCCACGTGGCTGCGCGGCCGCGCGACGGTCATGGACGGCTCGGCGTGCGACGAGAGCGTGGTGGTCTCCTCGTGAGCCGCCAGGCGGTCTCGGTCGTCGTCCTGGTCGGTGTCGTCCTTCTCGCCTACTGGGGCATGCGCGCGGGCTGGCAGGCGCGCACCCGGCGGACGGCCGCCCTGGTCCCCTCGCTGCCCGTGACGCCCGAGGGCCTAGGCGCGGAGCGGCTGGCGCCGATCGACGCCGTGTACGTGTCGACGACCCGTTCCGGCGACTGGCTCGACCGCGTCACCACCCAGGGCCTCGGCGTGCGCAGCCCCGCGCAGGTCAGCGTCTTCGACGCGGGCGTGCAGATCACGCGCCAGGGCTCGACCGACCTGTTCGTCCCCGCCGCGGCCGTCCGGTCCGCTGGGTCCGCCCCGGGGATGGCGGGCAAGGTCGTCGGGGGAGAGGGCCTCGTCGTCCTGACCTGGCAGGCCGACCCTGCCGATCCCCGCGGCCTCGACACCGGCCTCCGGCCGAAGCACGCCGCCGACCACCAGCGGCTCGTCGACGCACTCACGACGCTGACCACGGGCTCCGCGCCCGCGCAGGAGGAGAACTCATGACCGAGGCAGTACTCGTGCTCGAGGACGGCCGGACCTTCACCGGCCTCCCTTACGGCGCCGAAGGCTCCACGCTGGGCGAGATCGTCTTCAACACCGGCATGACCGGCTACCAGGAGACGCTGACCGACCCGTCGTACCACCGGCAGATCGTCGTGATGACGGCTCCGCACATCGGCAACACCGGCGTGAACGACGAGGACGACGAGTCGGCGCAGATCTGGGTGGCCGGCTACGTGGTGCGCGACCCCGCCCGGCGCGCGTCGAACTGGCGGTCGCGACGGACGCTCGACGACGACCTCGTCGCGCAGGGCATCGTCGGGATCAGCGCGATCGACACCCGCGCCCTGACCCGGCACCTGCGCGAGCGCGGGGTCATGCGCGCGGGCATCTTCTCGGGCGCGGCCCTGCTGGACGCCGACGGCGAGCGCCGGCGCGACGACGAGCTGCTCGACGACGTGCTGGCCGCGCCGCTGATGGCCGGCGCCGACCTGGCGGGCGAGGTGTCCACCGACGAGGCCTACGTGGTCGAGCCGGTGGGCGAGCACGTCGCCACGGTCGCCGCGGTGGACCTCGGCATCAAGGCGATGACCCCGCAGCGCATGGCCGAGCGGGGGATCCGCGTCCACGTGCTGCCCTCGAGCGCGACCATCGACGACGTCCTGGCGACCGAGCCCGACGGCGTGTTCTTCTCCAACGGACCGGGCGACCCGGCCGCCGCCACGCACGAGATCGACCTGCTGCGCGACGTGCTGGACCGCCGGATCCCGTTCTTCGGCATCTGCTACGGCAACCAGCTGCTGGGCCGCGCGCTCGGCTACGGCACCTACAAGCTGGGCTACGGCCACCGCGGCGTGAACCAGCCGGTGATGGACCGGGCGACCGGCAAGGTCGAGATCACGGCCCACAACCACGGCTTCGCGGTCGACGCCCCGCTCGACGGCGAGTCCGTCGCGCCGCACGACGGCGGCCGCTACGGCCGGGTCGTCGTGAGCCACGTCGACCTCAACGACGACGTCGTCGAGGGCCTGCAGGCGCTCGACCTGCCCGCGTTCTCGGTCCAGTACCACCCCGAGGCCGCGGCGGGCCCGCACGACGCCGCGTACCTCTTCGACCGCTTCGTCGATCTCATGACCTCAGAGAAGGGTGCCGCCTGATGCCCCGGCGCACAGACATCCACAGCGTCCTGGTCATCGGGTCCGGCCCGATCGTCATCGGCCAGGCCTGCGAGTTCGACTACTCCGGGACGCAGGCCTGCCGCGTGCTCAAGGAGGAGGGCCTGCGGGTCATCCTGGTCAACTCCAACCCGGCCACGATCATGACCGACCCGGAGTTCGCCGACGCCACGTACGTCGAGCCGATCACCACCGAGGTCCTCACCACGATCATCGCCAAGGAGCGCCCCGACGCGATCCTGCCGACGCTGGGCGGCCAGACCGCGCTCAACGCCGCGATCGCGCTGGACGAGGCGGGGGTGCTGGAGAAGTACGACGTCGAGCTGATCGGCGCCAACATCGCCTCGATCCAGAAGGGCGAGGACCGCGAGCAGTTCAAGGAGGTCGTGGAGGTCTGCGGCGCCGAGAGCGCCCGCTCCGCGATCGTGCACA
The DNA here is from genome assembly GCF_056403775.1 of Cellulomonas sp. P2_F12. Classification (NCBI taxonomy): domain Bacteria; kingdom Bacillati; phylum Actinomycetota; class Actinomycetes; order Micrococcales; family Cellulomonadaceae; genus Cellulomonas; species Cellulomonas sp. P2_F12. The sequence goes on along the minus strand of NZ_JBFUEV010000001.1, from coordinate 383,641 downwards.
CCATCGACGACGCGCTGGCAGCCGTCGAGGACCTCGGCTACCCGGTCGTCGTCCGACCGTCGTTCACCATGGGCGGGCTGGGCTCGGGCATCGCCTACGACGAGGCCGACCTGCGCCGCATCGCCGGGCAGGGCCTGCACTACTCGCCGACCACCGAGGTGCTCCTGGAGGAGTCGATCCTCGGCTGGAAGGAGTACGAGCTCGAGCTCATGCGTGACAAGCACGACAACGTCGTGGTCGTCTGCTCGATCGAGAACGTCGACCCGGTCGGGGTGCACACGGGCGACTCGGTCACGGTCGCCCCGGCGCTGACCCTGACCGACCGCGAGTACCAGCGGCTGCGCGACATCGGCATCGCGGTCATCCGCGAGGTCGGCGTCGACACCGGCGGCTGCAACATCCAGTTCGCCATCGAGCCGTCGACGGGCCGCATCGTCGTCATCGAGATGAACCCGCGCGTGTCGCGCAGCTCGGCCCTCGCGTCGAAGGCGACCGGCTTCCCGATCGCGAAGATCGCCGCGAAGCTGGCCGTGGGCTACACGCTGGACGAGATCCCCAACGACATCACGGGCGGCTCCACGCCGGCGTCGTTCGAGCCCACGCTCGACTACGTCGTCGTCAAGGTCCCGCGCTTCGCGTTCGAGAAGTTCCCGGCCGCCGACGACACGCTGACCACCACCATGAAGTCGGTCGGCGAGGCCATGGCGCTCGGCCGCAACTTCTCCGAGGCGCTCGGCAAGGCGATGCGGTCCCTCGACAAGAAGGGCTCGGTGTTCCACTGGGCCGGCGACGCCCTCGCCGGTGACGCCCTCGAGGCCCTGGTCGCGACGATCTCCCGGCCCACCGAGCACCGCCTGGTCGACGTGCAGCAGGTGCTGCGCTCCGGCGTCAGCCTCGAGCGGGTCTACGAGCTCACGGGCATCGACCCGTGGTTCCTCGACCAGGTCCAGCTCATCAACGAGGTGGCCGAGCAGACCCGCACGGCCGACGCCCTGACCCGCGAGGTGCTCCTGCACGCGAAGCGGCACGGCCTGTCGGACGCGCAGGTGGCCAGCCTGCGCCGCACCTCGGAGGACGCCGTGCGGCGGGCCCGTCACGCGGTCGGCCTGCGCCCGGTCTTCAAGACGGTGGACACCTGCGCCGCCGAGTTCGCCGCGAGCACGCCGTACCACTACTCCACCTACGACGAGGAGACGGAGGTCGCCCCGCGCACCCGCCCGGCGATCCTCATCCTCGGCTCGGGCCCCAACCGCATCGGGCAGGGCATCGAGTTCGACTACTCGTGCGTGCACGCCGCGCTGGCCCTCAAGGGCGAGTTCGAGACGGTGATGATCAACTGCAACCCGGAGACGGTCTCGACGGACTACGACACCTCCGACCGGCTGTACTTCGAGCCCCTGACGTTCGAGGACGTCCTCGAGGTCTACCAGGCCGAGCTCGCCGCCGGCCCGGTCGAGGGCCTCATCGTCACGCTCGGCGGCCAGACGCCCCTCTCGCTCGCGCAGCGTCTCGCCGACGCCGGCCTGCCGATCCTCGGCACGTCGCCGGCCGCCATCGACGCCGCCGAGGACCGCGGGGAGTTCGGCAAGGTGCTCGAGGCCGCAGGCCTGCCGGCGCCGGCCTTCGGCACCGCGACGACGCAGGCCGGCGCGCGCGACACCGCCCGCCGGATCGGCTTCCCGGTCCTCGTCCGCCCGTCCTACGTGCTGGGCGGCCGCGGCATGGAGATCGTCTACGACGAGCACCAGCTGAACGAGTACGTCCAGCGCGCGCTCGACAACGCCGCCGACGGGGGCCGGGCGGGCACGCTGCCGCCGCTGCTCATCGACCGGTTCCTCGACGACGCCATCGAGATCGACGTCGACGCGCTCTTCGACGGCACGGAGCTGTTCCTCGGCGGCGTCATGGAGCACATCGAGGAGGCCGGGATCCACTCCGGCGACTCGGCCTGCACGCTGCCGCCGGTGACGCTGTCCACGTCCGAGCTTGAGCGCATCCGGCTGTCCACCGAGGCGATCGCGCGCGGGGTGGGGGTGCACGGGCTGCTCAACATCCAGTTCGCGCTGGTCTCCGACGTGCTCTACGTCCTCGAGGCCAACCCCCGCGCGTCGCGGACCGTCCCGTTCGTCTCCAAGGCGACCGGCGTCTCGCTGGCCAAGGCCGCGGCGCTGGTCATGGCGGGCCGCTCGATCGCCGACCTGCGCGCGATGGGGATCCTGCCGGTCGACGACGCGAGCGTGCTCGACCTCGGCTCGCCGATCGCCGTCAAGGAGGCCGTGCTGCCTTTCAAGCGGTTCCGCACCAAGGAGGGCGTGGTCGTCGACACCGTGCTCGGCCCGGAGATGCGCTCCACGGGCGAGGTCATGGGCTTCGACGTCGACTTCCCGACCGCCTTCGCCAAGTCCCAGGACGCGGCCTTCGGTGGCCTGCCGACGGGCGGCCGGGCGTTCATCTCGGTGGCGGACCGCGACAAGCGCTCGATCGTCTTCCCGGTCAAGCGGCTGGCGGAGCTCGGCTTCGAGATCCTGGCGACCGAGGGCACCGCGGCGGTCCTGCACCGCAGCGGCATCGCGTCGACGGTGGTCCGCAAGTACTCCTCGGGCCGCGGCGCGGCGGGGGAGCCGACGATCGTGGACCTCATCACCGAGGGCTCCGTCGACATGGTGGTGAACACGCCGTCGGGCCAGGGCGCTCGGGCGGACGGCTACGAGATCCGCGCGGCGACGACGGCGGCCGACAAGGCGATGGTCACCACGGTGCAGCAGCTGGGCGCGGCCGTGCAGGCCATCGAGGCGCGCCAGGCCGGCCCGTTCCGGGTCACCAGCCTGCAGGAGCACGACGCGGCGGCCCTCGTGCGCCGCGAGGAGCGTGCGGCGGCCCGGGCATGACGGAGCCGTTCGGGAGCCGCCTCGCGGCCGCGATGGACGCCCACGGGCCGCTCTGCGTGGGCATCGACCCGCACACGAGCCTCCTGGAGGCGTGGGGCCTGCCCGACGACGCCTCGGGCCTGCGCCGGTTCGCCCTGACCGTGCTCGACGCGGTCGGCGGACGCGTGGCAGCCGTCAAGCCGCAGGCCGCCTTCTTCGAGCGGCACGGTTCCGCGGGGGTCGCGGTGCTGGAGGAGGTGGTCGCGGCCGGCCGGGACACCGGCACGCTCGTGATCGTCGACGCCAAGCGTGGCGACATCGGCTCGACCATGGGTGCCTACGCCGACGCGTTCCTCCGGGACGGCTCGCCGCTCGCCGGGGACGCGCTCACGGTCTCGCCGTACCTCGGCTTCGGGTCGCTCGACCCGGCCGTCGACCTGGCGCTCGCCACCGGTCGGGGGCTGTTCGTGCTGTGCCTGACCTCCAACCCGGAGGGGCCCGAGGTGCAGCACGCCCGGACGCCCGCGGGCGCGAGCGTCGCGGGGACGATGGCCGCGCACGCGGCCACCCTGAACGCCGGGGTCACCCCGATGGGCTCGATCGGCCTCGTCGTCGGCGCGACCGTCGGGGACGCCGCGTCGCGGACCGGCACCGACCTCACGCGCGTCAACGGCCCGCTGCTCGCCCCGGGCGTGGGCGCGCAGGGCGCCGGTGCCCCCGAGCTCGCCGCCGTGTTCGGTCCCGCGAGGCACCAGGTGCTCGCCTCGTCGTCGCGCGCCGTCCTGGCGGCCGGACCCGACGTCGCGGCGTTGCGCGCCGCGGCGCGGGCGGGTGCCGACGAGGCCACCGCCGCGCTGCGGGACTGAGCGCGGGCTAGGCCGCCGCGGTCGCGGGTCGCCTGCCCGCGGCGGTCGTGGCGAGGTGCCGCGCGACGTGCTCGGCGTCGCGGCCGACCCCGTGCACCATCGCGGACGAGAACGCGTACTGGAACGGCAGCCCGACGAAGTACAGGCCAGGCACCGACGGCACGATCCCGCGCTCGGTCACCGGGTAGCCGTCCTCGCCGAGCGGCGCCGGCTCGACCCAGCGGAAGTCGTCGCGGAACCCGGTCGCCCACACGATCGAGCGCGCCTCCACGACGGTCCCGTCGTCGAGGACGGGTCGACCCTCGCGCACGTCGACCACGCGGGCCTCGAGGTGCCGCACGCCGGCCGCCGCCAGGTCCGCCTGCTTCACGCGCAGCAGCGGCGCCCCACCGGCCCGGACGACCGGCTGCATCCGACGCCCGACGGGCGTGCGGACCGTCAGCACGTGGCTGGCCACCGTCGGCAGCAGCAGTGCCGAGATCCGCCCCCGCACGCCGCCGTACGGCAGCTCGCCGTGGACCCGCCCGGCGAGGACCACGTCGTGGCCGGCCCGCGCGAGCTCCAGCGCGAGGTCCGCGCCGGAGTGGGACGCGCCGACCACGAGGACGGGACCGTCCGGGAGCTGTCCGGGGCGCCGGTAGTCGGTCGAGTGGAGCTGCACGACGGCGGGATCGATGCCCGTCGCGAGGGCAGGGGTCCACGCGTCGCGGTGGCCGCCCGCCGCCACCACGAGCGTCGAGCACGACAGCTCGCCGTCCGACGTCTCGACCCGGAAGCCGCCGCTCGCCCCGCGCACCCGCTGGACGCTGACCCCGGTCCGCACCGGCAGGTGCAGCTCGGCGGCGTACCGCTCGAGATAGTCGGCCATCTGCCCGGCGGTCGGGAACGACCAGCCCGGCGCGGGGAACGGCAGGCCGGGCAGGCTGTCCGACCGGGCCGGGGTGAACAGCCGCAGGGAGTCGTACCGCTCGCGCCAGCTGTCCCCGACCCGGTCGTGCGCGTCCAGGGCCACGCACGGCAGCCCGCGCCGGGTGAGGTGGTAGGCCGTCGCCAGCCCGGCCTGCCCGGCACCGATGATGATCGTCCGCTCGTCCATGGTCCTGACCTCCGTCGTCGTCGATGCGTCCGACGCTAGGAGGGCCGGGGGCGGCGGACATCGGGCGTCCTGCCCATGCCGGGCGCCCCGGTGTGGGCAGTTCTGCTCACGGGGCGGAGCGCTCGACGATGCCGTGGTCGTAGGCCCAGGCGGTCGCCGCCGACCGGGACTGCACGTCGAGCTTCACGAAGATGTTCGACACGTGCCGCGCGACCGTGCGCTCGGACAGCGTCAGCGCGGACGCGACCGCGCGGTTCGTGAGCCCGGTCGCGACGAGCCGGAGGACCTCGACCTCGCGCGGGCTGAGCGGGCCGCGGGAGCGCACGGAGGACGGCGTCCCGCCCAGCCGGGCGAGCTCCGTCGCCGCGCCGAGCCGTCGGAAGGTCGCCCGGGCGGACTCCTCGTCGAGGTCGGCGTCGACGACGTCCCCGAGCAGCCGGTGCGCCGCCGCGAGGGCCACCCGCGCGCGGGCCACCTCGTACGGCACGTCGAGCTCGAACCAGCCGTCGACGGCTCGTCCCAGCGGCGCCAGCGCGGCGTGCGGGTCGCCGTCGGCCAGCAGCACGGCACCGTCGGCGGACGCCGCGAGCGTGTCGACGCACAACCCGGAGGACTGACCCTGCGCCCGTCGCGCGAGCCGGTCCGCAGCCCGGCGGGCTGCGGCGAGGTCGCCGGCGGCGAGGGCCGACTCGACGGCGGCGGCGAGCATCGCGGGGGAGGGCGCGGGCGCGTCGAGCCGGGCCGTGAGCGCCTCGTGCGCCTCGGCCGCCCGGCCGAGCACCGTCCAGACGAGCGCGAGCCCCGGCATGGGGTCGGCACCAGCCTCGTGCGCGGCGCGGTAGGCGTCCTGCGCCTCGGACAGCTCGCCGCGGAGCCGGTGGACCTCGGCCTTCTGGTACCAGGCGCCGCCGAGGTCCGCCTGCCGCGGGTGCGACAGGGCCAGCACAGCGCCCTCGGCCTCGACCAGCGCACCGTCCCAGTCGTCGGCCTCCAGCAGCACCTGCGAGCGGTGGACGCGGCAGGCGCCGCGGAACGGCACGAGCTCGGGCTGCCGCTCGCACCAGGCGTCGAGCGCGTGGGTCCACTCCCGCGCCCGGCGCAGGTCGAGCGCCTCGCGGCACAGCTGGATGACCGCGCAGTAGACGATGCCGACCACCAGGGCCGACGCGCCGCCCGTCGTGACGGCCAGCATGACCTCGTCGAGGGCGGCCAGGCCCGCGGTCGTCTCGCCCGCCAGGATGAGGACGTGGCCCTCACCGAGCCGGGCGAGCGTCCCGAGGTCTCGGTCCCCGACCCGCGTGGCGACGTCCGACGCGAGCCGGTAGCACCGGAGCGCCTGCGCCGTGTCCTGCTCGGCGATCGCCCGACGCGCCTGCGGCACAGCGAGGTAGCCCGGGACGACCGAGCCCGGGTTCTCGGCCGCGAGCCGTGCGCCGCGCTCCATCCAGCCGGCGATGGCCGCCAGGCGGCCACGGTTGCCGAGGTTCATGCTCGCCCACAGGGCGCAGCGGGCCGCCTTCGCCACCTCGCCGTCGCTCACGAGCGCGTCGAACGCCGACGCGAGCAGGTCGCAGCCCTCGTCGTCGTGACCGCACAGGAGGGCCGCAGCGCCCCAGTCGGCCAGGTCGGCGGAGCCGAGGCCGTCGAGGGCCGCAGCGGTGGCGTAGCTCTCGTACGCGGTCGCCCAGCGCCCACGCGACGACGCCTCGCGCGCACCCTCGAGCACCGTGTCGTGACCCATGGCAGCTCCTCGACCAACGACCGGGCCAACTTAGCGCGTGTGCAGGTCAGGCGCGGGGCCAGACCTTCGGACTGATCGTCCGTCCACGTTGCCGTTCACCAGGCGTCTCGCTAGTTTCATTCCAACGGTCCCGCGTAGATGCGTGCTGGATCGCCGGCCCAACGACGAGAAGGTGACGCGCGTGGCTCTCCCTCCGCTGACTCCCGAACAACGAGCGGCAGCGCTCCAGAAGGCCGCCGCAGCCCGGCAGGCCCGCGCTGAGGTCAAGAATCGCCTCAAGTACTCGCAGGGAACGCTCTCCGAGGTGATCGCGCAGGGGCAGAAGGACGAGACGATCGGCAAGCTCAAGGTCCTCGCGCTGCTCGAGTCGCTCCCTGGCGTCGGCAAGGTCAAGGCCCGTGCGATCATCTCCGAGATCGGAATCTCCGAGACCCGGCGTGTCCGTGGTCTCGGACCGCACCAGGTGAAGGCCCTCGTCGACCGCTTCGGGTGAACGACTCGGGGCGGACAGGGCCTCACCGCTCAGCTCGAGGAGCACCGCACCACCCATGACGACGACGCCTGCCCGGCTGACCGTTCTCGCCGGACCGACCGCCGTCGGCAAGGGGACGGTGTCCGCCGACGTCCGCTCCCGCTATCCCGAGGTCTGGCTGTCGGTGTCCGCGACCACGCGGCCGCCGCGGCCCGGCGAGGTCGACGGGGTGCACTACCTGTTCGTGTCGGGCGACGAGTTCGACGCGATGGTGTCCCGCGGCGACCTCCTCGAGTGGGCGGTCGTGCACGGACGCAACCGGTACGGCACCCCGCGGCGACCCGTCGAGGAGCGGCTGGCCGCCGGCAAGCCGGCCCTCCTCGAGATCGACCTGCAGGGCGCCAGGCAGGTCCGGGAGTCCATGCCGGACGCGCACTTCGTGTTCCTGGCCCCGCCGTCGTTCGCGGAGCTGGAGCGCCGCCTGGTCGGGCGCGGGACCGAGGACGCCGAGGAGCGTGAGCGTCGGCTGGCGACCGCGCGCGTGGAGCTGGCGGCCGAGGCGGAGTTCGACCAGGTCATCGTCAACGACGACGTCCACCGGGCCACCGACGAGCTGGTCCGCGGGATGGGCATCCCGACCAGGTAGGATGGGACCAGTCCCACCCCTTTCACTTACGGGAGATCACCGTGTCCGGAACCGTCGCCGCCCCCACCGGCATCACCGACCCGCCCATCGACCGTCTGCTCGAGCGCGCCGACTCCAAGTACGCGCTCGTCCTGTACTCGGCCAAGCGCGCGCGCCAGATCAACGCCTACTACTCGCAGCTCAACGAGGGCCTGCTCGAGTACGTCGGGCCGCTCGTGGACACGCGCCCGCAGGAGAAGCCGCTCTCGATCGCCATGCGCGAGATCGACGCCGGCCTGCTGACGTCCGAGGCCACGGAGGGCTGACCGCCCCACCATGCGCATCGTCCTCGGCGTCGCGGGCGGGATCGCCGCCTACAAGGCTGTCCTGCTGCTGCGTCTGCTGCGTGAGGACGGCCACGCCGTCCGTGTGGTCCCCACACGGGCAGCGCTCGAGTTCGTCGGGCGTGCGACCTGGGAGGCCCTGTCGGGCCAGCCGGTGACCACCGACGTCTTCGAGGACGTCGACCAGGTGACGCACGTCGCGGTCGGCAAGCAGGCGGAGCTCGTGATCGTCGCCCCGGCGACCGCCGACCTCCTGGCCCGGGCCGCCGCGGGGCAGGCCGACGACCTGCTGACGGCGACCCTGCTGGTGGCCCGCTGCCCGGTGCTCCTCGCCCCGGCGATGCACACGGAGATGTGGGAGCACCCCGCCACCGTCGCGAACGTGGCGACGCTGCGCTCCCGCGGCGTGCACGTGCTCGACCCGGCCGCCGGCCGGCTCACCGGCACGGACACGGGTCTCGGGCGCCTCCCCGACCCCGAGGACATCGCGGCCGCGGCGCTCGCCCTGGTCGCCGACCGCCCGCGTGACCTGGTCGGCCGGCACGTCGTGGTCTCGGCCGGAGGGACCCGCGAGCCCCTCGACCCGGTCCGGTTCCTCGGCAACCGCTCGTCGGGCCGCCAGGGCGTCGCGTTGGCCCGCACGGCCTACGCCCGGGGTGCTCGCGTCACGCTCGTCGCCGCGAACATCGACGTCCCCGTGCCCCCCGGCGTCGACGTGGTGCTGGCGGAGACGGGTGCCGAGCTGCGCGACGCGGTGCGCGCGGCGGCGAAGGACGCCGACGTCGTCGTCATGGCGGCCGCCGTCGCCGACTACCGGCCGCGGACCAGCGGCGGGACCAAGATCAAGAAGCAGCCCGACGGCGCCCCGACCGTGCTCGAGCTCGTCGAGACCGCCGACATCCTCGCCGAGCTGGCCGCCGACCGGCTGCGGCCGGGGCAGGTGGTGGTCGGCTTCGCCGCCGAGACCGGCGACGAGACGGGCAGCGTGCTGGACCACGGCCGGGCGAAGGCGCGCCGCAAGGGTGCCGACCTGCTGGTCGTGAACGCGGTCGGGGGCGGGCGCGGGTTCGGCAGCGACGCCAACGACGTGACGATCCTCGACGGGACGGGCGCGGCGGTCGCCGGGGCGAGCGGCAGCAAGGACCAGGTGGCGGACGCCGTGTGGGACGCCGTCCTGGCGCGCGGCTGAGATCGGACACCCCGCGCCCGGGTCGCCCATTACGCTGTCGGCCATGACCGAGCCCGACCTGCGCCTGTTCACGTCCGAGTCCGTCACCGAGGGGCACCCGGACAAGATCTGCGACCAGATCTCCGACGCGATCCTCGACGCGATCCTGGAGCAGGACCCGCAGGCGCGGGTGGCGGTCGAGACGATGGTGACCACCGGACTGGTGCACGTGGCCGGCGAGGTCACCACCAGCGCGTACGTCGAGATCCCGCAGATCGTCCGCCAGGTGGTCCGCGGCATCGGCTACACCTCGTCGGCGATCGGCTTCGACGGCGACTCGTGCGGCATCTCCGTGTCGATCGGGCAGCAGTCACCCGACATCGCGGCCGGCGTCGACAAGGCCATCGAGGTCCGCGAGGACGGGTCCGACATCGACCCGCTGGACGCCCAGGGCGCCGGCGACCAGGGCCTGATGTTCGGCTACGCCAGCGACGACACGCCGACCCTGCTGCCCCTGCCGATCTGGCTCGCGCACCGCCTGGCCGAGCGCCTGACGCTGGTGCGCAAGGAGGGGATCGTGCCGGGGCTGCGTCCCGACGGCAAGACGCAGGTCACCATCGGCTACGACGGCGACCGCGCGGTGCGGCTCGACACCGTCGTCCTGTCCACCCAGCACGACCCCGACGTGCACCTCGAGACCACGCTCCGGCCGGCGATCGCGGAGCACGTCATCGCGCCCGTCCTCGAGACGATCGGGCTCGACAGCTCGGACTTCCGGCTGCTGGTGAACCCGACCGGCACGTTCGTCGTCGGCGGGCCGCAGGGCGACGCCGGGCTCACGGGCCGCAAGATCATCGTGGACTCCTACGGCGGGATCGCCCGCCACGGCGGCGGCGCCTTCTCCGGCAAGGACCCGTCGAAGGTGGACCGCTCGGCCGCGTACGCCATGCGGTGGGTGGCCAAGAACATCGTCGCAGCCGGTCTGGCGCGGCGCTGCGAGGTCCAGGTGGCCTACGCCATCGGCAAGGCGAACCCGGTCGGCCTGTACGTCGAGACGTTCGGCACCGAGACCGTGCCGGTCGCGCGCCTGACGGCGGCCATCCGCGAGGTCTTCGACCTGCGCCCCGCCGCGATCGTGCGGGACCTCGACCTGCTGCGGCCCATCTACCGCAAGACCGCCGCGTACGGGCACTTCGGCCGCGAGCTGCCGGAGTTCACCTGGGAGCGCACCGACCGCGTGGCGGACCTGCAGTCCGCGGTGCGCTGACGCCGCTCGTTCCTGCCGCGCAGGCACCTGCTCCGACGTCGGCGGTCGGTGGTGTGATGAGGCCGTGGACGTGAGCGGCGGTGGCGAGCAGCTGATGCTCGAGGGCCTGCCGCAGCCTCGGCGCCGTGCGCGGGCCGTCGCCGGCGGGGTGCCCGTCGCCGAGCACCTGCCGGTCGCGCGCGTCTGCCTGGACCTCGTGCCGGCGCACCTCGACCGGGTCTTCGAGTACCTCGTGCCCGCGACGCTGGCGGACACGGCGATCCCCGGCACGCGCGTCAAGGTGCGGTTCGGGGCGCAGGAGGCCAACGGGTACGTGCTGGAGCGGGTGGCGGAGGCCGAGCACGACGGCGCGCTGGTGACGATCCGGCGGGTCGTCTCCGCGGAGCCCGTGCTCACCCCGCAGGTCGCGCGCCTGGCCCGGGCGGTCGCGGACCGGTGGGCGGGGACGCTGAACGACGTGCTGCGCCTCGCGATCCCGGCCCGGCACGCGCGCGTGGAGGCCGAGGAGCCGCCACCGGCCGCCGAGCCGTCGGCGCCCTCGTCGTCGGCCACCGCGTGGACGCCCTACCGGGGCGGCGGGGCGTTCCTGCAGCACCTCACGGCCGGCGGGGCGCCGCGAGCCGTCTGGTCCGCGCTGCCGGCCGCGGCGGGCGAGCGGTGGCCCGACGCGATCGCGCAGGCCGTCGCCGCGTGCGTGCTCGGTGGTCGCGGGGCGCTCGTCGTGGTGCCCGACGCCCGGGACATCGACCGGGTGCTCGGCGCGCTCGAGGACGTCGGCATCCCGCGCTGGGCACCGGGGTCGGTGGGGGGAGCCGTCCGGCTCGCCGCCGACGACGGGCCTGCCGCGCGCTACCGGTCGTTCCTCGCCGCGCTGCGCGGGCAGGCGCGCGTCGTCGTCGGCACACGCGCGTCGGCGTTCGCGCCGGTGCAGGACCTCGGGCTGGCCGTCGTGTGGGACGACGGCGACCCGCTGCACGCCGAGCCGCGCACGCCCTACCCGCACGTCCGTGAGGTGCTGGCCCTGCGCTCGGAGCTCGAGGGCTGCGCGCTCCTCGTGGCGGCGCACGCGCGCAGCGTCGAGGCGCAGGCGCTCGTCGAGTCCGGCTGGGCGCGGGAGGTCGCCGCCGACCGGGCGACGACGCGCGCCCGGTCGGCGCGGGTGCTCGCCCTGACGTCCGTAGAGCTGGCGCGCGAGGGTCCCGCCGCGGCGGCGCGCCTGCCCGCGCCGGCGTGGAAGACGCTCCGCGACCGCCTGGCGGACGGACCGGTCCTCGTGCAGGTGCCCCGCGCCGGGTACGTGCCGGCGGTCGCGTGCGGCCGGTGCCGGGCGTCAGCGCGCTGCGGCGTCTGCCACGGTCCGCTCGGGCTGACCAGCGCCTCCGGAGTCCCGACCTGCGGCTGGTGCGGCCGGCTGGCCACCGACTGGCGGTGCACCGAGTGCGGCGCCGGGGCGCTGCGGTCGGTCCGGGTCGGGTCGGAGCGGACGGCCGAGGAGCTCGGTCGGGCGTTCCCGGGCGTCCCGGTCCGGGTCTCCGGCGCGCGCGCGGCGGGCGGGGTGCTGGCCTCGGTCACGGACGTGCCTGCGGTCGTGGTCTCGACCCCCGGGGCGGAGCCGGTGGCGCCCGGCGGCTACGCGGCGGCCCTCCTGCTCGACGCGGCGGTCAGCACCGCGGGCGCGTCGCTGCGCACGGGGGAGGACGCGCTGCGCCGGTGGCTCACGGCCGCGGCGCTGGTGCGGTCCGCGACCGACGGCGGCGTCGTCGTGCTCGTCGGGGACGCCGAGGAGCGGGCCACGCAGGCGCTGGTGCGCTGGGACCCGTCCGGGTACGCCTCCCGGGAGCTGGCGGAGCGGGCCGAGCTCGCGCTGCCGCCGGCCGTGCGGATGGCCGCCGTGACCGGGCCGCGCGACGCCGTCGACACCCTGCTGGCGCGGCTGGACGTCCCGGACGCGGAGATCCTCGGTCCGGTCCCGGCCGGGGAGCCCGAGGCGGGTGCGCTGGAGCCGGACGTGCGGGCGATCGTCCGGGTGCCGCGTGCCCACGGGGCGTCGCTCGCCCGGGCCCTGGCGTCCTCGCTCGCGGTCCGCAGCGCGCGCCGCGAGGGCGGGTCCGTGCGCGTGCAGCTGGACCCGACGGAGCTGGGATGAGAGACGGATGAACGGGCGGATCGACACGGTCGTCTTCGACCTCGGCAACGTGCTGGTCCGGTGGGACCCGTACCGACCGTTCGCCGGGCGCCTCCCCGACCGGGAGGTCCAGGCGTTCTTCGCCGACGTCGACTTCATGGCGTTCAACCACCACCAGGACGCGGGCCGGTCGTGGGCCGACGCGCGGTCGGCGCTCGCCGCCAGCGACCCGGTGCACGTCCCGGCGCTCGACCTCTACATCGAGCACTTCGCGGACACGCTGGTCGGGCCCGTGCCGGGCTCGGCCGAGCTGGTGCGCGACCTGTCGGCCCAGGGTGTGCGGCTGCTCGGGCTCACCAACTGGTCGGCCGAGACCTTCCACCTCGCCGAGCCGGCCGCTCCCGCGATCGGGCTGCTCGAGGACGTGCTGGTGTCCGGCGAGGTCGGTGTGGCGAAGCCCGACCCCCGGGTGTTCGCGCTGCTCGCGGAGCGCTTCGGCCTGGACCCGCGCCGGACGGTGTTCACCGACGACTCCGCCACGAACGTCGCCGCGGCCGCCCGTGCGGGCTTCGACGCCGTCCTGTTCACGTCTGCGGACCAGCTCCGTGCGGACCTCGTCGCGCGCGGGGTCGGGCTCTCCCGCACCTAGGATCGACGCCATGCGACTGCTCTTCGCCGGAACTCCCGCGGCCGCGGTGCCGTCGCTCGAGGCGCTCCTCGCGTCCCGCCACGAGGTCGTCGCCGTGCTCACGCGCCCGGACGCGCGGGCGGGCCGCGGCCGGGCGTCCGCGCAGAGCGAGATCAAGACGCGCGCGCTGGAGGCCGGGCTCGAGGTCCTCACGCCGCAGCGCCCGCGCGACGCCGACTTCCAGGCCCGGCTGGCCGAGCTGGCCGTCGACGCGGCACCCGTCGTCGCGTACGGCGCCCTGATCCCGCCGGCACTGCTCGACGTCCCGGTGCACGGCTGGGTGAACCTGCACTTCTCCGTGCTGCCCGCCTGGCGCGGCGCGGCGCCGGTCCAGCACGCGATCATCGCCGGGGACGAGGTCACCGGCGCCTCGACGTTCCGGCTCGAGGCGGGCCTGGACACGGGGCCGGTGTTCGGGTTCCTCACCGAGACGATCCGCCCCCGTGACACGTCCGGTGACCTGCTCGGTCGGCTGGCCACCGCCGGGGCCGGGCTCCTGGTGCAGACGCTCGACGCCCTGGAGGACGGGATCCTCAGCCCGGTCCCGCAGACCACGGACGGGGTCAGCCTCGCGCCCAAGATCGAGGTCGAGGACGCCCGGGTGCGCTGGTCGCACCCGGCGCACGCGGTCGACCGGCGGGTCCGCGCCTGCACCCCGGCGCCCGGTGCCTGGACGACCCTGCCCGACGGGTCCCGGCTCGGACTGGCGCCGGTCGTGCCCGTCCCGGACGTCGACGACCTCGCGCCCGGCGAGCTGCGCGTCACGAAGCGCGAGGTGCTGGTCGGCACCGGCGGGCACGCGGTCCTGCTGACCGAGGTGACCCCCGAGGGCAAGCGCGCGATGGCCGCGCCGGACTGGGCCCGGGGCGCGCGCCTCGACGACGCCACGGTGCTCGGAGGTGCGGCATGAGCGGTGAGGACCGGCGCGACGCGAGCGGTCGGCAGCGCGGCGCGGCCCGGTCGCAGGGCCGCACGCAGCGCTCGGCGGCGGCACCGTCCCAGCGCCGCCGCGGCAGCGACCCGGCGCGCACGGTCGCCTACGACGTCCTGCGGGCGGTCGACGGCTCGGACTCCTACGCCAACCTCGTCCTGCCGCCGCTGCTCCGGGAGCGCCGGATCACCGGACGCGATGCCGCGTTCGCCACGGAGCTCGCCTACGGCACCCTGCGCCTGCGCGGCCGGTACGACGCCGTGATCGCGCAGGCAGCCGCCCGCGCGGTCGACACGATCGACGCACCGGCGCTGGACGTGCTGCGGCTCGGCGTCCACCAGCTGCTCGACATGCGGGTGCCCGCGCACGCCGCGGTCTCCGAGACGGTCGGGCTGGCCCGCGAGCAGCTGGGCACCGGACCGTCCCAGTTCGTCAACGCCGTCCTGCGCGCCGTCGGCCGCGAGTCGCCCGAGGTGTGGGAGCAGCGGATCGCCGACGCCGCGGGCGACGACGTGCTCGCCCGGCTCGCCGTCGTCGAGAGCCACCCGCTGTGGGTGGTCCGCGCGCTGCGTGAGGCGCTCGTCGGCAACGGTCGGTCGGCCGACGAGATCGGCGCGCTCCTGGCGGCCGACAACGTCGCCCCCCGCGTGACCGTCGTCGCGCGTCCGGGCCTCGCCGGGACCGCCGAGGTGGTCGACGACGCCGGAGACGGGACGGGGACACCCGGCGTCCTCGCGCCGACCGCGGTCATCCTGTCCGGCGGGGACCCGGCGGCGCTGTCCAGCGTCCGCGACGGTCGCGCCGGCGTGCAGGACGAGGGCAGCCAGCTGGTCGCCCTGGCCCTCACGGAGGCACCGCTCGACGGTCCCGACGAGCGGTGGCTCGACCTGTGCGCCGGACCCGGCGGCAAGGCGGCGCTGCTGGCCGCGGTCGCGGGGGAGCGCGGTGCTCGGATCGTCGCCAACGAGGTGCAGCCGCACCGCACGCGGCTGGTGGAGCAGGCGCTGCGCGCGGTGCCGGCCGACGCGGTCGAGGACGTCCGCACCGGCGACGGCCGCACGGTCGGCACCGACGAGCCCGGGTCGTACGACCGCGTGATGGTCGACGCGCCCTGCACCGGGCTCGGGGCGCTGCGGCGCCGGCCCGAGGCCCGCTGGCGGCGCACGCCGGGCGACCTCGCCGGGCTCAGCGCGCTGCAGCGCGACCTGCTGGTGTCGGCCCTGCGGGCGGTCCGCCCCGGTGGCGTCGTCGCGTACGTGACGTGCTCGCCGCACCTCGTCGAGACGCAGCTGGTGGTCAAGGACGCAGTCCGCGCCGCAGGCCGGGCGGGCATCGAGGTCGAGGCGGTCGACGCGCGGGCCGTCGTCCGCGGCATCGCGCCCGGCGGCGCGGTCGAGCTCGACGACGCCCGCACCGACGTGCAGCTCTGGCCGCACGTGCACGGGACCGACGCGATGCACCTGACGCTCCTTCGTCGCACCTCCTGAGCCCTCTACGCTGGCCGGGTGCCTGCACTGATCAACCCGAGCATCCTGTCCGCCGACTTCGCCAACCTGGAGCGAGACCTCCGGGCGATCTCCGCCGCCGACTACGTGCACGTGGACGTCATGGACAACCACTTCGTGCCCAACCTGACGCTCGGCCTGCCGGTGGTGAAGCGGATCGCCGAGGTCTCGCCGATCCCGCTCGACGTGCACCTGATGATCGAGGACGCCGACCGGTGGGCCCCGGAGTACGCCGCCGTCGGCGCTGCGTCCGTCACCTTCCACGCGGAGGCGACGCAGGCGCCGGTCCGGCTGGCCCGTGAGCTCCGCGCGAGGGGGGTCCGGGCGGGGATCGCGCTGCGGCCCGCCTCGCCGGTCGAGCCGCTGCTCGACCTGCTCCCCGAGTTCGACATGCTGCTGGTGATGACGGTGGAGCCGGGCTTCGGCGGGCAGTCGTTCATCGAGGGAATGCTCCCCAAGATCCGCCGCGCCCGGGCCGCGCTCGACGCGTCGGGCGGCGCCACCTGGATCCAGGTGGACGGGGGAGTCGCGCGCGACACCGTCGGCCGGATCGCCGCCGCCGGCGCGAACGTGTTCGTCGCCGGCTCGGCCGTCTACGGTGCGCCCGACGTCGCCGCCGAGATCGTGGCCCTCCGCACCCTGGCGGACCCGGGCGCCTGACCGGCGGGAATGCCCGGCGGGAATGTGCCGTGTGGCATGATCGTTGGCGCAGTACGAACACATACACGTGCTCCGGGGTCGGTGTAATTCCGAGCCGGCGGTGACAGTCCGCGACCCGCACGATCCGCAAGGATCGGGCGGTTGACCTGGTGGAACTCCAGGACCGACGGTGAAAGTCCGGATGGGAGGATCACGTGGCGGCGCCGTCGCGCCGTGGTTGCGGGACTCTTCCTGCCGCCCTCACCCCGGAGCCCTGGCGCCTGGAGGTGACGCATGGCCAGCACCGACCGCGAGCTGACGGCGATGCGCCGCGCTCTCGAGCTCGCCCGCCGCGGTCCGGCCAACGACCCGAACCCCCGCGTCGGCTGCGTACTGCTCGGTCCGGACGGCGACGTCCGCGGCGAGGGCTGGCACCGCGGCGCGGGCACGCCGCACGCGGAGGTCGCCGCACTCGCCGACGCCGCCGCGCGCGGCGAGTCGACGCGGGGTGCCACCGCCGTCGTGACGCTCGAGCCCTGCAACCACAACGGCCGCACCGGGCCGTGCTCCGAGGCGCTGATCGCGGCCGACGTGGCGCGCGTGGTCGTCTCGGTCGACGACCCGAACCCCCTCGCGGCGGGCGGCGCTGCCCGCCTGCGGTCCGCCGGGGTGGACGTGCAGACCGGCGTGCTCACGGACGAGGGGCGCGCGGTGCTCGGCGCGTGGCTGCCGTCGATCGAGCGCGGCCGGCCGTTCGTCACCCTGAAGCTCGCCACGTCGCTGGACGGCCGGATCGCCGCTGCGGACGGCTCGAGCCGGTGGATCACGTCCGAGGTCTCGCGGCACCACGCCCACGACCTGCGCGCGGAGGTCGACGCCATCGCCGTCGGCACCGGCACCGCCCTGGTCGACGACCCGTCGCTGACCGCGCGGAACGCCTCCGGCGAGCTGCACGGGCACCAGCCCCTGCGCGTCGTCGTCGGCCACCGCGACCTGCCCCCGGACGCCCGCCTGCACGGCCCGGGCGGGGAGCTGCTCCACCTCCGGACGCACGAGCCCGCGGAGGTGCTGGCCGTGCTCGCCGAGCGGGAGGTCCGCCACCTGCTCGTCGAGGGCGGGCCGACCCTCGCCGCCGCGTTCGTCCGCGCCGGGCTGGTCGACGAGGTCCACGCCTACGTCGCGCCCGTCCTGCTCGGCGCAGGCCCGCCCGCCCTGTCCGACCTCGGCGTCCTCAGCATCGGCGACGCCGTCCGACTGACCACCCGCTCGATCATCCCGCTCGGCCCCGACGTCCTCGTCGTCGCGACCGTCGACCCGCACAGCACCACGGAGGCGCACTGATGTTCACCGGAATCGTCGAGGAGATCGGCACGGTCGAGGCCTTGGAGAACGGCCCGGACGGGACGGACGCGCGCCTGCGGGTCCGCGGACCGCTCGTGGTCTCCGACGCCCACCTGGGCGACTCCATCAGCGTCTCCGGCGTGTGCCTCACGGTCACCGAGCTGCCCGGCGACGGCACGTTCTTCGCCGACGTGATGCCGGAGACCCTGCGGCGCAGCGCGCTCGGCGACGTGGGCGTCTCCAGCCCGGTCAACCTCGAGCGTGCCCTGGCCGTCGGCGGTCGCTACGGCGGCCACGTCGTGCAGGGGCACGTCGACGGCGTCGGCACGATCCTGAGCCGCACGCCGGGACCGCGCTGGGACGACATCGAGATCGGCCTCGCCCCGGAGCTCGCGCGGTACGTCGCCGAGAAGGGCTCCATCGCCGTGTCCGGCATCTCGCTCACGGTCACGCACGTGACCGACGAGTCGTTCGGCGTCTCCCTCATCCCCACCACGCTCGAGGCGACGACCCTCGGCACGCTCGCGCCGGGCGCGCGGGTCAACCTGGAGGTCGACGTGCTGGCCAAGTACACCGAACGGCTGCTCTCGGCGGCGGGGGTGCTGCGATGAGCGCCCCCGCGGGCGTGCGGCTCGGGACCGTCGAGGACGCCCTCGAGGCGCTGCGGGCGGGTCGTCCCGTGCTGGTGGCCGACTCCCCGGACCGGGAGAACGAGGCGGACGTCATCCTCGCCGCGCAGTCGGCGACGCCCGAGTGGATCGCCTGGACCATCCGGCACTCGTCCGGCTACCTGTGCGCACCCATGCCGGCGTCCCGCGCGGACGCGCTCGACCTGCCGCTGATGGTGCCGAGCAGCCAGGACCCGCGCCGCACGGCCTACACGGTCACGGTCGACGCCGCCACGGGCGTGACGACCGGCATCTCGGCGTCCGACCGCGCCCGCACCCTGCGCGTGCTGGCCGATCCGGCGTCGGGCCGCGAGGACCTGATCCGGCCCGGGCACGTGCTGCCGCTGCGCGCCGTGCCCGGCGGCGTGCTGCACCGCACCGGCCACACCGAGGCCGCCGTGGACCTCTGCCGCCTCGCGGGTCTCGAGCCCGTCGGTGCCATCGCCGAGCTGGTCAACGACGACGGCTCCATGACGCGGCTGCCCGCGGCGTCGGCGCTGGCGGAGGCCGAGGGGCTCGTGCTGCTGACCATCGAGGACATCGTCACCTGGCGCATCGAGCACGGCGACGACGTGACGGCCGAGGTCGCGGTCGCCGCGCCGCCGAAGGACCGGGTGCACGCCACGCACACCGCGTACCTGCCGACGAAGCACGGCGACTTCCGGATCCACGGCTACCGCGACCTGCGCACGGGCGCCGAGCACGTCGCGCTCGTCCCGACCGCCGGGCTCGCGGCGGCACCCGTCGTGCGCGTGCACTCGGAGTGCCTCACGGGCGACGCGTTCGGCTCGGCCCGCTGCGACTGCGGGCCCCAGCTGGACGCCGCGCTCGAGCTCGCCGCCGAGCAGGGCGGCGCCGTCATCTACCTGCGCGGGCACGAGGGCCGCGGCATCGGGCTGCTGGCCAAGGTCGCGGCCTACGCGCTCCAGGACGAGGGCCGGGACACCGTCGAGGCGAACCTGGACCTCGGCTGGCCCGCCGACCGGCGGGAGTACGGGGCCGCCGCGGCGATCCTCACGGACCTCGGCGTCGAGCGCATCAGCCTGCTGACCAACAACCCCGCCAAGGTCGCCGGCCTGCGCGCCCACGGGATCGACGTCGCGGAGATCCACAGCCTCGAGGTCGGTCTCACCCCGCAGAACGAGGCGTACCTGCGGACCAAGGCGACCTCCATGGGCCACCTGCTGCACCTGCCCGCGGGGACGGAGCGGGAGCCGATCGCGGTCGCCCCCGTGCACGCGACACCGGCGACACCCGGCGCCGACCACGACGACCACGCGTTCGAGAACCTGGAGGACCTGGCATGAGCGGTGCTGGAGCACCCACCCTGACCGTCGACGGCACCGGCCTGAAGGTGGTCGTCGTCGCCGCGAGCTGGCACACCGTCGTCATGGACGGGCTGCTGGCCGGTGCGCAGCGCGCCCTGGCCGCCGCGCACGTCGAGGACGTCACGGTCGTCCGCGTGCCGGGCACGTTCGAGCTGCCCGTCGCCGCGCAGGTCGCCGCTGCGGGCGGTGCCGACGCCGTCGTGGCGCTCGGCGTCGTGATCCGGGGCGGCACGCCGCACTTCGAGTACGTCTGCCAGGGCGCGACCCTGGGCCTGACGGACGTCGGGATCCGCACGGGTGTGCCCGTCGGGTTCGGCGTGCTCACCTGCGACAACGAGGAGCAGGCGCTCGACCGCGCCGGCCTCGAGGGCTCCCACGAGGACAAGGGCGCCGAGGCCGCCGAGGCCGCCGTCGCCACCGTGGTCGCGCTGCGCGCGCTTCGTCCCGACCCGTCTAGAGTGCCCGCGTGAAGACCTTCGACACCCTGTTCGCCGAGCTCTCGGAGAAGGCCGTGACCCGCCCCGCGGGCTCCGGCACGGTCGCGGAGCTGGACACCGGCGTGCACGGCATCGGCAAGAAGGTCGTCGAGGAGGCCGCCGAGGTCTGGATGGCCGCGGAGTACGAGTCGCAGGAGCGGACGGCCGAGGAGATCTCCCAGCTCCTCTACCACCTGCAGGTGCTGATGATCGCGCGCGGCCTGACGCTCGCCGACGTCTACACCCACCTCTGAGGAGACCGACCGTGCTGAGGATCGCCGTCCCGAACAAGGGCTCCCTGTCCGAGCCCGCCGTCGAGATGCTCAAGGAGGCCGGGTACCGCCAGCGTCGCGACTCCCGCGAGCTCGTGCTGCCCGACCCGGACAACGACGTCGAGTTCTTCTTCCTGCGCCCGCGCGACATCGCCGTGTACGTCGGCGCGGGCACGGTCGACGTCGGGATCACAGGCCGTGACCTCATGCTCGACTCGGAGTCCGCGGCCGTGGAGCACCTGCCGCTCGGGTTCGCCCGCTCGACGTTCCGGTTCGCCGGCACGGCGGGCGAGTGGACCGACGTCGCGCAGGTCGGCGGCCGTCGGGTCGCGACGTCCTACCCGGTGCTGGTGGGCTCGTACCTGAGGTCGCTGGGCATCCACCCCTCGGGCGTCGTGCGCCTCGACGGCGCCGTGGAGTCGGCCATCAAGCTGGGCGTGGCGGACGTGATCGCGGACGTCGTCGAGACGGGGACCACCCTGCGCGCCGCGGGCCTGGAGATCTTCGCCGACCCGATCCTGCGGTCCGAGGCCGTGCTGGTGCGCCGCTCCGACGGCGACGAGCCCGCGGGCCTCGACGTCCTCACGCGCCGGATCCAGGGCGTCCTGACCGCGCGCGAGTACGTGCTCATGGACTACGACGTGCCGCTCGAGCTGGTGGACGCGGCCGTCGCGATCACGCCCGGCCTGGAGTCGCCGACCGTGTCCCCGCTGCACAACCGCGACTGGGCGGCCGTGCGGGCGATGGTCCGGCGCGACCAGACCAACCGCGTCATGGACTCCCTGTACGACATCGGTGCGCGCGCGATCCTCGTCACGTCGATCCACGCGTGCCGGCTCTGACCGGCACCGCCGTGGACGATCTCACGGCCCCGTTCCGGCCCCGGCTGGCGCGCGTCGTCACCCTCACCATGGCGGTCGTGGTGATCGTCCTGACGGTGGCGCTCATGCTGGCGCTGCCGATCCTCACGGCCGGCGACCAGCTCGGGTTCGCGATCGTGGGCGGTCTGATCGCGGGGTTCCTCTGGCGGCAGGCCTCGGTCGTGGCGCGGGTGGACGACGACGGGCTGACCGTCCGGAACCTCGTCTTCACCCGCCGGCTCGAGTGGGCCGAGATCGTGTCCGTGCGGTTCGGGTCCGGCCGGCCGTGGGTGCAGCTGGACCTCGCCGACGGCGACACCCTGGCCGTCATGGGCATCCAGCGGGCGGACGGAGCCCGCGCCGACGCCGAGGCCCGGCGGCTCGCGACGCTCGTCGCGATGCACACCGGCACGCCCCGGGACGACTAGAACCCGCCGCTGAGGAAGTTGAACGGCCCGAGGTCGATGTTGTGGGTCCGCACGTAGGCCTGGATGTCGTCCCAGAGGTCGGCGGTGACCCCGGAGGCCAGGTCGACGACGACCGTCTGCGCGACGATCGAGCCCGTGAACCCGGCGATGGCCTGGGCGACGTGCGGAACCAGTGCCCCGGCGAACTTGCCGGCCAGTCCTCCGCCCGTCGCGCCCAGGGCCTGGCCGACGCTGTTCACCGGCGGAGGGGTCACCAACGGGGGCGGGGGCGGGTTCGGGTCCGCCCGGGCGGCGTTCCTGAGCGAGTCCAGCGGCCCCTCGCCCGCGGGAGGCTTCAGGCCGCTGAGCGCCCCGAGCGCCGCGCCGACCACCAGCCCGATGATCGCGCCGACCAGCACCTTCTCCATGATGTCGCCGATGCCCCCGTTGCGGCCGCCGGCGAAGCCGCTGGCGAAGCCCATCGCGGCGCCGTTGATCGCCCCGGTGACGGCACCCGCGACCGCACCGGCGGCAACGCTGCCGCCGGTGAGACCGAGGCCGCCCGCGACGGCCGGACCCGCGATGGCCGCCCCGAAGGCTGCCCATCCGCCGACGGCACCGCCGACCAGGACTCCGAGGACGACGTCGCCGGCGTCCCCGCCCGCCCGGGCCGCCGCGATGCCCCCGATGACGCCGCCGGCGACGACGCCGATGACCGTCGCCGCGAACACCGCGGTCCACGTCACGGAGATGCCGGTGGCGCCGAGCGCGATCGACGGCGCCGCCCCCGCGCCGAACGTGAACACGGAGACGACGACGATGACCGCGATGATCGCGATGGTGGCCACGACGGCGGCGAAGATCTTCCAGAACTCGCGCCCGCTCGGGTCGATGTAGCTGGTCGGGTTGTCCCGGCAGTAGGCGTAGGAGTTCCAGGCCAGGGGATCGGCGGCGTCGGTCACCATCGGGTCCGGGGAGAGGAACCTCCCGAGCGCCGGGCAGTACCACCGAGCACCGAGCAGGACGAGCGGTGGCGCGTCGACGCCCGACGCGGGACCGGCCAGCGCGACGGGCGCCAGCCCGGTGCCGAACGACTGCGGCACGGCCCCGACGCCGGTGCGCTCGAGCACCTGCCCGTACGGCCCGTACCGCACGCGCAGCACCACCTGCCCATCACCGTCCGTCAGCGCCACCACGGAGCCGAGGTGGTCGCGGTGCAGCCACGTCGTGCGGGTACGCGCGGGCGTGGCCGGACCGCCGGTCGGAACGGCGCGGCGCCGCGCGACGATCGCCCGGCCGTCGGTGACCTGCAGGACGAGGCCGTCGTCGTCCACGCTCACCAGACCGTCGGGCGACCAGGTGCGTGACGTCGCGCCCGCGCCCGACACCTCGTGGAGGGCCAGCCGGCCGGCGTGGTCGTACCCGTACCGGTGGACCGTGCCGGTGCTGAGCGCGACCCGGCGCAGCATCCCGCGGGCGTCCAGCGTGTGCGTGCCCCACGGCGCGCGCGTGACGTGCCCGGTGTCGTCGTACGCGTACCGGCCGCCGCCGGCCGAGGTCACGCAGCTGGGGGCGGCGCCGTCCTGGCCGTACAGGTACTGGCCGACGTCGGAGGCCGTCGTGAGGTTGCCGGCGTCGTCGTACGCGTAGCTCCACACCTGAGGCACGGGCGGCGCCACGCCGTCGGCCGCACCGAGGCCGTCGGCGCGCACGAGCCGCGACAGCTCGTCGTACGCGTACGCCCAGGTCTGCGCGGGGGTCGGCCCCGTGATCGACGCGACGTTGCCGAGGGCGTCGTGGGTGTACGTCACGTCCCGCACGTCGACGATGGCGCCGGCGGTGACGGCGAGCCGCGACGTGGCGCGCCAGCCGGTGAGCGGGTCGTGGGTGTCGGTCTGCTCGACCCCGTTGGCGTACCGGACCCGGGTGCGGTGATCCATGAGGTCGTAGTCGACGGCCACGATGACGTCGTCGATGCCCGTCAGCCGACCGGCCGCGTCGTAGCGGTACCCGACCACCGAGCCGTCGGGGTACGTGACCGCCGAGGTGAGCCCGTCGGGCCGGTACGCCGTCCGGAGCGTGAGGACGTCGGAGCCGGGCCGGGTCATCGTCTTACGGGCGACCCGGCCGCGCTCGTCGTAGTCGAGCACGGTGCTGCCGACCTCGTCGTCGACCCGGAGCAGGCGACCTCCGGCGGTGTGCGCGCCGGCGTCGGCCGGGGCGGGCGCGGCGGCGTCGTGGTACGTGAAGGTCGCGACGGGGGCCGCCGCGGGGTCGTCCTCGCGGATCGCGACCAGGCGGTCGCCGGCGTCGAAGCTGCGCAGCACGCGGTGCGTCCCGGCCCGCGTCTCCACGGTCCGGCCGGCGGCGTCCAGCACGATCACCGAGGCGGCCTCCGGGCGCTCCGTGGCCAGCACGCGACCCAGCAGGTCGTAGCGGAACACCGTCCGGGCGCCCGTCGGACCCTGCTCGACCAGCAGCGACCCGCTCAGCGCGAACGTGAACGTGCTGGTCAGCGTCCGGCCGTCGAGGTGCTGCTCGATCGCGACCGCCTGACCGGTGGCGTCGAGGCGACGGATCGTCAGGTGGCCCGCCTCGTCGGACTCCTCGACGCGACCGGGCAGGTACCGCACCGTGGCGACCTCGCCGTCAGCCCGGGTGGCGCGCAGGAGCCGGCCCAACGGGTCGTACTCCATGACCGAGTGCGGCCGCGCCGGGTCAGGCGGGTCGTAGGCCGGGCCGGCCGCGCGGTACGGCAGGTAGGACTCCGTGACCAGCCCGCGGGCGCCGTACGCGTGGGACACCTGGACGACCTCGGGGCCGGCGCCGGCCGCCGCCGGGGCGGACGCGTCGAGCACGCGGCGCTGCAGCAGCCGGCCCTCGCCGTCGACCAGCTGACGCTCCCGCAGGCGGGGCAGCTCGCCACCCGCGTCCGTGCCCGCCCGCCTGGTGAGGGAGACGCTGACGGGCAGCGCGGACGTGTCGTAGGCGTGCGCCGTCGTCGGGGTCACGGGGGAGTCGCCGGGCTCGATCAGGTGCACCGGCCGGGCGAGCGCGTCGAACGTCGCGACCGAGACCGCGCCCGAGGGCTCGACGACCTCGAGCGGCTGGTACGAGCGCAGGTCGAACGTCGCGCGGACCTCGTTGCCGACCGCGTCGCGCACCCGTACCGGATAGCAGGCGGTCGGGTCGAGCTCCAGCTCGGTCATCGCGCCCAGCGCGTTGCGGACGGTCCCGTGCACCACGCCGTCGGCCGCCACCGTCCGGGTGTACTCCGCGGAGCGGACCCACCAGCCGGCGGGAATCGCGACGGACTCGGTCCCGGTCGCGCCGGCGGCGGGGACGGACGCGGCCCGGTGCTCGTAGCCGAGGGCGGCCCAGTCCGGCTGCGCAGCGCCGTAGACGTCGGCCACGAGCTCGTCGGGGAGCGCGAACGAGGACCGCCCGGTCGTCAGACCCTGCGCCCCGACCTGCCCGAACGGCCGGCCGTCGTACTCGGTCCGGGTGTCGGCGAGCAGCGCGCCCGCACCGTCGGTCTGGACGATCCGGCACGCCCGCTGGGCGAACCGGCCGGTGGGGTCGACGGCGTACTGCGTGTACGTGTGCAGCTGCCCGGTCGGCGCGGCCCCGGTCTCGAACGTGGCCTCGACGGCCTCGGCGACGTTGCCGACGGCGTCCCAGGCCAGCTGCTCGGTCACGACGCGTCCCACCGGCAGGGCTCCGCCCTCGAGGACCTCGCGATCGGTCCGCACCAGCCGGGGGACCACCGTGATCGCGTCCGGGCTGTCGTCCACGCGCCACGTCTGCTCGATCCGGTGCAGCGGGAGCCCGGCGGCCAGCGGCGTGGAGGGCGCGGCGTCGTCAAGGCCAGCGGCGACCTCGAGCCGGAAGAGACGCCCGCGCACCGCGCGCAGCCGCCGCCGCTCCGCGGCCGTCCCGGGCTCCGCGCCGGTCGACGGGTCGACACCGGTGTGGAACCAGCGGGTGGTCAGCGCGGCAGCCACCCGGGCGTCGCCGTGCGTCAGCTCCTCGACGCGCCCGAACCCGCAGACCTCGCGCAGAACGGGGTCGTAGCGGCCCTCGTGGTACCGGAAGTCGGTGTCCGTCGCCGCCCCGGTGGTCGTCTCGGCGACGCGCACGCCGGCCACCACCGGCAGCACCAGCGGGAACGAGCCCGTCCACGCCTGCCCGGCCACTCGGTCGCGCTCCGACTCGCGGGCGGAGGTCGTGTACCGGATGGACGTGACCCGGCCCACCGAGTTGTCGATCGAGGTGAGCAGCCCCGGCCGGGCGCCCCCGAGGAGGTCGAGCGCGAACCAGCGGGCCCGTCCGGACGGCAGCGGCGTGCTCCACACGACGGCGGGGACGCCCGTGCCGAGCAGGTCCGCCACCCGGACGTCGTCCATGGCACCAGTCGGCAGGTGGCGCACCGTGCGCGGCGACTCGAACCCGTCGCCGGACCGGTTCGGCCACCAGGTGAGCGTGCCGTCGCCCAGCACGACGACGTCCGCGGACCCGTCGCCGTCGACGTCCACCACCAGCACGCGGGAGGGGTCGACGTCGAAGGGGAGCGTCGGTGCACCCGTCATCCGGACCGCGTCGCCGAACGTGCCGCGGCCGAGGTGCGGCCAGTAGGTGACCCCGGCGCCGTCCACCCGGACCACGTCGGGGGTGCCGTCCCCGGTCATGTCCGCCAGGTGCACGTGGGGGTCGGCGAGGTCGGCCGGGGGGCCGTCGGGGGTCTGCGGGACCACGTCGGGACGCTCCACCCAACCCGCCGCGTCCTCGGTGCGCCGGGCCAGCAGCAGCGCGCGCCCGTTGCTCCAGACCAGGTCGCCGAGGCCGTCGCCGTCGAGGTCGACCAGGCGGGCCTGCGCCGCGCCGATCGCGACCGACGGGCCGCGCGTCCACGTGACGGGCCGCCCGAGGCCGTCGGCGCCGCGGGGCTGGTAGCCGCGGGCGGGGACGTCGGAGCGGACCAGGTCGGCGAACCCGTTGCCGTCCAGGTCGACGAGCGCGATGCCGGCCGCCGCGTCGGCGAGCTGCGGGAGCTCGCCGACCAGCCGGGGCCGTCCCCACGTCCCGGCCTCGTCGGGCCAGACGCGCGTGACCCCGCCCGGCGACACCTCGACCAGGTCGGGCAGACCGTTGCCGGTCCAGTCGAGCAGCTCGACCCGCGACCGGCGGTCGCCGGCGGCCCCCAGCCCGGGAGGTGCGGACCTCTCGTCGCGGCAGGGCACGGCGGTCAGCCTCGGGGCCGACGCCCCCGCGTACGCGAGGCGCAGCGGCGGAGCGTCCAGGCTGGAGGAGTCCGCCGCGACGCCCGTGAGCGTGACCGAGGCGAGCAAAGACACGCCGCTCGGGTCGGCGGCGGCGTACCCGAACGACCAGCGGCGCACGAGGGAGGGCTCACCCGCGGGCGGCGCGGCCAGGTGCAGCTCGACGCTCGCGCAGCGTCGGTCGGTGACCAGCACGAACCCCGCGCGCGACCATCGCAGCACGTCGGGCCGCGGCTCGTGGTCGAGCCGCACCTCGAACGGGCCGTAGGCGACGGAGGCGAGGTACCGCTGCGCGCCGTCGGCCTCCCACGTGAGCTCCGCGGACGTGCCGAGGTTGTCCTCGATCCGCGCGAGCAGCCAGGTCAGAGGCACGCCGCCGACGCCGGGCACCCGGGACTCCGCGGACGTGCCGAGGTGGAAGCGCGTGCCGGACCGGTCGGTCGCGACGAACCCACCGGCGTCACCGGCGGCGGGGTCGGCGTGCGCGACGCGCCACTCCCCGGACTCCACCTCGGGCCGCAGGCCGGCCGCGGTCCGGAGCAGCGGGCCGGCGCCCGCGAGCACGAGGGTGTCGGTCTCGTCGTAGCGCGGCAGACCACCGGCCGTCGACCGGGTCAGGCTCGGCAGCGCGAGCGCCCAGCCGAGCCCGAAGGGACCGTTCGCCGCCGACGAGTCGTACCGCAGGGACAACCGGGGGCCGATGTCGTTCGGGCCGTTGGGCAGGTCGATCGGGACGACGAGCCCGCCGGTGCCGCTGGAGAGGTCCGGCGTGAAGGTCTCGCCGAGGCCGCCCGTGCCGCCCCCCTTGGGCAATGACGGGGTCTGCGTGGAGAAGCCGATCTCGGTGGGCATGACGGCCCCTCAGGCGCGCGGCGTGAAGGAGTAGCCGAGGACGAGCGCGATGTTGTCGACGGCGTCCAGGTCCAGCTCGCCGTCGACGACGAGCGCTGGGTTGTCCGCGGCGGTCACCTGGACCGACCACGGGCCGAGCGCCGAGGAGCCGATCGCCGCCCCCTGGCCCGCGGCGGTCAGCGCGGTCTGGAACGCGTCGGAGTCGACGACGCCGTCCGCGTCGCACGTCACGGTCACGGGCTGACGTCCCGGGGGAGCGACCCGGAGCACCAGGCCTCCGGCGACCGCGTGCGGCGTCGACGCCACCGTCAGGCCGAGGCTGAGCAGCGTGGGTGCGTCCTCGGTCGCCGCGAAGTCCCCGCGACCCAGCTCCACGGCGAGCGTGCCGGTCTCGTAGAACGAGAAGAACGCGTCGGCGAACAGCCAGCGCAGCGGGAACGGACGCTGCCGCTCGTGCACCGCGGGAGCGGCCTCGAGCTCGGCGACCACCCGCTCGCGCAGGTCGAGGTCGAACCGCGCCTGGTAGGTGAACGTGAGCCGCACGTCGAGGATCGCCGCGAAGTCGAGGTCGTTGGCCGCCGGCGGGATGTCGAGCTCCCAGCTGGACGCGACGCCGGCGCCCTCGAAGACCGCACGGCGACGGGGGTCGGGGGAGACGATCAGGGCGTCGAGCCGCCGGTCGTAGTCGCTCAGCACCAGCGACTCCCGGTTCTGCACGCGGTGCTTGACCCCGTTGCCGCCCACGGGCCACAGCACCGACGGGACCCGGTAGTGCGAGATCCCGCTGTTGGTCAGCGTCCCGCTGAGGCCGCGCGCCGGCACGATGCCGTCGACCTCCACCTCGACCGCCACGATCCGGCCCGCGTAGGTGCCCGGGTAGGCGGAGTCGAAGTCCGCGAGCGCCGTCTGGAACTCCATGTGACCGGTGCGCCGCAGCTGCGTCTCGAACAGGTACGGGTAGCGGCTGGACAGGGAGATGGTCTGCCGGACGGGCTGCGGGTTCGGTGCGGTGGAGGTGATCAGCTGGTACGTGAAGGACTGCACGTCCGCCAGCAGCGAGTCGGCGGCCAGCAGCCCGTGGACCGTCTGCGCCTGGTAGTCCGGCCGGATGATCGAGAGCTGCACGTCGTTCTCGAAGTTGTACGCGCGCTGCATCCGCTTGGCGATGTCGAGAGCCATCACGAGGTACCGCTGGGAGAGGTTGTTCATCGTCTCGCCCATCGCGTTCCAGACGTCGGGCGTGAACCTCTGCTGGTCGAAGGCGAGCAGCAGCTGCTGCGCCCCGGCCATGCGGACGCCGGCCGCCGCAGCACCCGCGGAGAACGCGGCGACGCGGGCCTGACCGGCGGCCCGCTCCTGCGCCGCCTGCACCCGCGCCGCGTCGAGCTCGTTGGCCTGCCGGTTCATGGAGTCGATCTCGTACTGGCGCTGCTGGCGCGCGGCCGTCAGGCTCTCCGCCGCAGCGAGCGTGCCGCGGTCGCCGGAGATCGAGTACGAGCCGGACATCATCTGGTCGGCCAGCTGGTTCAGCTGGGAGGCCTTCCCGTCCTGGCCGCCGGACAGCTGCGTCGAGAGCGCCTGGTGGACCACCCAGCTGGCGGACTTGCTCGCGTACTCGGCCGCGTTCGCCCGGGCGTCGGCCGCCCGCAGGTTCGCAGCGGCCTCGGCCGCCTGGTAGGCCGCGAGCTCGGCGCGCGCCGCATCGACCTGGCGGTCGGCCGCCTGCTTCTCGGCGGCGGCGAGCTGGACGTTCGCGGTCAGCTGCGTGCGCGTGAGGGTGCCGGAGTCGGCCTTCTCCCAGAACGAGATGGCGTCGCGCTCGGCGCCGATGGCCAGCTGGCTGAACGTGCCCGCCACCTGCTGGAGGTAGTCGAAGGTCCACAGGGGGACGTTGGCCGCCCAGTGACCCCAGAAGTCGAGCCCTCCGGCGATCTTCGCCAGCTGCGCCCACACGTCGAGGATCACGGCCGCGATCGCCGGGCTGACCGCGGCGGGGTCGATGTCGTCGGGCGCGTCGAGGTGGGCGATCACGGCGCGTGCCTGCGTCGCCGCGGGGGCCAGCCCCGCGACCGTGTACAGCGACGTGGCCGGAGCGGTGCCGTCCGAGCCGAGCACCTGCTCGTAGACGTCGAGGGCCCGGGCCGGTTCGTCGGCGCGGAACAGCACGTTCCCCTGGTCGAGGTAGCACGTCGCCAGCCGGGCCCAGACGTACGGTGCCTCGGTCGTGGGGTTGAGGTACCGGTAGCCGGCCGCGGCGAGGTACCAGGACTGCGCCTGCTCGAACTCGCCCATCGCGTGGTGCGCCTCGGCCAGGCCCAGGGTGGTCTCGTAGTACCAGGCGTGCGCCAGCCCGATCGCGACGTCGGCCGGTCCGGCGGGCTGGATGAGCACGTCGTGCAGGACGTCGACGGCCCGGCGACCCTCGTAGACGGTCGCGAGGATGTCGGCGCCGTCGAGCGCCTTGCCCTCGGCCCACTTGAGGGTCTTGACGTCGTCCCCGACCTCGACCGCGTAGAACCGGCGCGCCGCGGTCAGCTCGTCGGGGATGTCGACCACCGGGGTCGCGCTGATGACGTCCTTGACCTGCAGGTCGGTGCGCTCCAGCCGCAGCGCGACGGTGGGTGCCGCCTCCGCCCCGACGGCCCGCACGCGGCGCAGGCCCGGCACGTCGACGGCCGGCGCGGGGGCGTCCTTCTCCCCGAGCTGCTTGACGAAGTCGGCGTCGAGGCCGGCGGCGCGCTCCCGGAAGAACGTGGCGGACTTCGGGTTGCCGACGGACTCCAGCTGCCGGGCGACCTCGAGGTCGGCGGCGGCGAGGCTCGCGTCCCGGCCGACCTTGGCGGAGTGCAGCCCGAGCACCGGGCCGTCGTCCACCTCGGGCACCACGCGCGGCCGTACCCCGGCCGTCGGGTGCTCGACGGGGAGCAGGTTGAGGAACTCCGCGGCGTACGACGCCAGCGACGGCACCAGGTCCACCGCCAGCACCACCTGCTCCTCGTACGTCACCAGCGGGGCGAGCTGCGACCAGATGAGACGCCGGGCGGCCGTGTAGCCGTCGACGGCGTCGGTGTAGCGCCGTTGCCGGTGGGCGGTGGCGGCGGCGACCAGCAGGTCCTCGATCTGCCCGAGCACCGCGGTCGCGCCGGTCCGGACGCCGACCACCGCCTTGTTCCGCCGGAACGAGTAGGCGAGGTCGGTGTGCAGTGCAGCCATGACGGTGCCCCCTGGTTCACGGTGGTGGCGACGGTGCCACCGGTGATACCTCCAGGATCCTCGCGAGGCGGGCAGTGATACCCGCCTCGACCGAGTTCACCCCCTAGGCGAGCAGGTCCGCCGCGTGCACCCCCGCCGCGGCGGCCGCGAGGAACGCGGCGGGGTCCTGCTCGAGGCCACGGCCCATCGTCGACAGCCGGACCGGGCTGCCCGCGAGCGCGCCCAGCAGGTCGGCCCCGGCGGGGACGTCGACCAGGCGGTGCCGCGACCGCAGTGTCGCCGCCTGGTCCCGGACGCGCTGCCCGAGCTCGCCGTCGAGCAGCGGGACCACCACGTCCGCCGACGCCAGCGCGACGCGTCCGTACGCGGTCAGCGAATGGTGCGAGACCCCGAGGTGCCGTTCGCGGGCGTCGGCGCCCGAGACCCGCAGCGAGGCGACCGGCCGGCCCCCGAGCGCCGCGGCGGCGTTGACTGCCTCGCCGGCGGCGACGCCGGAGAAGCCCCAGCGCGTCCCCGTGCCGAGGTTGCCGGGACCCTGCGCGACCACCGCGAGGTCCGCGCCGACCACGTGCCGGGCCGCCAGCAGCCCGGTGTGCACCGTCACGGCCTCGAGGTCGCCGCCGAACGACTGCCCGGTGGTCACGCAGGCGTCGATCCAGCCGGCCGAGCGCAGGCCCGCGACCGTCCGGGAGAACCACGCCGGCAGCGCGCCGCCGTCGGTCATCACGTAGGCGACCCGCGGGGGCACGCGACCGGCGCGCGCCGCTGCGGACCGCGCGCCGGCGACGATCGCGGGCAGCGCCGAGTGCAGGTCCGCGACGACGACGGGCAGGCCGTCGAGGTCGTCGGCCTCGCGCAGCAGCTCGTGGTGCGGGGACTCCTGGTCGTCGACGCCCAGGACCATCGCCTGCAGCGGGGTGTACCGGGCCTTCACCAGGTGACCGGGCCCGGCGGGCGGGTCCGCGGGCGGTCGGTCGGGCAGGGCGATCACCAGGGCGTACCCGCCGGTGCCCAGCCCGCGCGCCAGGGCGGACACGTTGAGCAGGACCCGGTCGCCGATCTCCGGGCTGCCGACCAGCGACGGGAACGCCAGCGCACGGACGGTGTCGCCGGCGGTCGCCGTGCCCACGGGAGCCTCGAGCTCCACCGTCACCTCGGCCGCACCGGGCCACGTGGCCCCGAGCGACACCACGACACCCGCACGCCACGTGATCACGCGACCACGCTACCGGCCACTACGGTGGTCCCCGATGGCCGTCCAGATCGCCCCCGCCGAACGCCTGCTCAACCTCGTCATCGCCCTGGTCAACACCTCGGGCCGGATGACGAAGGAGCAGGTGCGCACCAGCGTGGCCGGGTACCAGGAGGCGCCGTCCGACGACGCCTTCGAGCGGATGTTCGAGCGCGACAAGGACACGCTGCGCGACCTCGGCATCCCCATCCTCACGGTCACCGACGCCGGCCACGGCGACGACATCGGCTACCGGGTGGACCTCGACGCGTACGCGCTGCCGCCGCTGGACCTGACGGCGGCCGAGCTCGGCGTGCTGGCGATGGCGGCGCAGGTCTGGCAGGACCAGTCCGTCCGCGCCGACACGACGCGTGCGCTCACCAAGCTGCG
Organism: Cellulomonas sp. P2_F12; assembly: GCF_056403775.1. NCBI lineage: Bacteria > Bacillati > Actinomycetota > Actinomycetes > Micrococcales > Cellulomonadaceae > Cellulomonas > Cellulomonas sp. P2_F12. The sequence goes on along the minus strand of NZ_JBFUEV010000001.1, from coordinate 350,990 downwards.
CGCGGTCGGCGAGGCGCCGGAGTCCACCGACCTGGTCGCCGGGCTCGCGCCGCGGGTCCGCGCCGGCGGGGGAGCGTTCGGCCCGCTGGTCGACGCGGTGCAGGCGCGCCAGGCCGTCCGGTTCACCTACCGGGCAGCGACCACGGGCGAGGTCCGCGAGCGCACCGTCGAGCCGTGGAAGCTGCTCGCGCGCCGTGGCGGCTGGGTGCTCGTCGGCCGCGACCGGGACCGGGGCGCCAGCCGCTCGTTCCGGCTGAGCCGCGTCGAGGGCGCCGTGCGCACGGTCGGCGAGCCGGGGTCGTTCACGGCGCCGAGCGCGCAGGAGCTGACGGACGCGCTGCGGACCTGGGGGAGTGGGCCGGAGCGCATCGCGACCCTTGCCGTGCTCCCCGAGCGCGCCAGCGCCCCCCGGGCGCGTGCCGTGCCGCAGCCCGCCGACGACCAGGACTGGTCGACCGAGCCCCTCCTGGCCCATCGCGACCTCGTGCACGTGCCGTTCCGCGCCGAGTGGGAGCTCGCCGAGGAGCTGGTCGGCTACGGCGACGCGGTCGTCGTCCTCGCCCCCGCCGGCCTGCGCGACTCGGTCCTGCACCTGCTGCGCACGGCCGCGACGCTCGACCAGGGGGTGCGGACCGATGCCTGAGCGCGCCAGCGACCGGCTCCTGCGGATGCTCGGAATGATCACCTACCTGGACCGGCACGACGACGTCTCGGTCGAGGCGATCGCGTCGCAGTTCGGCGTGAGCACCCGGCAGGTGATGGACGACATCGACACCCTGTGGGTCACCGGCACGCCCGGCTACTACCCGCACGACCTCATCGACTTCGACGCTGCCTCGTACGAGCAGGGCGTGGTCCGCCTCACCGAGTCCCGCGGGATGACCCGGCCGCTGCGCCTCGGGGCACGGGAGGCCGTCGCGCTCGTCGCCGCCCTGCGGGCCGTCGACGCGGCGCTCGGGGACGCCCTGGACCCCGAGCGCGCCGCCGTGCTGCGCTCGGCCCTGGCGAAGCTCAGCGCCGCCACCGGTGACGCGGCGGCCGCCGTGGACGTCCAGCTCGCGGTCGACGCGGCCCCCGACGTGGCCGCCGCGGTCGCCACGGCCTTGCGGCACGGTCGCCGGCTCCACCTGCGGTACGTGAACGCGTCCGACGTGACGACCGAGCGCGACGTGGACCCGATCCGGCTGGTCACCGATGACGAGCGCTCGTACCTGCTGGCCTGGTGCCTGCTCGTCGACGGCGAGCGCCTGTTCCGGGTGGACCGCGTGCTGGCGGCCACGGTGCTCGACACGCCGAGCGTGGACCACCAGGTGCCCGAGGGTGCCGACGTGTTCTCCCCGGGCGCCGAGGGCGAGCTGGTGACGCTCCACCTGACCAGCCGCGCGCGGTGGGTCGCCGAGACGACGCCGGTCGACGCGGTGCGCAACCTCGACGACGGCTCGTTCGAGGTGGACCTGCGGGTCGTGCAGCACGCGTGGCTGCGGCACCTGGTGCTCCAGGTCGCCGACGACGTGCTCGACGTCCGGCCGGCACGCATCGCGCAGGAGGTGGCGGCGGCCGCCCGGGCGGCGCTGCGCGCGTACGGGGAGGTGGGCTGACCGTGCTGTGGTTCTCGGTCTGGACGGTCCTCGTGCTCGCGACGCTGGTCGGGGCGTTCCTGCTCGGCCGGCGGCTCTGGCGGTCGGGCCTGGCGCTCGGCCGGGAGCTCTCGCGCGCGGCGGACGTCGCGGCCCAGCTGGCGGACCGGGTGGACGAGCTCAAGGCCGCACGTGGCGAGGTCGAGACCGGGCCGACCCTCTTCGCCGACCCGGAGCCGCTGCGGGCCCGGGTGGCAGAGCTGCGCGCCGCGGCCGCCGAGCGCCGGGTCGAGCGCGAGGCGCGGCGGACCGCGACGCGGCTGCGCTGGCGCGCCTACTGGAGCTGACGTGGTGAGCACTCGACACCCAGGTGGCGCGGGTAGGATCGCACGGTCATCGACAATCCGACGGAGGACCCCGACGTGATCCGAAACCTGAGCGCATGGCACGTGCTGATCGTGCTGCTCGTGGTCGTCCTGCTGTTCGGCGCGAAGCGGCTGCCCGACCTGGCCAAGAGCGTGGGCCAGTCGATGAAGATCTTCAAGCACGAGGTCCAGGACCTGAAGACCGAGGACGCCCCGGCGACCACCACCCCCGTCGGCGTCCCGCCGGCCGGCGTCACCCCCGTGGTCGTCACCCCCGTGGTGCCGACCGTGGCAGAGCCGCAGCTCAGCACCCCCGTGCGGCCCGTCGACGAGCCGTCCGAGGGCAACGCCCCGCCGAAGGCCTGACCGTCCTGTGAATGCCCGCCGCGGGGATGAGCCCGGCGGCCGGATGCCGCTGCGAGCACATCTGGTCGAGCTGCGCCGCCGCGTGTTCCTCGCGGCCATCGGCGTCGTCGTCGGCGCGGCCATCGGCTGGTTCCTCTACGACCCGGTCTTCACGGCCCTGCAGCAGCCCCTGGTGAACGTCGCGGAGCAGCGCGGCAGCCTCATCGCGCTGAACTTCTCGGGCATCGCCACGTCGTTCGACATCCAGGTGAAGGTCTCGTTCTTCCTCGGCGTGATCCTGTCCAGCCCCTGGTGGCTCTACCAGTTCTGGGCGTTCGTCACGCCCGGCCTCAACCACAAGGAGCGGGTCTACGCGTTCGGCTTCCTCGGGGTCGCCGTGCCGCTGTTCCTGGCCGGCGCTCTCGTCGCCTGGTGGGCGCTGCCCAACGCCGTCCGGCTGCTGACCGAGTTCACGCCGACCGGCGCCACCAACCTCATCGACGCGCAGACCTACCTCGGCTTCGTCATGCGGCTCATGCTGGCGTTCGGCATCGCGTTCCTGCTGCCCGTCGTGATGGTCGCGCTGAACTTCGCCGGCATCGGCACCGCGGCGACGTATCGAAAAGCATGGCGGTGGGCCGTGATGATCGCATTCGTGTTCGCGGCCGTGATGACGCCGACGCCCGACGCGATGACGATGCTCGCGGTCGCGCTGCCCATCTGCGGCCTGTACTTCGTCGCGCTCGGCGTCTGCGTGCTGCACGACCGTCGGGTGGACAGGCGTCGGGTTGCCGCCGGACTGCCCCGCCTCGACGGGACGATGGACGACGAGCCGGGCGGGGCGACCGCGTGATCCACCTGGGCGTCGTGGTCAACCCGACGGCCGGCAGGGGCCGGGGGACGCAGGCGGGCCGCCGGGTGCACGAGCTCCTGCGGGAGCGCGGGCACAAGGTCGAGGACCTGTCGGCGGCGACCCTCGCGCAGGCCACGGACCGCGCCCGGGCCGCGGCGGTGCAGGGGCTCGACGCGCTGGTCGTGGTCGGCGGCGACGGCATGGTGCACCTCGGCGTCAACGTCGTGGCGGGCACCGGCCTGCCGCTGGGCATCGTCGCGGCCGGCACCGGCAACGACATCGCCCGCACGCTCGCCCTGCCCCGCGGGGACGTCGAGGCCTCGGTCGCCGCGATCGAGCACGGTCTCCTGGACGGCCCGCGACGGGTCGACGCGGTGCGCGTGGGCTCACCGGAGCACGCGGCGCACGAGTGGTACCTCGGCGTGCTGAGCTGCGGGTTCGACGCCGCGATCAACGCGCGCGCCAACGCGATGACCTGGCCCAAGGGCTCCGGCCGCTACGTGCGGGCCCTCGCCGCGGAGCTCGGTCGGTTCCGCCCGTTCGGCTACCGGGTGACCCTGGACGACTCCGTGTGGGAGTCGGCAGGCACGCTCGTGGCGGTCGCCAACGTCCCCTGGATCGGCGGTGGCCTCAAGATCGCGCCGGACGCGCAGGTCGACGACGGTCTGCTCGACGTCGTGGTCGCCGGCCCGTTCAGCAAAGCGGGCGTCGTGAAGATCTTCCCCGGCATCTACCAGGGCAAGCACGTGGGCCACCCGTCGGTCGAGGTCCGGCGCAGCCGGTCCGTCCTCATCGAGCCGGTCACCGAGCTCGGAGCCGTCCCGCCCGCGGCCTTCGCCGACGGCGAGCGCATCGGCCCCCTCCCGTTGCGGGTCACGGTCGACCCCGGGGCGTTGTCCGTCCTCTGCTGAGCGCGGCGCGCCCGCCACCTTCCGACGGTGTGCCTAGGGTGTGCCTGTGGTGTCCCGCTCCCGCAAGACCGGCCCGCCGTCCCTGCCCGAGGCCGAGCCCTCGCCCGCCGAGCGGTTCGCCGCCGCCCGCCGCCGGGCCGAGGTCGACCGCAGCGAGCTCGGCCAGTTCCGGGAGCTGCTGGGCTTCCCGCTCGACGAGTTCCAGGTCGAGGCGTGCCTGGCGCTCGAGCGCGGGAGCGGCGTGCTGGTGGCGGCCCCGACGGGTGCCGGCAAGACGGTCGTCGGGGAGTTCGCGGTGCACCTGGCGCTCGCGTCCGGCCGCAAGGCGTTCTACACGACCCCCATCAAGGCGCTGTCCAACCAGAAGTACGCCGACCTCGTGCGCCGCTACGGCGCGGACAAGGTCGGGCTGCTGACGGGCGACACGACCATCAACGGGGAGGCCCCGGTCGTCGTGATGACCACCGAGGTCCTGCGCAACATGCTCTACGCGGGCTCGCCGACGCTGCAGGGGCTCGGCTTCGTCGTGATGGACGAGGTGCACTACCTCGCGGACCGGTTCCGCGGACCCGTGTGGGAGGAGGTGATCATCCACCTGACCGACGACGTGCAGCTGGTCTCGCTGTCCGCCACCGTGTCCAACGCCGAGGAGTTCGGGGACTGGCTGGCCACCGTGCGCGGCGACACCACCGTGGTGGTGAGCGAGCACCGCCCGGTCCCGCTGGGTCAGCACGTCCTGGTACGCGGCGAGCTGCTCGACCTGTACGCGGGGCACGTGGATCCGACCGCGCCGGGCGTCGACCCCCCGATCAACCCGGACCTGACGCACCTGCTGCGGCGCAGCAACCGCGAGGAGCAGGGGCCGCCGCGCCGCGGCCCGCACGACCGGGGTCACCGCGGCCGACCCGGCGGCGGCAGGCCGGGCGGCGGGCGCCCGACGCCCCGGTTCGCGGTCGTCGACGCGCTCGACCGCGACGGGCTGCTGCCGGCGATCGTGTTCATCTTCTCCCGTGCCGGCTGCCAGGGCGCCGTGCAGCAGTGCCTGGCCGCCGGGGTCCGGCTCACCACACCCGCGGAGTCGTCGGAGATCCGGCGGGTCGTCGAGGAGCGGTGCGCCGCCGTGCCGCCCGAGGACCTCGACGTGCTGGGGTACTGGGAGTTCAGCGACGCGCTGTCCCGTGGGGTCGCCGCGCACCACGCGGGGATGCTGCCGCTGTTCAAGGAGACCGTCGAGGACCTCTTCTCCCGCGGCCTGGTCAAGGTGGTGTTCGCCACCGAGACGCTCGCCCTCGGGATCAACATGCCCGCGCGCTCGGTCGTCATGGAGAAGCTGGTCAAGTGGGACGGCTCGAACCACGTCGACGTGACGCCCGGGGAGTACACGCAGCTCACCGGGCGGGCGGGGCGCCGGGGCATTGACACCGAGGGCCACGCGGTGGTCGTCGCCCACCCGGGCCTCGACCCGGTGCAGCTGGCCGGCCTCGCGTCCAAGCGCCTGTACCCGCTGCGGTCGAGCTTCCGCCCCACGTACAACATGGCCGTCAACCTGGTCGCGCAGGTGGGCCGGGACCGCGCGCGCGAGGTGCTCGAGACGTCGTTCGCGCAGTTCCAGGCCGACCGGGGCGTGGTGGGCCTCGCCAGGCAGGCACAGGGGCACGCGGAGGCCCTGGAGGGCTACGCCCGCGCGATGGTGTGCCACCAGGGCGACTTCGCCGAGTACGCGGCCCTGCGCCGGGAGATCGCGGCCCGGGAGAAGGACCTCACCCGCGCCGAGGCATCGGCCCGCCGGGCCGAGGTCGCGCGCACGCTCGAGGGGCTGCGCGTCGGCGACGTGCTCGAGATCCCCGTCGGTCGGCGCTCCGGCCACGCGGTCGTGATCGACCCGGGCGGCGAGCCGGGCTTCGACGGTCCGCGACCGACGGTCCTGACCGTCGACCGCCAGGTGCGCCGGCTCACGGTCGCCGACGTCGGGACGGGCGTGAGCACGGTCGGGTTCCTGCGCGTGCCCAAGGGCTTCACCGCCCGTGTCCCGTCGGCCCGGCGGGACCTGGCCGCAGCTCTGCGGTCGGCCGTCGGCGCCGACCGGGGACCCACCCGGCGCGACCGGCCCAAGGGCGGCCAGCGGGCCGCCGCCGACGACGCGGAGATCGCCGCCCTGCGCCGCCGGTTGCGTGCGCACCCCTGCCACGACTGCCCCGACCGCGAGGAGCACGCCCGCTGGGCGGAGCGGTGGGCGCGGCTGGCGGGGGAGCACGACGCGCTGGTCGCGCGGATCGCCGGGCGCACCGGCTCCATCGCTGCCGTCTTCGACCGCATCTGCGACGTCCTGCAGCGCCTGGGCTACCTGGAGCAGACCGACGACGCCGGCCGCAGCGCGCTCCAGGTCACCGACGACGGGCGCTGGCTGCGCCGGATCTACGCGGAGAACGACCTGCTCCTGGCCGAGTGCCTGCGGCGGGGCGTCTTCGACGAGCTCGACGTCCCCGGCCTGGCCGCCGCGGTCTCCACGCTCGTCTACCGCTCGCGCCGGGACGACCAGGGCGAGCCGCGCATCCCGGGCGGGCCGAACAGCCGCCTCGGGGTGGCCCTCGACGCGACGGTGCGGGCCTGGTCGGAGCTGGACGACCTCGAGACGGCGCACAAGGTCGAGACGATCCAGCCGCTCGACGCGGGCCTGGTCGAGGCCGTGCACCGGTGGGCCGCCGGACGCAGCCTGGACGTCGTGCTCAAGGGCAGCGAGCTGTCCGCCGGCGACTTCGTGCGCTGGTGCAAGCAGGTCATCGACGTCCTCGACCAGGTGTCCCAGGCGGCTCCGCACCAGCGTGTCCGGGACACCGCACGGCAGGCCGTCGAGGCGTTGCGGCACGGGGTCGTGGCCTACTCGTCGGTCTAGCGCGGTGACTCGGCCCGGTGTGGCGGCCTGACCTGCCCTATCGTGTGCCGATGTGAGCTCGACCCTCTATCGCCACGGCGCCGTCCACACCTCCGCCGACCCGTTCGCCGAGGCACTGCTCGTCGAGGACGGCACGGTGGTCTGGCTCGGGGCGGATGACACGGCCGACGGGATGGTCTCCCGGGCGGACGAGGTGATCGACCTCGACGGCGCCCTGGTGGCTCCTGGCTTCGTCGACGCGCACGTCCACGTGCTCGAGACCGGGCTCGCCCTCGAGAGCGTCGACCTGACGCCCGAGGGCGGCGTGCACTCGCTCGCCGACGCCCTCGACGCGGTGCACCGCGCAGCCCGCGACGTGCCGGACGGCTCCCCGGTCCTCGGCTTCGGCTGGGACGAGCTGCGCTGGCCCGAGGGTCGACCGCCGACGCGCGAGGAGCTCGACGCCGCAGCCGGCGGCGCGCCCGTCTACCTGGCGCGCGTCGACGTGCACTCGGCCGTCGTCTCGAGCGCCCTGTCCCGCGACGCCGGGCTCGACCGGCTGCCGGGCTGGAGCTTCGACGGCCGCGTCGAGCGCGACGCCCACCACGCCGCCCGCGAGGCCGCCCGCACGGTCTCCCCGGAGCGCCGGACCGCCCTGTACCGCCGTGCGCTCGAGCACGCCGCGGCGCGCGGGGTCGTCTCGGTGCACGAGCACAGCGCGCCCTCGATCGACACGCGCGCCGGCCTGGTCGAGCTGCTCGAGCTCACCGCCGACCCGCGCGACGGGCTGCCGCACCTCGCCGCCTACCGTGGCGAGCAGTGCGTGACGGTCGACGACGCGCGGGAGATCCTCGCGGCGATCCCCGGGCTCACGGGGATCGGCGGCGACCTCAACGTCGACGGCTCGCTCGGCTCCCACACCGCCGCTGTCCGGGCTCCCTACGCCGACGCCCCGGGCGACGACGGCGCGCTCTACCTGACCGCCGAGCAGATCTGCAACCACCTCACGGCGGTGACGCGCGCCGGGGTGCAGGGCGGCTTCCACGTCATCGGCGACCGCGCCATGGACGAGCTGCTGCTGGGGCTCCGGGCGGCGGTCGACGTCGAGGGTCCCGACGCCATCGCGCGGATGGGCCACCGCCTCGAGCACGCCGAGATGGTCGACGCACCGACGCTCGCCGCCCTCGTGCTGCTGGGCGTCCGGCTCAGCGTCCAGCCCGCGTTCGACGCGGCATGGGGAGGGGCCGACGGCATGTACGCCACCCGCCTCGGGGCAGGCCGTGCCGCGGCCCTGAACCCGTTCGCGGACCTCGCAGCCGCCGGCGTGCCGCTGGCCTTCGGGTCAGACTCGCCCGTGACCCCCGTGGACCCGTGGGCCGGCGTCCGGGCGGCGGTGCAGCACCACGCGAGCGACCAGCGGATCTCGGCGCGGGCGGCCTTCCGCGCCTCGACGCGCGGCGGCTGGCGGGTCGCGGGACTCGACCACACCGGCGCCGGCGAGCTGCGGGTGGGCTCCCCGGCGCACCTGGCCGTCTGGCGCGCCGAGCGGCTGACGGTCCAGTCGGCCGAGGGCAGCTTCTCGTCGTGGAGCACCGACGCGAGGGCCGGCATCCCGCTGCTGCCGGACATGTCGGCGGACGCGCAGCCGCCCACCTGCCTGCGCACGGTCCGCGGCGGAGTCGTCCTGCACGACACGTTCTAGTTCTGGACGCTCGTCCGAGTGGGTGAATTCCGCGAGCTCCGCGGAGTGCTCGTGAGCGACCGGAACCGCCCGCTTCCACCTGTTCCCACGACACGCGCGACGACACGCCGAGCCGAACGGTACAGACAGGACCGATGGTGCGCGGGTGACCTGCAGGGACGGCTCCGACCTGCATCGACGCGACCTTGACAGGCCTGTGGATCTCGGTAGGTTCCTCAGGAGATCCACCGCTGAGACATGCCCACCGATGACGTCGGGCCTGTCGGATGCGGTCGGGGTAGGGCTCCGACCGGGCCCGCGTGTTCAGTAGACAACGGTCCGTGCGCCTGCACGCCGACCGGTACGAAGGACACGCGGGCCGGTCGGTCGGACCTCAGCCGGCTGACGTACCCTCCTGGGGTGCCCGCCCGTGAACCCGCCCGCTGGTGGACTCTCGTCCTCGCCGTCGCGGGCGGCGTGCTCACCCGCCTCGCGTTCCCCGCACCCGGCTGGTGGGGTGCCGCCTTCGTCGGCGTCGCGCTCCTGTTCCTCGCCTTCCGCCGTGACAGCGCGCGCTGGAACGCACTGGTCGGGCTGGTCTGGGGGCTGTCGTTCGTCGCCCCCCTGATCACGTGGGCCGACGAGGCCGTGGGCCAGGTGCCCTGGATCGCGCTGAGCACCCTGGAGGCGCTCATGTTCGCGCTGCTCGGCGCGGCGTGGGCCTGGGCCCGTCGCGGCAACGCCGTGTGGCGCAGCGCCGGCCTGCAGGTGGTCGTGTTCACGATCCTGTTCGTCGCGACGGAGGAGCTGGCCGCCGCGTGGCCCTTCGGCGGCTTCCCGTGGGGGCGGCTCGCGTTCTCCCAGGCCGACTCCCCGCTGGCGCCCCTGGCGTCCCTCGGCGGCACCCCGCTCCTGACCGGGGCGGTCGTGGCGGTCGGTGTCCTGCTGGCCGTCGTGCTGCTCTCCGCGCGCCGCCTGTACGTCGGCCGGCTGGTCGTCGCGACCCTCGTCGCCGCGGCGATCCTGGTGCTCGGCCTGGTGATCCCGCTGGACACGCAGGCGCAGACGGGCACCCTGCGCATCGGCGCGGTCCAGGGCAACGTCCCCGGCACCGGCCTGGACGCCTTCGGGCAGCGCCAGGCCGTGCTGAACAACCACGTCAAGGGCACGGTCAAGCTGCTCGACCAGGTGGAGCCGGGTGAGCTCGACATCGTCCTGTGGCCGGAGAACGGGACCGACATCGACCCGCAGGCGGACCAGGTCGCGGCCGCCCTCATCGACGGCGCGGCGCGCCTGGTCGACGCGCCCATGCTCGTCGGCACCGTGCAGTACCCGCCCAGCGGTGGCCGGTACAACACCGCGGTGCTGTGGGAGCCGGGCGTCGGGGTCACCGCCACGTACACCAAGCAGCACCCGGCGCCGTTCGCGGAGTACATCCCGATGCGCTCGTTCGTCCGGCACTTCTCGTCGGCCGTGGACCTGGTGACCCGGGACATGATCGCCGGCACCCAGCCCGGCTACATCCCGCTCGAGTCGGAACGCCTCGGGCGGACCGTCGGCATCGGCGACGTCATCTGCTTCGAGGTGGCCTACGACGACATCGTGCGCGAGGCGGTGCGGTCCGGGGGAGAGGTGCTGGTGGTCCAGACGAACAACGCGTCGTTCGGCGTGTCCGACGAGTCGACCCAGCAGCTCGCCATGTCCCGGATCCGGGCGATCGAGCACGGCCGCGCGACCGTGCAGATCTCCACGGTCGGGGTCAGCGCCGTCATCGAGCCCGACGGCGTGGTCAGCCAGCAGACGGACCTCTTCACCGCCGCGCAGATGGTGGCTAACCTTCCTCTGCGCGACACGCTGACGCCCGCGACGCGGCTGGGTTCGTGGCCCGCATGGATCATCGACGCCCTCGCGGTGTGCGCGGTGCTCGCCGGTGCGGCCGGGGCTCACCGTGTCCGTCGCTCCGACCGGAACGAGACAGCATGACCTCCCCGCAGCGTGTGCTGGTCGTCGTCCCCACGTACGACGAGCGCGAGAACCTGCCGGGCGCCCTCGAGCGCCTGCGGACGCACGTCCCCGACGCCGACGTCCTGGTGGTCGACGACGGCTCGCCCGACGGCACCGGGGAGCTCGCGGAGAAGATCGCCGAGCGGGAGACCGCCCAGGACGGGTCCCGCCGCATCCACGTCCTGCACCGGGCCGGCAAGCTCGGCCTGGGCACCGCCTACGTCGCCGGCTTCGGCTGGGCGCTGGAACGCGGGTACGACGTTGTCGTCGAGATGGACGCGGACGGCTCGCACCGGGCGCAGGACCTGCCCCGCCTGCTCGACGCCATCACCGACGCCGACCTGGTGCTCGGCTCGCGGTGGGTGCCCGGGGGCACGGTGCTCAACTGGCCGATGAGCCGGCACGTGCTCTCGCGCGGGGCGAACACGTACACGCGCCTGATCCTCGGCATCCCGCTGCGCGACGCTACGGGTGGCTTCCGCGCCTACCGGGCCGGCCTGCTCAGCGAGCTGGGCCTGGGCGACGTCGCGTCGCAGGGGTACTGCTTCCAGGTCGACATGGCGTGGCGCGCCGTGAGGTCGGGCGCCCGGGTCGTCGAGGTGCCCATCACGTTCGTCGAGCGCGAGCTGGGCCACTCGAAGATGAGCCGGGGCATCGTGATCGAGGCCCTGGTCAGCGTGACCCGGTGGGGGATTGCAGAACGCTCCCGCCGTGTGGCGGGAGCGTTCCGTCGTTCGAAGGGCTGAGAGCCCGTCAGGCGCTGCGGCGCAGCTTGCCCGAGCGGAGCAGGTCCAGGCGCTCGTCCAGCAGCTCCTGGAGCTCGCCGACCGTGCGGCGCTCGAGCAGCATGTCCCAGTGGGTGCGCGGCGGCTTGCCGGCCTTCACCTCGGGCTTGGACGCGTCACGCAGGAGCGCCTCCTCGCCGCACCGGCACTCCCACACCACCGGGACGTCGGCCTCGACCGAGAACGGCAGGATGATGGTGTGCCCGTTGGGGCAGTCGTAGTGAGCCTGGAGCCGGGGGGCGAACTCAACGCCGTCCTCGGTCTCCATGCTGTGGGACCCGATGCGCATGCCGCGCAGGGACCGGTTTGCCATCTTGGGGAACCTCCGTGCCGTTGTACGGCCGTCGAGAGTGAGAACTTCCACCGATGTCAACGGTGGTCGCCCCTCCAGTGTTCCAGGTCGACGTGAAGGTCTGGTGAACACCGGTGGTGCACAGCGGAGAGGCTTAGGGTTGCCCGGGTGAGCATCCCCGCGCCGCAGGCGCCCGCGACCACCTCTCCAGCCTCCCGCACCTCAGCCGAGATGTCCTTCCGACAGCTCGGTGACAGCGGACTCGTCGTGTCCGTGGCGGGCCTCGGGTGCAACACGTTCGGTGCCACGCTGCATCCCGACGGCGTTCCCGCCCTGGTGGCGGCGGCGCTGGACGCGGGCATCACCTTCATCGACACCGCCGACGTGTACGGCGGAGTCCCCGGGCAGAGCGAGGAGCTGCTGGGCGCGGCCCTGGGCTCGCTCCGCGACGAGGTCGTCGTCGCCACCAAGTTCGGCATGGACACCGGCGGGCTCAACGGGCCCGACTGGGGCGTCCGCGGCTCTCGGCGGTATGTGCGCCGGGCGGTCGAGAGCTCCCTAGCCCGGCTGGGCACCGACCACATCGACCTGCTCCAGATGCACGCGCCGGACCCGGTGACCCCGATCGAGGAGACCCTCGCGGCGCTCCACGAGCTGGTGTCCGAGGGCAAGGTCCGGTACATCGGCTCGTCGAACTTCGCGGCGTGGCAGGTGGTCGACGCGGACTGGGCCGCCCGGAGCGCCGGCGCGACACCCTTCGTGTCCGCGCAGAACCGGTACAACCTCCTGGACCGAGGGGCCGAGGCGGAGCTCGTCCCGGCGCTGGAGCAGACCGGGGTCGGCCTCATCCCGTTCGTGCCGCTGGCCTCCGGGCTGCTCACGGGCAAGTACCGGCGCGACGAGCAGGCGCCCGAGGGCAGCCGGCTGACCCGCATGCCCGAGCGGCTGGCGCGGGCGAACTTCGACCGGATCGACGCCCTGGCCGCGCTGGCCGGCGAGTGGGGGATCGACCTGCCGACCCTCGCGCTGGGCGGACTCGCGGCCCAGCCGGCCGTGGCGACCGTCATCGCCGGCGCGCGCACGCCCGAGCAGCTCCGCGCCAACGTCGCGTCGATCGCCTGGGAGCCCACCCTGGAGCAGCTGGCCGCGATCGACGAGGCGGCGCCCGGTCCGACCGCCTGAGCTCACCACTCGAGGACCCGGGCGCGGTTCGCGCCGAGGGCGACGACGGCCCACACGCGGACCCCGTGGTCGTCGGCCGCCTCCCGCAGCGCGGGCACCCACGAGGCCTCGAACGCCCCACGGTCCCCGCCTGCCGCGCGGACGCAGACGACGACCACGGAGCCACCGGGGGCGTCGGCCGCGATGACCGAGGCCAGGACGGACATGAGCTGACGGGCGACCGCGCGGTCGGCCCGCAGCGGGACGTCGGTGATGGGCAGCACCAGCGGGAGCGTGCGGTCGGACCCGTCCAGCAGCAGGAACCAGAGCGCGGGAGGGCCGGCCCGCTCGGGACCGACCAGGTCGAGCGCGACGGCCAGCGCGTCGCCGGCCGATCCGAGCCGGGCACCGGGCGGGTCGGGGAGGTCGTCGTCCGGCCCGTCGTCGTCGACGAGCCAGGGCTCGTCGCCCCACGAGTCGTGCTCGTCGTCGTCCCAGTCGTCCTCGAACCAGCCGTGGTCCACGTTCTCCGCCATGCGGCCAGAGTGGGCCGTATGCGGCCCGTGGGACGGCCGGGGCGGCCTTCTGTGGACGCGTGGAGTGCCCGGCCGGGCTGGGGGCGGCTCAGGCCAGGTGCGACGAGATGGCCTCGACCACCAGGGCGTGATCGTCGGCCTGGGGGAGGCCCGAGACGGTCACGACGCCCACCACGCCGACGTCACGCACGCGGACCGGGAACGCTCCGCCGTGCGCCGCGAACTGCTGCAGGGGCAGGTCGTGCTGCACCGTGAACGTGGTGCCGGCCGCCTTCGCGCGCAGCCCGACCAGGAACGAGGACGCGCCGAACCTCTCGACCACCCGCACCTTGCGCTCGACCCAGCTGTCGTTGTCCGGAGTGGTGCCCGGGCGCGCCGCGTGGAACAGCTGCTGGGTGCCGCGGCGGATGTCGACCGTCACGGGCAGGTCCCGCTCCTGGGCGAGCTCGACCAGCAGGCAGCCGAGGCGCCACGCGTCGTCGTTGCTGAAGCTGGTGAAGACGAGGTCGTGCTCCTGCTGCTCGACCTGGGCGATCGTGCCGACGATGTCATCGAGGGTGCTCATGGCGTCATCGTGGCACGGGCCCCTGAGCTCAGGGGAGGGACGCCGAAGTTGCCGTCGAACACGTGCTCGGGGTCGTACACGGCCTTGAGCCGCCCGATGCGGTCCAACGTCCGCGGCGGGAAGACCTCGGTGAGTCGGTCGGGGGACTGGTTCGTCTCGAAACTCAGGTAGACGCCCCGCAGGTGGGGGGCGAGGCGGTCCCACCAGGCGTCGATCCGGGCGCGACGGCTGGGCCGGGCGGACGCGAAGAGCGAGAAGTTCTGGGTCCGGTGGGCGTAGGCCGTGGCGTCCGGGTCGACGTCGTTGACCGCGCCGCCCACCGCGCGCAGCTGGATCATGTCGGCGTCGCCGTCGGTCACCAGCTCGCCGAGCAGCGCGGCGAGCTCGGGCGTGACGTGCTCGACCAGCCCGCCGCGGGCCGCCGAGTCCGCGCCGCCGGTGTGCTCGCCGTGGTGGGCGGTGACGACCGCGGCATACGGGAGCAGCTGCGCCTGCTGCTGGAGCACGGGCGCCAGGTCGAGGAACCGCTCTAGCTGCACGATGGCGGCCTCGGTGTCGTCGTCCGCCCACACGATGATGGCGTAGCCGACGGCCGGGTTGCTCCCGCGGGGCGGCACCAGGGTCAGGAAGCTGGTGAGCTTGCGCGGGGCGTTCTCGACCAGCGCCGCCCAGGCCTGCACGAACGGCGCGGTGTCTGTCGCGTCGTAGACGATCGTCGCGTGCACGACGTTCTGCACCTCGGCCGCCTCGATCTCGACCGCGGTGAGGATGCCGAAGTTGGCACCGGCGCCGCGCACGGCCCACAGCAGGTCCGGCTCGTGCTCGGCGTCCGTCCGCACGATCCGTCCGTCGGCCAGCACCAGCTCCGCGGCGACCACGTGGTCGAGGGTCAGGCCGTAGGAGCGGCTCAGGAAGCCCTGGCCACCCGCGGTGACCAGCCCGCCCACGCCGACGTCGCCGCTGTCGCCTGAGCTGATCGCGAGCCCGTGCGGGGCCAGGGCGGCCGCGACGTCGCCCCAGCGGGCCCCTGCACCCACCCGCACGATCCGGCGCGCGCGGTCGAGCACCTCGACCGCGTCGAGCGCGCCGACGTCGATGACGACGCCGCCGTCGTTGGTCGACCGGCTGCTGATCCCGTGCCCGCCGCTGCGCACGGCGAGCGGCACGTCCTGGGCGCGCGCGAAGGCCAGGGCGTCGCGGACGCCCTCGGGGTCCCGCGGGCGCAGCACCAGGCCGGGGGAGCCGGAGTAGATGTACGACGACCGCACGCGCCCGTACTCGCGGTCGCCGGGCTCGACGGCGGTGGCGGCGAGGGACGCGGGCACGGCGTCGTAGTCGATGCCGGGTCGGCGCTTGGCCAGCGAGATCGCCGGTCGCACCGATCCCGCGACCGTGCCCGAGGCGCCACGGGCCGCCGCGACGGCCTCGCGCAGGGCAGGCGCGACCTCCGCGCCGAACCTCGCGATCACCGACGGGTCGTCGCCGGCCAGGATGAAGGTCGAGATGCCGTCCTCGAGGACCAGGGGCAGGAGGTCGTCGACCCACCGCTCGGGCGGTCCTTGCAGGAAGCCCGACCCCTCGAAGGAGCCGCCGCCGAGGTTGAGGAGCCGACGGATCTCGCGGGGATCGCGTCCCGCCTCCTGCGCCGCGTCGTCGATGCGCGCGTTCCCGGCGGCGAGGTCGCCCGGCTGCAGGTAGCCCAGGCTCGGCAGCCAGCCGTCCGCCTTGCGGCCGACCAGGCCGAGCATCCGCGGCTTGTACGCGCCGAGCCAGATCGGGACGTCGTGCGCCGGGGCCGGGCCGCGCTTGGCGCCGGCGACGTGGTGATACGTCCCGTCGACCCGCAGGGGCCGGCGCTCGTCGGCGTCCCAGATGCCGCGGATGATGTCGATCGCCTCGTCGAGGGCGTCCACGCCCTGCCCCGGGGTCAGCCTCGGCGAGCCCATCGCGACGATCGCGTCCCAGAACGCCCCAGAGCCCAGGCCCAGCGCGAACCGGCCGCCCGAGAGCAGGTCGAGGCTCGCGACGGCGCGGGCCAGGACCGCGGGCGGCCGCAGCGGGAGGTTGAGCACGTTGCCGGCGACGTGGACCCGTTCCGTGGACGCGGCGACCCAGGACAGCAGCGTCCAGGTGTCGAGGAAGGCCGGCTGGTACGGGTGGTCCTGGAACGTCACCAGGTCGAGGCCGGCGCGCTCGGTCGCCTGCGCGAGTGCGACGACCTGCTGCGGCTGCTTCGCCGAGGGGGTGAGGAACGTCCCGAGGACGAGGTCGTGGCCGTAGTCGGACATCCCGGGGTTCCTCCATGCAGATGATTGAGACTTCAACTATAACGCCGCCCGTGAGCGTGTCCGCACGACGTGGCACGATCGTGGAGATGATCGACGATCCCGCATTCGAGCAGCACCTGCGCGACCTCGCGCGGCTGCGCCGGGTCCGCGACCGCATCGACCGGGAGTACGCGCGGCCACTGAACGTCGAGGCTCTCGCGCGCGGCGCGCACATGTCGGCCGGCCACCTGAGCCGGGAGTTCCGGCTCGCGTTTGGGGAGTCGCCGTACGCGTACCTGATGACGCGCCGCATCGAACGGGCGATGGCGCTGCTGCGGCGGGGGGACCTGAGCGTCACCGAGGTCTGCTTCGCGGTCGGCTGCTCGTCGCTCGGCACCTTCAGCACGCGCTTCACCGAGCTCGTCGGCATCCCGCCCAGCATCTACCGGGCGCGGACCGCTCCCGCGGGCCCCGAGCTGCCGGCGTGCATCGCCAGGCAGGTCACCAGACCGATCAGGAATCGAGAAGCACGGGCCGCAGAGCCCCAACTAGCGTGACTGCCATGGACATCAGCATCCACCACACGTTCCTCCCGCAGACCGACCCGGACGCGGCGCTGGCCTTCTACCGCGACGCGCTCGGCTTCGAGGTCCGCAACGACGTCGGGTACGAGGGGATGCGCTGGATCACGGTCGGTCCGGTCAACCAGCCGGGAACGTCCATCGTGCTGCACCCGCCGGCCGCCGAGCCGGGCATCACCGACGACGAGCGCCGGACCATCCTCGAGCTGATCGCCAAGGGCAGCTACGGCGCGATCACCCTGGCGACGGACGACCTCGACGGCGTCTTCGACCGCCTGCAGGCCAGCGACGTCGAGGTGGTGCAGGAGCCGACCGACCAGCCGTACGGCGTCCGCGACTGCGCCTTCCGCGACCCCTCGGGCAATCTGGTCCGCATCAACGCGGTGGGCTGAGCCGCCACGCCCACGACGGGGCGTCCCACCCCTGCCACCTGGTTGGATCGAACCAGACGACGCCCTCACGACCTCGTGCGCAGGCCCACCCGACAGACGGAGACACGATGAGCACGGACACCCGGACGGACGCGGCCGCGCAGACGCGGCACCCCGCCGACCGCCACGACCTGATCCGGGTCCAGGGCGCGCGCGTCAACAACCTCAAGGACGTGAGCGTCGAGCTGCCGAAGCGCCGGCTCACGGTGTTCACGGGCGTGTCCGGGTCGGGCAAGAGCTCGCTGGTGTTCGGCACGATCGCGGCGGACTCCCAGCGGATGATCAACGAGACCTACAGCGCATTCGTGCAGGGCTTCATGCCGACGCTCGCGCGACCCGACGTCGACGTCCTCGACGGCCTGACCACGGCGATCATCGTCGACCAGGAGCGGATGGGCGCCAACATCCGCTCGACCGTCGGCACCGCCACCGACGCGAACGCGATGCTGCGCATCCTGTTCAGCCGGCTCGGTCAGCCGCACGTCGGCTCGCCCCAGGCGTTCTCGTTCAACGTCGCGTCGATCTCGGGGGCCGGGGCGGTGACCATCGAGCGCGGCGGCACCACCACGAAGGAGCGGCGGAGCTTCACCATCACGGGCGGCATGTGCGCGCGGTGCGAGGGCACGGGCAAGGTCAGCGACATCGACCTGACGCAGCTCTACGACGACTCCAAGTCGCTCAACGAGGGTGCGCTGACGATCCCGGGCTACAGCATGGAGGGCTGGTACGGCCGGATCTTCGCCGGGTCCGGCTTCTTCGACCCGGACAAGCCGATCCGGGAGTTCACCGAGCGTGAGCTGCACGACCTCGTCTACAAGGAGCCGACCAAGATCAAGGTCGAGGGCATCAACCTCACCTACGAGGGTCTGGTCCCGAAGATCCAGAAGTCGTTCCTGTCCAAGGACGTCGAGGCGATGCAGCCGCACATCCGGGCGTTCGTGGAGCGCACCGTGGTGTTCGGCGCCTGCCCGGACTGCGGGGGCACCCGCCTCAACGAGGGGGCGCGGTCGTCCCGCATCGGCAAGGTCAACATCGCCGACGCCTGCGCGATGCAGATCAGCGACCTGGCCGAGTGGGTCCGCGGGCTCGACGAGCCGTCGGTGGCGCCGCTGCTCGTCTCCCTGCAGGAGACCCTCGACTCGTTCGTGAGCATCGGCCTCGGGTACCTCTCGCTGGAGCGGCCGTCGGGCACGCTGTCCGGCGGCGAGGCGCAGCGGATCAAGATGATCCGCCACCTCGGCTCGTCGCTGACCGATGTCACGTACGTCTTCGACGAGCCCACCGTGGGGCTGCACCCGCACGACATCCAGCGGATGAACGACCTGCTGCTGCGGCTGCGCGACAAGGGCAACACCGTGCTGGTGGTCGAGCACAAGCCCGAGACCATCGTGATCGCCGACCACGTCGTCGACCTCGGTCCCGGCGCCGGCACGGCCGGCGGGACGATCTGCTTCGAGGGCAGCGTCGAGGAGCTGCGGACCAGCGGCACCCTCACGGGCCGCCACTTCGACGACCGGGCGACGCTCAAGGACGCGGTCCGCACGCCCACCGGCACGCTGGAGATCCGCGGCGCCACCTCGAACAACCTGCAGGACGTCGACGTCGACATCCCGCTCGGGATGCTCGTCGTCGTCACGGGCGTCGCCGGCTCGGGCAAGAGCTCGCTGGTGCATGGCTCGATCCCGTCCGGCGCGGGTGTCGTGTCCATCGACCAGGGCGGCATCAAGGGGTCCCGCCGGAGCAACCCGGCGACCTACACCGGCCTGCTCGAGCCGATCCGCAAGGCGTTCGCCAAGGCCAACGGGGTCAAGCCGGCGCTGTTCAGCGCCAACTCCGAGGGCGCCTGCCCGACCTGCAACGGGGCGGGCGTCATCTACACCGACCTGGCGATGATGGCCGGCGTGGCCACCACGTGCGAGGAGTGCGAGGGAAAGCGTTTCCAGGCGTCGGTCCTGGAGTACAAGCTGGGCGGTCGCGACATCAGCGAGGTCCTGGCGATGTCCGTGGTCGAGGCCGAGGAGTTCTTCGGCGCGGGGGAGGCCCGCACGCCGGCCGCGCACGCCATCCTCGACCGGCTCGCAGACGTCGGCCTGGGCTACGTGAGCCTCGGCCAGCCGTTGCCGACGCTGTCCGGCGGCGAGCGCCAGCGGCTCAAGCTCGCGACGCACATGGGGGAGAAGGGCGGCACCTACGTCCTCGACGAGCCCACCAGCGGACTGCACCTCGCCGACGTCGAGCGCCTGCTCGCCCTGCTCGACCGTCTGGTCGACTCGGGCAAGTCCGTGATCGTCGTCGAGCACCACCAGGCGGTCATGGCCCACGCGGACTGGATCGTCGACCTCGGACCCGGCGCCGGCCACGACGGCGGCAGCATCGTCTTCGAGGGCACGCCCGCCGACCTCGTCGCCACCCGCTCCACGCTCACCGGTCAGCACCTCGCCGCGTACGTCGGCGCCTGACCACCCCACCTGGGCCGTCGGCGCACCACCCACCACCTGAGAGGAACCCGTCATGGCGGAGACGAAGAAGGGCACGACGACCGAGGGATTCTCGGCCGAGGAGCGCGCCGCGATGAAGGAGCGCGCCAAGGAGACGCGGGGCAAGAAGTCCGGTGACGGCGAGGCCGACCTGCTGGAGAAGATCGCCGAGATGGGCGATGCCGACCGCGCGATGGCCGAGCGGATCCACGCCGTGATCACCGAGGCTGCTCCGGACCTCGAGCCCAAAACCTGGTACGGGCAGCCGGCCTATGCCAAGGACGGCAAGGTCGTCGTCTTCTTCCAGGCGGCCTCGAAGTTCAAGACGCGGTACGCGACCCTGGGCTTCAACGACGCGGCCAAGATCGACGACGGGACCATGTGGCCGACCGCGTTCGCCCTGACCTCGCTCACGGCCGCCGACGAGAAGAGGATCGCTGCGCTGGTCACGAAGGCGGTGAGCTGACCGCCTCGGGCTCGACGGCCGCCGGGAAGCGGAGGCCGAGCTCGGTGCGGAGCTCGACGTAGCGCGCGAGGAACGCGCGCTCGTCGAGACGCTTCCGCCGGATCCAGCCGGTGACCTCGTCGTTGCACTTGCTCGTGTTGCACGACCGGCACGCCGGGACGACGTTCTCCAGCGTGTAGCGGCCCCCGCGGGAGATCGGCAGGACGCAGTCGCGCTGCATGGGCCCGTCGGTGGCGCCGCAGTACGCGCACCCGGCCCAGGCCTCCTGCAGCGCGGCCCACTGCGCCGGGGTCAGGTCGTGCTCCACGCCGTCCATGCGGCGCTTGCGGCGCCGCGCCGCGCGGGCCCTGCGACTCCCACCGACAGCCATGCCGGGAGCGTACGGTCGACCGGCCGCAGGTCGGAGCAGGCGCTCCGGCCGCACCACGCAGAGACGGACGACACAGTCAGGGGGGACGATGAACCCGATCGCACTGGAGACAGGCGCACACCTCGATGCGCTCGAGCCGTCGCACGCGGCCGAGTTCGCCGCCCACATGGAGCGCGCTCGCGAGCACATCCGTCCGTGGGTCGGGCCGTCGTTCCTCAGCGACGACGTCGCCGGCGCGCACGCCACGCTGACCCGGTACGCAGGGCAGCTCGCGCTCGACGGGCCGCGCATCTACGGCATCTGGGTGGACGGCACCCTGGTGGGCGGGGTGATGTTCGTGGCGTTCTCCGCAGCCGCCGGCGTCTGCGAGGTGGGCTGCTGGTCGGAGCCCGCGGGGGAGGGGCACGGGCACATCACCGCGGCCGTCAGGCACCTGCTGCGCTACGCGTTCGAGGTGCGAGCGCTCCACCGGGTGGAGTGGCGCTGCCGCAGCGACAACCTCCGCAGCATCGCGGTCGCCCGACGGCTCGGCATGGTGCACGAGGGTGTGCTGCGAGAGGCCTGGCTCGTGGACGGCACGTTCCACGACAAGTCCGTCTGGTCGCTGCTGAGCCAGGAGTTCGACGTCCAGAACCGTCCCCGGCGCCGCTAGGTGACGACGTTCTCGCCAGGACAGGCGAGGCATCCCGCGATTATGTCAGCATGGCTCGCCGGCCGCAGATCGTCGACGAGTCTCGCGGGGAGGCTGCCACCGTGGACGAGCTCCGCACGCGCCGCCTGGCCCGACACGTCCCTGGCGTGGTTGTCGCTGGTCCAGCTCGCGTGTCGCAGACAAGGCGTCCGTGGACGGACTCCTGACACGGGCGTGGCGTGGTTGTCGCAGACAGGTCGTCGCGACGGAGTCGAGAGCATCCGCGGGCTGTCAGCCATCGTGGAGCACGTCTCGCCGCATGCATGTGTGGTGCAGTCCCGTGTGGCTGATTGTGGGCATGTGCGCTACGCCGATAATGCACATTATGACATTCCACCTGTGACGGACCGAGATCGAGCGAGGTGCGTGGGCTGGCTCCACTCCCCGGTGCCCCGGGAACGGCTACCCAAGGACGCGGTAGTCGAGCAGCAGGTGGCTCGTCGGTGAGACCACGCTGCGGATCGGCTGCAGGCGGATCGGCGGCAACCCGTCCAGCAGTCGACGCCCGGTGCCGACGATCGTCGGGGCGATCACGAGCCTGAGCTCGTCGACCAGTCCGGCCGCCAGCAGCGACTGGGCGACCAAGATGCTCCCGTGGACGCCGATGTCACCCCCGGGTCGATCCTTCAGGTCGCGAACGAACTCCACGAGGCCGCCCTCGATCGCCCGCGCGCCGGCCCAGTTGCCGTCGAGCGGTGACGAGGTCGCCACGTACTTCGCGACCGCGTTGATGAACGACGCGAACGGCTCGATGTCGCTGGCGGGCCAGAACCCGACCCAGTCGTCGTAGGTGCGACGCCCCAGGATGACCGCGTCCTGCGTGGCGATCACGTCGCCGATGGTGGCGTCCACGGCGTCGTCCCAGTCGGTGAGGAAGCCGGCGGGATCCTCGGCGACACCGTCGAGGGACACCAGCTCGTACACGACGACCCGTCTCGAGCTCACGCTCCGATCATCGCAGCCGACGGGCTCCCCGCCACGTAGCCTGCGGGCGTGCGCTACATCATCATCGGGACAGGTGCGGTCGGCGGAGTGATCGGCGGGCTGCTCGCGGCGGCCGGACGTGACGTCGTGCTCGTCGCTCGCAACCGGCAGCTCGAGGTCCTGCGATCCGGCGGTCTCGAGGTGGCCACCGTCGACGGCGTCAGCCACGTGCACCCGCCGACTGCCGCGGGTCCGCAGGACGTGGAGCTGCGTCCGGGCGACGTCCTCGTGGTCGCCGTGAAGAGCCAGGACACGGCCGCCGTCCTCGAGGCGTGGGCGGACCGTCCGGTCGCAGGTGGCGGCACGGCGTCGAGCGCGCTCCCCCTGGTCTGCGCGCAGAACGGCGTCGACAACGAGCGGGCCGCGCTGCGCAGGTTCGCGCACGTCGTGGGCATGTGCGTCTGGCTGCCGGCGACGTTCCTCGAGCCCGGTCGGGTCTCGGCGGGGAGCACACCGGTCCCGGGAGTCCTCACGCTGGGTCCCGTCCCGACGGGTGGACCGGCGCCGACGGCGATCGCCGCGGACCTCGTCGCCGCCGGGTTCCGTGCGCCCGTCGTCGAGGACGTGATGGCGTGGAAGTACTACAAGCTGCTCACCAACCTGGCCAACGCCGTCGAGGCGCTGTGCGGGACGGGCTGGGACGAGGCTGCCCGTGAGCTCGGCGCGCGGGCGACCGCAGAGGGCCGTGCGGTCCTGGCCGCGGCCGGGGTGCACGTGATCCCCGACGACGAGCACGACGCAGGCCGGGCCGAGTTCCAGATGGGACGGCTCCCCGGCGAGGACGGCGGCGGCTCGTCGTGGCAGTCGCTGGTCCGCGGCACCGGCTCCATCGAGACCGACTTCCTCAACGGCGAGATCGTGCTGCTCGGCCGCCTGCACGGCGTGCCGACGCCGGTGAACGCGCTGCTCCAGGCGCTCTCGCGGCAGGCGGCAGCGGCGGGCACGCCTCCCGGCTCGGTGGCGGCCGCCGACCTGCTCGCCCTGGTCGCTCAGCGCAGCGTCAGGACGTAGCGCTCCTCGGTCTGCGACGGGTCCCGTGGCAGGACCTGCCGCTCCCCCGTCCGCGTGAACCCGGCGCGCACGTACAGGTCACCCGCGGCGTGGTTCCCGTCGAGCAGCCACAACGACACCGTCCGCGCGTCCTCGGCGGCGGCGGCCGTGCGCACCGCGTCGAGCAGCGCCCACCCGACGCCGTGCCTCCGCGCCTCGGAGGCCACCCACAGCGACACGACGTGCCTGTCGTCCACCGGTGAGCCCGGCTCCTGCATCATCGTGACGATCCCCCGGCCGACGCCGCCGTCGTCGACGGCGATCCAGGTGGTCGAGGTACGCAGGCGCATCCTCCAGTGCGACTCGACGAACCGCTCCTCGCGCGCCAGCGAGGCGCCGAAGACGTCCGGGTCCTCCCGCAGCGCGCGCAGGCGCACGTCCTGGACGAGGCGCCAGTCGTTCTCCCCCACCTGTTGGACAATCACCTGCACAGGATGCCCCACGACCGGCGCAGACGGCCTCAGGGCTCGTCGCGCGCCGTGAGATCGGCTGGGGTTCCGCCGTGCCCGTCGGGGTCCGGCACGGCGCGGGCCGCGTCGGCGATCTCCTCCTCGGGACGCGGCGGCACGGTCTCGTCGTACTCGAGCTCGGGCACCTCGTGCCCCACGGACTCCGTCACGGCGGTCTCCTTCCGACTCGTTCACGCTACGGGGCGGCACGGGTGCCGCGACAGCAGGGACGCTCAGATGTCGATGCCCTCGCCCGGGTCGAGCGAGATCGCGTCGCCGGCCCCGCCCAGGCGTCCGAGCAGGTTGTTCGCCATCCCCTGCCCGATCGCGCTGAGCAGCGCGTCGTGGATGACGACGATCTGGCCCGGGTTCACGGCGCGCACGAAGTCGACGACCTCGCCCAGCTTCAGCCACGGCGCGCCCACCGGGGTGCACAGCACGTCGACGTGGGCGCCGGCGGTGTCCACGTAGGAGTCGCCCGGGTGGAGGATCCCGGCCACCAGGTAGCCGACGTTGTGCACGCGCGGCACGTCCTGGTGGATCAGCGCGTGCCACTCCCCCAGCACGTCGACGTCGAAGCCGCCGGCCGTGAAAGCGTTTCCCGCACTGACGGCGTGCACCTTCTCCGAGGGGGCGCCCGCGGCGACCAGGATGTCGACGACGGCCTGCGGCGCCCACACCTCCACACCGCCCTGGATCGCCTCGACGACCGGCTCGGTGGCCACGTGGTCGGGGTGCTCGTGCGTGACGAGGACGGCGGAGACGCCATCGAGCGCGAGCGGCACGTCGGAGAAGACCCCGGGGTCGATGACCAGGCGGTCCTCGCCGCGGTCGAGGCGGATGCAGGCGTGTCCCCAACGGGTCAGTCGGATGCTCATCGGGCCAGTCTGTCCTGACCAGGGCGTCCGTGCCCCCGGAACCCGTGCGCGCACCCGTACCGATCTGCGCGGCGTTTCGTCGGCGGGGCGCGGCACGGATACGGTTGCGCCGTGCTGGTGCTCGGGGTGTGCAGTCTCAAGGGTGGCGTGGGCAAGACGTCGATCACCCTCGGTCTCGCGTCGGCGGCTCTCGAGCGGGGCCTGCGCACGCTGGTCATCGACCTCGACCCACAGGGCGACAGCACGATGGCGCTCGGCGCCCGGCCCCTGACCGGCGACGTCGCGTCCGTGCTGGACGAGCCGGGCGAGGCGACGATGGCCGCCGCGACCGTTCTCTCCTCGTGGGCCGACGAGGGCCTCGACGTGCTCGCGGGCTCTGAGCGGTCGGCCGCGCACGACCGGCTCGAGGGCGACGACATCGACCGACTCCGGTACGCGCTCTCCTGGGTGCACGGCTACGACCTGGTCCTGGTCGACTGCCCGCCGTCCCTGGGCGGCCTGACCCGCACGGGCCTCGCCGCCTGCGACCGTGCGCTCGTCGTGACCGAGCCCGGGCTGTTCGCCGTCATGGCGGTCGGTCGCGCCATGCGCACGATCGACGAGCTGCGCCGCGGCCCGGCCCCAGCGCTCCAGCCGCTCGGCATCGTCGTCAACCGCGTCCGCGCCCGCTCCATCGAGCAGGCGTTCCGGCTGGAGGAGCTCCAGACGCTGTACGGACCGCTGGTGCTCACCCCGCCCGTCCCCGAGCGTGCCGCGCTGCAGCAGGCGCAGGGGGCGGCGCAGCCCGTGCACGCGTGGCCAGGAGCGGCCGCGAACGAGCTGGCCCGGACGTTCGACGCCCTCCTGGAGCGAGCGCTGCGGGCACCCCGGCACTGAGACGACGAGAGCGGCCACCCCGACTGGGGCCGCCGCTCTCGGTACGTTCGTGTGGTCAGCCGGCCGTGCGCGCCTGACGCCGCATCGCGAGCTCGTCGTGCGGCGACGGCTCGCCGACCAGCTCGTCGTCCTCGTCCGCACGCTCCGACGGAAGCTCGGCGAGCGTGCCCTCGACCTCGCGCCAGACCCGACCGACGGCGATGCCGAACACGCCCTGGCCACCCTGCACCAGGTCGATCACCTCGTCGGCGGACGTGCACTCGTAGACGCTGGCGCCGTCGGACATCAGCGTGATCTGCGCCAGGTCGTCGACACCGCGCTCACGCAGGTGGCTGACGGCGGTGCGGATCTGCTGCAGCGAGACGCCCGTGTCGAGCAGGCGCTTGACCACCTTGAGGACGAGGATGTCCCGGAAGCTGTACAGGCGCTGGGTGCCCGAGCCGGTGGCCGGTCGGATCGACGGCTCGACCAGGCCGGTGCGGGCCCAGTAGTCGAGCTGGCGGTACGTGATGCCGGCCGCGCGGCACGCGGTGGGACCGCGGTAACCGGTGGCGGTGTCGAGGTCGGGGAGGTCGTCGTCGAACAACATGCCCTGAGCGCGCTGCGGGACTGCCCCGCTGACGCTCTCGGCATTCTCGTTGCTGGTCACGAATCCTCCACTCGTCGCGAGCCGGTCGGCGGACGGCTCCCCCGGCTGCTTGTCAGAGTAGGCCCGTGACGCGACAGACGCCATGACGCCCGCCGGGCGTGTCGCGGCCGGCGAGTCTCACCTTCGACCTGAGGGAGAAGGTTGACCGCCCGCAGGCCGTCAACGGCCCTCCGCGCCGGGGTCGTCGTCCGGCTCCGCGCCGGTGCTGAAGTCCTCCGGCGTGACCAGGTCCAGGAACCGCCGGAACCGCTCGAGATCCTGC
The DNA here is from genome assembly GCF_056403775.1 of Cellulomonas sp. P2_F12. Lineage (NCBI taxonomy): Bacteria > Bacillati > Actinomycetota > Actinomycetes > Micrococcales > Cellulomonadaceae > Cellulomonas > Cellulomonas sp. P2_F12. The sequence continues at coordinate 324,612 of NZ_JBFUEV010000001.1, read as the reverse complement.
TCCGAGGTGGTGGTCCGGACCTCGACACCGGCCACGGCGACCACCTCGGCCGAGCACAGGACCTGGCAGCCGAACCGCAGCGCGAGGGCGATCGCGTCCGACGCCCGCGAGTCGACGCGCGGCCCGGTCCGGAGCACCAGCTCGGCGTGGAACACCCCGTCCTCCAGCCGCGTGATCTCGACCCGGGTCAGCCCGGAGCCCGTGGCGATCAGCACGTCCCGCAGCAGGTCGTGCGTCATCGGGCGCGGAGGGACGATGCCGGCCTGGGCGGACGCGATCGCGCTCGCCTCCGTCGGTCCGATGAGGATGGGGACGAGCAGCTCGGAGTCGGGGTCCAGGAGCAGCACGACGATCTCGTCGTCGGCCAGGTGCTGTCGCACCCCGACGATCTCGACCGGTACGAGCTCGGCGTCGTCCCCCATGGCGCCCACGCTACGACGCCGACGGCGATCCGGCTCCCCCCGCGGGCAGGCAGTGTGTGTCGGGATCGTTACGGTGCCAGGTCGGCGACGGCCGCCCGCACCAGAGCCGTGTGCATCTGGTTGCAGAGCTCGCCCACCTCGGCGGCGAGCGTGCCCGCCCGGGCCCGCGACGACGCGCTGCGCTGGCCGCGCCACGGGGCGACGACCTGCTCGACGAGGTCGGCCTGCCGGTCGGCCGCGGTGCGGAACTGCCGCAGGTGCCGGGCGTCGATGCCGTGCTCGGCCAGGGCCGCGGCCGCCACGACGATCTCGCGTGCCCACGGGTCGAACGACGTCGTGCCGTGCCCCCGCAGCACGCCCGCCGCGACGAGCTCCTCCACGAACGAGACCTCGACGCCGGACTCGCGCGCCAGCGACTCGACCGTCAGACGCGTCCCCGCCGCCTCGCGCACGCCGTCACGGGTGGCCAGCCGTGCGCGCGGTGCCGGCTCGTCCTCCTCACCGGCGTCCAGCGCCGCCAGGCGGTCGCCGATGACCTTGAGCGGCATGTACCGGTCCCGCTGCTGCCGCAGGACGAACCGCAGCCGCTCGATGTCCGCCGGGGAGTACTGCCGGTAGCCGGCCGCGGTCCGGACGGGCTCGACCAGCCCCTGCTCCTCGAGGAAGCGCAGCTTGCTGGTGGTCACCGCGGGGAACTCGATCTGCAACGACGCGAGGACGTCGGAGATGCGCATCGACGCCCGCCGCGAGATCCCGCGCGGCCACGGCTCGTGCTCGACCTCCGGGGCTGCCGGCGCGTCCGTGTCCGTGTCCGTCTGCACGCGTTGCGCTCGGGCACTCGTCACGTGCTGCTCCCTGTCGGGTGGAGCCCCAGGTTCCGGCCGGTCACGCGCCGGCCGCGTCGCGGTGCGGGCTCGGGTGGAACGTCATGCGGTACTTGCCGATCTGCACCTCGTCGCCGGCCCGGAGCACGGACTGGTCGATGCGGGTGCGGTTCACGTACGTGCCGTTGAGCGAGCCGATGTCACGGACGACGAAGGACTGCCCGTCGCGCACGAACTCGGCGTGCTTGCGCGAGACCGTCACGTCGTCCAGGAAGATGTCGGCCCCCGTCGAGCGGCCCGCGACCGTGCGCTCGGCGTCGAGCAGGAACCGGGCACCCGCGCTGGCGCCGCGCTGCATCACCAGGAGCGCCGAGGTGGGCGGGAGCGCGTGCACGGCTGCGACCTCGTCCGGCGTGAGGCCGACCGGCGCCGCGGCCTCGATCTCGACCGGCTCGATCGCTCCGAAGCTCACCGTCGTGTCGGGTCCGTAGGCGGGGGGTTCGACCTGCTGGTCCTCGTCGCTCATGCCACCTCCCGGGCCCGTTCCTCGCGTCGACCACCGGTGCACGTCGGGGTCAGCCACACCCTATGCGGAGCGAGCCCGTCGGCGCAGCACGACCTACCCACCTGGCGGAACGCGTCCGGCTCCGCGGCGGTCCAGACCGGGATCAATCGCCCGTGGGCGGCACCGGCGTGGCGTAGACGGGGTCAGGCACGTCCCGGATCGCGTCGACGTCGACGTGGTCGGCGCTCTCGACCGTCCCCTTGCCGCCGTTGTTGCGCACCTGCGCCATCGCGCCGCCGGGGATCTGCAGCGCGGGCGAGATGATGTCCGGGTCGCCGATCGCGACCCAGCGGTACGGGGCCGTCAGGGCCACCCCGTCGAGGACGATCGCCCCGCCGGTACCCGTGAACGCGCTGCTCGCGGTGACCCGCTGGTCGTTGAGCTGCACGGCCTCGGCGCCGGCGTTGCGGAGCTCCTCGAGCATGTTGAGCATCGTGATCGGCTTGATCAGCCCGTCGGGCTCCGTGAGCGTCACGATGACGCCGGGGCCTTCGGCCGGCAGGCGGCCCGTGAGGATGCCCTGAGTCTCGGCGCTGCGGCGCAGGGCGTCGAGCGCGGCCTGGCGGCGGTCCGAGCCCGACAGCAGGTCGTCCCGCTCGCGCGCCAGGTCGGCCGCCTCCCGGGCCAGGGCGTCGCCGCGGTTCGTCGTCTCGTCGAGGATGCGGACGAGGTCGCCCTGGCGCATGCCCGCCAGGTCCGCGCCGCTGGACTGGCGCACCTGCGCGACGAGCGCGAAGCCCAGCACCGCGCAGAGCACGCCGGCCAGCACCTGGGCGCGCGTCAGGCGCGGCTGCAGGGCGCGGCCGAGCACCGCCCAGCCGCTGCGCTCGGTGGCGTCCGCCGTGGGTTCCGAGGGGGGTTCGTCGGTGACCGGGGCATCCACGGGTGCCGACGCGAGGTCGTCGGCCGCGACGACCTGCTCGGCAGGTGCGTCGTCGTCGCTGTCCGTGACGACGGGCGGCAGGCTCGCGGGCTCGTCCTCCGGCACGACCGGGTGCAGGCTCAGGGGCTCGTCGTCGGGCACGACCGGGGGCAGGCTCAGCGGTTCGTCGGCGGGAGCGACCGGCGGCGGGTTCGAGGACTCGTCGTCGGGCACGACCGGCGGCAGGCTCAGCGCGTCGTCGGCCGGGCCGTGCGGCTGCACGTCCCGGTCGTCCCGATCCTCCTGCGACGGGGTCACGGTCATGCCTTGAAGAGGTGGCGACGGATCGACGCGGCGTTGGAGAAGATCCGGATACCCAGGACGACGACGACGGCGGTCGACAGCTGCGTGCCCACCCCGAGCTGGTCGCCCAGGAACACGATCAGCGCCGCGACCACGACGTTGGACAGGAACGAGATGAGGAAGACGCGGTCGTCGAAGATGCCGTCGAGCATCGCGCGCAGGCCGCCGAACAGCGCGTCGAGCGCCGCCACGACCGCGATGGGCAGGTAGGGCTGGAGCTCGACAGGGACGGTGGGCTGCAGGAGCAGGCCGCCGACGACCCCCACGAGCAGACCGATGAGCGCGATCACGTGCCGTCCCTCCCTGTCGGAATTGCAGACCCTGCCACATCGCTCTCGTCCGGTGCACCCTGCTCCGCTCCGGGCGTGGGTGTCGCGTCCGGGACCTGAGCGTCATGCAGCGTGACGAGGCCCGTGCCCGGCAGGGAGAGCGAGCTCTGCGACGTGAGCTGGACCCCGATGCCGAACGTCGACCGCAGCGTCGCCAGGTGCTGCCCCGCGCTTGCCCGGGCGAGCGCCGTCTGCATGCCGACGGCGTCGCCGATGGCCTCGACGGTGTACGGGCTGCTCAGGGCCACGAGGTCGACGAGGACGGCGTCGCCGGCGCTGCGGATCGCCGTCATCGCCGTCAGCCGTTCCCCGTTGACCGCGACGGCCTCGGCGCCCGCGGCCCACAGCCCGTTCACGACGACCTGCAGGTCGACGTCCTGGACGCGGAGCTCGGGGTCCTCGGTGTCGGGGTCGTCCGACGGCGCGTCCGTGAGGACCAGCCGCAGGCCGGGTCCGGTCACGGCCACGACCCCGGAGTGCACGGAGTCGGCCTCGACCTGGTCCCGCAGCGACTGGCCCTCGTCGCCGAGCAGGTCCGCCTGGAGCGTGGCGATCTGCGTCGTCATGGCGGCGATGTCCGACTGCGTGGCGTCGGCCTCGACGCTGCGCTGCTCGATCTGCTTCTCCAGCAGGGAACGCGCCGCCTGCACCGAGCCCGCCGGCTGGCGCAGGGCGAGGGTGGCGGCGGTCGCGCCCAGGCCCAGGGCCATGGCGAGCACGACCAGTCCCGCGGTGGACCGGCCCGTCCGGCGCGGGGCGGTTCCGGCCGCACGGCGCGCCGCGGCCTCCGCGTAGCCGGGGTCGAGCGGGCGCCGGTAGAACTCGGTGATCAGCGTCATCGAGGCGTCGGGCGACCGCGGCGGACCGGCGCTCCCGTGCCGCGTGCTCATGCGGATCCGCGGGCGTCACGCAGCAGGCGGCGCGCCTGGGCGAGGTACAGGACGGCGGAGAACCAGTAGAGCGCCACGCCCCACAGCGCGAACGCCCACCCGACCACCCCGGCCACCGTGCCCACCCACGAGCTCCACTGCGCGAGCAGGAGCAGGGGGAAGGCGTAGAGCAGGGCGAAGGTGCCGGCCTTGCCGGCCAGGTGCACCGGCAGCGGCGCGTACCCGGCGCGGGCGAGCACCACGAGCATCACGGCGAGCACGACGTCGCGCAGCACCAGGACCGCGAGCAGCCACCACGGCACGACGTCGCGCCAGGCCAGGGCGACGAGGGTGACGATGATGAAGAGACGGTCCGCCGCGGGGTCGAGCATCTGCCCGAGCTTCGAGACCTGACCGAGCCGTCGGGCGAGGACGCCGTCCAGCCAGTCGCTGGCACCGGAGACGGCGAGCACCACCACGGCCCATCCGTCGTGCCCCTGGACGATGAGCAGGGCGAAGACCGGGACCAGCAGGAGTCGCACCATGCTGATCACGTTGGGGACCGTCAGCACGCGCGAGGAGACGACGTCGTTGCTCGCCACTGCCTCCCCCGTCGCCGTCCCGTCCTGGCGGCGTCGATCCTATGCGGCCCGCGGGGGGCTCCAGGACGACGGCGCGCAGACCCCCGGTCCGGGTGCGAGAGTTCTGGGATGGTGCACCGCAACGACCCCGACGTGATCACCCGGCTCCTGAGCACCCCCGGCCGGTGGGCCGTGGTCGGGCTCTCGACCAACAGTGCGCGCGCCGCGTACGGCGTCGCCCGGTACGTACAGTCGATCGGGCACACGATCGTCCCCGTCCACCCGCACGCCGAGACGGTGCACGGCGCCCCGGGCGTCGCCACGCTGGCGGACGTCGACGGGCCGGTCGACGTGGTGGACGTGTTCGTGAACAGCGACCTCGCCGGCGACGTCGTCGACCAGGCGATCGCCGTCGGCGCCCGCGCGGTGTGGCTGCAGCTCGGCGTCGTCGACGAGGCCGCGGCGGACCGGGCGCGCGCCGCCGGGCTCGACGTGGTGATGGATGCCTGCCCGGCGATCGAGGGTCCGCGCCGCGGTCTGTGACCCTGTGCGCGACGTCACCTGCACCCTGCCTGCCGCGCGAGGCGCCCACCCGGTAGACTCATCCACGAATCTGGAGTTCGTCGCGTCCCCCTTCGAGGCGTCGCCACCACCGCTGAGCCGGTCGGGGCCCGCCTCGCGTCGTGTGGTCTAGGCATCGCGTGAGCGGTTGCCACTGGGTGGTCCGGGGCTGCGACCCGCTGTTCGCCGACCTGGTGCACGGTTCAGGGCTCCGCCCCGCGATGATCGGTTCCCTCATTTCATGAGTTCTGTTGCGCCCTCTTCCATGCCCGAGAACGGCACCTTCGACGAGCTGGGCCTGCCCCCGGCCCTCCAGGCCGCGATCGCGGACCTCGGTTTCACCACCCCGTCCGCCATCCAGGCGCAGGCCGTCCCCGCCCTGCTGAGCGGCCGCGACATCGTCGGCGTCGCGCAGACCGGTACCGGCAAGACCGCCGCGTTCGGGCTGCCGCTGCTGGCCGCGATCGACTACGACATCCCCGCCGTCCAGGCGGTCGTGCTGACCCCGACGCGTGAGCTCGCGATGCAGGTGGCCGACGCCATCCAGTCGTTCGCCACGCACCTGCCCGGGCTCAACGTCCTCGCGGTCTACGGCGGTTCGCCGTTCCTGCCGCAGCAGCGCGCGCTGTCCCGCGGCGCCCAGGTCGTCGTCGGCACCCCCGGCCGCGTGCTCGACCACCTCGACCGTCGCACGCTGAAGATGGACCAGGTCCGCTTCCTCGTGCTCGACGAGGCCGACGAGATGCTGCGCATGGGCTTCGCCGAGGACGTCGACAAGGTCCTGTCCGCCGCGCCGCGCGAGCGTCAGGTCGCCCTGTTCTCCGCGACGATGCCGCCGCAGATCCGCCGGGTCGCCGAGCAGCACCTGAACCACCCGGTCGAGATCACGGTCTCGCGCCAGGCGTCCACCGTGACGAGCGTGCGCCAGACGTACGCCGTCGTCCCGCACCGCCACAAGACCGGTGCGCTCGCCCGCGTGCTCGCCGTGTCGCCGGCCGAGGCCGCCATCGTGTTCGTGCGCACCCGCGGTGCGGCCGAGGAGGTCGGCAGCGCGCTGATCGAGCGCGGCATCTCCGCCGCGTACATCTCCGGCGACGTCGCCCAGACCGAGCGCGAGAAGATCGTCGACCGGCTGCGAACCGGCGCGCTCGACGTGCTGGTCGCCACCGACGTGGCCGCCCGTGGCCTCGACGTGGACCGCATCGGCCTCGTCGTGAACTTCGACGTGCCGCGCGAGCCCGAGACCTACGTGCACCGCATCGGCCGCACCGGTCGCGCCGGCCGCGAGGGCGAGGCGCTGTCGTTCGTCACGCCCGCCGAGCAGTCGCGTCTGCGCCAGATCGAGCGGACCACGCGGCAGTCCCTGCTGCAGGTCGAGATCCCCTCGCCCGCCGAGGTCTCCGCGCACCGCGTGCAGGCGCTGCTCGCACGGACGGGTGCGCGGGCCGAGCTCGGTCGCCTGGACCTGTACCGCGAGGCCATCGCCGTGCACCTGGCCCAGAACCCCGACGTCGACCCGGTCGACCTGCTCGCCGTCGTCACCGCGCTCGCGGTCGGCGACGAGGGTCCCGTGGCCGTCCAGGGCGACGACCTCGACGACGCGCTCTCCCGCGCCCACCTCACCGGCGGCAACGCTCGCGAGCGTGACGGCGAGCGCGGCTACGACCGTCCCGAGCGGGGCGAGCGTCGCCGGGCCGACACGCACATCGCCGGGGGCTCGCCGCGCTGGCGCGTCGCTGTCGGTCACCGTGACGGCCTCCAGCCGGGTGCCCTCGTGGGCGCGCTCACCGGTGAGGGCGGCCTGACCGGCAAGGATGTCGGCAAGATCGACATCTTCGGCAGCTTCGCGCTGGTCGACATCCCGGCCGGCCTGTCCGCCGACGTGATCGACCGCCTCGCCCGCACGCGCGTCGCCGGTCGCCCGCTGCGCATCCGCCTCGACTCGGGCCCGCGCCCGGGCCACGGCGCCTCGCGCCCGACGCACGGCCCGGCCCGCGGCCGCAGCTGATCGCACGACACCGCCCCTGTCTCCCCTCCGGGAGGCAGGGGCGTCGTGCTACCTGAGCACCGACCCGGGGCGCGGCTCCGGCCGCCCGGGTCGCGACGCCCCGCGCAGCAGCGTGATGTCCGCCTCGCGCAGCACCTCGCCGACGTCCCGGAAGCCCCGGATGCTGCCGAGCACCCCGACGGCGACGCGCGAGCCCAGCTCCTGGCGCACCTGGTCCAGCAGCGACGACAGCCGCGCCGGCAGCCCGCCGGGACCGACGTCGTCGAGGAGCACCACGAAGTCGTCCTCGGCGATCCGAGCCGGGGTGTCCCCCTCCCGCAGCGACCGACGCAGCCGGCGGACCAGCTCGCGGTGCAGGTCGAGCCGGGCGTCGGCGTCCCCGTCGAGCCGGTCCTGGCCCGGGAGCGTCGGTCCGTCGAGCACGCGCACGAGGGCGAGAGCGCAGTCGTAGCCGGGCGACCGGCGCGTCCGGAGCACGGCGGCGCCGAGGCGGTCGAGGAACAGCAGGCGGTTCACCAGCCCGGTCTCGGGGTCGCGCAGGGCGTCGCGCTGGAGGGCGATCTCGGCCTCCTTGCGCTCGGTCACGTCCACCAGCGCCCCCACCAGCCGGGCCGGGCAGCCGGCGTCGTCCAGCACCGTGACCGCGCGGCACAGCATCCAGCGGTAGTCCCCCGAGGACGTCCGGACGCGGTGCTCCAGCTCCAGCGGTGAGCCGGCTCCGGCCAGCTGCGAGGCGATCGACGCCGAGAGCTCGTCCCGGTCCGCCGGGTGCACGCGCTCGAGCCACTCGCCCGGCGAGTCTCCGATGACGTCGTCGGCGTAGCCGAGGGTCTGCTTCCAGCGGGGCGAGTAGTAGACGGTCCCGGCCGACACGTCCCAGTCCCAGGTGCCGTCGTGGGCGGCCATCGACGCGAGGGCATAGCGCTCCTCGCTGGCCCGGACCGTGTCCGCCAGCGACCGCTCCCGGGCGGCGGCCTGCTCGAGCGCCCGCCGCTGCTCGCGCAGGTTGGCCAGCAGCCGTTCCTGGTCGAGGGCGACCGCGAGCAGCGCGGCCCAGTGGTTGAACCGGTCGCGCGCGCTGGTGGCCCTCGTCTCGACCGTGCCGTCGATCGCGAGCAGGCCCCAGTCACTGCCCCCGAACGTCACCGGGACGACGAACGTCAGCTCGTTGGACCCGATCGTGCCGGCGCGGGTCAGGGCGGTCGGCGGGAACTGGCTGGCGGTCGTGCGGACACCGACCAGCCGGGACAGGGTGCCCGACGTGTCGTGCACGCCGACGAGCTCCATCTCGCGGTCCCCCGGTCCGCGGTCCGCACCGAGCCAGAGCCCGAGGCAGGCGTGCCCGCGGACCCCCCGCGGCAGCCACCCGAGGGCGCGCGGGCTGGCGCCGTCCCCGCGCAGGAGGTCCATGTCGACCTCGTACTGGTCGACGATCGTGCGCTCCAGCTGCCCGCTGCGCGCGAGCATCGACCGCGTGCAGCCCTTGGTCACCGCCAGCAGCACCTCGGTGACCGCCCGCCGGACGGCGGGCTCGTGCTGCGGGCGCGAGAGCGCTTCCACTACGTCTGACTCGACAGCCCGGAGACAGGTCACCAGCTGTTCCAGCGCCTCCGGGTGCGGCTGCATCGCGGCCGTCAGGTCGGCCAGCCGACCCAGCGTCGCGGGGCCCGGTGCGGTCCCCCGCTCGGCCGCGGTCTCGACCGGCTCGACCACCGCGTGCCACCACGCCTCCCGCGGCGCCGCGCCGGTGCGGCGCACCCCGCCGACTCCCGACGGCCCCACGAACGCGGACTCCGCCAGCGCACGGAGCACCTGGTAGCCGCCGCGCCCGCCTGACGACCCCGCGTCCGGAGCTGCCTGGCCAGCATCCGTGCACCCGCAGGACTCCCGCAGGACGAGCGTCGACGGCGCCCGGTACTCGCCTCCGGGCACCTCCTCGCCGCGCATCCGGGAGAGCAGCAGGGAGACGGCCGTCTCGCCGACGCGGTCGTAGTGCGCGTCGACGGTGGACAGGCGTGGGGTCACGCGCGCTCCGGAGTCGGCGTGGTCGAAGCCGATGACGGCCTGGTCGCGGGGCAGCACGAGGCCGGCGGCGCGCAGGGCACGCTGGAAGCCGATCGCGTTCCGGTCCGTCGCCGCGACGACCGCCGTGGTCGGCGTGCCGAGCGTGAGCATGCGCGCGGCCGCATCGGCGCCGCCCTGCTCGTGGTTGTCGGACGCCTCGAAGATCCAGGCGTCGGGGGCCTCGATGCCGTGCTCCGCGAGCGTCGAGCGGTAGGCGGCGAACCGCTCCCGCATGTCGCGCTGCGTCAGGCAGCCGACGAACCCGATGGCCGTGTGCCCGTGCCCGAGCAGGTGCTCGACGGCCGCCTTGACGCCACCGAGGTTGTCCGGGAGCACGACCGCGTCGTCGGCGGACTGCGGCTCCTCGCTCACCAGGACGACCGGGAGGCCCCACTGCTGCACCGAGGCGAGCCGGTCGCTGCGCAGCGCCTTGCCGACGACGACCAGCCCGTCGACGGCGCCGAGCGCTACCGGTGCGTCGAGGATGGACTCGTCGGGGTACCGCTCGCGGTCCAGGCCGGCGGGGTACGTCTGCACCGCCACCACGCGGTGCCCGGCGGCCCGCGCGGCCCGTGCGACCCCGGCGATCAGGGCCCCGAAGTAGAACCCGCCGACCACCGGCGAGAGCACGCCGATCGTCCGCCGTGCCGTCGGCGAGACCGGTCCGCGCCGCACTGTTCCCATGACCCCACATCCCTCGCCCACGTCGTCGGAGCCGAGATGATGCATTTCACCCGCATCGGGCGACACACTAGGTGATCGTGGTCACACCTGCATATGACTCCGGAGCACCCGGCTCTTCCGCGTCGCCCCCGACGCCGAGCTCCGGGCCGTCCTCCCCCGCCCCTGCGCCGGCCCCGGCGCGCCGCCCGACGATCACCGACGTGGCGCGTGCCGCGGGCGTCTCGATCGCCGTCGTCTCGTACGCGCTGAACGGTCGGCCGGGGGTGTCGGCCGCGACGCGCGAGCGGGTCCTGCGGGTCGCCGACGAGTTCGGCTGGCGCCCGAGCGCGGCGGCGCGCTCGATGCGGACGGGTCCGCGGGCGGTCGGCCTGGTGTTCGACCGCGGAGTCGCGGGGCCGGTCGCCCAGGCCACCGGCGTGCTCGAGTTCGTCATCGCTCTGCAGGAGGTCCTGGCCACCCGGAACCTCGCGCTCGTGCTGCAGATCGTCGACGGGCCCGAGGCAGCCGTGGCGCTCTACGGCGAGTGGTGGGCCGAGCGCCGCTTCGACGTCATGGTCGTCACCGACGTGCTCACCGAGGACCCACGGATCGACGCGCTGCGCCGCCTGCGCGCGCCGGCCGTCGTCGTCGGTGCAGGTCAGGGCGATATCGACCTCGCGACCGTGAGTCTCGACGACGCCGAGGCGTTCGTCCGGGTGGGCCGCTACCTGCTCGAGCTGGGGCACCGGCACGTGGCTCTGGTGAGCGGTCCGAAGCAGCTGGTGCGGACGCGCGCGAGGCTCAGCGCGCTCTCGGCGGCGCTCGACGCGGCCAGCGGTGTGCTCGTGCACGAGGCCACGGGGGGCACGGCCGAGGAGGCCGCGGTGGCCACCCGGAGGCTCCTGACGGGAGGTCGCGCACCGACGGCGATCGTCTACGACTCGGACCAGATGGCGGTCGCTGCGCTCGACGTCGCACGCCGGACGGGGCTCGCCGTGCCGTGGGACCTCTCCATCGTCGCCGGCTCGGACTCGGCTCTGTGCCGGCTGGCGACGCCCTCCATCACGACCCTCCCCTCGGCCCAGAGGGACCTCGGGACGGCCACCGGCGAGGCGGTCCTGGCGGTCATCGACGGGGACCTCCGGGCCCGTCGGGACCTCCGGATCGGGGGCCTCGCGGTGCGGGGCAGCACCGGTCCCCGGTCAAGATGAGAACGCTCTCATGCGAGTCACAGTTTGATAACGCGAAGAGCCTAAACGTTTTGCCCCGTGCCGCCCGGAAAATCCCCGTGGTGGTCTAGCGAACCAGTCGCCGTGGACTTCCCCGGGCGACCTGCGCCCGGACGGGACGGCCGGCCGGGCGCGCCGAACGACCACCCGGAGGACCACGTGTCCACACACGGCAAGAGAGCGGTCAGGCAGCGCGTGCGCGCCGCCGCGACCGCAGCGGCAGCGATGGCGCTGATGGCGGCACCGCTGTGCATCACCACGAGTGCGAGCGCCGCCGAGGCGCACGTCGACAACCCCTACGCCGGCGCCACCCAGTACGTGAACCCGACCTGGGCAGCGTCGGTTGAGAGCGCTGCCACACGCGCCGGCGACGCCACGCTGGCCGCGAAGATGCACACGGTGGCCAAGCAGCCCACCGCGGTCTGGATGGACCGGATCAGCGCGATCACCGGCAACGCCGACGGCAGCGGGCTGAAGTTCCACCTCGACAACGCCCTGGCGCAGAAGGGGTCCGGCCCCATCGTCGTCAACCTGGTCATCTACGACCTGCCCGGCCGCGACTGCTACGCCCTGGCGTCCAACGGCGAGCTCCCCGCCACCGACGCGGGGCTCGCGCGGTACAAGACCGAGTACATCGACGCGATCGCCGCTCTGCTCAGCGACGCCAAGTACGCCAACCTGCGGATCTCGGCGACGATCGAGCCCGACTCGCTGCCCAACCTGGTGACCAACAGCTCCGAGGCGCTCTGCCAGCAGGCCGCTCCCTACTACCGGGCCGGCGTGAAGTACGCGCTGGACAAGCTGCACGCGATCCCGAACGTCTACACGTACATCGACATCGGCCACTCGGGCTGGCTCGGCTGGGACAGCAACGCCGGTCCCGCCGCGACGCTCTTCGCGGACGTGGCCAAGTCCACGACCGCCGGGTTCGCGTCGGTCGACGGGTTCATCAGCGACGTCGCCAACACGACCCCGCTCAACGAGCCCTTCCTCACCGACGGGGCCGCGTCGCTCAACAACACGCCGATCCGCTCGAGCGGCTTCTACGAGTGGAACTACGACTTCGACGAGGCCGACTTCACGGCGCACATGTACCGGCTGCTCACCGCCGCGGGCTTCCCGTCCACGCTCGGCATGGTGGTCGACACGTCGCGCAACGGGTGGGGCGGTGCGGCCCGGCCGACCGCCGTGTCCACGAGCACGGACCTCAACACCTACGTGAACCAGTCGCGCGTCGACCGCCGCGTGCACCGCGGCGCCTGGTGCAACCCGGAGGGCGCCGGCATCGGCGAGCTCCCGCAGGCCACGCCGTCCGGCTACGCCGCCTCGCACCTCGACGCGTTCGTGTGGATCAAGCCCCCGGGTGAGTCCGACGGTGCGTCGACGGACATCCCGAACGACCAGGGCAAGAAGTTCGACCGCATGTGCGACCCGACCTTCGTCTCGCCCAAGCTCAAGGACCAGCTGACCGGCGCCACGCCGGGCGCCCCGCTCGCGGGCCAGTGGTTCGAGGCCCAGTTCAAGACGCTGGTCACCAACGCCTACCCGGTGATCGCCGGCGGCACCACTCCCCCGCCCGACACGACGGCGCCCTCGGCCCCGACCGGTCTGACGGCGGGCACGGCGACCTCGACGAGCGTCCCGCTGTCGTGGACCGCCTCGACCGACAACGTGGCCGTGACCGGCTACGACGTCTACCGCGGCACCACGCTGGTGGGGTCGTCCACCTCCACGAGCTACACCGTGACCGGCCTCACCGCCTCGACGGCGTACTCGTTCACCGTCAAGGCCAAGGACGCGGCGGGCAACGTCTCGGCCGCCTCCGCGGCGGTCTCCGCGACCACGGCGTCCGGCACGGTCACCGACACGACGGCTCCCTCGGTGCCGACGGGTCTGGCTGCCGGCACCACGACGACCACCACGGTCCCGCTGACGTGGAACGCGTCGACGGACAACACCGGCGGCACGGGCGTCGCGGGCTACGAGGTCTACCGCGGCACCACGCTCGTCGCCACGACCACCTCGACGAGCTACACCGTGACCGGCCTGACGGCCGCGACCGCGTACTCGTTCACGGTCAAGGCCAAGGACCTGGCGGGCAACGTCTCGGCGGCCTCGGCAGCCGTGTCGGCGACCACCAAGACGGCGACGACCACGGACACGACGGCGCCCTCGGCACCGACGGGTCTCGCGGCCGGCACCACCACCACCAGCACCGTCCCGCTGACCTGGACCGCGTCGACCGACAACGTCGGCGTCACCGGGTACGACGTGTACAGCGGGAGCACGCTGGTCGGCTCGTCCACCACGACGAGCTTCACGGTCACCGGCCTCGCGGCCGGCACGGCCTACTCGTTCACGATCAAGGCCAAGGACGCGGCGGGCAACGTCTCCGCGGCGTCGTCGGCGGCCTCGGCCACCACGAAGACGGCCACGACCACGAGCAGCTGCTCGGTCAAGTACACCGCGAACAGCTGGAACACCGGGTTCACCGGCTCGATCAGGCTGACGAACACGGGGACCTCGGCGATCAACGGCTGGACCCTCGGCTTCTCGTTCGCCAACGGTCAGGTCGTCACGCAGGGCTGGAGCGCCGACTGGGCGCAGTCCGGTGCGGCGGTCACGGCGAAGGGCCTGTCGTGGAACGCCACGCTGGCGCCCGGAGCCTCGACCGACATCGGGTTCAACGGCTCGCACACGGGCACGAACAACGCGCCCACCGCCTTCACGCTGAACGGTGCGACCTGCACCGTCGTCGCGTGATCTAGCGGGAGCACGACCGCAGCGGGGGTCCTCCCACGGGAGGGCCCCCGTTCGGTCGTCAGGCCGTCAGGAGACCGCGTCCGCCACGGCAGCGACCAGCTCGTCGACGTCCGCCTCGGTGGTGTCGAACGAGCACATCAGCCGGACCTCGCCGGTCTCGACGATCCAGTCGTAGAAGCGCCAGCGGCGGCGCAGCACGTCGGCGACGCCCGCGGGGAAGATCACGAAGATGCCGTTGGCCTGCGTCGGGCGCGTGACCTGCACGCCCGGCAGCCCCTCGATGCCCGCCCGGAGCCGGGTCGCCATCGCGTTGGCGTGGCGGGCGGACCGCAGCCACAGGTCGCCCTCGTAGAGCGCGACCAGCTGGGCGGACACGAAGCGCATCTTCGACGCGAGCTGCATGTCCATCTTGCGCAGGTAGGTCAGCCCGCCGTCCGCCGCGGGATCCAGCACGACGACGGCCTCGCCGTACAGCAGCCCGTTCTTGGTGCCGCCCAGCGACAGCAGGTCCACGCCCGCGTCGGTGGTGAACGCGCGCAGCGGCACGTCGAGGCTGGCGGCCGCGTTGGAGATCCGGGCGCCGTCGAGGTGGAGCCTCAGCCCCAGCCCGTGCGCCTGGTCGGCCAGGGCGCGGACCTCGTCGGGCGTATACAGCGTGCCCAGCTCGGTGGACTGCGTGATCGAGACGACGCCCGGCTGCGCGCGGTGCTCGTCGCCGAAGCCCCACGCCTGGGTCGCGACGAGGTCCGGGGTGAGCTTGCCGTCGGGCGTCGGGACCGTGAGCAGCTTGAGGCCGCCCATCCGCTCGGGCGCGCCGTTCTCGTCGGTGTGGATGTGGGCCGTCTCGGCGCAGACCACGGCACCCCAGCGCGGCAGCACGGACTGCAGCGACAGGACGTTGGCGCCGGTGCCGTTGAAGACCGGGAACGCGGTCGCCTGGTCGCCGAAGTGCTGCGCGACGACCTCCTGGAGCCTCGCGGTGTAGACGTCCTCGCCGTACGCGGTCTGGTGGCCGCCGTTGGCCTCGGCGATCGCGGCGAGCACCTCGGGGTGCACCCCCGCGTAGTTGTCGGAGGCGAAGTCGCGGCGGTCGGCGTCATGCAGTCGGGTCACGGGGAGCAGTCTCTCCCGAGCGGCGACGCCGCTGCACATGCACTCCCGGCGTGCCGTGCGGCATGATCCGAGCAGCGCGAGGAGGTGGACGGTGACCCAGCCCGACGTGTCGCCCGACGACGGCAGGACCGAGACGTCCAACGAGCGCGCGGACCGCAACTGGACCGAGCTGCTGCAGGAGCTGCGCGTCACGCAGACGGGCACGCAGATCCTCACCGGCTTCCTGCTGACCATCCCGTTCCAGCAGCGGTTCGCCGACCTCGACGACTACCAGACCGACCTCTATCTCGTGCTGGTGGTCCTGGCCGTGCTCGCGACCGCCCTGTTCGTGGCTCCGGTGAGCCTGCACCGTGTGCTCTTCGGCCGTCGGCTCAAGCCGGAGCTGGTCACCGCGGGGGGCACGTTCGCGCGCGCCGGCCTGCTGGTCCTGGCGCTCGTCATGGCGGGCAGCGCGATGCTGATCTTCGACATCGTCGTGTCGCGCGGCGCCGGCCGCACGGTCGGGATCCTGTCGCTCGTGCTCCTGGGAACGTCCTGGTGGCTGCTCCCCCGGCTCATCGCACGGCGCGCGCCGGAGTAGAGGTCAGGACGCCGCGGCAGCCCGGCAGGTCGCGCAGGTGCCGACGAGCTCGATGGTGTGGTCGACGTCGTCGAACCCGTGCGCGGCACCCACCTGGGCGGCCCACGCCTCGGCCTGCCCGGCCTCGATCTCGACCGTCCGGCCGCAGGACCGGCACACGAGGTGGTGGTGGTGGCTGCGCTGCTCGCAGCGGCGGTACACGGACTCGCCGTCCTCCGTGCGCAGCACGTCGACGTCGCCGTGCTCCGACAGGAGCTGGACCGCGCGGTACACGGTGGCGAGACCGACGCTGGAGCCGCGGGCCCGGAGCATCTCGTGCAGCTGCTGAGCGCTGCGGAACTCGTCCACGTCCTCGAGCAGGTCGAGGATCTCGGCGCGCTGGCGCGTCTGCCGCGGCACGACCACCATCACGTCACCTCGCCTTCCTGAGATTGGTTCCCACTATAACGCGGCCGGGCCCCCGATCCCGAAGGATCGAGGGCCCGGCCGAGGTGCTGAGGTCAGCCCTGGACGGCGCGCTTGAGGGCGCTGCCGGCCGTGAGCTTCACGCGGTAGCCCGCGGGGATCTCGAGCTTCTCGCCCGTCTGGGGGTTGATGCCGGTGCGGGCACCGCGCTCGGCACGCGCGACGGCCAGGAAGCCGGGGATCGTGACGGCCTCGCCGGCGGCGAGGTTCTCGACGAGGACCTCCTGGAAGGCCTTGAGGGCCTTGTCCGCGTCGGTGTTGGTGAGGCCGGTCTTGGCCGCGACGGCCTGGACGAGCTCGGTGCGGTTCACGCTCACTGGATGTGCTCCTCTGTGTTCACTCGGGGCTTGCAGGCCCTGTTCGGGCCGTGTTCCCGGGCGCGCGGATGACCGCGGCAACCGGGGACGATCGGCTGACACTAACCCGTGGACCCCGTGGATCCGTGCATCGGGCGTGTCGCGTCACCTGTGAGTACGCGCCAGGAGGTCCTCGACAGGCAGCGTCGTGATGACCCGCGCGGGATCCAGGTCGTGCTGAGCGGCCCGCGCGCAGCCGGCCATGAGCCAGTCCAGCTGGCCCGGTGCGTGGGAGTCCGTGTCGATGGAGAAGTCGCAGCCCGCCTCGATCGCGACCGCCAGGAGCTCGTGCGGCGGGTCGAGGCGGTCGGGCCGGCAGTTGATCTCCACGGCGACGCCGTGCTCGGCGCAGGCGTCGAACACGGCGCGCGCGTCGAACTCGCTCTGCGGCCGGCTCTTGCCCTTGATCTGCCGTCCCGTGCAGTGGCCCAGGACGTCCGTGCGCGGGTTGCTCACCGCGGCGATCATCCGGCGGGTCATCGGGCCGGACTCCATGCGGAGCTTCGAGTGCACCGACGCCACGACGACGTCGAGCTGGTGCAGGAGGTCGGGGTCCTGGTCCAGGCCACCGTCGTCGAGGATGTCGCACTCGATCCCCGTGAGCACGCGGAACGGGCCGACGGCACGGTTGAGGGCCGCCACCTGGTCGAGCTGGGCGCGCAGGCGCGAGGCCGACAGGCCGTTGGCGACGGTCAGCCGGGGCGAGTGGTCGGTGATCGCGAGGTACTCGTGGCCCAGCTCGAGCGCGGCGAGCACCATCTCCTGGATGGGCGTCGCCCCGTCGGACGCCTCGGTGTGCGAGTGCAGGTCGCCGCGCAGGGCCTCGCGCAGGGCGAGCGCCCTCGGGTCGGCCGTGGCCGTCAGGGACGCCGCGTACTCCGCCTCGAGGGTGTCCAGGTACTCGACCGGCTTGCCGCGCAGCACGTGGGCCACGACGTCGGCCGTCCGAGCGCCGACCGAGGGCAGGTCGGCGAGCGAGCCGGACGCCGCCAGGGCCACGAGCCGGTCGGCGTCCTGCCGCTCGACGCTGACCGCCGCCTTGCGGAAGGCCTCGCTGCGGTACGGGCTCGCCTGCGCGCGCTCCAGCAGGAAGGCGATGCGGCGCAGCGCGGCGACCGACTCGGCCTGCTTGTCGGCCGCCCCGCTCACGACGCCTTGCGGCGCGACTTGCGCGGGGTCGGCTCGTCCTCGTCGGACTTCGGCTTCTTCGCCTTGGCCTTGGGCTTGTCCTCGTCGTCGGACGCCGGGGCCTCGCCGCGAGAGCTGCGGGCCTTCTCGACGCTGCGCTGCAACGCGGCCAGCAGGTCGACGACGTCGCCGCCGTCGGCACCGGCCTCCTCGCCGGGCGGCACCGGGACGGTGCGGGTGCTGCCGGAGGAGACCTTGGCCTCGATCAGCTGCTCGAGCGCGCCGGCGTAGCGGTCCTCGTACTGCGAGGGGTCGAAGTCCGCTGCGAGCGACTCGACCAGCGAGGCCGCCATCGCCAGCTCCTGCGGTCGCACGGACACGTCGTCGTCCAGGACCGGGAAGTCGGCCGCCCGGACCTCGTCGGGCCACAGCAGCGTCTGCATCACGATCACGTTGTCCCGCACGCGCAGGATCGCCATCGACTCGCGCTGGCGCAGGGCCACCTTGACGACGGCCACGCGGTCCGCCTGCTCGAGCGCCCCGCGCAGGAGGGCGTACGGCTTGGCCGCGGTCTTCTCCGGCTCCAGGTAGTACGTCTTCTGCAGCAGGATCGGGTCGACCTGGTCCACCGGGACGAACTCGAGCACCTCGATCTCGCGCTCGGTCGACAGGGGCAGCGAGGCGAAGTCCTCGTCGGTGAGCACGACCAGCTCGCCGTCGTCGGTCTCGTAGCCCTTGGCGATGTCCGACATCTCGACCGGCTCGTTGTCGATGCTGCAGAACTTGCGGTACCGGATCCGGCCGCCGTCCTCCTTGTGCACCTGGTGCAGGGTCACCTCGTGCTCGCCCGTCGCGGAGTACAGCCGCACCGGCACGTTGACCAGCCCGAAGGCGACCGCGCCCTTCCAGATCGCTCGCATGGCCGTGACCTCCGTGGTCGTTGGTGGGCGTGTCGACTCCCGGCCGCGCCCCGCGCGACCTTCTCTGGGCAGGATGGACCCGTGGAGCCCATGCTCGCCACCCCTGCGACCGGTCCGGCGGAGCTCCCGCGCGGGCCCGAGTGGGCGTTCGAGGTGAAGTGGGACGGCGTCCGGGCGCTCGCGGACACCACGTCGGGCCGGCTGCGCCTCTGGAGCCGCAACGAGCGCGAGATCACCCCGGCCTACCCGGAGCTGTCCGGCCTGGCGGACGTGCAGGGCGCGATCCTGGACGGCGAGATCGTCCTGATGGCCG
Organism: Cellulomonas sp. P2_F12; assembly: GCF_056403775.1. NCBI lineage: Bacteria > Bacillati > Actinomycetota > Actinomycetes > Micrococcales > Cellulomonadaceae > Cellulomonas > Cellulomonas sp. P2_F12. The sequence goes on along the minus strand of NZ_JBFUEV010000001.1, from coordinate 305,634 downwards.
ACGGGATCCCGTCGTTCAGCGCGCTGGCCGAGCGGATGCACGTCCGCGACCCGCGGCGCGCCGAGTCCCTCGCGGCCCAGCGACCGGTGACGTTCCTGGTGTTCGACGTGCTGCGGCTGTACGGCGTCGACCTCACGCGCAGCCCGTACGACGAGCGGCGCGAGACCCTGGCCCGCCTCGAGCTGCCCGCCCGCGTCGAGCTCTCCCCGATCTACCCCGACGGGGCGGAGCTGTGGGAGGTGACGAGGTCGCTCGGCCTGGAGGGGGTCGTCGCCAAGCGCCGCTCGTCCGCGTACCAGCCGGGGCGTCGGTCGCCCGACTGGGTCAAGGCACCGCACCGGCACACGCGGGCCGCGATCGTCGGCGGGTGGCGCGAGGAGACGACGGGGTCCGGGCGGCTCGGCGCGGTGCTGTTCGGCGCCCCCGACGCCAGCGGCGCCCTGCGCTACCTCGGTCGCGCGGGCAGCGGTCTGACCGGCAAGCGGGCCGCGGACCTGCAGCGGCGGCTCGTCCCGCGTGCCGGCTCCCCGTTCGACGACGAGGTGCCGCCGATCGACGCGCGCGGCACCCACTGGGTCGAGCCGACGGTCGTCGTCGACACCCTCTACCTCACCCGCACGCCCACCGGACGGCTGCGCCAGCCGGTGGTCCGGGGTGTGCGCACCGACACCGACGCGGACCCGTGGGAGCAGCCATGACACCCGAACGGCAGATGGTCGACGTCGAGGGCCGGCAGGTCCGGGTCAGCCACCTGGAGAAGGTGATGTACCCGACGACCGGGCTCACCAAGGCCGAGGTCATGAACTACCTCGTGCAGGTGGCCCCCGCGCTCCTCGGGCAGCTGCGCGACCGGCCCGTCACGCGGATCCGGTGGCCCGACGGCGTCGCCGGCGAGAAGTTCTTCGAGAAGAACACGCCGCGCGGTGCGCCCGAGTGGGTGCGTCGGCAGACCTTGCGGGCGGCGCCGGGGTCCGACGACGAGGGCGCGGAGCTGGAGCTCCCGTTCCTGGACGACCTCGCGGGGCTGGTGTGGGCGGCGAACCAGGGCGCGCTCGAGCTGCACACGCCGCAGTGGCGGGTCGGTCCGCGAGGCAAGGTGCACAGGCCCGACCGGTTGGTGGTCGACCTGGACCCCGGCGCGCCCGCGGGACTGACCGAGTGCGCGGCCGTGGCGCACCTCGTCGCAGACCGGCTGCGCGAGGACGGGCTGGACGTCACGGTGCCGGTCACATCCGGCAGCAAGGGGATGCAGCTGTACGCGCCGCTGCCGGGCACGCAGAGCGTGATGGAGGTCCGGCAGTACGCGCGCGACGTCGCCTACGAGATCGCCGCGGCACACCCCGGCCAGGTGGTGGCGATCATGAAGAAGGACCTGCGAGGCGGCAAGGTGCTCATCGACTGGTCACAGAACCACCCCGCGAAGACGACGATCACGCCGTACTCGCTGCGGGGGCGGGACGTTCCGCACGTGGCCGCGCCGCGCTGGTGGGACGAGATCGGCCCGGGACTGACACAGCTGGGCCCCGACGAGGTCGCGGCGCGTTACGCCGAGCGCGGAGATCCGTTCGCCTGAGCCCGTTCGGATGGCGGCCTGCGTCGACGTTTGGCAGCGTGGTCAGTAGCTCGGGAAGACACCCCGCGAACTGCACCGAAGGAGCCGTCATGGCGTTGCCCAAGTACACCGTCCCGTCCCTGACCCCGAAGGAGGGCGCGCAGGTAGCCGCTGTCCTGCAAGAGCGGCTGGACGCCCTCAACGACCTCGCGCTGACGCTCAAGCACATCCACTGGAACGTGGTCGGTCCGCACTTCATCGCGGTGCACGAGATGCTCGACCCGCAGGTCGACGCGGTCCGGCTCATGGTCGACGCCATCGCCGAGCGGATCGCCACGCTGGGCGTCGCGCCCGTCGGCACCCCCGGCGCGCTGGTGAAGAACCGCACGTGGGACGACTACTCGATCGGCCGCGACAGCGCGATCGCCCACCTCGGAGCGCTCGACGTGGTCTACGTGGGCGTCATCGAGGCGCACCGCAAGGCGGCCAAGGACGTCGAGGAGCTGGACGACGTCACCAACGACCTGCTCATCGGGCACCTGCACGAGCTGGAGCTCTTCCACTGGTTCGTCCGCGCCCACCTGGAGTCCGTCGGCGGTGCGCTCACGACCGGCCAGTCCGAGACCGAGAAGGCCTCTGCACGGAAGGCCGCCGCCAAGGACGTCGCGTGACGCCTCCCCCCAGCGCCCGGCCCGTCGTCGGCTCGTCCCGCGGCGGGCCGGTGCTCCGTTCGGCGCGTCCGGCGGGACCGACGTCGGCGATCCCGCGCAGCCACCTCGCCGCCCGCCTCGAGGACGGGTTCGACCGCGCCGTCGCCCGCGGCCTGCGGCGACGCGGATGGACCGTCCGCATCGAGCCGTACGCGGGGTACGGCGCGCCCGGGTGGGTGCGCGTGCTGGCCCGCACGGTGCTCGCGGCACCGCACGTCGGGGACGACGACCTTCCCGGTGCCGGGTCGGACGCCCAGGTCGGCGCCCGGTCGGCCAGCGCCGTGCGCGGCTGGCGCAGCTTCGCGACCGCTCAGGTGTCCGGCGCCGAGCTCGAGGTCCAGGTCGGGGACCGGACCCACCGCGTGGTGACCGACCGCGGCGGCTACGTGGACGCCGTCCTGGCCGCCGACCTCACGCCCGGCTGGCACGACGTCCGGCTCACCACGACCGACGGCAGGGTCGCGCTCGCCCCGGTGCACGTGATCGGGCCGGGGAGCCGGTTCGGCATCGTCAGCGACATCGACGACACCGTCATGGTCACCCGTCTGCCCCGGCCCCTCGTGGCCGCGTGGAACGTGCTGATGCGGCACGAGAACGCCCGCGAGCCCGTGCAAGGGATGGCACGCCTGTACAGCGAGCTGCGCGCCGGCGGGCAGGAGGTCCCGGTCGTCTACCTGTCGACGGGCGCCTGGAACGCGGCGCCGGCGATCGCCCGGTTCCTGCGCCGGTGGCGCTACCCGGCCGGCCCGCTGCTGCTGACGGACTGGGGTCCGACGAACAGCGGCTGGTTCCGCAGCGGCCCCGCGCACAAGGTCGCCCAGCTGCGGCGGCTCTTCGAGGAGCTGCCGGACGTCCGCTGGATGCTGGTGGGCGACGACGGTCAGCGCGACCCGCAGATCTACGCGGGAGCGGCCCAGCGCTTCCCGGACCACGTGCAGGCGATCCTGATCCGGCAGCTGACCTTCAGCGAGCACGTGCTGGCGCACGGCGTCCCGGCGCCGACCACGGAGGCCGTGCGCGCGGAGCAGGCCGCGGCGCGCCGGCCTGACGGCGTCCCGGTCATCCAGGGAGCCGACGGTCAGACGCTCCTGCAGGGTGTGTGGGAGCGCGGGGTCCGGCTGGGCTAGAGACGCTCGGGGTCGTCCCACTCGTCGCTGCTGGCGATGGCCTCGTCGTCGGCCTCGAGCTCGACGGCGTGGAGGGACCGCGGGGCGCGGTCGGGGTTGCCACCGGATCGTGCGTCGGCAGCATCGAGCTCCGCCTGGGCGTGCTCGCGGTCGGCGAGGTGCTCGGCGGCAGGGTCGGACGTCAGGTCGCGGTTGCGGCTCATGCTCCGGTTCTACCGCTCGCCGACCCCCTGTGCACGCGGCGACCAGCACCTGGTCCGGTCCGTCCCGAGACGGACTAAACGATTCGCGACCTGCTGCGGCTGCGGAACGCGTCGATACGGTCGCGGCGGCCGTCGCCCCGCGGTGGCCCTCTGGGTCCCCGGGCAAGTCCGCCCGGCGCCCTCCCGCCCTCACGAAGGAGTGCCGCGGATGCCCGCCCCCTCGCTCGTACCCCGCACCCCGGCCCGGCTCGCGGCCGTCGCCGCCGCGAGCGCCCTGGTCGCCGGCGCGTTCGTCGCCGTCGCCACCCAGGAACCCGCGCACGCCGCGACGACCCCGTACACGTGGGGCAATGTCGAGGTGGTCGGCGGTGGGTTCGTCCCCGGCATCGTCTACAACCAGTCGGAGAAGGGGCTCGTGTACGCCCGGACCGACATCGGCGGCGCCTACCGCCTCGACCAGACGACCAAGCGGTGGGTTCCGCTGCTCGACAGCATCGGCTGGTCCGACTGGGGGCACAACGGTGTCCTGTCGCTGGCCACCGACCCGGTGAACCCGAACAAGGTGTTCGTCGCGACGGGCATGTACACCAACGGCTGGGACCCGAACAACGGCGCGATCCTGCGCTCGTCCGACCGCGGTGCCACGTGGGCGACGACCGCCCTGCCGTTCAAGGTCGGCGGCAACATGCCCGGCCGCGGCATGGGCGAGCGCCTGCAGGTGGACCCCAACGACGACCGCGTCCTGTACTTCGGGACCGAGGGCGGCAACGGCCTGTGGCGGAGCACCGACTCGGGTGTCACGTGGGCGAAGGTCTCGAGCTTCACCAACGTGGGCACCTACGTGCAGGACCCCAGCGACGTCAACGGGTACCTGACCACCAACCAGGGTGTCGTGTGGGTCACGTTCGACCCGACCAGCGGCACCAAGGGCTCCCCCACCAGGACGATCTACGTGGGCGTCGCCGACAAGGACGACACCGTCTACCGGTCGACCGACGCGGGGGCGACCTGGTCGCGGGTCGCCGGCCAGCCGACCGGGTTCATCGCGCACAAGGGCGTCTTCGACTCCGTCGGCAAGCAGCTCTACATCGCCACGAGCGACACGGGCGGTCCGTACGACGGCGGCCACGGCGACCTCTGGCGGCTCGACGCGGCGACCGGGGTCTGGACCCAGATCAGCCCCGTGCCCTCCAGCAGCAGCGACAACTACTTCGGGTACGGCGGCCTGACCATCGACCGCCAGCACCCGAACACGATCATGGCCGTCACGCAGATCTCGTGGTTCCCGGACATCCAGGTGTTCCGGTCCACCGACCGCGGCGCCACGTGGTCCCGGATCTGGGACTGGAACGGCTACCCGGACCGGACGCTGCGCTACTCCCTCGACATCTCGGGGGCGCCCTGGCTCGACTTCGGCAAGCAGGCCGCTCCCCCGGAACCGAGCCCGAAGCTGGGCTGGATGACCGAGTCGTTCGAGATCGACCCGTTCGACTCGAGCTCGTTCCTCTACGGCACGGGCGCGACGGTCTACGGCGGCTCCAACCTCACCGCGTGGGACACCGGCGGCAAGGTCGCCATCGGCGTGCGCGCGCAGGGGCTCGAGGAGACGGCCGTGCTCGACCTGGCCTCTCCCCCGGGCGCCACGCAGCTCATCTCCGGGCTCGGGGACATCGGCGGGTTCGTGCACAGCGACATCACGAAGGTCCCGCCGGCGTACTCGTCGACCGCGCCCGCCCTGGGCTCGATCACCGGCGTGGACTTCGCCGAGAAGACGCCCGCGACGATGGTCCGGGTGGGCAAGGGCGACGCCGGGGTGTCGCGGATCGGCATCTCGACGTCGGGCGGCAGCTCGTGGTGGGCCGGCCAGGAGCCCCCCGGCGTGACCGGTCCGGGCACGATCGCGATGGGTGCGGACGGCGGCCGCATCGTCTGGAGCACCGACGGCGGCGGCGTCTACACGTCCTCGACGCTGGGCTCGAGCTGGACGAGGTCGACGGGGGCACCCATCGGTGCGCGCGTCGAGTCGGACCGCGTCAACCCGCTGAAGTTCTACGCGTTCTCTGCCGGCACGTTCTGGACCTCGGTCGACGGCGGCGTGACGTTCACGGCGTCGAAGGCCACGGGTCTGCCCGCGGCGGGTCCCGCGCGCTTCTCCGCGGTCTTCGGCCGCGAGGGCGACGTCTGGCTCGCGGGCGGTGACGACAAGGGCGGCGCCTACGGCCTGTGGCACTCGACCGACTCGGGCGCGACGTTCACCAAGAACGCCGCGGTCGAGCAGGGCGACACCGTGGGGTTCGGCAAGGCAGCGCCCGGCGCGACCTACCCGGCGATCTACACGTCCTCGAAGATCGGCGGGGTGCGCGGCATCTTCCGCTCGATCGACGCCGGCGCCACCTGGGTCCGGATCAACGACGACCAGCACCAGTGGGGCTGGACCGGCGAGAACGTCATCGGTGACCCCGACGTGTACGGCCGGGTGTACGTCGCGACGAACGGCCGCGGCATCGTCGTCGGCAACCTGACGGGCACCGACCCCACGACGTCACCGACGCCGACGCCCACCCCGACGACCCCGAAGCCGACCGTCACGCCGACGCCGACGCCGACGGTCTCGCCGACCCCCAGCCCGACGCCGACGGTCAGCCCCACGCCGCCGGCGGCGGCCTGCACCGTGAGGTACACGACGTCGGACTGGAACACGGGCTTCACGGCGTCGGTCCGGATCACCAACGGCTCCTCGTCGGCGATCAGCGGCTGGAGGCTGGGCTTCGCGTTCGCCGACGGCCAGCAGGTGACCAACGGCTGGTCGGGCGTGTACGGCCAGACGGGCGCCGCCGTGACCGTGACCAACGCCGCCTGGAACGGCACGATCCCGGCGGGCGGGAGCGTCGACATCGGCTTCAACGGTTCCCACACCGGGACCAACACCAGGCCGAGCGCGTTCACGGTCAACGGGGCCGGCTGCGGCAACGGCTGAGCCGCCCCGAGGAGCCGCGGGGTGGGTGGCGCGTGACACGGACACGCCGCCCACCCCGCGTGTGCAAGATCACAGGCCGCCTGGCCGGGAGGTATCTCGACGTCAACATACGATCGAAAACGTGCCAGAACGCGAAGAGATCGTCGACGTCCTCCTCGTCGGGGGCGGGATCATGAGCGCCACCCTCGCCGCTCTCATCACCACCCTCGAGCCCACGTGGACCGTCGAGATCCACGAGCGGCGCCCGGCGCTGGCCGAGGAGAGCTCGAACGCGTGGAACAACGCGGGCACGGGCCACGCGGCCCTCTGCGAGCTCAACTACACGCCCGAGCGGGCCGACGGCACGATCGACATCTCCAAGGCCGTCACCATCAACGAGCAGTTCGAGCTGTCCCGCGAGCTGTGGAACCACCTGGCGACGCACGACCGGCTGCCCGGCGGCGACGGCTTCCTGTCGACCACCCCGCACATGACGTTCGTGCGCGGCGCGGACAACGCCGACTACCTGCGTCGCCGGTTCGAGACGCTGCGCAAGCACCCCCTGTTCTCCGACCTCGAGTTCAGCACCGACCCCGCGCAGATCGCGCGGTGGGCCCCGCTGCTCGTCGACGACCGTGACCCGTCGGAGCCCGTCGCGGCGACACGCGCGGCCGAGGGCACGGACGTCGACTTCGGCCGCCTGACCCGCGCGATGGTCGCCGACGCCGTCACGCGCGGCGCGCGCCTGCACCTCGAGTCCGAGATCACGAAGCTCCGCCAGAAGAAGGACGGCACCTGGTCGCTCCGGGTGGCCGACCGCCGCTGGAACGGGCACCTGCGCAGCCGCAAGGTCGCCGCGCGGTTCGTGTTCATCGGCGCCGGCGGTGGCGCGCTCGGCCTGCTGCAGGCGTCGGGCATCCCCGAGGCCAAGGGCTTCGGTGGCTTCCCCATCAGCGGGCAGTTCCTCAAGACCACGAACCCCGAGATCGTCGCGCGGCACCAGGCGAAGGTCTACGGCAAGGCGGACATCGGCGCGCCGCCGATGTCGGTGCCGCACCTGGACACCCGCGTGGTGGACGGGGGCACGGCGCTGCTGTTCGGCCCGTACGCGGGCTGGAGCATGAAGTTCCTCAAGAACGGCTCGTGGACCGACCTCGTCCGGTCGATCCGCCCGAACAACCTGGTCCCGATGATCGCCGTGGGCATCCGGAACCTGGACCTGGTCAAGTACCTGGTGGGCGAGGTCACCGCGACCGACACGGACCGCCTGCGCACGCTCCGGGCGTTCATGCCGACGGCCCACCCGCGCGACTGGGAGCTCATCGCGGCCGGGCAGCGGGTGCAGGTCATCAAGAAGGACAAGGCCAAGGGCGGCGTCCTGGAGTTCGGTACGGAGCTCGTCACGTCGGCCGACGGCTCGATCGCCGGGCTGCTCGGGGCCTCGCCGGGCGCGTCCACCGCGGTGGCCACCATGCTCGACCTGCTCGAGCGGTGCTTCCCGGACCGCTCCGACGCCTGGCAGCCGCGCCTGCGCGCGATGATGCCGAGCCTCGGCGGCGGCGAGTGGGACGAGTCGTTCGAGCTCGACCAGCTGGTCGACGACGAGCAGATCCGGACCGACAGCTGACAGCGCTGCGGCACGATGGGGTCATGGCTGACCCCCACCCCGTCGAGGCCGTGAGCGCGGAGATGCGCCACGCCAAGGTCCGCGCCGCCACCGAGCACACGACAGTGGGTCAGGTGACGCAGACCGACGACGGGCGCGTGACCATCGCCTGCGCGTGCGGCATGGTGCTCACCAACGGACCGACCTGGTCGCTGGACGAGCACATCCGCCTGCACCGCGCGGAGGCGCGCTTCCTGGCGCTGGCCGCCGTCGCGCCGGACGGCATCCCCCGCCTGGTGCGCTGGCCCCTCTAGACGCCGGCGTGCACGTGGACGTGCTCGTCCTCGTGCTCGTCCTCGTCGTGCTCGTGGGGCAGCCCCAGCTCGTGGGCCCGCTCGTGCGCCTCACGCGCGGCGATCCGCGCCTGCACGTCCGCGCGCCGCAGCGGCGGGACCGTGGTCGGCGGCTGCCGGCGGGCGGGCAGCTCGTCCAGCAGGCGGGCCGTGATGGCGGCGACCTCCCGGACAGCGTCCTCGAACGGCTCCCGCGTGGCGTCGCTCAGCGACTGGACCCCGGTGACCTTGCGCACGTACTGCCGCGCGGCGGCTTCGATCTCCTCCGAGGTGGCGGGTGGCTCGAGCCCTCGGAGCGTGGTGATGTTCCGGCACATGGTGAGGACGCTACGCCGCCGCCCCGACACGCGTCTCGAGCTCGAGGAGCGTCAGCTTGGCCTCCGCTCCCCCGGCGTACTGGCCCGGCGAGCCGTCCGAGCGCACCACGCGATGGCACGGCAGCACCACGGGCAGAGGGTTGAGCGCGCAGGCCGTGCCGACCGCGCGCACCGCCCGCGGGCTGCCGGCGAGGGCAGCCATCGCCGCGTAGCTCGCGGTCCGGCCGAAGGCGATGTCCGGCAGGTGCAGGACGACGTCCCGGCGGAAGCCGCGCAGCAGCTGCAGGTCCAGCGGCACGTCGAACGCCGTGCGCCGGCCCCCGAAGTACTCGTCGAGCTCGCGGGCCACGTCGTCGAGCTGCCGCGGCGCCTCCAGGACGCGCGGGCTCACCGACGACGCGAGCGCGGACAGCACGGCGTCGTGGTCCTGGACCTCGAACGCGACCCGGACCAGGCCCGCGGGCGTGCCCGCGAGAAGCAGGCGGCCCACGGGGCTGTCGACCGTGCGGTAGGCGACGTCGATCAGGCCGTCGGCGGCCGCACGGGCCGCGAGATCGCGGTGCAGGCGAGCGAGGTCGTCGGCGCTCGCGTCCGGAAAGTCGATCATGGCTCCTCCTGGTCGGTCACGGTGCGGCGCAGGGTGGCCACACCGTCGGACGCCGCCCGCCGCGCGGCTGCGGCCGTGCCGCCGACGAGCGCGGCGACGTCGTCGTAGGGCAGCCCCCCGAGGTGGTGGTATGCGATTACCTGGCGCTGCTTGGTGGGCAGCGCGGCCAGCGCCGCCCACAGGTCGAGGTCGCGGCCCTCGGGGCGCAGCGGTCGGTCGGGGACGTCCGCCACGGGCACGGCGTGCCGGGCGGCCCGGCGCACCACGTCGATCGCCTTGCGGTGGGCGATCGTCACGAGCCATGCCTCGACGTTGGCGTCGGCGGGCAGGTCCGGGTAGGCGCGGAGCGCGGCCAGGAACGTCTCCGACCAGGCGTCGTCGGCGTCGACCGGGCCGACCACCGCGCGGCACACGCGCAGCACGGTGGGTCCGTGGACCACGACCACCCGCTCGAAGGGTTCCTTCACGCTCACAGTCTGCAGACGCACAAGGCCCCCCGTGTGTGAGGTCCGACTTTTAGAGTGGCCTCATGACGAACCTCGAGGTGCGGCCGGTGCCGGAGGTGTGCGACCTCGTTCCTTCGCGCGGACCGGTGGTCGAGCTGCACGAGGCGCGGGACGTCCCGCTCGGCGGGGTGCGCGCCATGCGGGTGCGGCGGACGCTGCCGCAGCGCGCGCTGCCCATGGTCGGCGCCTGGTGCTTCCTCGACGAGTTCGGCCCGCAGCACGTCGACATGCGGGTGCTCCCCCACCCGCACACGGGCCTGCAGACCGTGACCTGGCCCGTCGCCGGCGAGATCCTGCACCGCGACAGCGTCGGGTCCGAGGCCGTGGTCCGGCCCGGTCAGCTCAACCTCATGACGGCCGGGCACGGGGTCGCGCACTCCGAGTTCTCGCTGGGCACCGAGCCCCTGCTGCACGCCGTCCAGCTCTGGGTCGCGCTGCCCGACGGGGTCGCCGAGGGTGCGCCTGGGTTCGTGCAGGTGGGCGACCTGCCGGTCTGGGAGGCGCCGCGCGCCCGCGTGACGGTCTTCATCGGCGACCTCGACGGGTCGTGGTCCCCGGCCCGCGTGCACACGCCGCTGCTCGGCGCGGAGATCACCCTGGACGCCGGCGCCGACATCGAGGTGCCGCTGGTGCGGGGCTTCGAGCACGCGGTGCTGCTGCTCGGCGGCTCGGCGGAGGTCGCGGGCACGCCGCACACCACGAGCGGCCTGCTCTACCTGGGCGACGGGCGGGACTTCGTGCGCGTCCGGTCGCACGACGGCGCGCGGCTGCTGCTGCTGGGCGGGGCGCCCTTCGCGCACGATCTGGTCATGTGGTGGAACTTCGTCGGCCGCGACCACGCCGACATCGCGCGGGCCCGCGCGGACTGGGAGTCGCCGGAGCGCGCCGAGCGCTTCGGGCTGGTCGCCGGTCACGACGGTGCCCGGATCCCGGCCCCTGAGCTGCCGAACATCCGCCTCCAGCCGCGCCGCCGCCTCCCGCGCACCCTGGGCGAGACCTCGTGACCGACCTGCCCGTCCGCTCCCGGCTGGTCGCCGCGGCCCTCGACGACGCCGGCGTGCCGGGCCGGGTCGTCGAGCTGCCCGACTCTGCACGCACCGCGGCCGAGGCCGCCTCGGCGGTCGGCGCCGACGTGGGGGCGATCGCGAACAGCCTCGTCTTCTGGGCCGACGACCACCCCCTGCTGGTCCTGACCAGCGGTCGGCACCGCGTCGACACCGTGGCGCTCGCCGGCCTCCTGGGCAGGTCGCACATCGGCCGCGCCACCCCGGACCAGGTGCGCGAGGCCACCGGGCAGGCCATCGGCGGGGTCGCTCCCCTGGGTCACCCGCAGCCGGTGGAGACCGTCGTCGACGTCGCGCTGGCGGACTACCCGCAGGTCTGGGCCGCGGGCGGGACGCCGCACACCGTCTTTCCGACGACCTTCGACGAGCTGGTCCGGATCACCGGCGGCACCGCGCTCGTGGTCGGCGACTGAGGGCCGTACCGGGCGGATGCGCGGCGGGCAGCGATCGGCACAGACTGGGCACGACGAGAGGGGACCACGTGGTGCAGGTGAACGGTGACCCGCAGCGCAAGCCGGCGCTGCTGACGGTCGACGACGACCCGGCGGTGTCCCGGTCCGTGGCCCGTGACCTGCGACGACGGTACGGGGACGCCTACCGCGTGGTCCGTGCGGACTCCGGCCCGGAGGCACTGGACGCGCTGCGCGAGCTCAGGCTGCGCGGCGACCAGGTCGCCCTCCTGCTGGCCGACCACCGGATGCCGGTGATGACCGGCATCGAGTTCCTCGAGCAGGCCATGGACATCTACCCGCAGGCGCGGCGGATCCTGCTGACGGCCTACGCCGACACGGACGTCGCGATCGACGCCGTCAACGTGGTGGACCTGGACCACTACCTGCTCAAGCCGTGGGACCCGCCGGAGGAGAAGTTCTACCCGGTGATCGACGCGCAGCTCGAGGCGTGGACCACGAACCCGCCCAGGACCGTCGCCGAGACCAAGGTGGTCGGGCACCGCTGGTCCGCGCGGTCGTCGGAGGTCCGCGAGTTCCTCGCCCGCAACCAGGTGCCCTACCGCTGGTACGCCAGCGACAGCCCCGAGGGTCGCGTGCTGCTCGACGTCGCGAAGGCCGACGACTCGGCGCTCCCGGTCGTCGTCACCACCGACGGCACCGTCCTGGTGGCGCCGACCGACGGCGACCTGGCGGCGCAGGTGGGGCTCTCGGTCAACCCGTCCGAGCGGTTCTACGACCTCGTCGTCATCGGCGGCGGGCCGGCCGGGCTCAGCGCCGCGCTGTACGGCGCGTCCGAGGGCCTGCGGACGGCACTGGTCGAGCGGAGCGCCACGGGCGGGCAGGCCGGGCAGAGCTCCCGCATCGAGAACTACCTCGGCTTCCCCGACGGCGTCTCCGGCGCCCAGCTGACCGAGCGCGCCCGGCGGCAGGCGCTCAAGTTCGGCGCCGAGATCGTGATGACCCGCGACGCCGTCGGGCTCGAGGTGCACGGTTCGGGCCGGTCGGTCAGGTTCGACGACGGCAGCTCGGTCGACGCGCACACCGTGATCGTCGCCAGCGGGGTCGCCTACCGCGAGCTCGACGGCCCGGGCATCGGCGCGCTCACCGGGCGCGGGGTCTACTACGGGTCCGCGCTGACCGAGGCGACCGCGTGCTCCGACCAGGACATCTACGTGGTCGGCGGGGCCAACTCGGCCGGCCAGGCGGCGATGTACCTGTCCCGGCACGCGCGGTCGGTGACCCTCGTCGTGCGCGCGGCGTCGCTGGACCAGTCGATGTCGCGGTACCTGATCGAGCAGGTCCAGCAGAACCCGAGGATCCGGGTGCGCGTGCACTCGGAGGTGGTGGAGGCGTCGGGCGACGACCACCTGGAGCAGATCGTGCTGCGGGACACCGTCACGGGCGAGAAGGAATCCGTGGCCACCGGATGGTTGTTCGTGTTCATCGGGGCCGCCCCGCTGACCACGTGGCTCGACGGCACCGTGACACGCGACCAGCACGGATTCGTCTGCGCCGGTCACGACCTGTTGGTCGAGGGCAAGGTTCCGGACACCTGGCCCCTCGACCGGCCGCCGTACCACCTGGAGACGAGCGTCCCCGGGGTCTTCGCGGCCGGCGACGTGCGCGCCGAGTCCGCCAAGCGGGTGGCCTCCGCCGTCGGCGAGGGCGCCATGGCCGTGATGCTCGTCCACCGCTACCTGGAGCAGCTGTGACCACCATGCAACCGACCGCCGTACCGCTCGCGTCGATCACCCGGACCCACCTGGCGTGCGACATCGACGAGCTGCGGACGATGTTCCTGTTCGAGCACCTCACCGACGAGCAGCTGCTCTGGCTGTGCGGGCACGGGCACGTCGAGTTCATCGACCCCGGGGTGCTGTACCGCGAGGGCGACCCGGCGACCGACTTCTACGTCATGCTCGAGGGCTCCCTGGCGCTGTACCGACGGGTCGGCGTGGACGACGTCGAGATCGCACGGACCGCCCAGGTCGGGGTCTACGCGGGCGCGTGGGCCGCCTACCTCGGGGACCGCGTGCCGCAGACGTACTCGCAGACCCTGCGCGTGCTGGAGCCGTCCCGCTACTACGTCCTGTCCGCCGACGACTTCGCGGCATTCATGAACGACTGGTTCCCGATGGCGGTCCACCTGCTCGAGGGGCTGTTCTTCGGGCAGCAGAGCTCGCAGCAGGCGATCGGGCAGCGGGAGCGCCTGCTCGCCCTGGGCTCCCTGTCGGCCGGGCTCACGCACGAGCTCAACAACCCCGCGGCGGCGGCCACCCGGGCCACCGCGACCCTGCGCGAACGGGTCGCGGGGATGCGGCACAAGCTCGCGCTCATCGCCTCCGGCCCGTACGACCGCGAGCAGCTGGCGCAGATCATCCACCTGCAGGAGAAGGCGGTCGACGCGCTGGCGCGGGAGCGCGCCTCGGACGTCGTGCCGACGGCGATGCAGGTCTCGGACCTGGAGGACTCGCTGGGCGAGTGGATGGACGAGCACGACATCGCCGGCGGCTGGGAGCTCGCCCCCAGCTTCGTGGCCGCGGGGCTGGGCGTGGAGTGGCTCGACTCGGTCGCGTCGTGCGTGGGACCCGAGGTTCTCGAGGGCGCGGTCCGGTGGCTCGCGTACACGCTCGAGACCGAGTCCCTCATGAACGAGGTGGAGGACGCGACCGGGCGGATCTCGAGCCTGGTCGGGGCCGCCAAGCAGTACTCGCAGATCGGCCGCGCCCCCGACCAGACCGTCGACGTGCACGAGCTCCTCGACAGCACGCTCACCATGCTGGAACGCCAGCTGGGCGAGGGGATCACGGTCGTGCGGGAGTACGACCGCACCCTGCCCCCCATCCACGTCTTCGCCGCGGAGCTGAACCAGGTGTGGACGAACCTGATCGACAACGCCGCGCAGGCGATGGACGGTCACGGCACCCTGACGCTGACCACCCGGCAGATCGACGACTGGCTCGAGGTCGAGATCGCGGACACCGGTCCGGGCATCCCCGACGCCGTGGTCGGACGGATCTTCGAGCCGTTCTTCACCACCAAGCCCGTGGGCTCGGGCACCGGGCTCGGGCTCGACATCTCGTGGCGGATCGTCGTCTCCAAGCACCACGGCGACCTGTCCGTGACCTCTGTTCCGGGCGACACGCGCTTCCGCGTCCGACTGCCGTACCACTCGACGGAAGGACCGACTCCGTGATCGCGATCGACCCGACCGTGCCGCCCAGCGGCACCGGCTGCCTCGAGTGTGACCAGGTGGACGGCTGGTGGTTCCACCTGCGGCGCTGCGCGGCCTGCGGGCACGTGGGCTGCTGCGACACCTCCCCCAGCCAGCACGCGACCGCCCACGCCCGCGCGACCGGGCACCCGGTGGTCCGGACCTTCGAGCCCGACGAGGACTGGTTCTGGGACTACCAGGCGGACGCGTACACGGACGGCCCCCCGCTGGCGGCGCCCGAGCACCGCCCGCTCGAGCAGACCGTGCCGGGCCCGGCGGGACGCGTGCCCGAGGACTGGCGCCGGCACCTGCACTGAGCCGCCCGACGCGCTGCGCGTGCGTTCCTGGCATACGCTGCGGTCGCACCACGGCGGGCCTCCGCGTCCGACGGGCGCACCGGGTTCAGCCAGGAGCCCACGAGGAGCTCACGCCCCGACGGGGACATCTCGGAGGTCGTCGTGCCCACCCCCCACACCACGCCTGCCCAGGTCGGTCGCTTCCGCTACACGGCGCCGACGGGGCGATGGTGGTGGTCCGACGGCACGTTCCGGATCCACGGCATGGCACCGGGCGAGGTAGTGCCGACGCTGGCGCTCATCTCGCGGCACATCCACCCGGAGGACCGCGGCCGGGTGCTCGACGCCCTGGGGCAGTGCGGCGTCGACGGGGAGCCGTTCGGCTGCCAGTACCGCCTGCTCGACCTGGGCGGCGCCGAGCACTCCGTGACGCTCACCGGCGCCGGCGAGCCCGACGACTCGGGCCTGCGCACGGTGACCGGCTTCCTGGTCGACGTGACGGCGTCCCAGCGCGACGCCGTCGCCCACCGCGTGAACGAGGAGCTCACCCAGGCGCTGCGCTCGCACGCCGTGATCGACCAGGCCAAGGGCGCGTTCATGCTCGGGTACGGCATCGACGGCGATGCCGCGTTCGAGCTGTTGCGCTGGGGTTCCCAGCAGCGCAACGTGCGCCTCCTGACGCTCGCCGAGCGCCTCGTCGCCGCGGTCGAGGTGGGCGGCGGTCTCGGCTCGGACACGCGGCAGCGGCTGGACGACTTCTTCTTCGCCAGCCTCTCGGACGCCTCGCAGGAGACTGCGCGGACGAGCCCGGGGCTCGACATCGCGTTCGACACGTCCGGCGACGTGCCGGTGGTCCGCGTCGAGGGGCCCGTCGACCTGGCGACCGCGCACGAGCTCACCGCGGCGGTGACCCAGCTGATGATCAAGGCCCGCGAGACGGGCGAGATGGTGGTCGACCTGCGCGACGTGTCCCACCTCGGCTCGGTCGGGGTCTCGGCCCTGACCGCCGCCCACCGGCGAAGTGCCGCCGCAGGTGTGAGGATGCGTATCGTGCTCTCCCCCGGGACCAGCCTCGGGCTGGCAGGAGCGCACGGCCTGGACGTGATCAGCGCACCCACCGACAGGTCGACCGACCGCGACCGGCTCGACCAGGTCGCGCAATGAGCTGAGGGGTCCCGATGGCGTCCGACGGCTACGTCGACCAGGACGCCGTCCTGCGCGCCTTCGACTCCTCCCCCGGGGTCCAGCTCGTCGTCAGCGCCCCCGACCTGCGCATCGTGGCGGCCAACCGTGGTGCCCGCGACGCGTTCCAGCGCGGCAGCCTGCTCGACGTCCGCCTGCGGGACCTGCGGGACCCGGGCTTCCAGGCCGTCGTGTCGGCGCTGACCGAGGCGGTGCGCAGCGGCGAGCCGTTCCACGACGACCAGGTGCCCGTGGTGGCCGACTGGTCCAACCCGGCGTCCGGCATCTGGCTCGACCTCACGGTGACGCCGACGCGCGACGAGTCCGGCTCGGTGCGGGGCGCGGTCGCCGCGGGGGTCGACATCACGACGCGCCTGCGCGCGGCGCAGCTCGAGCGGGCCGGCGCCGCGACGGCCGACCAGCGGCTGGCCCGCGCCCGCGAGGTCGTCCTGCGGCTGCAGGGCGCGCTGCTGCCGTCGACGGTCCCCCTCCTGCCGCGGGTCGACGTCGCGGCGTCCTACCTGGTGGCGGGTCTCGAGCAGGCGGCGGGCGGCGACTGGTTCGACTCGGCGACCCTGCCGGACGGCCGCCTCTCCCTCACCGTCGGCGACGTCGTGGGGCACGGCGTCGAGGCGTCGGCGATCATGAGCCAGCTGCGCGCGGTGCTCGCCGCGCGGCTGCTCGAGGGCGCCGGGATCCTGCGCGCGCTGGAGGCCGTCGAGGCCTTCGCCGGGCGGGTCTCGGGTGCCTTCGCGGCGACCCTGTGCGTCGCGCTGCTCGACCCCCACACCGGAGACCTCGAGTACGCCACCCGGGGGCATCCCGCTCCCCTCGTCGTCGGTCCGGACGGCGCCCACGTCCTGCCGACCACCGGCGACGGGCCGCTCGGCTCCCGCACGGAGGGACGCGTGGCCACCGCGAACCTCCCCGACGGGTCCGCGATCGTGCTCTTCACCGACGGGCTCGTCGAGAACACCCACCGCCCGCTGCGCGACGGCCTCGCGGCCCTCGAGCGGACCACGCTGGACGCGTACCGCGACACGTCGGGCGGCGCCTCGGTGGCCGGACGGATCTGCCAGCACGTGCCGTCGGTGCTCATCGACGACGGCTTCACCGACGACGTGACCGTGCTCGCCGCGCACCGCCGACCGGCACCGGCCCCCCTCCGGCTCGACGTGACCGCCGACCCCGGGCAGCTGGCGCGGGTACGCGGGGCGATGGACACCTGGGGGCTCGACGTCGGCCTGGGCTCGCGGGACCGTTCTGCGCTGGTGCTCGGCGTGAGCGAGGTGATGGCGAACGCCGTCGAGCACGCCTACCGGGGCGTGAACCCGGGCACCGTGGAGATCCGGGCCACCATCCGGGACGACGCCATGGTCGAGCTGGTCGTGCGCGACCACGGCCGCTGGCGTGAGCCCGACCGTGACCCCGGCGAGCGCGGCCGCGGGTTCAGCATGATGGCGTCGGCCGGGCTGCAGGTCAGCGTCGAGTCCGGGGAAGACGGCACCGCCGTCACGCTGGAGTGCCCGGCCCGCCGGCCGGCACCCGTCGACCAGGCCGATGCCGTCTCGGACTCCGTGACCCGCTCCGCCGCCCCGCTGTCCCTGCGCTCCGACGCGGCCGGCGCCCACGTCGTCCACGTCGGCGGGTCCGTCGACCACCGGGCCGCCGCCGCTCAGGTCGAGGCGGAGATCCTGCGACTGTCCCGGAACGGCCTGATCCCTGTGACCGTCGACCTGCGCGACGTCGTCCACCTCGGCAGCGCCGGCGTGCGGGTGCTCGAGTCCCTGCTGCGCACCACCGACCAGCTGCAGGTGGTGGCACCCCCGGGGACACCGGCGGCGCAGACCCTCGAGGTCGCCGGGACGCCCTTCCTCTCGTCACGGCCCTGATCCGCTGGAAGGATCGCGTATCGACGATCGTCTCCCCGGCCCGTCGGCAGGGTCGTGAGGACGAGCGCCTTCGACACCAACGACGGTGCAGACGGAGGAGCTCTGATGGGTGACCAGACCGACGGCAGGCTTCCGGTGATCTACGTGCGCGGCTTCGCGGGCGGACCATCCGGCATCAACAACGCGGTCGACGACCCGTTCTACGGGTTCAACGAGGGGTCGGTCCAGGTGCGGGTGGACGACACCGACCGGCCGGCGTTCCACCAGTTCGAGAGCCCCCTGCTGCGACTGATGATCGACTACCGCTACCAGCTGCTCGTGCAGGGCAACCAGCGTGCCTACCTGGAGCAGCACGAGGACGACAAGGTCGACCCCGCCACGATCTGGGTGCACCGGTTCTACGACGAGTTCGCGCCCGACCTCACCAAGGACCCGAACGCGTTCAGCATCGAGCGGGCGGCGGAGAGCCTCTTCGACCTGGTCACTCTCGTCCGCAAGAAGACCGGCGCGCCGCGGGTGTTCCTCATCGCCCACTCCATGGGCGGACTCATCGTGCGGTCGATGATCCAGAAGGTCGCGCCCGAGAAGACGGACGGGTCGCCCTCCGCCGCCACGGAGTTCGTCGACCGCGTCTTCACGTACGCCACCCCGCACGGCGGGATCGAGTTCGCGCTCGGCTTCGGTGCCCTGGAGAAGCTGCGCGACCTGACCGGGCTCGCCGGGGCGGACATCTTCGGCCCCGGCCGGATGTACCAGTACCTGACGCCGGAGGCGTCGACCCAGAAGCACGTCCCCGAGGGGTGGGACGCCAGGGTCATGCCCGCGGACGGGTTCCCGACGGAGCGGTTCTTCTGCCTCGTCGGCACCAACTCCACGGACTACACGACGGCGCTCGGACTGTCCGCCAAGGCGGTCGGGGCGCGCAGCGACGGGCTGGTCCAGATCGACAACGCGTACGTGAAGGGCGCTCCGCGCGCGCTGGTGCACCGGAGCCACTCCGGCCGGTTCGGCATCGTCAACTCCGAGGAGGGCTACCAGAACCTGCAGCGGTTCCTCTTCGGCAACGTCGAGGTGGAGGCCGAGCTCACGGACGTCGTGGTCCCGGGCACGCCGAAGGACAACACGGTCTGGCAGCTGGAGACCTCGCTCTCGATCCGTGGGCTGCCCGTGGTGCTGCACGAGCAGAGCACCGCGCACCTGTGCCCGATCCAGCTCGAGTGGCCGAAGGCCCCGGACACCACGAGCAAGCCGACCCCCCTCGTGCGGACGTACCTGTCGACGACCGCAGCCCGGCCCGACGTGCCGACCATGCGGCACGTGCTGCAGCTGCGCCTGATCTCGTTGCGCAAGAAGGACCACCTCCTGTCGTTCCTCGACCACCTCGAGCAGACGGCGGACTGGTCGGACGTGCTGGTGGTCGACATCGAGTTCCACCCGGACGGCACCCCGCCGCGGTCGTGGGCCGTGTGGAGCTCGGCGCTCCCGACCGCGATCCGCGACTGGGTGCCCGACCAGGCCAGCGACGACGAGCTCAAGGACCTCGACACGACGACGGGCAGCTGGCTTGCCAAGGTCCAGCTGCCGGTGGCGGCCCGCAAGCTGCTGGGCGAGGAGGCGGCGATCACGATCGCGGTGAACGGTCGTCCGCCCGCCTGAGACCCGTCAGGTCTGCGCGGCGGCCAGCGGCGAGTCGGAACCCTCCACGCGGATCTCCACCCGGCGGATCGACTCCGTGACGATGCTCGACGACGCGCCGAGCCCGCGCGCGCCGACGTTCCGGGCCAGCCAGGTCGCGACGACCGTGCTGCGGCCGGCGTCGTCGACCAGGACGAGCTCGTACGTCGGCCCGGTGCCTTCCGGCCACGCCGCCGTCGGGTAGCGGCACTCCCAGTCGATCCGGGTGCCCCAGCCCTTCTTCTGCAGCGTGAGGTCCGCGCTGACGTCCACGGCGCCGACCGGCTCCAGCTGGAGGGCCGTGACCTGGGCGGTCGACGACGGTGCAGCCTCCGGCGTCCCGGTGCCGGTGCCGACGAGGGCGCCTGCGACACCGCCGATCACCAGCAGGGCGGCCGCGGCGGCGACCAGGCCGACCAGGCGGCGACGGCGGACGCGGTGCGCGGCGCGCGCGACCGAGGCCAGCTCGACGACCTCCGCCTCGGCCTCCGGGTCGGTCCCGTCACCCAGCGCAGCAGCGTCCTCGGGCGTCACCATCCGGAGCAGCCCCGGCATCCCGGCCAGCTCGGCGACAGCGGCGCGGCAGGACGCGCACGTGCGCAGGTGGTCCTCGTACGCGCGCCGGTCCTCCGAGTCGAGCGCGCCGAGGACGTACGCGGCGTCCCAGTCCCGGAACTCGTCGTCGCCCTGTCGCTCGTCGGCATCCCGCCCGGTCATGACGAGACTCCTCTCTCCTGCAGCGCGAGGCGCAGCGCGCGCAACGCGTAGTGCATGCGTGACTTCACGGTGCCCTCGGGGATCTGGTGCTCACGGGCGAGCTCGGCCACGGACCGGCCGCCGTAGTAGGCGCCGACGACGACCGCGCGGTGCTCGGCGGTCAGCTGCTCGAGCGCGTCGGCCACCAACCAGCTGTCGAGCACCGCCTGCGACTCGTCGGGCTGGGGGGTGTCGGGCGCCTGGTCGGTGGTCCGCTCCCGCACGTGCCGCGCGCTCCGGCGGTCGTCGATCACGAGGTTGCGCACCACGGTGTAGAGCCAGGCGCGGGTCGCGCCCTCCTCGCGGGCCAGCACCTCGGGGTGCTTCCACGCGCGGACCATGGCCTCCTGGACCACGTCCTGGGCGAGCGCGTGGTCCCCCGTGAGGCGGACGACGTAGTGCTGCAGAGGCCGGGCGTAGGCCTGGTGGAGCGCGCGCAGGAGCGCGTCGGGTTCCTCTGCCACGCCGCCTCCCTCCTCGCTCGCTCTGCGTCCTACCCCTTCAACGGCACACGTGCCGTCGGGGTTCACCGCGCGTTGAACCTCGGCCGTCCCCACCCCGTGGTCCCAGTAGCGGGCACAGGGACCGCTACCGACCCGAGGAGATCATCGTGAGACGGACCATCCTGTTCTCGATCACCACGCTGGTGGCTGCGGCCACCTTGACAGCCTGCGGGGGCGGATCGGGCAACGACACGTCGTCCGGGGGCTACGGCGACTCCACGCCCTCGAGCGAGTCGTCGACCGCCGCCGAGTCGCCTGCCGCCGCGGCGGGCACCGACCTGTCGACCGGCGACTCGTCGCTGGGCACCATCGTCGTCGACGGCAAGGGCATGACGGCGTACTACTTCCTCAAGGACACCAAGGGCTCCGGCACCAGCGCGTGCTCGGGCGACTGCGCGGCCGCGTGGCCCGCCATCACCACGGACAACGCCACCCCGACCGTGACCGGCGTGACCGGCGAGGTCGGGACCATCACCGGGACCGACGGGAAGATGCAGGTCACGATCGACGGCCGGCCGATCTACACCTTCGCCCAGGACTCCGCGCCCGGCGACGTCAAGGGCCAGGGACTCAACAGCGTCTGGTACGTCATCGCACCCGACGGCACCGAGATCGACTCCGACTGACGCAGCCGGACGAGCCGGCGGCCGCGCACGGCCGCCGGCCCGTCAACGGCCGTCACCCGCCGGCGTGCGTCTCGACGTTGAGGACGTTCCCGTCGGGGTCGGCGAACCAGACGGAGCGCATCGTGCCCCCCGTCAGGACGCCGTCTGCCCACGTGCCGAACTCGGCGGGGACGTCGAACGTCTGGAACGTCACACCGGCGGCGCGCAACGCGTCGAGCTCGGCGTCGAAGGCCGCCTCCGCCACCTGGAACGAGACACCGGTCGCCTTGTTGGTGCCGGCGAACGACGACGGGTACACCAGCAGACCGCCGTTCGACGTGCCGTAGATGACGCCCCCCTCGGGGACGTCCTCGACGCTCGTGAACCCGAGCTTCCCCTCGTAGAACGCGCGTGCCCGCTCGAAGTCCGTGACGGCGACGACGGGGATGGCGGCGTGGTCGGAGAGCATGAGGCCTCCTTCGCGGGCCAGCCGTCCATCGGCGGGCCGGCACCCCGACGCTAGAACGGGGCCGGACGGACGTCCAGGGCATCTGCACATCCGTGCACCACCTCACCCGTCACGTCCCGCCGCCGGGATCCGTCACGATGATGACGACCCCCGCCGAGAGGATCTGGCCGATGAGCGACGACGACTACCTGGCCCAGCGGTTCGAGGAGAACCGTGGCCGCCTGCGCGCGGTCGCGTACCGGATGCTCGGGTCGACCAGCGAGGCCGAGGACGCCGTGCAGGACGCGTGGCTGCGGCTCGACCGGGCCGACGCCGACGGCGTCGACAACCTCGCGGGGTGGCTCACGACCGTCGTCGCGCGCCTCTGCCTCGACCGGCTGCGCAGCCGCACCTCCCGCCGTGAGGACGTCCTCGACGTCGACGTCCCGCACCCGCGCGCCGGGGCCGAGACCGCCGTGGTCGACCCCGAGCACGAGGCCGTGCTGGCCGAGTCGGTGGGTCTGGCGATGCTCGTCGTCCTCGAGACCCTCACGCCCGCGGAACGGCTCGCCTTCGTGCTGCACGACATGTTCGCGCTGCCCTTCGACGAGATCGCCCCGATCGTCGGCCGCTCCCCCGAGGCGACACGCCAGCTGGCCAGTCGCGCCCGCCGGCGGGTGCAGGGCGCGCCCGTGACCCCCGAGACGGACCTGACCAAGCAGCGGGACGTGGTCGATGCGTTCCTGGCCGCGTCGCGAGGCGGCGACTTCGAGGCACTGCTGGCCATGCTGGACCCGGACGTCGAGCTGAGGGTGGACGCCGTGATCGCCCGCTTCGACGCCGCCGACGCCTTCGGGGCGGACGCCGTGGCGCGCTACTTCTGCGGGCGGGCCCACACGGCGGAGCTCGCGCTGCTCGGCGGCGCCGTCGGCGCGATGTGGGCGCCGGGCGGCATCCCGCGGTCGGCCTTCGTGTTCACCGTCGTCGGCGACGTGGTCTCCGAGATCCGGCTCGTCATGGACCCGGAGGTCCTGCGGGAGCTGGACCCGGTCCCGCTGGGCTGGTGACCGCGTCGGGCGACAAGCTCGTGACTGTGACCCCGGCGTCGCCCGACAGGACCACCCGGTCGAGCGGCGTCGCCGGGAACACCAGGTCGGTGACCACCACGGTCCCCTGCGCCGCGACCACCTCGACCGAGCACCGGTCCACCAGCACGGTCAGGGCCAGGACCCCGTCGACGAGCTCGACGTCGGCGGTCTCCACGGACGCGAACGTCGGCGCCGGCAACGACCCCGAGGCCCGCCGGTCGAGCGACAGCACCCCGTCGGCCCAGCCGAGCGCCACGACCTCGCCCGTCGCGGACCGCAGCTCCAGCCGGAACGGGCCGGCCCCGGGGCGGGCGTCGACGTCGAGCAGGTGGGCCCCCGGTCCGAGAGCGACGACAGGCCCGCGCGACCTCGGGGCCCGCGTGGCGCCCGGGAGGTCGACCAGCCGCTGGACCAGCCGCACCGCGCCTCCGACGGTCGCCAGGCTCAGCTCGCGGGGGAACGTCATGGCTCCCCGCCAGGATCCCGTGGGCGTGTCGCGGGCGTACTCCCAGCTGCTCATCCAGGCCACGAGCAGGCGTCGGCCGTCGGCGACCCCGTGGAACGTGACGGCGGCGTAGCAGTCGCGCCCGTGGTCGAGCCAGGCGGTCGGAGGTCCGTCCGCGCGGAACGTGATGCCGTCGAACTCGCCGACGAAGAACTGCGTCCCCGACCCTCCGCCGCGTGCTCCGGACGACACGCTGACCAGGAGGACCCACCGGGTGGTCGCGGGGTCCCCGTCCACGGGGAGCTCGAACAGGTCGGGGCACTCCCACAGGCCGTCGACCGCATTCGCCGGGCCGAACGTGCTCACGTGCTCCCACGCGACCAGGTCGTCGGAGCGATGGATCAGCACCTGGCGGTCCGCCGCCTCGACGGTGACCATCACCCACGAGTCCCCGTACCGGAACACCTTCGGGTCGCGGAAGTCCCGCGAGCCCGGGCGCTCGAGCACCGGGTTCCGCGCGTCCTTGGTCCACGTCAGCCCCCCGTCGGCGCTGTGCGCCAGCGACTGGGCCTCCCGGCCGCCGGGCCGGCCAGCGTCCCGGAACTCGCTGGTGTAGATCGCCACCAGCGACCCGGGCCGGTCGACGACGACGCTGCCCGAGAACACCTGCTCGCGCTCGTCGCACGCGATCGCCAGGGGCTGCCGGGTCCACCGGACCAGGTCCGGCGACGTCGCGTGCCCCCAGGAGACGGCCCCGGGAACCAGGGACTCGGGGTCGTGCTGGAAGTACAGGTGGAACAGCCCGTCCACCTGCACCAGCCCGTTCGGGTCGTTCATCCAGCCCCGCTCCGGGGTGAAGTGCACGAGGGGCCTCAGGTCGTCCACCGTCCGAGGATGCCCTGCCGGGACTATCCGCCGCCCGTCGAGGGGAGCACGATCGACGGGTGAGCACCGACGCGCACGCGGCCGACCGGCCACAGTGGGGTCTGGCCGCACTCGGAGCCGTGGGGCTCGCGGTGGCGGCGGCGCTCGCGGCCTACTCGAAGGTCCACCCCGGCAACGGTGCCGCGCTCACGACGCTGGGCTTCAGCGGCATGCTGCAGATGAAGGCGTGGCTCACCACCGCCGCGACCGCGCTCGTCGTCGTGCAGGTGCTCTCGGCCCTCGCGATGTGGGGTCGGCTCCCCGGCGTGACGACCGCCCCGCCGTGGGTGACCGGCCTGCACCGCTGGACAGGGACGGTCGCCTTCCTGCTCACGATGCCCGTCGTCTTCCACTGCGTGTGGTCGCTCGGGTTCGCGGACACCTCGACCCGCGTCCTGGTGCACTGCGTGGCCGGGTGCGTGTTCTACGGGGTGTTCGCCGCGAAGATGCTGGCCCTGCGACTGCGGGGGCTGCCGCCGGTCGTGGTCCCCCTGCTCGGCGGCCTGCTCGCGGGCGTGCTCGTCGTGCTCTGGTTCAGCTCCGCGTTCTGGTTCTTCGGCCAGTCCGGGTACGCGAGCTACTGACGTGGCCGCCGCTCCCGACGTCAGCCGCCGCTCGGTCATCGAGGGCGCGGGGGTCGCGCTCGTCGCCGGTGCCGCGGGCTACGCGGCGTTCGTCGCGTTCGGGCCCGCCCCCGGGAGCACCCAGCCCACCGGCGCCGGCTACCCCGCCGCCGGCGCCGGCTCCGGGACGGGCGCGGGACCGTTGGCCGCCGTCGTCGACGTCCCGGACGGCGGCGGCCTGGTGCTCAAGGACGAGAAGGTCGTGCTGACCCGCGACGGGTCGGCGGTGCACTGCTTCACCGCGGTCTGCACCCACCAGGGCTGCCTCGTCGGGAGCGTCAGCGGCGGCGAGATCCACTGCCCGTGCCACGGCAGCGCGTTCGACGCCACGACGGGTGCCGTGGTGCAGGGACCGGCCACGACGCCGCTGGCGGCCGTGGCCGTCGAGGTCACCGACCAGGGCGAGGTGGTCCGCGCGTGAAGCCGTTCTGGCACAGGCTGCCGACGCTGCTGTGGGTCGCAGGAGCCGCGGCCACCGCCGGCGCTCTCCTCGCTGCGCTGCGGGGCTGATCAGGCCGTACGCGCACTCGGTGGACTCCCCTGTCCGGTATCCGAATTCGCCTGATACGTTCCGGAGGAATGGGCACGTCAACAGCGGCGATGCATCCGCGCGGTGCCCGAGGAGAGGAACAGCCCATGACGGAGGACCTGGCCGAGCTCGAGGAGACCGGCCCCATCGACTACCTGGTGGTGGCGTTCCCGAACGCCAAGCTCACCGGCGAGGCGTTCCCCAAGCTGGTCGACCTGGTGGACCGCGGGATCATCCGCATCCTCGACCTGGTCTTCATCCAGAAGAGCGAGGACGGATCGGTCGTCGCGCTCGACCTGAAGCAGCTGGCGGACGGCGGGATCGACCTCACGATCTTCGAGGGGGTGTCCTCGGGTCTGCTCGGCGACGACGACCTCGCCGAGGCGGCGAACGCCCTCGAGCCCGGCGACGCCGCCGGGGTGCTCGTGTACGAGAACGTCTGGGCGGCACCGTTCGCGGTCGCCCTGCGCCGCACTGGTGGGCAGCTCGTCGCCAGCGGACGCATCCCGGTGCAGGCGATCATCGCCGCGCTGGACGCCACCGAGCCGGTCGGATGACCCGGCACCGTCGCCTGTCGAGAAGGAGCAACAGATGCCAGGACTGATCCGCGCGGTGGGCCGTACGGCCGTCGTCGCCGGTACCGCCACCGCCGTGTCCAACCGGGTCTCGCGCCGTCAGGCGGGTCGGTGGGCCGCACAGGAGCCGGCCGCCCCGGAGCCGCAGTACGCGCCGCCCCCGCCCCCGCAGTACGCACCGCCGCCGCAGCCGGTCTACGTCGCTGCTCCCCCGCCGCCGGCCGAGGACATGGACGCCAAGCTCGCGCAGCTCACGCAGCTCGGTGCCTTGCGGGACGCCGGAGTGCTGAGTGACGCCGAGTTCGAGGTCCAGAAGAGCCGGATCCTCTCGAGCTGACGACGGACGACGACGCCTGACCCTCCGGGACAGCCCGGAGGGTCAGGCGTTCGTCACGCGAGGGCCTTGGCCTTCAGCGCGGCGTACTCGGCGGCGTCGATGGCGCCGGAGTCGAGCAGCGCCTTCGCGTCGGCGATGTGCTCGGCCGGGGATTTTCCGACCGCGACCTGCTTGATGTACGCGTCCGTGTCCTGCTTCGCCTTGACCGCCGCGTCGCGGCCCCGGTCCGCCATGCCCTGACCGCGGGCGATCAGGTAGATCAGCGCGATGAGGTACGGCAGGAACACCAGACCGATGATCCACAGCGCCTTCGCCCAGCCGCCGAGCTCACGGTCCCGGAACAGGTCACCGATGATCTGGAAGAGGATCACCAGGTAGACGAAGAACAGGAACCACCAGATCATCAACCAGAGCCACTGCCCGAACGTGTTCATGTCGCCTTCTCTCGCGTAGCCGTCACGTGGGACGAACGTTAGCGACACATCGGACCGTTCGGGCGCAGGTTCTCAGGCGATCCCAAGGTGCGTCCCCGGACCATGGGCGCGTGACGACGAGCGAGCCCACCGCCACCCGACCACGCAGCGTCCTCGGGCAGGCAGCCAGCAAGGTGCCCGAGGTGACCGCGATCTTCTGGGTCACCAAGGCGCTGACGACCGCGATGGGCGAGTCGAGCTCCGACTACCTGGTGCGCGCGATGCCCCCGGAGATCGCCGTGCTGCTGGGGGCGGTGGCTCTCGCGGTCGCGCTGGTGATCCAGCTCCGCGCCGCCGAGTACGTGCCGTGGCGGTACTGGCTCGCCGTCGCGATGGTCGGCGTCTTCGGCACGATGGCCGCGGACGTGGTCCACGTCGGGCTCGGCGTGCCGTACCTCGTCTCGACCGTCGGGTTCGCGATCGCGCTGGCCGCGGTCTTCGTCCTCTGGTACGCCAGCGAGCACACCCTCTCGATCCACAGCATCCGGACCCGGCGCCGCGAGCTCTTCTACTGGGCGACCGTGATGGCGACCTTCGCCCTGGGCACCGCGGCGGGCGACATGCTGGCCGTGACCCTGCACCTCGGCTACCTCGCGGCCGGTCTGGTCTTCTCTGCGCTGCTGCTGATCCCGGCGATCGGGTACCGGTGGTTCGGGCTCAACGCGATCGTGGCGTTCTGGTTCGCCTACGTGCTGACCCGGCCGGTGGGCGCGTCGTTCGCGGACTGGTTCGGCGTCTCCCCCGAGCGCGGTGGCCTCGGCCTGGGGTCGGGACCGGTGGCGCTCGTCCTGGCGCTGGCGATCGCCGCGCTGGTCGCACGCATGAGCTGGACCCGGAGGGCCGGCCGCTAGCGTGGATCCCATGCACCGGCCCCGGCACCTCTCGGTCCGGGCCCGCTCCGCGCTCGCTGCGTCCGGGGCCGTCGCGGTCGCGCTCGTCCTGGCCGCGCTCGGGCTGCTGGTCGTCCTGCACGACTCGGTCGAGCGCAACGCCGTCGCCGCGGCCACCACCCGCGCGCACGACGTGGCGGCCGAGCTCACCACCGACGGGCAGGTCACGTCCGGCATCAACCTCGCGCCCGGTCCGGGCGACGTCGCGCACGTCCAGATCCTCGACGGCACGACCGTCGTGGCGGCGAGCCCGGCGGTCGGGGGCGCGCCTCCCCTCGCGTCGGCGCCGGCGGTCCCCGGCACGGCGGTCCAGGTGCCCGCGGACTCCGACGGTCCCGGCGACGGCCCGTTCGTCACGGTGCTCCTGGGCGTCGACGGGGTCGAGGGAGCCGACGCCGTCCTGGTGCAGCAGTCGTACGCGGAGGGCGCCGAGACGATCGTCGACGTCGCGCAGGCGCTGCTCCTCGCGGTGCCGGCCCTCGTCCTCGTGGTGGGGGCGCTGACCTACGTGCTCACGGGTCGGGCGCTGCGCCCGGTCGAGGAGATCCGTCGCCGGACCGCGCAGATCAGCGACACCGACGTGAGCACCCGCATCGAGGTCCCGTCGACCGGTGACGAGGTCGCCCGGCTCGCGGTGACGCTCAACGGGATGCTCGACCGCCTGCACGCCGCGCACCAGGCCCAGGTCCGGTTCGTCGCGGACGCCAGTCACGAGCTGCGCAGCCCGCTCGCGGCCGTGCGCGCCGAGCTGGACGTCGCGGAGCGGCACCCCGAGTCCGCGGACTGGCCCCGGACCGCCCACCTCGTCCGCGCGGCCGGCGAGCGGATGCAGCAGCTCGTCGACGACCTGCTCGTGCTCACCCGGACCGCCGAGGGCGGCGGCCCCAGCCGTGACCAGGACGTCGACCTCGACGACGTCGTCGAGGGGGTCGGCTTCGGCCTGCGCCCGCCGGTCTCGGTGGCGGTCGAGGTGGTGACGGCACCGGCCCGCGTGCACGGCGACCCCCGGGACCTGGAGCGGGTCGTGCAGAACCTCGCCGACAACGCGCTCCGGCACGCGGCCGGCCGCGTCCGGCTGTCGGTCGGGGCGACCGCCGGGACTGCCGAGGTGCGGGTCGACGACGACGGACCCGGGGTGCCGCTCGGGTCCCGCGAGCTGGTGTTCGACCGGTTCGCCCGGCTCGACGAGGGTCGCGACCGCGCGGCGGGCGGCTCGGGCCTCGGCCTCGCGATCGTCCGCGGGCTCGTGACGGCGCACGGCGGGACCGTGGTGGTCGACGACTCCTCGCTCGGCGGCGCGTCCTTCGTCGTCCGGCTGCCGCTCGCCGAGGAGCCTCAGGTGCCGTCGACGGACATCCGGTAGCCCATCCCGCGCACGGTCACGATGGACCGGCACCCGAACGGGGTGTCGACCTTGCGACGCAGGTAGCTGATGTAGACCTCGACCACGTTCGGGTCCCCGTCGAACGCCGAGTCCCAGACGTTCTCCAGGATCTCGCGCTTGGTGACGACGTCGCCGCCGCGCCGGAGCAGCAGCTCGAGCACCCCGTACTCGCGGGGCGTGAGCGTGATCTCGACCCCGCCGCGCGCCACCCGGCGCCGGGCCGGCTCGAGGCGCAGGTCGCCGGCGGCGAGCACCACCGGCCGCTCCGGTGCGCCCCGCCGGACCAGCGCGCGCAGGCGGGCGAGCAGTACGTCGAACGAGAACGGCTTGGGCAGGAAGTCGTCGGCGCCCCGGTCGAACAGGCTGACCTGCACGTCGTCGCCGTCGCGCGCGGTGAGCACCAGCACCGGCGTCCAGACGCCGCGCTCGCGCAGGCCGACCAGCACGTCACGACCGCTGAGCCCGGGCAGCATGAGGTCGAGCACGATGGCGTCGTACGCAGTCTCGGTGGCAGCCCACAGGCCGTCGACCCCGTCGTGCATGACGTCGACGGCGATGCCCTCGCCCTCGAGCCCGCGGCGGACGGCGTCGGCCAGCTGCGCCTCGTCCTCGACCACCAGCACCTTCACGCGGTCTCCCCCGGCTCAGTCGTTCCTCAGCATCGCTGACCGACGCTACGGGTATGGGGCCGAGAACCGCGACATCCGCCACGACCGCGTGCTCTGCCCGTCACCCGGCGGCCGCGGGGCGCACGGTGCCCAGGCGACGGGCCAGGAGCTGGGCCGTCACCACGGCGGCGACCGACTCGGCGGCGAGCAGGCCCACGAGCACGAGCAGCTGGACCTGCGCGGCCGCGGCCGGGCTCGCGCCGCCCAGCAGGAGCCCGACGAAGGCACCGGGCAGCACGACCAGGCCGGCGCTGCGGGTCTGGTCGAGCGCCGGCACGAGGGAGCGCGCCACGGCTCGACGGGTCTGCGACACCACCGCCTGGCGCGGGGTCGCACCGAGCGTGAGCCAGCCCTCGACCTGCTCCCACTCCGTGCCGACGTCGTCGCGCAGCCGGCCCCCGGTCAGCGAGACCGCGGTCATCGACCCGCCGATGATCTGCGCCGCGAACGGGACGACGGTCTCCGCGCGCAGCGGGAGCGCCCCGCTGGCCAGCACCGGGACGGTCGCGGCGAGCGCGCCCGCCGTGATGCCCAGGACCGCGACGGGCAGCACGCCGCGCCCCAGACCGATCCGGCGGGTCGACGTCCACGCGGCCGCTGCGAGCATCACCGCCAGGTACAGGGCCGCCCCGGCCGGGTGCAGGAACACCCAGGCGATGACCAGCGCGACGAGCGTGAGCTGGATCCCCGCGCGCAGTGCCGCGACCAGGGCGTCCCGGCGGACGGGCACGCGGGCGAGCGTCAGGACGAGCAGCGTGATGGCCAGCAGCGCGACGAGCGCGACCGCGACCTGGCCGAGCGGCGCGACGGTCACGGGCGGCGGCGGATCGGCATGACAGGACGGTACGGCCTCCCGGTCGTCGGGTCCCTGGACGCGCTGAGGCATGATGGGCCTGTGGGGTCCTCTGCGGCGCAGACCCGGCGGTCCACCACGTGGTTGGTGGCCGCCGTCGCAGCTGTGCTCGCAGTGCTGGTGCGCTGGCACCTGGTCGGCGGCGCCGTGGGGCTGCGGTCCTACCACGGCTACGACGACGGCGTGTACTTCGCTTCGGCCGTCTCGTTCGTCCACGGCCAGATGCCGTACCGCGACTTCCTCCTGCTGCACCCGCCGGGGATCATGCTGGCGTTGACGCCCTTCGCGGCCCTGACCCACTGGACCAGCGACGCCACGGCCTTCGCCGCCGCCCGGATAGGGTTCCTGCTGGTCGGTGCCGTGAACACCGTGCTGGTCACGCGCGTCGCCCGCCGCTGGGGAGTCCTGGCCGCCGTCGTCGGGGGCGTGCTGTACGCCGTCTCGTCCGCCGCCGCCTACGCGGACCGGCTCACCCTCCTCGAGCCCCTCGGCACCCTCACCCTGCTGGGCGGGGTCGTGCTGCTGCTGCGGGCGGCCGAGTCGCGGGTGCCCGCGCGCTGGCAGTGGGCGGCGGGCGCCGTCCTTGGGCTCGGCGTCGTCGTGAAGATCTGGGCCGTCGTCCCGGTCGTCGTGGTGGTGGCCTGGCAGCTGCTGTCCCGGGGGCGTCGGGACGCCCTGCGTGTCGGCGCCGGAGCCGTCGCCTCGGCGCTCGTCGTCGTCGCACCCTTCGCCGTCCTGGCCGGGCCGCGGATGTTCCGGCTCGTCGTCCTCGACCAGCTGGGCAGGGCGCGCGAGCACACCAGCACCGTGGCGAGGCTCGGCAGCATCACGGGCGTGGACGTGACCGTGGTGCCGACCACCGACCCGGGACGGCTCGTGCTCGTCGCCGGCGTGCTCGCGGCCGTCGCCGCGGCGGCCCTGGTGGCGTGGCGCGCGGACCGGGGCCGGCTGTGGGTCGCGCTGCTGGTCGCCCAGGCCGGCGTGCTGCTGGCCTCCCCCAGCTACCTCCCGCACTACGCGGCGTACGCGGCCCCGGCGCTCGTGCTGGTCGTGGCCGCGGCGGTCTCGCTCGTCCCGGTCCCGTCCCGGCTGGTCGTCGCGACGACGACCTGCCTGGGGTTCGGGCTGGTCGGCGGTGCGCTCGCCCCGGCGCCGCAGGCGTCGTTCCCGGCGGCCCAGATCCAGGCGCGGCTGCCGGCACACGGGTGCGTCCGGTCCGACTCCCCCGCCGCCCTCGTGCTGCTCGACGTCTACTCGCGCGACCTGGCGCAGGGCTGCGACGTGCCGGTCGACCTGTCCGGCCAGACGTACGACGAGGGCTCCCGCGACGCGCAGGGTCGGCCGGTGCCCCGGGTGGACAACCAGGTGTGGCAGCGGTCCGCCCTGCGGTACCTGACGTCCGGGTCCGCCACCGTGCTCGCACGCGGGACGGGGAACGGCTTCGACGCCGAGACCAAGGAAGAGCTGCGCGAGCTCACGATGGTGTACCACCGGCACGGCGTCCGGCTGCTCCTGCCGCCGGCGGGCGGAACGGACACCCGGTAGCCGCGACGGCGGTGGTCAGGCCGCGACCGCCTCGCGGTCCCGCTGAGCGACGCCCTCCTGCACGAGCGGGATGACGTAGCGACCGAAGTCGACGGCGTCGTCCAGGAGGTCGTAGCCGCGGGCCGAGATGACGCGCACGCCCAGGTCGTAGTACGCCAGGAGCGCCTGCGCGACCGTCTCCGGCGTTCCCACCAGGGCGTTCGAGTTGCCCGCGCCGCCCGTGGCCTTCGCGGTCGCGGTCCAGAGCGCGGTGTCGAACCGCTCGCCCTGCGCGGCGATCTCGAGCAGGCGCTGCGAGCCGGCGTTCTCGGGCTTGCCGGGACGCCACCGCGCTAGCGCGTCGCCCGCGGCGAGCTTGCGCGCCTCGATGCGGTCGAGCACGCGGTGCGCCTTCTCCCAGGCGAGCTCCTCGGTGGGCGCGATGATCGGCCGGAATGCGGCGTGGATGCGGGGCGGCGTCGTGCGGCCCGCCGCGGCCGACTCGGCGTGGATGCGGGCGATCTGCTCGGCCGTGCTGGCCAGCGGCTCGCCCCAGACGGCGAAGATGTCCGCCTCGGCGGCGCCGACCCGGTACGCGGCCTCCGACGACCCGCCGAACGAGATCGTCGGCGACCGGCCCTCGAACGCCTTCGCGTCGAGCACGAAGTCGTCGAAGTCGTAGAAGGTGCCGTGGTGGTCGAACGGCTCGGTGCTGGTCCACGCCTGCTTGACGATCTGGATGTACTCCCGCGTCCGCGCGTACCGCTCGTCCTTGGTGAGCCGGTCACCCTCGCGGGCCTGCTCGTGGTCGCTGCCGCCCGTGATGAAGTGCACGGACAACCGCCCCTGCGACACCTGGTCGAGCGTCGCGAACGTCTTGGCCGCGAAGGTCGGGTAGGAGACGTTCGGCCGGTGGGCGAGCAGGATCTCGATCGTGTCCAGCCGGCCGGCGAGGTACCCCGCGAGGGCCGACGGCTCCAGGCCGCCCGAGCCGTACGCGAACAGGACGCGGGTCCACCCGTTGTCCTGGTGGGCGCGCACCAGGCGCTCGAGGTAGCCGAGGTCGACGGGCCGGGTCGACGCGGCGGTGGTCTCGGACGCATCGCTGGTGGTGGCGATGCCAAGGAACTCGACGGGCATGGTGGGCCTTCCGGACTGCGGCGACGGTGGACCGGTCGGCGCGCAACCTAGGAACGGTCGGCGCGCCGGTCAACGGTCCGCCAGAACTGCTCACCATCCGGACGCTCAGAGGCGGCCGCCGCCGGTCGACTCCCCCGCGACCTTCTGGCTCAGGTAGATCGGGATGATCGACAGGAGCACCAGCACAGCGGCGACCACGTTGACCACCGGCCCCTGGTTGGGCCGCGACAGGTTCTGGAAGATCCAGATGGGCAGCGTCACCACGCCGGGCGGGGCCGTGAACAGGGTCACGACGATCTCGTCGAAGGACAGCCCGAACGCGAGGAGGGCGCCGGCCACGAGGGCGCCGCGCAACAGCGGGAAGGTGACCAGCCGGAACGTCGTGAACGTGTCGGCGCCGAGGTCCATCGACGCCTCCTCGGGGCTGGAGCCCGTGCGTCGCAGGCGCGCGAGGACGTTGTTGTAGACGACCACGATGCAGAAGGTCGCGTGCGCGATCGCGACGGTCCAGATGGACAGCTCGAGCCCGAGGAACGTGCGGAAGCCGGTCCGGAACGCCAGCGCGGTGACGATGCCCGGCAGCGCGATCGGCAGCACCACCAGCAGCGACAGGGTGTGCCGCCCGAAGAACGTGTACCGCCCGAGGCCGAACGCCAGCAGCGTGCCCAGCACCAGGGCGACCGCCGTCGCGATGATCCCCACCTCGACGGACGTCAGCACCGCGGACCGGACGCTCTGGTTGCCGAAGGTCGCCGACCACCAGTGCGTCGTGAACGACTTCGGCGGCCACGCGAACACGGTGCTGGCGTTGAACGAGTTGATGACGATGACGCCCAGGGGCACGTAGATGAACGCCAGGCCGAACAGCATCATCAGCCCGAACGTCCACCGGGTGCGGCGTGAGTTCCTCACAGGTTGTCCAGAGCTCCCGTCCGCCGCACGAGCATCAGGTAGATGACCATGATCACCACGGGGATGAGCGCGATCGCGGCCGCGAACGGCAGGCTGCTGGTGTAGTTCTGGTAGACGATGTTGCCGAGCATCTGGGTGCGGCCGCCGACGATCTGCACCGTGATGTAGTCGCCGAGGCTGAGCGAGAACGTGAACACCGACCCCGCGACGATCGACGGGTAGACCAGTGGGACGACGACGCTCCGGACGGTCCGGCCGGGCCGCGCGCCGAGGTCGCCGGACGCGTCGAGCAGGCTGTCGGGCATCCGGTCCAGGCCCGCGTACACCGGCAGGATCATGTACGGCAGCCACAGGTACGACAGCGTCAGGATCGTCGCCGTGACGCCGTAGCCCGGTCCGTCCAGGCCGATCGGCGCCAGCATCCAGGCCAGCACCCCGGTGTCGGGCTGGACCATCGCCTGCCACGCGTAGATCTTCACCAGGTACGACGCCCACAGCGGGGTCACGACGAGCGCGATGAGCAGCCCCCGCCACCGCGGCTTCGCCACCTTGGCCATGAAGAACGCCATCGGGAAGCCCAGCAGCGTGCACAGCACCGTCACCGCGGCGGCGATGCCGACCGTGCGCAGGGTCGCGTACCGGTAGGCAGGGTCGGCCAGCACGTCCTGGATGTTCTGCAGCGTGAACGTCCGGACGACCTCGTTGGTGAACTCGTCGACGGAGAAGAACGCCGTCGCGAGCAGCGCCAGGAGCGCCGAGAGGTAGACCACCACCAGCCACGTCGTCGGCAGCGCGAGCAGCGCGACGAGCCGGACCCGCGGCCGTCGGAAGAGGGCGGCCGAGAGCCGGCGTCCCACGCTCGTGGACGCCGGCCGCTCGATCGTCGTCACCCGGTCAGCCGTTCTTGACGCTGCTCCACGCCTTGCCCCACTCGGAGTACGGGATGCACTTCACGTCGGTGCGGCCGTCGAGGCAGTCGGACTGCGGCGTGGACCAGAACCAGATCTTCTTGAAGTAGCTCTCGTCCTCGGCGTGGAACGTGTCGCAGTGCGTCGGGTCGGTGGTCAGCGCGCACGCCTTGGTGTTGGCCGGGGCCTCGCCGAACCACTCGGCGATCTGCGCCTGGACGTCCGGCTTGGTCACCCAGTTCATCCAGAGGTACGCGCAGTTCGGGTGCGGCGACTTGGCGTCGACCATCCACGTGTCCGCCCAGCCCGTGGCGCCCTCCTTGGGCAGCACCGACTCGACCGGGCTGCCGTCGCCCTTGGCCAGGTTGATGATGATCTGCCACGTCGAGCCCACCTCGGTGCTGCCGTTCTCCAGCGCCTTCTGCGCGTCGGCGTAGCTGGCCCAGTAGCTGGCCACCTGAGGCTGCTGCGCGGTGAGCAGCGCGACCGCGGCGTCGAACTGGGTCTTGTCCAGCGCGTAGGGGTTGGTGATCTTGAGGTCCGGCTGCGTCGACATCAGGTAGACGGCCGCGGCGGCGATGCCGTCGGTCGGCGAGTCGTAGTCGGTGATCTTGCCCGCGTACGGCGAGTCGGGCTCGAACACCACGCTCCACGAGTCGGGCGCCGGGTCGGCCTTGTCCGTGCGGTACCCGAGCAGCTGGGCGCCCCACCCGTGCGGCATGCCGTAGGCGGCGTCGCCCACGGAGTTCCAGGCCTGCATCTTCTGGAAGTCGGGCACGTCGGGGTAGTTGGTGAGCAGGTCGGTGTTCACGGGGGCGACCTTGCCGGCGTAGATCATCCGCAGCGACGAGTCACCGGACGCCGACACCACGTCGAAGTCGCCGGTGCCCATCTTCTCGAACATGCTGTCCGACGTGTCCGCCACCTGCACGTTCGCCTGACAGCCCGTCGCGGCCTCGAACGGGGTCACCCAGTCGACCGCCGGGTCCGTCGAGCCGTCCTCCGCGTAGCCGGCCCACGCGAGGATGTTGACCTCGCCCTCGCCGTTGCCCAGCGAGCTCAGGGCGTCCATCGCCGGTGGCGTGGCGGGGCCGCTCGAGCTGCCGCCGCCGGATGACCCGCAGGCGGTCAGGGCAAGACTCGCCAGCGCTCCGACGGCCACCGTCGCCAGCAGACGTGTGTGCCTCATCGTGGTCTCCTTCGTCCTCAGCAGGCTCACGGCAGGGGGGTTGCTGCCGCGGGGGTCGTCACCTGGAACTCGTGCTCCTTCGCCCACACGAGCAGGACGCGCGCGCCGCGCAGCTCCTGCACGTCCATGGACGAGGTCTGCTGGTTCTGCTGCAGCGCGACGAGGGTCGCGCCGGCGTCCAGGTCCACCAGGAACCGGGTGGCCGAGCCGACGTACACGACCTCGCGCACGGTGCCCGCCGCGCCGTCCTCGCCGGGTCCGGGCCGGGCGTCGGGCGCGGCGATGCGGATCTTCTCCGGCCGCACCGACCACGTGCCCTCGCGTCCGAGCACCTGCGTCGCGGCCGCGCCGTCGAGCAGGTTCGAGGTGCCGACGAAGCCGGCGACGAACGGCGTGGCCGGGCGCTCGTAGACCTCGGCGGGCGAGCCGACCTGCTCGATCCGCCCGCCCGCGAAGACGGCGATGCGGTCGGACATCGTCAGCGCCTCCTCCTGGTCGTGCGTGACGAACAGGAACGTGATGCCGACCTGCCGCTGGATCGCCTTGAGCTCGACCTGCATCTGCTCGCGCAGCTTGAGGTCGAGGGCGCCGAGCGGCTCGTCCAGCAGCAGCACGCGCGGGCGGTTGACCAGCGCCCGGGCCAGCGCGACGCGCTGCCGTTGCCCGCCCGAGAGCTGCGCGGGCTTGCGGTCCCCGTAACCGCCGAGCTGCACGCTCTCGAGCGCCTCGAGGGCGCGCTGCGTGCGCTCCTTGCGGCCCACCCGCTTCACGCGCAGCCCGTACGCGATGTTGTCGAGGACGCTCATGTGCGGGAACAGCGCGTAGTCCTGGAACACCGTGTTGACGTCCCGCTCGAACGGCGCCCGCTGGGTCACGTCCACGCCCGCCAGCTCGACGGTCCCCCCGGTGGGCAGCTCGAAGCCGGCGATCATGCGCAGCACGGTGGTCTTGCCCGAGCCCGACGGCCCCAGCAGCGTCATGAACTCGCCGTCGCGGACGTCGAGGTCCACGCCGTCGACGGCGACGACCTCGCCGAACTCCTTGCGGACGCCCCGTAGCCGGACGGCGACGACATCCCCCATCGCTGCAGCCCCTCTCCCGTGGCCGGCACCCGCTCCGACCGCCGATATCGCGGCCGTTTCGACGGAACTTAGCGGAAATCCGTTGCGAGAACGCGCTTCTGCGTTACGAATCGGTTGCAGTCGTGGATCCGGTCCGATGTCTCCCGCGATGCCCGTGTCGGCGGCCGGTGACAGCATCCAGGCATGAAGATCCTCAAGCAGGTCGTCGTCGTCGACACTCCGGACCTCGCGACCGAGAGCACCTTCTGGGCGGGGCTCCTCGGCGGCACGGTCGAGGCCGAGGACGACTGGCACACCGTGTACGTCGACGGGCACCCGCGGCTCGGCTTCCAGCTGGCGCCCGACCACGTGCGCCCCGACTGGCCCGACGGCGAGCAGCAGCAGATCCATCTCGACCTGTACGTCGAGGACGTGGCGGCCGCGCACGACGAGGTCATGGCACTCGGCGCTCAGCTCCTCCAGGCGGCGCGGGACCCGGACGCCGCCGAGGGCTTCCAGGTCTACGCCGACCCGGCAGGTCACCCCTTCTGTCTCTGCTGGGGGTGAGCACGGCGGGTCGGCCCGCCCGGCTAGGGTGGCCGGAGCTGAGCCGGGTGTCGAGGGAGGAACCGTGCCGCGGTTGACCAGTGCCGACGTGGCACGCGAGAGCGGCCTGTCGCGCACCACCGTGAGCTACGTGCTCAACGGCAAGACCGGCGTGGCGATCCCCGAGGCCACCCGCCAGCGAGTCCGGGACGCGGCGGCCCGGCTGGGCTACACGCCGTCGGCTGCCGCCCGCGCCCTGCGCTCGGGCCGGAGCGACCTCGTGCTCTGCGTCCTGCCCAACTGGACCATCGGGCCGGTCATCGACTCGCTGCTCGACCAGCTCACGGCCCAGCTCGCCGACCGCGGCCTGTCGGTGCTGGTGCACCACGACCGCGGACCGCGTCCGCTCTCGGACCTCTGGCGGGCCGTGACGCCGCGCGCCGTGCTCGGGCTCGCCCCCTTCGCCGAGGAGGACGCCCGCGCGATGCGCCAGGCCGGCATCGTCGTGGTGGGGAGCACGCTCGACGAGAACGCACCCCCGGGCGGCTTCTCCGCCCCGCAGTCGGAGATCGGGCGGCTGCAGGTCGAGCACCTGGTCGGACGCGGCCACCGGGTCCTCGCGTACGCCGCCCCGGCCGACGTGCGCCTGACCGCGTTCGCCGAACCTCGCCTGGCGGGGGTCCTCGCCGAGTGCGAGAGGCTCGGCCTCCCGGCGCCGATGGTGCGGGAGGTGGACCTCACCACGGACTCCGCGGCCGCGGCGGCGCGGGAGTGGCGGGCGGCCGACCCGCCCGTGACCGCGATCGCGGCGTACAACGACGAGGTCGCGCTCGCCGTCCTGTCGGGCCTGCGCGCGCAGGGGCTCCGCACTCCGGAGGACGTCGCGGTCATCGGCGTCGACGACATCCCCGCGGCGAGCCTGGCCGCGCCGCCGCTCACGACCGTGTGGCAGGCCATCGACGCTCAGGCCGGCTACCTGGCCGCCTCCGTCCTGGCGGCCCTGGACGAGTCCATCGAGGCGCCGGCCCACCCGGGCGACGAGTTCCTCGTCATGGCCCGCGACTCGACGTGAACGGGTCGCTCCGCATGCCCTCGACGACCGGGTACACCGTCGACACCGACGACCCCCGCGCCCCCGACGTGCTCGCCCTGCTCGACGACCACCTCACGGACATGTACGCGACCTCGCCGGCCGAGTCCGTGCACGCGCTGGACCCGTCGGCGCTCACGGCCCCGGGCATCACCTTCTGGACCGCGCGCGACACCACCGGCAGCCTGCTCGGCTGCGCGGCCCTCAAGCAGCTCGGCCCGACGGACAGCGAGCTCAAGTCGATGCGCACCGCGACCGCGGCGCGGGGGCGTGGCGTCGGGGCGTCGGTGCTCGCGCACGTGCTCGCCGTCGCCTCGGGGCGGGGCATCCGGACCGTCCACCTCGAGACCGGGACGCAGGACTACTTCGCTCCCGCCCGGCGGCTCTACGAGCGGGTGGGGTTCGTCGAGTGCCCGCCGTTCGCCGACTACGTGCTCGACCCGCACAGCGTGTTCTACCGGCTCGAGCTCCGACCGCCCGACTGACCGATCACGCGACGAGGGCGCCCGCGCCCTCGAGCCGTCCGTCGAGCATCCGGACCGTCGCGTCGACCGAGCCCAGCGTCGACGCGTCGTGCGAGACGACCAAGGTCGCGGCGTCGAGCTCCCGGGTCAGCCGCGTGATCAGCTCGATCACCTGCGTGCCCCGCTCGTGGTCGAGAGCTGACGTCGGCTCGTCCACCAGGAGCACCCGCGGCGACCCCACCAGGGCCCGGGCGATCGCGACCCGCTGACGCTGGCCGCCCGAGAGCTGCGCCGGTCGCTTGCCGGCCTGGTCGGCGAGCCCGACCTCCGCGAGCAGCGCCATCGCCTCCGCCCGGACCGCGACGGGGCGCCGGCCGCGCAGGTGCGCGTGCAGCTCGAGCTGCTCGAGGGCGGTCAGCGACGCCAGCAGCTGCGGCGACTGGAACACGATCCCGATCTGCTCGAGCCGGGTCCGGGTCGCGCCGGCGAGCGAGGTGCCGGGCTCGAAGAGCACCTCGTCGTCGATGCGGACCGCTCCCGAGGTCGGCCGCGTCAGGCCGCCCGCCACCGCGAGCAGGCTGGACTTCCCCGACCCCGAGGGGCCGAGCAGGGCCGTCGTCGTGCCCGACGGGATGGCGATGCTGACGTCGTCGACGGCGGTCAGGGTGGTGTCCCCGTCGGGGTAGACGAGCGTGATGTGGTCCAGGTGCAGTTCCATCGTGCAGCTCCTTCGGTCTCGGTCTTCTGGGGGTCAGCGCGCCGCGAGGGCCGCGTGGGGGTCGATGCGGGTGATCCGGGCGATGGCCAGCGCCGAGCCGACCAGGCCCATCGCGACGAGCGCGACCGCGGGGACCAGGACCGTGGTGGCGCTGACGACGACGGGCACCACCCCCGACAGCAGCGCCGCGCCGACGGTGGCGAGCGCGGTGCCGATCCCGACGCCGAGCACGAGCACCACGACCGCCTGCCCGATCGCATCGCGCAGGAGGTAGCGCGTGGAGGCCCCCAGCGCCTTCAGCACGGCGACGTCGCCCGCGCGGCTGATGGTCCACACGGTGAAGAACGCGCCCACGACCAGCGCGGAGATCGCCATGAGGAAGACCTGCATCATCGTCAGCGAGCCGTTCTCGGCCGAGTAGGAGCTGATCGCGCTGCGCGCCTGCGCCGTCGTGACGGTCAGGGTGCCCAGCGCCGCGTCGGTGTCGGCGACCGTGGCGTCCTGCTCGTCGAGTGTCAGGGCGACGACGGTGGCGGTGGGGCCGGTCGCGCCGTCGCCACCCGGCGTGCCGATCGCCTGCCAGTCGTCCAGCGTCGTCCAGACGACCGGCGTGTGCGCGAAGGACGTCGTCGTGTCCAGGACCGCCGCGACCCGCAGCTGCAGGCCCGCGACGGCCACCGTGTCACCCTTGGCGACGGACAGCTCGGTCGCGGCCGACTCCGACAGCACGACGGTGCCCCGGGCCAGCGTGCCGGCCCCGGCCGGGAGCAGGGTGGAGCCCGGCTCGACCCCCAGAGCCGTGACCGAGGCCGTCGTGGTGCCCGACTCCGCGCGGGTCATCGCGACGCCGAGCGGGTCTGCGCTGACGACCCCCGGCGCGGCGGCCCAGTCCTGCCACTGGTCGGCGGTCACCGAGGAGGCGGTGAAGTCGAGCGCGTCGGTCGGGTCGGGCATCGCGAACGCCAGGTGGTCGGCGCGCAGGTCGGTGACGGCCGACGTCGACTCGCGGGACAGGCCCGCGGTCAGCGAGGCGAGGAACGTGACGAGGAACGTGATCATCGCGATCACGACGAGCATCAGGGTGAAGCGCCCGCGAGCGTGGCGCAGGTCGCGCAGGGCGACGAACATCGGTGACCTCCAGGGTCGGTGGGTGGCTCTCTCCAGCGTCGCGGCGGACCGACCCGAGCCCATCGGGCCGCGGGCTGGACCCTCGGAGCCGGAGGGTGGCGGCCGATCTCCACCCTTCGGCTGATGCCCCGCTCCCCCCGGTGGCTACGGTGGCTGGGTGCCCGCCCACGCGACCTTCCCGGTGACCCGCGGGCTGCTGATCGGCCTCGACGTGCTGGTGGCGGCCTTGCTGGTGACCGCCGTGCTCCAGCCCGACCCGTCGGTCCGACCGTGGGTGACGGTCGTCGCCGCGCTCGCGTTCGGCCTCCTCTACGCCTGGGGCCGCGCCGCGATCCGGATCCACGAGCAACCGATCACCACGCCGCGGGGAGCCTGGTGGCCGGCCGGGGCCTGGGTCGCCGGGCTCCTCCTGCTCTGGGTGGCGCTGCTGGCCACGAGCACCTCGGCCCTGTGGCTCGCGTTCCCGTTGACCCTGCTCGAGATGCACGTCCTCGGGCCGCACCGCGGCGTGCTCGCCGTCGTCGCGACCACGGTGCTCGCCGTCGGCGCCGGGCTCGTCGAGCGGACCGGCGACTTCTCGCCCGGGCTGGTCCTCGGACCCGTGGTGGGCGCCGCCGTCGCTGTGGCGGTGATGCTCGGGCTGGAAGCGCTCGCCCGGGAGTCCGACGAGCGCCGGCGCACCGTCGAGGAGCTCACGGCGGTCCGCGAGCACCTCGCAGCGGCCGAGCGGGACGCCGCGGTCGCGGGCGAGCGGGAGCGCCTGGCCCGGGAGATCCACGACACCCTCGCGCAGGGCTACTCCGCGATCGAGCTGCTCCTGCGCTCCGCCGACCAGAGCATCGGCACCGACGACGACCGGGCGCGCCGGTTCGTCGAGCAGGCGCGCGATACCGCCGCCGACAACCTGGGTGAGGCCCGCCGGTTCGTCCGCGCGCTGGCGCCCGCCGACCTCGACGGCGCGACGCTCGTGGCCGCCCTCGAGCGGGTGGCCGAGCGCGCGCAGGACACGGCCGACGGGCTCGTGGTCCGGGTGGAGACCTCGGGCAGCCGCCGACCGTTGCCGGTCGCGCTCGAGGCGGCTCTGGTCCGTGTCGCGCAGTCGGCCCTGGCCAACGTCGTGCAGCACTCCGCCGCCCGGCACGCGGTGGTGACGCTCACCTACCTCGACGACGAGGTGATCCTCGACGTGGTCGACGACGGGCGCGGCTTCGACCCGCACGTGGAGCGCACCACCGCTCGCCCCGGCGGCTTCGGGCTCGTGGCGATGGGCTCCCGGATGCA
The DNA here is from genome assembly GCF_056403775.1 of Cellulomonas sp. P2_F12. Lineage (NCBI taxonomy): Bacteria > Bacillati > Actinomycetota > Actinomycetes > Micrococcales > Cellulomonadaceae > Cellulomonas > Cellulomonas sp. P2_F12. The sequence goes on along the minus strand of NZ_JBFUEV010000001.1, from coordinate 262,861 downwards.
CGAGATCGGCGGCACGCTGACGGTGGAGAGCGCACGCGGAGAGGGCACCGCCGTCGCCGTGCGCCTGCCGCTGGCCGAGGACGTCCGACCCGTGGTGCCCGACGAGCTCCAGGGGACGCCGTGATCGACGTCGTGCTCACCGACGACCATCCCGTGGTCCGCGCGGGTCTGCGCGCGGTGATCGAGAGCGAGCCCGACATGCGCGTGGTCGCCGAGCTGGCCACGGCGGAGGAGCTGGTGGCCCGGGTGCGGCGTGGCGACCCGGCGGACGTGCTCCTGCTCGACCTTCAGTTCGGGCCTGGTCGGCTGGGCGGCGCCGAGGCGACGCGCCAGATCGTCGCCGCGGGCGGTCCCCCGGTGCTCATCCTCACCACGTACGGCTCGGACTCCGACATCCTCTCCGCGATCGAGGCCGGTGCGAGCGGGTACCTGCTCAAGGACGCCCCGACCGACGAGCTGACCGCCGCCGTCCGCGCCGCCGACTCCGGTGCTGTCGCGCTAGGCCCGGCGATCCAGGCGCGGCTGCTCGACCGGATGCGCCGCCCCACCGTCTCCCTGACGCTGCGCGAGCTCGAGGTGCTGAACCTGGTGGCGCTCGGCCGGTCCAACGACGCCATCGCCCGCGAGCTCTTCCTCTCGCGCGCGACCGTGAAGTCCCACCTCGCGCACGCCTACGACAAGCTCGGCGTCCAGTCCCGCACGGAGGCGATCGCCACGGCCCGGGAGCGCGGGATCCTGCCGTCGTAGCGCGCGACTACCCCGTCCGCGCGATCAGGTCGCGCAGCGCGCCGGCCGGGTCGTCGATCTCGGGCCCGTGGCTGAACAGCACGCGCGACCCGACGTGCTCGGCGAGGCGGCGCACGGACTGCGCGGCGCGCGCGGCGTCGGCGGTGAACTGCTCCGGCGCGGGGACCAGTCGGCCGTCGGCGACGCCCACGGCGTCCCCGGCGAACACGGCGCCGTCGGCGACGTGGACCAGGCCGAGGTGCCCGGGCGTGTGGCCGGGCAGAGCGAGCACGCGGAGCCCGCGCACGGTGTCCCCGTCGGACAGGGGCGAGACCGGCCCGGCGTAGTCGTCGAGGGGGCTGGCCCAGACGGTCGCGGCGGGCGCGAGCTCGCGGATCCGGGCCAGCCCGCCGGTGTGGTCGGGGTGGTGGTGCGTGAGCAGGACGTCGGTCACGTCGGACCACGCGGCGCCGAGCTCGTCGAGCCGGCTCCCGATCGCGTCGGGCTCGGCGGCCATCCCGGTGTCGATCAGCGCGAAGCCGTCGGGGTGCTCGACCAGGAAGGCGCGGACGTCGAGCTCCACGGCCTCCGGGCCGGCCATCCCGGCGGGGATGTGCAGGGTCATCGGGACCGGGTGAATCATGTCGCCACCACGAGAACGAACCTAGGACCGCACGGGATCCGGTGCATCCCCTCGCGGCCGGTCTCGGCGGTGTGTTCCCGACTCGATCCGGGCGACCATCGGCCTGGCCAGCAGCGCGGCCCGGAGGAACCGGTGCCAGAGCCCGGTCAGCAGCACGATCGCCGAGCTCGCGACGAGGACGGACCCGACGACGTCGCCCGGGTAGTGCACGCCGAGGTACAGGCGCGAGAACGCGACGAGCGCGACTCCGACCGCGCCGGCGACGGCGACCGGGCGCGACCGCCGCGTGCCCCGGACGAGGAACCAGGCGGCGACCGCGACGGAGAACGCGAACGCGACGTGGCCGCTGGGGTAGCTGTTCGACCCTGTCTCGGGGGCGAGCGAGTGGACCACGCCGGCGGGGGGCCGCGGGCGTGCGACCAGCAGCTTCGCGACGAACACGGCCATCCAGCCCACCACCACGACGAGGAACGTGGACGCCGCCGCCAAGGGCCGACGACGCCACACCAGCCAGCCAGGCCAGAGCACGACCACGACGGCCCCGACCACCGGTGAGGCCAGGAGGCTGATGCCGAGCATGACCGGCGTGAGGACCGCCGAGCGCAGGTCGGTCGCGATCTCGACGTCGATCGCCAGGCCGTGCGGCTGGAGCCAGGCCGTGTCGGTCGCGACGAGCCCGAGCAGCAGAGCCGTCGCGGCGAGTGCCGCGGAGATCAGGGGCCAGCGGCGGACGTAGGGCATGAGGGCAGCTCCCGCGGGTCGTGTGCGGCTGGACACCCCACCGTGCGCGACCGGGACTGAGAATCGCCTGAGCGGCCACGACCGCGACCGGCGTTCTCGGTCGAGTCCTGAGCGGCCCCTCGGCGTGGAACGGCGGTCCGGGCACAGCAACCCTCAGGAGTTCCTCAGCATCGGCCCGGGACGGTACGCGGATGACTCAGCACCCCACCACGGCACGCCGCGTGCTCAACAAGGTCCCCGAGATCACCGTCTACTTCTGGGTGATCAAGGTCCTCGCCACCACGGTGGGCGAGACCTTCGCCGACTGGCTCACGGAGACACTCGGCCTGAGCCTGACGACGGCGACCCTGCTCGTCGGCGTGATCCTCGTCGCGACGCTGGCGGCCCAGTTCCGCGCGACGCGGTACGTCGCACCCATCTACTGGCTGGCCGTCGTGCTCATCAGCGTCGTCGGCACGCTCATCACCGACAACCTCGTCGACGTCGTCGGCGTCCCGCTGTGGGTCACCACGGTCGTCTTCGCGATCGCCCTCGGCATCACGTTCGCCGTCTGGTACCGGGTCGAGCACACCCTCTCGATCCACTCGATCACCAGCACCCGCCGCGAGGTCTTCTACTGGCTCGCGATCCTGTTCACCTTCGCCCTCGGCACCGCCGCGGGCGACCTGCTGGCCGAGGGGCTCGGCCTGGGCTACCTCGCGTCCGCGCTGCTGTTCGCCGGCGCCATCGCCGTCGTCGCGGCCGCGCACCACTGGTTCGGACTGGGCGCCGTGCTCTCCTTCTGGATCGCGTACATCCTGACGCGACCCCTCGGTGCGTCGATCGGCGACCTGCTCTCGCAGAGCACGGCCGACGGTGGGCTCGGGCTCGGCACGACGACCACGAGCCTCATCTTCCTGGTGGCGATCGCCGTCACCGTCGCCTTCCTCACGATCACCCAGCGGGACGTGGAGACAGCACCCGTGGACGAGCTCGACCTCGACGGCATGGACGAGCTCGCCGCTCGATGACGGCTCCGCACGGGCGAGAGGGCTTGCCGTCGGCCCCCCACGCACGACCAGAATGGCGGGCTCGGCGCCGGGCGGCGCGAGCGCGTGGATCGGGGGTGCACATGTCCGACGTCATCATCAGCGGCGGCGGGCCGACGGGGATGATGCTGGCCGCCGAGCTGCGGCTGCACGACGTCGACGTGCTCGTGCTGGAGCGGGACGAGGTGCCCACCACGGCGGTCCGCTCGCTCGGCCTGCACCCGCGCAGCATCGAGATCCTGGACCAGCGCGGGCTGCTCGACCGGTTCCTCGCCCACGGGCAGCAGTACCCAGGCGGGGTCGGCCGGTTCGCCGGGATCGAGCCGACCCGCCCGGTGGACCTGGACACGGCGCACGGCTACGTCCTCGGCATCCCCCAGCCGGTCACCGACCGCCTGCTGACCGAGCACGCCGCCGAGCTGGGCGCCCAGATCCGCCGCGGCTGCGAGGTGACCGGACTCGAGCAGGGCCCGGACGGCGTGAGCGTCGAGCTGGCTGACGGCTCACGGCTGGACGCGCGGTGGCTGGTGGGCTGCGACGGCGGACGGAGCCTGGTGCGACGGCTGCTCGGCATCGCCTTCCCCGGCGAGCCCGCCCGGACCGAGTGGCTCCTGGGCGAGGTCGCGGTGACCGCACCGCCGGACGAGCTGGCGGCCGTGTCGGCCGAGGTCCGCAAGACCCAGAGGGGCTTCGGCATCGGCCCCGCCGGCGACGGCCTGTACCGCGCCGTCGTGCCCGCGGCGACGGTGGCCGAGGATCGGTCCGTCCCGCCGACCCTCGAGGAGTTCCGCACGCAGCTGCGGGCGCACACCGGCACCGACTTCGGCGTGCACTCCCCCCGATCGCTGTCCCGCTTCACCGACGCCACCCGGCTCGCCGAGCGGCACCGGGAGGGCAGGGTGCTCCTCGCCGGCGACGCGGCGCACGTCCACCCGCCGCTCGGAGGGCAGGGTCTGAACCTCGGCATCCAGGACGCGTTCAACCTCGGCTGGAAGCTCGCCGCCGAGGTCGCCGGGTGGGCGCCGGCCGGGCTGCTGGACACCTACGGCGCGGAGCGTCGGCCCGTCGCCCAGGACGTGCTGACCCTCACCCGCGCCCAGAGCGAGCTGCTCTCCACCGAGCCCGGCCCGCAGGCCGTGCGCCGGCTGCTGACCGAGCTGATGGAGCTCGAGGACGTCACCCGGTTCCTGGCCGAGAGGGTCACCTCGACCGGCATCCGCTACGACGTCGGCGAGGGACCTGCGCTGCTCGGCCGGCGGCTGCGCGACGTCCCTCTGACGCGGGGCGGCCGCCTCTACGAACTCACGAGGCAGGGCCGCGGGCTGCTGCTGGACCAGACCGGCGAGCTCTCCGTGACCGGGTGGACGGACCGGATCGACCTCGTCGTGGACGTCAGCCCGCAGCTGGACGCGCCGGCCGTCCTGCTCCGACCGGACGGCCACGTCGTCTGGATCGGCGACGACCAGCAGGACCTGCTCCGGACGCTCCCGAACTGGTTCGGAAGCGCCACCGCCACGGGCCTCGCAGAGGTCTAGCGTGGTCGGTGGGGGTGTGCCGATGGACCGGATCGTGCCCACCACGCTGGGCAGCTGGAACCACGACGAGTACGGCCTGTGGTCCGACGCCGACGACGCGTACATCGCGGACGGGATCTTCGACCGCAAGCAGGCGTGCGCCGCGCTGCTGGCCGCGCTCGCGCAGGGCCGCGACGCGGACGACCTGGTCATCGCGATCCTGCCGAGGCAGCGGCATGCGGTCCTGGCGCCGGGGCTCGGCATCGCCCCGACCGCCCACGACCAGACGTCCGTCCCGCACCAGCGCCGCCCGCCCGGCGACGTGCGTGGGCGGCATCTCGTCTGACGGACAGGAGCTCGGTGAGCCGCCCCTCCGCCGAGACCACGGGCCTTCCGGAGCAACCGGACCGCGTGCGCGACGACATCGTGGGCTTCCCGACCCTTGGCAGACCCGCCCCCGAGCCGCCAGAGTCGTGACATGCCCACGGCCGGAGCCCTGCCCGCCACGTTCGAGGGCGAGGTCCTCGTCCCTGGCTCACCCGACTACGACGCCGCGCGCGCCGTCTGGAACGGCGCCGTCGACCGTCGCCCGGCGTACGTCGTCCGGTGCGTCGGTTCCGCCGACGTCCGCGCGGCGGTCCGGGCCGCGCGCGAGCTGGGGCTGCCGCTCGGCGTGCGGGGCGGCGGGCACAGCGCGGCGGGATGGGCGGTGCCCGACGGCGGGCTCATGCTCGACCTCTCCCGGATGCGGGACGTCCTCGTCGATCCGGAGTCCCGCACGGCGCAGGTGCACGGCGGGGCGCTGCTCGGGTCGCTCGACGCGGCCGCGCAGCGGTACGGCCTCGCTACGACGGCGGGGATCGTGTCCCACACCGGCATCGGCGGCCTGGCGCTCGGCGGAGGCGTCGGCTGGCTCGGCCGCCTGCATGGCCTGACCTGCGACAACGCGCTCGGGTACGAGGTCGTGACCGCCGACGGCGAGCTCGTCCACGCGACGGCCGACGAGCACCCCGACCTGTTCTGGGGGCTGCGGGGCGGCGGCGGCAACTTCGGCGTCGTCACGCGCTTCGACCTCACGCTGCACGACGTCGGCACGCGGGCACTCGTGGCCGAGGTGGACCTCGACCCAGCCGGTGGCCTCGACGCTCTCCGGACGTGGCTCGCGATGTCGGACGACGCACCTCGGCGCGCGACGCTCTTCGCGGAGGTGCGCGCGGGAGGCCCGCTCACGCTCGGGTTCGTCTGGGTCGGGTCGCCCGACGACGCGGCGCCACTGGTCGAACGGCTCGACGGCCTCGGCGACGTCCTGGCCCGACGGGTCTCGCCGATCAGCTACCTCGACCTGCAGCGACAGTCCGACGTCGGCTCGGCGCACGGCTTCCGGCGCTACGCGAAGAGCCACTACGTCCGGGAGCTGCCCGACGCGGCGCTCGAGGCGTTCCTCGCCCACACCGAGGTGGACGTCGGGGCGGCGAGCCTCGTCGCCTACGGCGGCGCGATCGCCGACGTCGACCCGGGCGCGACGGCCTTCGCGCACCGCGACACGCGCTTCGAGTACGACGTCGGCGCCAAGTGGGAGGACCCGGCCGACGACGAGCGCCACGCGGCGACGTGCCGGCGGCTGGCCGCGACCATCGAGCCGTGGAGCGTCGGCGTGTACGTCAACGCGCTCGGGGCCGAGGGCGCCACGGGTGTGCACCGGGCGTACGGCGCCGCCACCTACGCACGGCTCCAGGAGGTCAAGTCTGCCTGGGACCCCGACAACGTCTTCCGGCTCAACCAGAACATCCCGCCGGCTGACTGACGCGCTCGCGGAGGTCGCCCAGAGCGGTGAGCTCGGCCCCGACGCGGGTCGCCAGCTCGTCGGCCTCGGGAGCCACGTCGGGGTCGGTGATCACGGAGACCACGAGACGACCGGCCGCGGACAGCGCGGCGAAGGCGACCCCGACGTTGCCGGCCGTCGCGGCGATCGGCACCAGCTGGACGACGGGTGTCCCGGCGATGGAGAGAGAACCGGTCGGCCCGCGGACGTTCGAGACGAAGGTGTTGAGCAGTCGTTGCCGATCGGTCACCCAGCGGAACGCGCCCGCCCGGCCCGCGAGCCGGAAGGCCGGGACCATCAGGGTGCTCGAGGAGCCTCGCGCGGCCGCCTTGCGAGCCCGGGTCGTCCGCGCGACCGCAGCCACCCGCTCACCGGTCGTACCCGTGAGCGGCACGGGCACGATCATGGCCCCGACGCTGTTGCCCGGCTCGTCGATCCTCGCCGCGCCACGGCCCGAGACCGGTGCGGACACGACGAGCCGGTCCGGGTGCTCGCCCCGCGCGGCGAGCACCTGCGCCATCGCGCCCGTCGCAGCCACCAGCAGCAGGTCGTTGAGCGAGCACTGGTTGCGTCGCGCGGACGCCAGGACCGGCGCGAGGGCGACGTCGACCGCGGCGACGCGGCGGCAGTGACCCGTCGGCGCGTTCAACGAGCACCGCGGAGCGCCGGTGCCGAGCCACTGTCGTGTGCCGAGCTCCAACCCGCCCTGCCACAGCAGGCCGAGCTCGCGCGGCAGCCTCGCGACTCGTCGGAACGTCGCGACACCTCTCTCGAGGAACAGGTCGAGCGTGCGCGGCTGTGGCGCCACCTCGACCGGGGCCGGGTCGATCGTGTCCGTTCCGTCGAGCAGCCGCTGCAGGACCCACAACCCGGCGACGCCGTCGGTCACCGCGTGGTGGGCGACGAGCACGAGCGCGACGGGCCGGCCATCGGGAACGCTGACCACGAGCGCGCGCCACAGCGGCCGGGCGCGAGACAGCTGCTCCGTCGTCGCCGCCACCGCCACCTCGAGCACGGCGGCGCGGTCGCCCGGGGGCGCGCACAGCACGTGCCGGACGTGGGCGTGCATGTCGACGCTGTCGTCGTCGAGCCAGTAGGGGCTGCCGAGGACACCCCGCGGCGTGACCAGCCGCTGTCGAAGGCGCGGCACCCGGCCGAGGCGGTCGACGAGAACCTGCGTGAGCTCGTCGGACGTCGCTCCCGCCCCCAGGAGCAGCACGATGCCCACGTTCAGCGGCACCGGGCCGACGTCGGACGCGAGCTCGGCGAGGTCCCCCGGACGGATCCGCTCCACCGGCCGAGGGCGCACCACCGTTCGCCCTGACATCGCCCCGACCGTCGAGGCGGCACGAGGTCCGACCATCTCCTGGCCTCCCGTCCTGCGCTCCTGTGGCCGAGACAATCACCACGCCCGTGGACCTTCCAGGGCACAAGGGCCCGAAGGTCCGGACCGGCAGCGCTTCTCCGGGCCTCCTCAGTCGGTGCAGGCATGGAGTCGCTCGATGCCGACCCCGGCCGACCGTGTGTGGCCGTTCGGGCGTCGAGCGCCCGCCGAACGCAGCGCGTCTGGCGATCACAGGTCGGGCAGTGCCCCCCGGCTCAGGTTCGTGACGGTCGCCGTCATCGCGCTCGCGCGGTCGGACGCGAGGAACGCGACGGTGTCCCCGAGGGCGGTGAGCGAGAGCTCACCGCTCAGCAGCGCACCGGGGACTCCGGGTCCGCCCGTCGCCATGACGTCCTCGAGCGTCGAGCCGCGCGTCTCGGCCGTTCGCGACCACATCGCGCCCGCGTACGACCCAGCGGCCACGGAGCCCGGGATGGCATCGGCGCGGACGCAGACCACCCGCACGCCGTACGGTCCGGTCTCACCGGCCAGCTGCCGGGCGAACGCCTCGACGGCGGCGCACGCGGGACCGAACCCGTCGGAGGGCAGTGTGACGCGGGCCGCCGTGGTCGAGAGCAGGACGATGACGCCGTGCCCGACGGCGGTCATGTGGATCGCTGCCGTCGCGCCGGCCACGTAGGCGTTCGTCGCGATCGCCGTGATCGGAGCCAGGTAGTCCGCGAGCCCGACCTCGCGGAGCGGGACGCCCTGCACGTGGTCCCCGCCCGTCGCGTCGACCACGATGTGGAAGTCGCCGGCCTCGTCGACCACGCCGTGCAGAAAGACGTCGACGGCGTCCCAGTCGGCCAGGTCGACGGCCGCGGCGGACGCCCGGCCGCCGGACGCGACGATCTCGTCGGCGACCGTCTGCGCCGCCGTCGACGAGCGGCCCGTCAGGTAGACCCGTGCACCCTCGCGCGCGAGCGCCCTCGCCACCGCACCGCCCACAGCGCCGCCTCCGCCGTACACCACCGCCACCCGCTCCTTGAGCTCCATGACCTGATGACGCGCGACACTCGCTCGATCGACAAGACTGGACGGCTCTCTGTCAGTCCACCTCGACGAACGTCGCCAACGACTGCGCCGGGTCGACGAAGTAGGTCGAGAGCATCATCCCGGTGCCCGGTCCGAGGTCCCGGGCGTTGTGCGGCGTCCCGGGCGGGATCAAGAACGGGTCGCCGGCCTGCAGCATCAGGGTGGGTCTGCTCTCGATCCGCATCTCGACCGTTCCGGCGAGGATGTAGCCGACCTCCTCCCCCGGGTGCGTGTGCCAGCCCGACTCGACACCGACCGGGATCTCGGTCAGGACCTGCACGATGTCTCGGCCGGCCACCGAGGACGCCTGGTGCTGCAGCTCGGTGCGCTTCAGCTTCGTCGCCAGCTCGTCGATCGGTCCGGAGCTGTTCACGACCCTGAGCCGATCTTCTCGAGCGCACCGAGGATGACGTTCGTCACCGCTTCGGGCTGGGACACCATGATCAGGTGAGAGCCCTCGAGCTCGAGGAGCTCGGCGTTCGCCCGGCGCGCCATCGACAGCAGGACGTCCGAGCCCGCCGCCTTGTCCCCGGTGGCGACGACGGACCACGTGGGCAGGTGCTTCCACGCGGGCGCACCGGACCTCTCGTCGAACGCGGAGGCGGCGATCGGCCGCTGCGACGCCGCGAACGCGTGCGCCTGCGCCTCGGGCAGGTCGCCGGCGAACACGGCAGGGAACTGCTCCGGGTCGACATACAGCTCGACGGCCGTCTCGTCGCCGACGCCGGTCGGGAACCGAGCCTGCACCAGAGCGGGTCCCAGAGCGCTGTCCCGGGAGGTCCCCTCGACCTCGCTCAGTGCCTCGTCCTCCTCAGGGGCGAACCCCGAGACCAGCACCAGTCCCTTGACGTTCGCAGCCTGCGATGCGGCGTTGCTGATCACCGCGCCGCCGTAGGAATGGCCGACCGCGAGCACGGGACCCGGGATCTGCGCGAGCACGCTGGCGATGTAGGCGGAATCCGAGTGCAGACCTCGGAGGGGCACGGCGGGCGCGCGAACGGGGACGCCGGCGGCCAGGAGTCGTTCGATCACCGGGACCCAGCTTCCGGCGTCGGCGAAAGCGCCGTGCACGAGGACGACCGTCGGGGACTCAGCTGTTGCCATCAGGAGCTTCCTTCACTGCCGGAGACGTTCGTCCCCCGCCTGACGCGTCGGCACCGGTGCAGCACCGGCAGCTGGCCCGTTGGGTGCGCCGGCCGGGCACGGTCGCCGGCCTCGACCAGGGGATGAGGGATGCTCCGGCTCAGAACCGGAGCGCAAGCCCGACCAGTGTTCGGGCCCGACCAAAGCACCGCACGAGCGTATCGGCGGCCCTCCTGGACGAACAGGGCGCGGCCATCTCCGGCCTTGGCAACAAGGCGCCGGACCCGGATGTCTCGGGTGGGGCGCCCAATCCTCGGATGAGGTCGCGGTCCGGCTGTTCGGTCGTCGCCTCTTCATGTCGACCGGTTCGGGGTGCACCTCGGGCCGGACAACGGCCCTGAACAGCGACGAACGTCGACCGGCCGCGACGACGTAACACGGCAGAGGCGCACCCGACGCCCCGCGCCGTCGGGTTCGCCTCTAGTCGAGTAGCTGCCGGTAGATCGCGAGGTAGCCGCTGACCATCCGATCGGCGGAGAACTGGTTGACGACACGGGCCCGGCACGCGCGTGGACTCAGCCCCACGGCCTGCTCCACCGCGGCGGCCACGTCATCGCCAGCGGCAGCCTCGTCGGAAAGGCCGACCAGGACGCCCGTGACACCGTCATGGACGAGCTCGGGGAGGGCCCCTCGCCGGGTCGCGACGACCGGCGTACCGCACGCCATGGCCTCCACCACCGCCAGACCAAAAGGTTCCTCCCAGCGGGAGGGGTGTACCAGGCAGGAGGCTCCCGCGAGCAGAGCCAGTCGGCGGTGTCCGCTCACCTCACCCACGAACTCGACGCCGCCGTGCGTCTCACGCCGCAGGACCAGTTCGGCCCACTGCCGTTCCGACGCCGACGTCGGCCCCCCGGCCACGACCAGCCGCCGGCCCGCCGCGACGGCGGCGGCCACGGCGATGTCGGCGCCCTTCGCCCAGCTCAGGCGGCCCAGATACAGCAGGTAGTCGTCCTTGCTCTCACGGAAGGGGTAGGCGTCCGGGTCCACCCCGTTGTGCACCGTGCCGGCCCAGGCCAACTCGGCCGCCGTGCGCCGTTGGGCGTCGGAGACGGCGACGAGCGGCACACGGCCACCCAACGCCCGGTGGTAGTCGGCCTCGGACTCGGGGCCGGAGACGGCACCGTGGACGGTCGCGACTGAAGCTCGTCCTCCGGTGTGCATCAGGAGGCCGGCGCGCGAGTGATGGTGCACGATGTCCGGCTTCAGCGCCGACACTGCGGCGTGGGCACGGGCGGCGTGCAACAGCTCCACGCCCACGTCGTCGCCGGTGTCCTCCCCCGGCGCCACGGGAAGGGTCTGCACGAAGCGACCGGCGACCCGTCGAGTGCCCGAGGCAATGAGCGTGACGTCGTGACCGCGGCGAGCGAGCCCATCAACGATCGAGGCACACACACGTTCAATCCCGCCGTAACCGTCCGGTGGAATCTCGTAGAACGGCGGCGCGACGACGGCGACACGTAGCGGCTTCACGTTACGACCCCGATCGATCTGCGGTTGTGCCACGGTAGCGTCGTGGAGCGAACGATCCGACCCGTCTCAGCGCGCGAGTTCGACGAGCTCGTCGACGTGCTGGAGCGGGGAGCCGGTCGCCACCCGAGCGAACGTGCGCGACACGACGCGAGGTCGGCCATTCCCCGCGCGCGTGCGTTGGGCGTCTTCGAGGACGAGCGTCTCGTCGGTGGCACCGCCTCAGACGCGCTCGAGCTCACCGTCCCGGGTGGCACGACCTGCCCGGCAGCGCGACCCACGCTGACCGCGATCGCCCCGACGAGCCGCGGCCACGGCCACGCGACCGCCCTGCTCGCGCACCAACTGGCTGACTTCGCGGAGCGGGGGGAGCCGCTTGCCATCGCGTCGACCTCCACGCCTGGTCTCGTCACCGGCGTGGGGTACGCGCCGGCCGACGTCGCGGTGGAGGTGCAGATCCAGCTGGCCGATGTTCGGCTGAGGCCGGACGCAGGCTCCGTGCAGCGAGTCCGTTGCCCTGACCCCGACGAGGCTCGCAGGCTTCTGCCCGCGCTGTTCGAGCGCCACCGGCACCTGCAGGTCGGCCAGGTCCTGCGTACGCAGGAGTTCTGGGAGATGTGGTGGATGGACCACGAGCTGTACCGGACGGGTCCCGGCGCCCGGTTCTTCGTCGTCGCCGAGGATGAGGACGGGCGGCCCTCGGGATACCTCACCTACCGGCTCGCTCCAGGAGACCTTCGCGATCAGCCGGTCTCCGCCCTCGTCGTCGAGGACCTGATCGCCGTCACGGACAGCGCTCGACGGGCGCTCTGGCGCTTTTGCCTGACGTTCCGGCAGGCCCAATCCGCCCGTGCCCGCAACCTTCCGGCAGACGACCCGCTGCGATGGATGCTGACGGACCCCCGAGCAGTGACGACCACGCGCACCCGCGACTTCCTGTGGCTCCGGTTGGTCGATGTCGATCGTGCCCTCTCGGCACGCACCTACGGCGGCGACGCTCGCCTGGTCCTGGAGGTGCGCGACGATGTGCTTCCGGCGAACACCGGACTGCACTGCCTGGACGCTCGGCGAGATGGCGCGTCCTGCGTCCGAGGGCCGGGACCCGCCCATCTGAGCCTGGACGTCGCCGACCTCGCCGCCGTTTACCTGGGCGGCACGACATTCGACACGCTCTGGCGGGCCGGGCGGGTCGTCGAGCGCCGTCGAGGTGCGGTCGCCATCGCGGACGACCTGTTCGTCCAGCAGCCCGCGCCGTGGACAGTCACTGACTGGTGAACGGTCGGTCAAGACCTCTTCAGCTTGCCGAGGCTCGAGATGACCGGCACGGCGACCTTCTCCGCCGCGTCGAGGAACGAGCGACCCGGCGCTGCGAGGAGGCCCACCCGAGCCAGGGCGGAGAACAGCAGGCTCAGGAGGAGGACCAGGATGGTGGCGAGACTTCCCACATTGGCGAGAAGCCCCCACACCGACTCAGCACCGATCGCCAGCGCCACCCAGACCGCGGCCGCTGTGATCACCAGGGCCGGGAGCGAGGTGGCGAATCCGCGCCCCAACGTCGCCGCGATCCGCTGGTCACGGAGGCCGGTACGCAAAACCTCGGCGTCCGCGGACATGTCCGCGACCGTGTTTCGCAGACGGACGTTCACCGTGGCCAAGTGCTCGACCAGGGCCTGGTCCACGTATTCTTCCGTGGCCGTCGATGTCCCGCCGTCCGGCCATCGCAGGGTCGCCAGGCGCTGCAACCCGATCGGGAATGCCCGGTCTGCCTCGACCAAGGCGTGCGTGAGGCGAGCGCGTCGGGCCACGCCCCGGGCCGTGCGGTCGTGACGGTTCAGCGCCCGACGCAGGACGTCCGCGCCGGTCGCCACGTGCCTGGCGAGGCGGTCGGCCACGTCGGAGTCGGCGGGCACGTGGCGGAGCAAGGCGACAACTCCGCGCACGACGTCGGCCGTGGCCTCGACCGAGAGCCAGCCTGCTGCCTGATCGGCGGGGAAGCGCGCGAGCACCCGCGCGACGACGTCGGCCAGGACCGGGGATGTCGTCGGCCGGTCCGACGCGAGCAGTTCCAGCTGGTCGAGGAACGCCACGGAGTCGAGGCATCGAATGACCGGAGCGAGCGACACGAGCGCGGGCTCACGCGCCATCATCGCGGTGGCCAGGTCGTCGAGGAAGTCGTGATCGGCTGCCCGTTCCCACGCGGCTCGGAGCGCGCGAATCTGGAACTCGGCGTCGAAGTCCCTGCAGAGTGGGTGGGAGGCCATCCAGGTCACCAGTGAGGTGTCGAGGGGACCGTCGGGCGTCAGCATGGGCACGATCTGAGCGAGTGCGATGCTGGACGCGATGTCCTCGCGATGACGCGGCGTCCGGAGCCGGTCGCACGCATCCTGGGCGAGATGACGCAGCCCGGCCGTCGTCACCGCGACGGGGCTGACGTTGGCGGGATCCAGCTCCAGCAAGGCGATCGCCGCGATGATGTTGCGGGCGTCGAAGGCGGATTCGACGGTCTCCCAGTCGGTCACCGCGCGCAGCTCGGCGTACAGGCGAGAGGCGAGCTGGCGCTGGCTGTAGTCACCAACCAGCGCCGTGATCCTGCTGGCGGAGATACGGGTCGCCCGGTCAGTGCTCACGACGGTCCCACCGCGTTCGAGGAACCTCAGCACCTCCGGCCTCTCGGCAGCGTCGTCGAGATGGTCGGGGGGGACGACCAGCATCTCCACCGCCGAACCTCGCTCACGGAGCAGCCAGTCGTCCACGGGCGTGAGGTCCTCGCCCCGGGCCGGGACAAGCCGGACCAATGCCGCGTCGTCCATGCAGAGCCAACGGTGCAGCAGCTCAGCGGAGGACACCTGAGGATCTCGCCAGATCAGACGGCGCGGCGGCCCGGCCGCAGCAAAGCGGATGACGTTGGCCAGCAGACCGACGTTGTGCTGCCAGTCAAGGAGCATCGTGCAGAGCACGATCCGCTCGGGTAGGTGATCCTCCGTCCGCACGAGCACGGCCTGGTCCTCGTCCTTCGCGAGCACGGTGGTCAGCCCCTCGGGCAACGAACGGCGGTCGAGCGCCTTGAAGAAGAGCCAGGACGGTCCATGCTCGTGCCCCCCGTCCCGGAGCCGGTCGACCATCACGGACGACGGCACATGGAGCACGGAGTCGTCCCGCGCTCCGGAGGACAGGCTGATGTCGTCCGGCTCCGCGCCGGTCCGGGTCGTCATCTTGGGGCGGAGCTCCTCGGGCAGCACGACGTCGAGCGACTCAAGCCACTGGTGGAGGACGACCAGGCCGCCGCCCCGGTGAAGGAAGTCGCGCAGGCGACCCGCGTGCCGGTCCGCGGCCCGGGCGACCTGCTCGGACGTCAAAGCGTTGGTCGCGAAGACGAGGCAGTCGACCTCCGAACGATCCAATGCCTCGAGCAGGGGTGCAACGGTCTCGTCCGAGTAGAACGTCAGGTCGAACTGCTCGCCATTGGCCGAGAGCAGGCGGCAGCTCTCCTGGTAGCAGGAGATGACGTCAGCCCATGCAGATCTGGCTACGTCTGTGCCGTTCTGGATGACAGCAATGTGCGGCATCGTCGCCTCCTGGTGCCCGGTCCTACCATGGTGGGAAGACTTCGGCGCACTCACATCATTCTGTCCCTCCCCTCCACGACCACGTCGGCGGTGCACCATGGAGATGCTGCCGTCCCCGTGCGTCGTCCTGTCCCCGCACCTGGACGACGCCGTCTTCAGCGCCTGGCACGTGCTGTCCCGCAGGACGGACGTGGTCGTCGCGACGCTCTTCGCCGGAGTACCCGCGACGGGTTTCGTGACCGCCCTGGACCGGAAGCACGGCGCGACCGAGTCGGCCGCGTGGGTCGCGCGCCGGCGCGCAGAGGACCTGCGCGCGCTGGCCGGGACCCGGTGTCGGGTGGTGCACCTGCCGCTCCTCGACGCGCTCTACCGGAGCAACGCGATCCAGGGCCTCCGGGAGGCGCTCGAAGCGGAACCCGGTCGCCTGATCCCCTTGGTGGCCGCTGAACCGCGCGCACGCATGGCCCCCGACGAGCTGTCGGGCGCGATCGCCCCATTGGTGGGGAGCACGACGACGGTGTACGCGCCGGTCGGGATCGGGGGCCACCCCGATCATCAAGACGTCGGGCGAACGGCACTCCTTCTAGCGCAGCACGTCCGCGAGTTGCGCTTCTACGCGGACAGTCCCTACTACCTCTCCGCAGGACTGCCGACGGTCGTCACCGGCCGACGCAACGATGCGGCGGACCGGCTCCTCCGTCGCGGTCTGCACGAGCTGGGCGCCGGCACGCTTCAGGCACACCACGTCCAGCTCACCGACGAGGAGGCCGCTGCCAAGGACGCGGCGATGCGGACCTACCAGACCGAGTTCGACGCGATCGACGCGGACTTCGGCGGTCTCGCCGGCGAGCAGTCGTCCATGCGCCACGAGGTCTGGTGGGCGATGCAATGAGGCCAGCACCGGCGGTCCCTCGCGTGCTCATGGTGCACGACTACCCGCCGATGACGGGCGGCGGCCTCGCGCTCGCCGTCCGGGAGCTCGCTGCGTTGGTGCCCGACGCATTCGAGGTCATCATCTGCAGCTCACGGACTGTGGACCACTTCGCAGACGACCGCGACGAGCCGGGCGCTCGCGCTGCCAGCCCCCGATGGAGCACGCTGGTCCGCTACGACTGCATCGTCGTGCACTGGACGTTCTCGTTCCGCTGGCTGTCCACTCTCGCTGTGGCGCTCGCTCCCGTAGTAGGGCGGCCGGTGCTATGCGTCATCCACACCGCACCCGACCACTGCGAGTACAACAGGCTGAGCGCGTGGCCCGTCCGGCTGAGGCGCGGGGCGCTCGGCGTCGTCGCGAGGCTCATGAGCCGCTGCGACGAGGTGATAGCGCTCAGCCCCTCGCACGCCGAGGCGCTCCTTCAGGCCGGACTGCCGGTCACCCGGGTGCTCCCCATCCCGGTGGACACCGCTCGACGCTACGTCGGAGGGGTCGAGCGGATGCCGTGGAGCCGCCACGTCGCGATCGGGGTCGTCGGTGAGCTGTCTGTGCTGAAGGGGAGCGACGACCTCCCGCCGATCGTTCGTGCGCTGGTGCCAGCCCACAAAGTCGTCGTGGCGGGCCGCGGCCCGTACTCACACGCACTGCTCTCGTTCGTCGCGACGCTGGAGCCGGCAGCGCGCGCCGCCGTGGTGCTGGTCGACCGGGTGCCGCCCGAACGGATGCCTGAGCTCTACCGCGAGCTGGACTGCCTCCTGCTGTGCTCCCGGACGGAGTCGCAGTCGCGGGTCGCCCTCGAGGCGATGCTGGCGGGCGTGATCGTCCTGGGCAGACCCACGACTGGTGTGGTCGACGTGCTGGTCGACGGACGCACTGGGTTCTGCATTGATCCTGACGACCCGGGATCCGTGCGCACGCTGCTCGACCGGCTCCTCGATGAACCTGACCTCGTGGCCGCGGTGAGGGACAGCGCCCGTTCGCACGCGGCGCAGCTGACGGGTCGCGCGGAGCGCGACTGGGCCGAGCTGCTCGTGAGCACCACGACGCGGCCGGCCCCACTCCGGACACGGCGGGGACTGCATCTCCGTCGTGGACGCGTGAACTGAACCGAGGGGCTGCGGGCTCGGGGACTCATGAGTCGGGCCAAAACGGGAGGTCAGGGGCTTGCTACGATGACCCTAGAAGCCCCTGACCTGGACTTTCACTGTCGGGCTGACAGGATTTGAACTTGCGACCCCGCCCATGACGCACTCTGGCCCGACGACCGCATCGCACGCCTGCGATGGCGACCGCCGGCTGGCATCGCCCAGGCGCAGCAGATCGTCGACGATCTCCGAGCTCGTCGACCGGGAGTGAGTGACGCTCTGCACGGGCGACGCGTCTATGTCGCCGGCAGCGTCTCCAGGGTCCCGAGCAGGGCGACGCCCGCGAGGAGCAGCGTGGCCACGTTGCGACCGTCCGGGTCGGCGATCGGAGCCGACTGGGCGGTGTTGTGCCCCTCGACGGGAGTGGGGACGTAGAGCGGCTCCACGAGGGCGTTGCCGGCCTCCTCGTTCGTCAGCTCCGCGAACGCGACGGCGGCGGGGCCCGGTCGGGCCAGCCGGACCCACCCGGGCGAGGACGTCTGGCCGGAGGTCGGCGCGGCGGCGCCCACCAGGCGCGCCATGAGACCTCGTCGGAACGCCCGGATCCCGGCCGAGTACCCGTCATCGAGCTGCCTGTCGAACAGGGCGACGTCGACAGCCCCGTCGAACGTGAGGCCCCGCCGAGTCGGCGAGCTCGCTCCCACGAGCAGCCACACGTCGTCGACGCAGACCACGGTCGTGTCGGTCAGCATGGGCCGACCTGGGAATCCCATCGGGTGCAGCATGGTGACCCGGTCACCGCCGGCTGCGACGAGAGCATCGTAGGCAGCCTTGCGCGCTTGGTACTCGAACAGGGCGAAGGCTTCGTACTGCGGCGGCAGATCCGGCAGTTTGGGCACGGCCACGAGAACGCGCAGCGAGGACACGGCTGACAAGCGGGAGACCAGCGCCTCGACGATGTCCCACTCGGCCGTCAGGTCGTCGTGTCCCGAGTCGTCCTGCGGCCCGCCGTCGTGGGTGGACGCCCCGAACCGAGGTGCCTCGATGTACACCAGCTCCCGCGCGGCTCCGATCGCGCTCTTGAGTGCCCACTGCGCGTCGCGGCGTCCGTACTTGGCGGCGAACGCCTCGCGCCGCAACTCGGCGAACGCCCGGTCCTTCGTCGGGACCACCCCGGACAAGGTCGACTGCACGACCGCGGGCAGCTGGTTCAGAGTCGAGGACCAGCTGGCCCCGCTAGCGTCAGCGGGCAGCACGGTCGGGTCCGGCACCAGCGCCAGGTTCGGTGTCTCGCAGTAGCCGGCCACCGTCGAAAGCACCGCCCCCGCCCAGTGATCGGTTCCGGCAGCCGGCTCGCCCCAGGACGCGTCGTCGTTGAGACCCGCCATCCGCCCCTCGAGACCGCGCGCCCGCCGCAGTGCCGCCCGAGCCAGGTCGTAGGCCAGCTGGCCGTCCGCGACCACGCCGGTCACGTCGTGCTCGCCCTGCGCCGGCCAGCCCGGGTTGCCTTGCCGCGGGCGGGCGGTACGCGACCGCGGGGTGAGCCAACCCCCGCCCAGCACCGCGTGCCAGGACTGCGACGACCCCCCGGAGCGGGCAGCAACCACGGATTCGCGCCGAGCCATCGTCGGCATGCGCGGGGCGTCGCGCTGCGAGGTGGTGCTCCCCTCGTCGCCCAGGCTCTCCGCCAGTGCTATCGCGAACGCGGCGATGTCGCTCATCGACCCCGACGTCGGCCAACCGACCGCCGCCAATGGACTGGCCAGCGGGAAGCCCAGCACGCCGGCGTGGCTCACCCCTCGGTTGCCCACCGGGACCCCGCTGAATCCGTCGTTCTCGTCGAAGTCGGTGGCGGCCGTCGGTGTCGGCACCGTCGACGGTGTGTCTGCGATCGGTATCGAGAACCCGCCGAGCAGACGCGGCCGCTCCGGACCCGACGCCGGACGCGGCGCCACCAGCAGGTCGAAGTTCACCTGTGCCCCCGACGGACGGGTTTGCGTCCCCAACGCCAGCGGGTCCTTCAGTCGCAGCACCACGGGGCCGGTCGCAGGCGCAATCGTGGACACACCGTCCCCGCGGACCACGGACGGCCCCGACGCGAGCTGGTCCGGGAAGACCATCCGCCGCGGAAACACACGCAGGAACGCCTCCGCCGGCACCGCACCGTCCTTCAGGGTCACGAGGACATCGTGGGAGCCCACCTCGGCCCAGGTGGCCGTCGCTCCGTCCGCCGACCGCAACGGCTTGGTGCCGTCGGGTCCCCACGCCGCGGGGGTCACACCCGATGGCGTCGGGTGGGCGGGCCAGTGAAGGTCGGAACTGGTCGCGGAGGTGCCGGACCCGGGTAGGCGCACGGTGGCGACGTCGGGGCTGACCAGGAACCCCTCGCCGCTGGAGCCCGCGGCCGCGAGAGCGCCCGCGACCTCGTGCAGCACGTCGACGCCGTCCCCGAGGGTGCGCACCGTGACCCCGTCGCGCACGACGGGCTTCGGCTCGGCCGCGCTGTGGCTGTCGACGTCGCCGGACTCGCGCCGCCCGGGCAGGTAGGTCGCGAGGTCGACGGCCACGACCCGCACGAAGTCGCGGGGAAGGGTCACATCGCTGGCCACGGACGGGAGGGCGACATCGGAGGTCCCCAGGAGCCCCTGCGGGTACAGCCCGACCCGCACCAACGACGAGGTGCTCTCGACGTGCACGTGTGCGCCCGTCCGGTCCGTGACCGTGACGGCATCGCCGCCCGTGAACCGCTGCGGCGAGCCGGTCGTGCCCGTGGTGACTGCGATCCCGTGCCCTTCACCCGGGTCGCTCCATGGAGCACCTTGCGGCGAGCACGCCACGACCTGGATCTGGGTGGTCGTGCCGACGAGCGCCGTCAGCCCAGAGGCCAGGTCCGTCGGGCTTCCGGTGCTCAACCCCGACAGCTTGGTCATCAGTGCGGCGAACGCCGACGCGACGGCTCCGGCGTCGATGCACCACCCGCGGGCGTCGTGGAACGTCATCGTCTGCCCGGTGCCCAGCGAGTCACCGGCCCGCACGGCACCCGTCGGCGCCGAGCTGCCCGCGAAGACGTAGACGTAGCGCGGCACCGGGCGCTGGAGCGATGTGTCCGCCGTGGCCTGCAGCTTCAGGTACAGCCGCGACAGTGCCAGGTACGCCGCCGGGTGCATCTCGAGCGTTGTGCCGCCTGCGGTCATGTCCTCGCCGCCCATGTCCAGCATCGACACCAGCGGGGTCGGCTGGACGAATCCTGCGAAGGGAGCCTTGAGGGTGGCGCTGACCGATACGGCCCCCGTGTCGCCGAGGTCGGGCGAGTCCCCCCAGCTCGGCGCGAGGCGCGGATCGGCGATGCCGAGCGCGGCGAGCTTCTCCTGCTCGAACAGCAGCGCGGCCAGGTCGGTCACGGGATCACCTCGGTCGCATCTGCCGCGCGTCCGCGCGGGTCGGTCACCCGAATCCGCACGCTGGCAAGCGTGTCCCCCACCGCCGGACGCAGGAACACGCCGATGCTGCCGTCGTCCGCCACGAAGGCCGGCCCGATCACGTCCGAGCCGGCGAGCGGCAGCTCCGGTTGTCCGAACGGCAGGGAGTCCAACGTCGTGTTCAGCACCGCCTGGCCGTGGCCGGACGCGCCGTCGCTCGTAACCGCCACGACCTGAAGCACGAACGGCCCGAGCGAGATGCGCACCGCTGGCGCGTCGGTGCGGAACGTCAGGAGTGCCGGCGTCCCACCGGACTCGGGCGCGACCGCGGCGGACGTCACGCCCGGAGGCGCCGCCGGCGGCACGAGCACCGCCTGCGCGCTCGAGGCAGGACCTGCCGCCGGGCGCAACCCGTTGGCGTCGTCAGATGAACCCCACGCGACCGCGCGGTACCAGTACGGCTGCCACGACGGCGCGACCGTGTCGCTGAACGACGCGAACGAGCCGTCGCCCGCCGCCGTGAGCGTGGTGACGGCCGGCCCCATCGCGCCGACGTCCCCGGTGAGCCTGGCCAGCGCGGTTCGGTGAAGGTCCACCCGGTCCACCCCGGCGCCGGCGCGGACGGTGACCGATACCGCCGTCGCCGAGACGGGAGCAGCCGATACGGACGCCGGCTTGGGCACGTGCGGTCGCGGGATCCCGTACAAGGCGTATCCGCGACCGCCCACCGCCACCGGTGGAGTGGTCGGCCACACGCTCTCGACGCCCGCTGCGCTACGCGCGAGCACGACGAACCCGTGAAGCACCTGGCTGCCGCGCGCCAGCTCCGCGTCGTAGGAGGTGTCGGTGATCGGCGTGGACGTGACGCGGGTGAAGGTGTCACGGACGCTCTCGATGCGGACCGCTGCGTCCAGCGCGGTCTTCCGGCTGGACAGCGGCGCCGCGAGATCGGGCGGCGGGTGTCCGGCCGCGGACAGCAGCGCTGTCTCGTCGGCGTGGTACACCGAGTAGCTCACGGCGCCGGGTACCGCCACCCACGTCACGTGGGCCCGTGCCCGGCCGGTCGCATCAGCCAACGACGTCCACTGCAGCGGACCAGGCGGCCCAGGGGTCACGGGTGGCACCGGGGAGTGCACGGTCGCGCTGCTGGGAGCACTCCAGCTGCTGGTCAGCCCGGTCACCCGCTCGGTGCCCCGGATCCAGCAGATCACGCGGACCTGCTCGGCGGTGGTGAAGTCCAGCGTCACCGGGATCGTCATCGTGTAGCGCCCGACCTCCTCGGGTGGTGTCGTGTCACCGGCCGGCAGGTCGGGCTCGCTGCGCATCACCGAACCCGAGCCGGCGGGCAGGGTCGGTGGCTCCACGGTCGCCCCGGAGCCGCCCACGCCCCAGCTGAGCGCCAGAGGCGTCGCAGATCCGGTCGGTGCGAACGCCTCGGCGGGCGGGTTCGACGACGGCACGCCGGTCCCGTCGTCGAGCGCCGCTGCCATCTCGATGCGTGACGGCGAGCGGGTGTGCCAGTCCCAGGACACGTCGATGCTGATGTCCGCCGGCTGGGTCGATGCCGCCGACTGCGGGTCGACGGGTCGCAGCCGGACACCGACGAGCACGGGCAGCTGTGGCAGCTCGTCGGGGACGCTCATCTGGGCCTGCGACCAGCTGCTCCACAGGCCCCAGCGGTTCTGCCCGATGGCGCAGTAGGTGTACGTGCCGGTCGGTGCCGCCGGGTCCGGAAACACCCCGTCGACGAACGTCACCCGCTGGACCTCGCTCAGCGTCGGGTTGTCCGGCACCGCCGACACGAACGGGATCGGCGCACCCGGCTTGCGAGTCGGCACGATCAGAACCGGCTCTCGCCCTGGGAGCGCCCGCGCGACGACAGAAGACACCGCCTGCATCGACCCCGCCTTGTTCTGGGGCCGGTCCCACCCCAGGATCACGGTGGACAACCTCGGCAGGTCTCGTCCGCCCGGACGCAGGCCACCGGGCGCGAGCTGGGCGGTCATCACACCGGGGGCCACCGGAGCCGTCGCCGGGGTAGGAGCGAAGAACGCGGCAAGCTCGCCGTCGAAGGCGTAGCTGAACAGTCCGACGTCCACCTGGAACCGGTGCTTGACGGTCACCATGTACTCCACCTGCGGCGCGGAGAAGGTGATCGGCAGGTGCGGGCTCGGGTAGGCGGTCGCCAGCCCCATCGCCAGCGCCGAGTACATGTCGCCGTGCGCGGCGATCTGCAGCAACCCCAGCGGTGGCACCCCTGCTCGCGAGTCGCCGAGCGCGGTGGTGGTCGACGACCCGCCGGAGGCGTCCTGAGGCTGCGGCAGCGGCTGCTCGACCCGGAACCCGGCGTGCTGCTCGGGTCCGCCGGATGCCGACAGCATCGTCATCAGCAGGGGCAGCAGGGTCTGGCGGTTCTCATCGACGAGCGCCGCGAAGTCCGGCGGGACCCACTGCGGGTCGGTGAACCCGACGGGCGCCACCCAGCCCAGCCGTGGCGCGCCGCGCCCGAGTCGGTCCACCGCTGCGTCCACCGGTGCGATCGGGCTCGAGACAAGGCCCTGCATACCCGTGTCGTAGGGCAGCACTGCTGCTGCATCGACGGGCAGTCCGACGATCTCGACGGGGCGCCAGTCGGGCAGGTTGGCGTAGGGCGTCGCGGCGACGAACCCTGCAGAAGTGATGGTTCCGGTCCCGGACACGTGCACGCGGGCGATCCCGGTGCCGGTGAGCACGACGGTCTGTCCGGTCGCCCCCGCCTGGACGACCACACCACAGATCCGGTTGCCGCCGGTGTCGTAGGCCTCGAGCGTCAACGTCGCGGTCGTCGTGGTCGTCGACACGTACACGTGCACCGCGCGGTCGGGAAGGTCGATGTCTCGAGGTTGCAGCGGGTTCACCGTGAGCGCACCGCCCGGCAGTTCCACCGAGACCGGGTCCACGCCGCCTCCGGGCCGGCTCCACACCGTGAACGGTTCGGCGGGGAACCCGACGTCGGGGTGCAGCACCCAGCGCAGCACGATCATGGAGACGAGCTCTCCCGCCGTCTTGATCTGCTGGCCCTTGGCGATCGACGGCCAGTCCAGTCGGCTGGTCTCACCGAAGAACCACTGGGACGCGACAGTTCGGCTCACGACGTCGCCTCCCACGGCGGCCGCACGACCTGCAGCTGCACCAGAGTGTCGTGCGTTGCGCTGACCCCTGGGTCGTCGAGCAGGCCGCTCGCGTCGACCTCCCGGTCCAGCGCGATGTGCACCTCCGGTGTGACCGGACCGCCGGGCAGAGGACCGAGCACGCACACCAGCCTGGTCCCCGCGTCGTTGCGGATGACCCTGGTCAGCGGAACGCGGTTGGGGGCGCCTAGCTCCCCGATCGGTGCCTGGCCGACGGTGAGCCAGTCCTGGGTGCCGAGCTCCCACCACGACGTGCCGGTCGGGGTGTCGGTGTGCTCGACCGGGGCGCTGCGCGTACGCCACACGGGCTCCGGGGCGTCGATGAGGATCGCGACCGGCACTGTGCGGACGACCGTGGTGACGTGCGGCGGCTTGTGCGGGAACGGTGGGAAGGGAGGCAGGTGCCCACCCAGCGTGGCCGGTCCCACGACGACGGTCTGCTGCTCCCACAGCAGCACGAGTCGCGCGCCCCGAGGCGGGGCGATCGCGCCGAGCCCGAGGGTGGCCAGCGCCGCATCCAGATCGGTGTCCGACGGGGTATCGGTCAACGCCGCGAACGTCGCCACCGAGCTCGCCACCGACCGGTGCTCGAGCATCTGGCTCGCGATGGCGGCGGCGAGCTCCGTCGGGGTCGAGTAGGAGCCCGTCGAGAACCCGCGGTGCATGAGGGAGTGGCTGAGCGTACCCACGGCCGGGACCGTGGCGGTCTGGTCGTAGGTGAGGTCCAGGGTGTAGTCACAGCTGCGGTCCAGCGGTGCGTCGATGGTCGCCTTGCCGTGGCGGGGACCGGGGTCGACCACCAGGCACGGCAGCGACGGCGGCCGCGAGTCGGTGCCGGCGGCGAGGCGCTGCAAGGTGTGCTCGAACGTCGAGAGCACGACGCCGGCGACGGTTGCCAGCTCGCCGAGCGGTGCGCTCGTGCGTTGCAGGTCGGTCCGCGCCGGCACGACGTGCGTATACAGGGTGTGCCCGTACGCGCCGACGAGCTGGTCGACGTCGTCAGAGGCGAAGCACACGACCGGCGCCTCGGCGGTGAAGTGGAACTTCTCCCCCTGGCTCGGGAACGTGTACAGCAGCCACGGTTCCAGGGTGTCCGGCGCCGACGCGTTGGTGCTGAAGCTGAACGACTGCGTCGCGGTCCCGTCGTTGACCGGCGTGGTGTCGCCGACATGACGACCTTGCCAGCTGTAGTCGATGGTCACCGTGTAGGTGGTCCCGGGTGCGAGCAGCGCGCGGGTCCTCGGATCGCTGGTCGTCGCCGTGCCGATCGTGATTTGGGCGTCGTCGGCGTCCGTCGTGTCTGCCTGGGCGCGTTCGGACTCCGCGACCAGGGCCAGCTCGACGGCGCACACGACGTAGGAGGGCGCGACGAGGAACCTCATCTGCTCGACAGTCGCTTCCGAGACGCCGAGCATCAGCGTGACGGTGGCCTTCGGCAGGTCCGCGTCCAGCACGGCCGCCACCCATCCGAGCTGGGCCCGCCGGTGCGCGTAGGCGATGGCGAGCGCAGCGTCCTGTGCTCCTGGGAAGGTCGGGTCGGTCCACTGCGCCGGGACCGGCGTCGTGAGCATCGCGGCGGTGATCGGGATGTCCGGCCCGGTCGGCGAGCCGTCGGCACCGAGCGGGCGCACGACGAGCTGCCCGAACTTGAGCAGGTTTCCTGCCAGGTTCACGAGCAGCCGCACGTGCGTCGCCTCTCCGGCGTTCAGTGTCAGGACGTCGAGCAGCCCCACCTCGTCCACCTGCTGGCGCAGCCGCAGCACCACGGCATCGAGCTCCTTCAGCTCGTCGCTCGGCTTGGGCAGTGCACGTTCGTGCGGTGCCGCGAGCGCCCGAGCACCGATGAGCTTGACGAAGCTGAGCTGTGCGCCGTGGGGCACCGCGAGCTGGTCGACGTAGGCGGGATCGATGCCCAGCAAGGGGTCGATCGAAGCGACGCCGGTGCGCCACGGCTCGTGGACGGCGAGCGTGGTGGGCGCAGGGTGGGACCGCCGGGTCCCTGGCTCGTCCGGGAACGCGTTCCCGGTCACCTGCCAGCCGTCGGGGTTCGGTCCGGGTGGGCACGGCTCGAACGTCCACAGCACGTTGGCGGGATCCGCCACCGGGACGCACACCCAGCCCCATCCGTCGTCGACCCGCCCGTCGTTGTCGTCGCCGACGAGCGTGATGTGGTCCAGGGGGTCGGGCGACCAGTCGAGGACTGCGTACTGGACCGTGGTGTCGTCGCCCTGGACTCGGTTCCCTGTGCGGAACACCGACTGCACACCGGTCACCGGCGTCGGGGTGGCGGGGCTCAACGTGACCGACGTCAGCGTGTACCGGTACTCGGCCTGGCCGCGCCGCGCCCACCCACTGCCCTGCGACAGCGGCGCAGGCGCCGGGGCGTCACCGACCGTGGTGAATCCGGACCCCAGGACGGGCGCCGTCATCATGCCCATGATGGGGATCACGTCGACCGGCACGGCACTTGCGGCGACCGCGGTGTGGTCCGGGTGGTCGGGATCCGTGTCCGCCGTGGTGAGCGCGGCCCCGACAGGACGGTCGGCGGTCGCCGTGCCGTGCACCGGGGAGGTCGTGCGTGCTTGCAGGGTCAGACCCGAGACCAGCGGCGGTGCTTCCGCGAGCGAGCTGCTCTGCCCCAGCTCGACGTGCACGCAGCCCTTGACGCTGAAGAACATGAAGTCGACCTCGCCGCAGACGTCACCCGCCAGCGAGACGTCGGTGTGGCCGCCGTGCGCCAGCGCCGTGATGTCGAGGTGCGCGCTCGCCTCGATGCTCACGATCCACAGGTGCAGCCGCCCCCGCAGGTCGAACAGGCCGAGGAACTGGAACGGGCTGAAGCTGACCCCCACGATGGCGTCGGCGCTGACCTCGAGGTACAGCCCGCTCCCCTTGTCGCCCCACACGATCGCGGCGTGGATGCCTGCCGCGATCGCGAGGCCAGGCACGGGACCGCCCAGCCGTTGGACGAGGGGGTCCACGTCGTCGATCTGGTCGCCGTGGATCTCCACGAACGCCGTGGCGTCGAACAGGTCAAGCACACGCGCAGTCGCCGGTGCGTGGTAGCTGCCGATATCGATGTGGAAGTTCTGGGGGTCGGCGTAGCGGAAGAACGCACCGATCGGCACACGCAGCTTCAGGAGGGGCGCGAGGTTGTCGTACTGGACGATGATCCCGATCAGGATCTCGTCGGTCCGGATCTCGACCAGCGCGGTGATCGTGCCGCTGGTTGTCGACTTCTGCGCCGGCCGCTTGCTCAGGAAGTTCGCCTTGACGTAGAGAAGAAGCTCCGGTCCGGGCAGCTCCAGGATCAGCACGCCCTTGAGGTTGAGGATCGTGCCGCCCTCCATCGTGCCCAGCACGATGCCGACACCGAACGCCCAGTGGTCGGCCTGCGGTCCCCACAGGGTCAGCGACGTGACGTCGCCGCCGGGAGCCGCCGCGAGCCAGTCCAGCGCCGGGTTGTCGTCAGGACCCGTGGCGGCGGCCTCGGTTCGCTTGTAGTGCATGCCGAACAGGCCGAGGAAGCCATAGATGCCCAGACCGCTGGCGGCCAACGGGATCGCGACCGGGAAGTCGACCTCGAGCGTCGCATACACCGCAGTCAGGTGCCGGTCGCCGTCCTGGAGCGACTCCACCGCCAGGCTCGCCGCAACCCGGACGCCGACACTGACCAGTGCGAGGTCGATGCTGCCCTGGAATCCGTTCGCGTCGATCGCGAGGCTGCCCGCGCCCTCGAGCACGTTCGGGATGCTCACGGACGCGCCCAGGGCGGTGAGCGTCACGGCGACCTGCTCACCCTCGGCCTCGGGCAGCGTCACCCGCACCCGCGCGCGGTCGATCGACACCACGCCGAGGTCGACCTTCATGCCGATGTCGGCCTCGATCTGCAGCGGGTTGATCCGAGCGACGCGCAGTGCCAGCAGGTGCAGGATCTCGCCCAGGGGTGCGGGCATCTGGATCGAGCTGGCGTCGGGCACCGTCAGCTCGTAGCCGCGCGACGCGTCGAACGCCGGCGCGAGCACCATGTGGCCTTCGTGCTCACCGAAGCGCACGCCGACGGCGTCGTAGCGCACCCGCATCGCCTTATCGGGCGGAAGCCTCAGCAAGGTGGTCGAGCCGAACGTGATGTCGAACCACAGCTCGACGCCCACATCGATGAGCAGGGCGGTCTGCCAGCCCTCGCCGTCGCGTTCGACGAGGATCTCGAAGCCCCACAGCGTGAGCGACTTGGTGTGCGCGATGTCGGCGATCGTGATGGCCACGACGACGCCGGTGCCGATCGCGAGTGCCTCGACACCCTGGACCGGGGAGCCGGCCGACCCGGCTGCGGTCGCGATCGCAGGCGCGAGTGCCGTCAGCAGGCCGACGAAGTCCCGGCCCTGATCCGGCGTCGGGCTGGCAGCCGGTCCGGGCAGCGGGCTGGTCTGTGCGAGCCAGTTCGTCGGCGCGTCGCCGGCGTCCCCACCGGTGACGATGAGGTCGATCCGGAAGTCACCGTTCCCCGAGTCCCACTCGGCGGTGAGGTCGTAGCGGACCAGGCCGTGGTCCAACGTCGATGGGACGGCGGCCGGACCCGACCCGGCGAGCTGGTGGCTGGCGTCGGCGCTCCGCAGCTGGTCCGCGGCCAGCGACGCGAGCCGGATCACTCCGCTGACCTCGAAGGCTACGGGGATGTTCTGCACCAGGCGCACGACGACCTTGATGGATCGGAACCAGCTGGGAGACGCGATCTGTCCGGAGGGCGGGGTCTCGACGTGGGCGGGAGTGCCGCCGGCGCCGCCGGACGTGCTTGCGTTGCGCTGGAGGGAGCCGGAGAACGACGCGTTGGCGGCGGCCGCGTCGACGCTGGCGCGAATCGTGGCGCGTCGGTGCTGAGGAAGGGTGTCCGAGGCCTGGCTGGTGCCGGAGTAGATCGGCGCGCCCCTGGTGGTGGTGTAGGTCGTGGGCGTGGAGGGGTCCGCGAAGTCCAGCGCGGCCCGGCCCAGGCTGATGCGGCGTCCCGCGAGGTCGGTGTTGTAGGTCGTGTGGCTCGTGTTGGCCTCGTGGCTGGCCTCACCGACCACGGCGAATGAGGTGCCGTCGGCGAAGTGAGCCGCCCATGCGCGCAGATCGGAAGGGTTGACCCGTTGGCCGCCCGGCTGTCCGTCGGGCACCGGGTCGCGGTACATCAGGTTGCGGTCCGCCCACGCCTGTGCGGGTGTGTAGCCGCCGCCGCTGGTCGCCTGCGGGTGGTCGCGGACGAAGTAGACGGTCCTCTCGCGCGGCACGGGTTGTCCGGACCAGCCGACAGTGACGCGGTGCGCAGCGGTGTCGTCGTGGCCCAGCAGCGCCTCGCCGTGCCCGCTCGCGTCGAGTGTGACGTTCGCTCCGTCCAGGGTCAGCGCGACGGTCGAGTCGGTTGTCGAGGCCGGTGTCACGGCGAACCCGACGTGGTCCTGGTCCGAGCCGGCCACCACGACGACGCGGCGGCTCGTCGGCAGCTCAGGACTGAAGGTGAGGTGCAGCTCACCGGGGGTCGTCGTGGCGGTGCCGCCCGGCGTGCCGCCCCCGCCCGATCCGCCGCTATCGCCTGACGCGGGTGCGTGCACGTGGAACAGCAGGTCAGCGCTCCACGTCTTGCCGGGCCGAGCGGCACCGCCGTCTGTGACGACTACCCGGACGTGCTGGCCGTCCGTCAGCGGGTGGTCCGCCGTGTAGGCATGGCTGCGGGTGACCTCGGGAAGGCCGTCGATCGTCACGGTGTAGGGGGGCTGCCCGCCGTGCACGTCGACGATGAGCGCACCGGCGCGCCCTGTGGTGAGCTCGCCGTGCCGCAACTCGTCGCTGCCGGTGGAGGTCCAGTGCGGACTGACGGTGTGGTTGTCGGCAGTCTGGAAGCGGATGTCCGCGTCGACGGCTCCGACCTGGTTCACGACCTCCGCGTCGAAGTCGCCGGAGACACCGCCACCGGGGCCTATGCCGATGAGAAGGTTCTTGGCGCCTGCGTCGACAGCCAGCCCGCGGATCCCGGACGGCGCGACGAAGATGCGCACCTCCGGCAGGAAGATCCCCTTCCAGTCGTCGCCGGTGCCCGCGATGGCCAGGATCTCGGGCGGGGTGTGCTCGTCGGAGAAGTCCAGGACGGCCGAGCGAAATCCCCAGCCGAACAGGCTGTTGTTGCTCCCGGTCAACGCGTAAGGCGGATCCTGCGTGATCGCCGTGAGCTCTTTGGGGTCGGCCTCGGTGTCCAGACCGACCGCACCCCACGAGTCAAGCGTCGCGTCGACGGACCCGACCGTGGATCCCTGGGCGATGGTGACCATGATCCGCGGCAGCACGAGCTTGACGTCGTTGTGGTTCGGGTCCGGGACGAGCAGGCCGTCGGCAGTGAGCTGCGCCGGGCGCGCGAACGGCAGGTGCAGCGTGACGGACGTGATCAGGAGGTCCAACCGGAACGTCGACGTCGGGGCGTCGGACGGACCGGACGACGCGCTCAGTGCAGCGATGACGGCGCTCAGCGGATCCGCGCTCCCCAACGCGGCGACGGCTGCGGCGACCGTGGCACTCTCGGTGCGAGCAGCGGTCAGGCGGAACCTGATCTCGATGTCGTGCCAGTCGAAGACCTCGCCGTGCGGGGTCGTGTGCTGGCCCTGACCCGGCTCGTCGAACCCCGCTCGACCCCAGATGCAGACGGCGTCCTCGTCCCAGGTGGAGTCGATCGAGCGGACCTTGAGGAAGCCGATGACGTCGTCGTACACGCCGCCGAGGTCGATGCCCGACGTCGAGGCTGGGCTCGACGTCGGACGGTCGCCCGCGAAGAAGTACGGGGCGATGACGTCCAGCAGCCCGAGCGCCACGGGAACGGCCTAGCCTCGGTGCACCGTCGTGCCGGCTCCGCTGCCGGCCTGGGTCGTTCTCATGGCAGCCATGTCTCCGTCCGCCGCGCCCCTTGCCATGAGACGCTATCCGTCCCTGATTTCCGGGTCAATCAGGACAAACCGGAACCCGTTGAACCGTCTCGCACCCGGGGGGACGAGTGGGGAACGCGCAGGGCAACGCGAACCCCGGCGGACCAGCATCGGCTCCGCGGGCAGACCGATGTTCCTGCACGTCAGGCACCGAATCGGACGCCGAGCGCGTCCACCCGGGCAGTCGCGCGTGCCGAGCCGAACGCACCAACTGCCGCGCCGCCGACGTTCGAGCGCATCTTGA
Source organism: Cellulomonas sp. P2_F12 (assembly GCF_056403775.1). Taxonomy (NCBI): domain Bacteria; kingdom Bacillati; phylum Actinomycetota; class Actinomycetes; order Micrococcales; family Cellulomonadaceae; genus Cellulomonas; species Cellulomonas sp. P2_F12. The sequence goes on along the minus strand of NZ_JBFUEV010000001.1, from coordinate 231,990 downwards.
CCGCAACGACCAGGTCCCTGTCGATCCCGGAAGCGGGCAGATCATGCTCGACCGACAGCACGACGTCACCGGAACCATCGACCATCGCGAGCCAGAGCACGGGCGCGTACGCCGAGGCCACCTCGCGCTCGGAGAGCGCGAGCTGGTTGTTCCCGTCCCAGACGCCCACGCCGATGTTCACCCCCGCCCCGGCGTACCCGTACATCGCGAACGCCGAGACGAACCACTCTGCACGGACAGAGGTGTCGACCCGGATCGAGGTGACCGAGCTCGGGACACGGATCACCGCGCCGCACGATGCGGAGTCCTCCCAGGCGCCGAGCTCAGCCAGGTCGGAGCTCACCCCGAGGGAACCGTCAGGATCGGCGGTGGCACGACCCGATCGTCCGACCACCGGCCACGGTGGTCCCAGTGTCGGAGGTGGGACCGGCGGATCCTTGAGCACCGGCACCGGACTCCCGAGCAGCAGCTCGAGCATCAGAGCGCCCGGGTCGAGCCCGGTGAGCTTTGCCCGCTGGTTCACTCCGTCGCGAACATGCGGCGGCAGGATGGCGCTGGCCAACCCGGAGTCGACCAGGTGCTGGCCCAGCGCCTCGGCATCGATACCGAGGAGCTCGCCAAGCTGCTCCGGACCGAGCCCTGCCGTGCCAACGTTCGGGCGGCCTGACGTCGACAGGAACGTCACCGCCTTGGCGACGTCGAGCGCCGAGTAGCTCGCCGCGAGGTCGCCCTCACGCAGCACCCAGGTCCGCACCGCGTTGCTGACGTCCTCCGCGAGCGCCAGCCGTGCAGCATCACGCCCGTCCGCCAGGGCCTGGAGCACCGCCGAGCTCGCCACGTTGACCGAGTCCTGGTCGATCTTGAGCAGCTCGTCGAGGCTCGGTGTGACCCACTTCCTGGCGCCATCGGGGTCTCTCAACTCGGATCCAGGGCTCATCAGGTCCTCCGCTCGCGCCCAACCCCCCGATCGCGACTCACGCTAGTCCTCCGGGGCCCGCTCCGTCCGTGGCGGGGCTCCACCCATGTCCGCGCCGGCAGGCGCGAGCCAGCACTTTCGGCCGGGAGTACAAGGGGTCCATGCTGGGCACTGGCGCTCGGTGGGATGCGGCAGGGCCGGCGCTCCACGTCGAGCAGGCATCGTGAACGCTCGGGAGGACACCCGATGACCGAAGGGTCCGCGCCCACGACGCGACCACGGTGGGCGACGTACTCGGTGCGTGCGCACACAGACCTAGTCGCCCTCGTCTCGGACGTCCTCATGCACGACGCGGTGGTCTTCCCGTGCCCGGCTGACGACGACGACTTCACGCACTGGGCTGACGCCGGATGGGATCCCGAGCTCCTCGCCCTCCGTGTGACCCAACTCGGCGACGCCGCCGTGACGATCCCGTGGGACGCCGCACTTCGGGACCGGTGGCGCAGCGAGTTCGACGGACTGAGCCAAGAGGAACAGGCTGACCCCGGTCGGGGATACCTGCTGACGGCCGAGATGCTCGCGGACCAGCAGTTCCGAACTCTCATGGGTAGGGACGACGACCGGTTCAAGGAATACGACAAGAATCGACCGAGCCTGCATCCGGCGTATGCCGCGCACGACGGGCGCGACCGAGTCGCTCGGGCAGACCCCGAGCTGGTCGCGGCGTACCAGGGCGCAGATTCCGTGCACTTCACCGGCGGATCGGCGTCGAGCGACCTGACCGCTCTCACCTTCGAGTGGGGAGCACAGCTAGGCCTGCGACTTCGACTTCCGCTCGTGACAGCGAGCGACCCCAACGAGGCGACGTTCCACCGGGTGCTGGACCTCATCGGCGACGACGACTTCAGGCTCGCCCGCCGACAGCTCTGGTCCTGGGAGAGTCAGCTCCCGGCGGAGGTCGACCCGGCGGACGTCACTGAGCTCTTGGACGGCCTCGTCGACGACTACAACCAGGCCGTCCGACGCGAGCTGAAGGACGCGCGCACGCGCTCGGTCTTCCTGCTCGTCCCCGTCGCGGTCGGTCTCGGGATCGGCCAGCTGTTCGCCGGGGCTACGCACGTGATCGCGGGGGCGATCGCCGGACTCCTGATCGACCAGGTCAAGGCGCGGTTCCCGACGCTCAGCGGACCCGCCGTCCGGGCAAGCCACCTCCCAGGCAGCGCCGTGGCCGGGATGCTCAGCATCGTCGGACCGGGCTGAGCGCCGAGCAGGACAGCGACCGCCGGACTTGACGTCGCCGCACACCGCGAACGGCGGCAACCGCGCATCGCAGCTCCGGTGACGCCTCAGTTTGATCGACCGATGCGGACCGGTTCGCCGACGATCGAGCACGAACGCCCCTGGTCAGCCGCCTCATCCACGTCTCGCGGCGTGCCATAAGGGACGGGGGTGGTGCTCGAGACGACCCCGGGTCCATGCTGGAAGACATCTGGGGGATCGACCTCGGGGGGCGGCGAATGGACCCGGAGACGCTCAGCACGATGAAGGTGATCGTTCCGGCGACGGTGTCGCTGGTCGTGGCCGTCATCGCCATGGCGACGAGCCACGCCAACAGCAAGAAGCTGGCGAAGAGCAACGAGAAGCTCGCTGCGCTGACGTCCGCACTGCGCGAAGAGGAGTCCACGCGTGACGCGCGCCGGGACTACGAGTACGAGGCACTGAAGCGGTTGTACACCCAGTGCGAGCCTCTGCTGTTCCAGTTCTTCGAGCTCGCCGAGGACGCAGAGAGTCGGGTCCGAGCACTGGCCAGAGACAGTCGCGGGGGAAACCTCAGGCCCGACGGCACCGGGTGGCTCGCGACCGAGGGCTACTACTTCAACTCGACGGTGTACCGATTCTTCGCGCCGCTGGCAGCCATCCGAATACTCCAACAACGACTGACCGCCGTCGACCTCGCCCTCGACTCGCGGCTGAAGATGCAGTACCGGCTGCTCCGCGTTCTCTACCGGTCGGCCACTGAGGACCAGTATCTGGCGCACCGTCCACCGCAGCTCACATACGAGCCGGACCGAGCCGATCCGGAAGAACGTGGCCACAGGTCGTTGCTCGCCTCCCGGCCGGAGTGGTACGTGCGCCAAGGCATGTACCGGGGCACGATGGACCGTGTGGTCGACGCCATGACCGTGCGCGATCGTGACCTCGACCGGGTCATGTCGTTCAGTGAGTTCCTCCAGTTCAAGCAGGACGGCACATCGCCACTGTCGGGCGTGATGCCGGACGTCAAGCTCCTGCTGCTCGGTTTCCACCCTCTCGCGCGGCCGGTCCTCTGGCGCGTCCTGGTCGCACAGAAGCTGGTCTACGACACGCTTCGCGCCAGCCGCGACATCGACCGGGACGGGTCCGACGACGTCGCGTCGCTGATCCCCGCCGCAACGAGCGACCTCATCGCGACGATCGACTGGCGTAGGAGCGCGAAGGAGGCGGAGGACGAGACCATCGAGAGTGCGTACGACGTGGCGCGGGAGTACATCGTCGACAACGCCCACAACTAGGGGCCCGCTCGACCGAACCAGTCGAGGATGAGTGCCAGGAACTCTGCTTTGTGCTCAGGGAGAACGAGAGCGTGCTCGGCGCCAACCAGGGTCGCGTGCTCGACCCGTGGGAAAAGTGCCAGGTACTGCTCGACGACGTCGTGCGGAATGACGGTGTCGTCCTCCGACTCGACCACGAGCAGTCGCCCGGGAAACGCGCCCGACGACCGGATCAGCATGCTCGGTGAGCGCGCCACCTCGGTGTGCCGCTGCTGATCGAGTGGCAAGTGAAACAGTTCGTCGGGATACATCGCCGGCGCCCTAAGGAGAAGTCGCCACACGGCGCGCGCGCTCGGGAGGAGGGCGCTCAGGTAGGCGCCGTAGCTGGCGCCGCAGACACCCACCCGTGGCGCGGCGAGAGCGGTTTCGGGAACGCTCGCACCCAGGAAGTCGTAGGCGGCCAGGACGTCGTGCAGGTGGTCGGCGGGGGTCAGCTGCCCCAACTGGCCGTCGCTCTCCCCGTGCCCGCTGAGATCGAAGGCGAGCGTCGCAGCGCCGAGGTGACGGCTGGCACTCGCTGCCCGCTGCAGGTAGCCGGCGCGATTGCTGTGCAGGCCGTGCACGAAGAGCAGGGACGCCTTCGGCGGATGATCGGGGAGGAAGAGGTTCCCGCGCACGGCGCGGCCGCCGGAGCTGAACGTCACTGGCAAGTCGTGCGCGGCCACCGACGCAAGGTAGCCCATCGCCGCCCAGATGTCCGGCGTCCATGCCTCAAAACGAGTGGCCCGCGCGTGATGTACACGAGATGTGGCAGGGACAACCACCCACCATGACGGACGCGGAGATGGAGACCCACATTCTTCCCGTCTATGAAGGAGTCGAGACGCCCGTCATCGACACGCCGACACGCTGACCCGGCCCCTCAGCCTGAGCGCGCCCGCGGGTAGTTCACGGCACCCGTGTGCGGCGCTATAGCGGGAGGCGCCTCGGGCGAGCTCGCCGGTTCGTCACCGCCGGGCGGCGGCGCCGATGCGGCTGCCACGTTGACACCCAGGTCTAGCGGGATGGACGTCACCCCACCACCGGTGTCTGCCCACGGCCGCCACCAACACATCTGCTCAAGCCGCCCAGCCCCTCATCGCTGCCCACCCCCAAACCGTGGCAGCTGAGGCGGCGCCGGGCGCACACGGGCCGTGCGCCCATGCTCAGAACGTGCACGCTCCGCCACCGCGCGGGCACCCTCACGGCGGCGTTGCTCCAGGAGCTGCCCCAGCTCGACATACACAGCGTCCTCGAGCACCCCGCCCCGCAGCATCTGCTCCGCGATCGTCGGGACCTTGTCCTGCCCGGGGAACACCACCACCCCCAGATCCGCAAGCGCCTGGTCCAGACGCCGCGTGAGGAACCCGTCCGACTTCGTCATCCCGAGCAGGTCGTCAACCATGTGCCCCACCAGCTCCGCCGACCCGATCGACTGCACCGGACCCGGCCACCCGCACGCCAGCACGCAAAGCGCCGCGACCGTCCGAGGCGGCACCGCAGGATTGAACACGTCCCGCCGCGACCACCGCGGCGCCGTTCCCTCTATCTGCCCGTCAACCCCCGGCGGTCGCACATCACCCAACCCGGTCGTCACCGCGAACTTCGCCAACGACCCCCCATTGACGAGCTCAACGGTGAACACCCCCGACCGGAGCACGTGCTCCCCACCGAACGGCAGACTTGCCTCCTGCCCCCACTGGTGCCGGTCAAGCAGCACCTTCCCGTGCCGCTGCGCAGCCACGACCCGCACCGCACCGTCGTGGCGTCCTTCGAGCCACACCGCGGACCGCGACAACGTCCGCGGTACCCCCGGCGCAACACCAGCACCGACCACGACCGGGACGACAACGGCCCCCGCGGCGTCCACGGGCGCACTCGTCGCGTCACCCGACGGTGCGCTGCCCAAGACCACCCACACACCCGGGCTCAGGTCCGCGATCACAGACCCGCCCGGCTCATCGAGAACGGCGCTCATTCCCCACGTTCTACCTGGTCACACCCCACACGCGTAACCCTCCCGCCACGAGAGCACCCTCTCGTGCGAATCGTCCCCGCGGGAGGAGGCTCGCGCGTCCGGTCCTCTCGCGGGACCTGGACCAATCCACGCTTGAGGGACTCCCACCGAACGCTCACCACCAGCGACAGGACAGGCGACATGACGACCACAACAACGCCGACTGAAACCGGCCCGACGATCGTGCGCGTACATGACGCCTGGGCCGACGTATCCAGCTGGGACGCGTGGTCCCACGCCTCGGCCAGGGACGAGGTCACTGCCGCCGGTCATGACCCACCCCGACCGCCGGCGACTCGACCAGCTGCTCGACTAGGAGGAGAAGCGCATCGCCCGGCAGAAGCCTCGCTGCAATCCTTGGTCGCTGGCCCCTCACGTCCGGCGGCGACACGGTGGACGAACCGAAGTCGAACGGGTGACTCTCGGTCGCTCGTGAGAGGTTCCGTCCCGACGCTCAAGTGGGAATCGCGGGGTGCGCCGTTCATTCTGCGAATGGTGCGCGTGAGTATCGCTTCAGTCTTCGATTCGAGACGGTGCGACCATTATGTTCGTGCCTTGGGGCATCGAACTTCCAGGCCTCCTCGTTGTTGAGGTTATCGTGACAGCAAACTGCACATTGTCGATCCGGCCAAAGGCGACGCAATCGGCGATCGACGACGGCCCGCTTGCCACGGACGAGCACGTGACGCTGTCGGTATCTACATGGAGCCCAAAAGCATCTAGTAGCGAGCGGGCACTGGCGTCCAGGGGTCCGTCGATATGCGCCTCGCTCGTGAAGCACTTCGCGTCCTGGACGGGGCAGTCGCTGCTTTGCTCATATCCTGGTGGCGGCGTCAATTCCGCCACAGCCGCGCGAACTGTCCCCTCATCTTTGGGGGCGATGGGCCTGTCACTAGCGGCACAGCCGGCCGCGAACAACGTGACAAGCGTCAACAACGCGGTGAAGCGTGCCCGGAACAGGCTAGGCATGCGAGATGTCCTCCGAACGGAACCGATGGCGCATGGTAAGCGGTCCGGGATCGCAGCAGCGGCGGCGCGGTCGTCCGCGTTGATCGGCACGGTCACGGGCACGGGCCCGACCGGCTCGGCCCGGGAGCGGATGACCTCCGGCGACTCGTGAGAGGTTCGTGAGAGGCAGACACCGCGAGGGCCGTTCCCGGGACTAAGTGGGGCGGCACTCGCGGTCTGTTTCCGCGGGTCAGAAACGGTGTGACGACCCAAAGGTACCTGCACACGCTCCCCGACGCTGAGGACAAGGCTCTCGCGGCCTTCGAGTCCGTGCGGAGGCGCCCCGCCCGGTAGGCCGCCGCACGCCGATCCGGCTCGCGTCGATCGCCGCGCCCGAACGGCTGACGCGCTAAACGCTCATGCCGATGAGCGAGCGCTCCCCTGACCCGCTGCACGAGGCGGCGCCCGCCGGGCTGCCAGGGCCGGGTCGCTCTGGAGCCGCCCTCGCTCTTGTCATCACTCAGGTCCACGAGGATCGTGTTCGCTGACCGCGCGAACGGCTGTCACGCATATCACCCGATGCCGCTGCCATGCGGAACCATCGAGTACACGGGTGGTCATCCTCAGGGAGGGCATTGTGGCGCAGCACCGAATACTTCTCGTCGCGAACGAAACGCTCGGTGGCGAGGAACTAACCGCGGCCGTCCGAGAACGAGCCAGAGACGCCGAGACGGAGCTATGGGTCGTGGTGCCTGTCACTCAGACACACAATGGGATGGTCGGAGGGTTCGACGCGGCGGTTGGCCCGGCACATCTTGCGCCGGACCGAAGTGCCGCCGAGGTGGCCGACGGGCGCCTTCGGGATGCGCTCTACCGATTCCAACACCTTGGCATCCCCGCCGCCGGCGAGGTGAGTGACAAGGACCCTTTCAGCGCGGTGAGCGATGTGTTGTCACGCCAGCATTTCGACGAGGTCATTGTGTCGACGCTCCCGAGAAGAGTTTCCCATTGGCTACATATCGACTTGCCCAGCAAGGTCGAACGGGTATTCGGGCTTCCGGTGACGACCGTGACCGCTCACCGTGATTAGCCTGGGGCTGACGTAGCGAGCGAGGTCTACCTGTCGACGTACCTGCCACAGTCCGGGCCGACCAGGATCGCCGCCGCGGCGGCGGACCTCCGCGGTGGCGACCTCTCCGCAGCCGGCATGGAAGAGCTCGGTGGGCGCGCCGTCCGGCGATTCCCACCGGCTCCCCCACTGCAGCAGCGCGATGAGCACAGGCGCGAACTCACTGCCCTTGACGGTGAGGGCGTACTCGTACCCGGTTCGCCGTCCCGGGTCCTGGTAGGGGGTGCGTTCGAGCATCCCGCGCTCGACCAGCTCGGCGAGGCGAGCGGCGGCGACGGGCTCGCTGATGCCGACTCGTTCGGCGAAGTCGTCGAAGCGGCGGGTGCCGTAGAGCGCCTCCCGCAGCAGCAGCATCGCCGACCGGGTGCTGACCACGGCGAGGGCTCGGGCGATCGAGCAGACCTGGGGTGCCGAATTCCGCATCGGCAACTACGGCTTCACGGCGGTAGACGAAGGAGTCCTGGTCGAGTTCGAGCGCCCGGCCGAACTCGCGGAAGTGCTCGCGTCGAGCACTGTTCAGCTCGAGGCGGGCCAGGTGCTGTACGGCCGGGTACAACCCGAGCGGCACCAACGCCCTAAGTGTCGCGACACACCCCGGTTTCGACGTATTTGTCGGTTTTGCGTTGACCGCGTTCCGGAGCCAGGAGTTCACTGGTGCTGGTCACTCCGCGTCATCGTCGTCCATCGGAGCACAACCATGTCCGCACCGGTCCGCCTTCGCCCCGCCCGTCTCGTCGTCGGCGCCGCGGTCCTGTTGGCGGGGCTCTTCGTTGCTACCCCGGCCCACGCCGGGTCGGTGACGCACGAGAAGCATGCCGACGTCTACGACGACCAGGTCTGGGGCTGCGGCTACCCGATCGACGTGCACGGCGAGGGCACGACGAACCTCACGATCCGCGCCGACAAGAAGACCGGCCTCGAGCGGTGGTCCGCCACCAGCGCGTACACCGAGACCTGGTCCGTGCCCGGCCGCGCGCCCGTCACGGTGTCGTGGAACCAGACCGCCAAGGACCTGCCCTTCCGGTCGCTCGGCGGCAGCCTGTACCAGGGCGTGTACCAGGTGTCCGGGCAGCCGCTCGTGGTACGGGACTCGCGAGGCGCCGTCATCACCAAGAACGCCGGCAACATCCGGTACACCTACCAGTTCGACCGCGACACCGGTCAGGGTCAGACGGTCGACGTCCGCGTCGTCGGCTCGCAGCCCACATTCGCGAGCGACCTGTGCGGAGTCGTCGCGCCCTATCTCGGCACCGACTCGGCCCGCTACCTGACGCCCCGGCCCCTGGGCTCGCCCGAGGCGACGGCCGGCGGCATGGGGTACTACGAGTACCTGCCGCCGTCCTACTCGCCGGGCGGCGCCGCGTCGCCGCTGCTCGTGGCGCTCAACGGCTACGGGGAGAACGGGGACGGCTCGGCCGACGCGCTCGGCTGGCTGCAGAACACCGGCATCCCGCGGTTCCAGGCCGTCGGCGGCTGGCCGACCGACCGACCCTTCGTCGTGCTGTCCACGCAGCACGTCCCCGCGCCCGGCGGTCTGCCGGCCATCGACTGCCCGGAGTACCGCGGCGGCTCCTGCTTCATGCAGCAGCAGCACGACCTCGGCAACCCGCCGGAGTCGGGGTGCACGACGCCGAGCGAGGTGCACGCCTTCCTCGCGTACGCCGTGGAGCACTACAACGTGGACCTGAACCGGGTCTACCTGACCGGACTGTCGTGCGGCGCCTACGGCGCGTGGGAGTACCTCGGGGCGTTCCCGGGCGACCACGTGGTCGCGGCTGTGGTGCCCATCGCCGGCGACGGGCGGCCCGCGTTCAACGACGTCGGCTGCACGATGGCGACGGCCCCCGCGTGGGCGTTCCACAGCGCCGACGACGACACCGTGGACCCGGCGGGCAGCATCGAGCCGATCGGGGACCTGCGTTCGCAGTGCGGGTTCACCGAGGACACGGCGAAGCTCACGATCTACGACCACAACCTGCTGCACGGCGGCTGGGACGAGGCGTACTCCGGCCAGTTCGGCGACGACATCTACGGCTGGATGCTCGCGCACCCGAAGGCGTGACCCCAACACGGCGGGCGAGGGCGGCTGTCTCGTCTGGATCGATTGACGGGTCGACTGTTCCGTCTGCCTGCTGCGGGTGCAGTGGGAGCGCATCGCAGCCTAAGTGAAGTCATTGACAGACGACGTGGCCACCGGCCGCGCCGAGCGACCGGGGCCGCAAGAAGCCGAGGACTCGAGCTCCACGTCCGCTCCGCGATTGGTTCGGCGGCGGCCATCCGGTCGTGGTCAGCCCTCCGCGGCCGGGGACGTCCGCCCGTATTCGCGGCGAGATGTTTCCCGAGGTGTTTCCCGCCGGGCCAAAAGGTGAAGGTCAGGGGCTTGCTAGGATGACCCCAGAAGCCCCTGACCTGCGCTTTCACTGTCGGGCTGACAGGATTTGAACCTGCGACCCCTTGACCCCCAGTCCGGTCTTGACGTCCGGCGGGGTCCGGTCTGGTGTGGCCTGGTGTGGGTCGTGGCCCGGGATCGTGCGGGGACCGGGTGACGTCCGTCCCCTCGGGTGCGGTGCGGTGCGGCCGGGTGTGGGTTCGGTTCACCCTCGACTTGTGCCCACGCCTGTGAGGGAACCGATCCTCCAGGCGGGCGCCCTGGTCGCGTACACCTGCCCCGACTGCCCCGGGTGGGACGAACCGATCCGCCGCGAGGTCACCGGGTCCGGCCGGGTCCGGTTCGTCGTCGTCGTCGCCGAACCCCGCGTCACCGGGCAGTCCCGGCGGCAGGTCAAGCGGCGCGTCGACACGCTCACCGAGGCCCGGGACGTCGTCGCCGCGGTCCGGGCGGGCACGTACACGGCGCCCGTCGCACCGGTCCGGGCCGAGACGGTCCGCGAGTTGTGCGCCCGGTGGCTGGCGTCCCGGACGGACGTCCGGCAGGTCACCAGGGAGGGCTACGAAGGTGCGTTGGCGTCGACGCTCCGACGGATCGGGGACCGGCCCGTCACGTCGTTGACCGGGGCGGACGTCGACGCGCTGATCGGGTGGCTCTCCACGGAGGGTGGGAAGCGCGGGCAGCCGCTGTCCCCCCGGTCGGTGCGGGCCGCGATGGTCGCGCTCGGGCAGGCCGTCGACGTCGCCGTCCGGGACGGCGTGGTCGACCGGAACGTGGTCCGGCTCGCCCACCGGCCGCGGCAACGGCGCATCGTCGGGACGGACCTGCCGCACTGGCAGCCCGCCGAACTCATGACGTTCCGGGACGCCGCCGACCGGGACCCGCTCGCGGGGGCGTGGCGGCTGACGCTGTCCGGGATGACCAGGTCGGACGTCATGGGCCTGCGGTGGTCCGACGTCGACCTGGACGCCGGGCAGGTCACGATCGCTCAGGGCCGGGTCGCACTCGGGTCCGGGGACACCATCGACGACCCGAAGTCCGAGCAGCGGCGCCGAACGATCCCCGTCGAGCAGATCCACCCAGGCACCGTCGCCCTGCTGCGGACCATGCGCGCCGGACAGGCCGCGGACCGACTCGCCGCCGGTCGGGCGTGGACGGACTCGGGCCTGGTCGTGGTGGACGCGCTCGGGCGCGGCATCCGTCCGGAGGTCTACAGCGACCGGTTCCGGCGGTTGTGCGTCACGGCGGGCGTCCCCGGGATCCGGCTGCACGCGGTGCGGCACTCCCTGGCGTTCATCCTGTCCGCCGAGGGGGTCATCGCGGCCGACGCGGCGGCCCTCCTGGGGCACCGGGTGGAGGTCTACCTGTCGACGTATCTGCCGCAGTCCGGGCCGACCAGGATCGCCGCCGCGGCGGCGCGGCTGTCGGTGTTCACCGCGGCCCGACCGGCGGCTGTCCGGTGAACCGCCCCCAGGATGGAGGTGATGACGTGACCGAAGGGCTCAACCTGCCGCCGATCCCGGAGGGCATGACCGTGGAGCAGTACGTCGAGCAGGGGTTCGGGTATCCGCCGTGGGCGCACCAGGACGAGTCGAACGCCGCCGAGACCGGCCGGGACGACGGTGCCGATGCCGCGGGACCGGCCGAACCGGGGCAGGTTCCTGGCGGCTTGTGACCACCGTGTGACCACGAACGGCGCGAGGGCCGTACCCGGGACTAAGCGGGTACGGCCCTCGCGGTCTGTTTCCGCACGTCAGACACGGTTTCCGTGCCTCGCGGATCTGTCGGGCTGACAGGATTTGAACCTGCGACCCCTTGACCCCCAGGGACATCCAGCGTCCGCCCGCGTTCACGTATGTGCAGGTCAGACCGGGTTTCCGGTCGTACTTCACCGCGTCTGTACGGCTGCATACGCTCAGAGATGTTTCCCGAGATGTTTCCCGGATCATCCTGCTCAGACGGGTGCGCGGACCTGGTGGTGAGACATGGCTCAGAAAGCGCGCCGACGCGACAACGGTAGCGGCAGCATCAGCTACGACAAGGACGCACGCTGCTGGATCGGCATCGTCGACCTAGGAGTCGATCCATCGGGCAAGCGGCGACGCACAAAGGTCCGCGGCACCTCTCGCGCCGACGCAAGGGCCAAGCTCGACGAGCTGGTGACCCAGCGGGCACTGGGAATCGATCTGTCGCAACGCGCGACCAACTTCACCGACCTGGTTCGGATGTGGTTGGAGCGGGGAGCGCCGCCGGGCATCACTGATAACACGATCAGCAATTACGAACACATGCTCACTGCACACGTCGTACCGACGCTGGGCGACTACCGCCTCTCCGAACTTCGGTCCGAACACGTCGAACTCATGCTCGACACGATGGCTGACGTTGGCCTCGCCGCCTCGACGATGCGGCATGCACTCAACCTGACCCGGCGTGTGCTTCGGTTCGGGATGGCTCGCGATCTCGTCGTTCGCAACGTGGCCGACCCAGTCCATACCCGCCCTGGCCCGAAAGCAGATCGCTATGGCCTGACGAGCAAGCAGGCCCGCAAGCTCCTCGCGGCCGCCGCCGACGACCGCCTCGGCAACCTCGTGACGGTGTCCCTGATGCTCGGCCTGCGACCCGGCGAGGCTGCAGGACTCACCTGGCCCGAGGTCAAGCTCAAGGGCAAGAGGCCCAGCATCAGAGTCGCAGCGAGCCTGCGGCGCACACCCATGGGAGCTCTCGTCCTCGTGCCTCCCAAGACCCCCACCAGCAACCGCACACTCGAGATCCCGCCGCCCGTCGTCGACGCCCTGAAGGCACAGCGGACAGCCCAGAAGAACGACCGCGAACTCGCCGGCTCTGCCTGGCGGAACCGCTACGACCTCGTCTTCACAACGGAACTCGGCACACCCCTGGACCCGTCCAACGTGCGCCGGACCTACAGCCGGCTCGCACACGACGCAGGACTCGTCCACCTGCACCCACACATGCTCCGGCACGCCGCCGCAAGGCTGCTCTCGGCCGCCGGGGTGCCAATCGAAGACATCTCAGACACCCTCGGCCATCGCTCCGTGACCGTCACCGCCGAGATCTACCGCCATCCGATCGCCCCGGTCCGGTCCGGACACGTGGCGGCCATGGCAAGGCTGGGTGCGCCACCCAAGCGCGTCGCCGGACGCTCGGACGGGGATTAGGACACGTCGTCCCCAGCTTCGGCTTCGTCCTCGGCGGACTTCGCGGCCGAACGTTCGACGTACTCCTTGAGCGCCGAGACCGGCACTTTGTGGAGCCGGCCCACATGGACCGACGTGACTTCACCTCCGCTGAGGAGCTGGTACATGAAGGTGCGGCCGATGCCGAGTCGGGCAGCCGCTTCGGCCACGGTCAGCAGTAGCCGCTCGTCTGACTGCACCGTGACATTGATGACGCGCCTCTCCCCCGCCGGCTTTCGTCGACGGAGCCTTGGAGGAACTGCAAACAACTGAGCGTGAACGTCGTTGGACATGGCCGCACTCCCCTCGCTGGTGCAGCCATCTTCTGCAGTCTGGATAGACAGATCGATCACACCGTCGATCGCCGGACCCGCCGAAAGGCCCAACTGCTAGACAAAACGATCACATGCGCAGCCGATCCTCCAGGGCTGCTGGCGCGCTCGACGTCACCGAGCATCCCGTGCCCGGCAAGCTGCAGAACCATCCCCGTGTTGACTGGGCTGCTGTCGTGCACATCTACATGGCTCGCGAACGCGAGTAGGCACCTACCCGCCACCACGCCTGGGACTCGGTGTCAGGGAATGCGGTCCAGTCTCCGCTCGTCGCCGCGATCCGCAGACACGCCCAGCCGCAAGACGCCTCGCGCATCCCACGACGGGGTAGGTTTCCTGCCAGTGGCAGGTACGACTGCCCGACCCGAGCTGGACCGCTCCCATGAGCACCCAGCGTCGAGGACAAGGGTCTACGACTCGCGTACGGCAACACCCCTGACCACCGGTGCCCTAGTACCGGCGGAGGGCATGGGACCGCCGCCGAGGAACAGGACCATCAGTGACCCAGAACAAGGCACGCAAGAACGCCGTCCGCACCACCCAGGTTGCCACTGGCCGCCGATACGCGGACGCCGCCCGCCTCACCACCACTCCGGCCTACCAGCGGGCTTTGGACCTCGCCCGCGCCGCGTACGAGGCGGACCTCACCAGCACACCGGCGAAGATCACCCAGATCAGCGAGCAGTCGTTCATGTTCACTGTCGCGGGAACGGTGTGGGTGTTCGCCGAAGGGATTGCCCCCCGGGGGTCGGTCATGCTCGAGCCGCTCAACGACGACGACGACTTCCGGCCCTTCCCCGGAGCTCTGTTCACACCGGACGACCCGCGACCCGAGCTTCCGCGCGCATGGGACGTGATCCGCACCGCGATGAACCGCCGGCACAGCAGCGACGGGCCTGCCCCTGATCGCCGGTGCCCCGGCTGCGGTGACCTGTACCGACCGAAGAACCTCCTGCCCATCCAGGAGACGGGACCGGCGGTGTGCCCGTCGTGCTGGCTGAGTGGAACCGGTGAGCACCCCGGTCGAGACGTCGCCCACGTGGCGGTCGAGCTCGACCGGCGGATGCGCGCCGACCTCAGCATCGACGGCACATGGGCAGGACTGATCACGTTCCTGAACGTGGCGGCCGCGAGCATCGGCACCACGATGAATAAGCTCATCCCCGAGCTGCTCGAAGAGGAGTCCGCTGAGTTCTGGCGCACCCCCAACGACCTGTTCCTGTGGTTGCCGCCGGCCGTCAACCGGCCCGACGTCCTGCCGGACCGCGACACGGGTGCGTGCCTGGGCGCGCTCCTGCGAAACCTGGACGAGCGCGGCATCACCTTGCGGGGCGTCGCCGAACGCGCTGGCGTCACCGCGGTGGACGAGAGGCTGTGGCCGGCCGTCGTTGCGTTCGCGACGTCGTTCGCGACCTGGACGCGCACCGCATCGTGGCAACCTCGCCCGCCGGCGCATGAGCGGACGTTCGGCCGGCTCAGGGTCGACGCGAATGCGGTCAATGAGGCCCTCGCGGCGTTCCCCGGCACGACCCTCCACCCCTATGCGACGGTCGCCACCCTCGACCTGGCCGAGCGCGTCGCCCGAGAGATGTTCGACTGGGACGCCCTCGTCCACTGGGACCACCGCCAGTAAGCGGCCAAGTCCGCCGTCGACCATCACCAGCATCCCGAGAAGCCACAGCTATGAGCAGGTACGACGAAGCACCAGAGCAGGCCGAAGCCGACATACAAGCTGATGGCGACGCACCGCCGACTCCTTGGGGTATGCCCTTCGACCTGAGCCGGGCACACCCAAGACGATCGGGCCAGCGCCCCCCAGAAGCGCTGGCCCGATCGGTCGGTTGGGTCGACCTCAGCGAACAGGCAGTGCTTCCGTCTCGCACAATCAAAGACCCCGCTCGACAACGTTCCTCCGAGCAACCGCCGATGCCCACACCCACGCGAACCCCTCGCGTCCGCCCGGGTCGAGGTAACGCACCCAGACCTGAGAGCTCGTCCAGGCGACGGCGTGCCCGTCGGTCGCGAACGACTTGCCACGACCGCTCGTCACCCAAACCACAACCGGCAATGGCGTCTCGGGCTGCACCATGCGCTCGCCGGCGCGAGCATCGGCAGGCGCGTCGACCGGTTGCTCATGGGTCGGCACCCGCTCGATGCCTCGACTAGAACGCACGTTCGAACGATACCCGGTGAGGGTCAGCATCACGCACCCTTGATCGACAACCCACGATAGGAGCGGGCACTCTTGCCGGGCGATCACGCGAGACAGATTGGACTGCTCGTCGAGCAAGACCCACGGCCCGATCGTCGACTACCTGGGCACCTTCGACGACATGGTCACGCCCGCTGACGAGCTTCGTCTCCGTTGACTGGACAGAGTGTCACGTGCTCAGCCTGGGCCTGGCCTTTGTCGTTCTTGCCCGGCGTGAACTCAACGATGGAACCAACGGCGAGTTCGTCGATTCTTGTCGGCGGAACGAGCCACCCTGCCTGAAAGAACACATTGTTTGGGAAATCCCGGTGAGCGATGAACCCATATTTTGGGCCCAAATTGACAACGGTTCCGCGAACGCGTTCTTTGGGCGCCGCATCGATCGTCGGTGATGCAATGCCGGGCGCGAGCCGGGCCCGCCTGTCGTCAGACAGGAACGACACGGAGTACTCCAAGTTGCGCCACGAGTCGGTTGTTTGGAATGCCCCGTCCCCAGTTAGCCGTTGTAGGTATTGAGCCAACTCCGTTTCCTGTTCGAAGTCCAGTTCAGGTAGACGGTGAACGGCGTTCATCGCGGAGTTGGCGGCCCGCACAATCGACCGCATGAGCTTCTCGTCGGTAGAACCCGATTCATGAAGTTCCATGCCGATGGCCAGCCCACGGAGCACGCGCTCCAGCGCCGTGCTCGGAGCGCCAACCGCAAGGTCAGCGTCACCCCACTGGCGGAAGCACTCGACGAGCGATGTTGTCGCTTTTCGCGTGAACTCGGCTGTCGGAGAGCGTTCGATTGACCATTCGATCAGTCGCCGGCCGTCGTCGTGGCGGTTGTCCCAAAAGTAATACTGCCCCAGGTGGTGGGCGGTCTCGTGGGTGTCGAAGCATGCGTGAGCCGCGTCGGCCAGCCTAATTGCCTCTGGTATGTCGCGCGCCTCACCAGCGTCGCGAGCCAGATGGGCCGCGTAGAAGTAGCTGACCCAGCATCGCTCTTCTTCGGTTCGGCAGTTATTCAGCGCCGAGCGGTAGAGTGTCGTTGCAGTTGCGGCCGCCTTGCGGATACTCGCGAAGAACGCATCGATGCGGTCGACTTCGAAGTATCCGGGGTTGAGCGCTCGCGCTCGCGCCATTGCTGCTGCGGTAGCAGCGGGGTCGCCAGCCTTGTTCGCCCGCAGTGCCCGACGCAGAAGATGTTGCACTGGTTCATCACTGGTCGAACGCGGAAAGATCATGTTGGGGTCAAAGTAGAGTCCGTGATCTGCGAGCCACTTTCGCTCGTAGTCGCGATCCTTCTTGTAGGCGACTTCCCGTCGGAAGATGTCCTCCATCATCGCCGACTCTGAGACCGTCGGCAGGAACGCCCTCGCAGTCGACGAGAGAGCCAGGAGTTCAGCCTCGTCGAGAGCGGCCGCCACCTGCGAGCGAACGAGCAGCGACCGCTGCGTCAGCTGCTGTGCGCCACGGTGGAGAGTGTCGATGTCTAGTTCAGAGATCACTGCGAGTTCGTCGAACGACACTGGGCGGTCAAGGACTCGTAGCACGTCCAGGAGCACCCGTTCATCTTTGCCGAGCGCGTCGACGACGTTGGCGACACAGAACTGCAGCAGTTCGTCTTGATTGCGAAGGACGTCGGTCGGGGTCTTGCCCGCCTCGACGCTCAGGATGTACCACCGGATCGCCAGGGGTGAGTATCGAAGTTCGCGCAGGATGTCGCTTAGCTTTGTTGAAGGAGTGCGGGCAAGAGCGGTGACTCCGCTGGTGCTTGCGAACATCCGGAACAGTTGTTCGGCGCTCGGTTCATCTAGGGGCCCTACCTCGACAGGACGATCAAGCTGGCCCAGCCCGACCCTGCTCGTGAAGAGGAAGGTGACCGTCGACGGAAGCACTTCCCACAGGCTCAGGACTTCGACTCCTCGCACCGTTTCCAGGTTGTCGATGATCACGAGCGTCGACCTGTCGCCGAGCAGTTGAGCCAGTTCTTCCGCACCGCCCTGGAAGGTGTCGTCGATCTCCCGCCCGAGTGCACGTGTAACGCCGTCGATGTCACGTAGGGAGTCGGTCAGTGCCTGAACGCCCGAAGGGGTCAGTTGTTCGGTCTTAAGCGAGGTCCACAAGACGGTGCTGAAAACGGGCTCGGGTTCGTCGACGAGCCGGTAACAGACTTCCAGAGCGAGCGCTGTCTTGCCGATGCCGCCCTCGCCGATCAGGGTGATTGGTGTCCGCCGGCCCTTGATCTTCGCGACGACCTCGTCGATCTGCTGGTCACGTCCCAACAGCCCGGTCTCGTTGAAATCTGCATCGGGAAGGTTGTGCGAGACGGGTTCGGGTGGCTCCGATCCAGGTCGCCGGCGAGGCTGCCAACCGGAATCGCGGCCGAGGCCTTCGAGCGCTCTGTTGGTGAGTCCGAAGGCCTCGGATCGGAACCGTTCGACGAACGCCCCTGTCTCCTCGAGGTCGTTGGGCTGAAGAGGGCGACCACGCATCACGCGGTTGCGCACGGGAAGGAACGCGTCAAACGCCGCGAAGTTCGACTGCAGCAACTCGCCGAGTTCGGCAGGGAGAGCGGCCGGGTGCCGCAGGAGCGCGTCATAGGCCTCCTGGGGATACAGGTACATCGTGAGCGAGTCGGTGCCAACAAGATCGGCGCTGGCGCGCCGGGCGTTGAGTCGTTCGTAGTCGGGGCCGAACGCCTCCTCGGGCGGGATGCGGCCGAGCAAGTGTTGCTCGATCGCCGACCGCAGGTCCTGCTCGAGACTGTCGATGGCGTGGTAGGCGCGTGCCCGCGACGTGATGGGTGAGATCCAGGTTGACCTTTCGCTGTTCTTGGCGATCGGCGGATGGATCGGTGCGTCCGGTCCATCGGGATCGCCCCAAACGATCGCGATCTCCGTCTCGGTGCGCCGGAGTAACGCCCCGTCCACGCGAGGAGCGGAACCGGCGCTGGTCGCGATGATGTGTCGGGCCGTCAGTGCGGCGAGGCGGGCGCCCTGCTTCGCGAAGCTATGGCCGGTTGCCTTGTAGGAGGCCTTCGTGTTTCGGCGGTCGGTGATCTTCATGGTGGCGAAGTCGTCGTCGGCGTCCTCGGTTGGGATGTCGCCCTTGACCGTGCGCCCATTTCTGCTGATCTGACCTGGGCGAATCGGCAATAGCGGTCGGTCCTCGTTTCCTTCGAGGTTCCAGTAGATCTGCGCGACCCGAAGCACCTCGACGTCGGTCAAAGCCTGTGTCTTGTTGAGAGCCTTGCGAGCAAGCGGATCTTGGGAGATCTCGACAAGCGCGGCGTAGAGACGGTTTCGGAGATCGACGTCGGCAAACTCTGAACCGCCTGCCAGGTAGTGGCGAAGCAGATCCACCGCGGGTACCGGGGTGTCGACACGTTGCAGCGGATCCTCGGCGATCTGATCGCTCTCGGAGAGCCCATAGCTCTCCGCCAGGTCGTACAAATAGCCAGCCAACAGGACGACCGGTTCCGCGGTCATCACCTTGCTGCCGACGACCTGGTCAAGGGCTTCCAGCAGATCCCGGTGCAGTCTAAAACGCGCTTGCGACATGCCCTTCATCCTGCCAGCGCAGGGTCGGGACTGGGCTCGAGATCGCGCTCGGCGTGCTGCCCACCGATGCCGAGGTGGCCGGTTAGGCATCGCTAGGCAGTGCCGGTCTGGATGCCTCGCGTAGTCGGCGTGTGGGATTGGGTCCACCGCCGCCCCCGTGGCCGAATCGAGAGGACCGCTGAGATGCACACCGAGATCAACTTTCACCCTGCCGTTCGCAGGGGCGACACCAAGTCGAGGGCCTGTAAGCACGCGCTGTCCCAGTGCGCGTCCACGGGACTCGCCCGCTTCCGTGACCGTCACCAGGCGCGCGACGGCGCAAGGGCGCTCGCTGATGCCGCCCCTGATCGTCACGTCAGCCCTTTTGCGTGCCCCGACTGCCGTGGGTGGCACGTGGAAGCGGACGAGGTCCGCGAACCGGCGACGGCGACCCACGTCGGTACTGCGATCGAGCCCAACAGGGCATTCACCGCATCGCTGGCCGATCGCAAGCGTCGGTACTTCCTGGTCGACATCGAGAACCCCACTCGCGGAGCCAAGGCGAACTGCGATCAAGTCAACTCGTTCTGGGCGGTTCTCAAGCAGCAGGCTCCTGGGATCGCGCAGCATGACCACGTCGTGGTCGGCGCATCCCGCAGCGTCGCACGCAAGTATCGGGCGGCCATCCATGGCACCAACGTGAGGTGGATCGTCGGAGCGAACGCACCCGACGCAGCTGACAACGCACTGCTCGCCGCGATCGATCTTCGCCGAGTGGCCCGCGACTACGACGAGCTCGTGATCATCAGCGGGGATCATGCCTTCGCGGATCTCGCGCGTCGTGCAAAGGCGTCCGGGCTGTCCGTCCAGGTGATCACGGCGCAGCACCCCGAGAACCGTTCGATGCTGTCGCGCGAACTGGCCGAAGCGGCAGACATCCACACCGTTGTCAGGCTCCGCGCCCACTCACAGCACCTGCAGGCCATCGAGGCGGCACGTGCGATGTCGGCCTCGTGGCGCAGCCGGGGTCTCGAGTCCGTCGCCGCCTAACAAATCAAGCTGATCGGGACAAGGAAAGGTTGCTGGAGATGGATGAGTGCGAGAACTGCCAGGGTTCGCTGGCCGGCGCGGCACTGACCGCGCCGTGGGAGGACGGCAGCAATCCCTACGGGTACGCCACGTGTCCTCGTTGCGGGCACGACACCACCCTGTACGGGTTCGGAGAGGACGACTGATGGCCGGCACACGACGCACTCCACCATGTTGCGAAGCCGGACAGGCAGCAGTCGCGGACACCACAACCTCCACGCCGAAGGCGGTCATCAAGTGAGCAACCTAGGCAGGTACCAAGAACTCGTCACCGAAGCCAAGAGCCTCGGCGGCGTCGAGAACTACCTGAACCTGATCGAGGCGAACGCGGTGGCGAACGCCGCGCCAAGGCTCGTCGTACGGGGAGCAGTCGTGACACTCGTGGCGGTCGGCGGGATCGCGGCGGTGGCACTCGAGGTCAAGCGCCGGATCGACGCGCGAAGCGCACTCGCGGAGGCTGCCGGCGCCGCCCGGGACTCCCTGACCTCGGTTCGGCCGGATGACAACGCAGTCGACGACCTGGAGCAAACGACGACGGGTACAGGAGTCGGGACATGCAGCTGGTGCGATGAACTCGGCCACGACAAGCGGTCCTGTGGCGTACCTCTGGATGCCGAGCCGTGCAGCATCTGTGGCTTCCGCGGGCACGAGATGCGCAACTGCCCTCACACGGGATTGGCCTGACGTGACTCAACGATCGGCGACGAAGAGCTCCCTCAACGTTGTCTATCACCGGGGGCGGAGGGAGACATCCTGGGATCTGTGACCGTGCGCCATGGGCACCGCGCCCTCTGCCGCATGAAACCCGCGCCATAGCGAGCGACCGATGTGACGCCGGACCGGGGGCCCGGATGTGATCGATTGCCGTGATCGATAGACAAACGGATCACATCGCGGAGTCAGCGACCGTGTCGCTGCACTCCTCGCAGCAGACTCCTATCTTCTCTACCGAAGTCCCTGCCCACCCGGCGTGAACGGCTACACCCCCTTCCTCTCACAGACCGTGCATGTCCGAGACGACGTCGACCCGGCACAGGCGACAAAGACCCTCGCCCACGAACTCGGGCACATCCGCGCCGACCACGACCACCGATTCCCCGACTACGCCACCAGCGAGTACTGCCACGGACAGGCCGAACTCGAAGCCGAGTCGATCGCCTACCTCGTCGCCGCCAGCGCCGGACTCGACACGACCAACTACTCCCTGCCCTACCTGGCCTGCTGGTCCGACGGCCACCCCGAGAGACTGCGCGAATCAGCCACCCAAGTCCTCACCGTCGCCCGCGCGATCGGGGTCCCCGACGCCGCCGACGGCCGCGCTGAATCAAGGAGCGGGTGGCGTACGACGGCGCCGGGCGGGTGCCGATCGCCGACGGGACGCCGCCGCTGTGCAGTCCGCAACCGTCACGGTTGCCGACGGCCTCGAAGAGGCCGTGGACGCTGCTGACTTCGTGGCCCTGATGACCCTGTGGGACGCACCCCAGCCCCAGGTCTTGGCGGCCATCGGGTGGCTCGCCGAGGTTGAGGGCTACAAGGGAGCGAGCGTGTGGCCCCGATTTGAGTGCATCAGACCCTGAGGCCGCGGGGTGCGGTGCTCTACCACTCTTGCCGCTCCAGGGTGCGGATCCGAGCAGCGGTCAACGCTGTCACAGATCCTGACCCGACCAGGCCCCAGAACGCGCGATGCAAGTTGTCGGCACTGCCCGAACCGAACGCCATGACGATGAAGACGGCGCACAACGCCATGCACCACTTCAGGCCAATCATCGACTTCTCGAGCCTTTCCAGCTCCACCTTCGCCTTGCGCCGCCGCTGCCAATACCGCTCGGCTTCGCGGTCCTGCACCTTTCGTTCCATTTCCCAGGCAGCCAGTTCCTGCCGCAGGGGCTCACCGACTAGCTCCTCCCACTCCCCGACGAGCTGCTCGGGCCGGATGGGCCTCACGGGAACGAACTTGCCGTCACCGTCAATCACCCAGCCGTTCGGGTTGTGGTCGGAGTATGTCTCCGCCATTGCCATCGCGAGGTCGACCTTGTCGACGCGCGCAGCCTTTTCGAGTTCCGTCATGGACCCGTCGAACCAGTAGTACGGCTGAGATCCCTGCGAGAAGGTCGGGCCGGCGACCAGCAGACCATGCGTCAGCCACTCCCCGTACGGGCTCTTCTCGATCGTCCAGTGTTCGTCGCGGACCCACGCTGGCTTGTCGAGCTGGCTGTCGTGCGGCCGGAACTCTTGGTAGCCCCACGCGTTGGGATAGTGGCCGACCTGGAAGTCTCGGAGCGAGTACGTATGGTACGCGTCGAGGACTTTGACCGGGATCAGCAGGCCCGGGTCGTCACCGGGCTGGAAGGCGTAGAGGACGCCCGTGCGCAGCTCGTACTTTTCCATCACTTCCGTCCCACGCCAAATGGCCATTCGCAAATGGCAGCGTAGCTGGCGTCGGCACTTGTTGGGTCGCGATTGCCGGGTGAGCCCACCACGCGTATGGATCCGCGATGCGGCGCGCCCGCCGCGATCCGACTGCCGTCGGAGGCACCGTAGCGGTCGAGGTACGACGCTCAGCATCGGTCGACACGACCTGCATCCTGACAGCAGGTGGCAGGGGCGGGACTACACCCACCCTTGGTCCTCAAGGCTCACGCACTCCTGCGCGGCCGCTTCGATTTCGGCCGAAACCGCCGCGGTGTCGAACTGCCCCGGCGCCACGGGCGTCGTGCCGTCGGCTTCGGTTAGGCCGACTCTGATGTTCTCGGCGTGGTCTCTCAGCGCTGCGAAGTGAGCATCGAAGCCCGCGGCGATCCCGGCAGCGACTTCCGCGAGTTCGGCCTGCTGAACGCCCTCCTCGACGGTACCGACTCCGCCATTGCGGAGCTTGAAGATTGCATCGCACGCGCTCCGGGCCGCGCCGGTTTGGGCCGAGGTGTCATCGCTCCCACACCCTGCAACTGTGAGAAGCACGAGCGCGAAACAGGGGCCGATCATCGCTAGGCGGACATCGCGTCGCGTCATTGCCCCAGAGTGGCGTCGGGCTGCCGGGAGGGACAACACCCGTCCCGGGTGAATAGCGGATCGAAGCCGCACCGCGCAGCCAGGCTTTGGGTCAAGATGCAGGCCTTACATCTCGGCTCATACGGCGATTTTCTCGAGTCGCCCGTGACGGTGCGGCGGCGGACCGTGAGCGCCACGCACCCACCCTCAGTGGATAGATTGACCGACGCCTCCCGCGGAGGGGCGGCTGGTCAAAAGTACGACGCTCGAGCGCAGTCAGCCTGTCGCGCATCTCGATACGAGATGCAAGATAGTACGAAAATCGGGCCCGGATACTTTAAGTACGGCGGCGGTCAGCCACCGCTGTGTCGGCCTCAGCTACTGGGTCAGGGCCTGCTCCCAGAAGCGGGCGGTCTTCACGTCGAGCGCGACCAGCAGACAGCGCTGCACTTTTGTCGTAGCGGACCGCAGCGCCTGGACGCTGATTCAGGCAGCCTCCAGCCGCGAATGTAGAAGGCGCGGGTCGACAGCGACGGGAACGCGATGGACTCGGCGTCAACCTGGCCGGCGAGCGTAAGACTCGCCTGGTACGCACCTGCGAGCAGCTCTGCGGCCCGCTCGTCGACTCCGTATCGAGGGCCCACAGCGTGGACGATGTGACGAACTGGGGGCGGGAACCGGAACGCTGGTGTGATCGCTGCACCACCCACGGGGCACGGTGACAGGGGCCGCAGCGCCTGGAGCAGCTCACCTCCCGCCACACGGTGCACTGCGCCGTCGACGCCACCACCCCCGATGAGCGGGCTGTTCGCCGCGGTGACGATCACGTCCACCTGGACGTTGGTGATGTCCGCCTGCACGACCTCGACCTTCATGCATGACACTGTGCCCGCTCGGACAACAGGTTCCGTGCCACGCGCCGACGTCTCGCGAGTTGTCGGCCACCTATGTCGGCCGGCGGTCGTGCGGGTGTGGTCGACGCCGATCTCGTTGCAGCCGAGATAGCGCAGCTTGACCCCTAATTTGCCTGCTGGCTCGGTCATCGATTCATCCGGTCAAATTACGAGGCTCAGCGGCGGTCAAGCTGTCGTGCATCTCGACAACCGGCGAGTCGGTTGGGGCCCCAACCAGGCACCACTCGTGTCGACCTGCCTGCCGCCCAAGCCCGACGAATCAGGGAAGGGTCAACGGGTCGACGGTGTCCTCGTCAGGCTGGGCATCGCTACGCTTCCTCCATGACCGCCAGGCAGGCCCTGCGTGAGGGTCGTCAGTTCCGCGAGGCCACAAAGGCCGCGAACGTGAGCATGCCATCGCAGGTGCAGATTGACGTGATGAAGGCGTGGCTGGAGGCCCGCGCGATCACTGGCTGCAGCTCGGCGCAGTACATGAAAGAGCTCGTAGCCCAGAACCACCACAGCGAGCTTGTCTCACATACGCAGACGGTATCGGTTCGCGACGCAGTGCTCTTCGAGCTGATGGTGCGTCATGAGCAGGGTCTGGACCTCTCCGACCGTGACGAGCCGTACCTCAGGGAGTTCGCAACGAGGTCTGTGCACGCGTACCTTCCGGGCGAGCTCTTCCGGACGCTTCAGCTGCCGCCGAAGGGGGACTTGCGCGAACGCGCAGCTGCTAAGGCGAATGGTGGGCAGATCACGTTCAACCTCTACGGCACCGGCATCCTCATGGATGCATCAGCGAGCTATGGGCGCACGCCAACGCCGTCGACGATCTGGCTCGCCAAGCACAACCTCGCGAAGAACCAGCGCGACGCTAGGCGACCGGTCTGGTATCCGGCACACATTTCCGCGACCAACGATGCGCCTCGACGAGCCGGCGGCACGTCCCGAGTGTGGACGACCTGCGGTCATCGGGCCTGCACGTTGGGATAGTTCTGGCGCCAACCAGCGAGGCCATCAAGAAGGACGCTCAACACCCGTCAATCTGCGGCGCAGCTCGAAGCAAAGGCACCCGGCGTGTCGACGTGCACCGCGGCCGCCAAGGGGGCTCAATCAGACCGACGTGGGGCTCGAAGAACTCCTCGTCGGCCTACGCGGATGACGCTCGCCTTCGCGATGCGCTTGGGAGTCTGCTGCACGGCTAGGTGACGCTTTGAACCGCAGCGGTTCCGTGCGCCGAGCATCCGCGCGGGTGCAGCCTGCGGCCCGGTTTCATGCTTTGACCGAATCGACCGCTGAGTGCGCCGCCGGTCAAAGTACGACGCCTCAGCACCAGTCAATCTGTCGTGGATCTCGATACTCCCTCCTGCTGTCGGAATGCAAAAAGGTTTGGCGGCCTCGTCGGCAACTTCCGCTCATCGAATCAGACCCCTAGTCACAGCTCTCGGTGTGCGTCGGGTCGGCAGCCGGTCCTTGATTGCCAG
Organism: Cellulomonas sp. P2_F12; assembly: GCF_056403775.1. NCBI lineage: Bacteria > Bacillati > Actinomycetota > Actinomycetes > Micrococcales > Cellulomonadaceae > Cellulomonas > Cellulomonas sp. P2_F12. The sequence continues at coordinate 206,299 of NZ_JBFUEV010000001.1, read as the reverse complement.
TCGCCGATGCGTAGTCGTGCGGCGGCGAAGCGTTCGTGCCAGTTTAGTGGCGCGTCTGCGGGGGCGCTGGTGTAGAACGCACCCTGCCAGGCCAGGTGGAGTGCCGAGAGTTCCTCGATGAGTTCGCTGTGCTGGGTCCAGCACGGGGGCACGGTGCGGTGATCGAGGCGGTATCGCTCGACGAGCCAGGTAACCCACAGGTCGAGGTCTTCGAGCAGGAGGTCCTGGTCGGCGTTGCTGAATGCGGACCAGACGATTGGTGTGGGCGGGCCGATCGGCGCGGTCAGGCCACGCTTGGGGAAGAAGGCTTGGTTCTGGGCCGCGCGTCCGCGGCGTTGGCGGGTCATCGGATCGACGCTCCTTGCGACTCGGGGACGGCGGAGGGATGGACCGGGAGCCCGGGCCCGGTTGGCAGGTGCTGAGGTCGTTGCTGGTCGAGGTGGGCGACGGTTGCCGTGACCTCGGCGAGCCAGGCTGCCCGGCCGCGTGCGTCGCGGGGTTCGGGGCCGAGCCGGTCCAGCCATGCCGGGTGCTGATCCAGCACGGCGTTGGTCAGGGCGGTGGCACGTTGATCGATCAGCTCATCGATCGTCGAAAGCAGGGCGAGGCCATCGGGGTCGAGCCCGTGGCTGCCTCTCGTGGCGGGAACGTCCTGGGGGTGTTCGGCGTGCGCGCGGAGCCACCGGGTCGCCTCGCTGGCAAGGGCGGCCACTGTCCCGTCTGGGTCGACTGCATCCACGATCTCGCGCACGGCGGCGGCGGGTTGGGAGGTGAGGGTGGCGATGCGGTCCAGGGTCGTGAACAGGCGACCCGCCTCACCGGAGATCAGGTCTTGGGCGACACCGTCGCCGACGCCGGCGCGGGTCAACGCGGCGGTCCACCGGTTGCGGGAGGCCTCGGCCAGAAGGGTGCGTGCGATCGGTTCGAGGCGGTGCAGGGACCCGGCCTCGTTCTGTGCGGTGGCGACATGTGCGGTGGCAGATTGCTCGGCGCCCGGTGTGGTGATGATTGACCCGAGGATTTCGTGTCCGGTGCTGCTGGTCGGGACGTCGGGCAGGTCGTCGCACTCGGGGTCGACACCGTCCAGGGCGACGTACACGTGGTTGGCGTGCCTCCCCCGGGTCATGGCGACGTAGAGGTTCTCCCGGGTCATCCCGGGGTGGGCCAGCACGTGCGCTCGGTCCACGGTCATCCCTTGAGCACGGTGGGTGGTCGACGCGTACCCGAGCTCGACGACGTGAGCCACATAGGCCGCTGGCAGTCGGATCGACGCGGGTGCGGTGCCCGCAGCGGACCGGGTGCGGGTCGCGGTGATGGACCCGTCGGGATTGGTGTGGGTGACGGTCCACATGTCTCCGTTGCGCACGTAGCCGTGTGGGCCGGCCCCCACGGGGTGCAGGGTGCGGTCGTTGCGGCGGGTCACGATCCGGTCCCCGCCCCGATCTGCTCCCCGGCCATGGTCGTGAGTCCGGTGGCTGTGACGAGTCCGTCGGTGACGCGGTCGCGGTGGGCGCGGGCGTTCAGCGCCGTCACGGTGGCGGCGTCGGGGGCGAGCAGGATCGCGTCGGCGCCGTCGTCGAGGTCGTCGGCCCAGGCGGTGTAGGCGTCCTCGAGCATCGCTTCGGCCGCGCCGGCGTGGATGCGGTCGTGCTCGAGGTAGTCGTCCAGGACGCTGGTGTTGCCGTCGCGGAGGCCGAGGCTGGCCGCTGCTTCCCAAGGGTGGCTGAACCGCCACAGGGACGTCAGCCGCGCGGGGCGGGTGCGGTCGGCGAGCAGCGCGAACGCGCCACCGGCGTCCACCGCGGACAGCTGCCCGTGGTCTCCAACCAGCAGCACCTTGGCGCCGGCCAGCCCGACTTGGGTGACGATCGTGTCCAGGGTCAGGGTTCCGGCCAGGGAGGCTTCGTCGACGATCACCAACTGACCTGGGCGCATCGTCCAGCGGGCGTCTTCGCGGTCTTGCCCGTTCAAGGCGGTCTGGATGGTCCGCATCACCCGAAGGTCGCCGGCGCGGCCGGCGAGCTCTCGGGCGCTGGTCAGCCGTTCGCGGATGAGGGTGCGCCGCCCAGCGCCCTTGCCGGTCGACTCGTGGGTCCATTTGGCGGTGTTCTCACACGTGATCCCCAACGCGCGGGCCAGCTCGGCGGCGGCCGCCGACGAGGGCGCGAGCCCGACCACTGACCCGCGCCCGTAGGTGTGTTCCCAGGCTCGGCGGACCCCGCGCAGGGTGGTGGTCTTGCCCGACCCGGCTGGTCCGACCAACACATCCACACGCCGACCGGAGGTCGCTACCCGTCGCACGACCTCGACCTGGTCCGCCGCGAGCCGGGGCTCACCTTGGCCAGCGGCGACGACCAGTGCGGCAGCCGATGTCGCCGGGGCGCCGTTCGTGGTCGCCGCTTCCAGGAGACGGGCTTCGGCGTCCAGGATCTTGCGGTCGGTGAACCGCTCCTCGCCCGGCCGCTCGAACACCGACGCCCCACCTGGGCGCTGGTAGGCAGGCCCGGAGACGAACAACGCCGGTGGTGCGGTCGAGACCGCCCCGGACAGGGCCGCGTCCGTCACCGCGTCGAGCAGGGCGAACCGGTCGTCCGGGGTGGCCATGACGAACCCGCGGGTCACCCGGGCGGCCTCGGCCAGCACGTTCCACCGGGTCCACGTCGAGCGCCGCTCCATCACCCCGCTCAGCACCACCCCGGCGACATGCTCGATCACCTCGGCCGGCACGCCCTCCACCCGCAGCGGGACCGCATGCCCGTGCTCCAGGACCGCCTCTGTGAGCTCTTGCGGGGACCGGCCGGTCAGGTCGGAAGCGCGTTGACGCCACGCCGTCAGGAGCTCCCCGAGCGGGCGAACATGCTTGCGCGGGCGGGTGGCCCGGGTCACCGTCTGACGTAGCCGGGTGATCTCGATCCGGTTCGGGGTGCGCCCGTGCCTCGCGGCGAACCGGGCGACCTCGTCGGTCATCGCCTCATCAATGCGGGTCGAGCGCGAGGAGAACTCCCCCAGCAGCGCATCGGCGATGCCTTCGACCTCCAGGCGCGGGCTGTGTCGCTCCCCGCGGTGCCGCCACCCCCACCTCACCGGCAGCCTGCGCGCCAGTTCGTCAGCGACCAGCGCGTCGAAGACCTCCGAGATCGCCACCGTCGCGTGATGCAACGCCCGCGAGTCCAACGACCGCCACTGCCCGTCAAGGCCTTGCACCTTGTTCGCGATCACCAGGTGGGTGTGCAGATTCGGGTCACCGGCCCGCGAGTCCCAGTGGTCGAACCCGAGCGCGACCGCCCCCTGCGTGCGCTCCTGGCGGCAACCGGCATGCCCAAGGCGCGTGAACAACGCCCGCTGCTCCAAGAAACCCAACGCCTGACCCACCGCCGCACGATGCGCCTCCAGCACCCGCCCCTGGGTTCGCACGTCCGCGACCGCCCACAACGCCGAGACCGACTTCGGCGGCGTGAACGTGAGGTCGAACCCGGCCACCGCCTTCGGTGCTGCCCCGCGGGCCAACTCGACCCGGGTGATCACCGCGACCGCCGCCTTCCGCTCCGCCTCCCCCATATCGGCCGGCAGCTGCTGGACCTGCGCCCGAACTCGTTCCACGACCGGGACACTGCCCGGGTAGGCGTGCCCCAGCGGGGCGCCGGTCAGCGGGTCGCACCCGCGACCGAACAACCGGGCCATCGGCTCCTCCTCCACCACCGCCCCCACGGCCAGGCCAACGGCCTCGGCACCCCCGACACCCGTCAGTCCCGAACCGAGCCAGCGGCCCGCGGGGTTGCCGGACTGCGTGTAATACGCCGTCAGCGAGGTCGCACCGGCTCGGTCGCAGTCGCCCGACGCGGTGTGCCGCAGCAGGTACTGGTACCCGGCGCCGGCGGTCAGCCGGTGCAACGTCATCACCATTGCGCCGACCCCGCCGGCGCCCACGTGTGCTCGTCCATGGGAAGTAGTGCGCCAGAAAGTGCGAAACACGCGAGGTCAATTTCCTGTGACCGATCCACCGGTGCCAGAAGTGTCATGGCCCTCATCCGTCCGGCGACCGCCGTCGAGAACTGACCTCGCGTGTTTCGCACCTTCTGGCGCACTTACTCCTGTGACCGTGCTCCATCCACACAGCCGGCCGATCGATCACACCGATCTGCGGGGTGGGCACGGTGAACGAACCAGTACGACGACGAGGAGGGACGTAGCGATGAGCACGACATGGGACACACCGGCCGCGACGCTGCTCGAGCATGTCGCCGACGGGTGGGAAGGGCTCTGGTCACTGCTCTACGCGGCCAGCCACGCCACCGTGAAGCTAAGCCTGAGCGTCCCGCTGACCACCAGCGTGGACCTGAAGTTCGCGGCCATGGACATCCGCGAAGCCCGCGACGAGCTCGAGTGGCTCCACGAGCACCTCGTTCGCCATGGTGGTGACCATAGTGAATCCGTCCCCCGCGTGGGATCAGCCGTCGATCGAACGTCAACAGGAACTGTCCCGGGCGGCGAACCAATCTCAGCGCGAACCAGTTCCGCGACAGGCTGCGCATCGCCGCCCGACGTCTCGACGCCACGACAAACCTGCGCTCAGGCGCACGGTGCGGGCGATGGACGCGGACCCAATGCCGTTCGTCACGTGGCACACCCAACGGGCACCCACCCTCCGTAGAATCTTGGCGCCCTAGGTGCAGCGGGGCCAGCGGGTGGACGTGGTAGGAGCGAGGACGCCAGTCGGGCAGCGAGGCAACTGCGCTTGGTCAGGGTGAAGCCCAGCGACGCACTGTGCTCCAGTACTCGATTGCACGGAGATGCAGACAACCCGCGTGAGTGCAGGCGCGCGCCGCTCAACCATCTGTAGTGTCGTCGGCAGAAAGAGCGGAGGCGGCAGTGGTCGAGCAGGTCGGTAGTCACTATGTGCTCCTAAGTGGCAGCGGCAATAATCGAATTGGGGGGCTTTCGACCGTCCGTAAGGGCTTGGACACGCGCGACGGATCGTCGGTCGCGATCAAGTTCGTGCTTGGACCGAACGACGCGTTGTCGCAGAAAGTCTTCGAGCGTGAAGTGAGTGCGCTTCGGCAGTTGACTCACCCAAACATCGTTCGATTTCGCGACGCCGACATCGACGAAACTGGCACGCCATACATCGTGCTCGATTGGGTAGACCGCAGCCTCATCGACCTGCTCGCGTCGAAGCCCTGGGCAGACTGGGACGAACTCTACGAGAGCTTCGCGAGGCCGCTCATCGATGGGCTCGCGTTTGCACACCTCAAACAGCTAGACCACCGTGACATCAAGCCAGGTAACATTCTGATAGACGCGTCTGGCAGTCCGCTGCTTGCCGACTTCGGCATCGCCAAGCTCCGCGGAGACCATGAGCTCAGCGAGCTGACTGTCCAGCACTTCCGGTCGGGTCTCTACGCGCCACCGGAGTTGGACGCGCCAGCCAGATACGTTCGGGACGTCTACAGCGTGGGTGTCGTCCTGCTCCAATGCCTCAGCACGACATCCCTCAAGGACTATCCGGATGTTCAGCCGGCGCTGGAGTCGCTTCGAGTACCTCCGGACATCAGGTCCATCATCGAGGCTTGCGTTAGTCCGAACTATCTCGACCGCCCCGCGAACGGCGGTGTCTTGGCGGCGGAACTGGCCAAATTGGCCCGCCAGCAGGTGGCACGAGCGGAGCAGCCGAGGAATCCGGTACTCCTGTCCCTCACGCTGAGCGCTCAGTCGCACCTCGTGGGCGATCAACCGGATCGAGGGGCTGCAGAGTCAACAATGATCGCCGACCTGTCCGGGCACGTCTTCGCGCATTACGGGCTGGACCGGGATACGGGGCGGCGCGATCCCAAGACAATCTTTCTCTTCGGCTCGGAGCACCGGTACACGCTGAAGTTCGATGAGGGCCGGGCAGGATTCGTAGTCATCGCCGCACCTGAACTTGACTTCGAGAAGTTGGAGGGGGGCCGCCGCCATGCGCTCGAGCTCCCCCCCATTTTCAGCTGGGCAATCCGATCGCCAGCGAACCCCTCGCTGGCTGACCAGGCACGCTTCAAGTTGGTCGAGTTGATCGATGACTACTACGAGAGGATCGACAAACCAAGCACGGAACCGTCAGTCCAAGAAGGAGACGAACTCTTCGACCTTTGGTTCGAGATCCTCGAGGCAAGGGCAGAACTCGGGCGCGGCGAGCACGAGCCGCTGACCTTCAAGAGCCATGAGCCCGATGGCCGGCGAACAGTATTCACGCTCACGGAGCCGGTCGAAGCCGATCTGATCGGCACTGATTGGGAAATTATCGACCTGCAGTCGGGACGCCGGTTCGGCCACGGCGAAGTGATCGATCAGGAAACCGAAAGTCTCACCCTGCTCTCCCATCGACCGTTACGAGGCGTCCAGTCGTCCGCCACACTCGTTCCCTACGATCGCCCGTCGGCGATCGCTCTCGAACGTCAACGAGCGGCAGTAACGGCCATCAAGAACGGCTCCACACCGGCGCGCGATCTGCGAAAGCTGCTCATCGATCCCGCAACAAACGGCAGACCGATACCCGAGCAAGTAGAAACTTGGGGATCGGACCTCGATGCCGCGAAGCGTCGGGCGGTCGAGTTGGCTCTCGGTGCGCCGGAAATCCTGGTCATCCAAGGACCTCCGGGCACTGGCAAGACCCGCTTCATTACTGAAACGGTTACACAAGTCCTGAAGAAACGGCCCTCCGCGAGAATCCTCATCGCATCGCAGACGCACGTCGCCGTGGACAACGCAGTTGAGCGCATTCGTGCGGCGGGCGTAACTCAACTGGTTCGACTCGCTGGTGACGAGGCGGCTGTGCAACCGGCCGTACGAGACCTTCTGCTCGACAAGCAGATACGGCGATGGTCCGAAACTGTACGCACAAGAGCTGAAGCCCATGTGGCAATACTTGCCGCCGGAAGCGGGCTGGACCCTGACCACGTTCGTGCAGCCTTAACCCTCGAGCAACTCGCAGCAGTCGCGGACGAGCTCGAGCGTGTCGAACAGCATGCAAAAACGCTAAGGGAGAGTTGGCTCCGCAACTCCGATCTGGCTACCGCGCTCTCCGGGGAAGATCCTGCGGAGCAATACCAGGACAGAATTGACCAACTGGGTGATCGCAAGCAAGGGCTGGCCGCGGAAGCACAGAAGCTCTTGGCCGGCGCCCTCACAATTCCGGGCCAAATGGGCGCTGAAGAGGCCCGAAGCGGCGTCGAGATGCTCGTCGGCCGAGGAGAGGGCGCGAAGGAACTCCTCAGGCGGCTTGAACTTCAAGCGCTCTGGCTCGAGCGGATCGGGGCCGAGGACAGCCTGACGGCCATCTACCTCTCAGGGACCTCCGTAGTTGCAGGGACGTGTACGGGCTTCATCAAAGAGAAGGCGGTCGCGGAGCTCGAGTTCGACGTCTGTGTCGTCGACGAGGCGTCGAAGGCGACCCTGACCGAGGCGCTGGTTCCCATGGCGCGATCTCACAGATGGATCCTCGTAGGAGACACGCACCAACTACCGCCGACGGACGAAGACCTCCTTCGCGCGTCGAACATCCTTGGGGCGCATGACCTAACGAAGGCGCAGATCGAGGAGACTCTGTTTCAGCGTCTGGTCGACCGCCTTCCGGAACACTCGAAGCTCGAGCTCGACGAGCAGCGCCGTATGATCCGTCCGATTGGCGACCTCATCTCGACCTGCTTCTACAAGGGCAAATTGCGATCGCCAATCAATGAGGGACTCACTGGCTACGACAATGTCGTAGGCAAAGCCGTCACGTGGATTGACACGGGTAGATTGGGCGACCAGCGACGCGAGCAGGGTGAGACGAGCTACGCCAACCGAGCCGAGTGCGATCTTCTCCTCCGCCAACTCGAGTCCATCGACAAGGGTGTCGACTTCGGGCTCATCGAGACCCCGGCGGGGCGGAAGCTGGAGGTACTTGCAATCGCTCCGTACAAGCGTCAGGTCGAACTGCTCCAACGTCGGTTGGCGCCTAAGAACTTCAAACACCTCGCAGTCGTCGCCATGTCGGTGGACGCAGTACAAGGACGAGAGGCTGACCTCGCGATCATCTCGGTGACGCGCAGCAATCCACGAGGCACATTGGGATTCCTGGACCGTTGGCGTCGCATCAACGTGGCTCTGTCTCGTGCTCGATTCGGCCTTATCATAATTGGTGATGTTGAATTCATCCGCGGAACGAGTGGAGCGTTGCGAAAGGTACTTGAGCACATCGAGATGCACCCTCAGGATTGCATGATTAGGCCGGCCTCCCGTGACTAGGCGATTCCAGGTACTTCAGCGACGATTCGGCAGCGCCCGCCCCGGACTTCAACTGATCGGCGTGGAGGACGCCGCGCTTCCCGTGACCGTCCTTCGCGCCGACGTGCTCGCCCAGGAGCGGAAAGAACTGCCGATTACGGAAGAGTTTGCGCTGCGGTTTGTCGAGAGCGGCGTCGACACGCCTCAAGAGATTGCAGCATTTCTCGGACTGGAGTCCGCTCACGTTCTCGAAGCGATTGCGGTACAGTTGAGCCAAAATAACTTGCGCCGCAAGGACGCTGCAGGACGGCTTTCACTCACCCCGCAAGGCATCGAGGTCGTGCGGAACGCGGCGTCGATTCAACCGGTCCTAAAGAATCTGCCTGTGAAGTTCGACAGGCTCACGTGGCAGCTCGCCGACTATTCAGAGTCGAACCTCGTCCAAAAGAGCGAGGCGCAGGACATTGGCTTGATGCTGATTCCCGCCGAAAAGAACGCCAGAATCGGGCTCGAGGACGTTACGCCCGCTGCCTTCAACTCGTTGTTGCGTGGCGACCGGATCCAGGTTCTCAGGATTCACAAAGTCGCCGTCAAGAGGCACCTATACCTGCCCGTGCAACTTCTCGTCTACGCCGACCGCGGCCGAGGTGAACTCGAACTTGCTGTATGTATCGAAGACGAACTATCGGTCGACCATGGGCTGGCCTTGGACCGGATCGAGGCCGCCAAGCGGCTAGGGCTTTCCGTAGGTACACCAAGCCCGAGACCAGTGCTTGACGGCGACCTCGAAGCGCAACGAGTTACAGTCGAGAATGAGGCGAGCGACTTAGGCGACATCAATAGGGATGCAACACCTGGCTCCGGGCTGACGGCACTGGTCCGGAGCGTCAGCGTATTTGAGCATCCGGATTTACTCGACGAGGCACTCACCTCGGCGAAGTCGCGGCTGCTCATTATCGCACCCTGGATAAAGAACGCGGTAGTAACGACCGGCTTTCGGGCGAAGTTGGAGCAGCGACTGAGAGCGGGCGTCGAGGTCACGATCGCTCACGGATACGGCGACAACGACTCCGGCTCGGATGAAGCGGCATTGCGAGGCCTGCAGAATCTGGCCTCTCGTTTTGCCAACTTCACCGTAGTGCGGCTGAAGAACACTCACGCCAAGATACTGATCTTCGACGACAATTGGGTTAGCACGAGTTTCAATTGGCTGTCATTTCGAGGGGATCCAGATCGGACCTACCGGATGGAGGAAGGCACACTGGTGGCAATTCCTGCCCGGGTCGAGCAGGAATACGAGAGGTACGTGCAGCTCATCCAGGAGCAGCGGTTGGATTGAGCTGGACGACCTCTCGGGCTGCCGGGACGCGTGAAGGGCGGCCACGCGCACTTCAGCAACTTTGAGGATGGCTTCGACGGTGGAAGCGTGACGCAGGAGCCGGGACACCTCGGCGTTCCAGAACTGACACGACCGCTCAGGGGTCAGTTTCAGCCTTTGCCGACAAGGGTGGCTCCGGTCGAGGCCGCCAAAGCCGCGCCGGTGCGGCGCACGTCGTGGAAGTGAAGATCGGGTCGCGGGTCGGAAGGTGTGCACGAGCAACTCTCTGTTCTTGAGCAGGTTCAGGAGCTCGAGCCGGTGTGCTCGCTGGTGCTCGTTGCAGGTCCTGCGGTCATGATCGGTCGTGGACATCTGACCCGCCCCGGCCGTGGACGCCTCTGGTGGCGGTTGCCACCCGGTGGCGCGGAGCGTTGATTCACTCAACGGGACCCGTAGTCGCGTTGTGCCGGCGACAAGCGCCAGCACCACGGCCGTCGGGGGCGCGGTGACACGTCCAGGCCATCAGGTGCTGCGCACTCCGGTGGCCCGCGACTCGCTTAGCCGCCTGACGTCTACGGCCGGCCATGCTGCGCGCCGGCTGAACTGACGGCTGGGGGCCACGCGGTTCCATCCCAAGCTCACGAGGAGAATGAAGGAAGTGACGACTAGCGAGCGGGGACCCTGAGAGCCCGCTGAGCGGCCAAAACCCGGCCCCGTGGTCTACGCGCCGGTGCGTGGTGTCGTCGACCTCGTGGTGAAGGCGTTGGCCGCTGACCCGCTCCCAGCCGACCGCGGGCTGTTGCTAACTACGTTGTGCCCGACGTTCAAGGGACCGTCACTGAGCTCTCGGCCACCGTCACCGCCGGATTGCACCGCCTGAGGCGCCGGCGAGGGACGCTACGAGTCGAGCTGTGTTAGCGGGTTGTATGTGTCGTCGCGCAGCAGCGCCCGCCATGGCCACCACAGGTCCCGGTTGGCCATCTCTTCGAACCGCACCGCGTGCACTACACGCTGGCCGTGTCGGGTCGTGACCAGCGGATGCGCACGAAAGCCGGCCGCCAACCACGCCCGCGCCCATGGTTTCTTGACCAGCCCTGGATGCTCCCGGGGAGTGGGGTTGGCCCAGAATTGCGGCCTGCGTGCCCCGTCCGGAAGCCGTTCCTTCACGGGTCCACGGGAACCGGCTGCCTTCTCGGCCGGGAACTTCTCGGCGAGGTCCTGGAGCAAGAACTCGCGCGTCCCGGTCAGCTGGTCCAGCAGCCGGAACAGCGGCCAGTACTTGCGATCGGTGGGCGGTGTCGCAGGCAGCTGCTTGTGGAACCGAACCGGGTCGTACCGCTCCGCAGCGGTCAGCTCAGCGAACGCACCATCAACGCTGCGGTGCGCGACGTCCACGTCGGTGGGCGCACTCTCGAAGATCTCGTCGACGGCGTTGCGCAGCTCGACCCAGTCCGGACCTTTCACGAGCGCACCGAGTAGGGCGACCTGGTTGAACGCCCATGCACCGTCCGCAGTGAACTGCGGCGTGAACCCGACGGTCGCGGCCTTCGACAGCTCAAGCAGCCACGAGGCAACCAGCGGCTCGGCGCCGTGCTTCAGGCTGCGGATCCGGTCACGCTCCGCCTCGACGTTCGGGCGCAGCCCCGCAGCGGCGGTCAAGATCCCTACGCCGTCGCCGACGAGCCAGTCGTCCAGTCGCCGGGCGACGTCCCGCACCCGGATGCGCACCTCGGCAGCCCACAGCATTCCTGGGTCCGGGCCGGCGTAGTGCGCCTCGTTGTGGCTGATCTCGCTGATCGATGTCGACCACACCGACACACCCCACTTGTTCGGCCACGTCCACGCGACAAGAAGCCGGCGCTGCTCGAGTGTGAACGGGACCCGGGTCAGCGGCCCACCCGAGAAGACGAAGCGCCGTTCGCCGAACCACGCCTGGCGCAGTGCGTCCTTGGCGTCGGCGTCGTCAACGAGGACGCCTGCCTGCGCGAGCAGTTCGACGTACCCCTGCCACAGGGCGTCACGGTCTGCCACGTCTAGGACGTTCACGAGCTCCCCAGCAACATCCACCTAATACCCCTCCAGATTCGTGGTAGAGCGGTAATGCCGTCTTGAGGTTATCTGAGGCGAGGCCGCAAAGGTGCGGCCGAGTCAACCCGACAGGAGTAGCAATGAACCCGAACGCAGCCAAGTCCAGGCACATGCAGGGCTTTGCGCTGGTCGACCCGGAGAACCAGACCATCTGGAACGGGCGTCGGCTTCCACTTTCGAGGGCCTCTGCGGTCTTCGACGAGATCGACCGCTACATCGGTGGGCTGCCCACGACCGCTGCGCTCGCGCCGTCCCTGCTCGGGCCATACATCCCGCTGCTGGCACCTCGCGGCTGGGGACTCGAGATGGTCGTGCCCGGCCCGGACGCGGCAGACCTCGTCCTGTTGGAGCACGCCCGGTTCGCCGTCGAGCGCGGCTACACCGACCTCGTGGTCGTCAGTGGAGACCACATCTTCGCCGAGCTCGCCCACTGCGTACGGCTGCATGTCGTCAGCCACCGCGATCGCCTCAGCCGCGCCCTGGCCTCTGCCGCCACCAGCATCAGCTACCTGACCAGCGGAGCGGAGACACACCTGGCCGCCTGATCCCGAGCCATCACGGCAACCACCACCATCTACAGCCCAGCATCAGGAGTCCTTCACATGCCAATCGTCATCCTCTACTTCCTGGCCGCGGGAGCGGCCACCATCGGCGGACCCGCCATCGGCACCGTCCTCTACAAGCGTGGGCAGCAGGTGGCTGCGTCACAACAGGGGCAGAACGACATCGCCGCGCTCAAGCGCCTGCTCCAGTCCGAGATCGACCTTCAAGAGCTTCGGACGATGGCGGTCCAGGCTGGCGTAGACCCCGACGCCGTCGAGCGCGGCTACTACGAACTTCGCGATGGGCACATCAACATCGAGCAGATCGCGGCCAAGATCGACGCCTGGAGCTCGCGTTGAGCGGCCAGCTCGGCTGGGCCGCCGAAGGCGACGCGGCCGATCCGCACGACGCCACGGACAGCCCTCAGCACGACGACTTCGGTATCGACCCTCGCAATCAGGCCCGCATCTACGCGGGCGCGACGTTCCGCTCGCAGAGGCCCAGCACATGGCAGCCGGGCAAGTCGCCGAGTTCATACGGCACCCGGTCCCACGGGAGGCGGCGCAACTAGAGATCACCCTGCGGGCCGGTGGCATCCCAGCGGCCCGCAAGAACACCGCCGCTCTCTCCGTCGTGGGCCTGCTCGTCCTCGATCCCAACGCAATTCGGATGTCAGGACGTCGTGGTCCCGGACATCGGCAACTCCCGCTCGCGACGCGTTGCGGCGTCGAGCAGGGGTGGATCCGACGGCCGACATCGTTCGGCCGATGACGCCACAGTCCACCGGCGTCCACGGGAAGATGTTTCCCGAGATGCTTCCCGCCGGGCCAAAAAGAGAAGGCCAGGGGCTTGCTAGGATGACCCTAGAAGCCCCTGACCTGCGCTTTCACTGTCGGGCTGACAGGATTTGAACCTGCGACCCCTTGACCCCCAGTCAAGTGCGCTACCAAGCTGCGCCACAGCCCGAACGGCCCCCGCAGGAGCCTCGGAAACTCTACCCCACGGGCGACGTGGTCCTGTCACCGGCGATCACGTCGAGCTCGGCGGCGACGACCGCGAGGATCACGAGGTCGACCAGCAGCCCGACGGTGGCGTCCCACGGCGAGAGCCGGAACAGGAAGATCTGGGTGACGAGCAGGGCGACGAGCACGGCGCGGCGGAACCAGCGGTAGCCGGCCTCGCGGTCGGTGCGGACGCGGACCAGTCCCACCACGGCGAACGCGGTCGAGGCCAGCCCGCTGAGCAGGACGCCGACGACGAGCCAGGTGGGTTCGTCGTCGGTCGCGCGCCAGCCGTAGACGCCGCGCGCAAGCGTGACCACCGAGGTCACGACGAGCACACCGACGGTCACCCACGGCACCCATCGGGCGCGGACCAACCAGCGGGAGGCGTCGACGATCCACCGGGTGGTCGCGCCGATCGGGTCGGGCACCTCGGCCGCGTCGTGCTCGACGCTGTCGAGCAGCGCACGGACCTCGTCGGCCCCCGGGGCGTCGCCCGCGCGGGACAGGTACCAGCGCGCGCGGGTGCGCTCACGGGTGCTGAAGCCGCCCGCCAGGCCCGCGACGGCCTGGTCGGCCGCCGCCGCGAGGAACTCGGCGGGTGAGCGCGGGTGCCGACGCTGCAGCACGTCGGCGAACAGGCCGAGGCCGATGACCACGAGGTAGATGAGGGCCGCCGTCGGCTCCCAGAAGTAGTCGTAGTCGGCGGTGACGAACTTGCCGATCTCGTCGATGAACAGCCCGAAGCCCACGCCCGCCAGCAGCACGGCGAGCCGCCGCACGACGGGGCCGAGGAACGTCATCAGCACGATGAAGGCCAGAGCCATGAGCAGCCCGCCCCACAGCACGTGCGAGACGTGCACTCCCCCGCCGCCCAGCTGCGGGAAGCCCGTGAGGCTCAGCAGCAGACGCGTCAGGATGACCGTGGCCAGCGTGATCACCAGGAACCCGGTGATGTGGCTGCTCGCCGCCGGGTCGCGCGGGAGCCCCAGCCTCAAGAGAGGCCGGCGCCGCCCGACGGAGGTCACCGCTTGCGCTTCTCCCGCACGCGGACGGAGATCGAGATCGGCGTGCCCTCGAAGCCGAAGGTCTCGCGCAGGCGGCGCTCGATGTACCGGCGGTAGCCGGGGTCGAGGAATCCGGTGGCGAAGATCACGAAGCGCGGCGGCCGGGTGGACGCCTGCGTCGCGAACAGGATGCGGGGCTGCTTGCCGCCGCGCAGCGGGTGCGGGTGGGCCGCGACGAGCTCGCCCAGGAACGCGTTGAGGCGCCCGGTGGAGATGCGGGTGTCCCACGAGTCCAGCGCGCGCTCGAGGGCGGGGACCATGCGGTCCGTGTGCCAGCCCGTCTTCGCGGAGATGTTCACGCGCGGGGCCCACTGGACCTGCACGAGGTCCTGCTCGATCTCGCGCTCGAGGAACGGGCGGCGGTCCTCGTCCATGAGGTCCCACTTGTTGTACGCGATCACCAGGGCGCGCCCGGCCTCGATGACCTGCGTGATCACGCGGGTGTCCTGCTCGGTCAGCTTCACCGAGGCGTCGACCAGCACGACGGCGACCTCGGCCTTCTCGATCGCGGCCTGGGTGCGCAGCGACGCGTAGAAGTCGGCGCCCGACGTCTGGTGGACGCGGCGACGGATGCCGGCCGTGTCGACGAACACCCACGGCTTGCCCTTGAGCGCGACGAGCTCGTCGACCGGGTCGCGCGTGGTGCCCGCGACGGAGTCGACGACGACGCGCTCGGCGCCGAGCACCTTGTTGAGCAGCGAGGACTTGCCGACGTTCGGGCGGCCGACCAGCGCGACCCGGCGGGGGCCGTCGGGGATCGGGGTGCCGTGCGCGGAGACCTCGGGCAGCGCGTCGATCGCGGCGTCGAGCAGGTCGCCGGTGCCGCGGCCGTGCAGGGCGGAGACGGGGAACGGCTCCCCCAGCCCGAGCGACCACAGGTTGGCGGCGTCGGCCTCGCCGGCCGGGCCGTCGACCTTGTTGGCGCACAGCACGACGGGCTTGCCGGCCTTGCGCAGCAGCCGGACCACCTGAGTGTCGGTCTCGGTGACGCCGACGGTGGCGTCGACGACGAAGATCACGGCGTCGGCCAGCGAGATGGCGACCTCGGCCTGCTGTGCCACGCGCGCCTCGATGCCGGCGACGTCGACCTCCCAGCCGCCGGTGTCGACCAGCGTGAACCGCTTGCCCGACCAGTCGGCGGGATAGCTGACGCGGTCGCGCGTGACGCCCGGCTTGTCCTCGACGACGGCCTCGCGGCGGCCGAGGATGCGGTTCACCAGGGTCGACTTGCCGACGTTCGGGCGTCCGACCACGGCGAGCACCGGGAAGACGACGACCGGCTCCTCGCCCAGCTCGCCGACGTCGCCGGCGTGCAGGAGGGCAAGGTCCTCGTCCTCGAGCTCGTACTCGGTGAGGCCCGCGCGCAGCGCTCGCTCGCGGTCGGCGTCGCCGGTCTCGTCGGGCAGCACAAGGGTCGGATCGGGCTCAGTCATGCGCCCATTGTCCCCTGTGCACCGACCGCGGGGCGACGACCTGGGCGAGAGTCCCGTCACGGCCGCCAGATGACGAGCTCGACGTCCCGCGTGCGCTCGGCGAACGGACCTGGACCGAGGAGCTGCCGCAGGTCCCGCTCGAAGGCCTCGAGCCGCCCTCCGAACAGGTGCGGGGCGGAGCTCGACAGCGAGAGGACGGCGTCCACGACGTCGTCGACCGACCGCGTGACCGTCTCCCCGCGCGGCACCTCGACTCTCTGCGGGCCGCGGTAGCCGGCCGCGACCATGACGTCCTCCTCGCCGCCGCGCGTCCCTGTCGGCAGCGTCCCGGCACCCGCCCGGCGCACCGGTCCCAGGTAGGAGGCGACGAGCCCGTCGACGTCGTCCCACGGCGGACGCGGCAGGTGCAGCGGGTCGTCGCCGCCGGCACCCCGGTGCGTCATCGCTGCCACGTGCACCCACGCGCCGCCCTCGTCGAGCATGCCGCGCACCCGCTCGGCCACCAGCTCCTGGTCCATCCAGTGGAAGGACTGCGCGAACACGACGGTCCGGAACGTGCCCAGCCCCGCGGGCAGCTCCTCCGCCCGCAGCACCCGCCACTCGATCGTGGGTGCCGTCCGACGGGCCTCGGCGACCATCTCGGGGTCGGCGTCGATGCCGACCGCGGAGGCGAACAGCGGCGCGAGGAGCGTGGTCAGCGAGCCGGGACCGCACCCGACGTCGAGGAGCCGACCGGTGCCGTCCAGGTCGAGGGCCTCCTGCAGGGCGACCGTCACCGTCGGCGGGTAGGCCATCCGGCCGACGGCATAGTGCGCGGCGGTTCCCGCGAACAGCGACGGGTCCCACTGCCACGACATAGCTAGAGGTCTCGTCCGCGGTTCGGGTCGTCGGTCGGCAGGGCGAGCCCCGTCCTGGCCACGGCCTGGTCGACCAGCTCCGCCAGCGCCACGCGGATCGCCTCGTTGGCCTCCACCAGCGCCACCTTGCCGGACGTGCCGGGCGCGCGCTCGATGACGAGCGGCTCCCCGAACTCGATCGCGAGCCGTCGTCGCAGGCCCGGCACGTGGTTGACGGACTCCCCCGTCCGCCGGGTCCCCAGGACGGCCACCGGCACGACCGGCGCGTGGCCGTTCAGCGCGAGCCACGCGATGCCCGCCCGGGCGTTCGTCGCGTCACCGCGCCCGCGGTTGCCCTCGGGGAAGACGCCGACGAGCCCGCCGCGCTTGAGCACCGCGAGTGCGCTGGTCAGCGCGGTGCGGCCGCCCTCACGATCCACCGCGATCTGACCGGCCGCGCGCAGCACCGTGCCCACCGGACCCCAGAACATCTCCTCCTTGACCAGCACGTGCGACGGCCGGGGCGCGACGCCGTGCAGGATCGGCCCGTCGATGATGCCCGTGTGGTTCGCGGCGAGCAGCACGGGCCCGTCCAGCGGGACGTGCGCGGTGCCGACGACCTCGGTGCTCCAGACGACGCGCGCCAGGAACCGGCCGATCCATCGTGACCAGCGCGGTCCGCGCGGCGACGGGCCGTCGGTGCTCACGGCCGGGTGCCGACGACCGACGTCACGACGTCGAGAACGGCCTGCACGGTCTGGTCGAAGTCCAGGTGCGACGAGTCCACCGTGACCACGCCGTCGGCCGCGACGTGGAACTCCACGACGGTCGAGTCGTCGGCGTCGCGCCGAAGCACCTGGTCCCGGGTGGCGGCGACCGCGTCAGCGTCGTCGGTGCCGTGCACCTCGAGGGCACGCCGGGCCAGCCGGGCCTCCTCGCTGGCCGTCAGCAGCACGCGCACGTCCGCGTCGGGCGCGACGACGGTGGTGATGTCGCGGCCCTCGGCCACGATCCCCCGACCGTCCGTCCGCGACGCCTCGATCGCTGCCCGCTGCAGCCGGCCCAGCTCGGCGCGCACCCCGAGGTTCGTCGCCACGGCGCTGACCGCGGCCGAGATCTCGGTCGTGCGGATCGCCTCGCCGACGTCGACGCCACCGACGTGCACGGTCGGGTTCGTCGGGTCCACGCCCATGACCAGGGGAAGCGCGCGCACCTGGGCGGCAACGGCGTCGATGTCCGTCAACGGCACGCCCTGGTGCAGGCACCACCACGTCGCGGCCCGGTACATCGCCCCCGTGTCGAGGTACTCGACGCCCAGGGCGCTCGCCACGCCGCGCGAGACGCTCGACTTGCCGGACCCCGAGGGTCCGTCGATCGCGACGACAATCGCCGTGCTCAACTCACCAGTCTCCATCCGCGGGCCGTCAGCTCCGCCTCGAGGTGCTCCACGCTGCCGGGCAGCACCGAGATCTCCGCCATGCCGACCGGGCGGCCGGCCGCGTGCTCCAGCTGCAGGTCCTCGAGGTTGACCCCCGCCTCGCCGACCTCCGTGAGCAGCCGCGCCAGCTCGCCCGGGGCGTCCGGCACCAGGACCGTCACCACGCCGTACGTGCGCTGCGCACCACCGTGCTTGCCGGGGATCCGCGCGACGCCGGCGTTCCCGTCGGCGATCGCCTGCGCGAGGGTGGCCAGCGCGCCCAGCTCGACCGTCTCCGGGCCGTCCGCGGCGGCGGCCTGCGCGAGTGCGCCGATGACGCCGTCGAGGTCGGCGCGCAGGTCCACCAGCACCGCACGCACGGCCGACGCGTTCGCGGCCAGGATCGACGTCCACAGGGCCGGGTCCGACGCGGCCAGCCGCGTCACGTCCCGCAGGCCCTGACCGGCCAGGCCCAGCGCCGCCTCGTCCGCACCGCGCAGGCGCGCGGCGACCAGGCTGGCGGCGACCTGCGGCACGTGCGAGACGGCGGCGACCGCGGCATCGTGCGCGTCCGCGTCCATGGCCACCGGCACGGCACCCAGGTCGACCGCGAGCGAGCGGACGGCGAGCAGCGCGTCGGGGTGCGACACCCCGGAGTCGGCGATGACCCACGGCCGGCCAAGGAACAGGTCCGGGACGGCCGCAGACGGACCGGACCGCTCGCGACCCGCCATCGGGTGCGAGCCGACGTACCGGCTGAGGTCGGCGCCGGCCGCCTTGAGCTCCGCCAGCACGTACCCCTTCACGCTCGCGACATCGGTGACGACGGCGTGCGGGAAGGCCTCGAGCTCGGCGCGCACCACGTCCGCGGTCACGTCCGGCGGGGCGGCGACGACGATCAGGGCGGGCGCGACGTCGTCGGGGCGTGCCGGTCGCCCGGCACCGACGTCGCGCGCGAGCGCCAGGGCGGTGCGCGACGGGTCGTGCAGCACCACGTCGACGCCCCTCGTGGCGAGCGCGAGGCCCACCGACGTACCCAGCAGGCCGGTGCCGACGATGCGCACCGGCCCTCGCGTCGCCAGCGTCACATGCCCACCCGCGTCATCAGGGAGCCCACCTCGGTCTTCGACAGCACGCGCGTGCGACCCGGCTTGAGGTCGCCCAGCCGGATCGGGCCGATCTGCGTGCGGACCAGCTGCGTGACCGGGTAGCCGACCTCCTCGAAGATCCGTCGCACGATGCGGTTGCGGCCCTCGTGCAGCTCGATCTCCACCAGGCTGGCCTGCGGCGTCGTCTGGACGATCTGGAACTTGTCGATCTTGGCCAGGCCGTCCTCGAGCTCCACGCCGCGGATCAGCCGGGTACCCAGCGACGGCGTCACGCGGCCCTCGAGCTGGACCAGGTAGACCTTGGTGACGCCGTGCGACGGGTGCGACAGGCGGTTGGCCAGGTCGCCGTCGTTGGTCAGCAGGATCAGGCCCTCGGTCTCGGCGTCCAGGCGGCCGACGTGGAACAGCCGCTCCTCGCGGTCCGCCACGAACTGCCCGATCGACGGACGGCCCTCGGGGTCGTGCATGGTCGAGACCACGCCCTTCGGCTTGTTCAGCGCGATCGTCACGATCGTCGAGTCGAGCTGGACCCGCATGCCGTCCACGTGGATGACCGCCGTGAGCGGGTCGACCCGCACGCCGAGCTCGTCGACCCTGTTGCCGTCGACCGTCACACGGCCGGCGGAGATCAGGTCCTCGCACGCCCGCCGGGAGCCGAGACCCGCCGCCGCGAGCACCTTCTGCAGCCGCGTGCCCTCGGGGTCGTGGACGTCGATCGTGACCTCGGGCGTGCGGCTCGGCTTCGACGGCCGGCTCGATGCGCCGTCCGAGCGCGGTCGGCCCGTGCCGCCGCTGCGGGGGTAGCCGCTGCCGCTCTTGGGGCGAGGGGCGCCGCCGCGCGACGACGCACCGGGTCCGCCGCGCGAGGCTCCGCCGGTGGCGCCACGCGAGCCGCCGCCCGACGAGCTGCCGCCGCGGTAGCCCCCGCCGTCGCGCGAGTCCGTGYCGCGGTACCCGCCGCTGTCGCGCGAGCCGCCACCCGTGCTGCCGCCCTGGTACCCGCCGCCGGTCCGCGAAGCTCCGCTGCTGCTGCCGCCGCGCGTGCCGCCCGTGCTGCCGCCGCGCGTGCCGCCGGAGCTGCTCCCGCGGTAGCTGTCGCCGCTGCTGCGGTAGCCCTCGCCGCCGCCGGTGCTGCCGCGGTAGCCCTCGCCACCGCCGGCACCGCGGTAGCCGCCGGACCCGCCGGACCCGCCGCTGCGGCCCCCGCCGCTACCGCCGCTGCTGCTGCCGCCCCGGTACCCGCCCGCGCTGCCGCCGCGGCTCGCACCGGAGCTGCTGCCGCCGCGCTGACCGCCGCCGCTGCTGCGCGGCGCGCCACCCGAGCTGCTCCTGCCGCTGGACTGACCACCGGACGAACCGGCGCCCCCCGAACGTCGTTCCTGCGGGCTCATCTGATGTCTCCGATCGCCTGGTCGACACCCTCGAAGGAGTCGATGTCCGGCAGGTAGGGCGCGAGCGGGGGCATCTCGTCCAGGCTGGACAGCCCCATCCGCTCCAAGAAGTATCCCGTGGTCTGGTACAGGACCGCACCGCTGGACGGATCCGCCCCCACCTCGGCGACCAGCCCGCGGGTGGTGAGGGTGCGGACGACGCCGTCGACGTTGACCCCGCGCACCGCCGAGACCTGCCCGCGGGTCACCGGCTGCCGGTACGCGATGACGGCGAGCGTCTCGAGCGCGGCCTGCGTGAGCCGGGCGGTCTGCCCCTCCAGGACGAAGCGGCCGACGACGTCGGCGTACACGGGCGCCGAGTAGACGCGCCAGCCCTCCCCGGCGCGGCGGACCTCGAACCCACGCGGCCGGCCACCGAGGTCGCCGCGGTACTCGGCGGCGAGCTCGTCCAGCAGGGCCTCGACGCGGGCGGTCGGCAGCGCGAGCACGGTCGCCAGCCGGACGGCCGGGATCGGCTCGTCGGCCACCATCAGCACGGCCTCGAGCGCTGCCAGGGCACCGCCGGGCAGGTCGTCGACGTCGAACGCGAGCTCGTCGGCGGCGGCGGACTCCACAGCGGCCGCGTCGCCCTCGGCCGCCTCGTCGGGCAGAGTCTCGTCGGGCAGGGCCTCGTCTGACACGGTCTCGTCCATCATGCGTCCTCCTCGGGAGCCCCGTCACGGGCTAGCTCGGCGTCGAGCGTGGTGTCCAGCGTGTCGAAGTCGTCGGAGACCTCGACCTCGCCCTCCTCGGCCCCGGTCCACCGCACGGTGAGCTCGCCCAGGGGCGTGACCTGGTCGAACGCGACCGCGCCCTCCCGGAACAGCTCCAGCAGCGCGAGGAACCGGGCGACCACGACGATCGTCGCGTCGGCGTCTGCGGTCAGGGCTCGGAACGACATCGAGCCGCCGTGCCGCAGCCGGTCCACCAGGACGGCGGCCTGCTCGCGGACGCTCACGGCGGGGGCGTGCAGATGGCTGATGTCGACGCCGGGCGGCGCGGCCCTGGGCATCGCGGCCTTCGCCGCCATCGCCGCCAGCTGCTCGGGTCCGATCTGCCAGATCAGCTCGGGCAGCAGCGCCGCCAGGTGCGGCTCGAGGGTGACCAGCCGCGGGAACCGGCGCCCCTCGGTGGCGAACCGCTCGGCCAGGTCCGCGGCGACCAGCTTGTACGCGCGGTACTGCAGCAGGCGGGCGAACAGCAGGTCGCGCGCCTCGAGCAGCTCGAGGTCCTCGGCGTCCTCCACGTCGGCCGACGGGAGCAGGCGGGCGGCCTTCATGTCGAGCAGGGTCGCGGCGATGACCAGGAACTCGCTGGCCTGCCCGAGGTCCCAGTCCTTCTCCGCGGCCCGGATGTGCGCGATGAACTCGTCGGTGACCTGCGCGAGCGCCACCTCGGTGATGTCGAGCTTGTGCTTGGCGATCAGGCCGAGCAGCAGGTCGAACGGGCCGCTGAAGTTGGTGAGGTGGACCTCGAAGGCCTGGGTGCCGACGGGCGCGGGCGTCGAGACGGGCTGCTCGGGCGGGACCGCGCGCCGGTCAGGCGGCGTCGCCACGAGCGACGAGCTCACGAGCCAGCTGGCGGTAGGCCGCCGCACCGGCGTGCGTCGGGGCGTAGGTGGTGATGGGCTCGGCGGCCACGGTCGCGTCCGGGAACTTCACGGTCCGGCTGATCACCGTGTGCAGCAGCGTGTCGCCGAAGGCTTCGCTCACGCGCGCGACGACCTCACGGGCGTGCAGCGTGCGCGGGTCGTACATCGTCGCCAGGATGCCGTCGACCTCGAGGCGCGGGTTGAGCCGGTCGCGCACCTTCTCGATGGTCTCCACCAGCAGCGCGACGCCGCGCAGCGCGAAGAACTCGCACTCCAGCGGGATGAGCACGCCGTGCGCGGCCGTCAGGGCGTTGACCGTGAGGAGGCCGAGCGAGGGCTGGCAGTCGATCATCACGACGTCGTAGTCGTCGAGGATCGGGCGCAGGGTCCGGGAGAGCACCGACTCGCGGGCCACCTCCCCCACCAGCTGCACCTCGGCGGCCGAGAGGTCGATGTTCGCCGGCAGCAGGTGCAGCCCCGGGAAGGCGGTCTCGTGGATGAGCGAGCGGATGTCCGCGTCGCGCTCCATGAGCAGGTTGTAGACGGTGCGGTCCAGCTCGTGCGGGCTCACGCCCAGGCCCACCGATGCGGCACCCTGCGGGTCGAAGTCGACGATGAGCACCTTGCGGCCGTACTCGGCCAGCGCGGCCGCCAGGTTGATGGTGGTCGTCGTCTTGCCGACGCCGCCCTTCTGGTTGCACAGCGCAATGACGCGGGCCGGACCGTGGGAGGCGAGCGGCGGGGGCTCGGGGAACACGGGCATCGGCCGCCCGACGGCGTCGAGCTGCGGGTCGGTCGTCTGCTGGCTCACCACGCGGGACAACCTACCGGAGCGGGGGGCCCGATGACCGCGCGACAGACCGGCGCGGGAGTGACGCTCATCGCGCCCGCGGGTGGGAGGCGGCGTACACCTCGCGCAGCGTGTCCGGGGTGACCATCGTGTAGATCTGCGTCGTGGTCACCGACGCGTGCCCGAGCAGCTCCTGGACCACCCGGACGTCGGCGCCGCCGGCCAGCAGGTGGGTGGCGAACGAGTGCCGCAGCGTGTGCGGGGAGATGTGCTCGGCCCCCGCGAGCCCGGCGCGCTCCGCGGCCACCCGCAGCACCGCCCAGGCGCTCTGCCGGCTCAGCCGGGCGCCGCGGGTGTTGAGGAAGATCCCCGGCGAGCCGCCCTTGCTGCCGACCGCCAGCGCCGGGCGCCCCCGCACCAGGTAGGACTCGACGGCGTCGAGCGCGAACGAGCCCAGCGGCACCACGCGCTCCTTGCTGCCCTTGCCGAACAGCCGGACGGCCGCACGGCCCGGGGTCCGGTCCAGGTCGTCGACGTCGAGCCCGACCGCCTCGGAGATGCGCGCGCCCGTGCCGTAGACCAGCTCGAGCAGCGCGCGGTCCCGCAGCGGGACGGCGCCGTCGCCCAGCCCGGCGGCGTCCAGCAGCCGCTCGACGTCGTCGACGGAGATCGCCTTGGGCAGCCGCTTGGGCTGGGCGGGCGGCTTGACCGTGCTGGCCGGGTCCAGGCTGGTCATCCCGTCGAGCAGCAGGAACTTGTGCCATCCCCGCACGGCGACGACCGTCCGCGCCGCCGACGACGCCGAGAGCGCGGTGCGCCCGTCGGACCCGGTGCGGACCGCGAGCAGGAAGTCCTCGACGGCCTGCTCGTCGACGTCACCGGGCGCGGTGCAGCCCCTGTCGCGCAGGAACGCCGTGTACCGCGCGAGGTCGCGCCGGTACGCCAGCAGCGTGTTGGTCGAGAGCCCGCGTTCGACGGTGAGGTGCGCCAGGTAGATCTCGAGGGCCGAGCCGAGCGCCGTCTCGCTCATCCGTGGTCCGCCACCCGTCAGAAGGGCAGGAAGACGTCCACCGCGATCGCGACGGAGAGCAGCGTGAGGTACGTGATCGACGCGTGGAAGACGCTCATCGCGCGCAGCTTGCCGGCCTCCGGGTGCTCCGCACGACGCAGCAGCCCGATGCACGCCCAGAGGAACCAGAGCCCGAGACCCAGGGCGACGACCCCGTAGACCCAGGTCATGCCCTGCACCGGGACCAGCAGCAGCGAGCAGGCGATCATCGCGACGGTGTACGCGATCATCTCGCGCGCGACCTTGGTGTCCTTGGCGACCACGGGGAGCATCGGCACGCCCGCGGCCGCGTAGTCGCGCCGGAACTTCATCGACAGCGGCCAGTAGTGCGGGGGCGTCCAGAAGAAGATCACGCCGAACAGCAGGGCCGCGGTCCACGAGACGCCGCCGGTGACGGCCGACCAGCCGATGAGCACCGGCATGCAGCCCGCGGCGCCGCCCCACACGATGTTCTGCGGCGTGCGGCGCTTGAGGATCATGGTGTAGCCGACGACGTAGATGAGGATCGCCGCCGCCGTCAGCCACGCCGACGCCGGGTTCACCATGACGGCGAGCCACGCGAGCGAGAGCACGCCGAGCGCGAGCCCGAAGACCAGCGCGGCCCGCGGGGAGATCTCGCCGGTGACGATCGGCCGCCGCTTGGTGCGGTTCATGATCTTGTCGATGTCGCGGTCGAGGTAGCAGTTGAGGACGTTCGCGGACCCGGCCGCAGCAGCCCCTCCGACCAGCGTGGCGACCACCAGGCCGAACGGGGGGAACCCGCCCTGGGCCAGGATCATCGTCGGCAGCGTGGTGACCAGCAGCAGCTCGATGACGCGCGGCTTGGTCAGCGCGACGTACGGACCGACCTTGTTCCGGACGCGTGCGAGGGGGCCGGCGGGAGCCTGCAGGACGGCCTTCTCAGCGGCTGCCGGGGTCGACGCGGAGGACGCTCCGGCGTCATCGACTGACAGGGGGCTGCTGAGGCGCACGCGCTGCGGTTCCGTTCGTGTTCCGGCGGGGAGATCTCGCGCAGCCATGCTACGGCCTGGACCTGCGCCGAGGCGCGACGCGGGCCACGGAACGCCGCGCGGGTGGTGTGAGATCTGTCGCTCGTCGCTCGCGTGGTCACGCCCGGCGGCACCTGCCAGGTGCGCTATAGGGTCGGATCGCACGGTCTGACGACCGCCACGTCGGCGCGACGTCCCACCTGTGCCCGGCATCCCGCTGTGGGTGCCCGATCTCGTCGGACACGACACCCGGCCGACGGCGCGGGTGGGAATGAGGTGCGGTGAACGCGAAAGCTCCCCTGGCCGAGACGGTCGGATGGACGGACCTCGACCTGCGGGCGGTGGACACCGTGCGTGTCCTGGCCGCCGACGCGGTCGAGAAGGTGGGCAACGGGCACCCGGGAACGGCGATCAGCCTCGCCCCCGCCGCCTACCTGCTCTACCAGAACGTCCTGCGGCACGACCCGGCGGACCCGCACTGGCTCGGCCGCGACCGGTTCATCCTGTCCGCCGGCCACTCCAGCCTCACGCAGTACATCCAGCTCTACCTCGCGGGCTTCGGCCTGGAGCTCGAGGACCTGGAGGCGCTGCGCACCTGGGGCTCGAAGACCCCGGGCCACCCGGAGTACAAGCACACCACGGGTGTCGAGATCACCACCGGTCCCCTGGGCCAGGGCCTCGCCTCGGCCGTGGGCTTCGCGATGGCGTCGCGACGCGAGCGCGGCCTGCTCGACCCCGAGGCGGCGCCGGGCACCAGCCCGTTCGACCACTTCGTCTACGTCATCGCCTCCGACGGCGACCTGCAGGAGGGCGTCACCTCCGAGGCCTCGTCCATCGCCGGCACGCAAGAGCTGGGCAACCTCATCGTGGTGTGGGACGACAACCACATCTCGATCGAGGGTGACACCGAGATCGCGTTCACCGAGGACGTCGTCGCGCGCTACGAGGCCTACGGCTGGCACGTGCAGTTCGTGGACTGGACCGGTGGCCCCGACGGCTACCGCGAGGACGTCGACGCCCTGCACGCCGCGATCGAGGCGGCCAAGGCCGTCACCGACCGCCCGTCGTTCATCGGCCTGCGCACGCTCATCGCGTGGCCCACTCCGACCAAGACGAACGACCACTCGTCGCACGGGTCCAAGCTGGGCGGCGAGGCGATCGCGGGCCTCAAGGAGCTGCTGGGGTTCGACCCCGAGAAGACCTTCGAGGTCGACCCCGAGGTCATCGCGCACACCCGCGGCCTGTCGGAGCGCACCGCCCCGGCCAAGGCCGAGTGGCAGACCGCCTACGACGCCTGGCGCTCCGCGAACACCGACAAGGCCGCCCTGCTCGACCGGCTCGTCGCCGGCGACCTGCCGGACGGCTGGACCGACGCGCTCCCGGTGTTCCCGGCGGGCAAGGCCGTCGCCACCCGCGCGGCGTCCGGCGAGGTGCTGAGCGCGCTGGCCCCCGTGCTGCCCGAGCTGTGGGGCGGCTCGGCCGACCTTGCCGGCTCGAACAACACGACGATGAAGGGTGAGCCGTCCTTCATCCCCGCCAAGCGGTCCACGCACGAGTTCGCGGGCGACGAGTTCGGTCGCACCCTGCACTTCGGCATCCGCGAGCACGCGATGGGCGCGATCCTGTCGGGCATCCGGCTGCACGGCCTGACCCGGCCGTACGGCGGGACGTTCTTCACGTTCAGCGACTACATGCGCGGCTCGGTCCGACTCGCCTCGCTCATGGGGGTCCCCGCGGTCTACGTGTGGACGCACGACTCCATCGGCCTCGGCGAGGACGGCCCGACGCACCAGCCGATCGAGCACCTGGCGGCCGTCCGCGCGATCCCCGGACTCACGGTGGTCCGCCCGGCCGACGCCAACGAGACGGCGGCGGCGTGGGCCGCGACCATCGAGCACACCAGCGGGCCCGTCGCCCTCGTCCTCACGCGCCAGAACGTCCCGACGTTCCCGCGCGGCGAGGACGGCTACGCGACGACCGAGGGCGTCGCCAAGGGCGCGTACGTGCTGCTCGAGGCGAGCAGCGGCACGCCGGACGTCATCCTCATCGGCACGGGCTCCGAGGTGCAGCTCGCCGTCGCCGCGCGCGAGACGCTCGAGGCCGCCGGCGTGGCCACCCGCGTGGTGTCCGCACCGTCGCTCGAGTGGTTCGGCGAGCAGGACGAGGACTACCGCCAGTCGGTGCTTCCCTCGTCGGTCAAGGCGCGCGTCTCGGTCGAGGCCGGCATCGCGCTGTCCTGGCACAAGCTCGTCGGCGACGCCGGGCGCTCGGTCTCCATCGAGCACTACGGGGCGTCGGCCGACGACAAGACGCTGTTCCGCGAGTTCGGCTTCACGCCCGAGGCCGTCGTCGCGGCGGCGCACGAGTCGATCGCCGCCGCGCGCGGCGGTGTCGGGCCGGCGACCACGGCCGGCCTCCCGAACAACGTTGGTCTGACGGGCGACCAGCAGGTCTGAGTCTGAACGGTCACGCCGGCCCCGGGCTCCGGGGCCGGCGTGCGGGAGAAGGGGATCGACCATGGCAGCGAACAGCACCCCCCTGGCACGGCTGGCGGACGCCGGCGTAGCGATCTGGCTCGACGACCTCTCGCGCGAGCGTCTGCGCACCGGGAACCTCGCCGACCTGATCGCCGAGAGCGGCGTCGTCGGCGTGACCACCAACCCGTCGATCTTCGCGAGCGCGCTCGCGAAGGGTGACGCCTACGACGCGCAGCTGCGCGAGCTCGTCGGCGCCGACGTGGACGACGCGGTCTTCCGCATCACCACGGACGACGTCCGGCAGGCCGCCGACGTGCTGCGGCCCGTGTACGACGCGACGTACGGCGTCGACGGCCGCGTATCCATCGAGGTCGACCCGCGTCTGGCGCGGGACACCGAGGGGACGATCGCGTCCGCGAAGGCGCTGTGGGCCACGGTCGACCGGCCCAACGTCTTCATCAAGATCCCCGCGACGCTGGAGGGCCTGCCCGCCATCACGGCCGTGCTCGCCGAGGGCATCAGCGTCAACGTCACGCTGATCTTCGGGCTCGAGCGCTACCGGGCGGTGCTCGACGCCTTCCAGTCGGGGCTCGAGGGCGCCCAGGCCAACGGCCACGCCCTGGCACCGATCGCGTCGGTCGCGTCGTTCTTCGTCTCCCGCGTGGACACGGCCATCGACCCGCGGCTCGACGCCCTCGGCACACCCGAGGCCGCCGCACTGCGCGGCAAGGCAGCCATCGCGAACGCCCGGCTCGCCTACGGCGTCTACGAGGAGGTCGTCGCTGCCGACCGGTGGGCCGCGCTCGCCGCCGCCGGCGCGCACCCGCAGCGGCCCCTCTGGGCCTCCACGGGAGTCAAGGACAAGGCCTACCCGGACACGTTGTACGTCGACGAGCTGGTGGTCGCGGGCGTCGTCAACACGATGCCCGAGGCCACCCTCAAGGCCGTCGCGGACCACGGGGGCGACGGCAGCGACACCGTCACGGGGACCCAGGCCGAGGCGCAGCGCGTCATCGACCGCCTCGCGGCCGTGGGCATCGACATCGACCAGGTCACGGAGCAGCTGGAGGACGAGGGCGTGGAGAAGTTCACCACCAGCTGGGGGGAGCTGCTCACGACGGTCACCGACGGGCTCGCCGCCGCCGCGAAGCAGAACGAGTCCGGGGACGTCAGGTGAGCCCGAGCAAGGTCTCCGCGGGAAACAACCCGCTGCGCGACCCGCGCGACCGCCGCCTCCCGCGCATCGCGGGCCCGTGCGGGCTGGTCATCTTCGGCGTCACGGGCGACCTCGCCCGCAAGAAGCTCATGCCCGCCGTCTACGACCTGACCAACCGCGGCCTCCTGCCGCCCGGGTTCGCGCTGACCGGCTTCGCGCGGCGCGACTGGGCACGCCAGGACTTCGAGCAGATCGTGCACGACTCGGTCAAGGAGCACGCCCGCACGCCGTTCCGTGAGGCGACGTGGCGCCAGCTCTCGGAGGGCATCCGCTTCGTCCAGGGCACGTTCGACGACGACGACGCCTTCGACCGGCTCCGCGACACGGTCGAGGAGCTCGACTCCTCCCGCGGGACGGGCGGCAACCACGCGTTCTACCTCTCCGTGCCGCCGAGCGCGTTCCCCGTCGTCTGCAAGCAGCTGGCGCGGTCCGGCCTCTCGCAGCCGGAGGAGGGCAAGTGGCGCCGCGTCGTCATCGAGAAGCCCTTCGGGCACGACCTGAAGAGCGCCCAGGAGCTCAACGAGATCGTCTCGAGCGTCTTCCGCCCGGACGACATCTTCCGGATCGACCACTACCTGGGCAAGGAGACGGTCCAGAACCTGCTGGCCCTGCGCTTCGCCAACCAGCTGTACGAGCCCATCTGGAACGCCAACTACGTCGACCACGTGCAGATCACGATGGCCGAGGACATCGGCATCGGCGGCCGTGCCGGCTACTACGACGGCATCGGCGCGGCCCGGGACGTCATCCAGAACCACCTCCTGCAGCTCCTCGCCCTCACCGCGATGGAGGAGCCGGCGTCGTTCGAGGCCGCCAGCCTGACGGCCGAGAAGATCAAGGTGCTGTCGGCGGTGCGGCTGCCCCGCGAGATCGGCAAGCACACCGCGCGCGGCCAGTACGCGGCGGGCTGGCAGGGCGGCGAGAAGGTCGTCGGCTACAGCGAGGAGGAGGGCTTCAACCCGGAGTCCACCACCGAGACGTTCGCCGCGATCCGGGTGGACATCGACAACCGCCGCTGGGCCGGGGTGCCGTTCTACCTGCGGACCGGCAAGCGGCTCGGCCGGCGTGTCACGGAGATCGCCGTGGTGTTCAAGCGCGCGCCGCACCTGCCCTTCGAGTCGACCGCCACGGAGGAGCTGGGCAAGAACGCCCTGGTCATCCGCGTGCAGCCTGACGAGGGCGTGACGCTGCGGTTCGGCGCCAAGGTGCCCGGCACCGCCATGGAGGTCCGGGACGTCACGATGGACTTCGGCTACGGGCACGCGTTCACCGAGTCCTCCCCCGAGGCCTACGAGCGCCTGATCCTCGACGTCCTGCTGGGCGACCCGCCGCTGTTCCCGCGGCACGAGGAGGTCGAGCTGGCCTGGAAGGTGCTCGACCCGGTGACGGCCTACTGGGCCGACAGGGGCAAGCCCGAGGAGTACCGCTCCGGCACGTGGGGACCCGAGTCGGCGGACAAGATGATGGCGCGCGACGGTCGCGTCTGGAGGCGGCCATGATCATCGAGATGCCGAACACGACCACGCGCGACATCAACAAGCGCCTGCTCAAGGAGCGCGACGAGGGCGGCGCGATCGCGCTGGGTCGGGTGCTCACGCTCATCATCTCGGTGGGCGACCGCGACCCCGACGAGGCGATCGACGCCGCGAACGACGCGAGCCGCGAGCACCCGTGCCGCGTCATCGTCCTGGCGAACGACAGCAAGGACCGCGCGTCGAACCTGGACGCGCAGATCCGGCTCGGGGGCGACGCCGGCGCCAGCGAGGTGCTGGTGCTGCGGCCGTCCGGGCAGCTCGAGCGTCACCTGGACACGCTCGTCATCCCGCTGCTGCTCCCCGACGCACCGATCGTCACGTGGTGGCCGTACGAGATCCCGGACAACCCGGCCGAGCACCCGCTCGGGCACATGGCGACGCGCCGGATCACCGACACGACGCAGTGCGCGCGCCCCAACGCCGCGCTGCGCAAGCTCGCTGCGGCCCACACCGACGGCAACACCGACCTGGCCTGGACGCGCGCGACGCTGTGGCGCGGCCTCATCGCTGCGACCCTCGACCAGCCGCCGTACGAGCAGGTCCAGAAGGCCGTCGTCGTGGGCGAGAGCACGCACCCGTCGGTCGACCTCATGGCCGCGTGGCTCGCCTACGCACTGAAGTGCCCCGTCGAGATCGAGCGGGTGAAGGACGCCCTCGCGATCACGCAGGTGCGCCTGGAGCGCTCGTCGGGCGACATCGTGCTCGACCGCCCGGACGGCAAGACGGCCGCGCTGCGGCAGCCCGACCAGCCCGAGCACCGGATCGCCCTGCCCATCCGCCAGCTGCGCGAGTGCCTGGCGGAGGAGCTGCGGCGGCTCGACGCGGACGAGGTCTACGGCGAGGTGCTGCAGAAGGGCCTCGCGAGGATCGACGCGTGACCCGCGACGTCGTCGTCCACCCGGACGCACGGGTGCTCGCGGAGTCGGTGGCGGCGCGGCTGCTCACGCACCTGGTCGACGTGCAGTCGCACCGCTCCCCCGTGCACGTCGTGCTCACGGGGGGCACGGTCGGCATCGCGTCCCTGGCTGCCGTCGCGGCCAGCCCGGTGCGGGACGCCGTCGACTGGACCGGCGTGCACCTGTGGTGGGGCGACGAGCGGTTCCTGCCCGACGGGCACCCCGACCGCAACGAGACGCAGGCCCGCGACGCGCTCATCGACGCGCTGGGCGAGGCCCTGCCGGTCGAGAACGTGCACGCGATGCCCGCGCTCTCGGACGACGTGCCGACGCCCGAGGCCTCGGCCGACGCGTACGCGCAGTCGCTCGCCGACGCCGGCTCGCCCGCCTTCGACGTGCTGCTGCTCGGCATGGGACCGGACGGCCACGTCGCGTCGCTGTTCCCCGGCCACGAGGCGCTCGGCGTCACCGGCCGGCCCACGACCGGGGTGCACGGATCGCCGAAGCCCCCGCCCGAGCGCGTCTCGCTCACCTACGACGCGATCCGCGCCGCGCGGGAGGTCTGGGTGGTCGCCGCAGGCGCCGAGAAGGCCACCGCCGTCGCGTCCGCCCTGCGCGGCGCCCCGGTCACCACCACGCCCGCCTCCGGCGCCCTGGGCACCGAGCGGACGCTGTGGCTGGTCGACATCGCCGCCACCGAGGGTCTGGGCACGCCCGCCGCGCTCTCGACGACGTCCTCGGCCTTCCCCGCCGCCCCGGAGACGCCGACCGAGCTCTGGAACCACGTCGACCACTACTTCTCGGTCCTCGCCCCGGAGGACTCGGCGCTGGTCGAGACCCGGCACGCCGCCGTCGCCGCGGGCCTGCCCGACATCGCGGTCGCCCCCAACCAGGGCAAGCTCCTGCACCTGCTCGCGCAGAGCATCGGGGCGCGGCGGATCCTTGAGATCGGCACGCTCGGCGGGTACAGCACCGTCTGGCTGGCCCGCGCCCTGCCCACCGACGGTCGGCTCACCACCCTCGAGATCGACCCCGAGCACGCGCGGGTTGCCACGGAGTCGCTGGCCCGGGCCGGCGTCGGCGAGCTCGTGGACGTCCTCGTCGGGCCGGCCGCCACGACCCTGGACGGGCTGATCGCCGACGGTGCCGAGCCGTTCGACCTCGTGTTCGTCGACGCCGACAAGGAGTCCATCCCCGGCTACCTCGAGCAGGTGCTGTCGCTGACTCGACCCGGTGCGGTCGTCGTCGTCGACAACGTGGTCCGGGGCGGCGCGGTCATCGAGCCGTCGCACCCCGACGAACGGGTGCAGGGCGTCCGCTCGATGGTCGAGCTGCTCACGGGCCACCCGCGCTACGACAGCACGGTCGTCCAGACCGTCGGCAGCAAGGGGCACGACGGCTTCGCGCTCCTGCGCGTCCGCGACTGACCCGTCCCGCACTTACGACGAAGGGCCCCCGATCTCGAGGGCCCCTTCGTCGTTCAGGTCTGCTCAGCCGCCGCGCTTCGCGCGCAGCGCCGCCAGCGCCTCGTCGAGGATCGCGGCGCCGTCCTCGTCGGACCGCCGCTCCTTCACGTAGGCCAGGTGCGTCTTGTACGGCTCGTTCTTGGACGGCGACGGAGGGTTCTCCTGGTCCTGCCCGGCGGGGAACCCGCAGCGGGGGCAGTCCCACGTCACCGGGGCGTCGAGGGCCGCCTCCTCAGCGAAGCTGGGGCGCGTCTCGTGGCCGTTGGCGCACCAGTACGAGACCCAGATCCGCGGTGCGGTGTCTCCCCGCTCGGCCTCGCCCATGGGACCCGCGCCGACCCGCGATCCCCTGATCGCACTCCCGCTCGCCATCGCCGACCGCCTCAGACCGTCTTCTCGAGCAGCCCGAGCAGGATGATGATGACCGTCCAGAAGAGCGCCGTCCCGACCGTGATCCGGTTGAGGTTCCGCTCGGCGACGCCGGAGCTCCCGGCGCTGCTCGTGATGCCGCCGCCGAACATGTCCGACAGGCCTCCGCCCTTGCCCTTGTGCAGGAGGACGAGCGGGATGAGCAGGAGGCTGGTCAGCACCAGCAGCACCTCGAGGGCGATACGAAGGCCAGTCACGTCGGTGTCAGTTCCTTACTGGGCGGGCACGTCGACGGTGGTGTAGCCAGCGACGCTGCGGTGGACCGCGGTACAGGGTAGGCGACGAGTGGGGCGATAAGCCACCACCTCGCCCAGGTGGGTCCCAGGAGCACCCCGGGACCCACCCGTGCCGTGCTCAGAGACCGACGGCGTGCGACTGGTAGCGCGCGATCGCGGCGAACTCCTCGGGGTCCAGGCTCGCGCCGCCGACGAGCGCGCCGTCGACGTCGGGCTTGGCCATGATCGAGGCGACGTTCGACGACTTCACGGAGCCGCCGTAGAGCACGCGGACCGCGTCGGCCGTCGCGGCGTCGTACAGCTCGCTGATGCGCGTGCGGATCGCCGCGGCCAGCTCCTGGGCGTCCTCGGGCGTCGCCGTCTCGCCGGTGCCGATGGCCCAGACGGGCTCGTAGGCCACGACGATGGTGGCGACCTGCTCGGCCGTGAGACCGGCCAGGGCGCCGTCCAGCTGCGCGAGGGTGTGCGGCACGTGCTCGCCGGCCTTGCGGACCTCGAGCACCTCGCCGACGCACAGGATCGGGATCAGGCCGGCGCCGAGCGCGGACTTGACCTTCGCGTTGATGAGCTCGTCCGACTCGTTGTGGTACTCGCGGCGCTCGGAGTGCCCGATCGCGACGTACGTGACGCCGAGCTTGGCCAGGAACGCCGGCGAGATCTCCCCGGTGTAGGCGCCCGACGCGTGCGCCGAGACGTCCTGCGCGCCGTAGACCAGCTCGAGCTTGTCGGCGTCCACGAGCGTCTGCACGCTGCGCAGGTCGGTGAACGGCGGCAGCACGCAGACCTCGACCTTGCCGAAGTCGTGGCGGGCGTCCTTGAGCGTCCACGCGAGCTTCTGCACGGTGTGCGTGGCCTGGTGGTGGTCCAGGTTCATCTTCCAGTTGCCCGCCATCAGCGGGGTG
This sequence comes from Cellulomonas sp. P2_F12, assembly GCF_056403775.1. Lineage (NCBI taxonomy): Bacteria > Bacillati > Actinomycetota > Actinomycetes > Micrococcales > Cellulomonadaceae > Cellulomonas > Cellulomonas sp. P2_F12. The sequence continues at coordinate 172,217 of NZ_JBFUEV010000001.1, read as the reverse complement.
CGAGTCGCCACGATCAGTCCTCCAGAACCGCGATGCCGGGGAGCGTCTTGCCCTCGAGGAACTCGAGGCTCGCGCCACCACCGGTCGAGATGTGTCCGAACCCGGCCTCGTCGAAGCCGAGCGTGCGCACGGCCGCGGCGGAGTCGCCACCGCCGACGATGGTGAAGCCGCCGTTGGTGCCCGCGTCCACGAGCGCCTGCGCGACGGCACGGGTGCCGCCCGAGAACGCCTCGAACTCGAACACGCCGGCGGGACCGTTCCAGACGACCGTCTTGGCGTCGACGATCTTGCTCGCGAAGAGCGCGCTCGAGTCGGGGCCGATGTCGAGCCCGATCTTGCCGTCCGGGATCGCGTCCGCGGGGACGACGAGCGCCGGGCTGTCGGCCTTGAACTCGTCGGCGACGACGATGTCGGTCGGCAGCACGATCTCGACGCCGGCGGCCTTCGCCTGCGCGAGGTAGCCCTTGACGGTGTCGATCTGGTCGGCCTCGAGCAGCGAGTTGCCGACCGGGTAGCCCTTGGCCGCGAGGAACGTGAAGAGCATGCCGCCGCCGATGAGCAGGCGGTCCGCCTTGGTCAGCAGGTTGGCGATGACGCCGAGCTTGTCGGACACCTTCGAGCCGCCGAGGACGACCACGTAGGGCCGCTCGGGGTCGTCGGTCGCCTTGCGCAGCGACGCGACCTCCTTGAGGACGAGCTTGCCGACGGCGTGCGGGAGCACCAGCGCGACGTCGTAGACCGACGCCTGCTTGCGGTGCACGACGCCGAAGCCGTCCGACACGAACACGTCGGCCAGCGCCGCCAGCTCACCGGCCAGCTCGGCGCGCTCGGCGTCGACCTTGGACGTCTCGCGCGGGTCGAACCGGATGTTCTCGAGCAGGGCGATCTCGCCGTCCTGCAGGGCCGCGACGGTGCTCTTGGCCGAGTCGCCGACGACGTCGTCCGCCAGGACCACGGGCTTGCCGAGCAGCTCGGAGAGCCGGACCGCGACGGGCTTGAGCGAGTACTTGTCCTCCGGCGCACCCTTCGGGCGGCCGAGGTGGGCCATGACGACGACCCGCGCGCCGGCGGCGAGCAGCGCCTCGAGCGTCGGGAGGGCCGCGCGCACGCGGCCGTCGTCGGTGATGGTCGTGCCGTCGAGCGGCACGTTGAAGTCGGAGCGGACCAGCACGCGCTTGCCGCGCAGGTCGCCGAGGTCCTCGATGGTCTTCATGCGTCTTCTTCCCTTGACTCGAGCAGGGCCGGACACGGCAGCGTCCGCGTGCGCCGGGGCCGCAAGGGCCGGGGCGCACGCGGACGCATGACCGTCACTACAGGTGCGACGGGACCGTCAGAGACGCTCGCCGACGTACGTGGTGAGCGCGACGAGGCTGTTCGAGTAGCCCCACTCGTTGTCGTACCAGGCGATGATCTTGACCAGGTCGCCGCTCACCTTGGTGAGCTTCGAGTCGAAGATGCTCTGGTGCGGGTTCGTGACGATGTCGCTCGACACGATCTCGTCCTCGACGTACTCGAGGATGCCCTTGAGCGGGCCCTCGGCAGCGGCCTTGACCGCGGCGTTGACCTCGTCGACGGTGACCTCGCGCGAGGCCGTGAACGTCAGGTCCGTGGCCGAGCCCGTGATGACGGGGACGCGTAGCGCGAAGCCGTCGAGCTTGCCCTTGAGCTCCGGGAGGACGAGCGCCACGGCCTTGGCCGCACCGGTCGACGTCGGGACGATGTTCTGCGCAGCGGCGCGGGCACGGCGGAGGTCCTTGTGGGGGCCGTCCTGCAGGTTCTGGTCACCCGTGTAGGCGTGGATCGTGGTCATGAGGCCACGCTCGATGCCGATCGAGTCGTTGAGCGCCTTGGCCACCGGGGCCAGGCAGTTCGTCGTGCACGACGCGTTCGAGATGATGTGGTGCACCGCGGCGTCGTAGTCCGTGTGGTTCACACCGACGACGAACGTGGCGTCCTCGTTGGACGCCGGAGCCGAGATGATGACCTTCTTGGCGCCGGCCGTGAGGTGCGCCTTGGCCTTCTCGGCGTTGGTGAAGAAGCCCGTCGACTCGATGACGATGTCGGCGCCCAGCTCGGCCCACGGGAGGTTCGCGGGGTCGCGCTCCTCGAGCGCACGGATCTTCTTGCCGTCGACGATGATGTTGTCGTCGTCGAAGGCGACGCTCAGCGGGAACCGGCCCAGCACGGTGTCGTACTTGAGCAGGTGCGCGAGCGTCTTGTTGTCCGTGAGGTCGTTCACGCCGACGATCTCGATGTCGGCACCGGACGCGATGATCGCCCGGTAGAAGTTACGCCCGATACGGCCGAAGCCGTTGATACCGACGCGGATGGTCACTTGCCCTCCTCGGCAGCGCCGACGGGGGGCCGGCGCACACATTTTGGTGATGGGGTCACGCACGCCGCTGTGCGCTCCGGACGCCTACGGCACGGGCTGTCGTACATGCCCAGCACGTGACCGTCGTGTGACGTTCGGATGACACGACCCTATACCAGGTGACCGGAGTCACGCCGCGACGTAGGTCCCTGGTGAGACGCCGCGGGACTCCCTCAGAGGTCGAGCAGGTCCGGGCTGAGGCCCGCCTCGGTGTCCGGGATGCCCAGCTCGGCGGCGCGCTTGTCCGCGGTCGCCAGCAGGCGCCGGATGCGGCCGGCGACGGCGTCCTTGGTCAGCGTCGGCTCGGCGAGCTTGCCCAGCTCCTCGAGCGACGCCTCCTTGTGCGCGAGGCGCAGCTCGCCCGCCTCGCGCAGGTGCTCCGGGAGCTCGTCGCCCAGGATCTCGAACGCCCGCTCGACGCGTGCTCCCGCGGCCACGGCGGCGCGAGCAGACCGGCGCAGGTTCGCGTCGTCGAAGTTGGCGAGCCGGTTCGCGGTGCCCCGGACCTCGCGCCGGACCCGGCGCTCCTCCCAGACCAGCATGGTCTCGTGCGCGCCCAGGCGGGCCAGCATCGCGCTGATGGCGTCGCCGTCCCGGATCACCACGCGGTCGATCCCCCGCACCTCGCGGGCCTTCGCGGAGATCCCGAGGCGACGGGCGGCACCGACGAGCGCCAGCGCGGCCTCGGGTCCCGGGCAGGTGACCTCGAGGGCGGACGACCGGCCCGGCTCCGTGAGGGAGCCGTGCGCCAGGAACGCGCCACGCCACGCGGCCTCGGCCTCGGCGACGCCGGCGGAGACGACCTGCGGCGGAAGGCCGCGCACGGGCCGGCCACGGTTGTCGAGCAGCCCGGTCTGGCGGGCCAGCGACTCGCCGTCCTTGACCACCCGCACGACGTACCGGCTGCCCCGGCGCAGACCGCCGCCGGACACGACGATGATCTCGCTCTCGTGCCCGTAGACCTCGGCGATCGCCTGCCGCAGACGCCGGGCCGCGATGCCCGTGTCCAGCTCCGCCTCGATGACGATCCGACCCGAGATGATGTGCAAGCCACCCGCGAACCTCAGGGTGGCCGAGACCTCGGCCTTCCGTGAGGACGTCTTGTCCACCTTCAGACGGGCGAGCTCGTCCTTCACCTGTGCCGTCAACGCCATGGCTGCATCCTGCCATTGCAGGACACGTGCCCGGGACCGGTCCGGTCACCTACTCGGGTGGGTTCTCGCGGGTCCCCACGTCCCCGAGGAAGCCGTCCAGCACGTCCGAGTAGGCCCCCGCGAGCCGCAACGGGTCGTGGCGGGGGGTGCCGTCGCCGCGGCTGACCTGGCGCAGGAGCAGGCGTGCTCCCAGGTCCGCGCTCCGCGCGGCCAGCGCCGACACGTCCTCGACCGCCGACGGGTCGGCCACCACCGCGTCCACGCGCAGCTCCGGCGCGTGCGCCCGCAGCACGTCGAGGTACTGGTCCGCGCTCATGCCCGCCGTCTCCCCCGATTCACCCGAGGAGAGGTTGAGGGTCAGGATCGTGCGTGCGCTCGTCCGGCCCAACGCGTCGCGCAGGCCCGGCACCAGCAGGTGCGGGAGGACGGACGTGTACCAGGAGCCCGGACCGAGGACCACCCAGTCCGCGGCCTCGATGGCCGCCACGGCCTCCGGGCAGGCGGGCGGGTCGGCCGGCTCCAGGCGCACCTGCGTGATCGTCCCCGAGGTGACCGCGACGGCGCTCTGCCCGACCACGCGCCGAGTCGTCCCGGCGCGGTCGACGACGTCGGCCTCGATGAGCAGCGGCACGGACGCCATCGGCAGCACGCGTCCCCGGGCACCGAGCAGCTTGCCCACCCAGTCCAGACCCTCGACCGTGTCCCCGAGCAGCTCCCAGAGCGCCACGATGAGCAGGTTGCCCACCGCGTGGTTGTCCAGGTCCCCGGACGAGCGGAACCGGTGCTGCAGGAGGTCGCGCCAGGTCCGGCCCCAGTCGGAGTCGTCGCAGAGCGCGGCCAGCGCCATCCGCAGGTCACCGGGCGGCAGGACGCCCAGCTCGTCGCGCAGCCGCCCGGAGGAGCCGCCGTCGTCGGCGACCGTGACGACCGCGGTGATGCGGTCCGTCATCAGGCGCAGCGCCGACAACGACGCCGACAGGCCGTGGCCACCACCCAGAGCGACGACGGCCGGTGCGGCCGCCCTCATTCCTTGCCGAGGTCCCGGGCCGACACGGCGACGAGGTGACCCCGGTCCCGCAGCCTCGCCGCGATGGCCTCGCTGACCGCGACCGACCGGTGCTTGCCGCCCGTGCAGCCCACCGCGATGGTGACGTACCGCTTCTCCTCGTTGAGGTAGCCGGCGAGCACCGGCTCCAGCGCGTCGACGTACCGCTCCACGAACGTCACGGCGCCCGGCAGGCCGAGCACGTAGTCGCGCACCGGCGCGTCCCGCCCGGTCAGGTGCCGCAGCTCGGTGATCCAGTACGGGTTGGCGAGGAACCGCATGTCGACGACGTGGTCGGCGTCCAGCGGGAGCCCGTACTTGAACCCGAACGAGACCACGGAGATCCGCAGGGCGTCCTCGGAGCCGCTGGCGACGACCGCCCGGACCTCCCGCGCGAGGTCGTGCACGTTCAGCTCGGACGTGTCGATGAGCGTGTCCGCCCGCTCGCGCAGGTCCGCGAGCACGGCCCGCTCCTCCGCGATGCCGTCGAGGATCCGGCCCTGGCCCTGCAGCGGGTGCGGGCGGCGGACCTGCTCGAACCTCCGGACCAGCACCTCGTCCGAGGCGTCGAGGAACAGGATCCGGTACTCGACGCCCGACTCGCGCAGCCCCTGCAGCACCGGGGAGAGGTCCCGGAAGAACTCGCGACCGCGCACGTCGATGACGGCGGCGAGCCGTTGCGCGCCCGCGCCGGCCGGCCCGCTGGTGAGCATGCCGACGAGGTGCGTGAGCATCTGCGCCGGGAGGTTGTCGATGACGTACCAGTCGAGGTCCTCGAGCACCGCGGCCGCCCGGGTCCGGCCCGCCCCCGACATGCCGGTGATGATGAGGACCTGCGGCTGGCTCAGGTGGGGCGCCTCGGTGGCCGCCTCGAGGGCGGGGATCCCGGCGGGCACCGTGATCGGCGAAGGCTCGTCGCTCATGCGTCCAGCATGCCAGCCGACCCGGCCACCGGTGCCGGCGACACCGGCGCGGCGCCCGCGCTTCCCCCGGCTGTGTCGTTCCCCGTCCCTGCATCGGGGTTCGTCCCCGCCCCAGCACCCGGGGTCGCACCCGTGGCGGTGGCCGCCAACGCGGCGACGACCGCCGCCGCCGTGCGGTCACCCATGCCCTGCACCGAGGCGATCTCCTCGGCCGAGGCCGCCCGCAGTCGCTTGACGGACCCGAAGTGCCGGAGCAGCGCCGCCTGCCGGGCAGGCCCCAGGCCGGGCACGCCGTCGAGCACGGACGTCGTCATGCCCTTGCTGCGGCGCTTGCGGTGCGCCGTGATCGCGAAACGGTGGGCCTCGTCGCGCAGACGCTGCAGCAGGTAGAGCCCCTCGGAGCTGCGCTGCAGGATGACCGGGTACTCCTCCCCCGGCAGCCACACCTCCTCGAGCCGCTTGGCCAGTCCGCACAGCGCGACGTCGTCGATGCCCAGCTCGGCCATCGCCGCGGCGGCCGCCGCGACCTGCGGGGGTCCGCCGTCGACCACGATCAGGTTGGGCGGGTACGCGAACCGCACCGGCTTGCCCGTGACCTCGTCGATCGGGCCGGAGCGCAGCGGCTGGTCGTCGTCGTCCTCCCCGATGCCCAGCTCGACGTCCCGGGCGTCCGCACGGTCAGCCAGGTACCGGCGGAACCGGCGCGTGATGACCTCGTGCATCGCCGCGGTGTCGTCCCGGGCGCCCTGGCCCTCCGGGCCGCGGACCGTGAACAGCCGGTACTCGCTCTTGCGGGCGAGCCCGTCCTCGAACACCACCATCGACGCCGACTGGTAGGTGCCCTGGTTGTGCGAGACGTCGTAGCACTCGATGCGCAGCGGCGCCGACGGCAGGTCGAGCGCCTCCTGGATCTCCTGCAGAGCCTGGCTCCGGGTGGTCAGGTCGCCCGCCCGGCGCGTGCGGTGCAGGACCAGCGCGTGCTCGGCGTTGCGGTGCACCGTCTCCGCCAGCTCACGCTTGTCGCCGCGCTGCGGCACCCGCACCGAGACCTTGCTCCCGCGCAGCCCGGTCAACCACGCCTGCACCTGGTCCACGTCCGGCGGCAGCACCGGCACCAGCACCTCGCGCGGGACCGCCGACGAGCCCGGGTCGCCGTCCCCCGACGCCTCGTTGCCGTAGATCTGCTGGAGGAGGTGCTCGACGAGCTCCGCGTCCGTGACGTCCTCGACCTTCTCGACGACCCAGCCGCGCTGGCCCCGGATCCGCCCGTCGCGGACGTGGAACACCTGGACCGCCGCCTCGAGCTCGTCGCCGGACAGCGCGAAGATGTCCGCGTCCGTGCCGTCGGCCAGCACCACGGCGTTCTTCTCGGTGGCGCGCTCCAGGGTCGCGATGTCGTCGCGGAGGCGTGCCGCACGCTCGTACTCGAGCTCGTTCGCCGCCTCCTTCATGCGCGCGGTCAGCCGGCGCGTGAACTTCGCCGTGTCGCCCGCCATGAAGTCGCAGAAGTCCTGCGCGAGCTGGTGGTGGTCGTCCGGCGAGATGCGGCCGACGCACGGCGCCGAGCACTTGTCGATGTAGCCGAGCAGGCACGGGCGCCCCTGCTGGTGCGCACGCTTGAAGACCCCAGACGAGCAGGTCCGGACCGGGAACACGCGCAGCAGCAGGTCGACCGTCTCCCGGATCGCCCACGCGTGCGCGTACGGACCGAAGTAGCGCGTGCCCTTGCGCTTGGCGCCCCGCATGACCTGGATGCGCGGGAACTCGTCCGCCATGGTCACCGCCAGGTACGGGTACGACTTGTCGTCCCGGTACTTCACGTTGAACCGCGGGTCGAACTCCTTGATCCACGAGTACTCGAGCGCCAGCGCCTCGACCTCGGTGCCGACGACCGTCCACTGCACCGACGCCGCCGACGTCACCATCTGCTGGGTGCGCGGGTGCAGGCCGGCGAGGTCCTGGAAGTAGCTGGACAGACGCGGGCGCAGGCTCTTGGCCTTGCCCACGTAGATGACGCGGCCGTGCTCGTCGCGGAAGCGGTAGACCCCCGGCGAGTCCGGGATCTCCCCGGGCGCGGGACGGTACGTGGCGGGATCAGCCATGGGTTCGAGCCTAGTTCGCACCACCGACGCCGCCGACCGCACGCGGCCTTGCCGACGCCGATACCGTGGACCGATGGGCCCCCTGCACACGTACTCCGTCGACGTCACCTGGACCGGCGCCGGCGCCACCGGGACGTCGAGCTACACCGCGTACAGCCGTGACCACGAGGTGCGGATCGGCTCGAAGCCACCGCTGCTCGGCTCGTCCGACCCCTCGTTCCGTGGGGACCCGTCCCGGTACAACCCCGAGGAGCTGCTGGTCAGCGCGCTGGCGCAGTGCCACATGCTCTGGTTCCTGCACCTCGCGTCCGCCGCCGGTGTCGTCGTCGTCGGCTACGAGGACCAGGCCGTGGGGACCATGCGCATCGAGTCGGCCGGGCACGGCCAGTTCCGCGAGGTCGTCCTGCGACCGCGGGTCACCGTCGCCTCCGGTGCCCACCTGCCCGACGGCCGGGCGGTCACCGACGGGGTCCTGTCCGGTATCCATCACCAGGCGCACGAGCACTGCTTCATCTCGCGGTCCGTGAACTTCCCCGTCCGGCACGAGCCCGTCCCGGTCCGGATGGCCGTCGCGACCTGACGGCCGGTCCTTCTCCGCGGTCCCGAACCTCACGGCCGACGCAGGCTCGGTCACCGGCGACCCAGCAGCCCGGCGACCAGGTCGTCGTCCTCGCGGAGGACGACCAGGTCGCCGGGCCAGGCCTCGGTCACGCCGAGACGCGCTGCTTGATGGTCCGCCGCTTCGCGGGCTGCTTGACGGGCTCGAGCACCTCGGCGAGGAACCGGCCGGTGTGGCTCTCCTCGACGCCGGCGACGTACTCCGGGGTGCCCTCGGCGATGACCAGGCCGCCACCGCTGCCTCCCTCGGGGCCCATGTCGATGACCCAGTCCGCGTTCTTGATCACGTCGAGGTTGTGCTCGATGACGATCACGGAGTTGCCCTTGTCGACCAGCGACTGGAGCACCCCGAGCAGCTTGCGGATGTCCTCGAAGTGCAGGCCGGTGGTGGGCTCGTCGAGCACGTAGATCGTGCGGCCCGTCGAGCGGCGCTGGAGCTCGGCCGCGAGCTTGACGCGCTGCGCCTCGCCCCCCGACAGCGTGGGCGCCGGCTGACCCAGCCGCACGTACCCGAGACCGACGTCGACCAGCGTGCGCAGGTGCCGGGAGATCGCGGGCACCGCGGCGAAGAACTCGGCGGCCTCCTCGATCGGCATGTTGAGCACGTCGGCGACGGTCTTGCCCTTGAAGTGCACCTCGAGCGTCTCGCGGTTGTAGCGCGCGCCGTGGCAGACCTCGCAGGGCACGTAGACGTCCGGCAGGAAGTTCATCTCGATCTTCAGCGTGCCGTCGCCCGAGCACGCCTCGCAGCGCCCGCCCTTGACGTTGAACGAGAACCGGCCGGGCGTGTAGCCCCGAACCTTGGCCTCCGTCGTCTCGGCGAACAGCCGCCGGACGTGGTCCCAGACCCCGGTGTACGTGGCGGGGTTGGACCGGGGCGTGCGGCCGATCGGCCCCTGGTCGACGTGCACGACCTTGTCGAGGTGCTCCAGGCCGGTCACGCGCTTGTGCCGGCCGGCGACCTGCCGGGCACCGTTCAGCTCGTTGGCCAGGACCGTGTAGAGGATCGCGTTGACCAGCGTCGACTTGCCGGAGCCGGAGACACCCGTCACCGCGGTGAGCACGCCGAGCGGGAACGACACGTCGATCCCCTGCAGGTTGTGCTCGCGCGCGCCGACGACCGTCAGCTGCCGCTGCTTGTCGGTGGGCCGGCGCTCGTTGGGCATCGGGATGGTCCGGCGCCCGGAGAGGTAGGCGCCCGTGACCGACTCGGCCGAGGACAGCAGGCCCGCCAGGTCGCCCGAGTGGACCACGCGGCCGCCGTGCTCGCCGGCGCCCGGGCCGATGTCGACGATCCAGTCCGCGGTGCGGATGGTGTCCTCGTCGTGCTCGACGACGATGAGCGTGTTGCCGAGGTCCCGCAGGCGGGTCAGCGTGTCGATCAGTCGCCGGTTGTCGCGCTGGTGCAGGCCGATGCTCGGCTCGTCCAGCACGTAGAGCACGCCGACCAGGCCGGAGCCGATCTGCGTGGCCAGCCGGATGCGCTGCGCCTCGCCGCCGGACAGCGTCGCGGCCGGGCGGGTCAGGGAGAGGTAGTCGAGACCGACGTCGAGCAGGAACCCGAGCCGCGCCTGGATCTCCTTGAGCACCTGCGCGGCGATGGCCCGCTCGCGCTCGCCCAGCTCGAGCCCGTCGAGGAACCCGCGTGCCTCGCGGATGGGCAGGTTGCAGACCTCCGCGATCGACTTGCCGCCGACCTTCACGGCCAGGACCTCCGGCTTGAGCCGGGCGCCCTCGCAGACCGGGCACGGGACCTCGCGCATGAAGGCCTCGTACTTCTCCTTGCTCCAGTCCGAGTCCGTCTCGTTGTGCCGACGCTCGAGGAACGTGATCACGCCCTCGAACCCGGTCGAGTACTGCCGCTCGCGACCCCAGCGGTTCTTGTACCGGACCTTCACCTCGTGGTTCTGGCCGTGCAGCACCGCGTCCTTGGCTCGCTGCGGCAGCGCCCGCCACGGCACGGACGTCGAGAAGCCCATGTCCGCGGCCAGCGCGCTCAGCACGCGGGCGAAGTACTCGCTGGAGATCTGCGACCACGGGGCGACCGCGCCGTCGTCGAGCGAGAGGTCCTCGTCCGGGACCACCAGGTCGGGGTCCACCTCGAGGCGGGAGCCGATGCCGGTGCACTCCGGGCAGGCGCCGTAGGGCGCGTTGAAGGAGAACGTCCGCGGCTCGATCTCGTCGAGCGTGAGCACGTGGTCGTTCGGACACGCACGGTGCTCGGAGAACCGCCGCTCGCGGTTCAGGTCGTCGATGTCCGCGTCCACCAGCTCGACGACCAGGAGCCCGCCGGCCAGGCCGAGGGCCGTCTCGACCGAGTCGGTGAGCCGGCGCTGCACGCCCTCGCGGGCGACCAGGCGGTCGATGACGACCTCGATGTCGTGCTTGAGCTTCTTCTCGAGCGCGGGCGGCTCGGTCAGCTGCACGACCTCACCGTCCACCCGGGCGCGGGCGAAGCCCTTGGCCTGGAGCTCCTTGAACAGGTCCGCGTACTCGCCCTTGCGGCCGCGCACGACCGGCGCGAGCACCTGGTACCGCGTGCCCTCCGGCAGCTCCAGCAGGCGGTCGACGATCTGCTGCGGGGTCTGCGCCGTGACGCGCTCGCCGCAGATCGGGCAGTACTGCGTCCCGGCGCGCGCGTACAGCAGGCGCAGGTAGTCGTAGACCTCGGTGATGGTGCCGACCGTCGAGCGCGGGTTGCGGTTGGTCGACTTCTGGTCGATCGACACCGCGGGCGAGAGACCCTCGATGAAGTCGACGTCGGGCTTGTCCATCTGCCCGAGGAACTGGCGCGCGTACGCGGACAGCGACTCGACGTACCTGCGCTGCCCCTCCGCGAAGATGGTGTCGAACGCCAGCGACGACTTCCCCGACCCGGACAGACCGGTGAACACGATGAGCTTGTCGCGCGGGAGATCGAGGTCGACGTTCCGAAGGTTGTGCTCGCGGGCGCCCTGCACCACCAGTCGTTCGTTCACGGCGGGGAGTCTACGTGCCGCCACCGACAATCGCACATCTGTTCGACGTGAGCGAACGCACAGCGGGCCGACGTGCCACTTGCTCGGAGCCGGGCCATGCTCGGCTCGTGGACCGCCCCGACGACGTCGTCGACCCCCCGCTCGTGCCCATCGAGGACTACGCCGTCCTGGGCGACGGGCAGACCGCGGCGCTCGTCTCGCGTCGCGGCTCGATCGACTGGATGTGCCTCCCGCAGTTCGACTCCGCGGCGTCGTTCGCCCGGCTCCTGGGGACGCCCGACAACGGGCGGTGGCTGCTCACGGTCCGTGAGGCCACCTCGGTGACGCGCCAGTACCTCGACGACTCCTTCGTCCTGCAGACGACGTACGTGGCTCCGACCGGCACCGCGGTGGCGCAGGAGACGATGCCGCTGAGCGACGGCAGGTCGGACATCGTGCGCCGGCTCGAGTGCACCAGCGGCACGGTCGAGGTCGACCACGAGTGGGTGGTCAGGTTCGGGTACGGCAAGGTCGAGCCGTGGGTCTATCGCCTGACGGACTCGGCGGGCGTCGACGCCATCCGGGCGATCGCCGGACCCGACTCGCTGTTGCTGAGGGGTGACCGGCTGCCGGTCCCGGACGGCCGACGGCACGCGGACCGGTTCACGCTGCGCGCCGGCGAGTCGGTCGAGCTCGCGCTGACCTGGACGCGGTCCTGGGACCCGGTCCCGCCACGCCTCACCATCGAGGACCGGCTGGACAGCACCCGCATCGAGTGGGGGCTGTGGGCGCGCCGGTGCGCCTACGAGGGGTCCTACCGCGAGGCCGTGGTGCGCTCGCTCCTCGTGCTGCGCCTGCTCACCGACGCCGACTCCGGTGGCATCGTGGCCGCGGTGACGACGTCGCTGCCGGAGGACTTCGGCGGCGCGCGCAACTGGGACTACCGGTTCTGCTGGCTGCGCGACGCCGCGATGACGCTCGAGGCACTGCTCGAGCACGGGTACCGGGACGAGGCGACCGGGTGGCGCGACTGGCTGCTGCGCGCCGTCGCCGGCAACGCCGCGGACCTGCAGATCATGTACCGCGTGGACGGCGGCCGCGACCTTCCCGAGCGGGAGCTCGACCACCTGTCCGGCTACGCCGGGTCGACGCCCGTCCGCGTGGGCAACGCCGCCGTCGGCCAGGTCCAGAACGACGTCCTCGGCGAGGTGATGTGCGCGCTCGAGATGGCCCGGGACGCGGGGCTCGCCGAGACCGACGACTCCTGGTCCCTCCAGCGGCACCTGATCGACCACCTGCTCACCCGCTGGCGGGAACCCGACCGCGGGATCTGGGAGGTCCGCGGCGACCCGCAGCACTTCACGCACTCGAAGGTGATGGCGTGGGCCGCCGTCGACCGCGCCGTCCGAGCCGTCGAGCGGCACGGGCTCGACGGCCCCGTGGACCAGTGGCGCGCCGAGCGGGACGCCATCCACGCCGACGTCCTGGCGCACGCGTGGAACGAGGAGCGCGGGACGTTCGTGCAGTCGTACGGCGCCACCCACACGGATGCCGCCCTGCTGCAGATGGCGCAGGTCGACTTCCTGCCGCCCGACGACCCGCGGATCGTGTCCACCCTGGGCGTGATCCGCGACGAGCTCGAGATCGCCCCCGGGCTGCTGCGGCGCTACCGCACGGAGAAGACGGACGACGGCGTGCCCGGCGACGAGCACGCCTTCCTGGCCTGCTCGTTCTGGCTCGCCGACGCCCTCGCGCGCGGCGGCGACGTGGACGGCTCGACCGAGGTGCTCGACATCCTCGTCGGCCTGGCCAACGACGTCGGGCTGCTGGCCGAGCAGTACGACCCGGTCGGCCACCGGATGGCAGGCAACCTGCCGCAGGCGCTGTCCCACCTGGCCCTCGTCCGCGCCGTGCACAGCCACGACCTCGCGCTCGAGCGGGCCGGCCGATGACCGCCGGCGTCCGCGAGCTCGAGATCCGGCAGGCGTCCGTCGGCCCCATGGACAACAACGCCTACCTGCTGACGTGCGTCGCCGACGGCTCCCAGCTCCTGGTCGATGCCGCGGCCGACCCGGACCGACTGCTGGCGCTCGTCAACGAGGGCACCGGCCGCCTCGACCTCGTGCTCACGACCCACCGGCACCCCGACCACCACCGCGCCCTCGCCTCCGTGGTCGCGGTGACCGGCGCCCGTGCGGCAGCGGGGGCCGACGACGCCGACGCGATCACCGCGGCGACGGACATCGCGATCACGCAGCGCCTGCACGACGGCGACACCGTGCACGTCGGCTCGTGCACCCTCGAGGTCATCACGCTGGTCGGTCACACCCCCGGCTCGGTCGCCCTCGCGTACACGGAGCCCGACGGCCTGGTGCACCTGTTCACCGGCGACTCGCTCTTCCCCGGCGGCGTCGGCGCCACCACGAGCCCCGAGACGTTCACCCGGCTCTACGACGACGTCACGGCCAAGCTGTTCGACCGCTTCGCCGACGACACCCGCGTCCACCCCGGCCACGGCAGCGGCACGACCCTCGGCACCGAGCGCCCCCACCTCGAGGAGTGGCGCGCCCGCGGCTGGTGACCGGTCAGCCGAGCACCAGCGCCACGCCCGCGCACACGAGTCCTGCACCGAACGTCGCCGCGAGGTGGACCACCGCTGACCGGTCGACCCGGTCGAGCGCTTCGTGCCGACCGTCCACGTCGTCCTGGGCGACGGCGAGCTCCCGCGCGGGGTCGGTGGCGAGGTGGATCAGCGCGGCCAGCGCCCCCAGCAGGAGCAGGGCAACGACGAGGCCGCGCGAGCTCGGCGACCCGAGGCCACGGCCGACGACGACCAGGCACAGGCCGGCCAGCACGGCCACGCCCCTGACGCGGTACCCGTGAACCGCGCTCGCAGACCGGTTCAGCTCCGAGCTGAGAGACCCGGGCCGCACGAGTGACATCACGGCCAGCAAGGCCACGGCCCAGCCGACCGTGACCACGATCAGGCTCAGCCAGTCGTCCACACCCGCGACCCTTCCCGATCACCGACGGCCCACGCGCAACCCAGGATCGGGTGAACTTTCGTCACGAGGGACATTCCGGACATCTGCATCGATATCGTCTTGTCGGCGGTGCGCGCCAGGCCGTCTGCCATCGTCGGACCAGGGGGACTACCGATGCGCGCCAACCAGACGTCCGTGCGGCGGTGGCTCACCCGCCTCATCGTCGCTGCCCTGCTCGTCGTCGGGGCGCCGTTCGCCCTCGCCACCGCAGCCGCGGCCGGACCTGACGACTCCGTGATCGCGGGCCGCCTCGTCGCCCCGGACGGGACGCCGGCGAGCGGCTTCAGGATCTGCGCGAACGACTACACCAGCGCTGCGGTGGTCTGTGGCGACAACGCGGCGGACGGCTCGTTCTCGCTGACCGTCCCTGCGGGCGGGCAGTACTGGCTGGTGTTCTCCGCGCTCACCGACTCCTTCCTCGTTCCCGAGACGTGGATGTCGCCGCCCGACGTCCCGCCGGCGTTCGTGAACACCTACCCGGGCAGCACGACGACCATCGGCAACTACGCCCTCCAGCTCGGCGGTTCGATCTCCGGGCGGCTGCTCAACCCGGACGGCACGCCGGCGGCCGGTGAGGCGGTGGACCTGCGCAACCTCCTCGTCGAGAACTGGCAGTGGGACTTCGGCTACTCCGCGACGACCGACGGGGCCGGGAACTTCCGGTTCTGGCACCTCCCGGCGATCGCGGCGTACACCTTCGTGGGCATGGCCACCGCAGACCCGGCCGTCGCCGCGACGGGCTATCTGGTCGAGCCCGGGAACGACACCCCGCTCGGCGACATCACTCTCGGCGGCCCGACGGGCACCGCGTCGGCCACGGTGACCGTGACGGCCGTCGGCGCGCCGCTCATCGGTGTACCGACGACGGTCGACGTGGCTGTCTCAGGCGCGTCCGGGGTCCCGACCGGAACGGTCGCGGTGCGGAACGGTACGTCGAGCGGCACGCCCATTCCGCTCGACGCCACCGGGCACGCCACCCTCACGTACGTCCCGGGGTCGTACGCCCCGACCGTCGTCTACTCGGGCGACGCGACGTACGGCGCCGCGACGTCCGGGCTCGCGACGCCCGGCGGCGCGGCCGGCTCGCCGACGCTCTTCAACCCGGGGAACGACGACGCGTCGACCACGACCGGCGGCCCCTTCGACCTCACCGGCACCAGCCTCGGTGCAGGCACCACGTTCACGCTCGACGGCACCCCGCTCGCCGCCACGGTCGACGCCGCCGGGACGCACGTGTCGTTCTCGCTGCCCCCGCACGTCGGCGGACCCGCCTGGATCATCGCGACCAGCTCGGCCGGCTCGTCGCTCCCCGCCACCGCGAACTACGCCCGGGACGGCGCCAACCCGAGCATCACGACCGCCGACCCCACCAGCAACGCCGGCGGCGTCCTCACCTACACGGTGCACCTCGCCCCGCCGACGGGCCCGACACCGACCGGCACCGTCACGTTCCGCATCGACGGCGGCGCGAGGCACGCGGTCCCGGTCGTCGGCGGCACCGCGAGCTACACGACGGGCCTCGGCGCCGGCGTGCACCACGTGACCGCGTCGTACAGCGGCGACCCGACCTACCTGTCGTCGGCCGTGGCGCTGCAGCAGGGTACGACGGTCGCACCGACCGTCGCCGCGGTCTCGCCCGCCGTCGTCACCCCGCTCGGCGGGGAGGTCCTCACCGTGACGGGCACGGGCTTCACCAGCGGGACCACGGTCTCCATCGGCTCGAGCCTCGGCGAGAACGTCGTCGTCGACTCCCCGACGGTGCTGCACGTGACGATGCCGGCCAACAGCGCGACCGGCGCGGGCAGGGTGGTCGTCCACACCTCGGGCGGTGTCAGCACCGACAACGTGGTCGTGACGTCGCAGCTCATCCCGACGACCGTGACCCTCACACCGTCGGTGCCCGCTCCGTTGCCGGGATCGTCGTTCACCGTCACCGCGACGGTCGGCGCGGCTCACGGCGTGGCGACGGGCGGCCTGCTCACCCTGCTCGTCGACGGCAGCAGCGTCGGTGACTCCCCGCTGGTCGGCGGGGTGGCCACCTTCACGACCTCACTGACCGCGGGCTCGCACACGTTGTCCACGACCTACGCCGCGAACAACACGTTCGCGGGCTCGACGGGATCCCGCACGATCGCGACCGGGACCACCCACCCCTCGCTCACCAGGGTGTCCCCCGCGACCGGCTGCACGGCCGGCCGCAACTATGTGACGCTCACGGGCACCCACCTGACCGGCGCGACCCGGGTCACCTTCGGCTCGCTGTCGAGCGGCGACGTCCGGCAGGTCTCCGACACCTCGCTCCTCGTCCGCGTCCCGCCCCACGGCGCGAGCGTCGTCCGGGTCGCGGTGACCACCCCGGCCGGCACGACGACGGACGTCGTCCGGTACACCTACACGGCACCGGCGGCCGGGTACAGCTGCCCGACACCGCCTCCGCCGCCGTCCGTGCGACCCCAGGTCACCGGGGTGAGCCCGGCGACCGGCTGCACGGCGGGACGCACCTACGTCACGGTGACCGGCCTCGCCCTCACCAGCGCGACCAGGGTCACGTTCGGCAGCGCGGTGTCGACGGCCATCTCGGTCGTGTCCGACACGCGACTCTCGGTCCGCGTCCCGCCGCACGGCGCCAGCACCGTCCAGGTCGCGGTGACGACCCCCGGCGGGACGTCGACCGTGACGGGGAGGTACACGTACGTCGCCCCACCGACGGGGACGTCCTGCCCGTCGGTGCCTCTCTGACCTGACGACGCCTCCGGGTGGTGGGGGGTCAGCCCGCGAGCACGGACTCCCGCACCACGCGGCGCAGCACCTTGCCCACCTGCGACCGGGGCAGCTCGTCGAGCACCACGAGCCGTCGCGGGAGCGCGTACCGGGCGAGGTGCTGCTCGCCCCAGGCGCGGACGGCCGCGAGGTCGATGCCGTGCGCGTCGGGCTCGAGCACGACGGCCGCGACGACGGTCTCGCCGAGGTCGCCGCCGGGCACCCCGACCACGGCGACGTCGACCACGCCGGGCATCGTGCGCAGGTGGTCCTCGACCTGCGACGGGTAGACCTTGAATCCCCCGCTGACGATGACCTCCTTGATGCGGTCCACCAGGACCACCCACCCGGTGTCGTCGACGGTCACGATGTCGCCCGTGCGCAGCCACCCGTCGTCGAGCAGCTGCTCGGCGGTCTCGTCGGGCCGACCCCAGTAGCCCGCGAACACCTGCGGCCCCTGGATCAGCAGCTCCCCGCGCTCCCCCGGCTCGACGTCGCTCGTGACGTCCGTCGGGTCGACCACGCGGATGCTCGTGCTCGGGAACGGCAGACCGAGCGTGCCGGGCCGGCGGGCGTCGGTCAGCGGGTTGCCGAGCGCGACCGGCGATGTCTCCGTCATGCCGTACCCCTCGATGACGAGGCCGCCGGTGACCTCCTCCCACGCCCGGGCCGTCTCCGCCGGCAGCGCCATGGCGCCCGAGATCGCGTACCGGAACGAGGTGAGGTCCGCCCCGGCCTTGCGCGCGGCGGCTGCGAGCCGGTCGAGCATCGGCGGGACAGCGGGCAGGAACGTGCCGGGCACGCGCTCCTGGGCGGCGAGCACCATGGAGGGGTCGAACGACGGGAACGCGACGAGCGTCGCGCCGATCCGCATCGCGTAGCTGAGGCAGAGCGTCAGGCCGAACGCGTGGAAGAACGGGAGGACGCCGAAGACGACGTCCGTGCCGGGCGTGGCTCCGGTCCACGCCTGCCCCTGGACCGCGTTGGCGACGAGGTTGCGGTGGGTGAGCATCGCTCCCTTCGGGGTCCCCGTCGTGCCGCCCGTGTACTGCAGGAGCGCTACGTCGGACGCGCCCGGCGTCGGGTGGGCCGGGTCGAGCGGAACGGCGCGGTTGACGAGCCGGTGCCACATCGGGAAGGCCGGCGGCACCTTTCCGCACATCGCCGCGCGGGCCTTGCGGGCGCTGGGCACCGGCAGCCGGAGGGCCAGGCGCTTGCCGCGCGGGAGGTCGGCGGACAGGTCGACCGCGACGACGGCTTTGAGCGAGGTCCGCGGCAGCGACTCCAGCACGCGTGGCACGGCCCTCTCCCACACCAGCGCGATGACAGCGCCGGAGTCGGCCAGCTGGTGCGCGAGCTCCCCCGTCGAGTAGGTCGGGTTGTGCTCGACGACGACCGCGCCGACGCGCAGCGCCGCGTAGAACGCGATGACGTGGCCGGTGCAGTTCGGCATGACCAGCGCGACCCGGTCGCCGGGCCGCACACCGAGGTCGAGCAGCACCTGCGCGCCGCGCGCGACGGCGTCGGCCAGCTCGCGGTACGACGTGACCGCGCCGAGGAAGTCGACGGCCGTCCGGTCCGGCCACTGCTGCGCGGCACGATCGAGGGCCGCCGTGAGCGGCTCGTCGGGGATCGTCACCTCCCGCGGGGCGCCGGTGGCGGCAGGGGACGGACGGCCTGAACCCACGGTGGTCATCTCCCGATCGTAACCTACGGGTCCGTAAGTTACTTGTGAGTAGGTTGTGGGTCGGCGCCCCGTTCCCAGCGCGTCACGGTCACCCCGTCGGGCTCGACCTCGAGCCCCAGCCGGACGAACGACGACCGCTCCAGGACGCGCTCGCTCGCCCTGTTGTCGACCATCGTCACCGCGTGGACGCGGTCCGCCCCGTGCTGCAACGCCCAGGTCGAGAGGGCACCGACCGCCTCCGTCGCGAGCCCGAGCCCGCGCCCGGCGGGCAGGAACGCGTAGTAGACGTAGGGTCCGTCGACCCGCAGAGCCAGCCCGATGGTCCCGACGGGCGAGCCGTCGCGCTCGACGACGAACCGCCCACCCCGGCCGTCGGCACGGAGCGCGAGGCTGCGCGCCACCCGCTCGCGGGCCTCGTCGACACCGACGTCCGCGGGGTAGTAGGTCCAGCGCGGCACGTCCGGCACCCGGCTCAGGGCGTGGTCGAGCTCCCAGTCGTCGGCACGCAGCGCCCGCACCCGCGCCCCGGGCAGGACCAGCTCGTCCGGCAGCTCCACCTCAGGCCTCCGGCGGACCCAGCACCGAGGTGGCGACCGTCGCGTGCGCCGACTCGTCGTCGGACGGGTGGAACAGCCCCGCGAGGACGTCGCGGTACAGCCGACCGAGCTCGCTGCCGCTGAAGTACGAGCCGCCGCCGGAGACGCGGATCGCGTTGTCGACGACCACCCGCGCCGACTCGGTCGCCCGGACCTTCAGCCCGACCAGCTGCGCGAACCAGCGCGCGCCGTGATCGACCTGCTCGTCGACGTCCCGTGCGAGCGCGAACACCTGCAGCTCGGCGCCGTCCTGCGCCAGGACGGCGTCGGCGATCCGCCACCGGATGTCGGGGTCCTGGGCGTACGCGCGCCCGTCGTACTTCATCGAGGTCCGCCGCCGGGCTGCGGCGACCCCCAGCTCGATCGCCCGCCGCCCGATGCCCGTGTAGACGGCGCCGAGCAGGATCTCGAAGACAGCGAACAGCGCGAAGACGAACGAGTCGGCACTGGGACCCGTCGGCAGCGAGCGGTACACGCGGTCGGGGCGGGCCAGCGCGCCGTCGAGCACGGTCGTCGCCGACTGGGTGGCCCGCATGCCGAGCGTGTCCCAGTCGTCACGGGTCTCGACGCCGCCGTCCTCCCGGGAGACCACGCCGTGCACCAGGCGGGGGTCGTCGGGGTCGGAGTCGTCCAGCCCGAACGTGGCCAGCCGCGTCCACACCGGGGACAGCGACGTGAAGATCTTCGTGCCCGTGTACCGGTACGAGCCGTCCGCCTGGCGTTCCGCCCGGGTCCGCGAGCCGAACATCACCAGGTCGTTGCCGGCCTCGGAGTTGCCGAACGCGAACACCTCCCCCGCCGCGGCGTCCCGCAGGATGAACTCGACGGAGTCGTCGCCGCGACCGACCAGCAGCGCCGCGAGGCCCGTCACCACGAGGTGCATGTTCACCGCCAGCGCGGTCGCCGGCGCCGCCGCCGCGAGCCGGACCTGCTCCCGGGCGACCTCCTCCAGGGACAGCCCGCTCCCGCCCAGCGCCTCCGGCACGAAGGCCTTCAGGTAGCCGGCGGCCGCCAGGTCGGCGAGGTCGTCGTGCGGGAACGTGTTCTCGCGGTCGTGGACCGGGGCCCGTTCGTGGATCCGCTCGAGCAGGTCGTCGGTGAGCAGCGTGCGCAACGTGCGGGCCATGTCAGAACTCTGCCACCGGCCCGGGCCGGATGACGCCACGCGACCGATCAGCCCTGGGCTTCCGCGATCCGCTCGTCGTGGCGGACCTTGAGCAGGCTCGCCACGGCGGTCACGCCGAGGATCAGCACGATGGTGCACAGCGACACCCAGATGGGGATCTCCGGCGCCCACGCGATGGGCTCGCCGCCGTTGATGAACGGAACCTCGTTCTCGTGCAGCGCGTGCAGGATCAGCTTGACGCCGATGAAGCCGAGGAGCACCGCGAGGCCGATGTTCAGGTACACGAGGCGCTTGAGCAGGTCACCCAGAAGGAAGTAGAGCTGGCGCAGCCCCATGAGCGCGAACAGGTTGGCCATGAGCACCAGGTACGGCTCGCTGGTCAGCCCGAAGATCGCGGGGATGGAGTCGAACGCGAACAGCAGGTCCGTGGCACCCAGGGCGACCAGGACGACGAACATCGGCGTCATGAGCCGGCGACCGCCCTCGACGACCGTGAGCTTGACCCCGTGGTACTCCGGGGTCGCCGGGAAGACCCTCTGCACGATCCGGAGCAGCAGCGGCGGGTGGAACACGTCGTCGTCGCCGGCCTCGCCCTCGCGGCCCACCTTCCACGCCGTCCACACGAGGAACGCGCCGAACAGGTAGAACACCCAGCTGAACGCGTCGATGACGGCCGCGCCGGCCCAGATGAAGATCCCGCGGAAGATCAGCGCCAGGATGATGCCGATGAGCAGCGCCGTCTGCTGGTACGCCCGCGGGACGGCGAACTTTCCCATGATCAGCAGGAACACGAACAGGTTGTCCACCGAGAGCGAGTACTCGGTCAACCAGCCGGCGTAGAACTGCCCGGCGAACTCCGCGCCGTAGTAGCCCCAGACCCAGAAGCCGAACAGGACCGCGAGACCGATGTACCCCGCCAGGTAGCGCAGGCACTCCGCGGTCGACGGCACGTGCGGCCGCCGCCCCACGATGGCGACGTCGACGACGAGCAACGCGCCGGCGAGTCCGAGCGAGACGATCCAGACGAGCGAGTCGACGTGCAACGGGTGGTCCTCAGTTCTCGGTCGACGAGGCGCGCTCGTCGTTTCGGGTCTTCAGCAGGCTGGCCACCGTGGCGACCGCGAGGGTGCCGAGGATGAAGGCGAGCGACAGCCAGATGGGGATCTCGGGGGCCCACGCGACGGGCTCGCCGTTGTTGATGAAGGGCAGCTCGTTGACGTGCAGCGCGTGGAGCACGAGCTTCACGCCGATGAAGCCGAGGATGACGGCGAGGCCCTGCGAGAGGTACACCAGCCGCTCGAGCAGGCCGCCGATGAGGAAGTAGAGCTGCCGCAGGCCCAGCAGCGCGAACGCGTTCGCGGTGAACACGATGTACGGCTCGTCGGTCAGTCCGTAGATGGCGGGGATCGAGTCGAGCGCGAACAGGACGTCCGTCGAGCCGATCGCGACCATCACGACGAGCATCGGGGTGAACAGCCGCTTGCCGTCGATCCGCACCGTCAGGCGGTCGCCGTAGTACTCCTCCGTCGTCGGCAGCACCCGCTTGAGCAGCCGCACGGCGATGCCGTCACGCTGCTCGCGGGGATCGGGGTGCTCGGCGTCGTGGTGCTCGCCGGCGAGCTTGGCCGCCGTGTAGATCAGGAAGGCGCCGAAGATGTAGAAGACCCACGAGAACTGGTCGATGGCGGCGGCGCCGGCCAGGATGAACACCGTCCGCAGCACCAGCGCGATGACCACGCCGACCAGCAGCACCTTCTGCTGGTACTCCCGGGGCACCGCGAACTTGGTCATGATGATCAGGAAGACGAACAGGTTGTCCACCGAGAGGCTCTTCTCGGTGATGTACCCGGCGAAGTACTCCGTGCCCGGACCCCAGCCCCAGACCATCCCCAGCACGACGCCGAACAGCAGGGCGAGCGCGATGTAGAAGATCGACCAGCGCACCGACTCCTTGAAGGTCGGGGCGTGCGGCGTGCGCACGTGCGCGTAGAAGTCGAAGATGATCAGGCCGACGATGCCGATCGCCGTCGCTGCCCAGACCCAGCCGGCAACGTCCATGGAAATACCTCCGGTACGAGAGTTGCATCGGTACCGAAGGTCTCCCCCGCCCGCGTGGTGCAGTCGCGGACCGATCCAGCCGGGCCCCGTGCGAACGGGTCCGTGATGACGACGGGATCGTGTCTGGGGTACTCCCCTTCAACGGGGGCAAGCATAGGCCACGCACAGCCTCATGGCAGTCGTGAGTCTCCGCGCCGCCTACTGCAGGCAGAACTCGTTGCCCTCGGGGTCGGCCATGACGATCCAGAACGACCCCGGGCCGTCCTCGTCGACGAACACCTGCAGCTGCGTGGCGCCCAGCTCCACCAGCTCGGCGGCTCGCTGACGGCACAGCGCCGGACGGTCCGCCGGATCGAGGCCCTCCCCGACGTTGACGTCGAGGTGCACCCGGTTCTTCGCCGTCTTGGTCTCGGGCACCCGCTGGAACAGGAGCCGCGGGCCGACACCGTCGGGGTCCACCACGTAGTAGAGAGCGTCCCGCTGTTCGGCGGGGAGGTCGAGGGTGTCGACGTACGCGTCCCAGCTGGCGAAGCCGTCCGGTGGAGGCGGCTCGACGTAACCGAGCACCTCGCCCCAGAACTGGCCGAGCGCCCGCGGCTCCGCCGCGTCGAACGTCACCTGCACCGGAACAGCCATCCCGCTCCCCGCTCCCCCTCAGGCCGTGGCGGCCTGCATCTGCCGCAGCTCCTTCTTCATGCCCGAGATCTCGTCGCGCAGCCGTGCCGCCAGCTCGAACTGGAGCTCCCCCGCGGCCGCGTGCATCTGGTCCGACAGCTGCTGGATCAGGTCCGCCAGCTCGCCCGCGGCGGCGCCGGTCAGACGGGTCCGCTCGTCGCGCGGCGCACCCTTCTTCGAGCCGAAGCCCGGCACGGGCGCCTTGCCGCGGCTGGTCTGCCGGCCGCCGCCCCCGAGCAGCTCCGCCGTGTCCGCGTCCTCGCGCGCCAGGAGGTCGGTGATGTCGCCGATCTTCTTGCGCAGCGGGGTCGGGTCGATGCCGTTCTCGAGGTTGTAGGCGACCTGGCGCTCGCGGCGGCGGCTGGTCTCCTCGATGGCCAGCGCCATGCCGTCGGTGATCCGGTCCGCGTACATGTGCACCTCGCCGGAGACGTTGCGCGCGGCGCGGCCGATGGTCTGGATGAGCGAGCGCCCCGAACGCAGGAAGCCCTCCTTGTCGGCATCGAGGATGGCCACCAGCGACACCTCGGGCAGGTCCAGGCCCTCCCGCAGCAGGTTGATGCCGACCAGCACGTCGTACTCCCCGAGCCGGAGCTCCCGCAGCAGCTCGACCCGGCGCAGGGTGTCCA
This sequence comes from Cellulomonas sp. P2_F12, assembly GCF_056403775.1. Taxonomy (NCBI): domain Bacteria; kingdom Bacillati; phylum Actinomycetota; class Actinomycetes; order Micrococcales; family Cellulomonadaceae; genus Cellulomonas; species Cellulomonas sp. P2_F12. Next base: position 148,469 of record NZ_JBFUEV010000001.1, on the reverse strand, counting down.
CCTCGGAGTGCAGGTACCGGACCCGGACGCCCTTCTCCAGGAAGTAGTCCGTGAGGTCCTCGGCCATCTTCTTGGTCAGCGTGGTGACCAGGACCCGCTCGTCCTTCTCGACCCGGTCGTGGATCTCGCCCAGGAGGTCGTCGATCTGGCCCGTCGTCGGCTTGACCACGACCTGCGGGTCCACCAGGCCGGTGGGCCGGATGATCTGCTCCACCACGCCGTCGGAGATCGAGAGCTCGTAGTTGCCGGGCGTCGCGGACAGGTAGACCGTCTGACCGATCCGCTCGACGAACTCCTCCCACCGCAGCGGGCGGTTGTCGGTGGCGCTGGGCAGCCGGAAGCCGTGGTCCACCAGCGCGCGCTTGCGCGACATGTCGCCCTCGAACATCGCCCCGATCTGCGGCACCGTCACGTGCGACTCGTCGATGACCAGCAGGAAGTCCTCGGGGAAGTAGTCGATCAGCGTGTTCGGCGCGGTACCCGCGCTGCGCCCGTCGATGTGCCGCGAGTAGTTCTCGATGCCCGAGCACGAGCCGATCTGGCGCATCATCTCGATGTCGTACGTAGTGCGCATGCGCAGCCGCTGGGCCTCGAGCAGCTTGTTCTGCCGCTCCAGCTCCGCCAGCCGCTCCTCCAGCTCGAGCTCGATGCCGTTGATCGCGCGCTCCATGCGCTCCGGGCCGGCGACGTAGTGAGTGGCCGGGAAGATGTGCATCTGCTTCTCGGACCGCACGACGTCGCCCGTGAGCGGGTGCAGGGTCGCGATCGCCTCGATCTCGTCGCCGAAGAACTCGATCCGGATCGCGAGCTCCTCGTACACCGGGATGATCTCGACCGTGTCGCCGCGGACGCGGAACGTCCCGCGCGTGAAGGCCATGTCGTTGCGGGTGTACTGCATGGTGACGAACTTGCGCAGCAGCTGGTCGCGGTCCACCTGGTCGCCCACCGAGAGCGTCACCATGCGGTCGACGTACTCCTGCGGCGTGCCCAGGCCGTAGATGCAGCTGACGGACGCGACGACGATGACGTCCCGCCGGGTGAGCAGCGAGCTGGTGGCTGAGTGGCGCAGGCGCTCGACCTCGTCGTTGATCGACGAGTCCTTCTCGATGTAGGTGTCCGTCTGCGCGATGTACGCCTCGGGCTGGTAGTAGTCGTAGTACGAGACGAAGTACTCGACGGCGTTGTTGGGCAGCAGCTCGCGGAACTCCGTGGCCAGCTGCGCCGCGAGCGTCTTGTTCGGCGCCATGACCAGCGTCGGGCGCTGCACCTGCTCGATCAGCCAGGCGGTGGTCGCGGACTTGCCGGTGCCGGTGGCGCCGAGCAGCACGACGTCCTTCTCGCCGGCGTTGATGCGGGCCGACAGCTCCTTGATCGCCTTCGGCTGGTCACCCGACGGCGTGTACTCGGAGATCACCTCGAACGGCGCGACGGTCCGCTGGAGGTCGGTGACTGGACGCATGCCACAACCGTACGTGCCACCACCGACACGCGGCGGTCCGGCTAGGCCAGGGTGCCCGCCGACACGCGCAGGTCCGTCGTGGTCGACAACGCCGCGCGCAGGACGGCGAGGAGCCCGGAGGCGGAGTCGGTCACCGCGAGGGACGGCTCGCCGTCGGCCACCTGCTCCGGGGTCCGCGGGACGTGCACGAACCCGCTGCGGACGCCGGCCCGCCCGGCCATCAGGTGCTGCAGCGCGTAGAAGGTCGCGTTGCACACGTACAGACCGGCGCTGGTGGAGACCTCGACAGGCACGCCCGCCTCCCGGACCGCGGCCGCGCAGGCCTTCACCGGGAGGGTCGAGAAGAACGCCGCGGGAGCCCCCGCGATGACCGGCACGTCGATGGGCGCCGACCCGTCGACGTCCGGGATCCGCGCGTCGATCACGTTCACGGCGACCCGCTCGACCCGGACGGCCGACGTCCCGCCCGCCTCGCCGACGGACACCACCAGGTCCGGTGCGACCTCCGCGACCGCGGACCGCAGCTGCTGGCGCGCACCCCGGAACGACACGGGCAGCTCGCGCGCCACGAGCTCGTCAGGGCCGGTCCACCGCGAGACCACCTCGGTCGCGGCCAGCCAGGACGCATTGACGCTCTGACCGTCGAAGGGTCCGAACCCCGTGAGCAGGACGCGCATCACGGCGTCTCGGCGGCGAGCTCGTCGGCGCGCTCGACGGCGAGCCGGTCCCACAGTGCGTCCACCTGGGCGCGGAGGTCGTCGTCGCTGCCCGTGCCGTCCAGCACGACGTCGGCGACCGCCAGGCGCTCGTCGTCGCTCGCCTGCGCCGCCACGCGCGCCTCCGCCTCGACGCGGTCCATGCCGCGCAGGCGCACCAGGCGTTCCACGCGGAGCACCGCCGGCGCGTGCACCACCACGAGCACGTGGAAGGCGTCGGCCTGCCCGGTCTCGACCAGCAGGGGGATATCGTGCACCACGACCGCGCCGTGGTCCGTGACGGCCGACGACGCCTCGCGCTCCGCGGAGAGCCGGCGCACGATCGGGTGCACGATCGCGTCGAGCCGGGCCCGGGCCTCCGGATCGGTGAAGACGATCGAGGCGAGCGCCGCGCGGTCCAGGGACCCGTCCGCCGCGACCACCCCCGCGCCGAACTCCTCGGCGACCGCGTCCAGGCCCGCCGAGCCGGGGGCCACGGCTTCGCGTGCCAGCACGTCGGAGTCGATCACCACCGCCCCGAGCTCGCCCAGCCGCCGTGCCGCGACGGACTTGCCGGCCGCGATCCCGCCTGTCAGACCGATGCGTTGCATCCGCCCATCCTGCACCGCTCGCGCTGCGGGCGCCGAGTCCACGGACGCCGAAGGCCGGCCACCGCGAGGGTGACCGGCCTTCGAGCGTCAGGCGTGGATCAGTTGCCCGTGAGCTTCTCGCGCAAAGCGGCGAGCGCCTCGTCGGACGCGAGCGTGCCCGCGGCCTCCTCGGTGGACGACGAGTACGTCGACGGCACCGGGCCGGCGGACGAGCTCGACGAGCTGGAGGACGACGTCGCACCGTCGGCACCGGCCGAGGCAGCCTCGGCGTCGGCCTTCGCGGCGTCGGCGACCTGCTTGCGGTGCGCCTCCCAGCGCTCGTGGGCCTGCGCGTACTGCGCCTCCCACACCTCGCGCTGAGCCTCGAAGCCCTCGAGCCACTCGTTCGTGGCCGGGTCGAAGCCCTCGGGGTACTTGTAGTTGCCGGCGTCGTCGTACTCGGCCGCCATGCCGTACAGCGCGGGGTCGAAGTCCTCGCTGGCCGGGTCGAAGCCCTCGTTCGCCTGCTTGAGCGACAGCGAGATGCGGCGACGCTCGAGGTCGATGTCGATGACCTTGACGAACACGTCGTCGCCGACCTGGACGACCTGCTCCGGGATCTCGACGTGGCGCACGGCCAGCTCCGAGATGTGCACCAGGCCCTCGATGCCGTCCTCGACGCGCACGAACGCACCGAACGGAACCAGCTTGGTGACCTTGCCCGGGACGACCTGGCCGATGGCGTGCGTCCGGGCGAAGGCCTGCCACGGGTCCTCCTGCGTCGCCTTCAGCGACAGGGAGACACGCTCGCGGTCGAAGTCGACGTCGAGAACCTCGACGGTGACCTCCTGGCCGACCTCGACGACCTCGGACGGGTGGTCGATGTGCTTCCAGGACAGCTCGGAGACGTGCACGAGCCCGTCCACGCCACCCAGGTCCACGAACGCACCGAAGTTGACGATCGAGGACACGACACCGGGGCGGACCTGGCCCTTCTGCAGCGTCTGCAGGAAGGTGGAGCGCACCTCGGACTGCGTCTGCTCGAGCCACGCACGACGCGACAGGACCACGTTGTTGCGGTTCTTGTCGAGCTCGATGATCTTGGCCTCGATCTCCTTGCCGACGTACGGCTGGAGGTCGCGGACGCGACGCATCTCCACCAGCGACGCGGGCAGGAAGCCGCGCAGACCGATGTCGAGGATGAGGCCGCCCTTGACGACCTCGATGACGGTGCCGGTGACGACGCCGTCCTCCTCCTTGATCTTCTCGATCGTGCCCCAGGCGCGCTCGTACTGTGCGCGCTTCTTGGACAGGATCAGCCGGCCTTCCTTGTCCTCCTTCTGGAGGACGAGGGCCTCGACTGCGTCGCCGACCTTGACAACCTCACCGGGGTCCACGTCGTGCTTGATGGACAGCTCACGGGAGGGGATGACGCCCTCGGTCTTGTAACCGATGTCGAGAAGGACCTCGTCGCGGTCGACCTTGACGATGGTGCCCTCGACGATGTCGCCATCGTTGAAGTACTTGATGGTGGCGTCGATCGCGGCGAGGAAGTCCTCGGCCGAGCCGATGTCGTTGATCGCGACCTGCGGGGTGGCGGGCTTCGCGGGGGTGGTGATGCTCATGTAGGGATGGGCTCCGATGCGGACAGGGATGTTGTACGGGCTGAACGTTGTGCCGGCGGCACGGTGACATGCGTAGCTGGTGACCACGAGCGAGCTGGCTGGACGCCCCCGGACTCCCGCGAAGAGAGCCACGCACGAGCAGTGCGTTCAGGGACACGCCGACGCAACAAGGCGCGCGGCACCGCCGTCCACCCTATCGGGGTGACTATGGGCAGGTCAAAGCCGATCAGGCCAGGGCGCGCGCCACCGCCAGCAGCTCGTCGGGCACGTACTTGACCTTGCCGGCCACCTCGCTGAGCGGCACCATCACGACGGACTCGCCGCGCAGGGCGGTCATGACGTCCGACTGGCCGGCGCTGGCCGCGTCGATCGCCGCGACGCCGAACCGCGAACCCAGGATGCGGTCGACGTGCGTCGGGATCCCGCCGCGCTGCACGTGACCGAGCACGACGACCCGCGTGTCGAAGCCCGTGCGCTTCTCGATCTCCACCTTGAGCCGCTCACCGATGGCGCCCGCGACGATATCGCCGAACTTGCCCATCGGCGTCTCGTAGTCCATCGACGTGCCCGGCGCGGGGACCGCGCCCTCGGCGACGACGATGATCGAGAAGCTGGCGTGCGCGCGGTGCCGGTGCTTGAGGAACCGCTCGATCTTGTCGATGTCGAACGGCGCCTCGGGGGCCAGCACGATCTCGGCCCCGCCGGCGATGCCCGACGTCGCGGCGATCCAGCCCGCGTGCCGGCCCATGACCTCGACGATCATGACCCGGTTGTGGCTCTCCGCCGTGGTGTGGATGCGGTCGATCGCCTCGGTCGCGATGGAGACCGCGGTGTCGAAGCCGATCGACTGGTCGGTGCCCCACACGTCGTTGTCGATGGTCTTGGGGATGGCGACGATGCGCACGCCCGCCTCGGCGACCTTGCTCGCGGCGTGCAGCGTGCCGTCGCCGCCGATGCAGATCAGGGCCTCGATCCGCTCGGACTCGAGCGTCGAGAGCACCGCGTCCAGGCCTCCGTCGGACGCGTGCGGGTGGTACCGCGCCGTGCCCAGGAGCGTGCCGCCGACCGCGAGCTGGTTGCGGATGTGCTGGCGCGTGAGCGGCACGCTGAACCCGTCGACCACACCGCGCCAGCCGTTCCGGAAGCCGATGATGGTGTGGCCGTACTCGCCCTCGCCACGCTTGACCACGGCGCGGATCGCCGCGTTGAGACCGGGAACGTCTCCGCCGCCCGTGAGCAGTCCGACTCGCACGCTGGCACTCCTTTGTCGCGGGGACACACTGTCCGGAGCGCATCGTCGGGCTGCCGTGCGGACAGCGTATCCAGGTGCACCAGCCCTCAGAGGTGACACTGGTCCCATGGACGATCCCCTGGCCGAGGCCGGCTACCTCGACGTCCCGGCCGCGGCCGGAGGGGCCGCCAGCCGCGGATGGTGGGACGCGAACGCCGACGAGTACCTCGACGAGCACGGCTCCTTCCTCGGTCCGGCCGACTTCTGCTGGTGCCCCGAGGGCGTGCGGGAGAAGGACGCGCGCCTGCTCGGGGACCTCACCGGCGCCCGCGTGCTCGAGGTCGGCGCGGGGGCCGCGCAGTGCGCGCGCTGGCTCGTCGGCGAGGGCGTCGACGTCGTCGCGACCGACGTCTCCGCCGGGATGCTGGCCGCCGGGGCGCGCTACGACGCCGAGGTGGGCCGCACGACTCCCCTGGTCCAGGCCGACGCCCGGGTGCTGCCGTTCGCCGACGCGTCGTTCGACGTCGCGTTCACGGCGTTCGGCGCCCTGCCGTTCGTGCCCGACGCCGACCGCGTGCACGCGGAGGTGGCGCGCGTGCTGCGCCCCGGCGGACGGTGGGTCTTCGCCGTGACGCACCCGGTCCGCTGGGCCTTCCCCGACGATCCCGGCGAGGCCGGTCTGACGGCCACACGCTCGTACTTCGACCGCACGCCGTACGCCGAGCTCGGCGAGTCGGGCGGCGTGCTCTACGCCGAGTACCACCGGACCCTCGGTGACCACGTGGGCGAGCTGGTGGCCGCCGGCTTCGTGCTCGACCGCCTGGTCGAGCCCGAGTGGCCGGTCGGGCACGACCGGACGTGGGGCGGCTGGGGGCCGGTGCGGGGCGCGCGGATCCCCGGCACCGCGATCTTCGTGACGCACCTCGGGCGGCCGACCGCGTAGGCCGACCGCCCGGGGGTGGTGCGTCAGCGGGTCAGTGCACGACCGCCTTCTCGGAGCCGGCCCCGGTCAGCGACCGGACCTCCATCTCCGCGAACTTCTCCGGGCTGGACGTGTCCTTGCTCAGGTACGTGCCCAGGATCCCGAGCAGGAACCCGAGCGGGATCGAGATCAGCCCCGGGTTCTCCAGGGAGATCAGGTGGAAGTCGACCGAGGTGTCCTTGATCATCGACAGGCTCGCGCCCGTCACGGGGTCGACCTTGCCGGACACCACGGGCGAGAACGCGATGAGCACCAGGCACGAGATGAGCCCGCCGTAGATGCTCCAGAGCGCGCCCGACGTGTTGAACCGCTTCCAGAAGAGCGAGTACAGGATCGTCGGCAGGTTGGCGCTCGCCGCGACCGCGAAGGCCAGCGCCACCAGGAACGCCACGTTCTGCCCGTTGGCGAAGATGCCGCCGATGATCGCGAGGATGCCGATCACCACGACCGTGATCCGGGCGACGCGGACCTCTCCGTCCGGCTTGACCTCGCCGCGCTTGATGACCGACGCGTAGATGTCGTGCGCGAACGACGCCGCGGCCGTGATGGTGAGACCGGCGACGACAGCGAGGATCGTCGCGAACGCCACCGCCGAGATGAGGCCGAGCAGCACGGTGCCGCCCAGCTCGTAGGCCAGCAGCGGGGCCGCCGAGTTCACGCCGCCCGGTGCCGCCTTGATGGCCTCCGGACCGACGAGGGCCGCGGCGCCGTACCCGAGCACGAGTGTGAACAGGTAGAAGATGCCGATGAGCCAGATCGCCCAGACCACCGAGCGGCGCGCCTCCTTGGCCGACGGCACCGTGTAGAAGCGCATGAGCACGTGCGGCAGGCCGGCGGTCCCCAGCACCAGCGCCAGGGCGAGGGACAGGAAGTTCAGCTGGCTCATCGCGCTGACGCCGTACTGCTTGCCCGGCGCGATCAGCGCCTCACCACCCTCACCGGCGGTGTCGATCGCGCCCTGGAGCAGGTCGGAGAAGTTGAACCCGAACTGCGCCAGCACCCAGACCGTCATGACGGCCGCGCCGATGATCAGCAGCACGGCCTTGATGATCTGCACCCACGTGGTGCCCTTCATCCCGCCGACCAGGACGTACAGGATCATCAGCGCGCCGACGACGGCGATGACGACGCCCTGACCGGTGGTCCCCTCGACGCCCAGCAGCAGCGCGACCAGACCGCCCGCACCTGCCATCTGCGCCAGCAGGTAGAAGAAGACGACCGTCAGGGTGGCCAGCGCGGCGGCCATGCGGACCGGCCGCTGCCGGAGCCGGAACGACAGGACGTCGGCCATGGTGAACCGACCGGTGTTGCGCAGCAGCTCGGCGACGAGCAGCAGCGCGACCAGCCACGCGACGAGGAACCCGATCGAGTAGAGGAACCCGTCGTACCCGTTGATGGCGATCGCGCCACAGATGCCGAGGAACGAGGCCGCCGACAGGTAGTCGCCCGCGATCGCGGTGCCGTTCTGGGGGCCGGTGAACGAGCGCCCGGCGGCGTAGTAGTCCGCCGCCGTCCGGTTGTTGCGGGACGCCCGGAACACCACGACCAGCGTGATCGCGACGAACACGCCGAAGATCGCGATGTTGACCGCGGGGTTGCCGATGTCCTCGGTCTCCGCGGCGCGCAGCAGGGTCGTCAGCGACGCGCTCATGCGACACCGCCGTCCAGGCTGTCGCCGTCCTCGATGTGCCGACGCAGGCGCTCGGCGACCGGGTCCTGCTTGGTGTTGGCCCAGCGCGCGTAGACCATCGTGATGATGAAGGTCGAGACGAACTGACCCAGGCCCAGCAGCAGGCCGACCGTGATGTTGCCCCAGAGCTTGGTGGCCATGAAGTCGTGCGCGTAGTCGGCCAGGAGCACGTACAGGAAGTACCAGGCGAGGAAGAACGCCGTCATGGGGAAGACGAAGCGGCGGAAGCGGCGCCTGAGCGCCTGGAACTCGCCGCTGTTCTGTACCCGCTGGTAGTCGGTCTCGCGATCTCCGAAGGTGTCGGTCATCAGCGCCTCCCGGGAGGGACGTCAGCGGCTCCGCTGCCGCCGTGTGCCCGACACTGTGGCGCAGATCACGTCATCTCGCACCCGATACTTGCGACGAATCGGTCGATATCCACTCTTTCGTGGCGTCAGTGGCCGGCGTCGTGCCAGGAGCCGCCCACGCCGACCGTCACGTCGAGCGGCACGTCCAGCGGACCGTCGGTCGCCGCGTCCCCCGCGGCACCCATCTGCTCGCGCACCAGCGCCTCGACCTCGTCCCGCTCCCCCGCGGCCACCTCGAGCACGAGCTCGTCGTGCACCTGCAGCAGCATCCGGGACCCCAGACCCCGGCGGGCGAGCTCGCGGTCGACGCCCAGCATCGCGACCTTGATGAGGTCGGCGGCGCTGCCCTGGATCGGGGCGTTGAGAGCCATGCGCTCGGCGACCTCGCGGCGCTGACGGTTGTCGCTGGTGAGGTCCGGCAGGTAGCGACGCCGGCCCAGGATCGTCGCGGTGTACCCGGTCTGCCGAGCCACGTCGACGACGCCCGTGAGGTAGTCGCGCACCCCGCCGAACCGCGAGAAGTAGTCCTGCATGAGCGCGGCCGCCTCGGAGACCTCGATCGACAGCTGCTGGGAGAGCCCGTACGACGAGAGCCCGTACGCCAGCCCGTAGCTCATCGCCTTGATCTTGGAGCGCATGGCAGGCGTGACCTCGTCGGTCGGGACGCCGAACACCCGCGACCCGACGTAGCTGTGCAGGTCCTCCCCCGAGCGGAACGCGTCGATCAGGCCCTCGTCGCCGGAGAGGTGGGCCATGATCCGCATCTCGATCTGCGAGTAGTCGGCCGTCAGCAGCGTCTCGTAGCCGTCGCCGACGACGAACGCGCGGCGGATCTGCCGGCCCGCCTCCGTGCGGATGGGGATGTTCTGCAGGTTCGGGTCCGCCGAGGACAGCCGCCCGGTCGCCGCGATCGTCTGCTGGAACGTGGTGTGGATCCGGCCGTCCGCCGCGATCGAGCGCAGCAGACCCTCGACGGTCTGGCGCAGGCGGATGGCGTCGCGGTGCGCCAGCAGGTGCTCGAGGAACGGGTGCTGCGTGCGGGCGAACAGGTCGGTCAGAGCGTTGGCGTCGGTGGTGTAGCCCGTCTTGATCTTCTTGGTCTTGGGCATCCCCAGCTGGTCGAACAGCACCTCCTGGAGCTGCTTGGGCGACCCGAGGTTCACCTCCCGGCCGATGACCGCGTAGGCCTCGGCAGCCGCGTTCTGCACCTGGCTGTCGAACGACTTCTCGAGGCCGGACAGGTACCCGTGGTCGATCGCGATGCCGGTCCGCTCCATCCGGGCCAGCACGTCGACCAGCGGCAGCTCGAGGTTCTCCAGCAGGCCGGTCGCGCCGCGGTCGGCGAGCTCGCCGCCGAGCACGTCGGCCAGGTCCCGGACCGCGGCGGCGCGGACGGCAGCCCGGCGGCCCTCGTCGGTGCCGTCGAGCTCGAGGTCGAGGGCGCCCTGAGCCCCGTCGGCCGCCTCGTCGGCACCCAGCTCCCGGTGCAGGTACCCGATGGCAAGGTCGGTCAGGTCGTAGGCGCGGCGGTCGGGCTGGCACAGGTACGCCGCGAGCTCGGTGTCGAAGGCGATCCCCGCGACGGGCAGCCCACGGCCGGCCAGCGCGTGCCAGGCCTCCTTGGCGGCGTGCACCACCTTCGGCGCGGCGGGGTCGGCGAGCCAGGCGGCGAGCGCGGTCTCGTCCGGGGGGTGGATCTCGGCCAGGTCGAAGGCGGCGGCCTGCCCGTCGGGGTCCGCCAGCGCGATCCCCCAGGCGTCGCCGCCCGACGGCGCGCCGGAGCCCCGCACGTCCACGCCGAGGGGGCGGCCCGCCCGCTCGGCGAGCCAGGCGGCAAGCTCACCCCGGCCCAGGACGGTGAGGTCCAGCTGGGCCGCGGCGACCGTGCCCGGTCCCTCGCCGCCCTCGTCGGGAAGCATGGCGAAGAGCCGGTCGCGGATCGCGCGGAACTCGAGCTCCTCGAGGATCGCGTGCAGCGCCGTGCGGTCCCACGGTCGCGCGGCCAGGTCCTCGGGCCCGAGCGGCAGCTCGATGTCGGTCAGGAGCGCGTTGAGCTGGCGGTTGAGCCGCACCTGGTCGAGGTTGTCGCGCAGCGACTCCCCCGCCTTGCCCGGGACCTGGTCCGCGGCGGCGAGGATCCCCTCGAGCCCGTCGTACTGCACGATCCACTTGGCCGCGGTCTTGGGCCCGACGCCGGGGATGCCGGGCAGGTTGTCGCTGGTCTCGCCGACGAGCGCCGCGAGGTCCGGGTAGCGCCCGGGGGGCACCCCGTACTTGGTCTCGACGGCCGCCGGCGTCATGCGCGCGAGCTCGGAGACGCCCTTGACCGGGTAGAGGACGGTGACGTCGTCGTTGACCAGCTGCAGGGCGTCGCGGTCGCCCGTGCAGATCAGCACCTGCATGCCCTGCGCGCGCGCCTGCACGGACAGCGTGGCCAGGATGTCGTCGGCCTCGAACTGCGGCTTGGACAGGTACGGGATGTGCATGGTGTCCAGCACGCGCTGGATCACCGCGACCTGGCCCTTGAACGGCGCGGGCGTCGCGTCGCGGTTGCCCTTGTACGACTCGTACACCTCGGTGCGGAACGTCGTCCGGCCGGCGTCGAAGGCCACCGCGACGTGGGTGGGCTCCTCGTCGCGCAGCAGGTTCGCGATCATCGAGAAGAACCCGAACACCGCGTTGGTGGGCTCGCCGGCCGACGTCGCGAACTTGTCCACCGGGAGCGCGAAGAACGCCCGGTAGGCCATCGAGTGACCGTCGATCAGGAGGAGTCGGGCAGGCGTTCCGGGAGTGGCCGGCGGTACCGCTGGCAGTGCGTCGCTCACGGGTGCCAACCTATCTGCCATGTCCGACACGACGACCACCGACCAGGCCTACGCGGGCACCCTCATCGAGCGCATGGGGATCGTGGTGACCGAGGCCTCGGCGACGCGCACCGTGGGCACCATGCCCGTGGCCGGGAACACCCAGCCGTACGGCCTGCTCCACGGCGGCGCGTCCGCGGTGCTGGCCGAGACGCTGGGCTCCGTCGCCGCCATGGCCTACGCGGGAGAGGGGCGAGCCGCGGTCGGGATCGAGCTGAACGCCACCCACCACCGCTCCGCGCGCTCCGGCGTGGTCACGGGGACGGCGACAGCCCTGCACCTCGGCAGGACCCTGGCCACCTACCAGGTGGTGGTCGAGGACGAGGAGGGCCGACCGGTCTGCACCGCGCGGCTCACCTGCATGTTGATCGACGCACGCGCCTGATCGGCGCCGGACACCCGCGCGGCGGGTACCGGCTCGTCGGCCTGCTGCCGGGCTTCGCGGACCTGCCGGCGACGCGCGATGAGATCCTCGAGGCCCCGCGGGCCCGAGCGGCGGACGGACCCGGCACCGTGCTCGTGCGCGAGCCGACGCTGCAACGACTGCGTGGTGACCACGCGGTGCGACGCGGCCGGCGCGAAGCCGAGACGGGCGAGGAAGCGTTGCATGCCGCGCGCGCCCGGCAGGGGCGACGAGTACAGCTCGGTGGCCTCCGCCTCCTCGGCCACGGCTGCGGCACCTACCAGGAGGGCGTGCCCGAGGCCGCGCCGGCGGGCGGCGGGGAGCACGTAGACGGCCTCGATGTCGAGGCTCACGACGTCGGTGAACGGGCCTGGTCCGACGACGCGGGCCAGCAGCAAGCCCCCCGGCTCGTCGTCGAGGAGCGCGAGCAGGATGCGTCCGCCGGGGACCGCCAAGAGCGCTCCCAGCTGGTCCCGCAGGCGATCGGCGTCGTCCGTGCACAGCTGCGCACCGACGGCCGCCTCCTGGCGCGCGGTGAGGCAGAGCGCGACGAGACTCTCCAGGTCGCCCGGTAGGGCTTCGCGGACTTGCACACCGAGACGCACGGCAGCGGTACCTCCAGACGGGACGAGGGGGATCCGGTCGGGGTGGCGTCACCTCTGCCCGCGATGGCGCCGCCCTCGATCATGGACCAGCCTGGACGCCGGTGCCTAGTCCTAGGGCCCCCTCGTCGGACGGATCGTCCACCAATTCTGGACGAACGACCAGAAAACTTCGACACGCGGGGGTCGCAACGACCGGAAGCCTCGCGTTCACGAAATGAACACGACACAATCCCTGCCTATCGTCCTGCCACCCGGCAGACGTCGGACGGGATGCGGCAACGACGCTGCGACTCCCGACGTGCCACACCCGAACAGACGGACGGAGGTCCCAGTGCGAGAGCTCGCCACCGCGGACCGTTCCCCCACCCTGCGCCGGAGCGCGAGCGCCCTGCTCGTCCTCCTCGTCGCGTCGCTCGTCCTCCTGCTCGCGCCGTCCGCGGCGCAGGCAGCGACAGGACCGTGCGTCGCCGACGCGGCCACAGGGTGCATCAACGGCACCATCCGGACCTCGGGCGGTGACCCGGCCGTCGGCGTCACGCTCACGGTCGAGGGCGGCGGCACGACCCTCACGGTCACCACCGACGACACCGGCAAGTGGACCGCTCCGGTCACCGCGGCCGGCGACTACACGGTCACCCTCGACACCACCACGCTCCCCGCGGGCGAGTCGCTGCGGGACCCCGCGGGCAACCCGCGCACGGTCACGGTGACCCTCGGGTCGTCGAGCGGCGCGCTGTTCCCCCTCGGGACCCCGGCGGCCTCCGGCGGCGGCGGCAGCGGGCCGAGCCCGTCGGCGACCAGCGCTCCCGGCACCGGCGACGCGAACGGCGAGACGGGTGCGCCGACCGGGTCGTCGACCGAGGGCGGCTTCAGCTGGTCGCGGCTCGCGCAGCAGACCGTCAGCGGTCTCGTCTTCGGCATCCTGCTCGCGCTCGCGTCCGTCGGCCTCTCGCTGATCTACGGCACGACCGGACTGAGCAACTTCGCGCATGGTGAGCAGGTCACGCTCGGCGCGATCCTCGCCTACATCGGGGTGCAGACCTTCGGGCTCCCGCTGGTCGTCTCCGGCGTGCTCGCCGTCATCGCGGGCGCTCTCAGCGGCTGGATCCAGGACGCCGGCATCTGGCACCCCCTGCGGCGGCGGCGGGTCGGCACCACGCAGCAGATGATCGTGACGATCGGTCTGTCGATGGCCCTGCAGTACACGTACCAGTTCTTCTTCGGGGCGAGCGCGCTGCGCATCGTGACCGCCAACCCGGACATCGTCACGATCGGCACGGTGCGGATCTCGGTGACGTCGATCTGGTCCGTGATCATCGCGGGCGCGGTGCTCGGCGGGGTCGCGTACTTCCTGCTCGCCACCCGGATCGGGCGCGCGACCCGCGCGGTGTCGGACAACCCGGCCCTGGCGGCCGCGTCCGGCATCACGGTCGAGCGCGTCATCCGGCTGGTCTGGACCCTGGGCGGGGCGCTCGCGGCGCTCGGCGGCGTGCTCATGGGCCTCTACCTCAACGCCACCAGCTGGAACATGGGTGGCGCACTGCTGCTCCTGATGTTCTCGGCCGTGACGCTCGGTGGCCTCGGTGCCCCGTTCGGCGCGCTCGTCGGCTCGATCGTCATCGGGCTCGTCGTCGAGCTCTCCAACCTCGTGCTCCCCAGCGACATGCGTTACGCCGGGGCGCTCCTCATCCTCATCCTCGTGCTGCTGCTGCGCCCCCAGGGTCTTCTGGGCCGCGCCGAGCGGATCGGTTAAGGAGCAGACATGGACTGGTCCCGCATCCTCACCAACGTCGCCGGCGAGGTCTTCGCGCCGACGACAGCCGCCTATGCGCTCGGCGCCATCGGCCTCAACATCCACTTCGGCCTCACCGGGCTGCTCAACATGGGCCAGGCCGGCTTCATGCTGCTCGGTGCCTACGGGTTCGCCATCGCGACCATCGCCGGCTGGCCGCTCTACGCGGCCGTCCTCGTCGCCATGGCGGCGGCGGCGGTCTTCGCCCTCATCCTCGGCATCCCCACGCTGAAGCTGCGCGGCGACTACCTCGCGATCGTCACGATCGCCGCGGCCGAGATCGTCCGGCTGGTCGGCCGCTCGACGGCCCTGACGGAGATCACCGGCGCGTCGTCGGGCCTGCGCGGCAACGAGTACAAGCACACCTTCACCGGTGCGTCGCCCTTCCCGGACACCGTGTGGTCCCTCGGCCCGTTCTCGTACGCCACCAACGCGTCGAACAGCTGGTGGATCCGCATCGTCGCGTGGGTCGTCGTCGGCCTCGCCTGCCTGCTGGTCTACCTGCTCATCAAGTCGCCGTGGGGTCGCGTGCTCAAGGGCATCCGCGAGGACGAGGACGCCGTCCGCTCGCTGGGCAAGAACGTCTACTCGTACAAGATGCAGTCGCTCATCCTCGGCGGCGTCATCGGCGCGGTGGCCGGCATCATCTACGTGCTCCCACGAGCCGTCCAACCCGACTCCATGGGCCGCCCGATGACGTTCTTCATCTGGACGATCCTGCTGCTCGGTGGCGCCGCGACCGTGTTCGGTCCCGTGCTGGGCTCGATCATCTTCTGGGCCGGGCTCATGCTGATCAAGACGGTCATGCGCGACGGCGTCCCGGAGACGATCATGCGGAACGAGCAGATCGAGCAGTTCGGCTGGATCATCGTCGGCGTCACGCTCATGCTGCTGGTGATCTTCCGTCCACAGGGCATCCTCGGCGACAAGAAGGAGCTGGCGATCAATGTCCGCTGACCTTCCGACGACGGACGTCCGGGAGAGCCGCCGCGCAGCCGTGGCGGCCACCCTGGCGGATGTCGAGCGCGTCCCGGGCGCCAAGAAGCCCGACCCGATCGTCGTCGCCGACCACATCACCCGGCACTTCGGGGGCATGACGGCGGTCGACGTCGACCACATCGAGATCCAGCGCGGCGCGATCACCGCCCTGATCGGACCGAACGGCGCGGGCAAGACGACGCTGTTCAACCTGCTCACCGGCTTCGACAAGCCCAGCACCGGCACCTGGTCGTTCGACGGGAAGTCGTTGCACGGCGTCTCGGCGGCCCGGGTGGCCCGCTCGGGCATGGTCCGCACGTTCCAGCTGACCAAGGCCCTGAGCCGCATGCTCGTCATCGAGAACATGCGGCTCGGCGCCACCAAGCAGCCCGGCGAGAACCTGGTCACGGCCCTCTTCCCGCCGCTGTGGAAGGCGCGCGAGAAGGAGATCACGGTCCAGGCCGAGGAGCTGCTGGCCCGGTTCAAGCTCGACTCCAAGCGCGACGACTTCGCGGGTTCGCTCTCGGGCGGCCAGCGCAAGCTGCTCGAGATGGCCCGGGCGCTCATGAGCAAGCCGACCATGGTGATGCTCGACGAGCCGATGGCCGGCGTGAACCCGGCGCTCACGCAGTCGCTGCTGGGTCACGTCGAGTCGTTGCGCGACGAGGGCACCACCGTGCTGTTCGTCGAGCACGACATGCACATGGTCCGGCACATCTCCGACTGGGTGATCGTCATGGCCGAGGGCCGGATCGTCGCGGAGGGGCCGCCCGAGACCGTCATGCAGGACCAGGCCGTCGTCGACGCCTACCTCGGCAAGCACCACGACACCGACCTGGGTGACGACAGCCTGCTCGACGACGAGACCACCGAGCAGCTCGAGGCCGAGGTCCGCGCCGAGGCGATCGCACGCGGCGAGCAGGAGGAGACCTCATGAGCACCACGGCCACCGACACCAGCGACGCCGCCTCCGTCCACCGCGGCGCCCCCACCGGCGAGCCGCTGCTCGACGCGAAGGACGTCTACGCCGGCTACATCCCGGGCGTCGACATCCTCAACGGCTGCAACCTCGTGGTCCACCCCGGCGAGCTGGTCGGCATCATCGGCCCCAACGGCGCCGGCAAGTCGACGCTGCTCAAGGCTCTGTTCGGCCTGGTCACGGTCCGGCAGGGCGCCGTCACGCTGCACGGCGAGGACATCACGCACCTGCGCTCGGACTCGCTGGTCAAGCGGGGAGTCGGCTTCGTGCCGCAGTCCAACAACGTGTTCCCCTCGCTCAGCATCGAGGAGAACCTGCAGATGGGGATCTTCCAGGCCCCCAAGAAGTACAACGAGCGGTTCGAGTTCATCGTCGACCTGTTCCCCACGCTGGGCGAGCGCCGCAAGCAGCGGGCCGGCTCGCTGTCCGGTGGTGAGCGTCAGATGGTCGCGATGGCCCGCGCGCTGATGATGGACCCGTCCGTCCTGCTCCTCGACGAGCCCTCGGCGGGCCTGTCCCCCGTGCGCCAGGACGAGACGTTCATCCGGACCCGCAAGATCAACAGGGCCGGCGTCTCCATCGTCATCGTCGAGCAGAACGCACGGCGTGCCCTGCAGATCTGCGACCGGGCGTACGTGCTCGACCAGGGCCGCAACGCCTACTCGGGCCCGGGCCGCGAGCTCATGCACGACCCGAAGGTGATCGAGCTCTATCTGGGGACGCTGGCCACAGACGTCGAGGCGGCGAACAAGCCACCGGTCACGCCCACCGCACCCGAGGCCTGATCAGCCGCCGAGCCCGGTCGCGTCCGCGCGGCCGGGCTCGACGTCCGTCCCCGGGGTCGGGCGCACGTCCGTGATGCCCAGCTCGTCGGCGAGGAACAGGAACGCGCGGCCGTAGGGGTGGCCGTCGACGTCCGCGCGGACCCGGTCCCAGTCGATCTGCTCGCGCAGGGCCCGCACGATGGCCAGCAGGCGCCCGAAGTCGCACGCGTGCTCCCCGAGCACCCGCAGCTTCGCGGAGACGACGTCCGTGGCGCTCAGCACCGGCATGCGGACCGCGAGCACCTCCAGCACGTCGCTGCGCGCCAGCAGCTCCTCGGTGACGGGCTCCCCCACCATCCGGAACAGCACGTCGACCAGCTGGCCGTGGTGGAACGCCTTGAACAGCCAGTTCTCGGCGGGGTCCCGGACGTCCAGCCCGGCGGCCGCGATCGCCTCCTTCGCGCGGTCGACGTCGCTCTCGATCACCGCGAAGTCGGCGTCGTGGCTCGGCTCCGGCGCACCGCGCGCCCACGCGGCGTACCCGCCGACGAGGGCGAACGGGATCTCCGCGTCCATCAGGGCGACCGCCGTGAGCCGGAGGCCGTCCTGCAGGGCGGTGCGATCGTCGGGCTCAGTCATGGCACCCGTGTCTACACGCCGACGAGCGCTCCCGCAGGTCGACGTGTTCAATCGTCGGGATGCGCCTCGCGACCTTCAACATCCTGCACGCCCGCTCGCTCGCGGACGACCGGGTGGACGTCGACCGCTTCGCGACAGCGATCCGTGACCTCGACGCCGACGTGCTCGCCCTGCAGGAGGTGGACCGCGACCAGCCTCGCTCGCACGGCGCCGACCTGACGGCGGTGGCCGCCGAGGCGATGGGCGCGCCCGAGCACCGTTTCGCCGCCGTGCTGCACGGCGAGCCCGGTCTGTGGACCGCGGCGACGGGCGAGGCGCAGCCGGCGACGGCGAGCTACGGCATCGCGCTGCTGAGCCGGTACCCGGTCAGCCTGTGGCGGGTGCTGACGTTACCGACGCTCCGCCCTCGTGCCCTCGTGCGCTGGCCGGGCAGCCGCTGGCCGTCGTGGGTGCGCGACGAGCCACGCGCGGCGCTGGCAGCCGTCCTGGAGACGCCTGAGGGGCCTCTGACGGCGGTGGCGACGCACCTGACCGTGATCCCGGGCTGGACGTCGCGTCAGCTGCGCTACCTCACCGCGCAGACCAGCAGCCTTCCCCGACCCCTCGTGCTCATGGGCGACCTCAACCTCGAGCGGCCGGTCCGGACCACCGGCCTCCGGCCGCTCGTGCACGCCGCGACCTATCCCGTCGAGGCCCCCGTCCGCCAGCTCGACCACATCCTCGCGGACGGTCCCGTGCACGCCGTCGCCGTCGGCCGCGCGGTCGACGCCGGCCTGTCCGACCACCGGGCTCTCGTCGTCGACGTCGAGCTGGTCTGAGACGCACCGAGGGCCGGCGCGGATCGCTCCGCACCGGCCCTCGGTGGTGGTCCAGCGTCTGTCGACGCGATCAGGACAAGGTCACTTGACCGAGCCCTCGACCGCCTTCACCCAGACGTTCTTGTTGTCGGCCCCGTACTTGTAGACGCCGATGAAGGCGCTGGACGGGTCGTTGTCCGCGTTGAACGGACCCACGCCGGCCTGGCCCTTGTACTGGATGTCCTTGCCGTCGTCGAGCAGCTTGACGCAGTCGGCGAACGACTTGCACTCCTCGCCGCCGTTCGCGCCCGAGACCGCCGCCAGGTTCTTCTGGATGGTCTCGCCGTCCGTGCCCTTGCCCTTCACGGCCGCGAGGGCCGCGAGGATGGTGGCGTCGTACGACTCGGGACCGTAGGCGAAGTCCTTGAGGTTGGCGTCGACGGTCTTCAGCTTGGCCTGGAAGTCGTCGCTCGGGAACGCACCGGGGATGGTGCCCTGAGCGCCCTCGAGGGTGCCCGGCTGGAAGTCCGCCGAGTAGTCGGCCGTGTTGCCGTCGACGAGGTAGACCGTCGACGGGTCGACGCCCGCGCCGATGAGCGCCGGGATGATCTGCTTCGTCTGCTCGAAGGCCAGGACCACGACGGCGTCGGGGTTGGTGGCCAGGAGGGCCGTGATGTCGGAGTCGAAGCTGCTGGCAGCCGGGTCGAACTCCTGGCCCTTCTTGCCGTACGTGATGGTGCCGCCGGCGCCCTCGACCGTCGACTCGACGACGTCGCGCAGCGACGTGCCGTAGTCGTCGTTGAAGACGAGGATGCCCACGTTGGAGTGGCCGTCACCCGTGATCAGGTTGCCGAGCGCCGCGCCCTGGACCGTGTCCGGCGGGGCGGTGCGGAAGTAGTACGGCGAGTAGCCGGACAGCTTGGTGGCCGTGTTGGCCGGCGAGATCTGCACGACCTTCGCCGCCGTGATGTCGTCCACCACGTTCAGCGTCACCGACGAGGAGGCCGCACCGATGATGACCTGGACCTTCTTGGAGAGCAGGTCGGTCACCGACTGCGTGGCGACCTCGGCGTGGTCGGCGTCGGACGAGTCGGCGTCCTCCTGGACGACGTCCTTGCCCAGCACACCGCCGGCCTCGTTGATCTCCTTGATGGCAAGCCCGACGCCCGCGATCTCGGGCGGGCCGAGGTAGGCGAGCGACCCGGTCTGCGGGAGCAGCGTGCCGACGATGAGGGCGTCTGCGGAACCGGAGGCCGTGCCACCGTCGGACGCGTCGTCGCTGCTGCCCCCGGAACCGCCACAGGCGGTGAGGACCAGCGCGGCCGCACCGGCCAGGGCCGCGGCCCGAACTGCGTGAGTCGAACGAATCATGCGTGGTACCCCTCTGTGAGTACTTCGATCCGCCGGACCCCGGTAGGGATCCTGCAGGTGTGGCGCGAAGGTACTCATTGTTTGTGTCCGCGATGTGAATCAACATGTCTCAGCGCGGGTTGTTGCCAAGTTGTAACCGACCAGTAACTACGAAACTGGACGGATGACCGGCATCTCGCGGGTCCGAACATGACGAAGGCCGGCCCGATCGTCGCCGGGCCGGCCTCGTCGTTCACCCGTCAGGACGAACCGCCACCGACCTGCTCGATGACCGCGTCGGCCACCTCGCGCATGGTGAGCCGACGGTCCATCGACGTCTTCTGGATCCAGCGGAACGACTCCGGCTCGGTGAGACCCATCTTCGTCATCAGCAGACCCTTGGCCCGGTCGACGCGCTTGCGGGTCTCGAACCGCTCGGCCAGGTCGGCCACCTCGGACTCGAGCGCCGTGATCTGCGCGTACCGCGAGATCGCGATCTCCACCGCAGGAAGCAGGTCCGCGGGGCTGAACGGCTTGACGACGTACGCCATAGCGCCGGCGTCCCGCGCCCGCTCCACGAGCTCCTTCTGCGAGAAGGCCGTCAGCAGCACCACCGGAGCGAGGTGTGCCTTGCCGATGCGCTCCGCCGCGGAGATGCCGTCGAGAACGGGCATCTTGACGTCCATGACGACGACGTCCGGCTTGAGGTCGGTGACCAGCTGCACGGCCTGCTCGCCGTCGCCCGCCTCCCCGACGACGTCGAAGCCGGCGTCGCGGAGCGTCTCGACGACGTCCATGCGGATCAACGCCTCGTCCTCCGCGACCACCGCACGCCGGGCCGGACGACCGGCGGCCGGAGCCGTGGGCTCGCCCGCAGGTGCGGGGGTGCTCAGGTCGAGGGCCTCAGGGGCCGCCTCGGTGGGTTCGGGGGTCGCGTCGGTGCTCACGTGCACAGAGTAGTGGGCGGCACCTGTCGGATCGCAGTGGTTGTGCCTGTGAGGCAGCCCACGCGGTCTCCCGTGCACCGCCCGACCGTCCTGGCGCGGCTATCCTTCTGCACGGCCCCGATAGCCCAACCGGCAGAGGCGTTCGGCTCAAACCCGATCCAGTGTGGGTTCGAATCCCACTCGGGGCACCTTTGCTCGCGATAAAACCGCAGGTCGGGCCCACATTCGCTCTCGACGACGCGTTGTCTTGTGGGGACAGGGAGGCCGTCGGTGGGGACACAGCGAAACAACATCGCAGGTCAGACGCAGAACCCGAGTGGGATCTGGACCCCACAAACGAGGCTCGTAGAGGCACTCGACTCTCGCGACGACGGGTCATCGCGGTCGCCGGGGCCGTCCGGCCCGCCCACGATCGGGCTGCTCACGCCTGGATGATCGGGCCGTGGGCGTCGGGGTTGCCCGGGTTCTCGACGGCAGGCGGCGAGTCCGCCGGCTGCTTGTCCGGAAGACCGTCCAGCTCGTCAGGCAGGTCCGGCGTGTCGTCGTTGTCGGGAACCGGGATGCTCATCACTGACCTCCTCGTGCAGGGCTGGCCACAGTAGGCACGCCCGGTCCTCCACCGCGCGCCGGGCCGCGGTCCCACGGCCGGACCGGATGCGTCACCGGGGCGTCTGGACAACAGTGGAAGCCGCTGACCACCACGATCGGAGCCCACTGTGAGCGAACAGATCGCGAACACGACCGGCAAGGGGGACACACCTCCCCTGCCCGACACGTCACCGGCGGAAGGCCAGCCGGACCAGGGCGACAACCAAGATGTCCCCGCACGCAAGATCTATCCGACCGACCCCACGGGGGCAGAGCCGGCGTGAGCACGCGCCGTGCGCGCGAGGACGTCACCGAGCTGATGTTGATCCGGCACAGCGAGACCGTGGGCGATGTCGCCGCGACCGAGGCGGACCCACAGCCGGTTGCGGACAGTCAGCCCATCTTGCGAAGCCACGTAGGCGGTTCCGCCCATCGTTCAGCGCGAACCTTCTGCGCGCCGTCCGTGGACGTGTGGATCGGAAGACCCCGCCGCTGATTGTCGGCGACCGGCACGTCGCTCGCCACCGCCTCCTCGAACGCGGCACTCCCCCGCTCGCGCCAGTCGACTGGGATTGGCGGCGTGCTGCAGGAGGGCAGGACTCGTGGCATCGGCCAGACGGTTGGGCATGAGCACGCGTTCGTCACCCGCCTCCTGCGCGCGACCGATCGTCGCGCACAGTCCGGGGCGTGTGCGCTGCTATCGGCGGCGCTCTCCGTCGCCGGCCGCGACCCCGATGCCTTGGCGGTCCGCCCCGAGTGCGACATCGAGATCCCTCTGACGTGGCACCGACTCGCGGACGGTTTCGTCAAGGAGGTCGAGCTGTCGCTCGAGGACCGGGATGCGGTCCGGCGTGGCGACCTGGGCCAGGTCGCGCAGGGCCGCGGTGAGACGGCGGGACACCTGGGGTGACGCCGCGCCGGCGATGCGGATCTCGTCGAAGGCGAGATGGACGTACGCGTCCCAGTCCATCACCGGCTCTCTCAGTCGAACGGTGCCCGCGCTGTCTCGGTAGAGCCCGTCCGACAGGGGGCGCCGGGCGATCTGTCGGAGGCAGTCGTGGAGACGGTCGATGGCCTGGACAGCGGTGGTCGGGTCCTGCAGCGGAGAGTCCGCGAGCGAGCGCTGGGCGATGTCCACCAGGAGCCGCAACCCGTACGCCGCGTCCTTGTCCAGCGTGCGCTCGAGGCCCAGCACCACGGCCTCGTCGACTTTGCGCTCGTCCAGGTCGACCGGTTCGCCGTGGACCTGGAACAGGGGCGCACCGGCCGGGACGAACTCGCCGAGCGCCGGCAGCAGCTCCAGGACGCAGTCGGACCTCGTGGCTTCCTCCACGAGGTGCTGGTAGCCGATCACGGTGACCACTCCGGACCGGGGCGCTCGCAGGAGCCGTCGACCGTCCTCCTCGGGTTCGTCACCGGGGTCGGCGTAGACCTCGTCCAGCAGCTTGCGGGTCTGCTTGCCGACGAGCTCGATGAGGCTGGAGACGCGCAGCGACTGCCCGATGTGGTGCACGTAGATGATCAGCACCGCGATGCTGATGATCACCAGGACGAAGGCCGTCAGGACCGCGGTGCCCGGCACGTTGCCCGTGCCGTCCCCGTTCGACGTGACCTCGTGCAGGGCGACGATCGCGAACGCGAACGTGGCCACGAACAATCCGATAGCGCTCTGGCTCGGCTTGTCGCGCAGCAGCCGTTGGACGATGCGAGGGGAGAACTGGCCCATCGCGAGCTGCACCACGACCATCGTGATGGTCAGCACGAGGGCGGCCATGCTCACCATCGAGGCCGCGACCGTCGACAGGATCGCGATCGCCGCCTCCGGGCCGCCGACGATCGCCGTGGGGATCAGCGAGTAGTCGAAGTGTCGGTCGATGGTGATGGTGACCAGCGCCAGCGCGACGCCTCCGAGAACGAACACGACGGGCACGAGCCACAGGCTGTTCCGCACGCTCAGCCACGTCTTGTAGAGCCACATACCGGTCCCCGTTTCGGAAGGGCGAGCAGCGCACGCGATGCCGGAGGTCGCGTGGGCACAGCCGGTGTGCGGCCTCGACGAGGCATCGACCCGGTCGGCCTGCGTTATCGCCATCGCTGCGACGCCGGCGCCTGGACCACTGCGTCAGCCGGTCTACGAGCCAGGAATTCCCGGGCCTAGGGCGCCTTTGCCCACGCTCGGCGCGCACTGCATGACGTCGTGGACCCATGGTGGGGGTTCGCACGCGACTCCGCACCCCGGGGACGAAGGCGCCCACGCGCTCTCCCCCGAAGAGCGCGAACCCAACCACCGGCTATCTCTGACGCCACACCTCTGGTTCGCACCATGGTTGCCCACGGCGGGCACCCCCACCGACGCACCGACCGACGCCCAGCAACCGCCACCGCGAGCACCAGGCGTCGATCTCCGCGACGCCGAATCTGCTCAGCCCCCGCAACACACGCACGCTTCGCCTACTGGCTTCGTGCCATCACCGGGACTTGTCCGCTCGCGGTTGCCAGTCGGCGACCGCACTCCGGCCTGGGGTGCGGTCGCCGGCCTATGGTGCCGAGCCATCCGGTGCGCTCAGATGCTGCCGATCGCTGTTCCCCAGTTGGCGAGGAAGGGTGGGTAGCCGAAGGTGCCGGGGATGTACTCCGCCGCCATCCAGATCTTGCCCTCCGGACCGGCGACCGCGGCGGAGTAGTCGCCCCACCGCTCGACCCCGCTTCCCCCGTACTGCGGGTAGCCGCTGAAGCCGTCGGCCGGCCTGGTGCCTGCGCCGTACACCGTGACCGGGCCGGTCACAGTGCCGGTCGAGGTCAGCGATACGTACGCGGTGGACGGGAAGTAACCCGACCCCGCCAGGGTGAACACCATCGCGGCCCGGGTGGCCCCGGTGGTGACACCGATCGACGGGAACATCACCGAGCTGCGGTTCACCGCGACGTAGCCCTGCGAGGTGATCGTCGCCGAGGTCGGCGACGGACGCACCACGAAGTAGGCGATGCCGGTGGTGGTCGGCCCGTTCTCCGTCTTGACCACCGTATTCAGGCCGCTCCAGGTCCGCCCACCGCTGTAGACGACCTGCTGCATGCGGTCGTCGTTGGAGTCGAGCAGGTTGAGCTTGTCCTTGAGGCTCGCACCGAGCGGGTAGGGCCCGGGCTTCTGCTGGACCGCCGGCGGCTGCCCGTACACCTCGCTGGCAAGCACTGTGCTGGACACCCGGACATCCGGGTTGGTGGTCGTCAGCGACGCGGTGTTCGTGAACGCCCACGACGCGATCCGGTTGTCGAGCTTGGCCGTGAAGTCCAGCGCCGACAAGGCGTACTCAGTGCCGCTGGCCTCGCTGGACCACTCGGAAGCGGCCGGCGAGGTGGCCGGCTGGATGCTGTACGCGATGCCTTCCGCCAGCGGAGTGGCAGGGCTCTCGATCCGCTGCACCTTCAGGGTGCCGGCGGCGAGCGCGGCCTTGTCGAAGGCGTACACCTGCGCGCCGTTGAACTCCGGCCCCTCGATCGAGAACTCGTTGGTGCTGATGAAGAACCCGTTGCGGTCGGCGCCGATCAGCGGCTGGTCCCCGAGACAGGGACAGCCGGGGTGCGAGGCGAGGTTCGCGCCTGAGGACCCGGTGGTCGTGTCGCCGCCGCCGGAATTCGCGACGTCGAGCTTGTAGAGGTACCAGTCACTGGAGCTGGGCGACGGCGTCGCCGTCCTGCTCACGGCGATGTCGACATAGCTCGCGCCGGTGAAGTCACCCGTCGCCGAGTCGGTGCCGAGCTCCAGGACGGTCATGTAGAACCGGTTCAGCTCAGGATCCCAATAGCACTTCGGGTCGGACACGAACGGGCCATACGGGTTGGTCGCGCCAGGAGTGCGGTCGATCTCCGCGACGCCGTTGAAGAACAGGTCGTACGACATCGGCGCCGTTCGTGCCCCGCTCGTCTTGTCGTGGATCGAGAAGACGGTGTTGACGCCCTCGATGACCTGACTCGCGCCGACACACAGTCCCTGGTCGGGTGGCTCGAGAGAAAACTGGTTCCCGTTGTTGGCCGTGCGCTGGTCCAACATGTTCAGGCCCTCGAAGGCCTTGGCGACGGGGTTGGCCGCGACAGCGAGTGTCGCGGGCCGCGGCACGTGGCTCGACGGCACCCGCGAGGGCGAGTTGGACCGGGAGTGGGCGTCGACCCCGACCATCCCCTCCTCGCCGGGCTCGTAGGGACGGGTCTCGTTCAGTCCTCCTGGCGGTGCGGACGCGGCGTGCGCGGCCGGTTGGGCCAGACCGCCGAGTCCGACTGCGAGAGCGACGGAGGCAAGCAGCAGCGCTGCCCCTCGTCGTGGTCGTCTGGCCGACAGAGTTCTCGTCACGGGGGGACCTCCACGTCTGCATTGACGGGCCAGCGATTGACCAGATGGACGATGTCGCGGCAAAGAGGACGCTACGTCCGGACTTGTCGCTTCACAAGGGAGTCCTTCTGCTAGCCCGGCCGTACACCCGCAGTCGGCGCGTGCGAGAGGTCAGACTTCGACCGACTGGCTCGCGAGCAGATCGAGAGCGATGTCGACGACCATGTCGACCTGGCCTCCGAGTGCGCTGCGCGGCCACAGAGCGGCCCGCCGGCTCGGGCGGCATTCTCCGGGAAACCCGAGTCGGCTTATTCCTTCGACGATGGCAGGGCGTCACGCCTCCCACGACGCAGGTCGTCGCCGGCGGGGCGGTGTTGTGGTCACGGCACGTCGCCGATCAACGACTCGCTGCTCAACGCCCTGGCTCTCTACGGGCTGCCGCGCCAGTGGTCGATCCGCCGGTGGTCGGGGACGAAGCCGTGGTTGACACCCCACAGCACGGCCTGCGTCCTGCTCTCCGCGCCGATCTTCCGGTAGACCGAGCGGATGTAGGACTTCACGGTGTTCGGGCTGAGGTAGGTGTGGGCGGCGACGTCGGCGTTGCTCAGGCCCTGGGTGATCAGCGCGAGGATCTCCGACTCCCGGTCGGTGAGGCCCTCGCCGCGGCCCGGCCAGTCGAGACCGTTCGCGGGTCGGACGCGGCCCGGGACCTCGCTGACCACGACCTCGCCGGCGTGGACCGCTTCGAGGGCGGCGACGAAGTCGCGGGCCGGCAGGGCCTTGGACAGGTACCCGCGGACGCCCTGCTCGCGGGCGCTGGCGACGAGGTCGGGGTGGAAGTTCCAGGTGAACACGACCACCTTGCGCGCGCTCGGGTTCCGGACCAGCTCACCGATCTGCTCGTGGTCCGACTCCGGCTGCGCGAAGGCGTCGTAGAGCACGATGTCGACGGCCTCGCTGACCGGCTCGTTGGTGTCGATCTCCGCCACGACGACCCGGTCGCGGTACTCGTCGAGGATCTTGGCGACGCCCATCACCACCACGTCGTAGTCGTCGACGAGAGCGACCGTGACGGGCTGCTGGGATGCGGGCATGCCCCACGGTAGACCCCCCTAGGGGTGTAGCACACCCGCCCTAGGGGTGGTGAAGTCGAGGTACCACTCGCCCCACAGGAGGTTTCACCGTGTTGGGACTCATCATCACCGTGATCATTGTCGGGCTCATCGCGGGCCTGCTCGCGCGCCTCATCGTCCCGGGCCGTCAGAACCTGTCCATCGCCATGACGATCGTCATCGGCATCATCGGGTCGTTCGTCGGCGGGTTCCTCGGCTACCTGTTCTTCGGCAGCGACGCGGCCGACGGCTTCCTGCAGCCCGCCGGGATCATCGGGTCGATCATCGGCGCCATCATCGTGCTGCTGATCTGGATCCGCGTGGGCGGCCGCCGCTCGATCACCAACTGACCCACCGACCGCGGGTTCCCCTCCCCACGACCCGTCCCGCGGTCCTCCGTGGTCGCCCGGACGGGTGAAGAGCCCGGCGCCCGCCGCGCCGCCGCCGTCCGGCGCTGCCATCTTCCTGTCAGTGAAGCCGACGATCGCGGACCTGCGCCTGGAGCCTTGGCCGCGGACAGCACGACACACAGAAGCCAGAGGTCATGGCTCTGCGATGATGACAAGGAGACGCCATGAGCGTGGCACAGACCCTCTGGGCCTCCATCCAGGAGGACCCGGTCTTCATGAGGAAGATCAACGGCTGGCTCACAATCTTCTGGCTGCTGAACTTCCCACCCGTGATCGCGGTCTACATCTGGGCACCGGACGCCTGGAAGCAGGCGTCGATCCTCTACCTGGCCCTGGTGTCCATCTACGCCAACGTGGCCGGTCACCTAGCAGCGTGGCAAGCATCTCGTATCGAGGTCATCCAGAACGACGACGCCAACGTGTCGGACGTGCTGGAGAAGGTGGAGGAGATCCACGCGGTCACCACCAACGGAGCGAGCAATGGGTGACGGACTGTGGTGGGACATCGACGCAAGCGGATGCCTGAGGGCGTCGTCCGAGTGATGCGCGCCGCCCACGGGCTAGCTGGCCATCATCCGGCTGGGCCCCCATGCCGGTCTGCGTCTCCTCTGCCACGTCGGTGCTGTTCCTGGGGTTCATCTCGGTCTACGCCGTCGTCACCGTTCCAGCGGGCGGCGGCGGCAGAAGCCGGCTCGCCGATCGGGCGACGTCTCCGGCCCTGAGCCACTCGTGGCGCTCGGAGCGAGAGTCAAATGGATGGCCTCCGTTCATCGCACGGCTCGCGCCGGTCGCACCTGGCGGAACGCGTCCGCAAATGCGGCCGCCGGCCCCGTCAGCTCCGGGGCTGGAGGTAGACGGCAAGGACCGCGACGTCGTCGTCCGCCTCGCTCTCGGGGACCAGCCGCCGCAGGATCTCGTCGACGAGGCCGTCCAGGTCGCTCCCGGCGCGGCCCGCCCCGTCGTCACGCGTGAGCTCGGCGACCCGGGCGACGAGGCGGTCCAGACCGACGCGCAGGTGCTCGCCCCGGCGCTCGACGAGGCCGTCGGTGTAGAGCAGCACCGTCGAGCCGCGGGGCACACGCACGACGTGGTCGGTGCGCGGCGTCGCGGGGCGCAGACCCAGGACGAGCTCGGCGGGGGCGGCGAGCTCCGTCACCGTGCCGTCGGGCGCGATCAGCAGCGGCGGCAGGTGGCCGGCGTTCGTCCAGCGCAGCGTCATGGCGTCGTCGACCCGGTCGTCGGCCTCCTCGAGCCGCAGGACGACGGCTGTCGCCAACGTGTCGATGCCCAGCGCGCGGGCGGCGTCCTCGAGCGACGTGAGCACCTGCGCGGGCGTACCGCCGCCGGTGTGCGCGATGCCGCGCAGCAGGGTGCGCAGCTGGCTCATCGCGGCGGCCGCGGGCGTGTCATGCCCCATCACGTCCCCGATGACGACGACCGTCTGGCCCGACGGCTGGGTGAACGCGTCGTACCAGTCGCCGCCCACCTGCGCCGCCTCCGCCGTCGCGACGTAGCGCACGACGACGTGCAGGTCCTCGGACGGCGTCGGTGAGGAGAGCAGCAAGCGCTGCAGCGCGACCGCGATCTCACGCTGACGCCCGAAGAGACGCGCGTTGTCCAAGGCCATGCCCGCCCGGTCCGCCAGCTGCACCAGGAGTGCGACGTCCTGCGGCGTCAGCCCGGGCTGCCCCTCGTCGAGGAACACGGTAATCGCACCGACCGTCCGTTCACGCGCGCGCATGGGGATTGCGTACGCGGTGCCGGGCGCGAGCTCGCGCAGCACGTCGCGGGCGCGGCCCGACAGCACGCTGCTGATCGACTCGGTCGCATTGCGGATGACGATCGGCTCGCCCGTGCGCATCGTGCGGAACAGGTACGCGTCCGGTGCGAGCGCGTCGATGCGCAGGGCCGCGTACGTGTTCACCGTGTCACGCATCGCCGGGTCGGTGTGCCAAGCGGCGATGTCGCGCAGCTGGCGGTGGTCCTCGCTCATCGTCACGAGGCACCATGTGCCGAACGTCGGCACGAGGTGGGCCGCCAGGCGGCGGACCGCCTCCTCCGTCTCGAGCGTCGAGCTCAGGTCATCACTCACCTGGGCGAGCAGGCCGAGCCGCCGGGCGGAGTCCTCCGCCGCGGCGCGTGCCGTGCGCACCTCGTCCTGCGCGCGACGACGCTCCGAGATGTCGTCGAGGTAGACCGACAGGCCGTCCGGGCCCGGCCACGCCCGCACCTCGCACCAACGGTCGACCGGCTCAGCGACGAACGCCTCGAAGAGCCGCGGCGCCGCGACCGCAACGGCCTCGCGGCACTCGCGCTCCACGTCGGTGCCGAGCCACTGCGGGTACGCCTCCCAGACGACGACGGACAGCAGCGCATCCCTCGTACTGCCGAGCAGGTGCTCCGCAGCGGCGTTGACGTAGGTGAACCGCCACTCGTCGTCGAGCAGGAAGAAGGCATCCGGCATCGTCTCGAGGATGCGGTCGACCCGCGCCTCGGCATCCCGCTCGGCAGTGGTGTCATACGCGGCCCCCATGAGCCGGACGGCCATCCCGTCCGGACCGGCCAGCGCCATGCCCCGCGCCTTGACCCACCGCACAGAGCCGTCACCCCGAATCACGCGATACTCGGCGACGTACTGCGAGCACGCGGCGATCGCGGCCTGGAGCGCCTCGCTCACACGCGGCAGGTCATCGGGGTCCAGCGCGGCGTTGAACGCCTCGATCGTGGCCCCGAAGTCCTCCCGGGCGATGCCGAAGATCTCGAGCAGCTGATCGTCCCAGTCGAGCCGCCCCGAGACGAGGTCCCAGTCGAAGCTCCCGACCCCCCCGGCGCTGACGGCGAGCTGCCAGCGCATGCGGTCCGCCTCGTACCGCACCGCGAGCGCGGCCAGCGCAGCCTCGGGATCCACGGGCGCGAGGGGAGGCAGGTCTCCGGCGTCGACGTCCGTCATCGGCCTGCCTCTCGGGGTGCTGGGATCAGCACGATACGGGCTCGGCCCTTTCCCGGCGTGGACACGACCTCGCGGCAGCGGGTGAGCGTCGGGCGTGACGGCCAGGTTCGTCAGTCGGTCGGCTCGACCGCCGGCGCGTCCTCCGCGCGCTCGAAGTGCGTCCGCCCGTCGCCGCCACGGCTGTCAAGAAGCCCGCCACAGACGAGCACGTCGCTCATCCACGAACGCGGACGTGCACCTGCGTCCGCGGCGAGATGCTTCCCGATGTGTTTCCCGCCGAGCCAAGAGAGAAGGTCAGGGGCTTACTAGGAGACCCTAGAAGCCCCTGACCTGCGCTTTCACTCTCGGGCTCGCAGGATTTGAACCCGCGACCCCTTGACCCCCAGACCACTGTCGGTCGCGGGTGACCCGATCGCATCCGGTCCCGAACTATCGGCTCCTGTGGCTGCCCGCGGTCGCGCGAGCGCCACGCGGATCACGCGTAGCGATCCATCCGCCCGCCAGGGTTTCTCCGACGGAGTGGGCGCCGACGACGAGATGCATGGGCACGCGGTGAGCGGCGCTACGACGTTTGGCGGCCGCTAGTGCGAATCGCGCGACGCTCCCGACGCCGTCGAGGCCTTGGACGTCGACCACCACGCCGTCGCGATCCCCTGCGAGCATGAGCTTGTTCAATGCGGCGGTCAGCTCGCCCACGGTCGCCAGATCGACACGGCCCGTGACGCGCAGCGTCGGGACGTCCGCGTGGGTGTCGAACGACAGACTCACGGACCGACCCCCGGAGCACGGGAGCGGGGCATCGTCAAGGACGGCCAGGAACGTCTCGTCCACCAGCGCTCGCACCTGGGTGCCGAGACCGCCGGCGGACTGCAGGGCTGTGATCAGCCTCTCGGCCAGCGCACGAAGCCGGACGTTGCGCTGCTGAGAGGCCCACCGCAGCAGCTGAAACGCACCTTCGCTGTCGACGCCGTAGACAGCCATGAGCGCGCCCTTGGCCTGGTCGATGGCGGCGTGCGATTCCAGCGCGAGCTGAAGCTCGGCGTTCACCCCGTGCGCGACCGCTTGACGGACCCGTTCGGTGTCATTGATGAGGAACCCCCGCACCGTTCCCGCCTCATCGACCGGGCTCAGGGCGAGCAGGACTTCCTTCATCTCACCGGTGAGGTCGATCAGGCGGTATGCACACACGGCCGGCTCGCCGGCGGTCAAGGTGCCGTCGAGCGCGGCCTCGACGCCGCACCGATCCTCAGGATGGACGTGGCTCACGAACAAGGCCCGCGTGGGTACGACGTCGCCGGGAGACATCCCGTGCAGCGCGAACATCCCGTCCGACCAGGACCATCGAGGTGCACTCAAGCAGAAGCCGAACTGGCCGACACTCATCGTCGTCGAGGTAGTCACAAGGTCCTCCGGCACGTTCACACGTGGGCGGGTCGCCGCGGCAGGCTCGACACTGAACCTGTGGCGATCCGCCAGGTCGGCCAGTGACCGAACCGACCATGCGGTTTGTGTGCCGAAAGACTAGGCCGACCTGAGGCCGTCTGCACCCGCTGAACCGCCACGCACGGAATGCCGTACTGAAGGTTGACCGCCTGTCGCGCGACCCGCATCGGCATCGCGTCAACGCCTACCTCGAGACACTCGCCGCCAACAGCTAGACGCTGCACAACCACCGTCGGCCAGACAGAGCTGAGAGATGCCGACAGTTCACGGCGAGGTCGAGTCGAAGTACGAGGCGGACAGTGCGTTCGACGTGCCGAGCCTCGTCGCGCTGTTCGAGACGGCGCGCGGCACGAAGGATGCCCCCGCGGACGGCGGGACTCCCTGGGCAGAGGGCGAAGCGGTCGAGCACCGGCTCAGCGCGACGTACTACGACACAGCCGAGCTCGACCTGTTGGCCGGTGAGACGACTCTGCGCCGACGCACCGGCGGCGACGACGCGGGCTGGCACCTGAAGGTCCCGGTGTCCAAGGGGTCCCGTAGGGAGGTACGAGTCGGTCTCGTCGAGGAGGCGACTCGGTCCCCGAAGATCTCGTTGCCATGACGTTCTCCCGGACGCGCGGTCGGCCGCTGGTACCGGTGGCATCGATCGACATCCGACGAACGGAACGTCGACTTGTCGACGCGACCGGACAGGTCCTGCTGGAGCTCGCAGACGACCGGGTCACCGCTCGACGAGCGCCACGGTGGGACGTCGGTGCACCCGTCACCCTGCCCTCCTGGCGAGAGATAGAGATCGAGCTGGTGGGCGGCCCGCAGACCGCGACGACGGTGAAGCCTGGCACGTTTGGCCGACTCCGCGTACGCCAACTGTGTGCGCCAACCAGCATCGATTCGGGGGCGTCCGGCGGTGTCCTCCCCCACCAGCTCGCGTCTTGCTGCCAACCCCGCACACCTGCCTCCAACCGGGAGTCTTCGCATCGTGACCGCTCCGGCCGTCGCCTTCGTCTGGGCCGCAGGCACGCGACGCACCCCGAGGTGCACGACCATAGGAACATCGGCTCACTCGCGTGCGCCAAACCGAGCGACCCTCGCCCGATGCCACGACTCGTGCATGGGCGTCCTACCTGCGACACGATGTACGAGTGGCCTCCGAGACCGTGAACATCGACAACTTCGTCCGCGCCGAGACCGACCGCATGTTCGTGGCGCTCCAGCACCAGGCGGGTGGGGTGAACAGCCTGTTCCACCACCGGGAACCCGCCCCGCTCGACGCTCAGCCGGTGATCCGGCAGAACCGCGACACCTTGTACTCCTTGGCGGTCGTGGACATCTCGGCCGGCGCCACGCTGACGGTCCCGGACTCCGCGGGCCGGTACCTGTCGGTGATGGTCGTCAACGAGGACCACTTCATCAACCGGGTGTTCCACGATGCTGGCGTGTACGAGCTGATGATCGAGGAGTTCGACACCGACTACGTCCTGCTCGCGGTCCGCATCCTGGTGAACCCGAACGACCCGGACGACGTCGCGACGGTCAACGCGTTGCAGGACCAGTTCGCACTGGACGCCAGGTCGGCGCGGGCGTTCGTCTCGCCGGAGTGCGACCGCGCCAGCTTCGATGAAACCCGCGAGGCTCTGCTGGTCCTGAACCGTAACGTTGGCGGGACCTGGAAGATGTTCGGCCGGCGCGAGGACGTCGACCCGGTCCGTCACCTGATCGGCACCGCCAGCGGGTGGGGCGGGCTGCCCGAGAGCGAGGCCTTCTACCTGATGGTCGACCCGGGGTTGCCGGTCGGGGAGTACAGCCTGGACGTCGGCGACGTCCCGGTCGATGCGTTCTGGTCGATCTCGGTCTACAACCAAGCGGGCTACTTCGAGTCCCACGGCGCGGGACGGGTCAGCATCAACAGCGTGACCGCGGACCGCAACGACGACGGCACCATCACTGTGCGGTTCGGCGACGGCGACGCGCCGAACACGATCGGCATCATGCCCGGCTGGAACTACGCCGTGCGCCTCTACCAGCCACATGCCGAGGTGGTCGACGGGTCCTGGACGTTCCCGAGCCTGACCACGCAGCGGTGCTGAAACGGAGCTCGAGCCCCGGGCCGCACGGGTTCCAGCGTGTCCCCGACTGGTGATCTGGGTTGCCGCGTCTTGCCGGTGGCGACGCACACCTGCTGGGAAGAGGGCAATGAGCACCTGTCCCCCGCGGGGACAACGTCAACCAATCGGGACCAACGAGCACCAACGCCGTCCAAAGGAGGTGCAGCTCAGAGCGACTCGGAGCCGCCGCCGTCTCCGAATCGGCCGTCTGGTGGGGTTCGAATCCCACTCGGGGCACATCCTTCTGCGCTCCCCATGCGCAGGTCCGGTCCTCGTGGCGTCCGGATCGCTGGGGAACCAGCCGGCTGAAAGACCCGCCGCGGCACATCCTCCTCGCGGCCCGCCGGGATCCCCTCAGTCCCGTGGCAGGCGCAAGGTGACGAGCTGGAAGGGCCGCAGCGCGAGCTGTACCGCTCTCTCGGTCGGGGTGACTCCGGGCGCATCGACGTCCCGTTCCAGCAGGTCGACGGCCCGGACGCCGGTCACGGCGAAGGTCGGCGTGAGCGTCCCGGCAGCCTGGCCGCCCAGGGACTCGTACAACCGCACGATCACGTCGCCGCTGCGGTCCTCGGCCAGCTTGACGGCCTCCACCACGATCGCCGGGTTGTCCACGACGACCAGTGGCTGCGCCGGCCTGGCACCCCGGACCACGCGAGCGGGCAAGTTGGTGCGGTAGCCGTCCTCGATCGCGTCCGCGACGCGCGCACCGGGATGGAGCACCGTCGTCAGCCGGTGGTGCCCCTGGTCCGCCTCGGGGTCGGGGAACAGCGGCGCGCGCAGGAGTGACAGGCGGACCGTCGTCCCGCCACCCTCCCGACGCGTGACGTCGTGCCCGTACGTGGCGTCGTTGGCGATCGAGACGCCGTAGCCGGCCTCGCCCACGTGCAGCCAGCGGTGCGCACAGATCTCGAACCGGGCGGCGTCCCACGACGTGTTGGTGTGTGTGGGCCGGAACACGTGGCCGAACTGGGTCTCGGCGGCGGACCGGTCGGCGTGGACGTCGAGCGGGAACGCCAGCTTGAGCAGCTTCTGCCGTTCGCGCCACTCGATGTCCGTGACGATCTCGACCGCCGCGCTCCCACGCCGGAACGTCAGGTCCTGGACGACGCGGGAGGAGCCGAACACCCTCGTCGTGCGGACGACGACGAGATCGGACGACTCTGTCACCACCTCGATGCTGTCCGCGCCGAGCAGGTCGGTCCCCACCCGGCGATACTCCGTGTCGATGTCCCACGCGTCCCACTTGGCCGGCGTGTCCCGATGCAGCTGGAGCAGGTTGGCGAGCGCTCCCGTGGGGATGACCTCTCGGTCGGCGACGAGGTCGACCAGCGACTCGATCTGCCCGCCCGATGTGAGGTGCACGTCGATCAGCCCGTTGCGGACGCGGAACGTGCCCTCGTCGCCGGGCATCACCCGGACCGGGTCGCCAGACGGCGCAGTCACGGGCGCCGCACTGAGCGGCGGCACACCGTCGCGGGCGTGTGGCCCGGCATTGAGCAGCAGCGGCGTCTCGCCCACGCCGACCACGACAGCCGTCGACACGGCGAGCAGAGCCTCCAGCTCCCGGGCCAGCCGTGCGTACGTCTCCTCTGCCTGACGGTGCACCCAGGCGATCGAGCTGCCGGGCAGGATGTCGTGGAACTGGTGGAGGAGCGCGGTGTGCCACAGGGTCTCGAGCTCGTCGTACGGATACTCGGCCCCGCGCTGGACAGCGGCCGTAGCCGCCCACAGCTCCGCCTCCCGCAGCAGGTGCTCGGTGCGCCGGTTGCCCTGCTTGGTGCGCGCCTGCGACGTGTAGGTGCCGCGGTGGAACTCCAGGTACATCTCCCCGGACCACACCGGCGGACGCGTGAACTGGGTCTCCACGCGCTCGAAGAACGTGGTGGGGCTGCCCAGCTCGACGCGCGGCGCACCCTCGAGGTTCTCGAAACGGCGTGCTGAGGCGATCATCTCCCGGGTGGGGCCACCGCCACCGTCGCCCCAGCCGAAGGGCACGATCGAGGACGCCGCAACACCCTTCTCGTTGAAGTTCGCCTCGGTGTGCACGAGGTCCTTGGCGGAGAGGTCCGAGTTGTAGGTGTCGACCGGTGGAAAGTGGGTGAGCACCCGCGACCCGTCGATGCCCTCCCACGTGAACGTGTGGTGCGGCATCCGGTTCGTGTCGTTCCACGAGAGCTTCTGCGACACGAACCAGCGGGACCCGGCTGCGCGGACGATCTGCGGCAGGGCGCCCGAGTACCCGAAGGAGTCGGGCAGCCAGACCTCCAGAGTCTCGACGCCGAGCTCCTCCAGGAAGAACCGCTTGCCGGCCACCATCTGTCGGGCCATCGCCTCGGAGCCGGGCATGTTGGTGTCGGACTCGACCCACATGCCGCCGACGGGCACGAACTGACCGGCCCTGACCTTGTCGCGGATGCGGTCGAAGATGTCCGGGTAGAACTCCTTCATCCACGCGTACTGCTGGGCCGACGAGCATGCGAACACGAAGTCTGGGTCAGCGTCCATGAGCGCCAGCACGTTCGAGAATGTGCGGGCGCACTTGCGGACGGTCTCGCGCAGCGGCCAGAGCCAGGCGGAGTCGATGTGTGCATGGCCGACCGCTATCGCGTGGTGCGCGGAGGCGGAGGCCGGTGAGTCGAGCAGCGGTCGCAGCGCCGCACGGGCCACCGCGGCGGTGCCGGCCACGTCGTGCGGGTCCACCACGTCGATCACGGCGTCGAGCCCGTACCGGATGCGCGCGGCGCGCGTGGAGTCGGCCGGCAGCTCGGTCATCAGCCCGATCAGTGCCGTCAGGTCCTGCCACAGCTCCCACACGGTGACGTCCCGCAGCGCCACGTCGATGCACGTCAGCTCGTACTGCGGATCGGTGCCCGCGGTGGCGAGGTCCCCGTACGGCGTCGCGACGAAGCCGAAGTTGCTCGCGATGTTCGGGTTGCCCGCGGCCTCGACGAACACGTCGATCGACCCGCCCTCGGGCCACGGGACCGCCTGGTTGAACGGCGACACGCCCTTGATCGTCGTGCCGTCGGTCCGCCACACCAGGCCCTCGGCCTGGAAGCCCGGACTCTCGGCGGTGAAGCCGAGGTCGACCACGAGCTCCACCGCCGTGCCCGCGACGGGCCACTCGTCCGGGACCGAACCGGTGACGTGGAACCACGTGGTGCTCCAGGGAGCACCCCAGGCGAGACCCGGAGCGACCGGCTCGTACGTCTGCGCGACCGCGTCGCGGAACGGCACCGGTTCACCGGGTGCGGACCAGGCGCTGAGGTCGAGCGCCACCCGCTCGCGATAGATCGCGGGGACGATCCTCTCGGCAAGGAACCGGGCGATCCGGCCTTCGGTGAGCAGGGGGTTGCCGTGCATGTGCGCCTCTTTCCCTACGTGGACACCGGTGCTCCGTCGCCGCGGGTCCGGTCGAATACTGGCACCTGGAGGACCACCGTCCACAGGCGAACTGACGCGCAGGCCGCGGAACGGCCCGCTCGGCCCGGGCCGGCCCGAGGTCGGGACCTTGTGCCCTGTTCGTCCGACTCGGCCGGGCCAAGCCTGGGACGCGGGGAAGGATTCGATCTGGCGGGCGAGGCCACGAACGTGAGCACCGTCGTCAGCCCGGAACTCTCAGACGCGGCGCCGAAGCGGGCAGAGCCTCGAAGCGATCGGGCCCGAGCGGTCCGTGCCCCTGGTCAGGGCAGGCATGCCCTTTTCGTCGCCCTCGTCGGCCGCCGTCCATAGCGTCGAGAGGGCTGTCCGACTCATCGAGGAGGACCGACATGCTGGCCTTTGCGGTCGCCACCGGCGACTCGGTCGGATACGTGACCTGGGGTTGGTTCGCAGTCTCGGTGCCGAACCTCGTCGCCATCACGGTGACGGTCGTGCTGTTCGTCCTCGCCCTGGTCCTGCCCTTCCCGCGGGACCGGGGAGACTCACGGCGTCGGCGATGAACGACACGACGCCGTCCGAGACCGTCCCGCTCCCGTCCTCGTGGATCGGGCGGGCGCGCAACGTTCTCGAGCACGAGCTGCCCTACGACAAGCTCCTGCCGGAGACGCAACCGGCGTATGTGGCCTCGTGGATCTACGTCTTCGGGGTCCTGACCCTCGCCGCGTTCGGCGGGATCATCCTGTCCGGGACGGTCCTGGCGTTCGAGGGACCGAGCTGGTACCACACGTCGAGCACCGGCTTGATCGTCAACAGCCTGCACTTCTGGTCGGTCCAGCTCTTCTTCCTCTTCATGGGCGTGCACCTCGCGGGCAAGTTCTTCATGGCGGCGTGGCGCGGGCACCGGGCACTCACCTGGATCACCGGGGTCATCGCGTTGGTGGCCTCCATCGGGGCGGCACTCACCGGCTACCTCGTCCAGACCAACTTCGACTCGCAGTGGATCGCGTTCGAGGCGAAGGACGGGCTCAACGCCGCGGGGATCGGCGCCTGGTTCAACGTGGCGAACCTCGGCCAGAACCTGCTCATCCACGTGTTCCTGATGCCCGCGGTGCTGACGGTGCTGGTCGTCGTCCACATCCTGCTCGTGCGGCTCCGCGGGGTCGTGCCGCCGATCGACGCGGCCGAGGTCGAGGCCGCTGAGACGGACGGGGGCGGGTCATGATGCCGGGCACAGCGGCACAGCGACGGCTGGAGCGCGAACCATGGTCGGGGCCGGTCCGTCACTACGACATCCTCAAGGAGGGCGTCATCGCGACCGTGGTGGTCGCGGCTCTCGTCGTCATCCTCGCGGCGATCTTCGGTTCGCCCGACGAGCCCGCACTCACCTTCCGCGGCTGGGCGCGCACCTCTCCGGGCAACTTCTACGCCGTGACCGTCGCCGAGCTCGCCGGTACGTCCGACAGCGCCACCTACGGCCCGCCGTACAACGACGGCGGCGACGGCCAGGTCCTCGGTCCGCTCGAGCTGCAGAAATCGGTCGGGGTCCACATCCCGGTGAACCCGGCCGAGGACTTCGTGGTCGAGCCGTTGCAGCACCAGCAGCAGCCTGCCGACGTCGCGACCGCCCTGAAGCAGTGGACGACGGCGACGCCCGCCGACCAGTCGACATGGGCGACGGCGTACGACACCGCGCTCAACGACCCGGCAGGCGCGAACGGCGACGCGTCGAAGGTGGCGCGTGGCGACTACGGGCCCGTACCCGCCCTCGCCTCAGGCCTCCTGGCCATGGCAGCCTCCGGCGCGCTCGACGGTGTTCTGCCGGCGCCCGGCCAGTTCTTCACGACCGACACCACCAAGCAGATCCTCTTCCTCGGGGACGGCTCCTACCTGGACGACGCCGGCACGGCGAACCACCTGCAGGGAAACCAGTGGGGAATGATGAACGAGACGGGGAACTACCCCGGCCAGCAGTGGCTCGCCCCCTTCTCCTTCTGGTACCAGCTCCCCGCGTTCAACAGCGAAGCGGACAGCGGGTTCGCGGCGACGCTCACCGCGAACGGCGACATCTACATCCTGGCCATCATCGCGGTGCTCATGCTCGTCCTGACCTTCCTCCCGTTCATTCCCGGTCTGCGCTCCATCCCGCGTGTCCTTCGACTCCACCGAGTGATCTGGCGCGACTACTACGGACGAGGTCGCTCACGCACTGAGACGTGACGCCAGCGCCGAGCATCGCGTCGCCGTGGTCTCCGGCAGCCTGTGGATCACGTGCGGGCGGCGCGATTCCCACGTCGACGGGGCGCGGTAGTGGCGGCGAGACGAACGGCGGCGCCCAGCTGGCGACCTGCTCGCCGTCTCGACCCGCCACCGCGATCAGCGCTGTCAGCGCCCGCCGGCCGCCGCGACCAGCGCGGAGAGCACCGAGCTGTCGATGTCGTCAGCCAGCAGGGCGGCCGCCTCGGCATCCTCGTGGAGGCCCGATGCGGTCCCGTGGAGCATGGCCCGCACGGTCAGCTCCCGCATGCCGGTGCGCGATGCGCGGTCGAGCATGGCGTCCGCCCACGACGCGGTCAGCGGGTGTCGGTGACGTCGTCCGATCTCGCAGAGTGCGTCGAGGATGTGGACGTCGAGCCAGACGTACGGGTCGGCCAAGCGGTTGGCGCGCGCTCGCGCGTCCAGGAGCACCGCGAACGCCTGGTCCACCTCGCCGTGAGCCTCGGCCAGCAGGGCCAGCCCACGGGCCGAGATCCCCTCCCAGCACGGGTCGCCGATCTGGCATGCCCGCGCGAACGACT
The DNA here is from genome assembly GCF_056403775.1 of Cellulomonas sp. P2_F12. NCBI lineage: Bacteria > Bacillati > Actinomycetota > Actinomycetes > Micrococcales > Cellulomonadaceae > Cellulomonas > Cellulomonas sp. P2_F12. The sequence goes on along the minus strand of NZ_JBFUEV010000001.1, from coordinate 108,624 downwards.
GCTCGAGCGCGCGGCCGGCGGCGTCGAGGTCGCCGAGCGAGAGCCAGGCCTGGCCCAGCAGGGCCTGCGGCCAGGGCAGGAACGAGAGCCAGTGGTCACGCTCGGCGAGATCGCCGGCGGCCGCAAGCAGCTCCGTGGCTCCGGCCAGGTCTCCCCGGAGCAGGCCGACCCGGCCGAGCATCGACAGGGCGAAGGCCTCGCGCCGGGGCTCATCCACCTCGCGCGAGGCGCGGACGGCGCCGTGCAGCAGGGCGACGGCGCGTGGGTACTCCGCGCGGTCGCTGGCCACGGACCCGAGGTAGGTCATCGCCTTCGCGCGGACCGAGGGCGACGTCGCATCCTCGGCGAGCACCTGGGTCAGCGATCGTTCGGCTCGGTCGTACCGTGCACGGAGGAAGTCGACGTACCCCACCTCGGCCTGGACCCGGGTCGTGGCCTCGCGGTCACCGTGGGCGACGGCGATGCGCTCGGCCTCGGTCAGGATGGTCAGGCCCGCCTCGTCGAGGCCGCCCAGCGTGTGGATGAGGGCCTCCGCAAGCACCAGTCGTGTCGAGATGCGCTCGCTGTCGACGCCGCCGCGGTCGGCGAGGCCGACGGCGTTCTCGAACGACGACACACCGGCCACCAGGGCACCCGCGGAGACGGCCGCGACGCCGGCCTCCGTCACCGCCTGGATCGAGACGCCGCCCCCGACACCGCCTGGCGGCCTGGGGCCCTCCCGCATCGCGAGCAGCACGGGAGCACCGGGGGGTGCGCCGAGCTCCCGCTCGGCCACCGCCGCCCAGGCGTCGTACTGGCGCCGGGCCGCCTCGTCCTCGCCCGCCAGACGATAGAGCCTGATCAGCAGCGCCTGGTGGTTCTCGTCCAGAGGACTCAGCACAGCGGCCCGGACGGCCAGGTCGCGCGCGCGGTCGAGGTCGCCACGAGCGAGGTGCCCGAGCGCCGCCTCGTGCAGGATCGACTCCGTGGCGGCCGCGAGCCGACGGCGTTCGGAGAGCAACCACGACTCGAACGCGTCGGCATGCAGGATGACGAGTCCGTCGAGGAGGTCCTGCCCCAGGCCGGGGAGCTCGACCGCGGTGCTCCAGTGACCGCGGACCAGCACGTCCACGTCGACGGTGGCACCGACGGGCAGCGCGAGCGTCACCGGGTCGCCATCGAGGACGACCGCCGAGCCGAGCGCCCGTCGGATCTCCGCCAGGCACCACCTCAAGGCCCCGAGGGGGTGGTCCGCCTCGGCGAAGAGCAGCGAGGCCAGCTGGGTGCGCGTGGGCGGCCTCTCGCCCAGCAGCAGGAAGGCCAGGAGCGCCCAGCTCTTGCGGCTGCGCAGGCGATATCCGGGTGCGCCGTCGACGTCGGTGCGGGGCCGTCCGAGCAGCTGGACGACCAGCGTCGAGGTCGGGGTTCGCGCCGGCTCCTGCGCGCTCGCGCTCACGTCGAGCAGCCTTGCACAACACCCGTGCTCGAGGCCCCTGCCTCGGTCGGTCGGTGACGTCGTTGGCGTGTCATCCGGCCGTGACGGCCGGACGCCCGAGCCCGCCGGCCTCGCCATCGAGGAGGTCGAGCAGCCACGCGTGCTCGCGCGGGCCGAGCACCTCCAGAAGGTGGGTCTGCGCGAGACCGAACGCGCGCAGGCGGGAGATCTCGGTGCCGTCCGGGTCACCCAGTGCCGCGGCGACACCCGGCGCAGACTGCGCTATCACCCCCGACATGGCCTCGAGCAGGCGGCGTTCTGCCGACGTGCCCTGCTCGGCGACGCGGTGCGCGGCCTGGTCGAGGACCTCAGCCAGCTCGACCGAGCATGAGCGGAACGGCACCCCCGCCCACCTCGGGACGCCGGCGTCCGGGCGCTGCGGGGAACGGCCGTCCAGCCGGCGCGCGCCGGCCGCGGATCGCTCTCGCAGGCGCACGGCGCGTCCCTCGTGCCCTCCCTCGGGCCGCGAGGGTGACCGCGGGTCAGACGTCGCCCCCGCGAGCACCTTGCCCATCGGATCCATGGTGGTGCACCTTCTCTGTCGAGTCCGTGCGCCCGATCTGGGCGCGGCAGATGGAAATCGGCGTGATGGATGTGGTCTGGCAGCGACGCAGCTCGAGGCCGCGTCGCTGCCGACCCGCTGGGTCAGGCACCCTCCGCGACGGAGTAGATCTCGTCGGCGACGAGGCCATGGGCCTCGCGGTGCACGGTGGAGGCGGCCTCGGCGTCCGGCGCCTCGACGAGGCAGAAGATCTTGCCCGCCGCCTCGTCGACCCAGTACCGCACGTAGCTGACGCCGTAGGCGTCCTGCGTCGCCAGATCGGCCTGGTGGGCGGCCGCGACGTCGCTTGCCGAGACTCCGCCCTCGATGGTGTGGGCGTCCATGAACAGTGCCATTGCCTGTACCTTCCGGTGCTCGGCCCGACGACGGTCGTCGGGCTCGAGGCACCAGGAGACCGCGCACCCGTGTGACGGGGCGTGTGACCCGACGCGTGGGTTCGAGCACGCCGAAGGTGGCCGCCCGGTGCGGGCAACCACCTGCTGCGCGACGGGCTCTACACCAGAGCCGCCGCCGTTGCGAGGCCGATGGCGAAGAGCGTCCAGTCGTTGAGGACGTGCGCTCCGGTCGACGCCCAGATGTTCTTCGTCCTGATGAAGGGGATGAGCAGCACCACCCGGGCCACGCCGATGACGGCGAGGCACTGCAGGACGTTGCCGCCGTAGGTGGGCAGGTGGATCGCGGCGAACGCGATCGTCGCGACGAGCGTCGCGCCGATGACCGCGGCCCGCCGAGGGAGCCGGACGACCCGGGACAGCAGGGTCATGGTCGCGAGGAGGACGAGGATGGTGAAGAGCTCCTCACCGAACAGCTGCGGAACCATCGACAGGAACGTCGCGACGCGTTCGCCACCGCTGACCTGCGCGAGCATGTCGCCCATCGGGTTCGCCTGCATGTCGATCACCTGCGAGAGCACGACGCCGACGAGCGAGGTGATCACGACGTTGAGTGCGGCGAACCCGACCCAGAGCTTGACCTCCCGGCGGCCTACGCGGCGGAAGATCACCCGCCAGTCGGGGCGAGCGACCAGGACGAACGTGACGAGCGGGATCGCGACGAACGCCAGGCCGCGCACGAGCGTCGAGAACCAGTCGGGACCGCCGACGGACAGGTACATGTCCGCTGCGACGCCGGCCGCCACGGCCGCCAGGATGGCTGCCCAGCCCGCACCGCTGATGCGCGACGGCAGACCGTTGTAGAAGGGGTAGTCCGGCGGTGCCGTCACGGTGCTCGCGGGATGTGACGTGCTCGGGGTGACCACGGCGGTCATGGTGATGCTCCTGGGATGGATGCAGGCGCCGGAGGGCCTGCCGCTCGTCGTCACCCTGCCGGTTCCGACGTGACCAACGGTGCCCTCCCAGGGGGGTCGCCCGCGTCGTCCAGGCGCAGACACCTGCGCGTACTGCGATCGCAGTACGCGCAGCAACGATCGTCATCGCCGGTGATCCGTGAGCGTCAGCCGGCGGCGAGCCCGGCCTGGTAAGCGAGCACGACGAGCTGCGCCCGGTCGCGCGCGCCCACCTTGGTCATCGCGCGGTTCACGTGCGTCTTGGCCGTCACCGGCGACAGGTACAGTCGCGCCGCGATCTCGTCGTTGCTCAGGCCGTGCGCGACGAGGTCGACGACCTCACGCTCGCGCGGCGTCAGCGCGGCGAACGCCGAGCCGTCGACGACCGGTCCGACCGGGGCGTCGAGCACCTGCGTGATGAGGGCGCGGGTCGCCTTCGGCGACAGCAACGACTCCCCCGCCACCACGGTCCGGATGCCGTCGAGCAGAGCCGCCGGCCGGACCCCTTTGCCGAGGAATCCGCTGGCCCCGGCGCGCAAGGCCGCGACGACGTACTCATCCATCTCGAACGTCGTCAGCACGATCACCTTGACCGCTGCCAGCGCCGGGTCCGATGCGATCTGCTCCAGCGCAGCGATCCCGTCGACGCCCGGCATCCGGATGTCCATGAGCACGACGTCCGGCCGGGTCCGGCGCACCGCCTCGACAGCCTCGGCGCCGTCCGCGGCCTCTCCGACGACCTCCATGTCGTCCGCCGCACCGACGAGGGCCGCGAAACCGGCCCGGATGAGCTCCTGATCGTCGGCGACGAGCACCCGGATCGTCATCGGCGCGTCCCCGCAGCCGCTTCGTCTCCGGCACCGACTGCGAGCACGGGCAGGACCGCACGCACCCGGAAGGTCCGCGCGTCCGCGCCGGCGTCGAGAGTTCCCCCGACGGACACGACACGCTCGCGCATCCCGGCGAGACCGTACCCGCGACCGCCTCCCGGCACCTCCGGTCCCAACGCGTTCAGGACCTCGATCGTCAGCGCGTCCGCCGCGTGCGTCATGATCAGCTCGGCGCGGCCGTCGCCGTGCTTGTGTGCGTTCGTCAGCGCCTCCTGAACCACGCGGAACGCGGTCAGGTCGACGACCGGCGCGAGCGGACGGGGTGCACCGCGAGCCGCGACGTCGACCACCAGCCCGGTGGACCGCACCTCCTCGAGCAGACCGTCGAGACCTTCCAGCCCGGGTGTCGGCGACGTCGCAGGATCGTCGCCCGGCTCACGCAGGACCTCGACCAGCGCCGCGAGCTCCGTCAACACGTTCCCGCTCGCCTCCTGCACGTGCTCGAGCGCGGCGCGCGCAGCCTCCGGCCGACTCACCAGCAACGTCTCGGCCACGCCTGCCTGGACGCCGATCACCGCGACGTGATGACCAAGCACGTCGTGCAGCTCCCGCGCGATCCTCAGTCGCTCCTCGGCAACCCGCCGGGCCGCCTCCGCCTCACGGGTGCGCTCGGCACGCTCGACCCGGTCCCTCGCCGCCTCGAGCGTGGACCGCCGGGAGCCGACCGCGAAACCGGCTGCCAGCACGACCGCCACGAGCATCGCCGACACCACCACGTCCTCACCCCACCAGGCCCCCGTGCGCACGGCGTCGACGACCGCGACGACCACCACGTCGACGGCGGCCGCCACGGTCCCCGCGAGACGGCGATCCCACGCGACCGCGCTGTACACGGCGATCAGTACCGCGGCGAGCGCGCCCGACCCAGGTCCGCTCAGCGCGGTGGTCACCCCGAGGGCCACCCCGCTGACGGCCAGCGGTACGAGCGGGGCGGTGCGCCGCCACGCGAGCGATGCCGTCCCGAGAACGACGAAGGTCGCCACGACAGGGTCCACGTCCCCGCGGCCGCGCGCGAGCACGATGCCTGCGACGAGGACGAGCGCACCGGTCACCCACGCGTCGCGGACGCCCGCGGGACGGGCCCGCCACGCCGCCCACGCTCGTCGACCCATGCGGGGCACGATACCCAGGCCACCGTCTGCCGCGGCCCCGGGCGGACCGGTCAGCCGACCGCCCCCGCGACGTGCGCGGCGGCCTCGTCGCGGCACTGGTCGAGCGTGAGGCCCGGGTACACCTCGCCGTCGGCGAGGTAGCAGCCGTACGGCGCCTGGACCCCGCCCGGGACCTGCGTCGCACGGTCGCCCCGGTCGGCGGCGTGCTCGACCACCGCGGCGACGCCTCCGGACTCGAAGGCGTCCTGGTAGCCGGCCTTGGCCCGCGAGTCGCGGACGGCCCACCCCAGGAGCAAGAGTGTCGCCGCAAGGACGACGACGAGGATCGTGCGAACGGCGCGTGGGGCGATCGGGCTGGATTCCTGGACCCGCATCCCGGGTGTCGTCGATGACATCGCCACTCCAGTGCGAGTGCCGGGTGGCTGCCCCGGCGTGCCGCCGCATCGTCCGTGCGGACGTCCCCACCGTAGAGCCGCCGGTCCCCCGGCGACAGGGCCGAGAGAGTCAGTCCGCCAAGGTCGTCATCCGGGTGTGAGGACGATCCGGCCGAACACGTTGCCTGCGTCCATCCGACGGTGAGCCGTGTTGCCATACCTAGAGCCGCTAGGGTTCGATACCTAGCACATCAAGGTAGAGGAGACGTCGTGCGCATCGACAAGGACCTGGTCGCCGCCTCGGCGACACCGCTCGTGCTCGGGATCCTCGCGGACGGCGACCTCTACGGCTACGCGATCCTCAAGCGCGTCGGCGAGCTCTCCGGCGGGCGCATGCAGTGGACGGACGGCATGCTCTACCCGCTCCTGCACCGGCTCGAGCGGCTCGGCCACGTCTCGTCGTCCTGGGGCACGTCCGAGGCGGGTCGACGCCGCAAGCACTACGCGATCACCTCGACCGGCCGGGCGGCGCTCGCCGAACGGCACGCGCAGTGGACCGTCGTCGCGGACGCGCTCCGGCAGGTCTGGGAGTCGGCACCGCGGCCCGCCACCGTCGCGGAGGGGTGGGCGTGATGGCGCACGACGACGAGCTCGAGGCCCAGGTCGACCGCTGGCGCGGCTACGTCCACCGGCGTCAGGTCATCTCGTCGGCCGACGTGGACGAGCTCGAGGACCACCTCCGCGGCCAGGTGGCCGACCTGCGCGCGACCGGGCTCGACGACGACGAGGCGTTCCTCGTCGCGATCAAGCGCCTCGGCAACCTGGACGCCGTCTCCCGCGAGTACGCCCGGGAGCACTCGGACCGGCTGTGGAAGCAGCTCGCGCTCGTCCCCGACGACTCCTCAGGCTCACCCGCACCCCGGTGGCGCGAGCTCACGGTGGTGCTCGCGCTCGCGGTAGGCGCGGGCGTCTCGGTGCGGGCCGGCCTCTCCTGGATCGACGGCGAGGGCGCGTTCGCCCGCAACGTCGGACTGCTCGTGGCTCCGTTCCTCATCGCGTACCTCGCGTGGAAGCGCCAGGCCGGATTGCGGACCGTGGCGGCGATCGCCGTGCCGTTCGCCGTGCTCGCCGTCGCCCTCAACGTGTACCCGTTCACCTCCGGGGGCTCCACCGAGGTGCTGGCGATCATCCATGCCCCGGTCGTCCTCTGGCTCCTGGTAGGGCTCGCGTACGTCGCGGGCTCCTGGCGATCCGACGGCCGGCGGATGGACTTCGTCCGGTTCACGGGCGAGCTCGCGATCTACTTCACGCTGCTCGCGCTGGGTGGCGGGGTCCTCGTCGGCCTCACCGCCGGGGTGCTGCAGCTCGTGGGTGTCGACCCCGGTCCGGTGATCGCGGAGTGGGTGATGCCGTTCGCCGTCCCGGGCGCCCTCGTCGTCGCCGCCTGGCTGGTCGAGGCCAAGCAGGACGTCGTCGAGAACATCGCGCCCGTGCTGACCCGGATCTTCACGCCGCTGACCATCGTCATGCTCGTGGCCGTCCTCGTGGCACTGACCCTGTCCGGCGGGCTGGTCGAGGTGAATCGCGACCTGCTGATCCTGATGGACGCCATCCTCGTGCTGGTCCTGGCCCTGCTCCTCTACTCGATCTCGGCCCGCGACCCGCTCGCACCGCCCACGCTGGCCGACTGGCTCCAGCTGGTGCTGCTCGGGGTGGCCATCGCGGTCGACGCCGTCATGCTGACCGCGATGCTCACGCGGATCGCGCAGTTCGGCACCAGCCCCAACAAGATCGCCGCTCTCGGTCTCAACCTGCTGCTGCTCGTGCACCTCGGCGTCTCCGCGTGGCGCAGCGGCCGCTTCCTGCGCGGTCACGGCACGTTCGCGGAGCTCGAGCGCTGGCAGACGCGGTACCTGCCGATCTATGCCGCCTGGGCCGCGGTCATCGTGATCGTGTTCCCGCCGGTGTTCGGCTTCGCGTGACGTCAGATCTCGGACTCATGCGCGCAGGAAGGTGAGGACGGCGAGCACCCGCCTGTTCTGGGCGGCGTCCTCGACGAGCCCCAGCCGCGTGAAGATCCGTGCGACGTGCGCCTCGCACGGTGCGGTCCGTGACAACCAGCCTGCGCGCGATCGCCTGGTTGGACAGACCTTCGGCGACGAGGGCGAGGACCTCGCGCTCGCGGGCCGACAAAGCGTCCACCGGGTGGTCCACCCGGGGGCGGGCCAGGAGCTCGGCGACGAGGGTCGGATCCACCACCGTATGTCCCGCTACCACCCGCTCGAGTGCCTCTGGACCGTCGACGTGGAGTCGGCGTCGGGCGAACCCGATCGCGAAGGACCGCGGACCCACGTCGTCGACGGGGACCGGATCACCTTCGTCAGGGGACGGCGACGTCACCTTGCGGAAGGCCGGCAGCATGGAGCTCGGCGACGAGTTCGTCTGGACGACGAAGCCGTTGGCTCTGACCTCCTGAGCGGACCCGCTCGGCGCGCGACCGAGGTGCGCGCGGCGTACCGTCGGACGCCCAGCGTGAGGCAGCCGCGCCGGCCGATGGCGGACCCGATCGAGGTGCCATGCAGCTGCTGCCGCAGACGGTCGACGCCCTGCGACGACTCGGCGAGTCCTCCGAGGTCGATCTCCTCGCACTCGTGGCTGACGCCGGCGATCGCGTCGCGGCCGAGGTGCCGTCGTGCCTCGGCTTCAGCTACTGCCTGGGCACCGAGGACCTCACCTTCACCGTGGTGGCGACGTCCGCAGAGTCCGCGGCCATGGACTCCGCCCAGTACCTCGACGACGGTCCCTGTCTGCAGGCGGGCCGCGACGAGGTCGAGGTCGGGATCGACGACATCCTCGATGAGGACCGCTGGCAGCAGTTCGCCTCCACGGCGGCCGGTCGCGGCGTGCGCAGCTCGCTGTCACTGCCCGTCCTGGACCACGGCACGCTGGTCGGCACCGTCAACTTCTATGCGGCTCGGCCGCGAGCGTTCCGCGGGCACGAGGCCCAACTCGCGGCGATCGTCGGGGCCAGCGCCCACCGGGCCATCTCGAACGCGGACCTCGACTTCCGGTCGCTGGACGACGCCGTGGTCGCGCCCACGCACCTGGACGAGCTCGCCGTGATCAACCAGGCGCTCGGGATCCTCGCCCACTCACGACGGATCGGCATCGACGAGGCTCGGACGGTCCTGCACAGGGCGGCCGAGCGTGCCGGGCTCGGGGACGCCGACGTCGCACGGACCGTGGTGGGCACGTGAGCACCACCGCAACGAGGAGTCGACCATGAACGAGACCGCCCGGATCCACGCGATCACCGAGCTCCAGACCCTGCTGCTGGGGACCGCCGGCGTGGAGGAGTTCGTGGAGGGTGTCGCACGGGCCGCCGCGCGCAACGTCGGGCCGGCGACCTCCGCGACGATCACCTTGCGCCGCGACGGGCGGCCCACCCTCGTCGCGGCGAGCGACCCACCCGCTGCGCTCTGCGACGAGGTCGAGTACGCGGCCGACGACGGACCGTGCCTGACCTCGATCGACGTCGGTCACCTCGTGCACGTCCCCGACATCGAGCTCGAGACCCGATGGCCGCAATGGAGGTCCGCGGCGAGGGCCAACGGGTACGCCTCGGCCGCCGCCCTCCCCCGCGACGTGCGTCCCGGCGTGCAGATCGCCCTGAACCTGTATGCCACCGACGCGCACGCCTGGGACGACGCGGCGATCGCCGTCGCGGACATGTACGCCGACGAGATCGCCCGGACGATCGCGCTGTGCCTGCGTAGCGCGGACCAGGTCGAGATGAACGCCGACCTGCGCGCGGCCCTGGTCTCGCGATCCGTGATCGACCAGGCGATCGGGGTGGTGATGGCGGAGAACCGCTGCACGGCCGACGAGGCGATGTCGATCCTGCGCAGCGCGTCGCAGCACCGCAAGGTGAAGCTGCGTGAGGTCGCCTCCGTCATCGTCGAGGCCGTCACCGGCAGCCCTCCACGCGAACGCGACACGTTCCGGCAGCGCGTGTGACGCCCGCTCGGGTGGCGGGCCCGGCACAGCAGGCTTAGCGTCCGTGGTGCTGGTCGACGTAACGTCGCCCCGCAGACCGTCGCCCGGGACAGGACACGTCGCCGGACATGGGACTAGGTGTGCAGCGCTGCGTTGCGCGCACGCCGCGGACAGCTGGATCCCCGGGAAGCGTCATCGACGCCCCGATCACCCCATGCGGACGGTCGCACGGCAGAAACCCGTGACGACGTCGGATCCCCCTCGGCGCTGTCGCGCGTTCTCGCGTCGCCTGCCGGGCTCGGCGTCTCGTCCGCCAGACCATGCGAAGCGAGACCACCATGACCGAGGACTACACCAGCAGCTACCCCCGCTCCAGCGGGGAGCAGCCCAGCACGGCCGACACCGCCAAAGAGCAGGCGACCGATCTGAAGGACAAGGCCGCCAACGCAGGCGGCCACCTGCTCGGCGAGGCCAAGGGCGAGGCCGCGGCGGTGACGCAGGAAGCGCGCCGGCAGCTCTCCGACCTGTGGTCGCAGGCCCGCGACGAGGTCTCGGGCCAGGTGGGCACCCAGCAGCGCCGGCTCGCCGGCGGCCTGTCGTCGGTGGGTGACCAGCTGACCCAGATGGCGGCGGCGCCGACCGAGCAGAACATCGCCACGGACGTCGCCCGCGAGATCGGCGACCGGGTCACCGCGCTCGGCAGGTGGCTCGAGGACCACGGTCCCGACGAGGCCCTCGACGAGGTCCGCGGCTTCGCCCGCCGCCGCCCGGGCACGTTCCTCGTCCTGGCGGCCGGGGCCGGCGTGGTCCTGGGGCGGCTCACCCGCGGGCTCAAGGACGCACCGACCCCGCGGCCGACGACCGGTCCGAGCACCCCGACGCTCAGGACCACCATGCCGCCGCCCGCGTACACCGTCCCGATGGACGAGCCCCGCCGCACCGACGAGCCGGTGACGCCCGTGCCGGTGCCCGCCGCGAACATGTGGAACCAGCGATGACCGAGCCGCTGGACGCTCCCCCGCGTCAGTCGGTCGGCGACCTGCTCGGCGACGTCACGCGCGACCTGTCGACGCTGCTCCACCAGGAGGTCGAGCTGGCCAAGGCCGAGGCCCGCCAGTCGGCGAAGGCGGCAGCCAAGGGCGGCTCCATGTACGCGGGTGCCGCCGTCGCGGGCCACTTCGTCCTGCTGTTCCTGTCGATCGCCCTGTGGTGGGCGCTCGGCGACGCGCTCGACTCCTGGGGTTGGTCGGCCGTGATCGTCGCCGCCGTCTGGGCGATCGTCGCCGCCGTCCTGGCCGCTCGCGGCCGGGCCGAGTCCCAGCGCGTCGCCGGGTTGCCCCGTACAACCGAGTCCGTGAAGAAGATCCCGAACGCCCTGCAAGGTCACGAGGAGAAGAACGCATGAGCACCGACCCGGACCAGATCCGCGAGGACATCGAGCGCACGCGTGCCGAGCTCAGCTCGGACGTCGACGCGCTGACCGACAAGGTGAGCCCGACGCAGGTCGCTCACCGACAGGCCGACAAGGTCCGCGACGCGGTGAGCGACGTCAAGGACCGCGTGATGGGCGGCGTCTCCCACGGCGCCGGCACCGCGGGCTCGGCCGCCTCCAGCGTCGGCGACGCCGCATCCCACGTCGGCGACGCGGCCGCTCAGCTGCCGCACGCCGCCAAGGACAAGACCCGCGGCAACCCGCTCGCCGCCGGGCTCATCGCCTTCGGCGCCGGCTGGCTGCTCTCGTCGCTGCTGCCCAGCACTCGCCAGGAACAGCAGCTCGCGCAGTCCGCGAAGGAGCAGGCAGCTCCCCTGGTGCAGGAGGCCAAGGACGCCGCCCAGGGGCTCGCGGACACCCTGCGCCAGCCGGCGCAGGAGGCAGCGGAGGCCGTCAAGGACCGGGCGACCGAGGCCGGGGCAACCCTGCGCGACGAGGGCCGCTCCGTCGCGGCCGACCTGCGCTCGGACACGACCGACGCGGCCGACACAGTCCGTGGTGCCCACTCCGCGGACGGGCACCAGACCGGCTACTAGGAACCCGCGCGACGGGGCACACCGTGGTGCCCCGTCGCGCGGTCGACCGTCGAGCACGACCCTCCGGGAGACCCGCGATGACCACCCATGACACGAGCAGCACCCGGAGCACCGAGAAGGACGCCGCACCGGCGCCGGAGGACCCGCGCAAGCCGGACTCGCCCGACGACATCACCAAGCGGTCGTGGATGTACGTCGTGCGCAAGACGCTGCGAGAGTTCGGCCGGGACCAGTGCACCGACCTGGCCGCCGCGCTCACCTACTACGCCGTCCTCGCGATCGCGCCCGCACTGCTGGCCGTCATCTCGGTCCTCGGCCTGGTGGGCGACCCGCAGAAGATGGTCGGCGACGTCCTGAAGATCGCCGGCGACGTCGGCGTGTCGTCGGTCGACGACACCCTGAATCCGATCCTGACCCAGCTGACCGATGCTCCCGCGGCCGGCTTCGCCCTGGTCCTCGGGCTGGTCCTGGCGCTCTGGTCGGCGTCCGGCTACGTCGCCGCGTTCAGCCGCGGCATGAATCGGGTCTACGAGATCGACGAGGGCCGCCCGATCTGGAAGCTGCGCCCCGTCCTGCTCCTCGTCACCGTCGTCCTCGTGGTTCTCGCCGTCGCCGTCGTGGCGGCCGTGGTGCTCTCGGGCGGCGTCGCGCGCGCGGTGGGCGCCGCCATCGGGCTCAGCGACGTCACGGTCACCGTGTGGAACATCGTGAAGTGGCCGGTGATCGTCGCCCTCGTCGTCGTCGCGATCGCGATCCTCTACTACGCGACGCCGAACGTGCACCAGCCCAGGTTCCGCTGGATCAGCATCGGCGCGATCGTCGCGCTCGTCGTGTGGGTGCTCGCCTCGCTCGCGTTCGGGTTCTACGTGGCGAACGTCGCCAGCTACGACAAGACCTACGGCTCGCTGGCCGGTGTGATCGTGTTCCTGCTCTGGCTGTGGATCACGAACCTGGCGCTCCTGTTCGGCGCGGAGCTCGACGCCGAGGTCGAGCGCGGCCGCCAGCTGCAGGGCGGAATCGAGGCCGAGAAGACCATCCAGCTCCCGCCGCGGGACACCCGCGCGAGCGAGAAGAAGCAGGCCAAGCAGGAGGAGGACGTGCGGCTCGGTCGCGCTCTGCGCGAGTCGCGCGGAGCCGACAGCACGACGGACACGGACAGCTGACGAAGGAGATCTCATGTACCTGCACGTGCAGCGACTGATCCACGACATCGAGGCCGACGAGCCAGACCCGGCCGCGGCCAACGCCCTGCAGGAGGGGCTCGGGGGCCAGTTCGGCGAGATGCGGACGATGATGCAGTACCTCTTCCAGAGCATCAACTTCCGCGGACCCAAGGCCAAGCCGTACCGGGACCTGCTCCAGGGCATCGGGACCGAGGAGATCAGCCACGTCGAGCTGATCGGCACCACGATCGCGCGCCTGCTCGACGGGTCACCGCGGTACAACGGCAAGAAGTCCGACCCGCTGGACAAGCCCGGCGCGAGCGGGGCGACGCCGCTGGAGTCGGCGCTGGACCAGGGCAACATCCACCACTACCTGGTCGCCTCGCAGGGCGCCCTCCCCGTGGACTCCGCGGGCAACCCGTGGAGCGGCTCCTACGTCTACAACTCCGGGAACCTCGTGCTCGACCTGCTCTACAACCTCATGCTCGAGTCCACCGGCCGGCTGCAGAAGTGCCGCATCTATGAGATGACGGCGAACAAGACCGCGCGCTCGACGATCGCGTACCTCATCGTGCGCGACCAGGCGCACGAGAACGCCTACGCCCGTGCCCTGGAGACCCTCGGCGTCAGATGGGCATCGGTCCTACCGATCCCGAAGACGAACGCCGAGAGGTTCCCCGAGGTCAAGAAGCTGGTGGACCTCGGGCTGCAGAGCAAGCAGTACACCTTCGACCTCACCGCCTCGTCCGAGGCCGGCCGGATCTTCCAGGGCATGTCACCGTCGAAGGACGGCACCGAGCTGGACGCCACCGAGCAGGCACCTGAGGGCGTGCCGTCCACCATCGCCGTCGAGCGGTACGAGGAGTTCTCCCCCGGCCTCGACACCGACCTGCTGGCGCTCATCCAGGCGACGGCCGACCTCGAGATGGCCGAGATGCAGCCTCCGCTCTACGGTCCGGTCGAGCCCGTGCCGGCGGGTCCGAAGGCGACATGACGTGGCCGGAGCCGTGACCGCCGGTCGTCCGCGAGCGTCGGTCACGGCTCCGACGGGAGCGGCCAGGGGGCGAACGCGTTGCGCACCCCGCGCACGGCCGGCGCGAGCTCCGGGTAGTGCCGCACGATCACGGACGACATGTCGTTCCCGTCGATCCAGGACATGCCCTCCGGTGTGTAGATCTTCGAGGTGAAGTCGACGCCGAAGAACCGGTCGCTCTTGAGCCGCCGGGACGCCATGAGGACGAAGATCCGGAACGCGGTGTCGCTGAACCCGAAGCCGCGCGGGAGCTGCTCGCCGAGCATCCCGACGGCCAGGTCGACGTCCTCCAGGTTGTCGTCGTAGATCTCGCGCAGCTGCGCGACGGTCTCCGGGTCGTCGCCGAGCTCGTCGAAGCTGCTCACGGGGGCCATGTGCATCAGGCGCCGGAACTCGTTGTACCGGGGCACGCCGCGCTCCCGCGACCGCAGCACGTCGATCGCGGCGAGGTCGATCTGCTTGCCGTCGGCGCGATCCAGCCGGCGCATGAAGCGGGGGTTGTTGTGCAGGCGCAGCGCCCCGGGGTTGGCGACACCGAGCGAGAAGAACACGTTCGACGCGGAGGCTCGCTGCAGGACCGGCCGCGAGCTCAAGCCGTGCAGGTCCGTGAACTGCAGGTTCTCCCGGACGGCGCCCGTGACCGCGTCGCGGATCTCGTAGTCGTCGGGGATCAGGGGGTGCATCCGGTACACCGCGACGAACTCCTCGGTCATCGCGTACGGCACGCCGTGATGGTCCGTCGGTGACCCCGGGATGCCGCTGACGAGGTCGCTGGAGCTGAGCCGCCCGATCAGGTCGTGCACCCGCTCCTCGGCCAGGCCCCACCAGTTGGCGCGCATCGCGATGTGCAGCGCGGGATGGCCGAGGATCGCGGGCGTCCACTCGACGGTGTGGATCTTGGCGATCAGGGCCGCGTTGATCAGGCGCGCCTTCTCGAACAGCTGGTCGTCGTTCCACGAGGGGTACGACGCCGCGAGCCGGTCGCAGATCGCGTTGTGCTCGCGCATGAAGAGCGTGTGCATGAGCTCCAGCCCCACCCACCAGCCGTCCCGGCCGCCCGAGGTGCCCAGCAGGGCGGGGTCCACGTCGATGAGGCCGTCGGCCCCGATCCGCACGCGACCCCCCGCGCCGGTCCGGATCGCCTGCTCGAACTCCGGCACGCTCCCGTAGATCTGGGACGCGTCCCACCAGTGCGTCTCGGTGTTGACGAACGTCGCCGACCCGTCAGTCGCGTGGTTGGTGGGGTCCTTGGGCGTGCTCGGCCAGACCATCGGGTCGTCCGGCCAGTCGTCGCCGGCGGGGCGCGGGACGTGGATCGGGTGCTCCATGTCGGTGCCGTGGCTGAACCAGTCGCGCGTCTCGAACTGGAGCCACGCGGCCGCGAGGACGTTCAACGTGGTCGCGGGCTTGAACTCGTCGCGCTGGAGCAGGACGGTGCTGATGGTCCGGGGGTTGGGGGTGAACAGCCGCGGCGCCACCTCGGGCTTGGTCAGCTCCAGCGGGACGTTGCGGCCGAACCGTGTCTTCGCCATGCCCATGGCCGGGTGCGCCAGGTCGTTGTAGGAGCCGTCCGTGGTGCGAGCGACGAGGTGGCGTGGCGGAGCGGGGACGGGCGCCGTGACGCCCGACCCCTTCGTGGTGCTGAACAGGTTGCGGGCGCGGAGCGTGTTCCGGATGCCGATGAGCGCGAGCACGCCCAGCAGCGTCGGGAACCTGTGCCAGTGGTGGCGCTTGTCGAGCCACTCGACGACCTTGCCGAACGTGGACTGATTCCGCATCGCTCCCCCGAACCCCGTGTCGTGACGTGCGTGCTACGCAGCGGGACCGCGACGCGCGCGGGCTGCGAGGTAGTGGAGTGCCCGCAGGCCGGGCAGGAAGAAGTAGGCGCCACCGCGCACCTGGACGAACTGCGGCAGGTCCCGGTACCTGTGCCGGACGGGGTGCCCGGGGACCGTGAACGACGAAGGCCCACCCGCCCGGGAGCCGATCAGCGGGTCGTCCGGGTCGTCCAGCGTCACGAACGCGTTGCCGTTCAGCCAGCCGTGCTGCACGAACTCGAACTGGCGGGCGAGGTTGGCGTTGAGGCACAGGAAGTAGAGGCCGCGCTCGTCGCCGTCGGTGTACGTCCGGCCGCGCCGGACCAGCCGGTGCGTGCGCACGCCGCGGAGCGACGACTCGGTCCCGGGACTCGGCGGCAGCGAGTCCCGGGGGTTGGCGCGCCGGATGTGGGCGCCGACCGGGCACCTCAGGCCGGTCGGGTCGGGGTGGTGGTAGCCGAAGTCGTTCGCGTCCGCGAGGTCGGGGTCGTCGGCGGCCGGCGCCAGGACGACGGGCGCGCCGCTGGGCCACCGCCCGACGATGCGCGCAGCGAGGTGCTCGGCCTCGGCGGCGTCTCCGTCCGCCGCCTCGCGCACATAGCCCCAGAAGCCGTCGACGTCCTGGCGCAGCTGGCGGAACACGAGGTACGTGCCGTTGCGTCCGAGGTCCGGAGCACCGGAGCGGTCGCGGCTCAGCATCCGCTCGGGGTCGGCGGACGCGGGCAGCAGCGGCCGCTCGGACTGCTGGCCGTACTCGTTGCCGTAACCGAGCACGAACTCGCCGGGCCGGAGCGCCTCCGCGGGGTCGGGAGCCCCGGTCACCGAGGCGATCGTCGGCTGCGAGACACCGTCCTTGAACCCGAAGGGCTCCCGGTCGCTCAGGTCGTCGGCCCCCAGGACCTGCTGCACGCGGACGCCGTCCTGCACGGCCCGGGCGCGGACCTCCGCGACGAGCGCGGCAAGCGTCGGGGCGTCCTGGGCGTACAGGAGGAGCAGGAGGTGGACGGGCTCCGCGCCCGAGCGCCCCCACAGCCATCCGCGGGGATCGTTCGTCCCCGTGTCGCCCAGGATCCGGCTGCGGTACTCGGTGTCCATCCCGGTGCGGAACGGCTCCGAGAACCCGTCGGGAAGGTCGTCCCACTCGGTCAGGCTGCGGACCCCGTCGTGCGTCAGGGCGACGTTCATCGCCCGATCGGTCGGGCTCTCGTCGCCCGCGGTGACCCGCGGCGCAGCCCACCGGGCCAGCCGGCGGAGCCCGTCAGGCGTCGGCGCGTGCAGCAGGACGTACGCGGCGCTCGGGAGCTTGCCGTAGCCGCGCACCACCAGCCCCTGGATGTCCGACAGGTCGAGCAGCCCGCTCGTCGGCGCGCTCACATCGCCTCGAGCCATCGCGGGTCCTGGGCGCGCAGCGCGCGACGGACGTCGGCGTTCCGGTCGATGTGGATCGCCGCGAGCGTCGGGTACGCGGAGTAGAACACGACGGTCGGGACCAGGTGCCTGCGCAGGTAGTGCTTGTACGCGATCTCGTCCTTGGCGCCGCCGAAGAACAGCCAGCGCGTCCGCGGGAAGCCGACGCCGTTGCCGAAGACGAGATTGATGCCCCATGCCAGCCGGGAGATGAAGTCGTCCATGTAGCTCTCGAGGTTGCCGTCGTAGCTGCTGGCGAAGATGAACCGGCGTCCACCGTCGACCGGTTGCCACCGAGCGAAGTGGATGGTCCGGACCCCGGAGAGGTTGTCGCGGTACATGACGAGGCGGAACGCCAGGTCGAGCCCGAGCAGTGCGCCGCGCATGGTGAGACGTCGCACGACCCCGGGCTTGACGAACCCGACCCCGGTGAACGGGTTCTGGACCCCGTGGTCCTCGTAGCGCCGGACCGCGTCGACGTGCCCGACGTCGACCGCTCCGCTCTCCTGCGTGTCGCGCAGCTCAAGGACCCGCACGACGAGCACCCACGCGACGAGGAACGGTCCGACGACCGGGAGGACGACGAGCAGGGCGACGGCGATGGCGACGAGCGTCGCGATCCGGAGCACCCCGTAGACGAGCCCAGGAGTCGCGGGGTGGCGGTGCGCCCACGACAGGTCGGGGCGCTTCTTCATCGCCCGGTACACGGTGTGCGCGACCTCGTCGGCCGAGGTCCGGCCGGCGGCCGGCAGCTCGTCGAGCACGACCTCGACCTGCTCGCGCAGGTAAGCCTCGCGCTTGATCTGCTCCACCGGGCGGTCGGCGGTGTGCCGGTAGTACGCGTCCGGCCGCAAGGAGTGCTCGTGCAACCACACGAGCCGCGCTGCGGCGTCCGGCGCGCTCGGGTAGCCCAGGCAGTGCCCGAACAGCGTGTGCACGTCGGACGGCAGTGCACGGAAGTGGCGGTCGGCCGACCCGTCGACGTCGGCCATGTAGACGATCGACGCCGGGATCGGGTGTCCCGCAGTGTCGACGACCCGGTCGAGGACGAAGACGCGGGCGAAGTGGACCGTGCCCATCGCGTCGAAGTCGTCGACCCGGATCTGCGGCAGGAAGTCCCGAGCGGCCTGTTCGCGGTCAGCGACGAGCTCCGCCTGGACGCACACCGCTACCTGTGCCGGCATGCCACCACCCCTGGGACCATGAGCCTCACCTGTCGCGAGCCGGTTTGGTGGTGCTACTTGGACCCCCGCTGCCGGAGCGTGAACCAGGCGACGCGCCAGTGCCACAACCAGACGACACCGAGGTAGAGCCCGGGGCCGACGAGACGGATCTCGTCGCGGACCATGTGGGCCACGCGCGAGGTGCGGGAGTAGTCGATGAGGACGATCGGGTCGCCGTCGACCCAGCTCTCCGCCGTGGACAACGTCGCCTTGATCAAGCGCAGCCGGAACGGGCTCACGAGGTTCTTCAGGCCGGCCTGCTCGGCGTCGACGACCTTTCCCTGCCAGAACAACGCTCGGGCAACTCTCGAGATGGGCTTCACCGCTCGGGTCCCCGGAAAGGCGAGGACCGTCCCGCGCAGCTTTCCCCTGGGGATGGGGCCCGGAGGGCTGGCGCGGAACAGATCGTCGAGGAGCGCGTTGCCGAGGCGCATCAGGGTGGCCTCGGTGCTCGTCCGCTGGCTCGTGGCACTCCTGCCCGACATGGTCGGACCTCCCCTGCCCGCAGGCCGGCGGTTCGAGCTCGGCCTGATCGCTCTCCACCCTGCCCCCGCCGCCGAGGCTTGTAAAGGCGCAAACCGGTCGATACCGGGCTGTGCGCGCGGACGTTGACAGCGCCCGGTGCCGGTGCCAACGTGGCACGGGAGTCGATCAGGGGGGACGCCATGGCGCCATCGAGCGTGGCACGCCGTTCGGGTCAGATCCTGGCCGTCGTCCGCATCGTCAACGGCACGCTCGGCCTCCTGGCTCCCCAGGTGCTCCTGGGGCGGCTGTCCACGGACGAGCAGGCGGCCCGGGCGGGCATGTACCCGTTCCGCATGTTCGGCATCCGGACGATCCTGCTGGGCATCGAGCTGCTCACCGCGGACGACGTCTCGCGACGCAGGCTCGCCCGCCTGGCCGTCCTGATCCATGCGTCGGACACCGTGTCCGCCGTCGTCTCCGGCATCCGCGGGGACCTGCCGCCACGGGCCGCGGTCACCACCACGCTCATCTCCTCGGGCAACACGACGCTCGCGATCCTCGCTGCCCGCGGCTGAGAGCGGCACCCCTCGTGAGCCCGCCGCACTCGCCGATCGCGAGCTCCAACGCCAGCCACCCGCAGCCGCGCGCCAATACCGGTGCGGCCTGGCGCGACGTCGCCTCGGACACCGCCATGGCGCTGCTCCGGGCCGAGCGTCGCGTCGACCCCTTCGTCCGACCGGCCTTCGATGCGCTGCTGAAGGGCCCGCTCGAGCGGCTCGCCACCTCGCTCATCAACGTCAGGCGCAGGGACGAGCACCTGGCGATCGCAGAAGAACGACTGATGGCCGACGAGGAGAGCTTCACCGACTCGATCGTGCGCAGCTTCACGCAGCAGATGACCGACCTCTGGAAGCCCGGCGGCTTCGAGCGCGGCGGCAACACGAAGACGCAGGGCATCTGCCGGGGTGAGCTCACCGTGCACGACAACCTGCCCGAGCACATGCGCCGGGGGATCTATGCGAAGCCGCAGACCTTCAAGGCGTGGGTGCGCTTCTCGGGGCCCGGTCCGTACATCACGCCGGACATCGACGACATCGGCTTCATGAGCATCAGCATCAAGCTCATGGGCGTCGAGGGGCCGAAGCTGCTCGACGACGAGCTGCACACGCTCGACATGTTCGGGGTGTCGACCGCCACCTTCGTCACTCCCGACGTGAAGGCCAACGCCGCGCTGCAGCACTGGAGCGTGAAGAACGCGCAGCTGTTCTACTTCCTCAACCTGCGCGCACCGCACGTCCTCGGCCTGATCATGCAGTCGCTCTACACCAAGACCCAGAGCAGCCCGTTCGAGGCTCCGTACTTCAGCTGCGTGCCGTACCTGATGGGCGAGGGCCAGGCGATGTCGTACTCCGTCTGGCCGACGTCGAGCACGAGGACACGGATCCCACGCCTGCCGTTCCGGCCGCCGGACGACTACCTGCGCGACGCGATGGTCGCGTCCCTGGCGGAGGGCGACGTGGAGCTGGAGGTGCGCGTGCAGATGCAGACCGACCCGCACCTCATGCCGATCGAGAACGCCGGGGTGCTGTGGCCCGAGAGGCTGTCGCCGCGCGTGCCCGTCGCCACGCTCCGCCTGCCAAGGCAGACCTTCGACTCCCCCGCGCAGATGGAGTTCGCGAAACGGCTGTCCTACAACCCGTGGCACACGATCGCCGAGCACCGTCCGCTGGGGAACCAGAGCCGGGCGCGGAAGCGGATGTACTGGGAGCTGTCGCAGCTGCGGCACCGGATGAACGCGGTGCCGCACTACGAGCCGACGGGGGACGAACGCTTCACGTAGGACACGCGCCCGGCGCTCAGGGACGCACCGGGTAGCGCAGGTGCGTCACGCCGACGCCCTGGATCACCGTCGGGTTGCCGAGGGTGGCCGGGGTGCTCGCGAGGTGGTCGAACAGCCGGACCCCGGAGCCGAGCAGCAGCGCAGCGATGTCGACGGAGATCTCGTCCAGCAGGCCGGCGTTCAGAAGCTGCTGGATCGTGTCGGCGCCGTGGACCCCGACGTTTTTCCCGGCGGCTGCCTCCTTCGCCTGACGGACCGCGCTCTCGAGCCCGTCGGTCACGAAGTGGACGGTCGAGCCCGGCCGCGGCCAGCCGGCGGGGACCTTGTGGGCGAGGACGAACGCCGGCCCCCAGGCGTGGTTCCCGCCCCAGCCCTGGGCGACCTCGAACGTGCGACGTCCGGTCAGCACGGCACCCAGCCCGGACGTGAGACCGCGGATGTGCGCCGCGCTCGGCTCGGACACGGAGAACGTCATGGGGTCCGAACCGCCCGTGCGGATCTCCACGTCCCCCGAGGTGTACCAGTCGAACACCTCGGCCACACCGTCCTCGGGGTCGGCGACGAAGCCGTCGAGCGACATGGACATGATGGCGACGACCTTGGTCATCCGATGCTCCTCAGTTCCAGGCGGTCCCGACGACCACCTTCCACCACCTCCACGAACCGCACCACGCCGATCCGACAGCTTCGCCGGCACGAGTGTGCGTGGCCGTCGTCGCGCGCGAGCCCGCCCGCCGGTGCTGGGATGGCTCCATGGGACGCGTGACCGTAGTGACCGGAGGTGGCCGCGGCGTCGGGCGGGCCGTGGTGGAACGCCTGCTCGCGGAGGGCGAGGCGGTCGTGGTCATCGAGGTCGAGCCCGACGCGGTGTCCTGGCTTTCGGCCGACGGTCTGACCGCAGCGGTCGTGGGCAGTGCCGGCGACCCCGAGGTGGCCGAGGCCGCAGCCGACGCGGCGGAGCGCCTCGGCACGCTCACGGGGTGGGTGAACAACGCGGCGATCTTCCGGGACCCGGACCCCGACAGCGGTCCCGCGGAGCTGCTCGAGCTCGTCGTGACGAACCTCGCCCCGACGCTCGTCGGGACGGCCGTGGCCGCGCGCCGGTTCCGCGGACCGGGCTCGGTGGTCAACGTCTCGTCGCACCAGGCGCAGCGGCCGGTGCGTGGCTCGCTCCCCTATGCGACCGCGAAGGCGGCGATCGAAGGTCTCACCCGCGCCGCCGCAGTCGAGCACGGGGCGCGGCAGGTCCGCGTGAACGCGGTCGCACTCGGCTCGATCTCGACGGCCCGGTACGACGTGTTCCTCGACGCGCTCGAACCGGTGCAGGCACGCCGCGTCGAGGACGAGATGCGGCGCCTGCATCCGCTGGGGCGGGTCGGTCGCGTGCAGGAGGTGGCGGCCACCGTGGCCTACCTGCTCTCCGACGCCGCGTCCTTCGTGACGGGCGCGATCCTCCCGGTGGACGGCGGTCGCGCCGTGCTCGGACAGGACCCCGAGTCCACCTGAGGGGATCGTGCCCACCGACGGACCGGCCGGGGTTCTCAGGAGCCGGCGGTCGGGACGAACGTGGCGGTGGTGACCATGTGTTGCAGCTCGGTGCGCTCCTGCGGGCTGGCCCCCGGCAGAGCCCAGGCGTCGAACACGACGCGCTGCCCCTCGGCATCGACGATCCAGAGCATGTCGACCTGCCCGGGAGCCTGCTGCCACCGGCCCGGCCAGCTGAAGAACTTCCCACCCGGGCAGGCGGCGATGTCGACGTCGACCGGCACGCTCAGCTCGACGTAGAACCCGTCGTACCCGCCGATCGTGACCGCGACCGGATCGGTGCCCGCGCGCATCGGCTGCGCCGCCAGGGCGTCGGCGAGGTCGGCCGCCGTCGGTCCGACGGCGACGGTGCGCCGGCTCGGGTCGCACGGGTGGGAGTAGACGCTGTCGACGTCCCAGATCCGCAGCATCCGGCCGTCGGCGTTAGCGTCGCCGCCGACCGTCACACCCGCCGCGTCGTCCGTCGCGGTGAAGCCCTGAGGCACCGCCACCACCGGGAGCACCGGGGACGACAAGGGCGCGTCCAGCACGGGGAACGCGTACCGACCCGGGTCCAGCAGCGTGCCGTCGCCCCACGGCAGCGACGAGTACGTGGTCGGGGCCGGCGCCGCCGGGGCAGCCGTGGTCGGGAGGAGCTGGTCGACGACGACGGCGACGACGGCGAGGGCGGCCACGGCCCCGACGGCTGCCGTCGCGACCCGGGCGCGCCGACGACGGCGGACCCGGCCCACGATGTCGTCGGTGCGATCGACGAGCGGGTTCGGAGGGACGACGTCCCGCTCCTGGCGCAGCAGCTCCTCGAGGTTCATGTCACTCCTCCTCTCCGACGGGTGTGAGACTCACGGCGAGCTTCGCGTTGGCGGCGTGCAGGTGACGCTTCACCGCTCCGGGCGAGACGCCGAGGTCCTCGGCGATCTGCGGCACGGTGAGATCGGCGTAGAAGCGCAGCACCACGCACGCCCGTTGGCGTGGCGGCAGCGCGGCGAGCGCGGAGTCCAGGTCCAGGTGCTCCGGGGTCGCCTGGTCGGGCCCGTCCGTGGAGACCTGAGCACCCAGGAGGTGCTTCACCGCGCCCCAGCGCCGCCGCCTGCGGTATCCGTCCAGGTAGAGGTTGAGGACCGTCTTCCGGACGTACGCCTCCACGTTCTCCAGCGCCGCGAAGTCGCCGGGGCCACCGCCCTGCGGCCGACGCGTCGTGGCGAAGACCCTGACCAGCGCGTCCTGGACCAGGTCCTCCGCCTCGCGCCGGTCGCCGCACAACAGCGTCGCGTAGCGCACCAGCGCGCCGCCACGGTTGCGCACCAGGTCCGTGAGGACCGGCTCCCAACAGTTCATCGCGGCCCCCTTCCGGTGGGTGAGGCCGTCACAGAGGTAGACGAGCCGCTGCAGAGAAACGTTGAGAGGCCGCCACGATCTGGTGGTCCCGGTCTACTCCTGTCGGGCGCCGACCGGGACTGCCCGTGCGCGTCAGCCCGCGAGCCGGGCGTCCGTCCGTGCGCGGTGCACGTGCGCCCGGTGGACCAGCCACCACGTGAGGGCGCCCGCGACGATCGACGCGGGGATCCATAGCCACGTGCTGACGGGGATCAAGACGATGTTCGTCGTCAGGATGACGCAGTCGCCGGCGTCCGGGCACGAGCCGCACTGCCCGAGCGGGGCCGTGGCCGCGGCCACCAGCGCCGCCACGACGACCGCGGCCACCGTCGCACTCGCCGCACCGGTGCCGGTCGGGGCCATGCCGGGACCCTAGTGGCCCGGCGGCGCGCGCGGCGAGAGACTCGGGGCGTGTCCGACCCGACGCCCGAGACCGAACGGCTCGCGCAGTACCGAGCCAAGCGGGACCCGGCGCGCACGCCCGAGCCCGTCCCGGCCGTGGGCTCGAGCCCACCCTCCGGTGACGGCCGGAGCTTCGTCATCCAGGAGCACCACGCCCGCGCGCTGCACTGGGACTTCCGCCTCGAGCGCGACGGGGTCCTGGTGTCGTGGGCCGTCCCGAAGGGGTTGCCGCAGGACCAGAAGACCAACCACCTGGCCGTCCACACCGAGGACCACCCGCTCGAGTACGCCACGTTCGAGGGCGAGATCGGCGCCGGGGAGTACGGCGGCGGCCACGTCACCGTCTGGGACCACGGCACGTACGACCTGGTGAAGTGGTCGGAGCGGGAGGTGCAGGTGGTGCTGCACGGCGAGCGCGTGCAGGGCAGGTACGTGCTGTTCGCCACGCGCCCGAAGGGCAGGCCGGCCGACGCACCCGACGACGGGAAGAGCTGGATGGTGCACCGCATGGATCCCCCCACCCGACCGGACTGGGAGCCGCTGCCCGCCCTCGTGCGCCCGATGCTCGCCGTGCCCGGCGAGCTGCCGACCGACGACGACGGCTGGGCGTTCGAGATGAAGTGGGACGGGGTGCGCGCCGTCGCGTACGTCGATGGCGGGCGCGTGCGGCTGATGTCCCGCAACGACCTCGACATCACTCGCTCGTACCCCGAGATCGCCGGCATGGGCGAGCAGCTCGGGTCGACGCCGGTCGTCCTCGACGGAGAGCTGGTCGCCTTCGACGCGGGCGGTGCCCCGGACTTCGGGCGCCTGCAGCAGCGGATGCACGTCGCCGACCCGTCCGCCGCACGGCGTCTGGCCAGGTCGGTGCCGGTGGTCTACCTGGTGTTCGACGTCCTCCATCTCGACGGGCGTTCGACGGTCTCGCTGCCCTACGACGAGCGGCGCCGTCTGCTCGAGGGTCTCGGCGTGGCCGGGCCGTCGTGGCAGACTCCCCCGTCCTTCGACGGCCCGGGACAGGACGTGCTGACCGCGAGCCTCGAGAGCCGGCTCGAGGGGGTGCTGGTCAAGCGACGGTCCGCTCCGTACCGTCCCGGCAGCCGCTCGCCGGACTGGGTGAAGGTGAAGCACGTCCGCATGCAGGAGGTCGTGATCGCGGGCTGGCGGCCCGGCAAGGGGAACCGCGCCGACACGATCGGGGCGCTGGTCGTCGCGGTCCACCGGGACGGGGAGCTGCGCCCCGCGGGCCGGGTCGGCACGGGGTTCACCCGCCGGATGCTCGACGACCTGCTGGTGCGCCTGCGGGCGCTCGAACGGCCGGCGCCGCCGTTCGAGGGGCGGCTGCCGGCGGCGGAGTCACGCGACGTCCACTGGGTCCGACCCGAGCTCGTCGGCGAGGTGGCCTACACCGAGTGGACCGATGACGGCCGCCTGCGCCACCCGGCCTGGCGCGGCCTGCGGCCGGACAAGAAGCCCGGCGAGGTCGTGCGCGAGGACTGAGACCGGCGGGTCAGTCCTCCCACGGCGCGGTCTCGTCGAGCTTGGCGTAGTACTTCGCCAGGTGGCTCTTGATGCGGTCACGGTCCCTGTCGGGGACGTCGACGCCGCCGCGGGAGCCCTGCATCACCGCGGCGGCCGCGAAGACGCCGCGCGGGACCGCCTTCAACCGCCCGTCGACGACGTCCGCGATCAGCAGCTTGTACGCGGTGAAGTTCTCCTTGGAGTCGGCGTCGTACCAGACGTGCGCGTCCCGGTACTTCTCGTTGGGCCCGTCCTCGGCCTCGGCCCAGGCGCGGACCCGCTTCTCGGCGGCGTCGCCGTCCCACTCACGGTCACGGTCGGCCAGGGGGAGGTCGCCGAATGCGGTCACAGCCATGTCAGTTCCTCTCAGTCGGTGGGTGCGGCGGCGCGGAGCTTCTCGAGCAGCGGCCCGGCGGCCGTCGCCAGGAACTCGTCCTGCCCCTCGTCGCCGATCTGCACGAGCGCGATGTCGGTGAACCCGGCCTCCCAGTACGCGGAGACCGCCTCGACGACGGCGTCCAGGTCCGGGCCGCACGGGATCTGCTCGGCGACGTCGGACGGGCGCACGAACTGGCTCGCGGCGTCGAACGCCTCCGTCGTCGGGAGGTCGGCGTTCACCTTCCAGCCGCCGGCGAACCAGCGGAACTGCTCGTGCGCCCGGGCCACGGCCTTCTCACGGTCGGGGTCCCAGCTGATCGGGATCTGCCCGATCTTGCGCGACTCCGGCAGCGCGTGGCCACGAGCGTCGTCCCAGGCCCGGATCGCGTCGGCGTCGGGCTCGACGGCGACCAGGTGGTCCACGAGGGTGGCGAACCGCGCGATCGAGTCGGGTCCCGAGACCGCGGCACCGATCTGGATCGGCTCGTCGGGCACGTCCCAGACCTTCGCCGAGTCCACCTGGAAGAAGTCGCCCGCGATGTTCACGCGGTCGCCCGTGAGCAGCGCGCGGATGATCTCGATCGCCTCCTCGAGCATGTCCTGCCGCTCGCCGACCGCGGGCCACCGCTCGCCGACCACGTGCTCGTTGAGGTTCTCCCCCGCGCCGAGGTTGAGCTGGAACCGGCCGTCGGACAGCACCCCGAGCGTCGCGGCCTTCTGCGCGACGACGGCTGGGTGGTACCGGATGGTCGGGCAGGTCACGTAGGTCATGAGCTCCACGCGCTCGGTCGCCTGGGCGACCGCGCCCAGAAGAGTCCACGCGTACGGGGCATGACCCTGCTCGTCGAGCCAGGGGAAATAGTGGTCGCTGGCCACCTCGAAGTCGAACCCGAGGCGCTCGGCGGCGATGGAGTAGCGGACCAGGTCCTTCGGTCCGGACTGCTCGGTCATGAGGGTGTAGCCAAGACGTGTCACCTGTCGACCGTCGCACCCGGCGCGCTCCGTCGCATCCGGTCGAGCGCCGTGCGCCACCTCAAATGCCGTGCCCCGACGCCTGGATCGCGCCTAGGTTGCGAGGGTGACCAGCCGACTGAGGGCTCTGACCGTCGAGGCTCACGACCCCGCCCGCCTGGCGAGCTTCTGGGCAGCACTCCTGCGACGGGACGTCGTCCAGGACCCGCTCGATCCGCTGGGTGCGCGGGTGCAGGGCTCCGACGACCAGCTCGGGCTGCGGTTCGTCGCGAGGCAGGCGGACGAGGTCGATCCGCGCCGGATGCACCTGCACCTGACGAGCACCGACGCGGACGACCAGCGACGCACGGTCGCACGAGCGCTCGAGCTCGGCGCCGACCACCTCGACGTCGGGCAACTCCCCGAGGAGCAGCACGTGGTGCTGGCCGATCCCGAGGGCTACGCGTTCTGCGTGATCGAACCCGGCAACTCGTTCCTCGCCGGCTGCGGCTTCCTTGGCGAGCTGACCTGTACGGGCCCCCGGGACGTCGGCCTGTTCTGGGCCGAGGCGCTGGGCTGGCCGCTGGTGTGGGACCAGCATCAGGAGACGGCCGTCCAGTCCCCGCTCGGAGGCACGAAGGTCTCCTGGGGCGGCGAGCCCCCGGCGCCCCGGCACGGGAGGGACCGCCTGCGGTTCGACCTCACCGTGCCCGACGAGGACGCGGCCGCCGAGGTGGACCGACTGGTCGCCCTCGGAGCCGTGCGACTGGGCGGCGCCGGCGACGGCACGCTCGCACTCGCCGACCCCGACGGCACCGAGTTCAGCATCCACGTCGGCGGCTAGGCGACCGCCCGGTCCGCGGCCGGCACCGACCGCGGACCGGACCGACCTCAGCCCTCGGTGCCGGTCACGCCGATGTAGACGGCCGGGTTGCCGCGCGGGTTGAGCAGCACCACCGGGGCGATGCACCGCTGCGGCAGAGCCACCGTGGCGTGGATCTTGGCGTCACCCGTGGACGAGAACGGCACGACCGCCGTCGTCGCCACCACGGCACCGTTGCACGCGACGCTCGCCGAGACCGTGGTCACCGGGTTCGCGCCCGTCGACGTCAGAACCAGGCCCTCGACCTTGACGTCCAGCCGGCCGTCGTGGCGAAGGCGGGCGTCGCCGTCGCCGATCACCCAGTCCGCACCGCCGGGTGCCACGGGCGCCGCCGGCCCGAACAGCACCGGATCGGTGGTCAGGCTGCCCGCCACCTCAGCACTCAGGATGGTCCGCCCACCCCCACCGCCGTGATCGCCGTTGGCGAAGGCCGCCGGAGCCCCGGCCAGTCCCACGGTCAGCACGACTGCCGATGCCACTGCTACGCGCCTCAGGATCGTCTTCATCGTCAACCCTTCCTCCGCGAGCCCACGACGGGCCCGACATGAGTTGAGACGAGACCGCGGGACCACGGGTTCACCGGCGCCCGAACCCCGGCGACGGCGGTGCGCGGGACCTTCTGCCCTATCCGTCGAGGCCGGCCCGGCGAAACGTGGGCGTGAGGACCCCACCACTCGGGCGGGGCGCCACCCGACGTGCGGAGGGAGAAGGCGTCATGGCACGCACGTGGAAAGTCGCGATCTACCTGTTCGACGCGGACGATCCGAGGCACGACACGGGTGTCACGAAGGCGCACGCCGTGCTCACGACCTCGAGCGGGACGACCCTCGACGGCTACGGCCGCGCACGCCGAACGCCCCAAGACGTCGAGGTCCCCGAGATCGGTGAGGAGCTGGCGGCAGCCCGGTCGTTGCGAGACCTGGCCGACCGTCTGCTGCAGGCGACCTCCGACGACATCGAGGCGATCGAGCACGACGACGTGCAGATCGTCCACCTCCGGCCATGAGCCGGAACGTGGTGGTGCTCGGTGCCGGGACCGCCGGCACCATGCTGGTCAACAAGCTCCGGCGGCGGCTGGACGACACCTGGACGATCACGGTCGTCGACCGCGACGACGCGCACGCGTACCAGCCCGGCTTCCTGTTCGTGCCGTTCGGCGGCCCGACGGACGGGCTCGTCCGGTCTCGTCACGCGTTCGTGCACGACGGCGTGGACCTGGTGCTCGAGGCGGTCGACCGGGTGGACGCGTCCGCACGGGAAGTCGTCCTGCTGGACGGCCGCCTGCTCCCCTACGACTACCTCGTGATCGCGTCCGGGACGACGCCCCGGCCCGACCAGACGCCCGGGATGCTCGGCCCGCAGTGGCGGAGGAGCATCTTCGACTTCTACACGCTCGACGGCGCGAAGGCGCTGGCCACGGCGTTGCGGCGGTTCCGCGGTGGGCGCCTCGTGGTCCACGTGACCGACATGCCGATCAAGTGCCCGGTCGCGCCGCTCGAGTTCACGTTCCTGGCCGACGACTGGCTGCGTGAACGCGGGCTGCGCTCGCACACCGACCTCGTGTTCGTGACGCCGCTGGACGGTGCGTTCACCAAGCCGATCGCCTCCGAGCGTCTCGGGTCCATGCTCTCCGACCGCGGCGTCACCGTGGAGCCGGACTTCCTGGTCGAGCACATCGAGGACACGACGCTGGTCTCGTACGACGGACGCGAGATCCCGTTCGACCTGCTCGTGACGGTGCCGTTGCACATGGGGGCCGACTTCGTCACGCGGTCCGGGCTCGGCGACGAGCTGGGGTTCGTGCCGGTGGACAAGCACACGCTGCAGTCGACGGCGGACCCGCGGATCTTCGCGGTCGGCGACGCCTCCGACATCCCCACGTCCAAGGCGGGGTCGGTCGCCCACTTCTCGGTCGACGTGCTGGTCGACAACCTGGTGGAGCTCGCGGCGGGTCGGCCCATGACGCACTCGTTCGACGGCCACGCCAACTGCTTCGTCGAGTCGGGCGACGGCAAGGCGCTCCTGCTCGACTTCAACTACGAGACGCAGCCGCTGCCCGGCACGTTCCCCGCGCCGTACCTCGGGCCGATGAGCCTGCTCAAGGAGAGCCGCGCC
This sequence comes from Cellulomonas sp. P2_F12, assembly GCF_056403775.1. Lineage (NCBI taxonomy): Bacteria > Bacillati > Actinomycetota > Actinomycetes > Micrococcales > Cellulomonadaceae > Cellulomonas > Cellulomonas sp. P2_F12. The sequence goes on along the minus strand of NZ_JBFUEV010000001.1, from coordinate 78,786 downwards.
AACCACCTCGGGAAGCTCGCGTTCCGCTGGGTCTACTGGAACGTCCTCCTGCCCGGACGCCCCCTGCCGCTCGCACCGGCCATGTCCATGGTCGGCAAGCAAGCCCCCGCCACCACGTCCTAGAGAGAGGTGCGCCATGCCTGTCACGACCCTTGACGGTCACCAGGTCCACGTCGACGAGGAAGGGTTCCTCACCGATCTGTCCGAGTGGGACGACGGCCTCGCCACCGTGCTGGCGACGCAGATCGGCCTCACGCTCACCGACGAGCACCGCGCTGTGCTCGAGTTCCTGCGGGCCGACTTCGCGCAGCGCGGAGAGACCGCGACCCTGCGCCGCGCCTCGGCGGGCAGCGGCGTCGCGGTCAAGGACCTGTTCCGCCTGTTCCCCCAGAAGCCGGCCAAGAAGATGGCGTACGTCGCCGGCCTCCCCAAGCCCGTGGGCTGCGTCTGACCCGGCACGACGACGAGAGGCACTTCGATGACCATCACCGACACCGACACCGCGGTCGTCCCCCAGCTCGGGGGCGAGACGGCATCCGGTCGCAGGCTCGCGATCATCTGCTCCAAGGGCAACCTCGACATGGCCTACCCGGGCTTGATCCTGGCCAACGCGGCACTGGGCGAGGGCGTCGAGACGCACCTGTTCTTCACGTTCTGGGGCCTCGACATCATCACCAAGTCGACGATGGGCGACCTGAAGTTCACCATGCTCGGCAACACCGCCACGCACATGCCGCAGGGCTTGGGCGGCCTGCCCGGGATGACCGCGATGGCCACCTCGAGGCTGAAGAAGGCGATCGCCGACCTGGACGTGCCCGACGTGCCCGAGTTCCTCGAGCAGATCGTCGCGTCGGGCGGGCACCTGTGGGCGTGCCGGCTGTCGGCCGACATGAACCACCTGACGCTCGCCGACCTCGGCGACGACGTCGAGGGCATCATCAGCGCCAGCGACTTCATCGAGAAGACCGACGGCGCCCAGCTGCTGTTCATCTAGCCGGGAGCGGGAGGCCATGCCTCCGAGCCCGTGCCGAGACACGGGACCTGCGGCCCTAGGAGGCGCCTCTGCGCAGGGCAAATCCTGGAGTCCTCGCAGCGACGCGGGGCCCCCGGAGACGGGGTCGGACGGACTGAGGAGTGCACACCATGAACACCATGAAGGCCGGCGTCGTCCGGTCGTTCACCACCGACCTCGACGTGGCGGAGGTGTCGATCCCCACGGTGGGACCGCACGAGGCGCTGGTCCGGGTCGACTTCTCCGGCGTGTGCCACACGGACCTGCACGCTGCCCGCGGTGACTGGCCGGTGAAGCCCACCCCGCCCTTCATCCCCGGGCACGAGGGCGTCGGGCACGTGGTCGCGGTCGGGGACGCCGTGACGCGCGTCGCGGTGGGTGACCTGGTGGGCAACGCCTGGCTGTGGTCGGCGTGCGGCGAGTGCGAGTACTGCGAGACCGGCTGGGAGACCCTGTGCCCGAACCAGCGCAACAGCGGCTACTCGGTCGACGGCTCCTTCGGCCAGTACATGGTCGTCGACGCCCGCTACTGCCCGGTCATCCCCGACGGCGTCGACCCGGCGGGCGCCGCGCCCGTGCTGTGCGCGGGCGTCACCGTCTACAAGGGCCTGAAGATGACCGACACCAAGCCCGGTGAGTGGGTGCTGATCTCCGGCATCGGCGGCCTCGGGCACCTCGCGGTGCAGTACGCGGTCGCGATGGGTCGCCGGGTCGCCGCGATCGACGTCGACGAGACCAAGCTGGCGCTCGCGACCAAGCACGGCGCCGAGGTCGTGGTGAACGCCGCCGTCGAGGCGGACCCGGCCGCGCGGCTCAGCGAGCTCACGGGTGGGGTGCACGGCGCGCTCGTCACCGCCGTGAACGCCCACGCGTTCCCCCAGGCGGTCGGCGCGCTGCGTCGTGGTGGCACGGTCGCCCTGGTGGGGCTTCCCCCGGAGCAGTTCCCGCTGGACATCTTCACCACCGTGCTGTTCGGGCTCACCGTGCGAGGGTCGATCGTCGGCACCCGCAAGGACATGACCGAGGCGCTGGACTTCTACGCCCGCGGCCTGGTCAACCCGACCTACACGGTCCGCCCGCTCGACGACATCAACGCGATCTTCGCCGAGATGCTCCGCGGCGAGATCGACGGACGCATCGTCATGGACATGCGCTGACGGCTCCCCGGCGCGTCGGTGCGATGACTCTTGCGGGCGACTGGTCACGCGTATAGCGTGCTGGTTGTGCATACAGCGCAGAGCGATCTCACCGCTCGCGCCCGGATCCGGGACGCGGCCATCGAATCCTTCGCCCGCGAAGGGTTCGGGGCCTCGTTCCGGACCATCGCCGCGCAGGCCGGCGTCTCTCCCGGCCTGATCACGCACCACTTCGGCCCCAAGGAGGCGTTGCGCGAGGAGTGCGACGCCGAGGTCCTGCGCCGGTACCGCGAGATCAAGACCGACGCCGTCGACCGGCCCAGCTCCCACCTGCTCGACGGGCTCACGCATCCCGGGGCGTCGCCCACCGTGGTCGTCTACCTCCTGCGGGCGATCCACGCCGGCGGACCCGCCGCCCGGATCTTCCTCGACCGGCTCGTCGACGACGCACGCGTCGTCATGAAGCTCGGCGTCGAGAGCGGCCTCGTGCGGCCCTCGCGCGACGAGGAGGCGCGGCTGCGGTACCTCACGTACCAGACCATGGGCGCGATGCTCGTGCGGTTCCTCACCACCGAGCACGCGACCCCCGACGAGTTCGTCGCGTCGATGCGCGCCGCGGACGACGAGTTCATCCTGCCGATCCTCGAGGTCGGCACCGAAGGGTTCCTCGCGGACCGGACCATGCTCGACGACTACCTGCAGTACCTGTGGGAACCGCCGGGCGGCCAGGGCTCCCCCGCCACCTGACCCTCCCGAAGGAAGAAGCACGGCCATGAGCAGCACCGAGAACGCCATCGAGGTCGAGGGCCTCACCAAGAGCTTCGGCCGTGTCCACGCCCTGCGCGGGCTCGACCTGACGGTCCCGTCCGGACAGGTCACCGGGTTCCTCGGCCCCAACGGCGCCGGCAAGTCCACGACCATCCGCGTCCTGCTCGGCCTGATCCGGGCGGACGCGGGCCGGGCCACCGTCCTCGGCGGCGACCCGTGGTCCGACGCCGTCAGACTGCACCGGTCCATCGCGTACGTGCCGGGCGACGTGAACCTGTGGCCGAACCTCACGGGCGGCGAGGCGATCGACATCCTGGTGCGCCTGTCGGCACCGCTCGAGCCGGCGCGCAAGCAGGCCATGCTCGACCGCTTCGAGCTCGACCCGACGAAGAAGGCCAGGGCGTACTCCAAGGGAAACCGGCAGAAGGTGGCGCTCGTCGCGGCGCTGGCCTCGCGGGCCGAGCTGCTCGTGCTCGACGAGCCGACGTCCGGCCTGGACCCGCTGATGGAGGCGGCGTTCACCGAGTCGATCCGGGAGGTGAAGGCCGAGGGCCGGTCCGTGCTGCTGTCCAGCCACATCTTCGCCGAGGTGGAGAGGCTCGCCGACCGGGTGACGATCATCCGCGACGGCGTGACCGTCGAGTCGGGGACCATCGCCGAGCTGCGGCACCTGACGCGCTCGCAGGTGACCGTCGGGATCGACGCGGGCGCCGACCGGCTCGCCGCGCTGCCCGGCGTGCACGACCTGCAGCGGGCCGACGGGCACGTCACGTTCGCCGTCGACGACGCCGAGCTGCCGGCGGTGCTGGCGGCCGTGGCGAGCCTGCGCCCGCGCTCGCTCGTCGCCAACCCGCCGTCGCTGGAGGAGCTGTTCCTGCGCCACTACGGGGACCAGGGCGCCGCGCTCGAGGCCGCCGGGACGGCAGCACCCGAGGCGGCGCGGTCATGACCGCCGTCGCGACCCGCTCCCCAGCGCCGGTCGCTGCGCGGGAGCTGCGGACACCCGCGCACGCGTTCGCCGGCCTTCGCACGGGCGTGCGCCTGGTCGTCCGCCGCAGCCGCGTCCGGCTCGTCGTGTGGGTGTACGTGGTGGTGGGCCTGTTCGCGTACGTCGGCACGTACTACAAGACCCTGTTCGACTCGCAGCAGGCGCTGGACGACTTCGCGGCGCTGAGCAACACGCCGTCGATCCGCGCGCTCACCGGCCTCGCGGCCGCCCCGAACACCCTGGGCGGCGCCGTCTGGACGAAGATCTGGATGACCTGCGCCCTGTCGCTCGCGTTCGGGGTCGTGTTCCTGGTGACCCGCAGCGGCCGCGCGGACGAGGAGCTGGGCCGCACGGAGCTCCTGCGCGCGCGCATGCTCGGCCTGCACGCGTACTCGACCGCGTCGTGGCTGGTCAACGCCGCGCTGTGCCTCGTGTGCGGGGTCGGGGTGGCCGTCTCGTCCATCCTGCTGGGCCTCGACCCGGCCGGTGCCGGCATCACGGGTTCGCTCGTGGTGGGCGCGTCGATCGCCGCCGTCGGCGCCGTCGCGCTCGGCGTCGGGGCCGTCGCCAACCAGGTCGCGACGACGTCGCGCGGGGCCAACACCATCGGGTCGGTGGTGCTCGGCGTCTTCTACGTGCTGCGCATGATCGGCGACCTCGGCGACGGCAGGCTCACGTGGCTCTCGCCGATCGGTTGGGGGCAGGAGATGCAGCCCTGGGGCGCCAACCGCTGGTGGGTGCTCGCGCTGCTGCTCGGCCTGACCGTCGTGCTGCACCTCGTCGCCCTGCGCCTGGAAGCCCGCCGCGACCTCGGTGCCGGGCTCGTCGCCGAGCGCCCGGGTCCCGCCGGCGCGCCCGCCCGCTACGCGTCGCCGCTGGGGCTCGCCCTGCGGCTCCAGCGCGGGCCGGTGATCGGCTGGAGCCTCACCGTCGCCGTGTCGGCGCTGCTGTTCGGGTCCGTCGTCCAGGCGATGACCGACCTGCTCGACGACTCGAGCGCCCAGAGCATCACCGGCGGCACGGGCATCGACCCGCTGGTCGCCCTCCTGGTCGAGCTCGTCGCCCTGATCGTCACCGTGTTCGCCGTGCAGTCCGCCGTGGCCCTGCGCAGCGACGAGGCGTCCGGGATGGCGGAGCTACAGCTGGCCGGCGCGATGTCGCGGTTCCGGTGGGCCGCGGGTCGGCTGGCGATCCCCGTGGTCGGGTCGGCGGTGCTCCTGGTCGTCGGCGGCGCGCTGTTCGGGGGTGCCTACGGGGCGTCGATCGGTGAGCAGGGGCACGCCTGGTCGCTCGCGCTCGCGGCCCTCGCGTACTGGCCGGCGGTCATGGTGCTCGTCGGCGTGGCGGTCGCGCTGTTCGGGTGGCTGCCGCGCGCCGCGGTGGCCGGCACGTGGGCGGTGCTCGGGGCGATGTGGATCGTCGTCATCGCCGGCGACGCGCTCCACCTGCCCGGCTGGGTGCTCGACGCGCTGCCGTTCTCGGCGACGCCGTACCAGCCGGCCGAGCCGTTCACGTGGACGCCCGTGATCATCCTGACGGTCGTCGCTGGCGCGCTCGTCGCGGCCGGGCTCAGCCGCTACGCCCGGCGGGACGTGCAGCCCGCCTGAGCGTGCGGCCACCGCGCGCGGTGGGACAGGATGGACGGGTCCTGCAGGAGTTCTGGCGTGACGACAGAGATGAGCACGGCATGCGTCCCGACATCGTTCCCGGCGCCGTCCTCCCCGACTACGAGCTTCCCGACCACACGGGCGCCGTGCGCAGGCTGAGCGAGATCCAGGGCGACGACCCGATGATCCTGACGCTCGCCCGCGGGCACTACTGCCCGAAGGAGCACCAGCAGCACCTCGACCTCGCCGCGCTGCAGCCCAAGCTCGGCGTGGCGTACACGAAGATCGCCACGATCGCGACGGACGAGCGCCACACGCTGCAGGAGTTCCGCGCGTCCGTGGGCGCGCACTGGCCGTTCCTGTCCGACCCCGGTCGCGTCGTGCAGCGGGATCTCGACATCCAGGAGTACACCGACCCGACGAACGACCCGATGATCCCGCACACGCTCGTGCTCAAGCCGGGGCTCGTGATCCACAGCATCTACAACGGGTACTGGTTCTGGGGCCGGCCCTCCACCGACGACCTCTGGCGCGACCTGCGCGCCGCCTCCAGCGAGTTCCGCCCCGACTGGGACCTGAGCACCCCCGGGCTGCGCGAGGCCTGGGACGCCGGCGACGTCTCGAAGTTCCACGGCTGGGAGCGGTGGTCGCCCGACGAGGTCCGGCGCGCCCGGGGCCTGGACTGACGCGGCCCGGCGCACGATGGCCACGCTCCTGTCGGTGAACGTCGGGCTGCCGGCGGACGTCCCGTGGCGCGGCCGGACCGTGCACACCGGCGTCTGGAAGGGCGCGGTCCCCGGGCCGCGGATGGTCCGACGCCTCAACATCGACGGCGACGGGCAGGGCGACCTCGCCGGGCACGGCGGCGAGCAGCGCGCCGTCCTCGTCTACCAGATCGAGTCCTATCGGCACTGGCAGGAGCACTTCGGGCTGCCCGAGCTCGAGCCGGGAGCGTTCGGCGAGAACTTCACCGTCGAGGGGCTCGCCGACGACGAGGTCTGCATCGGCGACCGGTACCGCATCGGCGAGGCCGAGGTCGAGGTCACCCAGCCGCGGGTCACCTGCTTCCGCGTCGGGATGCGGATGGGACAGCCACAGCTCCCGTCGCTGCTGGTCGCCCACCACCGTCCGGGCTTCTACCTGCGCGTCCTGACCGAGGGGCACGTCGCGGCCGGCGATCCCATCGTGCGGACCAGGCGCGGGCCGCACGCGCTGAGCGTCGCCGACGTCGACGCCCTCCTCTACCTGCCCGGTCACGACCCGGCGCGGCTCGAGATCGCGCTGGACATCCCGGCCCTGAGCCCCGGCTGGCGCGGGTCGTTCCGGAGCATGCTCGCCGGTGGGACCGCGCAGCCCGCCGGAGTCGCCGTCGCGCCGGAGCCGTCGTGGCCGGGCTTCCGCACGCTCACGGTCACCGACGTCGTCGCCGAGACGGCCGCGGTGACGTCGTTCCGGCTCACCGGGGACGGCGGGCTGCCGGAGTTCGTGCCCGGCCAGTTCCTCAGCCTGCGCGTGCGCGGTGCGGGCGACCCGGCGCCGGTGCGCACGTACTCGCTGTCGGGCGACCCGGACGGCGGCGACTACCGGATCAGCGTGAAGAGCGAGTCCGACGGGGTGGTCAGCTCGCGCCTGAGCGAGCTCCTGCACCGGGGGGACCGGATCGAGGTCGCGGCACCGCGGGGCGGCTTCGTGCTCGACGACGGCACCGGACCGGTCCTGCTCGTCTCCGCGGGCATCGGGCTGACCCCCGTGCTCGCGATGCTGCACCGGCTCGCGAGCGAACCCAGCGCCCGCGAGGTGTGGTGGATCCACACGACCCACGACGAGCGCAGCCACGCCTTCGCCGCCGAGGCCGCGGACCTGCTCGCCCGCCTGCCGGCGGCACACGGTCTCGTGTACTACACGACGCCGAGCGGCCCGCTTCCCTCCGGGGTCCGTGCGGGACGGCTCACCGCGGAGGTGGTCGCCGGCCTGGGCCTGCCGACCGACGCGCAGGCGTACGTCTGCGGCCCCGAGTCGTTCATGGACGACGTCGTCGCCGCCCTGGCCACGGCGGGCCTCGACCCGGCCCACGTCCACACCGAACGCTTCGGCTCGCGCTCCCCGATCAACCCCGGGGTCGTACGGGCCGACGCGCCGCCGCCCCACCAGCCGCCCGGGCCGCTCGGCACGGGTCCGCAGGTGACCTTCGCGCGCTCCGGCCTCTCGGCCGGCTGGTCGGAGGGCTACGACTCCGTGCTCGAGCTGGCGGAAGCGTGCGACGTGCCCACCCAGTGGTCGTGCCGCACGGGGGTCTGCCACACGTGCGTGACGGCCGTGCTGTCCGGGTCGGCGTCGTACGGGACGCCGCCGCTCGAGCCGCCCGGCGCCGACGAGCTGCTCATCTGCTCGGCACGCCCCACGACGGACCTCGTCCTCGACCTGTGACGGTCAGCGGACGAGCTGCTGACCGCCGTCGATGTCGTACGTCCCCCCGGTCAGGGCGGTGTTGGCCATGACGTGCACCGCCAGCGCCGCGACGTCGTCCGGCCCGACCACCCGACCGATCGGCAAGGTCGCGCGCAGCTCGTCGCGGCGCTCGTCGAGCCTGTCGCCCAGCAGCGACGCCGACAGGGGCGTGTCGACGAAGCCCGCGGCGATGAGGTTGACCCGCACCGGGGCGATCTCGATCGCGAGGTTCGCCGCGAGGACGGGCAGCGCCGCGGTCATCGCCGCGGTGATCCCCAGGCCGACCCCCGGCCGCCGGGCACCGGTGCCGCCCATGAACAGCAGGGTCCCTCCCGGGCGGATCCTGCCGGCGGTGTAGCGGGCCACGCCGAGCATCACCATCGGGTGCTCGGCGATGGCGCGGCGCACGTCCTCGAAGTCCATGTCGACCAGCGGCGCGTAGTAGGGAGCACCGGCGGTCACCATGACGTGGTCGATCGGCGCGTCGAGCCCGTCGAAGAACCCCTCCAGGGCGGCGAGGTCGTTCGCGTCGAACGCGGCGACGCTTCGCGCACCGACCTCGTCGGCGGCGCTCCGGAGCCGGTCGGGATCGCGGGCCGTCAGGATCACGTCGGCCCCCTCGGCGCGCGCGCGCCGGGCCGTCGCCAACCCGATGCCCGCGCTCCCGCCGACGACGACGACCGTCTGCCCTGCCAGCGCCGGCTCGCGAGCCGCCGGGCTCATCGGGCGATCTCGCCGCGCAGGGCCTTCAGCGCGGAGACGTAGATCTCCGAGAAGGTCGGGAACGGCTGGATCGTGTCGGCCAGCACCTCGAGGGGCACGTGGGCGCGGATGGCCAGCGTGGCCTGCTGCAGCCACTCGCCCGCCTCCGGTCCGAGCGCGTAGGCGCCGGTCAGCCGCTCACCGTCGCTGACGAGCGTGAGGAACCCGTTGCTGTCGGCGTAGGCGCGCGTGTAGGTCGACGTCTTCGCCACCCCGGACACCGGGACGGTCGCCTGGAAGCGGTCGTCCGCGATGCCCACCGCCGCCGCCTGCGGGTCGGTGTACGTCACCCGCGGGACGGCCTCGTAGCTGGCGGCCCGTCGCTCCCCCAGGATGTTCGCCGCGACCACGTCGCCCTGGTACTTGCCGACGTGCGTCAGCGGCCAGAGCCCGGTCACGTCGCCGATCGCCCACAGCCCGTCGGCGACGCGCATGTGCTCGTCGACGGGCACGCCCTTGTCGTCCGGCTCGATGCCGACGGTCTCGAGGCCGAGGTCGTGCACGCGCGGGCGCCGTCCCGTGGCGACGAGCAGCTTGTCGCCCCGCAGCTCGCGCCCGTCGTCGAGCTCGAGCACGTAGTCGTCCCCGTCGTGCCGGGCGCGGGCCACACCGGCCCCCAGGACGAGCTCGACGCCCTCGCCCCGCAGCACCTCGCCCAGCGCCTTGCCCAGGGGCGCGGGCTCCCGCCCGAGCACGTGCGCGGACCGGTCGACCAGGACCACCTCGCCCCCGAGCCGGCGGACCACCTGCGCAATCTCCACCCCGACCGGGCCGCCGCCCATGATGAGCAGGCGGCGCGGGACCGCCGTCATGGAGGTGGCCTCGCGGCTGGTCCAGAGGCCGTCCAGCTCACGCAGCCCGGGCACCGGCGGCACGATCGGCGAGGCGCCGTTGGCGAGCACGATGTGGTCGGCGGTGTGCCGGACGCCGTCGACCTCCACGGCACCGGGTCCGACGAGCCGGCCGTCGCCCCGCAGCAGGTCGATGCCGTTGTCCGCGAGCCACGTCACCTGACCGGCGTCGGAGTAGTCGGAGACCTGGAAGTTGCGCCAGGCGAAGACGGCCTCGAGGTCGATGTCCGCCGTCGCCGCGGCCTCGCGTGCCGCATGGACCGCCTCGCCGGGCCGCAGCAGGGTCTTCGACGGGATGCACGCCCAGTAGGAGCACTCCCCGCCCACGAGCTCCCGCTCGACGACGGCCACGCGCAGGCCGCCCTCGGCCAGCGCGCCCGCGCAGTGCTCACCGGGCGAGCCGCCGCCGAGGACGATGACGTCGTAGTCGGCGCTCATGTCGGCAGCTCGTCGCCGGCGCGCTCGCGGACCATGTACAGCGCGTACCAGTCGGGCCAGTCCGCGTCCGCCTCGCCCGTGCGTGCTTCGTGCTCGCCGTGTGCCGCCGCCGCGCGCCGCAGGGCGTCGGCCAGATCGCTCACGGACTCGTAGCGCGTGTCCATCGGGCTCATCCCCTCAGCGGCCGGGAAGGCGGGTCTTGATCTCCTGGAGCAGCCACCCGTTGCCGTCCGGGTCGCTGAACGCGACGAACGAGCCGTAGTCCGCGTGGCCCGGCGCCGCGCCGCTCTCCCGCCCCGCGGTGCCGGCGTGATGGAAGATGCCGGTCACGTCGTGGAACGGCTCGCTGACCTCGACGCCCCGCTGGACCAGGTCGGCGCGCGCCGCGTCGATGTCGTAGACGGACAGCTGCAGGCCCTCGAACGAGCCGGGCGCGGCGTTCGTCAGGCCCGTGCCGAAGATGATCGAGCAGGCCGACCCGGGCGGCGTGAGCTGCACGACCCGGTAGCCGTCGTCGACCGCGAGGTCGGCGTCGAGCCGCCAGCCCAGCGACTCGTAGAACGCCTTCGCCCGGTCGACGTCCGCGACCGGGACGACCACGACCTCGAGCCGGAACTGGCCCGGCTCCACGGGCGGGCTCCCGGCGGTGCTGGCACTGCTCGCCTCGCTGCTGGTCATCTCCGGGCTCCTTCGCGTCGGCCGCATCCGCGCGAGGTCCAGCCCCACGGGAGGGAGAGGTGAGTTGCTCGTGACACACGATGCTCCCGGCCGTCAGGACCGTCAAGGTCCCGCCCGAGGGCTGTCGTCAGGACCCGTCGAGGGTGCAAGGTGACGACATGCCGTGGTTCCCGGAGTTCGTCTCCGCCGCCGAGCTCGCCCGCCGGCAGGCCAGACAAGAGGGTCACACCGATCCCGTCGCGCAGTACCTGCAGGCCCTCGACACCGGTGACGCTCGCGGCCTGGAGCTCGTGTGGCCCGGCGACGTGGTGGTCCACGACCCCCGAGCCGGCAAGGTGCACGGGCACGCCCAGCTCAAGAAGTTCGTCCGCCGCAACACCTCGTGGCTCGCCGACCACCGCGCTCACGTCGAGACGGTGGCGGCGACGACCGTCGGGCCGCGGGCCGTCGTGGAGATCCTGGCCCGCGTCGAGGACGACGCGGGGCGTGCCGCGGACTGGCCCGTCGCCGTCGTCGCCGAGTCGCCGGACGAGCGTTCGGTGATCTTCCGCAGCTACTGCAGCCAGTGGCCGGTCGACGGCCGACGGCACGTCCGGCCGCCCGTCCTGCCGGCGAGCCGCGAGGCGCTCACCGGTGTCGTCGGCCGCTTCCACACTGCGTTGGCCGGCGGCGACGTCGACGCCGTGATGGCCGAGCTCGCCGACGACGCCTACCTCCGCGAGTCCTTCGGGCCGCACGGCACCCACCGCGGGAGCGACGAGCTGCGCGCGTACTTCACGACGAGCCTCGGCGCGGGCGGGGGCATCGAGCTCGAGCACTGCACCGTGACCGACGACGGCGAACGGTGCGCGGTCGAGTACAACTGCGTCCGCTGGGGCGACCGCGACCTCCCCGCGCAGGCGGGGGTCGCGGTCTACGAGCGGGACGCGGACGACCGGCTGACCGCGGTGCGCCTGTACGACGACATCGACCCTCCGGCGGGAGACGGCTGACCGGCGTGCCCTTCAGCCGGTCCGAGCTCGAGTCGTTCCGCGGCGCGAGCCTGCCCGACCTCCTCGGGGACGCCACGAGGCTGCTCTTCGTCGGCATCAACCCCGGCCTGCGCGCGGTCGCCGTCGGGGCCCACTTCGGGGGCGGCGGGAGCAACCGGTTCTATCCCGCGATCTACCGGGCGGGCATCGTCGACCGGCCGATCGACGCCTCCGCCGGCCTGCGCCCCGAGGACCTCGCGCACCTCCGCGACCGCGGGGTCGGCATCACCTCGCTCGTGCCGGGGGCGTCGGCACGCGCGGACGAGCTCAGCACGGACCAGCTGGTCGACGGAGCCCGTGCGCTCGCCGACCGCGTCGGCAGGATCGCTCCCGCCGCGGTGGCGATGCTCGGGATCACCGCCTACCGGACGGCGTTCGCGGCGCCGTCGGCGACCGTCGGTCGACAGCCGGACCACCTGGGCGCCGGCATCGAGGTGTGGGTGGTGCCGAACCCCAGCGGTCTGAACCGGAACGCCACGCTCGCCGACCTGGCCGCCGCGTACCGCGAGGTCGCCGTCGCCGCGGGGATCACGCCGTTCTCTCAGCCGAGGTAGGGGTCGGCCCACGCGCTGATGATGCGTGCCGCGCGCTGCGCCTGGGTGCCCTGCGTGAGGAGGTGGTCGGCGCCCTCGAGCGACACGAAGCTGCGGGGGTGCCTCGCGGCCCGGAAGATGTCGCTGGCGTTGCCGATGCCGACGGTGTTGTCGGTGGGTGAGTGCAGGACGACCAGCGCCTTGCGCAGCGTGCGGATCCGCTCGTGCAGGTCCACGGCGCGCACGTCCTCGATGAAGTGCCGCCGCAGGGTGAGGGCCTTCCCGCCGATGAGGAACGGCGCTTCCCCGTCCGCGAGGATCCGCTCGATGAGCGCGTCGTAGGTGTGCTCGACGTGCGCGGGGCTGTACGGGGCGCCGATGCTGGCCACGGCACGCACCGACTCGGTCAGGTGCGCGGCGGCGATGACCGCGGACCCCCCGAACGAGTGCCCGACCAGGAGCTGGACCTGACGGCCGGACCCGTCCATGAACCGCACCGCGCGGGCCGTGTCCTCGACCTTCACGGAGAAGGAGCCGTCGCCCCAGTCCCCCTCGGAGCCGCCGAGCCCGAGGTTGTCGAAGCGCAGCATCCCGATGCCCTCGGCGGCGAGCTGCTTGCAGATGCGGCTCGCGGCCGGCGAGTCCTTGCCGAGGGTGAACCCGTGCGCGAAGACGCCCCACCCGCGGACGGGTCCCTCGGGGAGATCGACGATCCCGGCCAGCCGCGGCCCGGTCGAGCTCGCGAACCAGACCCGCTCGGCCATCTGGGCGTCCCTCCTGTGGGCGTGGACTCGCGAGCCCAGCAGACCACAGTCCGCGGCGCCCTGGCCTCAGTAGCCGGCGCGCGCGGTCCCGTCCGTGCCGACGAACCGGGCGACCAGCGCCTCCGACCCGCGGGCGAGCAGCGCGACGTCGGCGCCGACCAGCACGAACGACGCGCCGGCCGCGAGGTAGGAGTCGGCGACGGCCGGGTCGAACGCGTTGACGCCGACGGGGACGCCGGCACCGCGCACGGCCTCGAACGCGCGCAGCACTGCCGCGACGACGTCCGGGTGGGTCTGCTGCCCGAGCAGGCCCATCGAGGCGGCCAGGTCGGACGGGCCGACGAACACGCCGTCGACACCGTCGACCGCGGCGATCTGCGCGGCGGCCTCGACACCGTCGAGCGTCTCGACCTGCACGAACAGCGCGACGTGCTCGTCGGCGTCCGCGAGGTAGCCGTCGATGCGGTTCCAGCGTGCCGACCGAGCCAGCGCGGAGCCGACCCCGCGCCGGCCGCGCGGCGGGTAGCGCACCGCCTCGACCGCGGCACGGGCGTCCTCGACCGACGACACCATCGGCACGAGCACGTTCTGCGCGCCGAGATCCAGCACCTGCTTGAGGGTCACGGCATCGTTCGACGGCACGCGGACCACGGGCGTGGCCGGGTAGGCGGCGACGGCCTGCAGCTGCGCGAGCACCGACTCGAGGCTGTTCGGGCCGTGCTCCATGTCGATGAGCAGCCAGTCCAGCCCGGCGTCCGCGCAGATCTCGGCCACGAGGGGGCTGCCGCTGGACACCCACATGCCGGCGAGCGGACGGTCGGCCCGAGCCAGAGCGGCCCGGAACGTCGGGCTCAGAGGAAGCGGCACGAGATCGTCCCCATCGGTCCGTAGTCGCACAGGATGCTGTCGCCGCGGGACACCCAGACCGGGCGCGTGAAGGACCCCGCGAGGATGATCTCGCCCGCCTGCAGGCTCGCCCCGTGCTGGTGGAGCTTGTTCGCGAGCCAGGCGACGCCCGTGGCGGGGTGGTTGAGCACGCCGGCGGCGACGCCGGTCTCCTCGATGGTCTCGTTGCGGTAGAGCAGCGCGGAGACCCAGCGCAGGTCGACCTGGTCGGGCGCCATCGGCCGACCGCCCAGCACCATGCCGCCGTACGCGGCGTTGTCGGCGATCGTGTCGACGATCGTGCGGCCCTCGAGCTCGATGTGCGAGTTCAGGATCTCGAGCGCGGGCGTCACGTACTCCGTCGCGCGCAGCACGTCGAACACCGTGCAGTGCGGGCCCTCGAGCGGCGCCGACAGGACGAACGCGAGCTCCACCTCGATGCGCACGTTCGAGAAGGCGTCGAAGGGGATGATCGAGCCGTTCTCCCAGACCGTGTCGTCGAACATCACGCCGTAGTCGGGCTCCGTGATGCCGGTGGCCTGCTGCATGGCCCTCGATGTCAGCCCGATCTTGCGCCCGACCAGCCGCCGGCCGGCGGCGAGGTTCCTGTCGCGCCACACGCCCTGGATGGCGTACGAGTCCTCGACCGTGGCGTCCGGGTAGCGGGCCGTGATGCGCGGGACGAGGCCGCGCGAGCGCTCCGCGCCGGACAGCTCCTCGGCGATCGCGCTGATCGTCTCGGTGCTCAGCATGCTGGCTCCTTCGTCGTCACAGGACCGGCAGGCCGAGCGTCTCGTCGGGGTGCTCGTGCTCGAGGAAGGCGGCGAGCGTGCCCATCCGGTGGCGGCGGACCGCGTGCTCGATCTCCGAGAGCGGCGCGCCGCGCTCGATGAGCACGAGGATCTCCTCGTGCTCCCGCACCGACTCGCGCGCACGCCCGGGCACGAACGCGAAGATCGAGTCGCGCATGTGGGCCAGGCGGACCCACTCGCTGTCGACGATCTCGAGCAGCCGCGGGTTGGCGCACTGCGAGTACAGGATGTGGTGGAACTCCTGGTTGAGCGCCGAGAACGCGCGGGGGTCGAACCGCTCGAGCGAGCGAGTCATCACCTCGTTCACGGCCCGCGCCCGGCGCAGGTCGTCCGCCGTGAGGTTCCGCGCGGCGAGCGCGGTGGCCGCGCTCTCGACGATGCCGATGGCCTGCATGGCGAAGCGGTACTGGGTGTCGTCGACCATCGACACGCGAGCGCCGACGTTGCGCTCGAACGTGACCAGCCCCTCGGCCTCGAGCTGACGGACGGCCTCGCGGACCGGCACGACGCTCATGTCGAGCTCGTTCGCGATGGTCCCGAGGACCAGCCGGTACCCGGGCGTGAAGTCCTGCTGCGCGATGCGTTCCTTGATCCAGAGGTACGCGGTCTGCGACTTGCTCAGGCCGGTCGCCACCTTCACCTCGCCGAGCGCCACGCCTCGTACCTCGCTCTCCACTCGGCATCCATCGGGAACAGGCCCTTGATCGGGTTGCCCTCCGCGACGCGCTGGGCGACCCACGCGTCCTCGTCCTCCTGGGCCAGGGCGGCGTCGACGACCTCCTCGGCGAGGCCCGGCGGGAGCACGATGACGCCGTCGGCGTCGCCGACGACGATGTCGCCCGGCTGGATCGTGGTGCCGCCGCACGCGACGGTGACGTCGGACTCCCACGGCACGTGCTTGCGACCGAGCACGGCGGGGTGGTTCCCGGCCGACCACACGGGGATGCCGACGGCGGCGACGGCGTCGGCGTCGCGCACTCCCCCGTCCGTGACGATGCCGGCGGCGCCGCGCGCGTGGGCCCGCAGGGCCAGCACGTCGCCGAGAGTGCCCGAACCGGTCTCTCCGCGGGCCTCGATCACGAGGACCTCGCCCGGTCCGACCGAGTCGAACGCACGCTTCTGCGCGTTGTAGCCGCCGCCGTGCTGCTCGAAGAGGTCCTCCCGGTTCGGCACGAACCTCAGGGTCCTGGCGGTGCCGACGAGCTTCGCGCCGGGGTGCACCGGTCGCACGCCGTCGACCGAGACGTTGTTCAGCCCGCGCCTGCGCAGCTGCGCGGACAGCCCGGCGACGGGGGCGCGCAGCAGCTTCTCGCGCAGCTCGGGTGTCAGTCCCTCCGGGGGCAGCCCGGCGGCGTCGCGGGAGCCCCACGCCTCGGTGCGCTGGAGGTCGTCGACGGCGGGCAGCGAGCCGAGCGCACCGTCGAACGGCACATCGCCCGAGGTGACCGTCGTGACCAGGCGCCCCGTGGTCGGGGCACCGGCGCCGGTGGGGGCGTCGACCTCGATCTCGACGACGTCCCCGGGGACGAGGACGCTCGAGCCCGCGGGCGTGCCCGTGAGGATCACGTCGCCGACCTCGAGCGTCAGGTGCTGCGAGAGGTCGGCGACGACCTGGGCCAGGGGGAACAGCAGGCCGGCGGTCGTGTCGTCCTGCACCAGCCGCCCGTTCACCCACGACCGGACCCGCAGCGCGCCGGGGTCGACGGCACGCGCGTCCAGGAGACCCGGGCCGATCGGCGTGAAACCGTCGCCGCCCTTGGAACGGAGGTTGGAGCCGCGGTCGTTGGCGCGCAGGTCGTACAGCCCGAGGTCGTTCGCCGCGGTGACCCAGCCGACGTGGCCCCAGGCCTCGTCGAGCCCGACCCGCCGGGCCGGCGTGCCGATGACCAGCGCGATCTCGCCCTCGAACGCGAGCAGCTCGGTGCCGGCCGGGCGCTCGACCACTCCCCCGGACGCCGCGACCGAGCTGGACGGCTTGAGGAAGTACGACGGGTCGGCCGGCCTGCGACCGCGCTGGTCGGCGCGCGAGGCGTAGCTGAGGTGGACCGCGACGATCTTGCCGGGGCGACGGGGCAGGGCCCCGAACCGCGGGTCCGCGCCCTCGTCCGTCGTCATCGACCCTCTCCTGGCGTCACGTCGCGGATCATATACGATCATCGACGGCGCGGGCAAGGACCCGGCGGACGAGGGGCGCCCGGCCGTCACGTCAGCAGCTGGGCCATCTTCTTGGCGATCAGCTCGGTGGCGCGCCGAGGGGCGAGCCGCGACAGGCGATCGAGCCCGCGGGCGTCGCTGCCGATGCACACGCGGTACGGGCCCGTGCGCACGGCGTCCACGATCTTCGCCGCCGCGACGCTGGGCTTGGTGAGCGAGGCCTCCATCGCCGACGTGTCGGCACCGGCCCCGGGGATCGCCGAGCCGGAGTTCTCCGCGATCCCGGTGGCCACGCCGCCGGGGAACACGACGGTGACGGCGACCGGCGTGCCGCGCAGCTCGGCATAGAGGGCCTCGGTGAACAGCTTCACCGCCGCCTTCGACGCGCCGTAGGCGGCCTGCCCGGGCACGGGCGCGAGCGCACCCATGCTCGAGACGTTCACCAGGGACGCCGCCGGCCGGGACTGCAGCTGGGGCAGGAACGCGGTCGTCATGTTGACCACGCCCCAGAAGTTGACCGCCATGACCTTCTCGATCTCGGCGTGCGTCAGGTCGGCCACCTTGACGAACTTCTGGATGATGCCGGCCACGTTGATCAACCCGTCGACCCGCCCGTGCACGGCCAGCACGTCGCCGACCAGCGCGGTCACCGCCGCCGCGTCGCTGACGTCGACCGTGTGCAGGGTCAGCCGGTCGGCTGCGCCGGCCACGCGTGCGGTCTCGGCGAGCGCGCTCTCGCGCAGGTCCACCGCGGCGACGCGACCGCCCTCTCGCAGCAGGGCGAGGACGACCTCGCGGCCGATGCCGTTGCCGCCGCCCGTGACGACGAAGACGTTCCCCTGGATCTCCATGGCCGATCAGCCCTTCGCCATGTGGCGGGCGGCGCGCAGGCCGAAGACGGCGGCCGGTCCGATGGTCGAGCCCGGGCCCGGGTAGGTGCGGCCCATGACCGACGCCGAGTTGTTCCCGGCGGCGTACAGGCCGGGGACGACGGTGCCGTCCTCGCGCAGGGCGCGACCGTCCGGGTCGGTGACGACCCCGCCCTTGGTGCCGAGGTCGCCGAGCACCACCCGGTAGGCGACGAAGGGGCCCTTCTCGATCGGGCCCAGGTTGGCGTTGGGATGGACGGTCGGGTCGCCGTAGTAGCGGTCGTAGGCCGAGTTGCCGCGGCCGAAGTCACCGTCGACACCGGACCGTGCGAAGCCGTTGAAGCGCTGGGTCGTGGCCGCGAGGCGGGCCGGCTCGACGCCGATCTTGCGGGCCAGGGCCGCGATGCTGTCCGCCTTCACCTCGATGCCCGCCGCGCGCATGGCCTTGACCGCGCGGGGGTCCATGGCGAACGTCCGGAAGTAGCGCCGGATGTTGCGCGCCTCGAGGATCAGCCAGTACGGCCCGGCGCCGCCGTCGCGCTCGAGCATGTCGTGGCCGAGGTCGACGTAGGACTCGGACTCGTTGGCGAACCGGTCGCCACGGGAGTCGACCATGATCGAGTAGGGCATCGAGCGCTCGCCGACGATGAAGGACGGCCGACCCTCGGGCGGTGCGGCCAGCGAGGCCCCCCACCACGCCTCGTCCATGAGCTCGACGGCCACACCGATCTCCTGCGCCGCCGCGATCGGCACCCCGATGTTCCCCAGGTTGCCCGACGGAGCGCCGTCGATGCCGTGGTACTTCTGGCGCCAGTCCGTGTTCCCCTCGAACCCGCCGCCCGCGAGCATCACGCCGCGGTTCGCGCGGATGGTCACCGGTCCGCCGTCGCGCTGCACGCGGATTCCGACCACGCAGCCGTCCTCGACGAGCAGCTCCTCGAGGGGTGAGCTGAACCAGAGCGGCACACGGCGCTGGACCACGAGCGCGTGGCCGAACGCCGTCGCCCACGCGTTGCCGATGCCGACCAGACGCTTGCCCGTCACCACGCCGCCGAGGATCCGCGAGACGACCTTCACGCCGCGGACCATGCCCGACGCCGTGGACCAGGAGCGACTCAGCAGCCAGACGTCGTCCGTCTTCGCCGGCAGCGGGACGGCGCCGCGCAGGGTCTGCCACCACGGTCCGAGGATCTTCGAGTCGAGCGGCTCGACCTCGATCGAGCGCCCGATCTTGCCGCCGGGCAGCTCGGGGTAGTAGTCGGGGTAGTCCGTCGCGCGGGCGAACGTGACGCCGAACTTCTCCGCGGTGGTCACGAAGTCACCGACGCCGTCGACGAACGCCTCCTTGCGCGCGCGCGTCGAGGCCAGCCCGACCTCGCCGACGCACGCCTCCAGGTAGGTCAGCGCCTCCTCGCGGGAGTCGCCGACGCCGTCGCGGTGCATGAGGGGGTTGTCGGGCATCCACATGCCGCCCCCGGACATCGCGGTGGAGCCACCCCACTTGTCGGTCGACTCGACCATGAGCACCGACAGCCCCTCGTCGACGGCGCCCATCGCCGTGGCGAGGCCGGCCGCTCCCGTCCCGACCACGACGACGTCGTAGACGTGCTCCACGGGGGTCCTCGGTGCCATCACGTGCTCCTCTCGGCAAACCGGACAACACTGTCCGGATCTAGGATGCAGCATGCCTCCCGCTCGACGAGCCGTCAACCGTGGCCCCGCCGCGGCGCCCGAGAACCGCACCGCGATCCTCGAGGCGGCGCGGCGCCTGTTCGCCGAACGCGGCTTCCTCGTGCCGCTCAGCACGATCGCCAAGGAGGCCGGCGTCGGGCAGGGCGTGCTCTACCGGCACTTCCCCACCCGGTTCGAGCTGGCGTTCGCGGTGTTCGAGGACAACTTCGTCGAGCTCGATCGCGCTGCCTCCACGGGCGGCCCGGACGCGTTCGGCGCGCTGTGGGCCGTGCTCCTCGAGCAGACCGTGAGGGAGGCCGCGTTCGTCGAGATGGTCGTCGAGGCCCGCCGGTCCCAGCCCGCCTACGACGGCGACGACCGCCTGCGCGCCCTCATCGAACGCACCCTGCCCGAGGCGCGGGCCGCCGGGCGGGTCCCGGTCGGCACGCAGATCGAGGACGTCCTGCTGGCGTGGCGGATGGTCTTCGGCGTCGTGGCGACGGCCGAGTCCGCCGATCGCGCGCGCGCCGACGTCGCTCGGGTCGTCGCGTTCTTCGATCCGGGCCGCTGACCCGCCCGCCGTCTACAGGTTCTCGACGAGCGTCTGCAGGTAGGCGGCGAGATCGTCGATGGCCTCGGGCGTCAACGGGAGGTCGAGGACCTGTCCGTCAGCGAACGTGCACACGGCCCTCTGCAGCCGGGGCCGCGACGCGGGCACCCCGTCCTCGGCCTCCGTCGAGACGTCGATCGACACCAAGCCCGCCAGGCTCTCCGCACGCGTCACGATGTCCACCGCACTGCCGACGTCAGCCCGCGCCACCTCGCAGCGGATCCGCAGGCGACCCGTCAGGACGAGGATCGTGGCCGCGAGCTCGCCGTCCGGGTTCGTGGGATCTGCGGCGACCGTCGCGTCGACGTACAGCGGAACCTCGACCCGGAGAAACTGCGCGAGCCCGGCCAGGGCGTTGCCGTACCAGGTCGGCCGTGCGTCCGGCCCGGCGTCGGGAGCAATGGCTCGGCCCAGCTGCCCCTGGCCGACCAGCAGCCCGTCGATCGTGGCCAGCGCAGTGCCGACCGGGTCCTCGATCGCCATCCTCGGACGCTACTCCGGTGCGGATCCCCAGGGTACGGCTCCCCCGATCCTGAGTAGTCTCGACTACGTAGGGCAGGCCCACGCGCCGCCCGCGAGAAGGATCCGGCCGCCCTCTGGACGACTCACACGAGGGCACCTCGTGCCCCGACAGCACGGTTCCTGAATCGACGGTTTCCCTGACAGGAGACACCCATGACTGCCGACGACGTGCCCATCGACATCGCGACCGCCGCCGGGGCTCTCTTCGCGGCCCAGCATCCCGTCACCGCCGAGGCCACCCTCACCGACATCGACGCGCAGGCGCTCGCGATACGCCACCAGCTCGAGGACCTCGCACCCCGGGTCACCGCGACCGAGTCCGCCGTCGCTGCGATCGCGGACACGGTCAACGCGATCGCGGCCAACCTCGACGCGCTGATCCGGCGCACGAACCTGCCCTCCGGCGTCGCCGCCGGGAACGCGATCCAGCAGATCCTCGGCCATGTCGAGGCCATCGTGAAAGCCACGGACGCCAACCCGAACACCTGATGTCCGAGACTGCGAGCCCCCTGGAGCCGTCGGCCGATGCCGACCGGATCGCCCAGCTGCTCGCCGAGGCCACCTCGGCCTCGGCCGACCGACCGGGCATCTCGCACGCTCTGTCTACGCTCGCGAACCAGCTCTCGCTGCAGCACCTGGACGACCTCGCAGCCCGGGCACAGGACGCCGCCGTCAGCGTGGCGCAGGCCGCGGTCGATGCCGGTGCGACCGATGCCACCGCACTGACGTGGCTCGCCGAGTGCCGTCACACGCTCGCCCAGCGCCTGGTGGACGCGGGCCGGCGCGAGCAGGCAGCCGCACAGACGATCGCGGCCGTCCCCGCCTACCAGCGGGCCGCGGCAGCCCCGGGAGCCGCCGTCATCGGCATCGCACGCAACCTCACGTCGCTCCAGAAGCTCATGCTCTCCCTCGGCCTCGCCTCGGAGGGCTTCGCGACGCAGCGGACCGCCGTCGCCGTGCTCGAGGCCTACTCCCCACCCGCGGCGTGGCGTGCCGACTATGACGCGCTGCTGTCCGACCTTCTGGTGACGCTCGCGGCGCGATGTGACGATGCGGGGCAGCCGGACGCCGCCGGCGCCGCTCGCGACCTCGCCACGCTCGCCGCATTTCAGTGGGGACTGGCCCTGTGGAACCGCGTCGCCGAACCGGTAGCCCGCATCGCGAGCCACGCCCGAGCCCTCGCCGCACTAGGAGCGACCGACGCCTCGTCTGCGCTCCTGTCGTTCTCCAGTCGGGCGCTGCGGGGCATCGAGGTCGTCGAGCTCGATGCCCCACAGCAGCACGTGCTCGACGACGACTCGCACGACGTCGAACAGATCAACGCAAGGATCGCCGCCGCGGTCGCTGCAGCGAGGGCGGCGGCAGATGCACGGCAACAGATCCCGCAGGCCCTCGCAGCTCTCGGCACGACCGCAGGCGCTCCCGTCGGCTCGGCCGCGGCCGGCGTGAGAGACCAAGCCCAACGTGCACTTCAGAGATTCGGCGCATCCGGTGTGCAGAACACCGAAGCCCTCGGTCGGCTGATCGCGGCAGCGACCGGTGACGGCACGCTCGGTTCGCTGCTGCCGAGCCATCTCGACGGTGGCCTCGGTCACGACCCGCACGATGCGCAGACGGCCATCGCCGCCCTCCTCGCCCGACGGCGGAGGTTCTGCGCTGTGCGGGACTTCCCCATCCCGAGCCTGAGCGAGATCGGCCCGCTGGGCGGGGTCGGTCCCGATGCTGCCGCGCGTTGGGCGCACGGCGGCCTGACCGTCGCCATCGACGGGTCGGGTGCGCGCTTCGCCCCGTTCGTCGACCCGGCCGGCAGGGACGCCGTCGACATCGTGACCAGCGCGTTCCTCCAGTGGCAGGCCGCCGGTCTGGTCGGCGCGGCGGGCTACCTCGACTTCCAGATCGTCGACGGCGCGGGCCCGTCCGACATCTCCGTCTCGTTCGTCGACTCCGACGTCGAACCGTCGTTCGTCGGCTCCGTCGTCGGCTCCACGACCACCCGGTTGTCCGGCACGGTCATCGTGCGCGGCCGGATCCGCCTCTCCGCGCGTGCCGAGTGGTCCGTCGGGCTGCTCCAGGCAGTCGTCCTGCACGAGATCGGTGACGTGCTCGGGCTCCTGCACGACCACGGCCCGGGGAGCCTGATGAACCCGGTCGGCGGGCGGGTCCGGGCCATCGACGACCCCGCGATCACCGCGCTGCGGCGCCACTACACCTGACGCGCGACTCAGCCGCCGAGGAGGAGCGTCGAGGCCGCAGCGAGCAGCGGCCCGACGACGAGGATCCCGGTCTGCAGCTCGCCCAGGAGCGTGGCGTCGAGCCCGAGCTGCGCCTGGGTCGCCTGCCGTTGCTGCAGCTCGCCGCCGACCGAGCCGGCGTCCGACCCACCGACCGGAGCAAGAACGCGCAGCAACGCGCGAGCCTCGAGACGGAGCGCGTGGCGGGGAACCGCGTACGCGCCGCCGACCAGGGCCGTCCCGACGACCCCGAACGTGAGCACCGTGACGGGCGTGACAGGCGCGGCACCGTGCAGCGGCGTGAGCTGCGCGGAGGCCCCGAGGGCGAACGTCGACAGCGCGATGAGCGCACCCAGAGGAGGCAGCAGGCCGATCGTGAGCTCACGCAGGCGCAGATAGTCGTCGACGCGACGCCCGAGGACCGACCCCGCCGGCACGGCCAGGACGGCGTCGCGGACACCCAGCAGAGCGATCACGACGGTCGTCGAGCCGACGACCGCCCAGACGGTGAGCACCGGCCCGCGCCAGCTGACGCCGCTCAGGTCGAGAACCACGGAGGCCACCGCCAGCACGGCGACGACGGCCACGGTGACGGCTGCGAGCGCCCGGATCGGACCCCACCGCACCGGGCGGACGTCGGCGACGTCGGCCGAGCGCCGGAGCCCCAGCACGAACACGGCGGCGGAGCTGGTGGACAGCGCGACCGCCAGGCCGGACCAGACCACGACCCAGTCGCGGTCGGCGGCACCCGGGTGGTCGGCGATCGCCGAGGCGGCGACACCCACACCCAGGAGGAACCCGACCAGCACCACGACCGCCGGGAGTCGAGCGTCACGGGACCGGGTCACCCGGCCAGCCTGCTCGCACCGACGGGGTTCTCGCCAGCACGTCGGGGACACGTTCGGGGGATGCGTCGCCCGGTCTTCTGGCGTAGAACGGATCGCATGTTCGAAGAAGGTCAGCTCTACGCCCCCGTCACCGCGGACGAGGATGGCAAGGCCACGGTGCACCTCGCCGACGACCACCCCGGCGCGAACGACCCGGAGTACCGCCGCCGCCGCAACGAGATCGCCGCCCCGGCGCTCGCGTGGCAGCCCGGGGACCCGGTGCCGCGCGTCGAGTACACGGACTCCGAGAACGCGATCTGGCGCACCGTGTGCCGCGAGCTCGCGCCCAAGCACGAACGGCTCGCGATCCGCGGCTTCCTCGAGGGCAAGGAGGCGCTCGCCCTGCCGACGGACCACGTGCCCCAGCTCGACGAGGTCAGCGCGGGCCTCGGTCCGCTCAGCGGGTTCACGCTCCACCCCGCCGCCGGGCTGGTGCCCCTCGACGTGTTCTACGGGTCGCTCGCCGACGGGGTCTTCCACTCCACCCAGTACCTGCGTCACCCGTCGCAACCGCTGTACACGCCGGAGCCGGACATCATCCACGAGGTCGTGGGGCACTGCAATCTGCTCGCCAACCCCGCGATCGCCGAGGTCAAGCGCCGTGCCGGGGAGGCCGCGCGACGGTGCGAGACGCCCGAGGGCCTGCAGTACGTGGCCGACGTCTTCTGGTTCACCATCGAGTTCGGGGTGATGTACGAGCACGGCGAGCTGCGCGCGTACGGCGCCGGCCTGCTCTCGTCCTACGGCGAGATCGAGGAGTTCCGCGGGGCCGACGTCCGGCCGGTCGACTTCCATGCGATGGCCACGCTGGAGTACGACATCTCCCACTACCAGCCGATCCTGTTCGCGTGCGACGGCATGGGCGAGCTCACCGACCGGGTGGGCGGCTTCTTCGCCGACTTCGACGACGACACCCCGGCCCGGCTCGCCCGTGACGCCGCGCTGACCGCCCGCTGACCGCTGCCCCGGCACGGATGGACCGCATGGACGAGCGGGGCGCCGACCACTGGGTGGTCCACCGCGACCGGTACGACGGCATGTACGAGCCGTTCCAGAGAGCCCTGCTGTCCGCGGCGGGGATCCGCCGCGGCGAGGACGTGCTCGACGTGGGCTGCGGGTACGGCACGACGACGCTGGCCGCAGAGGCGCTCGCTCGACCCGGCACGGTGACCGGTATCGACGTGTCGCCCACCATGCTCGCCCTGGCGCGGACGAGCGCCGCGGGCACGAGCACCGTCTCGTTCGTCGAGGACGACGCCCAGACCCATGTCTTCCCGGCGTCGTCGTTCGACGTCGTGCTCTCGCGGCTCGGTCTGATGTTCTTCGCCGACCCGGTCGCGGCGTTCACCACGCTCCGGCGGGCGACCCGACCCGGGGGTCGCCTGGCCTTCGTGTCCTGGCGGTCGCCGGCGCACCAGCCCTGGTTGTGCGTCCCCGGAGCGGCCGTCGCGCGCTACGTCGAGCTCCCCGACCTGACCAACGGTGGCGGACCGGGCATGTTCGGCCTCGCCGACCCCGACCGCGTGCGGGCCGTGCTGCAGGCGGCGGGGTGGACGTCCGTCGAGCTGGAACCCATGACCATCCCGCTCCGTCTCGGGAGCTCGCCCCAGGACGCGGTGTCGTTCCTCCGGAGGGGATCCCTCGGTGGCCGGACGCTGGACGGCACCGACGAGGACACCGAGGCGCGCGCACTGGCCGACGTCCGGGCGGCGATGGCTCCGTACACCGTGGCGGACGGGGTCCGGCTCGACGCGAGCGTCTGGCTCGTGCAGGCGCGGGCCTGACCGACCGCCCCGGTCAGACGGGTTGCCGGTCCCGGACGACGAGCAGGTGCTGCCGGAAGAACGCCGCGAGCTCGTCCGTGGCGTCGAGCGGCAGGACGGCTGCGACGTACTGGTCGGGCCGGACGACGACGACGCACCCGGCTCGGTCCACGCCCCGCAGCTCGAAGATGTCGTCGGTCGGGTGCGTGGCGAAGACGTTCTCGTGGTCGACGAGCCCGAACGGCCCGGTGCGCGGCCGGAAGAGCTCGGGCACGGCGGCGACGTCGACGTCGACGTGCGGCTGCTGGTAGACGACCTTGATGTCGAGGACGCTGTCGAGGTCCTCCCCCGCCCGCGTGTGGGCGAGCACCGGGGAGTCCGGCGAGCCGGCCATCCAGTCGGCCCACGCGGTCAGCGCGGCGGCCCCGTGGTCGGCGAACGCGTAGACGCGCCACCGGCCGTCGGCGCGGTGCCCGTGCCCGAGGTGCAGGGGGTTCGAGTCGGCGACGCGGACCACGGGCGCGGCCTTGAACCGCTTCCCGACCGGGAAGCCCGTGGCGAGCGCCTGGTGGTCCGCCTCGGCGACGAGCATCGACGGCGGGTACTGCGTCATGAACCCGAAGAGGAACTCCGTGGTCCGCACGTAGAAGTCTGCGAGCTCGGCGGGGTCGGTGACCTCCTCCGGCTTCTTCGCCATGAGCGCCGACCACTGCTTGTCGAAGTCGATGAGGTTCTGGGCGATGACCTGGCGCTCGGCGGAGTAGGTGGCCAGCAGGCTCTCCGGGCTGCGACCCGACAGGACGTAGCCGAGCTTCCACCCGAGGTTGAACCCGTCCTGCATGGACACGTTCATGCCCTGACCGGCCTTCGCGCTGTGGGTGTGGCACGCGTCGCCCTCGATGAAGACGCGCGGGGTGCGCGTGCCGATCTCCTCGAGCGGGACGTCGTCGAACCGGTCGGTCACGCGATGGCCGACCTCGTAGACGCTGTGCCAGGCCACGTCCTTCACGTCCAGCGTGTACGGGCGCAGGATCGCGTTCGCGTGGGCGACGATCTGCTCGACGGTCGTGCTGCGCAGCGCGTCGTGGTTCTCCGGCCGGACCTCGCCGAGGTCCACGTACATGCGGAACAGCTGGCCGCCCTCGCGAGGGATGAGCAGGATGCTGCCGCCGGAGCCGGACTGGATCGCGCACTTGCGGCGGATGTCCGGGAAGTCGGTCACGGCGAGGACGTCCATCACCCCCCACGCGTGGGCCGCGCTGCCACCGATCGCGGTGCAGCCGATGGCCCGCCGGACCCCGCTGTGCGCGCCGTCGGCTCCGACCACGTACCTCGCGCGGACGGTCTTCTCGCTCCCCGCGTCCGCACCCGACGTGCGCACGAGACGGACGGTGACCGGGTGCTCGCCGGAGTCGGCGATCTCGAGGTCGCGGAACTCGTAGCCGTAGTCGGGCGTCATCCGCGTCGGGGCGTTCGCCATGAACTCGGCGAAGTAGTCGAGGACGCGCGCCTGGTTGACGTACAGGTGGGGGAACTCGCTGATCCCGGACGGGTCGTCGGGCGTCCGCTCGCCACGGACGATCCGCGTCGGGTCGGCCGGGTCCGGGTGCCAGAAGCAGACCTCCATGACGCGGTAGGACTCCTCCGCGATCCGCCCCGCGAAGCCGAAGGCCTGGAACGTCTCGACGCTGCGCGGCTGGATCCCGTCCGCCTGGCCGATCGCCAGCCGCCCCTCGCGTCGGTCGACGATCCGCGTGGTGATGTCCGGGAACTGCGACAGCTGCGCGGCGGTGATCATGCCGGCCGGTCCGGTGCCCACGACGAGGACGTCCACCTCGTCGGGAAGCTCGTCGGGACGGTCGAGGCCGACGCCTGACGCGGGCTGGACGCGCGGGTCGCCGGAGACGTAACCGTGGTGGTGGAACTGCATGGGACCGACTCCCCTGACGTCGATGTCGAGGTTGACGGATCGTATACTATCGCCCTGAGCCGCAACGACGCGGTCGACCCTGGTCCGGGAGGCCCTGCTCCATGCCGACGGTTTCCGCACACGTCGCCGTCACGCTCGCCGCCCACGTCGACCACGTCTTCGGGGTCATGGGCAACGGCAACGCGTACTTCCTCGACGCCCTGACGTGCCAGACCGACGCCCGCTTCATCCCCGTCCGGCACGAGGCCGGCGCGGTCGTCGCCGCCGACGCGTTCCACCGGTCCTCCGGCAGGCTCGCTGCGGCGACGACGACGTACGGCGCCGGGTTCACCAACACCCTCACGGCCCTCGCCGAGGCCGTGCAGGCGCACGTGCCGCTCGTCCTCGTGGTCGGCGACGAGCCGACGTCCGGACCGCGACCCTGGGACGTCGACCAGATCGCGATGGCCTCGGCCGTCGGCGCCCGCACCTACACCGTGGGCCGCACCGACGCCGCCGCCACCACCGTCATCGCCGTCGAGCACGCCCTGACGTACCGGGTGCCCACCGTGCTCGCGATCCCCTACGACGTCGCGACCCTGGACACGGGCCCGGTCCCCGAGACGCCGATCCCCCGCCTGCCCGAACCCCTCGCCGTCCGCGGGGCGTTCGCCGACGGCGTCGTGCGGGAGATCGCGTCGGCCCTCGCCGGTGCCCGCCGGCCGCTGCTCCTCGCGGGACGCGGCGCCTGGGTGGCCGACGCGGGCAAGACCCTCGGCGCCATCGCCGACGCGACCGGGGCGCTGACGACGACGACGGCGCTCGGGCGCGGGATCTTCCCCCGCAGCGAGTTCGACCTCGGCGTCGCCGGCGGGTTCGGCGCGGACGAGGCGATGGCGCTGGTCCGCGAGGCCGACGTCGCGGTCGTCGTGGGCGCCTCCCTCAACCAGTTCACGATGCGGTTCGGCGACCTCTTCGCCCCCGGGTGCCGGGTCTTCCAGGTCGACGTCGCACCCGCGGCGACCCACCCGCACGTCGGCGGCTACGTCCGCGGCGACGCCGCGGTCGTGGCGGCGGCGATCCTCGACGAGCTCGACGGCGCGGTGCCCAGCGGGTGGCGGGAGACCGTCGACCTCACGGCAGCGCAGCGGCACGAGCCCGGCGACGGGATCGCGCAGGACGGCCGGTTAGACCCGCGCTCCGCGGCCGCTCGCCTCGCCGAGCTGCTGCCCGAGGACCGGGTGGTCGTCTCGGACGGCGGCCACTTCCTCGGCTGGTCGAACATGTACTGGCCGGTGGCCGCGCCGGACCGGATGGTCATGGTCGGCACCGCGTTCCAGGCGATCGGTCTCGGCTTCCCGAGCGTCGTGGGCGCGGCGCTCGCCCGGCCCGAGGCCACGGTGGTCCTGACGACCGGCGACGGCGGCGGGCTCATGGCCCTGTCGGACCTCGAGTCGGCGGTGCGGGTGGCGGGCGGCCGCGGGATCGCGGTCGTGTGGAACGACGGGGCGTACAGCGCGGAGGTGCACCTCTACGCGCGCAAGGGGCTGTCCCGGGAGCCGATGCTCATCCCGGACGTCGACTTCGCCGGCGTGGCCACCGCGCTCGGCGCCCAGGGCGTCGCCGTCCGGTCGGTGGAGGACCTCGACGCGCTGACGGAGTGGCGCGCCCGACCGGCCGCCGAGCGCCCGTTCCTGCTCCTCGACCTGCGCATCTCCGGCGCCGTGGTCGCACCCTTCTGGGAGGAAGTCTCCCGGGCGAGCGGCTGACCTCGCCCCCGCACCAGCCACGAGCAGACGACCGCACCCCGAGAGGCGACCCATGGGCGAGACCACCCCCCGCCACCTGCCCGCCGACCTGCCCGAGCGGATCCAGCACTACATCGGCGGCGAGCACGTCGACTCCGCCGACGGCGCGACGTTCGAGGTCCTCGACCCCGTCTCCAACGAGACGTACCTGCGGGCCGCCGCGGGCAAGGCGGCGGACGTCGACCGGGCCGTCGCCGCGGCCCGGCACGCGTTCGAGAGCGGTCCGTGGCCCCGGATGCTGCCGCGCGAGCGCTCCCGGGTCCTGCACCGCGTCGCCGACATCGTCGAGTCGCGCGACGCCCGCCTGGCCGAGCTCGAGAGCTTCGACTCCGGCCTGCCGATCACCCAGGCCCTGGGCCAGGCCCGCCGCGCCGCCGAGAACTTCCGGTTCTTCGCCGACCTGGTCGTCGCCCAGACCGACGATGCCTTCAAGGTCCCGGGGCGGCAGCTCAACTACGTCAACCGCAAGCCGATCGGCGTCGCCGGGCTGATCACGCCGTGGAACACCCCGTTCATGCTCGAGTCGTGGAAGCTGGGACCCGCGCTGGCGACCGGCAACACGGTCGTCCTCAAGCCGGCAGAGTTCACGCCGCTGTCGGCGTCCCTGTGGGCCGGGATCTTCGAGGAGGCGGGCGTGCCCACGGGCGTGTTCAACCTCGTGCACGGTCTGGGCGAGGAGGCGGGCGACGCGCTGGTCAAGCACCCGGACGTCCCGCTGATCTCGTTCACGGGCGAGAGCCGGACCGGGCAGCTCATCTTCGCGAACGCGGCGCCGGCCCTGAAGGGCCTGTCGATGGAGCTCGGGGGCAAGTCCCCCGCCGTCGTGTTCGCCGACGCCGACCTCGAGGCGGCGATCGACGCGACGATCTTCGGGGTGTTCTCGCTCAACGGCGAGCGGTGCACGGCGGGCAGCCGGATCCTGGTCCAGCGCGACATCTACGACGAGTTCGTCGAGCGCTACGCCGCCCAGGCACGGCGGGTCGTCGTCGGCCCCCCGCACCTGGCGAGCACCGAGGTCGGCGCCCTCGTGCACCCCGAGCACTACGACAAGGTCATGGGCTACATCGAGATCGGCCGGACCGAGGGTCGCCTCGTCGCGGGCGGCGGGCGGCCCGACGGCTTCCCGACGGGCAACTACGTGGCACCGACCGTCTTCGCCGACGTGCCGCCGGACGCCCGGATCTTCCAGGAGGAGATCTTCGGCCCGGTCGTGGCCATCACGCCGTTCGACACCGACGAGGAGGCGCTCGCGCTGGCCAACGGCGTGAAGTACGGGCTCGCCGCCTACGTGTGGACCAACGACCTGCGGCGGGCCCACACCTTCGCCCAGGCGGTCGAGTCGGGGATGGTCTGGCTCAACAGCAACAACGTCCGTGACCTGCGGACCCCGTTCGGCGGCGTCAAGGCCTCCGGGCTCGGCCACGAGGGCGGCTACCGGTCGATCGACTTCTACACCCACCAGCAGGCCGTGCACGTGACGCTCGGCGAGGCGCACAACCCGACCTTCGGAAAGGGACACTGACGTGAGCGCGACCCCGGACCCCATCCCGACGCCGTCGTCCCCGCCGCCGGACATCCTGCGCGCCGCGTCGATGGAGCTCGTCGTCACCGACCTCGCCGCGTCGCGGCACTTCTACGTCGACGTCCTCGGGCTCGTCGTGACCGAGGAGGACGACACGTGCGTCTACCTGCGCAGCCACGAGGAGTTCATCCACCACAACCTCGTCCTGCGCGCGGGCCCCGTCGCCGCGGTCGCCGCGCTGTCCTACCGGGTCCGAGCACCGGAGGACCTCGACCGGGCCGTCGCGTTCTACCGCGAGCTCGGGTGCCGGATCGAGCGGCGGGCGGACGGGTTCGTCAAGGGCCTCGGCGACTCGGTGCGCGTCGAGGACCCGCTCGGGTTCCCCTACGAGTTCTTCCACGACGTCCAGCACGTCGAGCGGCTCGCGTGGCGCTACGACCTGTACACGCCGGGCACGCTCGTGCGCATCGACCACTTCAACCAGGTCACGCCCGACGTGCCCCGGGCCGTCGCGTACCTGGAGGACCTCGGGTTCCGGGTGACCGAGGACATCCAGGACGAGGCGGGGACCACCTACGCCGCGTGGATGCGCCGCAAGCCCACCGTCCACGACACGGCGATGACCGGCGGGAACGGCCCGCGCCTGCACCACGTCGCGTTCGCCACGCACGAGAAGCACAACATCCTGGCGATCTGCGACAAGCTCGGCGCCCTGCGGATGTCGGACCGGATCGAGCGGGGTCCCGGCCGCCACGGCGTGTCCAACGCCTTCTACCTGTACCTGCGCGACCCCGACGGACACCGCATCGAGATCTACACGCAGGACTACTACACCGGCGACCCCGACAACCCGGTGGTCACCTGGGACGTGCACGACAACCAGCGCCGCGACTGGTGGGGCAACCCGGTGGTCCCCTCCTGGTACACCGAAGCGTCGCTCGTCCTCGACCTCGACGGCGTCCCACAGCCGGTCGTCGCGCGCACGGACTCCAGCGAGATGGAGGTGACCATCGGGGCCGACGGGTTCTCCTACACCCGCAAGGGGGACGCTCCCGAGGAGCTGCCGAGCTGGAAGCAGGGCGAGTACAAGCTCGGCCACCAGCTCTGACCGCCCGGGCGGTAGCGCCGGCGTGCTCGGACGCTCGATGGCGCTGGCCGGCGGAGAGCATCATGGTCCGATGGCCAGTGTCGAACCCGATCTCGTCGTGCCCGACGTCGCCGCTGCGGTCGAGTTCTACCGCGCGGCGTTCGGCGCCTCCGTGCTCCACAGCGTTCCCGACGGTGGAGTGGTCCAGCTCGACATCGACGGAGCACGGCTGTGGCTGTCCCGCGAGGGTGCGTCGCACGGCCGGCTCTCGCCGGCGACCGCGGGCTCTCGGTCCGCACGGATGATTCTGTTGGTCGACGACGTGGATGCCGTCTGGGCTCGCGCAGTATCGGCCGGGGCAACGGCCGAGGCTGAGGTCGCCGAGGACTATGGGTGGCGTCTGGGCAGCGTCGTGGACCCGTGGGGCCAGCGCTGGGAGATCGGTCGCCGGCTCGAGGACGACGGAACGTCCTAGTGCCCCTCGTCTACGTCGACGACGGCGCGCCGACACCCCGCAGGATCGACGCCATCTTCTTGCCCCGCGCGACCTCGTCGACCAGCTTGTCCATGTAGCGGATCTTCTGCATCAGGGGGTCGTCGATCTCCTCGACGCGGATCCCGCAGATCAGACCCGTGATGGCGGACGCGTTCGGGTTCATCGCGGGCGCCTGGGCGAAGAACGTCTCCATGTCGACCTCGTCCGCGATCGCCTTGTCCAGACCGGCGCCGTCGTAGCCCGTGAGCCACGTGATGACCTGGTCGACCTCGTCCTTGCCGTGGTTCTTGCGCTCGACCTTCTGCACGTACAGCGGGTAGATGCGGGCAAAGCTCATGGCGAAGATCCGGTGACCCGGCATCGTGGGCGACCTCCGTCGTCGTCGTCGGTGCTCGTGCGTGTGCTCGTGCTCCCAGTGTGCCCGCCGGGAGGGCGTGGCAGGCTCGGTCGATGGCCGAGATCCTCCTCCTGCACCACGTCCTCGGGCTCACCGACGGGGTCCGCTCGCTCGCCGACCGGCTCCGCACGGCGGGCCACACCGTGCACACGCCCGACCTGTTCGAAGGCCGCACCTTCGACAGCATCCCCGCGGGGATGTCCCACGAGGAGGACGACCTGGGCTGGGACGTGATGACCTCGCGCGCCCGCCGCGCGGCCGACGGGCTTCCGACGGATCTGGTCTACCTGGGGATCTCGATGGGCGTCGTGTACTCCCACCTGCTGGTGCGCGAGCGCCCCGGTGCCCGTGGCGCGGTCTTCCTCGAGTCGTCCACCAGCACCGACGACTTCGACGGCTGGCCGGCCGGCGTCCCGCTGCAGGTGCACGGGCACGGCGACGACGAGTTCTTCGGCACGGACGGGGCGGCCCACGCCCGCGCGCTGGTGGCCGCCGCCGGCGAGGGCGAGGTGTTCGTCTACCCCGGCAGCACGCACCTGTTCGTCGACGACTCGGTCGCCACGTTCGACGCGGCGCAGACGGACCTCGTCCTCGAGCGCGTCCTCGGCTTCTCGGCGCTCCGCGGGGCCTGACCCCACCGCGGCGCCTCGCCGGTATCGCCGCGGTATCAGGTCCGTTGACCTCGGTATCGGGCGGGCGGACACTCCGAGAATGAGGGTCCGGCTCCTGGGTCCGACGCAGGTCGAGGGTGATGGTGCTCTCGGGCGCCGCGACCGTGTCGTCCTCGCGGCGCTCCTGGTCCACGCCGGCGAGCCCCTCACCGTCGACCAGATCGCGGTGGCCCTCTGGGGTGACACGGTCCCGCCGTCGGCGCCGAAGGTCGTCCAGGGCGTGGTGATGCGGCTGCGCCGCGTGCTCGGCCCGGAGCGGATCCGGACGACCGCGGCGGGGTACGTGCTCGAGCCCGACGGCCTCGACCTCGACGTCGCCGACTTCGAGCGACACGTCGGACGGGCGCGCGAGCTCCTCGCGGTCGGCGACGCGAACAGGGCTGTGGCGGTGTACGGGCAGGCACTGTCGTGCTGGTCCGGCCCGGCCCTGGCGGACCTGCTGGACTGGGACGACGGGCGCGCCGAGGCGGCCCGGCTCTCCGAGGTGCGCGAGTCGGTCGAGGAGGAGCTGGTCGAGGCGTTGCTGGTGGCCGGCCGCGCGTCCGAGGCCGTCGCCGACGGTCGCCGGCTCGTGAGCAGGGCACGCGCCCGGGAGCACCGGTGGGCGCTGTACGCGCTCGCGCTGTACCGCACCGGGCGTCAGCGCGAGGCCCTCGACGTGCTGCGCCGCGCCCGTGCCGTGCTCCTCGAGGAGGTGGGGCTCGACCCGGGGGCCGAGCTGGCGGACCTCGAGCGCGCGATCCTCGCTCAGGACCCCGCGCTCGACGGCGCCGGCACGCCGGCCGCCCGCCCGTCGGACGTGTGCCCGTACCCCGGGCTCCGGTCGTTCGACGCCGACGAGGCCGACCTGTTCGCCGGTCGCGAGGCGGAGATCACCGACTGTCTGGCGCGCCTGGACTCGTCCCGGTTCCTCGTGGTCGTGGGCGCCTCGGGCTCCGGGAAGTCGTCGCTGGTGCGCGCCGGGCTCGTGCCCGCGCTCCGCCGACGGGGACAGCCGGTCGTCGTGCTCACGCCGGGCGCGACACCGGTGGCGACGCTCGCCGCGGCGGTCGCCGCCGAGGACGCACCGGTGCTCGTGGTCGACCAGCTCGAGGAGGTGTTCGCCCCGACGGTCGAGGCCGACGTGGCCGGGTTCCTCGACGGCCTCACCACGCTGGTCGACTCGGGGCGCACCGTCGTGGTCACGGTCCGCGCGGACCACCTCGCGTCGATGTCCGGCAACCCGGGACTTGCGCGGCACGTCGAGCGCGGCGTCCTGCTGCTGGGCCCGCTCTCGGAGGCCGCCCTGCGGCGTGCGATCGAGGAGCCGGCCCGGCGCAGCGGGCTGCTGCTCGAACCCGGGCTCGTCGACCTGCTGGTGCGGGACGTGCTCGACGAGCCCGGCGCGCTGCCCCTGCTCGGCCACGCGCTCGCGGAGACCTGGACCCGGCGCGAGGGTGCCGTCCTGACCGTCGAGGGATACACGGCGAGCGGCGGGATCAACGGCGCGGTCGCGCAGTCGGCCGAGCGCCTCTACGTGTCCCTGCCGGCCGCCGACCGCGAGGGGCTGCGCGCCGTCGTGCACCGGCTCGTCGCCGCGGCGCCGGGGGGTGACCCGGTCGTCGTCCGCGTCCCCACCCGGGTGTTCGAGACGGCGCAGGACGCACCCCGGCTGCTCGACCTGCTCGTGCGGTCGAGGCTCGTGACGACCGATGCGGACACCGCCGCGCTCGCGCACGAGAGCCTCGTCCGCGCGTGGCCGCGGCTACGGTCGTGGCTCGACGAGGACGTCGACGGGCAGCGGACGCTCACGCACCTGCAGGTCACGGCCGATGCCTGGGACCTCGCGGGGCGGCCGACGGACGAGCTCTACCGGGAGGCGCGCCTGCAGACGGCGCTCGAGTGGCGGGCGCGGGCGCACCCCGTCCTCGCCGCGACGGAGGCGGCATTCCTCGACGCCTCCGCCGAGCACGAGCAGGACGAGCACCGCGAGCAGGCCCGACGGCTGCAGGCCCGGACCCGGGCCAACCGGCAGCTGCTCGGCGCGCTCGTCGCCGTCGGCCTGCTGCTGGCCGTCTCCCTGTTCGGCGGGTCGCTCGCCGTGGGCAACGGCCGGCGGGCCGCGGCCTCGGCCCTGGCCGCGGAGTCGGCGGCCGCCGACGCCCGCGGCGACCGGCTGTCGTCGGCCAGCCAGTCGGAGCCGAGGATCGACCTCGCCCTCCTGCTCGCCCGGCAGGCCGTCGAGATGTCCCCCCGACCGTCGTTGCAGGGCAATCTCCTCGATGTCCTGGCCCGGCGCGACGTCATCACCTCGGCGAGCTCCGGCGTCTTCATCCCGATGCGGTTCGACGACTCGGCCGTCAGCCCCGACGGCACGCGGGCGATCCTCGACGGGCAGCCGAGCGATGGCCAGGGTGACGCCGGCCCGTACCTCGTCGACACGCGCACGGGGCGGGTGATCACCAGCATGGGCCTCGGGCCGCCCGTCGCCGACTGGTGGCACACGCCGTGGGTCTCGGGGTTCGTCGACGACGGCCGGACCATCGTCGTCATGCGCGACACGGCCGACGGGTCGGGCCGCGAGCTCGTCCGGATCGATGCGACGAGCGGCGCCGCCGCGCCCGCCGAGCCGGTCGCGGGGTCGTTCACGGGTGACTTCTTCCGCCAGGACCGGCTGTCGATTAGCCCGGACGGCCAGACGCTCGTCTCGATGGCCGACCGCACGCTGCGGGTGTGGGCTCGCAGCGGCGGCGCGTGGCTGGGTCCCCGGCTGCTCCCCCTGCCCGAGCTCCCGGCGTCGCGGTCGGACCAGGAGGCGCCCGACTCCATCCGGTTCAGCGCCGACAGTGACCGGGTGGTCGTCGTCATGGAGTACCTCGGGCGCGCGGACGCCAACCCTCCGGAGCTCGCAGTCGCCGTCGACCTGTCCACCGGCGTCTGGTCGGGGCCGTACCTCACGGCCGGCGACGTCGCGCTCTCCCCGGACGGGGCGACCCTCGCCGTCGCCTCGCAGCTGGGCACCGTGACGCTCCACGACCTGGTGACCGGCGGCTCGACGAGCGTCCCGGGCCTGTCGGTGCCGACGGCCGTGGCGTTCTCCGCCGACGGCGACCGGCTCGCCGTCGGCTACCGGGACGGCTCCGTCGAGGTCTACGAGACCGGCAGCATGCACCTGGCGCTGCGCGTCCCCGCGACGAGCGTCATGGTGCGGCTCGTGGCCCTGCCGGCCGGCGGGGACACCGTCGTCGCGGTCGACGAGAACTCGCGCACCACCACCTTCTCCCTGCACGGCGCGAGCAGCATCGCCGCCGCGGTGGCCACCGGGGCTGTCGACCAGGCGTCCGCCGGGCCGCCCGGCACCGTCGTGGCGGCCGGCTTCTACGACGGCAGGGTGACCGTGTTCGACCAGGCCTCGCTGCGCCCCCTGCGGGACCTGTGGCTGGGGCCGTACCCCGACCCGGACGGCACGTTCAACCCTCCGCTGCACCGACGCGTCTCGGCGCTCGCGGTCACGCCGGACGGCACGGCGGTCGTCGCCGCCGACCGCACGGGTCACCTGCGGATGTGGTCCGTGGCGGACGGGAGCCTCCTGTGGTCGCGGGACGACGTGCACGCGTCCTGGCTGGCGGTCTCCCCGGACGGCCGGTACCTCGCCACCTCGGAGTTCACGCAGGACATGGCCGACCCGCCGGTGCCGGAGGGGGTGCACCCCGACGGGTTCCCGATCACGACCACGGTGCGGGTGTGGGACCTGTCGGACACCTCGGCGCCGGTGCTCACCGACTCGCTGGCCGATCTGGACGACCCGGACTGGGGCATGCCCAAGCCGCGGGCGATCGCGTTCTCGCCCGACTCCACGATGCTCGCGGCGACGTGGTTCGGCGGCCGGGCGCCGCTCATCGTCTACGACGTGCGGGCGGGCAAGCGGGTCGTCACGGAGACCCCCGGACCCGACAACCCGAACGTCACCGCCTTGACCTTCACGCCCGACAGCGACCGCCTGCTGCTCTGGAGGTCGACCGGCGAGATCCTCTCGCGCGATCTCGCCAGCGGCAGGACCACGCGTGTCGCCACCGGGGGCCGGACCGAGTACGCGACCTTGCGGTACAGCGCGGACGGTCGGCTCCTCCTCGGCCTGGACGGCTACGACGAGGTCCGGCTCTCGATCTGGGACGCGACGACGTTCAGCCCGCTCGGGTCCACCGGGGACATCCCCGCGACCGACGGCGACGCGTCCCTCGCGCCGACCTCCGACGGCTTCGTGTTCGTCGGCACCGGCACCGGCGTCGAGCGCCTGGACCTGGACGTCCAGCACTGGAAGGACGCCGCGTGCACGCTGGCGGGCCGGTCGCTGACCAGGCAGGAGTGGGCGGCCTACCTCCCGGGGACGCCGTACCGCCCGGCGTGCGCGTGACCCGATACCGCGGCGATACCGCCGTGATGGGCACTGCGTGACCGACCCCTCGGACGGTGGAGGTGCAGCTCCCACCCGGGGAGCACGTACCTGGAGGTCATCATGATCACCGCCGTCCCCACCCTCACCCCGTCGACCCGCCCTGGACTTTCGCGCGGAGCCCTCGTCCTCGCACTCGTCGTCCTGGCACTGGCGGTCGTCACGCTCACCGTCGTGTTCGTGTGGCTGCACCCGCTCGGGGTCGGCGCCCCGGCCGAGGCCCCGGCCCCGGCACCCGCACCGGCCCCCGCATTCCGGCACGGCGGCTCCGTGTACGACCAGCAGGTCCCCAGCGCCGTCGGGTGGTCCGACACCTACGGCCCGGGAAGCGCGATCTACGACGAGCAGGTGCCGGGAGCGGCCCGCAGCTCCTCGACCCCCGAGCGGCCGCAGGCGTACGCGTCGTTCCCCGTCGTGATCCGCTGACCCGGCGGGTTCAGCCGCCCGTCGTCGACAGGCGCAGGAGCTCCGCCGCCGCACCCTGAGGTCGCTGGTTCGGGTGCCAGATGGCCCGCAGGGTGCGCGGCATGCTCAGGCCCGACACGGGCACGTGGACGAGCCGCCCCGCGCGCAGGTCGTCGGCGACGGCGAGGGCGGACAGCACCGTCGCCGCACCGGTGGCGCGTGCGGCGTCGCGGACCGCGGCGTTGCTGCCCAGGGTCTGCAGCGGTGGGGCGTGGTCGGGCAGCACCTGCTCGAGGTGGCTGCGCGTCCCGGACCCGTCCTCCCGCAGGATGAGCCGGGCCGCCGCCAGGTCGTCGCGCCCGATGCCGTGCCGCCGCCGCGCCCAGGGGTGGTCCGGCGGGACGACGACGACCAGCTCGTCGTGCGCGACGGTCCGGGACCGCACCGTCCGCGGGACCGTGGGCCCCTCGACATAACCGAGGTGCGCGTCGCCGCGAGCGACCGCGGCGGCCACGGTGACGGAGTTGCCGGGCACGACGTGCAGGGACACCCCGGGATGGCTCCGGCGCAGTCTCCCCGCCCAGGTAGGCAGCAGCACCTCCGAGATCGTGCTGCTGGCCGCGACGGTCAGCTGCGTGCCGGCCGACCGCAGGCCCTCGACGCCCTCCTCGAGGGCGCCCGCCGCCTGGATCACGCCGTCCGCCCAGGACAGGACGAGCTGCCCGGCGCCGGTGGGGCGCACCCCGAGCGACGTGCGCTCGAAGACGGCGACCCCCAGCAGCGCCTCGGCGGCGCCGACCCGTGCGCTGACCGCCTGCTGGCTGATGCCGAGGTGGCTCGCGGCCAGGCCCATGCTGCCGTGGGCGGCGGTCGTCGTGAGCGCGAGGAGCTGCTCCAGGCTGGGCACGCGCGCGAGGGAGGGCACGTCGACCAGGGTAGCCCGCCACAACCGCCGCTTGTGGGTCCACAACGATGCGGCCCCTACGCGAGGCGCGCGCGCCCCGTCAGGCTCGACCCATGAGCACGACGACCCTGACCGCCGGCCGACGGACCACTCCGGTGCCGACGAGCGTTCCGCCGGCCGGGCCCGCGTGGTTCCCGGCGGTCATGGGCACCGCGATCCTGGCCACGCTGCTCGGGCACGAGGCCGCCCGGGTGCCGGCCCTGACCGCCCCGGCCGCGGCGATGCTGGCGGTGGCTGTCCTGCTCCTGGTCGGCCTCGGGGCCGCGTTCGTGCGCCGCGTCGCCCGGGACCGGTCCGCGCTGACCGCCACGCTCCGGGACCCGGCGGTCGCCCCGACGTGGGGCACGGTCGCGATGGGGCTGCTGGCCAGCGGTTCCGCCGTGCTGACGGTCGCTCCGCAGCTCGGCGGTGGGCTCGGTCCCGGGGCGCTGCGGGTCGACGCGATCCTCTGGACCGTCGGGACCGCGCTCGGCCTGGTCACGACGGCCGGGTTCGTCGCCGCGGCGCTCACGCGTGACGTGGGGCGCCCGGTGCCGGCCTGGGGGCTGCTCGTCGTGCCGCCGATGGTCTCCGCGACGACGGGCGCCGCGCTCCTGCCCTCGGTGGGCGCTCCCTTCGCTCAGGCGGTGCTGCTCGCGACCGTCGTCGCGTGCTTCGTCCTGTCCCTGGTGCTCGGGGGCCTCGTCTTCGCCGTCGCGTACCGCCACCACGTCCGGGTGGCGCACCTGCCGGTCGCCGCGTCGGTGTCGGCCTGGATCCCGCTGGGGATCGTCGGCCAGTCCACAGCGGCCGCGCAGGCCATCGCCGGCCAGGGCGGCTCGCTCCTCGACCCGGGGGCCGCGGCCGCGGTGCACGGGTTGGCCGACGCGTTCGGCTACGGCATGCTCGCGCTGAGCATCCCGGTCGTCGTCCTCGCCGTGCGCGTCACCGTCCGGGGATTCCGGGCCGGGATGCCGTTCACGCCCGGCTGGTGGGCGCTGACGTTCCCCGTCGGCACGCTCGCGCTCGGTTCGCTCCTGCTCGGCGACGCCACCGGCAACGTCGCCGTCAGCGCGCTCGGGCACGCGGCCGTCGTCGCCCTCGTCGGCACCTGGACCTTCTGCGCCGTCGCGACCGCGCGTGCTCTGGCGGACGCCGCCGCTCGCTGACGCGGACCGTCGCGCGCACGACCCCGAGCGAAAGGTCCCCCCGCGAGGGCCCCCGCGCCAGTAGCCTCGTCGCTGTCCGCGCGCTGCTCAGCGCGGGGATGCGGGGCGCAGCGCCGGCGAGATCCGTCACCAGCCAGGAGGCTCGATGGCCGTGAGGCCGGACCGGTCGGGACTCGTCCGCGTGTGGTCGTCGGCAGCCGACGCCCCGCGGCTGCGTCGACCGACGGACGTCCTCCTGCTCGTCGCCTCGATCGTCGCGCTCGGGATCGTCGCGCTGGCGGCACCCGGCCCGTCGGGTGCCGACGACGCGGTCAAGGCGCTGCTCACCTGGCTCGAACCCGTCTTCGGCTGGCTGTGGAACGTCGTGTACGCACTCATGGCGCTGTGGGCCCTCGGGGTCGTGCTGCTCGCGGCGCTGAGCCGAGGTCGGCGACGCCTCCTGCTCGACCAGGCGACCGCCGCGGTCCTGGCGTTCGCGTCCGCGATGGGCGTCGGGGCCCTGGCCGGGACGGACGCGTCCAAGAGCATCGACGCGCTCGTGTCGTCCGGTCCCCCGGTCGTCTACATCGCCACGCGCGTCGCGGTGCTGGCGGCGGTGCTGGTGACGGCGTCCCCGCACCTCGCCCGGCCCTGGAGGTACGCCGGGCGCGTCGTCATCGGGCTGGGCGCGTTCGCCGCGATCGGCCTCGAGACCACCAACCTGCTCGGCGCGAGCGCCGCCATCGCCGTCGGGATCGCGGCCGCCGCGATCGCCCACCTGCTGCTCGGGTCGCCGCAGGGACGCCTGACCACCGCGCAGGTCCAGGTCGCTCTCGCGGACCTCGGCGTGCGCACCACGCAGGTCACCCCGGCCGTCAGCATGGAGTCCGGGAGGTACCTGCTGGACGGGCGGACCGAGGAGGGCGCCGACGTGCTGGTCCGGCTCTACGGCCGGGACGCGTGGGACAGCCAGGTGGTGGGGTCGCTGTGGACCGCCCTGACCCGCCGCGGCGAGCGGGCGCACGTGGGCGGGAGCCGACGGTCCCGCGTCGAGCACGAGGCGTTGCTGACCCTCCTCGCCGCGCAGGCGGGGGTCCCGACCCTCGACGTCGTCGCCGTCGGCGTGGCCGAGCAGGGTGACGCCCTGCTGGTCTCGAGCGCGCCCCGGTCGTCGCTCAGCGAGCTCGGTGACCACGAGCCCGAACTCCTGGACGACGACCTGCTCGGCGACATGTGGCGCGCCCTGCTCACGCTGAACGACGCGGGGATCGCCCACGGGACGATCGACGGCCACCACGTCGTCCTGCGGACCGACGGCACCGTCGCCCTCGCGGACTTCGACTCGGCGCGGACCGCCGCCGAGCCGGGCGACCTGCAGACGGACCGGGCCCAGCTCCTGGTGGCCACGTCCCTGGCCGTCGGCCCCGACCGCGCCCTCGCGGCGGCCATCGCGGCCCTCGGGCCCGACGGGCTCGCCGCCGTCCTGCCCTTCCTGCAGCCGGCCGCGCTCGGGCGCTCGACCCGGGCCGACGTGCGGTCGGCCACGTGGTCGATCGACGAGCTGCGGGACGCGGCGGTCACGGCGGCGGGTGTCGAGGAGCCCCCGCTGGAGCGCCTGCGGCGCGTGACGCCGCGCTCGATCGGGACGCTCCTGGTCGTCGCGCTGCTCATCTACGTGGTCATCACGCTGCTCGCGGGGGCCGACCTCGCCAGCGTCGCCGCCGCCCTCAGGTCGGCCGACCTGCCGTGGCTCATCGCCGCGCTCGCGCTCTCGCCGACCATCCAGACGGCCTTGGCCGGCTCGACGCTCGGCGCCACGACCGCGCGGCTGCGCTACCTGCCCGTCCTCATGCTCCAGTACGCCATCCAGTTCATCTCGCTGGTGGTGCCGGCCTCCGCCGCGCGGCTGGCGCTCGAGGTCCGCTTCTTCCAGAAGTTCGGCATCCCCGCGGCCACCGCCCTCTCGTTCGGGCTCATCGACAGCGTCAGCGGGTTCGTCGTGCAGATCACGCTGATCCTCGTGATCGTCGTGAGCGGACTACCCGGTTTCACCTCGAGCCTCGGGGCCGGGTCGCAGAGCTCCGGCTCGGGGTCCACAG
Organism: Cellulomonas sp. P2_F12; assembly: GCF_056403775.1. Lineage (NCBI taxonomy): Bacteria > Bacillati > Actinomycetota > Actinomycetes > Micrococcales > Cellulomonadaceae > Cellulomonas > Cellulomonas sp. P2_F12. Next base: position 36,449 of record NZ_JBFUEV010000001.1, on the reverse strand, counting down.
GCCCGTCGTTGCTGGCGATCCTGCTGGCGCTCGCGCTCCTCGCCGTCGTCGTGACCCTGGTGGTGCCCCGGCTGCGCCACCGCCTCACCGCGTGGGTCCCCCGGATCCGCCGCGCGGTCACCGAGCAGGCGCAGTCGGCGCGCGCCGCGCTCGGCGTGCTGCGGCGCCCCGGGAAGATCTTCGCGATGCTCGGGGGGAACCTGGGCGCGCAGCTCCTGCAGGCCGCCGTCCTGGCGCTCTGCCTGCACGCGTTCGGGCAGACCGCCCACTTCTCGCAGCTCATCCTCATCAACACGGCCGTGAGCCTGTTCTCCGGCCTGATGCCCGTGCCCGGCGGGATGGGGGTCGCCGAGGCGGGCTTCACGCTCTGCCTGCAGGCCATCGGGGTACCCAGCGCGATCGCCGTGTCGACGGCCATCACCTACCGGCTCGTCACGTTCTACCTGCCGCCCATCTGGGGTGCGGCCGCGATGCGCTGGCTGCGTCGGCGCGAGTACGTGTAGGCACCCCCTCCCCGGGCCGCGTCGGGCGTTCTAGCCTGGGGGGTGAGGTGAGCCACCATGCACGCAGAGGTCGGTGACAAGGTCGTCATCCACGGCCGGACGGTCGGGACGGCGGACCGGAACGGGACAGTGATCGAGGCGCGGGGCGCGGACGGCCCGTACGTCGTGCGGTTCGACGACGGGCACGAGACGCTCGTCTCCCCCGGGCCCGACCTGACGGTCGTGCCGAAGGCCTGATCGGGTCCTACGACCCGACGAGGACCGCGGCCGCGACGAGCCGGGCGGGCGCGGACGCGCAGTCCAGCTCGATCCCGTCCTCGTCGGGGCCCAGGGGTTCGAGCGTGGCCAGCTGGGTGGCCAGCAGGGACACGGGCATGAAGTGGTCCTGCCGGGCCCGCATGCGGGCGGCGAGCTGGTCGCGGGTGCCGACGAGGTGCACGAACCGCAGGTCGGGGACCGCCGCTCGCAGCAGGTCGCGGTAGCCGCGGCGCAGCGCGGAGCAGGCGACGACGGCACCGTCCGGCGCGGCGGCCAGCGTGGTGCCGACGACGCGCAGCCACGGCCACCGGTCGTCGTCGGTCAGCGGTATCCCGGCCGCCATCTTCGCCCGGTTGGCCTGCGGGTGCAGGCTGTCGGCGTCGAGGAACGGGACGCCCAGCTCGTCCGCCAGCAGCGCGCCGACCGTCGACTTGCCGCAGCCCGAGACCCCCATGACGACGACGCGGTTCACCAGTCGTGCACCGTGCCGTCGGCCAGCCGGTTGTAGGGCAGGTAGGCGGTCTCGTACGGGTACTTGCCGGCCTCGTCCAGGTCGAGCTCGACGCCGAGGCCGGGCTGGTCGCCGGGGTGCAGGTAGCCGTCCGTGAACGTGAAGGACTGCCGGAACACCTCGTCGGTCCGCGCCCCGTGCTTCATGTACTCCTGGATGCCGAAGTTGTGGATGGCGAGGCCGACGTGCATCTGCGCGGCCAGGCCGACCGGGGAGATGTCGGTCGGGCCGTGGAACCCCGACTTCACCTGGTACTGCGCGGCGTAGTCCATGACCTTTTTGAGCGGGCTGATGCCGCCGAAGTGGGTCGAGGCCGCCCGGACGTAGTCGATGAGCTGCTCCTTGATGAGCCCCTGGAAGTCCCACACCGTGTTGAAGATCTCGCCGATGGCCAGCGGGGTCGTGGTGTGCTGGCGGACCAGGCGCAGGGACTCCTGGTTCTCCGCGGGCGTGCAGTCCTCCAGCCAGAACAGGTCGTACGGCTCGAGCGACTTGCCCAGCTTGGCCGCCTGGATCGGGGTCATGCGGTGGTGCCCGTCGTGCAGCAACGGCACCTCGGGTCCGAACTCGTTCCGGACCGCCTCGAAGACGGTCGGCAGGTGGCGCAGGTAGGCGCGGGTGTCCCAGTCCTCCTCCGCCGGGTAGGCGCCGCGCTGGGCGGGCTCGTGGTCGTACCGCTCCTCGCCCGTGGACTGAGCGGCGATGCCGTAGATGGCCTTGAGGCCCGGCACGCCCGACTGCACTCGGATCGACCGGTAGCCCTGCGCCTGGTGCTCGCGGATCGAGTCGAACAGCTCGGGCAGGTCCGTGCCCGACGCGTGGCCGTACGCCATCAGCCCGTTGCGGCTGGCGCCGCCGAGCAGCTGGTAGACCGGCATGCCGGCGGCCTTGCCCTTGATGTCCCACAGGGCCATGTCGACCGCGCCGATCGCGGCCATCGTCACCGGCCCCCGGCGCCAGTACGCGCTGCGGTACAGGAACTGCCAGGTGTCCTCGATCCGGTGCGGGTCGCGGCCGATCAGCAGCGGCACCACGTGGTCGCGCAGGTAGCTCACGACGGACAGCTCGCGGCCGTTCAGGGTGGCGTCCCCCAGGCCGGTCAGCCCGTCGTCGGTGGTGATCTTCAGGGTGACGAAGTTGCGGTTCGGACTCGTGACGACGACGTCGGCGGCGACGATCTTCATGCTCGTGCTCCTGTGAGAGTGGGCTGACTGACGGCGAGTGCCTCGGCGACGTGGCGCGCGAAGACGTCCGAGCGAGCGAGGCGGGGGGCGAGCGAGGCGAGGGCGAGGCGGGCACGGGCGGCGCTCCCCTGCCCGTGCAGCCGCGCTGCGAGCGCGACCGCCCCCGCGTCGGAGACGGCGACGTCGACGACGTCGAGGTGGCTGATCCAGGCGGCGACGACCCCGGCTCCGGCACGCCCGACGGGCAGTCCGGCGGCGGCGCGTGCCTGCACGACGGCGAGGACGCGGACGGGGAGCTTCTGGGAACCGTCCCGGGCGATCTGGGCGAGGCGGTGCTCGATGCGCGCGTTGGCGAACCGGTCCCGCAGGGCCGCGAGGTAGTCCTCCACGGGTGCCGGCAGCACGTCGGCGGCCTCCTGCCAGAGCAGCTCGAGCTGCGCGCGGCAGACCGGGTCGGCGAACGCCTCGGCGACCGTGGCCCGGCCGCGGGCGAGCCCTTCGTAGGCGAGCAGGGAGTGGCCGGCGTTGAGCAGCCACAGCTTGCGGCGCTCGTCCGGCTCGAGGTCGTCGACGAACCGCGCTCCGGCCAGCTCCCACGCGGGACGCCCGGCCGGGAACGCGCCCTGGAGCACCCACTCGCTGAACGGCTCCGTGACCACCGGCGCACGGTCGTCACGGCCCGTGAGCACGCGCACGGTCGTCCGGTCGGTGTCGGTGGTGGCCGGCGTGATCCGGTCGACCATCGTCGAGACGAACGAGACGTTCTGCTCGATCCAGCGGGCCAGGTCCGGGTCGACCGCGACGGCGAGGTCCAGCGTCACGCGGCGCAGCACGGCGCCGTTGTCGGGCAGGTTGTCGCAGCTGACGACCGCGATCGGTCCGGCGCCGGCCGCGCGGCGGGCGCGCAGCCCGTCCACCAGCCGGCCCGGTGCCGTGACCGCGTCGACGGCACCGCGCGCCACGTCGTCGCCGACGTCCGGGTCGTGCCGGTCCAGGCCACCCGAGTCGGCGCGCCGGTAGCCCGCCTCGGTCACCGTCAGGGTGACGACCCCGACCTCGGGACGGCTCAGGTAGTCCCGCCAGGCGCCCGCGTCCGCCCCGTCGTGCACGGAGACCAGCGAGTCGACCACAACAGGGTCGTCCCGGCCGGCCGAGCGGACGAGCACGGTGTAGCGGCCGTCCTGGGTCACGAGGGGTACAGCGGCGGCCGCCGATCGACCCGTGAAGGCGGCCACGCCCCAACGGTCCGCGACGCCCACCGACGTGTTGGCCAGGTCGGTGTACCAGATCGGGTGAGCCCGGGCGAAGGCCCCGAGCCCCAGGTGGACCAGCCGTACCGGGGCGAGCGCCTCGGTGCGCCCCCAGCCCGTCGTGTCGTGCACGGTGTCCACCTCCAGATCGGCGACCCCTCGTCGGGTCTCCGACGATTCAGCACCCGGACAGGGTCCGATGGCAATCGGTTGCCGCGACTTGCCTCGCCGCCCACGGGTCAGGCGTTCCGCCGGCGCACCCGTCGGGCCGTCGACTCCCGCACGACGAGCTGCGCGGGCAGGAGTGCCGGCCGCACGTCGGGCGGAGTCCGTGAGCGCATCCCGACCAGCAGGGTCTGCACGGCGTACCGGCCCAGCGACTGCAGCGGTGCGGCGACCGTGGTGAGCGACGGCGAGCAGAGCTCGGCGCCGAAGATGTCGTCGAACCCGACGACGCTGACGTCGTGCGGCACGCGGACGCCGGCCGCCGCCAGCCCGCGCATCAGGCCGATGGCGACCAGGTCGTTGTAGGCGACGGTCGCAGTCACCGTGGAGCCGGCCACGTCCGCCGCCGCCTCCGTCCCACCCGCGAGCGTGGGCGTGTAGGGCCCGAGGCGCTGCACCCGCAGGCCGAGCTCGTCGGCGGCCTCGCGCATCGCGCGCCAGCGCATGCCGTCCGCCCACGACGCCTCGGGTCCCGCGGCGTACGCGATGGACCGGTGACCGAGCTCGGCCAGGTGCTCCATCGCCCGCCGCATCCCGCGCGCGTTGTCGGTGATGACGCTGGGGATCCCGGTGAGCACCCGGTTGAGGACCACTGTCGGGCGCTGCTTGGCCATGACCCGGATCGCGGAGTCGGACATGCGCGACGTGCCGAGCACGACGCCCTCGACCAGCGGCAGCGACCTCTCGAGCGCCTTGCGCTCCGCGGTCGCCGACTCGTGCACGTCCGCCACGAGCAGCGTGTAGTCCGCCTCCGTCGCCGCCATCTCGGCCCCGCGGATGATCTCGAAGTAGAACGGGTTGGTCACGTCGGACACGACGAGCGCCAGCAGCGACGTCTTGCCGGTGGGCAGCGCCCGCGCCAGCGGGTTCGCGCGGTAGCCCATCTCCTCGGCGACCCGGCGGATCCGCGCCGCGGTGTCGGCGTTCACCCGCCCCGGCCGGGAGAACGCCCGCGACACCGTCGACGGTGCGACCCCGCAGGCCTTCGCGACGTCGTAGATCGTCGGGACGCGGTGCTCCTCCACCCTCCGGACGGTAGGCGTCGCGACAAGTCGTGGCAACCGCTTGTCGTCCCGGGGACACGGGGCGTCAATGAGTGCACCGGCCGATGCGCAGATGCGTCGCCGGCGATGAGAGGAGAGCACCGATGCTTCGTCCCCAGGACACCGCGAGCCGCGAGCGCAAGTCGCTGAACGGCATGTGGGACTTCCGCCTGGACGCCCCCGGCGCCGGCCGCCGCGAGCGCTGGCACGACGGCCCCCTCGCCGGAGCGCAGGCCATGCCCGTCCCCGCGAGCTACAACGACGTGCTCGTGGGGACCACCGGACGCGACCACGTCGGCGACGCCTGGTACCAGACCTCGGTCCGGGTGCCGCGCGGATGGGAGGGCCAGCGGATCGCGCTGCGGTTCGACTCCGCCACGCACGCCGCGGTCGTGTGGGTCGGCGACACCGAGGTCGTGCGCCACGAGGGCGGCTACACGCCGTTCGAGGCCGACGTCACCGCCCTGGTCACGGCAGGCGACGAGATCCGCGTGACCGCCGTCGTCAACAACGAGCTGAGCTTCCAGACCATCCCGCCGGGCATCGTGCACGACACCCCGCGGGGGCGTCGGCAGCAGTACTTCCACGACTTCTTCAACTTCGCCGGCCTGCACCGCTCGGTGTGGCTGTACGCGACGCCGACGACGTACGTCGACGACGTCGTCGTCACCACGGACCTGCAGGGCACGACGGGCGTCGTCGCGTACGACGTCACGGTCGCCGGCGACGCCGAGCACACCGTGCGCGTCACGCTCCGCGACGCCGACGGCCGCACCGTCGCGACCGCCGAGGGCGCCAGCGGCGAGCTCGCGGTGCCCGACGTGCACCGGTGGGAGCCCGGAGCCGGCTACCTGTACGACGCCGAGATCCAGCTGCTCGACACGTCGGGGGCACCGTTCGACAGCTTCCACCAGAGCGTCGGCGTCCGCACCGTCGAGGTCCGTGGCACGCAGTTCCTCATCAACGGCGAGCCCTTCTACTTCCAGGGCTTCGGCAAGCACGAGGACAGCGCGGTCCGCGGCAAGGGGCACGACGACGCGTACCTCGTGCACGACTTCGAGCTCCTCGACTGGATCGGTGCCAACTCGTTCCGGACCTCGCACTACCCGTACGCCGAGGAGGTGTACGAGTACGCGGACCGCAAGGGCATCGTCGTCATCGACGAGGTCGCGGCGGTCGGGCAGAACATGGGCCTGGCCGGGGGCGTGTTCGGCGGCCAGAGCTACGTGACGTTCTCCCCGGAGACCGTGAACGACGTCAGCCAGGAGGCCCACGCGCAGGCCATCCGAGAGCTCGTCGCCCGCGACAAGAACCACCCGAGCGTCGTGCTCTGGTCCATCGCCAACGAGCCCGAGTCCGACACGGACGCCGCGCGCGCCTACTTCGAGCCGCTGTTCGCCCTCACCCGTGAGCTGGACCGCAGCCGCCCGGTCGGCTTCGTCAACGTGATGCTCGCCCCGCACGGCTCGTGCCAGGTCTCCGAGCTCGGGGACGTGCTCATGCTCAACCGCTACTACGGCTGGTACGTGAACACGGGCGACCTGGTCGCCGCGGAGGCCGCCTGGCTGGCCGAGCTGCAGCAGTGGGCGGGCGACGGCAAGCCGATCATCATCACCGAGTACGGCGCCGACACCCTCGCGGGGGTGCACTCGCTGACCCCGCAGCCGTGGTCCGAGGAGTACCAGGTCGAGTACCTGGAGATGAACCACCGCGTGTTCGACGCGGTCGACGCCGTCGTCGGCGAGCAGGTCTGGAACTTCGCCGACTTCGCCACCGCGTCGAACAGCGTGTTCCGGGTGGACGGCAACAAGAAGGGCGTGTTCACCCGCGACCGCCGCCCCAAGTCGGCCGCGCACGTGCTGCGCCGCCGATGGACCACCAAGCCGTGACCCGCAGCACCCAGCCACCCCTTGATCGAGGAGCCGTCATGACCAGCACCGTCGCTGTCCAGGACCCACCCGTCACCACACCCGTCACCACGCCCACCGCCGCGCCGGCCCCGACGCTCCGGTTCCGCACGTACCTCGGGTACGCCGCCGGGGATGCGGGCAACAACCTGGCGTTCTCCATGACGTCGATGTTCCTGCTGCTGTACTACACCGACGTCGTCGGCATCTCCGCGGCCGCCGCGGGCACCCTGTTCCTCGTCGTCCGGGTCTGGGACGCGTTCGCCGACATCTGGGCGGGCCGCCAGGTCGACAAGACCATGACCCGCTGGGGCAAGTTCCGGCCGTTCTTCCTGTTCGGCTCGCTCCCCCTCCTCCTGCTCTCGGTGGCGACGTTCACGGTCCCCGGCGGCCTCGGCGGCACGGGCAAGCTGATCTACGCCTACCTGACGTACGCGCTGCTCGGCCTCGCCTACAGCCTGGTGAACATCCCGTACGGCTCGCTCGCGTCCGCCATGACGCAGGAGCCCGTGGAGCGCGCCCGGCTGGCGAGCTTCCGCTCGATGGGCACGGCGGCGACGATCATCGCGCTGGCGTTCATCGTGGCGCCGCAGATCAAGAGCTCGGACAACCTGCAGCAGTCGTTGACCCTGACCACCCTGCTCTTCGTCGTCATCGGGTTCGGGCTCTACATGCTGCTGTTCGCCACGTCGAAGGAGCGCGTGGCCCGCGATGTCGCCCACGTGAGCCTCAAGCAGAGCCTCGGCACCCTCAAGGGCAACCGCCCGCTGCTCATGCTGTGCCTGTCCGCGCTGTCGTTCCTGGTCGGCATGTTCACCCTGCAGACCGTCCAGGCGTACTACGCCCGGGACGTCCTCGGCGACGCCAACTACTTCATCATCCTGACCGTCGTCAGCACGGGCGTCATGTTCGTCGTCGCGGGCTTCATCCCCCGGATCGTGCGGGCGGTCGGCAAGAAGCCCGCGTACGTGGCCAGCAGCGTCGTCGCCATCGTCGCCGCCCTCGGCATCGCCCTGACGCCCTCGACCCGGCCGGGGCTCGCCATCGCGTTCTTCGGCCTCTACGGCGTCGGCATGGCCGCCGTGAACACCCTGATGTGGGCGCTCGAGGCCGACACCGTCGAGTACGGCGAGTGGCGCACCGGCGTGCGGACCGAGGGCACCACCTACGCGGTCTTCTCCTTCACCCGCAAGGTCGGGCAGGCCGTCGGTGGGGCCGCCGCGGCGTTCGGTCTCGCCTTCGTCGGCTACGTGGCCCAGCAGGACGTGCAGAGCCAGGCCACCCAGGACGGCATCCGCTACATCGCCGGCTTCGTCCCCGCGGCCTTCATCACGATCGGCGTCCTCATCATGGTCTTCTACCCCCTGACCGAGGCCCGGTTCCGCACCATGGTCGCCGAGGTGGCGGCACGTCGCGCAGCGCGGGAGGACTGACCGTGCCCACGCTCACCGCCCCGGCCCTGCGCCTGCACCCCGACCGGCTGCTGCCGTCCGCACCCGAGCAGCTGGCGATCGCCCGACGCCTCTACGACGAGGTCCGCGCCCTGCCCATCGTGTCGCCGCACGGGCACGTCGAGGCACGCCTGCTCGCCGAGGACCGGCCGTTCACGGACCCGACGTCGCTGCTGGTCACGCCCGACCACTACGTGACCCGGCTGCTGCACGCGTCCGGTGTCCCCCTCGACCGGCTCGGGGTCGGGCAGGGCCCGCTCTCCCCCGACGCCGCCCGGGCGGCCTGGCGGCTGCTGTGCGAGCACTGGACCGTCTACCGCGCGACCCCCGTGAAGTACTGGCTCGAGAGCGCCCTGTCCGACGTGTTCGGCCAGAGCCTGCGGCCCAGCGCGCGGACCGCCGACGAGCTGTACGACGGGATCGCCGACCAGCTCGCCCAGCCCGCGTTCCGGCCCCGGGCGCTGTTCGACCGGTTCGGGATCGAGGTCCTGGCCACCACGGACGACCCGGCGGACGACCTGGCGGCCCACGCGGCCCTGCGCGACGACCCGACGTTCACCGGGCGCGTGGTGCCGACGTTCCGGCCCGACCGCTACCTCGAGGCAGGCCGGCCCCAGTGGGCTCAGGACGTGCGGCGGCTCGAGGCCGTCGCAGGCGTCGACACCGGCACCTACGCCGGGTGGGTCAGCGCGATGGAGGACCGTCGCGCGTACTTCCGGGCGCACGGCGGGGTCTCCACCGACCACAGCCACGAGGACGTCGGCACGGAGCCGCTCGCCCGCGCCGACGCCGAGCGGATCTACGCCGCCGCGCTGTCGGGAGTGGCGACCGCGCCGCAGGCCACGGCTCTGCGGCGGCACATGCTGCTCGAGATGGCCCGGATGGCGACCGACGACGGTCTGACCATGACCCTCCACCCGGGCGTCCGACGCGGCCACCATGCCCCGACGGCGGCGCGGTTCGGGCCGGACACCGGGCACGACCTGCCCCTGCCCGGGGCGTTCACCGACGCCCTGCGCCCCCTCCTCGAGCGGTTCGGGAACCACCCGAACCTCACGCTCGTGCTGTTCACCCTCGACGAGACCGTGTTCTCCCGCGAGCTCGCACCGCTCGCCGGGTTCTACCCGTCGGTGTACGTCGGCGCACCCTGGTGGTTCCTCGACGCGCCCGACGCCATCCGCCGCTGGCGGTCCGCGGTGTCCGAGACCGCCGGACTGTCCCGGACCAGCGGCTTCATCGACGACACCCGCGCGTTCTGCTCGATCCCCGCGCGGCACGACATGGCACGCAGGCTCGACGCGGGCTACCTCGCCGGGCTCGTGGCGGACCACCGCCTCGACGAGGACGAGGCCGCGGACGCGGTCGTGGACATGACGCGCGGGCGTCCGCTGCAGGTCTTCGGCCTCTCGTAGCCCGTGTTGCACGTCCCGGGCAGACTCGGGTCATGGGTTCTCCCGCGGCCTGGGTGCTGCACGTCGACCTCGACCAGTTCGTCGCGGCCGTCGAGGTGCTGCGCCGCCCGGAGCTGGCCGGCCTGCCGGTGGTCGTCGGCGGCCGCGGCGACCCGACCGAGCGGGGTGTCGTCTCCACCGCGTCCTACGAGGCCCGGGCCTTCGGCGTGCACTCCGGCATGCCGCTGCGGGTCGCGGCCCGCAAGCTGCCCGACGCCGTGTTCCTGCCGGTGGACGCACCGGAGTACGAGGCGGCGTCGGAGGGCGTGATGTCGACGCTGCGCTCGCTCGGCGCCGTCGTCGAGGTGCTCGGCTGGGACGAGGCGTTCCTCGGCGCGCAGACCGACGACCCCGAGGCGCTGGCCCGACGCGCGCAGGAGGCGGTGCTGCGCGAGACGCGGCTGCACTGCTCCGTGGGCATCGGGGACAACAAGGTCCGCGCCAAGATCGCGACGGAGTTCGGCAAGCCCGCCGGCGTCTTCCGACTCACCGCGCAGAACTGGTCCGACGTCATGGGCCACCGACCCACCAGGGAGCTGTGGGGCGTCGGGTCGAAGGTGTCAGGACGGCTCACCGCGCTCGGCATCGGCACCGTCCACGAGCTGGCCGCCGCGCCGGTCGACGCCCTGGTCGCGGAGTTCGGGCCGCGGATGGGCGTCTGGTACCACGAGCTCGGGCAGGGGCTCGGTCCGACGACGGTCGACGACACCCCGTGGGTGCCGCGCGGCCACAGCCGCGAGACGACGTACCAGCAGAACCTCACGACGCCCGAGCAGGTGCGCGACGCGGTCCGGGAGCTGGCGGTCGCCGTGGTCGAGGACGCCGCGCAGGACGGCCGCGAGGTGCTGCGCGTGGCGATCAAGGTGCGCTACGCGCCGTTCGTCACCAAGGGCATGAGCCGCAAGCTCGCGCAGCCGACGCGCGACGCGGCGACCGTCGTCGACGCGGTCATGGCGCTCGCGGACAAGCTCGAGGACCGCGAGGTCCGGCTCCTCGGCGTCCGCGCGGAGATGGTCATGCCCGACGACCCCGCCGACCGGACCCCGGTGCGCGGCCGGATCTGAGCGTCAGCCCGCGAGAGCCGCCCGCAGGAACGCGATGTCCTGCGCCTGGCCCTCCGCGGGCGTCTCCACCAGCGCGTCGCAACCCGCCTCGCGGACCACGTGCGCGATGAGCTCCGGCGGGATGGTGCCCGTACCCAAGTTGGCGTGCCGGTCCCGCGAGGAGCCGTGCTCGTCCCGCGAGCTGTTGGCGTGCACGAGGTCGACCCGTCCGGTGATGGCGCGCACGCGCTCGACGAGGGTCTCGAGGTCCTCCCCCGCCGCCCAGGCGTGGCAGGTGTCCAGGCACAGCCCGACGTCGTACTGGCCGATCGCGTCCCAGAGCATGGCGATCCGGTCGAGCGTGCGGGCGCACGCGTTCTCGCCGCCGGCCGTGTTCTCGACCAGCACGCGCACGGGGAACGTGGCGCGCTCGAACGTCTTGCGCCAGTTGTCGATGCCGACTGCGATGTCGTCGCCCTCGCCGACGTGCCCGCCGTGCACGATGAGCCCGCGGGCGCCGAGGGTCGCCGCGGCGGCCGAGTGCTGCGCGATCATGTTCCGGCTCGGGATGCGGATCCGGTTGTTGGTCGACGCGACGTTGACCAGGTAGGGCGCGTGCGCGTAGATGCCCAGGCCCGAGGCGAGCAGCGCGTCCGCGTCGTCCCGCGGGACCGGCTTCTTCCACCCCTGCGGGTCGGCGAGGAACACCTGGACGCACTCCGCGTCCAGGGTGGCGGCCGTGGCCACCGGGTCGTCGTCGCGCACATGGGCGCCGATCAGGACCATGTCGGTCTCCCTCCGCTCGGGCACGCGCCAGGCTAGACCGCGGCGACGACAGCCGCTGGGTCCCGTCCGTCGGCCGCCCAGCGCAGCACCCGCAGGCCGCGCAGGGTGAGCCAGCGGCTGGGCTGCCCCTCGGTCTCGCCGAGGTCGACCAGGAGGCGGTCGTGGTACGCGCGCTCGAGTCGCCAGCGCCCGTCGGCTCCCCGCTTCGACTCGAGGACCTCCAGCGCCTCGGACATCCGCTCGTCCGGCCGCGGCCGCGCCACCCGCAGGTAGTCCAGCACGCGGGCGACGTCGTAGTGCCACCCGTTCGGGAACCCGATCTGCAACCACCGCTCCTGCGGGACGACGTCGTCGGTGAGCCGGTGCAGCAGGCGGCGGTCGATCAGGTACTCCTCGCCTCGCACCCGGGCGGCGCGGACGTCGTCGTCGGGCCCGGTCGAGCGCTCGTACTCCAGGAGGCCCTCGAGGACGTTGATCGTGGTGTCGAACGACCCGCGGGTCGAGCCGTTCTCCTGCTCGCAGTTCCAGCCCCCGTCCGCCATCTGCTCCGTGAGCAGGCGGTCGACGACGACCCGCACGTCGTGGCCGAAGTAGGCGCCGATCGCGACGGCGCGGCCGTTGATGCACGGCTCCACCTCGCCGTCGAAGAACTTCATCGTCGGGTCGTACTCCCAGCGCGCGGCCTCGTGCACCGGTGCGAGCGCGCGGCGGGCCTCGTCGCTGCCCGGGTCGAGGCCGAGCACCCGCAGGAGACGCAGCGTCGCCTCGGTCGAGACCCACTCGGGGAAGAACGTCCCGCCGCTCCACCGGCCGTCGGGCTCCTGGGCCGCGAGCAGCTGGGCACCCCAGCCCTCGTGCGCCACACGCGCGCGCTCGGCGGCGACCTGGTCGGCGGGCGCGTCGGTGACGTCCTGCAGGACCTGCCAGCGCAGGGCCGGGTCGGAGTCGAGCAGCCAGGCGATGATGTCCATCGGTCCATCGTGCCGCGGCGCCGGGCCGCCGTCAGGTCGGACGCTGGGGGGTTCTGACAGGTCCTCCCGCCGGGTCCGGCGACCGTGTTCCATGGATCCCATGCGAGGAGCGATCATCCATGGACCCGGGAACGTGCGCGTCGAGGAGCGCCCCGATCCCACCGTCATCGAACCCACCGACGCGGTCGTCCGCACGGTCGCCGCCTGCGTCTGCGGCTCGGATCTGTGGCGCTACCGGGGGCTGGCCGAGGTCCCGCGGCCGACGCCGATCGGGCACGAGTACGTCGGCATCGTCGAGGAGGTCGGCGACGCCGTCACCACGGTGCAGCCCGGCGACTTCGTCGTCGGCGGGTTCCTGCACAGCGACAACACCTGCCCCGTCTGCCGCAAGGGCATGCACTCGGCGTGTCAGCACGGCGGCGGGTACGACGGCTGCCAGGCGGAGAAGATCCGCATCCCGAACGCGGACGGCACGCTGATCGCCACCCCCGGTCAGCCCGCCGCCGACCTGGTCCCGAGCCTGCTCGCGCTCTCCGACGTCATGGCCACCGGCTGGCACGCCGCCGTGTCGGCCGGCGTCGGCCCCGGCACCAGCGTGGTCGTGGTCGGCGATGGCGCGGTCGGCCTCAGCGGCGTCCTCGCCGCTGCGCAGCTCGGGGCGACCACGATCATCGCGATGAGCCGGCACGCGGACCGCCAGAAGGTGGCCACGGAGTTCGGCGCCACCCACCTCGTCGCCGAGCGGGGCGAGGAGGGGCTCGCCCGCGTGCGGGAGCTGACCGACGGCATCGGCGCGGACGCGGTCCTGGAGTGCGTCGGCACCGAGGAGGCCCGGCTGCAGGCCGTCCAGGCCGCGCGCCCGGGCGGCATGATCGGCCTGGTGGGCGTGCCCCACGGCGACCTGCCCACGGACCAGCTGTTCTGGGCCAACAAGGGCATCCGCGGTGGGCCGGCGCCCGTCCGTGCCTACCTCCCGCGCCTCATCGAGCTGGTCCTGGACCGGCAGATCGACCCCGGCAGGGTCTTCGACCTGACGCTTCCGCTGTCCGAGGTGGCCGAGGCCTACCGCGCGATGGACGAGCGGCGCGCGATCAAGGTCCTGCTGCAGCCCTGACCGACAAGGAGACACCGACATGGAGATCACCCCGCTGCCGTCGACGCAGAAGGGACCGGAGGAGTGGTTCACCGGGGACGTCTGGTTCGACGTCCTCGGCGCCCCGCCCGCGCCCGCCCGGCTGCGCGTCAACACCGTCCGGTTCGCGCCCGGCGCGCACACGTTCTGGCACCGGCACGTCAACGGCCAGACCCTGCACGTCACCGAGGGCGTGGCCCGCGTGGGTACCCGCGACGGGGCGGTGGTCGAGGTGCGGCCCGGGCAGACCGTCTGGACGCCGCCGGGCGAGTGGCACTGGCACGGCGCCGCCCCGGACCGGTTCATGACCCACCTGGCGATGTGGGAGATCGGCGACGGCACCGCCGGCCCCGACACCGAGTGGGCGGAGCCCGTCACCGACGAGCAGTACGGGACGGGCGCATGAGCGCGTGGACCGCCGACGAGCTCCGGCGCATCGAGCGGGTCGACGAGCTCGAGGTGTCCTCGCGGCGCCCGGACGGGAGCCTGCGGCCGTTCGTGACGATCTGGTTCGTCACGGACGCCACCGACCTCTACATCCGCTCCGCGCACGGGCCGACCAACGGGTGGTTCCGCCGCGCGCGCGAGTCGGGGGCCGGACGGGTCCGGGTCGGTGCCGTCGAGAAGGACGTGCGCTTCGAGGACGCCACGGACGCGCCGCACGACGATCTCGACGCGGCGCTGCACGCGAAGTACGACCGCTACGGGCCCGGTCCGGTGGGCGCGATCGTCGGCCCGACGGTCGCGCCGGTGACTCTGCGCGTCGTTCCCGCGGACTGATCGGGGCCCGGATGGTGCAGAACGGGCGGAACCGGTCGATGATCACCAGATGGGCGTACCCAAGGAGACCGAGTCGAGCATCGACCTGCCGGTGTCGACGGCCGTCGCGTGGCGGGCCCTGACCAGGGCCGCGGGCGCCGACGAGACCGTCCCGGGCACGACGTGGCACCTCGAGAACGCCGACGTCGCGATCGACTCGGCCACGGCCGGGGAGGGCGCCGGCGGCTTCGCCACCTGGAACGGCATCGACTACCGCGTCGCCGCGCACCTGGTGCCCCGAGGCTTCGGCAAGACCCTCCTGCTGCTCACCGCCGATCCCGGCGTCGAGCAGCACGGGCTGCGCGGGGACGCACACGCCTCCGTCTCGCACCGGCACGCGCGCCGGGACCTGGAGGCCCTGGCGCAGGCCGTCGGGGACGCGGTCGAGGCTGCGCAGCGCGGGACCCCGGCGGGCTGACGGCGGTCAGTCGGCCAGACCGATCGCCTCCAGGTCGAGCGGGTGGATCCACTCGTCGCTGACCGGCACGCCGCCGGCGCGGGCGATCGCCTCGCGGAGCGGGATCGCCCACACGTGCTCGATCAGGGCGATCGCGGCGGCGCTGCCCTCGGGGATGGAGTCGGCGACGTCCCAGAGCTGAGCGTCGTCGATGATGTGCCCGTCGGACCCGGCCTCGAACCCGAGCAGCGCGCCGACCTCCGCGCCCTCCTCACCGGCCAGGCCGAGACCCAGCAGGGCGCCGATCGTCGCGCCGACGTCCTCGGCCTCGTCGATCGACAGGTCGCTGCGGCGCAACGCCTCGATCGAGCCGTCCTCCAGCTTCTGCACGGCGAGCACGTCGATCAGACGGATCTGGTCGTTGTCCCGCAGGTACGCGAGCTCCTCGAGGATCTCGCCGGTGAAGTTCGGCCGGTCGAAGGCCACCACGAGCAGCTGGACAGGTCCGATGGTCATGCTGGTCTCCTGGGTACGCGTGATCGATGGGGTCGGACGGTCGGGCTCAGCGCGCGAGCAGCTTCGCCTTCTCGGCGTCGAACTCCTCCTGCGTCAGCACGCCGGCGTCGAGGAGTCCCTTCAGCTTCGTGAGCTCGTCGTACACGTCGGTGGCCGGTACGGCAGGGGCCGGCGGGGCGGGCGGCGGCTCGGGGGGCTGGGCCTGCTCCGCGGAGGCCTGGTCCGCGGAGGCCTGCGCTGCGGCGCCTCGGGCGGCACCAGCCTTCGAGGCGACGTGGGCCGTGGCTCCCAGGACGGCGGCTCGTCTCAGCATGCGCGGCATGGGGTGCTCCTTCGCTGGCGTGGCACCCGAGGACCGCGACCGTGTCGTTCGCCCGGGTTCACGCCATGCTCGTGCGGGCGCCGAGCGGTGTGCTCACCCGCGCGGGCGCTCACCCGGGTGATTGGGCGGATCCGTCGGAGCGGTCGAGAACGACACCACCTCGAGGCCCAGGTCGAACAGCCGGCGAAGGACCCCCTGCACGTGCGCCTGGTCCGTGAGCGGCCCGACGAGCTCGGTCCGACCGTCCCCCGCCGTCACCGTCATGCCGTCGACGGCGTCGCCGAAGCGTTCGTCGAGCTCTCCCGCGACCACGATCGTGCAGATGACCATCCGGGCATCGTGGTCGCACAGGGGGCGTCGCGGACCACCCCTGCGGACGCTCACCCGGGTGGTTGCGCGTCCCGCTCGTCGAGACGGGCGATCGCCGCCTCCCGCGAGGTCACGCCGAGCTTGCGGTACGCGGCCTTGAGGTGGGACTTGACGGTGTTGTACGAGATGAAGAGCTGCTCGGCGATCTCGCGCTGCTGGAGGCCGTCGCCGGCGAGGCGGAGCACGACGACCTCGCGCTCGGACAGCGCCTCGCCGAACTCGGTGGGGTGTCCCCCCGGCGCCGCCAGCATGCCGCGCAGCGCCGTCGAGCGCGCCACCAGCGCACCAGCGTCGGGGAGCCGGTCCAGGACCTCGTCGGCGAGGTCGACGGAGGCGAGCGCGGCGGCTCGGTGACCGAGCACCCGGTCCGCCCTCGCCAGCAGCAGGTACGCGTTGGCCAGCCAGGCGCTGCGGCCGATCCCCTCCAGGACGTCGATGGCGGAGCGGAACAGCGCGACCGCGCCCTGGGGGTCGCCCGCGCGTCGTGCCCGTTCGCCGCGGGCGAGGAGCAGCAGCCCGCCCGAGGGCGAGCGGTCGGCGCCGATGACCGTCAGGACGTCACTCATCCGGTCGAGCAGGGCATCGGCGTGGCTCTGGGCGCCCAGCGAGGACTCCACCAGGCCGAGGTTGCCGACGGCGAACGCGAGCATGATCGGGTTGGCGTCGGAGATCTGGCCGACCGCGAGGCGCAGCGTCTCCGCGGCCTCGGGCGCCCGTCCCTGCAGGTAGAGCGCCTGACCGAGGCACGACAACGCGATCCCGTGCCAGCTGGGGTTCGGCGCAGCGACGACGGCACGTCGCGCGGCGGCCTCGGCCCGTCCGACGTCGTCGACGCCCACGACCGCGTCGAGGAAGTCGATGCGGAAGCCCAGCGACAGGCCGTCGGAGTCGAGGGTGTCGAGCCGGCCGCCACGGGCGACGTCGAGCCAGCCGGCGGCCCGGTCGATCTCGTCGGTCAGGCTCGCGGCCACCGCCCGGACGAACGCGAGCTCGGGGTCCCGCTGCGCCTCGGGCCACGAGAGCGCGGCGAGCCATCGGCCGATCGTCGCGCTGCGCCCGGCGGCGGCCATCGACTGCACCTGGCCGGCGACGAGCCGGGATGCCGTCGCGACGTCGCGCGACGCGATCGCGTGGTCCGTGGCCGCCTCGAGGTCCCCGGACGCCTCGAGCCAGGCGGAGGCGCGCGCGTGCAGGACGGGCACCAGCTCTGCGCGGGTCCGGCCGAGCTCGACCCGCAGCGCCTCGCTGAACAGCTGGTGCGCCTGGTACCACTCCCCCGCGCTGTCCACCGAGATGAACAGGTTCGCGCGCTCGAGGTGGGCCAGCAGCGCGCCCGAGCCCGACGTCTGCGTGACGGCGTCGCAGAGCGGGCCGCTGAGCCGTCCGAGGATCGAGACCTCGAGCAGGAAGTCGCGGGTCGACGGCTCGACCAGCTCCAGCACGTCCCGGGCGAGGTAGTCCACGACGTGCCGGCTCGCCCCCGTGAAGCTCTCGATGAACGCGCCGCGGTCGGTCGGCGGCATCAGCAGCGACGCGAGCCGCAGGGGTGCGGGCCAGCCGCCGGTCCGCTCCGCCAGGCGGTGCTCGTCGGCGGCCGAGAGGCCCACCACGCCGATCCCGTCGAAGAACCGGGAGAGCTCGTCCTCGTCGAACCGCAGCACGTCCGCCCGCAGCTCGGCCAGGTCGCCCGAGGCCCGCAACGTCGCCACGGCGAGGGCGGGGTCGGACCGCGTCGAGACCACGAGCTGCACGCGCGACGGACGGTAGCGCAGGAACTCCGCCAGCTGGGAGCCGATCTCGGGGGTCTCGGCCCGGTGGTAGTCGTCCAGCACGAGCACGACGTCGCCGGTCCCCCTCGCCAGCTCGGCGCACAGCCGCGGGAGGGCCGCGTCCACGATCTGCTCCGGGTGTGCGCGCACCGCGAGGATGCCGCCGACGTCGACGAGCGGGTCCACCCCGGCGAGCGCGGCGACCACGTGGGTCCAGAACCGGGCCGGCTCGCAGTCCCCCGCGTCGAGCGTCACCCACGCGAACCGCGTGGCGGGGTCCGCCTGCACCCACTCCGCGAGCACCGTCGTCTTGCCGAACCCGGCGGGGGCCGACAGCAGGGTCAGCCCCTGGCCGCGACCCTCGCGCAGGGAGTCCAGCAGGTGCGGGCGGCTCACCGCGCCGCGCGCGAGCCGCGGCGGCGCCAGCTTGGCGCGCACCACGCCCAGGTCCGGGGACCACGGCGCATCGACGTCCTGCAGCATCAGCTCTCCCAGGGCCGTCCGGCTTGCCTGAAATGCACCCTAGTCCGTCTCACCCGGGTGATTGACCGCGGGGGTGATCCCGAGCACGGACCAGGCATCCGACGATCTCCACGAGCCCTTCGCTCTACCGCCGACCTAGGAGTCCGCCATGAACCTGTCCGCGACGTTCGGCAGCGGAGACGTGCTGCTCTGGATGCTCGAGTTCTTCCTCTTCGTCATCTGGTTCTGGCTGCTGATCGCCATCTTCGGGGACCTGTTCCGCGACCGGGAGACCGGTGGCGGGGTCAAGGCGCTGTGGGTCGTGCTGCTCATCATCCTGCCGTTCATCGGCATCCTGCTGTACCTGATCGTGCGCGGGCGGGGCATGGGCGAGCGGCAGGCCGCGCAGATGCAGGCGGCCCAGGCGGCGTTCGACGACCGGATCCGCAGCGCGGCACCCACGGCGTCGGCGGCGGACCAGATCGCCCAGGCCAAGGCGCTGCTCGACTCGGGCGCCATCGACCAGGCGGAGTTCGCGAAGCTCAAGGCCGCCGCGATCGGCTCCTGAGCCGATACCGACAGAAGGAGAGGTCCGATGACCGAGTCATCGCTGGACACGCTGGGACCCGTCGACTACCTGGTCGTCGAGTTCCCGGCCGGGCAGAGCAGCTTCACCGGGGAGATGGTCGACGAGCTGGTGAAGCTGGTCGACGCCGGCACCATCCGCGTGATCGACGTGCTCGTCCTCACCAAGGACGAGGACGGCACGGTCGACGCGATCGAGCTCTCCGACATCCCGAACCTCGGGCCGCTGGAGGCGATCGAGGCCGAGCTGGCCGAGCTGCTCGCGGCCGAGGACGTCGAGAACCTGGCCGCCGCGATGGACCCCGGCAGCGTCGCGGGGGTGCTCATCTGGGAGAACCTGTGGGCCGCCGGGTTCGCGTCCGCCGCCCGCCGCTCGGGCGGTCAGCTCATCGCCGACGGCCGCATCCCCATCCAGGCCATCATCGCCTCGATCGAGGCCGACGAGGCACTCGCCCTAGAGGAGTCCTGACATGCCGCTCCGTCCCGCTCGCATCGGACGCGTCGGGGTGGTCGGCCACCCCGTCGCCAAGACCGCCGTCGTCGCCAAGGCGATCACTCCCGGACCCGCGCCGGTCGCCAAGACGGCCGTCGTCGCGGCTGCGGTGACACCGGGCCGCCGGCGCCGGATCTAGCGCGTCCGCGTGCGTCCGCCGACCGGCTCGAACGGTCGGCGGACGCACTCGTCTGGCCCGCGCGACGTCGCACTGCCAGGGTGTCGGCATGGGAGAGACGGACGGCATCGCCGGAGTGTTCGACCGCGCCGCGGACACCTACGACGACGTCGGGGTCCCGTGGTTCGGCCCGATCGCGGCCGGGCTGGTCGACGAGCTCGCCGTCGATCCGGGCGAGCGGGTGCTCGACGTGGGCTGCGGACGCGGGGCGGCCCTGGCGCCGCTGGCCCGGGCGGCCGGACCGACCGGGTACGCGCTCGGCATCGACCTGGCCCCGCGGATGGTGGAGCTGACCGCGCTCGACCTGGCCGACCTGCCGCAGGTCGAGGTCCGCGTCGGGGACGCCCGCGCGCCCGCGCTCCCGGCGTCCTCCTTCGACGTCCTCGCCTCGTGCCTCGTGCTCTTCTTCCTCCCGGACCCGGCGGGTGTGCTGCGCACCTGGAGCGAGCTGCTGGTGCCCGGCGGCCGCCTCGGCGTGACCACGTTCGGCGCGCAGGACGAGCGGTGGCGGGCCGTCGACGCGCTGTTCGACCCGTACCTGCCGCCGGCCATGCTCGACGCGCGCACGAGCGGCACCCGCGGACCGTTCGCGTCCGACGACGGCATGACGAACCTGTTCGACGACGCGGGACTCGGGGGCGTCCGGACGGCGCACCGCACCGTCGAGGCCGCGTTCCGCGACCCCGAGCACTTCCTCGAGTTCTCCTGGTCCCACGGGCAGCGCGCGATGTGGGAGGCCGTCCCGCCGGACCGGCACGACGCGCTGCGCTCCGACGTGCTGGAGGCGGTCGGCGCGCTGCGCGACGGCTCCGGGCGGATCACCTTCGGGCAGGACGTCCGGCACACGCTCGGCGAGCGCGCCTGACCGGATTGCGCCCGCGGCGAACCGGGGGCATATCGGGCCTCCCCACGTGGCTGTACCGGCCGTGGAGGAAGAGCCCCTGGACGCGTACTCGCGCACGGTCGTCGCCGTCGCCGAGGCGGTGCTGCCCAGCGTCGCCAGCCTGACGGTCCGGAGCGGACGCGGGACCGGCGCCGGCAGCGCGAGCGTCATCACGTCCGACGGGTACCTGCTGACCAGCGCGCACGTGGTGGCCGGCGCCACGCTGGCCACGGCGGCGTTCAGCAACGGCACCACCCTGCAGGCCGACGTCGTCGGACGCGACCCGCTCTCCGACCTCGCCGTCCTGCTCACCCGGGGCGACGTGCCCGCGCCGGTCACGCTCGGCGACGCCGCGCAGCTGCGGGTCGGCCAGCTGGTGGTCGCGCTCGGCAACCCGCTGGGTCTCGCCGGCAGCGTCACGGCCGGCATCGTCTCGGCGCTCGGCCGCTCGCTGCCCACGGCCTCGGGCCGGGTGGTGGACGAGGTGGTGCAGACCGACGCCGCCCTCAATCCCGGCAACAGCGGCGGGGTGCTGGCGGACAGCGCGGGCCGGATGGTGGGCGTGAACACCGCCCTGGCGGGCATCGGGGTCGGGCTGGCGGTGCCGATCAACACCACCACCCGGGAGATCATCACCGCGCTGATGACGACGGGCCGGGTACGCCGGGCGTGGCTGGGCATCGTCGGCGCGCAGGTCCCGCTGCCCCCGCAGCTGGTCGAGCGGATCGGCTCCCCGACCGGGCTGCAGATCGCCGGCGTCTCCCCCGGCAGCCCCGCCGCCCAGGCCGACCTGCACCGCGGCGACATCGTGGTCGAGCTCGACGGCAGCCGCGTCGTCACCGCGACGGCCGTGCAGAAGCTCATGGTCGAGGACGCGATCGACCGCCGGATCGAGATCACCGTGTGGCGCAACGGCGCCCTGGTCGACGTGCTCGTGTTCCCGCGCGAGCTGGTGACGTAGCCCGGCTCCCTCGGTGACCGCAGCCTCTATGTTGTGACGGTGGCCCGCGAGACCGCCGACAGCACCGCCGCGCGCGCCGCAGCGTGCCCTCCTCGCGGTGGATGCCGTGGGCTGCCCGGGCACGCCGCGGCGGCCCACGGCCACAGGTGTCACGTTCCCGCGTCCGGCACGGTCGAGAGGGTGTGCGCGTGAAGAAGAGGATCGTGGTCGTCGGCGGCGGCTACTCGGGGTTCTACGCGGCGTGGAACCTGGAGAAGAGGCTGCGCCCCGGCGAGGCGCAGATCACAGTGATCGACCCGCGCCCGTACATGACCTACCAGCCGTTCCTGCCCGAGGTGATGGCCGGCTCGATCGAGGCGCGCCACGCCGCCGTCTCGCTGCGCCGGCACCTCAGGCGGACCCGGATCGTCGCCGGCCAGGTCACCAGGGTCGAGCACGCGCGCAGGACGGTCGTGGTGCGCCCCACCGACGGCGACGACCTCGAGCTCGCGTACGACCTCGTCGTCGTGACCGCGGGCGCCGTCACGCGGACGTTCCCCATCCCCGGGGTCGCCGAGCACGCGATCGGCATGAAGCACGTCGAGGAGGCCGTCGCCATCCGCGACACCCTGCTCACGGCCTTCGACCGGGCGTCGACGCTGCCTCCGGGGCCGGAGCGCCGGCGGCTCCTGACGGTGACGTTCGTGGGCGGCGGCTTCTCGGGCGTCGAGGGGTTCGGCGAGCTGCTGTCGCTGGCCACCGGGCTCCTGCGCTCCTACCCGGAGCTGACGCGGGCGGACCTGAGCTTCCACCTGGTCGAGGCGTCGGGCCGGATCCTGCCCGAGGTGACCGACGGTCCGGGACGCTGGGTGGTGCGGCACCTCGAGTCCCGCGGCGCGCACGTGCACCTGAACACCCAGCTGGTCTCCGCGGTGGACGGGCACGTGGTGCTCTCGAACGGCGAGGAGCTCGACTCCGAGCTGATCGTGTGGGCGGCCGGCAACGCCGCCAACCCGGTGGTCGCCCGGCACACCGACCTCCCGGTCGACGAGCGCGGGTACCTCGTGGTCGGGGCCGACCTGCGGGTCGGCCCCCGGGACGCGCCGGTGGCCGACGCCTGGGCCGCGGGCGACGACGCCGCCGTCCCGGACCTCGCCGCACGCGCGCCCGGCCGACGCACCGTGCCGAACGCCCAGCACGCCGTGCGCCAGGGCCGGCACCTGGCCATGAACGTCGCCGCCGTCCTGCGCGGGCAGGAGACCACGGACTACGTGCACGAGAGCCTCGGGGTCGTCGCGACGCTCGGCGTCGGCGCGGGGATCTTCCAGTACCGCGGGATCGTGGTGAGGGGCCTGCCCGCCTGGCTGATGCACCGCGGCTACCACGTGCTGGCCGTGCCCACCTGGGAGCGCAAGGTCCGGGTGCTGGCCGGGTGGCTGGCGATGGGCGTCTTCGGGCGCGACATCGTCTCGCTGGCGAACGTCCAGCACCCGCGCGACGCGTTCGTGCGCGGCGGCGCTCCCGACGGGGCCGCTCCCGACTAGACCGTGACGTCCGGGGCGACGACCTCGTTCACGCCGTGCCGCACCGCGACGTCGTCGGTCCGCGTCGGCGCGGCCCTCGTCGGCTCCGCGGGGAACTGCATGACGAGCAGCGCCCCGCCCTCGGGCGCGACCCCGGCGCGGAGCCGGCCGCCGCGCGCGGCCACCACTCCGCGGACCAGGCCCAGCCCGAGCCCGCTCTGCGAGAGCTCGTCGCGCGGCGTCCGGTCGGAGCCCTCGTTGATCCCCGCCATCTGCTCCAGGCTGAGGCCCGGTCCGGAGTCGCCCACCGCGACCTCGACCCAGTGCGAGCCCCGCAACCCGGCGAGCCGGACCGTGTCGCCGTCGGCGGTGTAGCGCAGGGCGTTCTCGATCAGGGTGTCGAGGCTCGTGCGGATGCGCTCCGCCGAGCCGACCAGCTCGCCCGCGCGCGCGTCGACCACCCAGCGCCGGTCGGCCACCTGAGCCCACCGGCCCGCGGTCTCGCGCAGGAGGGCGTCGATGTCGACGCGGGCGAGGTCGGCACCGCCCTGGAACCGGATGGCGCGCACCAGCCGCTCCGTCGCGCGCGTCAGCCGGTTCAGCTCGTCGTCGATGACGGCCAGGTCGTGCCGCTGCCCCGGATCGACCACGCGCCCGAGCAGCAGCTCGACGTAGCCGCGCGCGATGGTCAACGGGGTCCGCATCTCGTGCGACGTCAGCCGGGTCAACCGCTCCCTGTCGACTGCCATCTCGTGCTCCCGCAGCGCCATCGCCGTGACCGTGCGCAACGCGAGCTGGCGCCGGCGGACGTGCCAGACGCCGAGCACCACGAGCAGCGTCATCAGGGGGATCTCGGTGGCCTCCTGCCACGGGATGTGCCCGTCCACGACCCGCAGCACGAGGATCGAGCCGGTGGCGACCGCGCACAGGACCAGACCGCCGATCGCCCACCGCAGCCGCCAGTTGCCTAGCGCGTAGAGAAGCGCGAACGCGGCCCACGCCAGGTGGTACGGGATGGTCTCGTTCCCCGGCGACGCCCACATCGCCGCGGTGCACAGCGCGGCGGACGCCAACCAGACCAGGTAGAGGTCCCAGCGGGCGCGGTCCTGCACCGGCGGCCCGCCGTCAGTCGCCGTCGAAGCAGTACCCGACACGGCGCACCGTCTCGATCGGGGGGTCCGGCTCGAGCTTCTTGCGCAGCCGGCGGACGCAGACCTCCACGACGTTGCTGCCCGGGTCGAAGTCGAGCCCCCAGACGGCCCGCAGCAGCTCCTCGCGGCGGCAGACCTCGCCGCGACGGCGCATCAGGTGGGCCAGGAGAGCGAACTCCCGCTCGGTCAGGGTCACCTCGCGGTCGGCCAGGTGCACGCGCCGACGGTCGAGGTCGAGCCGGATGCCGCCCGCGGTCAGGTACCGGACCTGCTCAGGGACGGTCGACTTGGTGCCGAGGTGGCGGCGCGTACGCGCGAGCAGCTCGACGAGCGAGAACGGCTTGGCGACGACGTCGACGGCCCCCCTCTCCAGCGCCTGCACCCGTGCCGCGACGTCGGTGACGGCGGAGAGCACGATCACGGGGGTCTCGTCACGGCGCTGCCCGAGCGAGGAGAGCACCGACAGCCCGTTGCCGTGCGGCATCAGCAGGTCGAGCAGGACCAGGTCGATGCCGCCCGACGCCAACCGGTCCAGCGCGGACTGCCCGTCGCTGGCCGTCACCACGCGGTGCCCGGCCGCAGAGAGCGACCTGCCCACGAGCGCGCGGATCCGCTCCTCGTCGTCGACCACCATCACCGTGCTCATCGACCCGCCCCGCAGACATCGACCGCCCGCCGCGGCACTGCGGCGGTTCACCGGCTTCCTGCAACGAGATTCCCTGGAAGCATGCCGCGCCGAACGGGTCGAATGCACGCAAACCGGGCGGACTTCACCCCGACACCTCTGTGACCAGGCACGTCATGACGCGCAGATGACGAAGTGATGACCGCTTCGCCATGTTCCGGCTGTGCGCCCGCTGAGCGGCGGACCTTGGGACCACACAGCGTCCGGGCTCGCCGGGAGGGTGCAGCGCATGCGTGAACAGAGGGCAGTCGCGACGAGGATCCCTGCGTGGCGGAAGGCCGCCTCGGGCGTGGCCGCGCTCGCGCTGTCGGTGGCGATGCTCGTCGCGCTGCCCGGTGTCGCCGCCCACGCGGCACCCAACGACCTGCAGCTGCAGGTGATCAGCGCCCGCACGGAGCCCCGAGCGTTCGGCGGGGCCGGCGTGGTCAAGGGCGCCCCCGTGCCCGACTTCCAGTACCTCGTGAGCGTCGACAACACCGGCACCACCGCGCAGCGCTCCCCCGCGCCGGGCACCGGCTGCGCGGCGACCGACCCGGGGTACCCCGGGAGCTGCGCGTGGCCGTCAATCCAGGAGGTCCCGCACGCCAGCACGATCTACACCCAGGGCAACCAGGACGACGTCACGGGCACCAGCTCGATCACGCTCCCCGACGGCCGGTACCTCGTGTCCGTGCTGGCGGACGGCTACAAGATCGACGGCGTCCACGTGACCATGCCGCTCACCTCCAGCGCCCCGGTCGTGGTGGAGGTGCAGCCGAACCCGCTGCCCGATGCGACCCTGCGCGGCCAGGTGTTCGCGGACGTCGCCCCGACCAACGGGACGCTCGACCCCGGCGACGCGGGCCTGCCCGGCTTCGTCGGGCAGATCACCGACTACCTGGGAGAGGTCAGCACCGACGTCTACGGCAACCCGCTGTGCACCACGTACGTCGGCGAGGACCCGGACACCCACCAGATCCCGCTCGCCGACCTCGACGCCGACATGCTGCCGGTGGTGGACACCGTGGGCGGCCAGTGCGTGAGTGACGCCGACGGGTTGCTGACCATCCCGCACCTCGGCACCAACCGGTACGCCCTGTCGGCCGTCCCGCCGGACGGGCAGTCCTGGATCCAGACCACCACGCTCGAGGGCAACCACGACTGGGACGCCTGGGTGATGGAGGGCATGACGGGGTACGACACCGAGACGGTGCAGGGCGCCGAGCAGGTCCCCCAGCCCCTCTTCGGGTTCGCGCCGCCGACTCACAACGGTCAGCCCCTCTCGCCGTCGGCGACGGGCCACATCGTCGGCAACGTCGTCGGCATCAAGACCTACACGCCCCCCACGGGCGGCGCGTTCGACTTCTGGGGCGGCAACACCGGCACCAAGGTGGACAAGCCGATCGTGCGGCCGTGGCTCTCGCTGGCCGACCTGCAGAACGGTGACCAGGCCGTCTGGGTGGGCCAGGGTGACGCGAACGGGCAGTTCGACATCTCCGGCGTGCCCGACGGCAACTACATGCTGAGCTGGTGGGACGAGCCCCAGGACTACAACCTCAACATGCTGAACGTGACCATCAGCAACGGGCAGACCGAGCAGCTGGGCACCCTTCCCCTCAACGGCTGGTGGACCAGCTACGACGGCTACGTCTTCAACGACACCAACCGCAACGGCGCGAAGGACCCCGGCGAGCCGGGTGTCTCCAACTTCACGCTCACGCTGCGGCGTCAGGAGAACTCGCTGATGGACCGCGGCCAGACGTCGGCGACCACCGACGCGACCGGCCACTACCACTTCGAGGCCGCGTACCCGCTCGGTGAGTGGACGGTCATGGAGGCGTACAGCGACTCCATCTACACGACGGGCGTCACCTACCAGACGGACAACCAACCGACCCCGACCACGGTCAAGGGCGCGGGCGTCGATGTCAGCGTGCTCAACGTCATCGGCCTGAGCGGACGCATGGACTGGGGCGTGCACGCCTACGACCCGACGGGCGCCAACCACACCGACCCGCGCAACGGCGGCATCGTCGGCACCGTCAGCTACGACACCACCCGCAACGAGCTCGACCCGCAGTACGCCGTCTCCGAGGACTGGCAGCCGGGCATCGCGGACGTCCCCGTCGAGCTCTACGCGCCCGTGCCCTGCGGCACGACGAGCGCGCCGTGCGACGCGGACGCGCGGTACGAGCTCGCGGCCGACGGGTCCTACGCCACCGGCGCACTGCTCAACACGTACGTCACCGAGCACTGGAGCCGGCCCACCGGCTGCACGGCCCGCGACGTCGACGGCAACCCCCTGGTCCACGGGGTGGACGAGAACGTGCTGGCACCGAACCAGGAGTCGGACGGCCCGTGCATCTCGAGCTTCATGCAGGAGATCCAGTTCGGGCCGTACGCGACCGACCAGGGCACTCCCGACGCCAACTTCGGTGCGGCCGTCGACGGCAACTACGGCTTCGGCGACGCCTGCGTGGGCGGCACCCTCGACGCCTCCGACCCGGCCGACCCGCAGTGCGTCGGCGGAACGTTCCAGGCGCTCGGCGCGGGCGACTACCTGGTGCGGATCGCCGTGCCCGACGACGCGTCCGGCAACCCGATGTACAAGGTGACCGGCGAAGAGGACATCAACATCGGCAACGGCGACCAGATCGTGCCGCAGGTGCCCCCGCCGGCGTGCGCCGGCGCCCTGCACACGGTCGACCTGGGCGGCGACGGGACGGACGGCTACGGGCCGGTCGTCGGCGACGGCGGCGTGACCAACGACGTCCCGGTCGGCGTGACCGTGCCGGCCTCGACCCCGGTGGACAACGCGACCTTCGTCGACATCGGCGGGTCGCCGTTCGAGGGCACCCCGCGCCCGCGCTGCGACACCAAGCTGGTGCGCGTCAACAACGGCAAGTCGATCGTGCCGATGTTCAATGTGTTCACCGACGTCCCGATCCCCGCCCGGATGCGCGGGCTCGTGGTGGACGACATCAACTTCTCGAACGACAAGCGCTCGACGATGTACGGCGAGAAGGCCGGCGTCCCGTTCGCGCCCGTCGGCATCTACGACTTCAACGACCGGCTCGTCTACACCACCGAGTCCGACTTCAACGGCGTCTACGACGTGCTCATGCCGTCGACCAACCACATCAGCTGCCCGACGCCGTCCGGCGTGTGCGCGAACATGTACCGGTTCGTGGCCAACGACCCGGGCGTGCCCGGCCACCTCAACCCGAACTGGAACCCGCGGTACCGCACGATCGCCACCGAGTTCGAGGCGTTCCCCGGCCTGATCATCCCGACCGACCTCGCGCCGACGCAGGTGGGGCTCACCATCGAGTCCCCGTCGACCGGCCTGCCGCAGGCCGTCGCGTGCACCCTCGACACCGCGACCCCGCAGCTGTTCGCGGTCTCGCGGCCGTACGTGCGCGACACCGGTGCGATCACCCTCACCGGGACCGGGTTCGGCGCCACCCAGGGCAGCGGGAAGGTCACCCTCGACGGCACAGCCCTGCCCGTCAGCAGCTGGGGCGCCCAGCAGATCGCGGTCACCGTCCCCGCCAGCACTCCGCCCGGACCCCACCAGCTGGCCGTCACGGCCGGCAACGGGCAGAGCACCGTGAACGGGCTGACGTTCCACGTGCTGCGCAGCAGCTACGGCGCCTTCCCGGCCGGCAGCGTGCTCGACACGTTCAACCGGAGCACGACGAGCACCACGCAGGCGCTCGGCAGCGCCTGGGGCGGCCCGGGCAGCCAGACGACGAGCCTGTACCGGATCACGCCGACCACGCCCGCGAGCGACGCCAACCAGGCGCAGGTCCGCGGCGTCGGCGCCACCATCTACCGGAGCTCGGGTGCCGCGTTCGGCCAGAACCAGGACGCGCGCCTCACGTTCACCAAGGCCGTCGTAGCCGGCGGCAACCGCCAGGGCGGCGTGCTGCTCAAGGTCGGGACGGGCGGCGGCGGCGCGGTCACCAGCTACATCGGCGTCACCGCCAACGCGACCACCGGCAGCGTCGTCGTCTCGACGGCGGCCTCGGCGGCGCAGGCCGCGAGCCCGGTGGTCCAGGCGACCCTGCCCGGCATCACGTTCGCGGCCGGCGACCAGCTGGGTGCCCGCGCGCTGTCCGACGGCACCGTGAACGTCTACAAGAACGGCACCCTCGTGGGCACCGCCAACGTCACCACCGGGCCCACCCCGTGGCCGACGGCGCTGGTCACCGGCGGCGGTCGCATCGGGGTCCGCTTCACGGCCACCGCGGCGGCCAGCTTCAACGCCCCGAACGACGTCCGCGTCGACAACTTCGCGGGCGGCAACGTGTCCGTCCTGCCCGGCGGGTACCTGCCCAACGTCTACGAGGTCGGGCCTGGCAAGCCGTTCGCCAAGGTGCAGGCGGCGATCGACGCCGGCTACGCGAGCCCCGGAAACGACCTCGTGGTCGTGTACCCGGGTCAGCCGGACCTGGCCAACCCGCGCAACAACCCCCTCGGCGCGTACTACGAGAACCTCATCGTCGCGTCGCCGGTCAAGCTCCAGGGCGTCGGCCCCGGCGGCTTCCAGGGCAGCACCTTCGTCCCGGGCTCGATCATCGACGGCAGCGCCTTCGGCGGCGACAGCGTGCTGGCCACCGACTGGTACACGCGGCTCGGCGCCCTCACCTGGGACGGCAACCAGGCCGTGAACGACGGCGAGACGATCTACGTGCTGGCCTCGCAGAACGCCACGACCGCGGCCGGTGTCGCGCGCCAGTTCACCGCGGGCTTCAAGGCCGCCATCGACGGCTTCGACATCCGCGGCGGCAACCAGCAGGGCTTCCCCGGCAACATCAACGACCTGACCGGCGGACCCACGGGCCTGCCCCCGGGCATCGTCACGCAGGGCGGCGCGATCATGGCCAACGCCTACGCGCGCTACCTGCAGATCACCAACAACGTGGTGCAGAACAACGGCGGCAGCTACGGCACCATCCGCCTCGGCACGCCCGACGTGGCCGCGCCCGACACCAACCAGCACAACGAGGACGCCCGGATCGCCAACAACCGCGTCATCTCGAACGCCGGCACCAACCTGGCGGGCGGCATCGGGATCTTCGCCGGGTCCGACCGCTACGAGGTCACGCGCAACGACATCTGCGGCAACTTCTCGCTCGAGTACGGCGGCGGCCTGAGCGTCTACGGCCTGAGCCCGAACGGGAAGATCCACCAGAACCGCATCTACCTCAACAACTCGAACGACGAGGGCGGCGCGATCATGATCGCCGGCGAGCTGCCGACGACGCCCGGCGCGCTCTCCCCCGGCTCCGGCCCGGTCGACATCTACGCCAACCAGATCCAGGCCAACCTGGCCAACGACGACGGCGGCGGCGTGCGGTTCCTCATGGCCGGGAACTACCCGATGAACGTGTTCGACAACCTGATCGTCAACAACGTGTCCACCCACGAGGGCGGCGGCATCGCCATCGACGACGCCCCGAACGTCCGGGTCTACAACAACACGATCATGAAGAACCTGACGACGGCCACGGCCGTGACGTCCGACGGTCAGCCGATGCCGGCGGGCCTGTCGACGTCCGCCAACAGCGACGAGCTCCAGGTCACCCTGCCCGCCGGCTCGCCGGTGTTCAGCAACCCGCTGCTGTTCAACAACATCTTCTCGGACAACCGGGCGGGCACCCGGGCCGGCACCACGGTCACGGGGATCGGCCTGGTCGGACCCGCCGACACCGACTACTGGGACCTCGGGGTGGCCGACGGCACGGGCCTGCTGGCGCCGACCACCACCCTGCTGCAGCAGAACGCCGGCACGCATCCGTACACGACGAGCCCGACCAACCTGGTCGGCATCGACCCGGGTGTGGTCCAGCCGTACGACGTGTCGGTCGCCTTCGCCACGTGGCGGCAGAACCCCGCGTTCGTCGACGCCACCCTGGTGACCCTCGAGGCGCCGCCGAACCTGCTCGGCAACTACCACCTGAGCGCGTGCCCGGGATCGCCGGCGTGCAACCTCGGGGCTGCCAGCAAGGCGGTGCCGTCGTACCAGCAGCCTGCTGCCACGCTCGGCGCGCCGCTGCTGGACATCGACGGACAGACTCGCCCGGCGCTCGGCGGCTTCGACAGCGGCGCCGACGAGGCCGGCGGCGGACCCGCCCCTGCCCCGATCTCGTTCTCGACGTTCGGCAGCACCAACCCGACCGACCTGGCCGGCACCGCCGACGACGCCGACGTCTACCGCTGGACCGGGACCGAGTTCACGCGCGCGGTCGACGTCTCGGCGATCACCAACCCGCTGCCCGCCGCGGCCAACGTCGACGGCCTCGACCGGATCGACGACACGCACTTCTACCTCTCCTTCAACGGCTCCGTCACCATCCCGGTGCCGGGACCGGACCTGGCCGTCCAGGACGAGGACGTCGTGTACTACGACGCCGGGACGTGGTCGATGTTCTACGACGGGAGCGCCAGCGGGCTGGGCAGCACGGACCTCGACGCGATCAGCGTCGTCGACAACCGGCTGTACTTCTCCACCGACAACACGGTCGTGCCCCCGGGCGCGGGCGGGACCGGCGACGACGCCGACATCTACCGCTGGAACGGCGGCAGCTCCTACACGCGGATGGTCGACGCGTCGGCCGTCGGGTGGTCGCAGGCCAACGTCGACGGGCTCGTCTGGATCGACCCGACGCACGTGTACCTGTCCTACAGCAGCGACACGACCGCGCCCGGCGCCCTCGCGGCCCAGGACGAGGACGTGGTCCGCGACGACGGCGGCGTGTGGTCGACGTACTTCGACGGCACGGTCCTGCGACTGACCGCCGACACCCAGGACCTGGACGCCTTCGATGTCCCCTGACCTGTTCCGCCACCACCCGAGGGGAGAGACCGGGATGAGTGCGAGCGAAGGCTTGAGCCGACGCCAGTTCCTGCAGGTCGCCGGCGGGGTCGCGGCCGTCGCCGGCGGCATCGCGTGGACCGGCAAGGTGCTGCTGCCCGAGGCCGCGGTCGCGGCCGGCGGGGTCGCGGACCTGGCCCTGGGCGGCACGGACGGCTGGATCTACCTGCCGCCCACGCCGGCCATCCCGCCGTTCCACCCCGACGTCTACGCGCCGTCGCCGTTCACCACCTACATCTTCGGGTTCCGCAACGTCACGGGCCTGACGCCCACCCAGAAGGCGAACCAGAAGAACAAGGCGCAGCACTCCGCTCCGCTGTTCTGGGCCAAGCAGTACGACCCGGCGCACCCCGTCGACTTCCTGGTGCAGCTGACCAACCTGGGTCTGGCCCAGCGGCCCGACCTGTTCGACGCGCACACCCTGCACTGGCACGGGTTCCGCAACGTCATCCCGTTCTTCGACGGCGAGCCCACCGGCTCGGTCTCGGTGCCGATGGGGCGCGAGTTCACGTACGCGTACCGGCCGCGCGACCCCGGCACGTACATGTACCACTGCCACGTCGAGGACGTGGAGCACGTGCACATGGGCATGACCGGGCTCGTCTTCGTCCGGCCGCTGCAGGACGGCAACACGTCGTACTACCCGAGCGGCAAGTACCTCTACAACGACGGCGACGGCTCCACGGGGTTCGACCGCGAGTTCGCCATGTTCCTGTCGGAGGTCTGGGCCGAGGCCCACTGGGCCGACGCGCACATCCAGCTCCCCGAGTGGAGCGACTACCGGGCCGACTTCGCGCTGCTCAACGGGCGGGTCTACCCCGACACGATCGCGCCGAACGGGTCGATCGACCCGTTCCACCCCGTGCGGGACGCGAACGGCGACCTCATCGCCCCGGCGGGCTTCCCCCAGCTGCAGTACCAGCCGCACTCGTCGCTGGTGAACTGCAACGCGGGCGAGCGTGTGGCGCTCCGGTTCTCCAACCTGGGGTTCCGGGAGCAGGCGATGACCCTCTCCGGGCTGCGGATGACGGTGGTCGGCCGCGACGCCACGCCGATGCGAGGACGGGACGGCACGAACACCTCCTACGAGACCGACACGCTCAACATCGGCCCCGGCGAGAGCTACGACGTGCTCTTCACCGCCCCTGCGAAGCAGGGGGCCGGGGCCTACGACACGTACATGCTCTACAACCGCGCGTACGCCCGGTCCGACAACCGCGCTCCGGGCGGCTTCGGCGGCCAGGCCACCGAGGTCCGCGTCTATGCGAGCGGCGTCCACCCGCAGGCCTATCCGAACGACTGGGGAGTCTGAGCCCCGTGACCAGCAACCGCGCACTCCTGCAGGGCAGGGCGTCCCGCCGCGCCCTGCGCGGTCCCGCGATCGTCGCCGTGCTGGCGCTGGCGTGGGCGACGGTGGCGGCGCTCGTGGGCGCCTCGCCGGCCACCGCCGACGCACCGCCGAAGATCGGCATCGTGTGCACCACGGGCGCGGGCTCCGTGCCCGGGAGCCCGATCTTCGACCTCACCACGCGGACCGGGTACATCAGCCTCCCGGACGGCAACACCGCGTTCATGTGGGGGTACTCGAGCGGGTTCGACTCGTTCCAGCACCCCGGCCCCGTGCTCTGCGTGCACGAGGGCGACCAGGTGACGGTGATCCTGCACAACACGCTCCCCGAGGCGGCCTCGATCGTCTTCCCGGGCCAGGAGGGCGTGCGGGCCGACGGTGCTCCGTCCGAGCCCGTGACGAGCGGCGGGCGGGTGACCTCCCTGGCTCCGACGGCCGCGGCCGTGGACGGCACGGTGTCCTACACGTTCACCGCATCGAAGCCCGGCACGTACCTCTACGAGTCCGGCACGAACCCCGAGAAGCAGGTGCGGATGGGGCTGTTCGGCGCGCTGATCGTGCGGCCCGCGCTCGGCTCCGGGTTCGCCTACGACCGGGCCGACAGCCAGTTCACGCCGACCGAGGAGTTCATGGTCCTGCTCTCCGAGATCGACCCGTACCAGCACGCCGCGGTCGAGGCCGGGACCACGTTCAACATGAACTCGTACCACCCGCGCTACTGGCTCATCAACGGGCGCGGGTTCCCCGACAGCATCGCCGACAACGGCGCCTCCTGGCTGCCGACGCAGCCGTACGGCTCGCTCGCGTCCGTGAACCCCTACGACGTCTCGACGCACCCGTACCCCGGCCTGGCGCGCTACCTCAACGTCGGCACCGAGGACTTCCCGTTCCACCCGCACGGCAACAACGGCCTGGTCATCGGCCGCGACGGCCGCCCGCTCGAGGGGCCCGCCGGGCAGGACCTGTCGTTCGAGAAGTTCGCGATCAACGTGGGACCCGGGCAGACCTGGGACGTGCTGTTCAAGTGGTACGACGCCGAGGGCTACGACCCGGTGAGCAACCCGGTGCCGGTCACCGTGCCGAGCCTGGCCAACGAGGTCATCGGGGTGTTCTACAGCGGCAGCCCGTACCTGGGCAGCACGCAGACGTTGCCGCCGGGCACGCCGACCCTGAACCAGTGCGGCGAGTACTACATCATCAGCCACAACCACGCCCTGTTCCAGATCACCTCGTGGGGCGCCACCATGACCGGCCCCATCACCTACATGCGGATCAACCCGCCGCCGCCCAACAGCTGCGGATGAGCGAAGGGGTGGGGAGAACGATGATGCGCGCAACGAGCCTGCGGAGGGTCACCTCCGCCGTGGCAGCCGGCGGTGCGCTGGCGCTCGTGCTGGCCCTGGTGTCGGTGGCCGGTCCCGCCGCGGCGGCGGCCGTCCCGATCGACCTGTACGCGGTCGCCGGGAGCACGACCCTGCCCGCGGGCGGCCAGGCCGTCACGGTGTGGGGCTACAACACGACCGGCGCGGCCGCGACGGCGCCCGGCGGACCCACGCTCGTGGTGAACGTGGGCGACACGGTGCAGATCACGCTGCACAACCAGCTCACGGAGGCCACCGCCCTCCTGGTCCAGGGGCAGGCGATGGTCCCCGACCGCGTCGGCGCGGCGCCTGCGGGCACCTCCGTCTACTCCTTCACCGCGAGCCGGCCCGGCACCTACCTCTACGAGGCGGGTCTCCTGGCCAACGCTCAGCACCAGGTCGCCATGGGCCTCTACGGCGCCCTCGTCGTGCGCCCCCCGACCGCGGGCCGGGCCTACGACTCCGCGTCGACCGCGTTCGACGACGAGGCCGTGCTGGTGCTCAGCGAGATCGACCCCGCGCTGAACAACGCCCCCAGCCCCGCGGGCTTCGACATGCGCAAGTACAACCCCCGCTACTTCCTGGTCAACGGCAAGGCGTACCCGGACACCGCCCCGATCACGACGGCGGTCGGCCGGACCACCCTGCTGCGCTACGTCAACGCCGGGAGCCAGTACCACTCGATGTCCGTGCTCGGCGCCCACCAGAGCGTGGTCGCGCTCGACGGCAGCCCGCTGAACCTGGCGCGGCAGTACGTCGCGGAGACCTTCGGTCCCGGGCAGACCGCCGACGCGCTGGTGACGCCCAGCGCGTCGACCACCGACCGCATGCTCGTCGTGCACGACGGCAGCCTGCTGCTGCACAACAGCAACACGGCCGGCATCGGCGGCATGCTCACCCTCCTCGACGTCACCGGCACCGGTGGCGGCGACGACGCAGGTCCCGCGACCAGTGCCGTCCAGAGCGCCGCCGACGTCACCGCGACGATCAGCGACGCCGGCACGGGAGGAGCCGCCATCCAGGCGGCCGAGTACTACGTCGACACCGTGGCGAGCGGCACGGGCACCGCGATGAGCCCCGTCGACGGCACGTTCGACTCCGCGACCGAGGACGTCGTCAGCGCCGGGGCACCCGCCCTCGTCGGCCAGCACGTCCTGTACGCGCGCGGCCAGGACGCCCTGGGGAACTGGGGTCCGTTCAGCTCCGTGCTGATCAGCGCCGGCGACTCCGCCGGACCCACCACGAGCGCCCAGACCCTGACCCCTGACGCGACCAACGGCACCGCGGCCGTCATCGTCAGCGCGACGGCCGACGACACCGCGAGCGGCGGGGGCGACATCGCGGCTGCCGAGCTCTTCGTCGACGCCGTCGGCGCCAACGGCACGGGCGCACCCCTGACCGTCGGCACCGCGTCGTCCGTGTCCAGCATCGACGGCACGATCGCCGCGGCGACCGTCAACGCCCTCACCGAGGGCAGCCACGTGGTGTCGATCCACGCGCGCGACGCCGCCGGCAACTGGGGCGACCTCGCCACCGCGAACCTCACGGTGGACAAGACCGGACCCACCACCACGTCGCCCGTGACCGTCGCCGTGACGCCGAACAACGGCACCCTGCCGTTCAACTCGGGCATCGCCGCGGTCCGCGTGACCACCACGGTGACCGACCCGGCCTCGGGCGGGGTCAACACGCCCGTCGCCCGCGCGGAAGGCTTCATCGACGCGGTCGGCGCCACCGGCACGGGCTTCGTCGTGAACGCCGCCGACGGCGGGTACTCCAGCGCGAGCGAGGGCGTCTACGCGGACATCCCGCTGGCGACGGTGGCGGCGTTGGCGAACGGGTCGCACACGATCTCGGTGCACGGCCGGGACGCGGCCGGGAACTGGGGACCGTTCGCCACCGGGACCCTGGTCGTGGACAAGGTCCGCCCCGTGATCTCCGCCCTGACCGCCACCCCGAACCCCACCCTCGGCGCCACCACCATCACCCTGACCGGCACCGCCACCGACACCTCCACCCTGACCCGCGCCGAATGGTTCCGCGGCACCGACCCCGGCCTCGGCCAGGCCACCCC